>NZ_FXZB01000053.1 GCF_900169065.1 Brevibacterium aurantiacum | reverse complement strand
CGTCGCCGTGAAACGCTCACAGACCTTGGCTGCCGCGCGGGCCAAACACCCCCAAAGGTTCAGCAAGGCCACCGATCCCAAGATCCTGGCCCTACCCGGACCGGCATGGATCAACCAACCAAAGGAGGGCACCGAAACAGAGGCAGCCTAACCACTGCCTCACTCACCCTGGTACCGCTTGACTTGAAAAATTCCGCAGCGATCAAGCAAATAGGGAAGTCGAAGATCAAGAAGGCCACCTCCAAGTACCTTCTTCAGAAGGCCAACGCGAACACCTGGAAGCATATCCGGGCGAAGAAGCACAACTGGGGGGAAGATTGGCGGCACCTCGCGATCGAAAATTGCGAACTTAATGTCTCGTGCTATGGCTAACGGCAAGCACTCGAAACGTGGTGCGAACGGAATGCAGGCTGTCCTTCCCTACAAGGGTAAGTACATAGTTGTCACATATGCGAAGAAGGGTGGGAAGATCAGTAATGGCTGGTGGGGTAAACCGTGATAGCGCACAGGCACTGACTGAGGCGATCGTCGCTGCGGAAAAGGGCTCACTTGACAGTGCGTTGCAGCTTGCGGGCGCTATGTCGATAAAGGACGTCGCCTATGCCCTTGTCGAAGGGTTCGAAGATACTGGGAGCCCCGTTCACAATTTCGAAGAGATCCGTGATCGGTTCATTTGGCGGTGGGTTTCTTCGCTCGACCCAGTAGAAGTACTTGCCGCGCTTGTCGCCATCGACGGTGTTTACAGCAACGATTTAGTGGTTCTGCCACATGCGGAAGACCGGTTCACGACCAGGCTCTTAGAAGCTTCTGCGGATGCCGTTCGTGTAATTAGCAAGCATCTTTCCTACGTGAAGGATCTTGCTGGAGGCCCCGATACTAGTTTCAATGAGGCCTTCGCCGCGCGGGTGACAGAACTTGCTGACGGTCCGTTGGCTCAGATGTCTGACGATTTGACCTCACAGGCTCAGCAGCTAGCGAAGCTACAGCAGAACGCTGATGAAATCGAGTCGGACGAATAGGAGCTAGCTTTAAACCCACAAGGGCGGGGCCGCAAATCTACGGTCCCGCCCTTGTGGGTGCGGCTGTTGGAGTTTGTGCAGACAGCTGACGAAATCGGCTTCGCAGATCGAGAGGGCGACTTTCCAGCGTCTAGGTGGTGCCGTCCTTGACAGTTTCGTTCGCAATCTAGTCCAGTTCTTGGACGGATTCGGTGAGCGGGGATACCCGGTAGACATTTCCGCCCGTCGTGACCGGCTCCACCGAATTCGTCTTGGAGGTCACATATTCGTGACCAACTACCGCGACAATCACTGACGCTTCAAGCCCGTTGTCGTTGCTTGCCGAGGAAGGACACGTTCCGTCGAACCTCCGTTCACGATATGGCTGTCCGAGAACTCGAGCTGATGAATTTTCACCTCCGTGCGCTCGTCAAGTTTTTGAGACAGTTCGTTGATGATTTCTCTTACGCCGCCAGGCCGGTCTGGCCACTCTCGCGGTAGTCGTTCAAGGCTTGCACCGGGACGCGATGACATGCCCTGGCATTCGGGCGCTGTCGGTTGTACCAAGACTCGATGTAGTCCATCACCGCGGTCCTGGCCGCCAGCCGCGTTGCGAAGCTGTGATGGTGATAGAACTCCGTCTTCAAATGCGAGAAGAAGTTCTCCGCGACCGCGTTGTCCCAGCACACCCCGACCGCGCCCATCGACTGGGTGACATTGTTTCCTGCACACCACTTCTGGAACTGCACCGACGTGTATTGTGCCCCTCTGTCTGAGTGGTATATTGCCTGGTCAGAGTCCATGTATCCGTGGTCACGAGCCATGACGAGAGCCTCGATACACAGACTGGCACGCATGTGATCATCCATGTTCCACCCGATGACCATTCCGGTGCACAAATCGATGACCGTGGCCAGATACAACCACCCTTCCCCGGTCTTTAAATAGGTGATATCGCCGCACAGCCGGGCCCCGGGCACCGACGAGGAGAAGTCCCGATTCCCCTCCTCATCGAGCATGTGATTGCCGATATGGGCGGCGTTGGCCTGCGGATCCTGGACAGTCGTGGTCTTCCAAGCCCTGACCCTGACCGCGCGCAGACTGGACTCGCGCAGAATCACCCCGACGGTTGATTCCGAGACCGCGATGCCGTCGGCGTTGAGCAGTCGAGTCAGTTGGTCCCGGCCGGCACGACCTGCACACTCGTCATACTTTGCCGTGACCGCCTCGACGAGCATCGCGTGACGGGCAGCTCGCGGCGAAGGCACTGTCGGGGTCCGCCACCGGTAGAACGAGGCCCTTGAGACCTTGAGAGCCCTGCACATCATGGCAATGGAGTAGGCCGCCTTCTCTGCTTCGATGAACTCGTAGAGGTCGTCTACTGTTGCTTCGCGGCAAAGAAGGCGCTGACTTTTCCCAAAAACTCGATCTCCTGTTTGAGTTTCGCGTTCTCGGCCACGACCTTTTGGTGTTCGGCAAACGACACGGATTCCTGTTCGCCGGTGTCGAATTTGTCGGGGTTGGCTTCTCGGTATTTCTTGATCCAGTTGCCCAGAGTCCCGGCCTTCACCCCGACTTTCGCAGCCACTTGAGTGATCGGGAGATCGGAGGCGAGGAAGAGCTCAACGGCCTCGTCTTTGAACTTCCGGGTGTACTTCTTCCTGGTGGTCATGTTTGTGAGTGCTCCTTAAAACCTGTCTCACAAAACCATACGGCCGCACCGTTGTGGCTAGGTAGCCGGTATAGTCCCATGACCATGGATGTGTTTAGTTTTGTGATCGTCGGGGTTTATGTGCTCAGCGGTGGCCTGGTGCTCTCATTGCTGGTGCTCGGTTTGATTGTTCTGCTCAAGGTCAACAACCTGCTCGACCTCGAACTGGCCAAACGGGTCGAGCAGAAGAACGAGAACCCGCAATCCGCAGAATAAGTCCTCGCTGCCCCTGAACGCGGCGATGGCCTGATTGTCATCGAAGTCGACGTGACTCCGAAGACCAGACGAGGGAGCGTAGTGGTACACCACCTGTTTCGCATCACCCTATGCCTGCTGGCAGCTTTGGTAGCAGTGAGCTGTGAGAAGTTCATTTACGGCCGGATCATCCTGACACCAGACTCGGTCTGGGATTTGGTTATGACAGTGTGAAGTGGCCCCGGCATGACGGTTTCATCTGGCCCCACCCGCGACTCGCCGATGGTGTTGCGACGGCCACAACTGGCCCCACCCGAACCTAGAAGAACCTACTGGTTCAACAGAACGGGGCCACCACCTTGGAGTCACGAGTGGAACTCTTCGCCACCATCCGCCGCGACGCCCGCATCGAAGGACTCTCGATCCGAGCTCTCGCCAAACGCCACAACGTCCACCGCCGCACCATCCGCCAAGCCCTCGACAGTGCTGAACCACCAGCCAGAAAGCCCCCGGCTAGGTCGTCGCCGAAGCTTGATCCTTACAAGCCCGCGATCGATACCATGCTGCGCTCGGACCTCGACGCGCCCAGGAAACAACGCCACACAGCAACCCGGATCCTGAACCGGCTCATCGACGAACACGCAGCCGCGGGACTCTCATACTCAACCGTCCGCGACTACGTGCGCGTCCGCCGGGCAGAAATCGATACCGCGGCCGGCAGGCGTAAAGAAGTCTTCATCCCCCAACACCATGCCCCTGGTGCTGAAGCTGAGGTCGATTTCGGGGAAGTCTGGATCATCCTCGACGGAGTGAGAACGAAGTGTCACATGTTCGTCTACCGACTCTCCCACTCCGGCAAAGCCATCCACCGTGTTTACCCGACCTGCGGGCAAGAAGCCTTCCTCGAAGGCCACATCGACGCCTTCGAAACTCTCGGCGGTATCCCGACCAGGCATATCCGCTACGACAACCTCACCGCCGCCGTCACCACGGTCTTGCACGGGAAGGATCTGAATCGCCCCGGGGATAATAGAGGCAGGGAGATTGGAAGAAGGAGATTCTCTCATGCCAGTGAAGTACACCGACGAGCTCAAGGCTCGTGCCGTCGAGCTCGTCATCCATGCTCAAGCGGATCCGA
>NZ_FXZB01000040.1 GCF_900169065.1 Brevibacterium aurantiacum | reverse complement strand
TCTCCTTTCGCCGCGTGCCCAATACACGCGGTGAAAGGAGCTTATAGTTCGTGGCCCCCGCACACGCCATAGATGGTCCCGACGCCCACGATCACGCGACCAAGCAACTGGCCCCCGAGCTCACGATTGACGGCCCCCAACAAGACGGATATTCAGTCACAGGCGAACCTGCCGTCAAAAGGCTCTACCCGCTCGTGAGAGAGCTCGCCGTCGACGGGATCCCCGTCGCGGTGTCGTGCCGGGTCTTGAAGCTCTCCCGCCAGCCCTACTACCGGTGGCTGGCCGCGCCTGTCCCTGATACCGATCTCGTTGAGGCATATCGGGCCAATGCGCTCTTCGATGCCCACCGTGATGATCCCGAGTTCGGGTACCGATACCTCGCCGACGAAGCCGAAGCGGCCGGCCAACCCATGGCGGCACGCACTGCGTGGCGGTTGTGTTCGGCCAATGACTGGTTCTCCGCCTTCGGCAAGGGCCGGGCCAAGAACGGGAAGAAGCCGGGACCACCGGTCCACGACGATCTGTGCGCGGTTGTCGATGCCGACGGACGGACCAGGCACGAGTTTAGAGCTGATGGACCGAACCAGCTGTGGTTGACCGACATTTCGGAGCACCATACGAATGAGGGCAAGCTCTACCTCTGCGCGGTCAAGGACGCCTACTCGTCACGCATCGTCGGCTATTCGATCAGCTCGAGGATGAAGGCCCGGTTGGCTGTCGATGCCCTCGAGATGGCTGTGACCAGGCGCGGTGACGTGGGCGGATGCGTGACGCACAGCGACCGCGGCAGCCAATTCAGATCGAAGAAATTCACTCGGGCTTTGGCCCGTCACGGCATCATCGGGTCGATGGGACGAGTCGGCGCAGCGGGCGATAACGCGGCCATGGAATCGTTCTTCGCCCTGTTGCAGAAGAACGTTCTCGACCGTCGCCGGTGGGTCACTCGCGACCAGTTGAGAATCGCGATCGTGACCTGGATCGAGCGGACATATCACCGACGTCGCCGACAAGCCCGGTTGGGTCGATTGACACCAGTAGAGTACGAAGCAATCATAGAGCCAGCTGCACTCGCAGCATGACACTCACGCTGTCACCCTTCTTTGCATCAGTCCCTTGATTCGCGCTTCATGTCCGTGTGTCAGAGGCCAGCTGTAGTGTTATAGACATCGAGCTTCCAAGAGAGTGGATTGAAACATGACTGTCACCGACGCTGAGATCAAAACGCTGGTCACGTACTGCGAGACCAACCTTGGTGATCCGACTGTGTGGACGACTCCCGACGGATATCCGAACAGCCTGGCATTGTGCATCATCGACTCTATCTATTCAACGGGTTCCCATTACTCATCAGTGGTCAATGTGATCGAACGATACAAAGAATCGGGTGGTGAGAATGACGGGGCGCAGGCGCTTACTAGGTCTATCAAGGAGGCCGGAGGCGCTCGTAAGTGGGCAACAACGATCGCGCATAACCTCAAGCCTGCGAATACTCGGCCCGGTGCTCAGCTGAAGGCTGAGATCATCGAACAGGCTGCCGGACTCATGACCGAACTCGGTATCGATACGGTCCCCGACTTGAGGTCCAAAGTGGAGGACAACCCACTCGACAATGACGTCATGCGGAAGTGGAAGCGTCTGCCCAGCCAAAGCTCGGGAGTCACCTATAACTACTTGCTCATTCTCGCGGGGATGCCTTCAGTCAAACCTGACCGCATGATCCTCCGATTCCTTGCGCACGCCCTTGGTGAAGAGACCGAGTTGGATGGCCGGCGCGCAGTCGAGTTGATTACGGAAACGGCAAAAACTATGAACGTCGACCCTCGGGCACTTGACCACATTGCGTGGAGGGCCGCATCTGGACGGGAACTCACTGACTGAGTCTGCCAAATTGGACGGATTGTTGCTGTCCTTCGCATCGGCACAGTGCAACCAGCCGAAACTGGCGTCTTAGGAACCAGTTGCACACCGACAACCAAGACTGCGACCTGAAACATGACAACTCAGATTGACGTCACCTTTGACTTTCGCGATGACACGCCAGCAGGAAAGGACCCCGACCTCCTCAGCCCGACGCTGCGCGAATATCACCAAATTCTCTGGAGCAAGCAACTGTCGTCAGGCCATACCTTCACACTCACGAAGAGTGAAAGCGTCTATCTTCTGCACGAGTCAAGGCTCGGACGATTCCCGCTTTCCAGTGACGCAATTACTACATGGTTGAAGGGGCGCGCCGCCAAAATTCTGAAGGAGATTCCGTCCGAATCGTTACCACCTGATCTCGGTTACACGATCGGCAGTGCGATCATCTTTCCTGGCAATCGCGTCGATGGGGCTGCCACAATCAACGGCGCCCGTGGATTCCACCCGCGCATCGCCGACCGCTTCGACCTCACTCTCGAGTGCATCCGCCGTCACTATCGTGGTGACGCGAGCCCATTGTCAGCCGCACTGCAGCGATACGCCGACTTTTTCGCGTTGTTCTCGAGTTTCCACGAGTACGTCGAGTTCTTCCTTCTCGACGACCTCTGGGACAGCCGAGCTTCGCGGATCAGGTTTTTTCATCATTTCGATGACTTCTCGACCCCGGCTGTGCCAAAGACTCCGGGCGACCTCATCGACTATCTGCAGGCGAACATTGAGTTCATTGAAGCCCGCAACCGACGGATCGCCCGGAGTCTAATGTAGTCCCTATTCTTCGACGCGCTCAACCTTGCCGACAAGGAACACGTACGACAGCACGCCCACGATCGTAATCGCGGCCATGTAGACAAACGCCGGCGCAAAGTCGACGTCAGTGACGAGGAATCCGATGACGATCGGAGTGGCGATTGATGACAGGTTGCCGATGAGGTTGAACATGCCGCCCGTCAGACCCAAGAGTCGTTCCGGTGCCAACGCTGATACCAGCAACCACGTGATCGAGGCGAAGCCATTTCCAAAGAACGCGATCGACATAAACACGATGACCAAAGCCGACGAGTCCGTGTAGTTGGCGCCGAGCATGAACACTGTCATCGCCAGGCCAATGATGATTGGCAACTTCCGAGCTGTACCTAGCGACAGCCCCTTCTTCACCATGAAGTCGGAGACCCACCCGGAGAGAAGCACACCGACGAGCGCGGCGATGAACGGCAGAGAAGCCATGAAGCCCGACTCGATGTAGTCCATTCCGCGGTAGTCGACGAGGTAGGTTGGGAACCACGTGAGGAAGAACCACAACGTCGATGTCAGGCAGAACTGACCAAGGTAGATTCCCCAGAGCTTCCGTCGGGTAAGTACGACCTTGACGTCGGTCCACTTAAGCTTCGGCTTGGCCTCCTTCTTCACGCCCGTCTCGACATCGACCAATCCCCCGCCCGAGGCAATGAGATCGATCTCGGCCTGGTTGACTCCCGACTTATCGCGCGGCTCGCGGTAGACGAACCACCAGATTGCAGCCCAGATGAGGCCGACAACACCGGTGAGGATGAACACCCAGTGCCAGGTGAGCACCGTCTGCAGCCACGACAGCACAGGAGTGAGCAGTGCGAGACCGATGAACTGGCCCGAGGTGTAGAAGGCGATGACACGTCCGCGTTCACGCTCCGGGAACCACGCGGTCGCAACCTTGTTATTGATGGGGTAAGCCGGTGCTTCGAAGCCACCGACCATGAGCCTGAGGATAATGAGTGCGACGAACCCGCCGGACATTCCCATGAAGAGTGTGGCCAGGGACCACAGCACCAGGCATGAGGCGTAGAGCACGCGTGGTCGCACGCGGTCGACGAGCCATCCGCCGGGCAGCTGCATTGCCGCATAGGTCCAGCCGAACGCAGAGAGCAGCAGCCCCTGTTGTCCTGTGGTGAGGTCGAACTCCTGGGACAGAGCCGGCATCGCGATGGACAGGTTGGCCCGGTCCATGTAGTTGATGACGACGGTGATGAAGAGCAGAACCGCGATGATGTAGCGGATCCGTGTGGGGCGAGTGGCGACTGCGGTGTCGAGTTTCGTCATGGCGTCGGGTTTCCGGTTTCTGTTGAGTTGCTGGTTACGCGTATCGGAGCCCGCAACAGGAGCAGGTAGGCGATTCCCGCAATTACCGCGACGACGGCGCCCAGGAGGAAGGGAACGAGGTATGAGTCGGTGGTCGTCACCAAGACTCCGGTGAGCCAAGGCGAGAGTGAACCAGCGAAGTAGCCGCCGAAGTTCTGGATAGATCCCAGCGAGGCGACGCGACTACCAGTGACGACATCAGCAGGGATCGACCATCCCACGGCGCTCAGTGCTCCGCAGAAGAACAGTGCAAGGCTCATCGCCGACAGTTGGAGAACAAAGTGACCGGTGGTGACTCCGACAAGGACTGAGCATACGGCGAGTGCGCCGCCATAGATTGCAGCAATCTGTCGTTTGCAGACCAGAGGAGCTAACTGGTCTCGCATCCGCGAATACTTCGTGGTGAACCAGCCGCCGAGGATACCGCCGATGCCTCCGACCGCGAATGGAATCGCCGTATACCAACCCAGTGCGGCATCGGCCACAGAGTAGATGTCATTGAGCATCAGGGGCAGAAAGGTCACGAAGATGTTCAGTGTCCACACGACGGCGACGAACCCCAACACCATTGCCCAGGTTTGGGGCTTGGTGAAGAGCTTCAACCAGGGGATGTGACCGGTCGGGGCATTGTCGTCTTCTTCTCGAGCTCGGATGTGCTCAAGTTCAGCCGCCGAGACCCTCCGGTCGTGCTCCGGGGAACGGTAGAAGACCCAGAAGCCCACGGCCACGATGACACCGAGCACACCGAGGATGACGAACATTGCCCGCCATCCGAACCCCAAAATGAGGAAGGTCAGTATCGGCGGAGCGACGGCGGGTCCCCATTTACTTCCCGAGTCGTAGACACCGACTGCAGCTCCGCGCTCTCGGGGTGGGAACCACTCGGCGACGATCTTCGCTGATGTAGGCGATACCGGGGCTTCGAAGACTCCGAGCAGGACTCGTGACACCATAAAATGCCACATGTGGTGGCCAAAAGCCATCAGCGCAGTCGCGATCGACCAGAGCCCCAACGCCATGACGTATACCGGCTTCGCACCGAGACGATCGGTCAGCCATCCACCTGGCAGCTGAAAGAACGCGTATGTCAGTGAGAACGCAGTACCCAACAGCCCGATGTCCGCGGCGGTCAGACCGAGTTCGTCGATCATGTGTGGAGCTGCGATCGACAGTGACGATCGATCCATGTAGTTGATCATCATCGCTGCGAGCAGCCATCCGAGGATCCACCACCGGGCTCTTCCAGGTGAGGCTACACGTCGCGACACCGTAGCTTCAGTCTTTGAGCTCATCGTTGAACACCCTTCTCTTCTACCGATTCCGTCCCGTCACCATTCCGCGAAGGAGCCGTCGGTGTGCCGCCAGATCGGGTTGCGCCACCGGTGTCCTTCTGCGGAGCGTTCGATGACGTACTCTTCGTTGACCTCGATGCCGAGACCCGGTCCGGACGGGATGTCGATCATGCCGTCGTCGTAGTTGAACACCGACGGGTCAGTGACGTAGTCGAGCAGGTCGTTGCTCGTGTTGTAGTGGATGCCCAGGCTCTGTTCCTGGATGAAGGCGTTGTAGCTGCCGGCATCGACCTGGAGGCAGGCGGCGAGCGCGATCGGCCCCAAGGGACAGTGCAGCGCGAGCGCCACATCGTAGGCTTCGGCCATCATCGCAATCTTCCGCGTCTCTGTGATGCCGCCGGCGTGGGAGACATCCGGCTGGACGATGTCGACGGCACCGGAGGCGACCACCTCACGGAAGTCCCACCGAGAGAACAGTCGCTCCCTAGTGCTATCGGTGTCGGGGTGTTCGGAGAGCACAGGTTCTTCGATGAAGAAGAGTCGGTAGGGTTCAAGTTCCTTGATGAGGACCTTGGCCATCGGCTTGTGCATGCGACCATGGAAGTCGATGCCGAGGCCGAAATCTTCACCGGTGGACTCACGTACCGTCTGCACGTTCTCGCCTATGTTGAACTGCCCTGTGCTGGAATCATTCGAGGCTAATCTGGATGCGCTATTGCGCACAACGACCTATTTAAAGGAGACTGTCCTGATCCCGGAGAAAGTGGTAGACAGATTGATGTTCCGAATGGGTATTTCGATTTCGGCAAAAGGGAAATGGATCTAAGTGGAATCAGAGGGCTCGAGATCAAGCTGCGGATTGTGCGGTCCTAGCCGGGTTCAGAATTTGTTCCGAGTGTTCTCCCCGCTTGGCCCGATTTGAGGCTCGCCAGATCGTCGTCGAGGCCTCTATCGGTTTCACGGAATGGGAAGCGACAATCAATCGGATCCGTTTCACGAGCACAAAGAGTCAACCGAAGGAGTCACGGGAGGTACTTTCATGTTTAGTACCCCTTTGACTTGCCCCAGCGCCACAGCAGAACGTCAAAGGCTCGAAGGTTCGACAAATCCGGCCGGTTCACCGCAACACGAATCTGCTCGGCCCGATCTTCCAACTTTTCTCCGCCGTCGTGCAGTGCCCTCCACCACATCTCCCAGGAATTCTGTTTCCCTCTCTGAAGCACTTGATCGAGCACGGAGTCTTCAATGGGGATCAACCCAGGACGTTTACGCGCCATGATCTTGCTGGCGGTAGTCGGGCCGACTCCCCACTTGCATTCTTCGCGGCCATTGCGACAAAGTCTGTTCCAGAGATTGAGTGCAGGCGAGCCTGGTCCCATACTCTTATCAAATTCCTGACGGGATAGATGACCAAGTTGCTTATTCGGGATTTCGCCGAGTAGATCGTTGAAGATCTTCGAATCGCGCTGAAGAATCGAGATACCAGCTTCGATCGGAACGCTGACGGACAAGGTTGACACCGCATAGAGGTCCGCCGCGGCGAACACATTGGGATGAAAGTCGTCGGACCCCAACAGTTCGAAGTAGGCACCATTAAAGGGGGCCTGCTCGCAGTAATAGGCGCGAACCAAATCCAACGGGGTGTCTTTCCAAATCTCATCGATGACTTCGAGAATATTTGTCGTCACGACGGTCCTTTCACATATGGTTTGAGTTCTGACCTGCTGGCTCAGCAGCGAGCACCGCGACGACTTTGCCCAACAATGGCAGATGAACCACCGTCTGAGCGGTTACTCGTCCAGTGGCGGATTCCAGAGACTGTCCGTAGACCCTCAGCTGTCCGAGGTAGTTCTCCCGAATGTGACCGATCGGATCGGCGCCGGGATAGGACTTGTGATCGACGAGGACGTGCTCGCCGGTCGGCAGCACGATACGGGCGTCGATCCAGCCTTCCATCACCTGGCCGGCATCGTTGCGCCAGGCGATCGGGGACTCAGTGACCACCTCGGCGCCGGGGAAGGTCGTATCGATCCATTCGGTCCACCGCCTGCCGACCTCGATGAGCATTTCGGCGCTCAGTACCCCCTCGGCATCCCACCGTGAAAGGATCCTCTTGGCGGCTGAGTGCAGAGCCTCAGCAGGTAGGACTGCGAGTGGCAGGCCTAGGTAGGCGTGAACGGCATCGCCGATGCGATCCCAGTCCTTGCCACCCTTCTCGACGAGCGGCTCCCCCAGGTCAGCAAGGATAGTCACCTCGGCATCGATGCCTTCGGAATCCACGCCGCTCGCAGTGAATCTCGCAGGAGGACGCGGCGAGGCATTCGTGGGTCTTCCGGTAGGAATGTCCGTGCTGGCATAGAAAGATGGTGCGACCGGAACATGGACCCCGGTGCCAGTGTCATCGGCGTCGAGTGGAAAAGCAATGATCCGGATCGGCAGGTCACGAGACGAACCGGTGTCGTTGCCGGTTGACTGACGCCGATCAGCAATTTGCAAGCTGCCGGATTGGTCTACTGCACGGAGCGATCCGTCAGCGATCTGCGGCAGATCCCACTTCAGGAGCCCGTCATCAATCGCGGAACTGAGCACATTGCGCCTGCCCGTGGGATCACCGAAGGCCATGATGCTGTGACACTCTGCCCTGGTCAAGGCGACGTAGATCAGACGCGCAGTCTCTCGTTCTTCAGCTTCGCCGGCATGTCTGACCACGTTGAGCTCTCCCAGCCGCTCTTTCAACGGGGAATAGTCCTTGAGCACACCGGGAAGGTACCGCAATGAGCGGTTGGCCAAGGGATGCCTGGCGTCGAAGACCGGAGCCTTCTCCACATTGACCTCCCGATGCCCATAGTCCTTGGCCATGGGAATGCCGACGATGACCACCGGCCATTGCAGACCTTTGGACTGGTGGATCGTCGTCACCAGCACAGCATCGTGCGCCGAGGTCTGCTCATAGGCCGTCGCCGCCTCACTGAGATGGTCGAGCAATCCAGCTGGAGTCACCGGCAGTCGGGTCTGCTTGGCTGCATCCTCGTACTCGCCGGCGATCTGACACAATGCGTCCAACGTCGCCAGCCGAGCTTCCGGGTTCGTCCACGCTTTGATTCTCTGTGGCAGGTCGAGAGCATCGATGATCGGCAGGAGAACTTCCACCGAAGAGTGGTGTGCGGCATTCACCGCGAGTTCGGACAGGGCTATCAGGGCCGCATCATTCCACCACTCCTGCGGATGCGCACGACGTTCTTCTTTGTCGGTGATCCGGGCCGTATCGTCGAACCACGTGTGATGGCTGTGGTGGTCGGGCATGAGGGTGACGAGTTCGGCCAGCGCCACGCTGTCATCGGGATCGACGACCGCTGCCAGTCCGGCCGCAACGAATTGTCCTTCCCGGGTGGAGAGCAGATCGCTGGTCGACCCAACTGCGCGGATGCCTCGCGCGCGCAACTCGTTCACGACGGAGGCCACCTGAGAGTTCGTGCGCATGAGGACCGCGATATCTCCCTGAGAGACTTCGCCGTCCGGCAACTGTGGCGAGCGCTTGAGGAAGTCAGCGACGCCCTCGGCAATGACCTTCGCTATCCGAGAGTTCGAGGCGTTGTCCTTGCCCTTGTCCGTGTTGGGAACCCACAATTCGCGACTGCCGATGCTGCGCAGATGCTCACGCTGTGGTGGGATGCTCAGAATCACCTCGTCTTCCTTCTGGTCGGAAAAGACCTGGCTGAAGAGGGCATTCGACAGCTCGAGAGGCGCTTCGGTTGAGCGCCACGATGCACCGGGGTTCTCCGAGGTGGCCGAACCGAGCACTGTCGTTCCGTCGATGAGCGCGGCGAAGACCTCGTTCATGAGTTCCGGATCGGCCCCACGGAATCCGTAGATCGCCTGTTTGCGGTCCCCGACCCAGATGACCTCATCGACGAGCTCGGCCAGTTCCATGAAGATCGCCAGCTGGATCGGCGAAGAGTCTTGGAATTCGTCGACGGCAAGTAAACGGTAGCGGGAGGCGATCGAAGCCCGCACACGTGCATTCGTACGCAGCAGATCAAGGGCACGAATCTCCTGGTCAACGAAATCCATCACGCCGAGGCGGTTCTTCTGCTCCTCGTAGGCACCGAGTGAGGCGATTGCGGTCTCAATGACCACGGTGACGAGAGCTCCGATGTTGTCGTGGAAGGCACTGTTCGACAACAGGTGTTCGGACACGATAGCAGCACTGGAGTTCTCCAGGAGTTCCTGCGGAACCTTACCGGGCTTCTTCCCTCCTGGCACCGCCGAATAGTTCGTCTCTGCCACTTTCGCCCAGTTCGACCATGGGATTCGCGCGAAAGGATCGTCCTCCTCGGCATGGGCGTCGAGGTCGCGCAGGAACCGGTCGAGCGTGATGAGACTGCCCTCGACATTGCTCATGCTTGCTTTGCTCACGCTCACACGGGGTTCGACCGACTGCGGTGCTTGCAGGATACTGAGCTAGCCGTGCGGACCGGTGACAACGGTCGTACCAGCAGCAATGCTTGAGCAAAGTGCTCAATCCAGATTCCACCAGAAGATGATTCGCATACCCGCTCCTTCGCCGCAGCACTTCTCTTAACATTTGCTCTAAAGAGTGGATTCTCCAAAACACTTCTCCTCATCACAACCACCTGCCAAAATGCCAACTATTGGACGTCAGCACGTTCGTGTCAGAGGTCATCTGTAGTGTAGACAACAATCAACTCACGAGGGAGCGGACACTACTCATGACTGTCACAGACAATGAGATCAACACGCTGGTCAAGTACTGTGAAGCTCATTTGGGCGATCCACAGCTGTGGTGGACTCCTGACGGCTATCCAGACAGTTTGGCGTTGTGCATCATCGATTCGATCTATTCCACTGGGTCGCACTACTCGTCAGTGGTCAAAGTTATCGAGCGTTACATATCTGCTTGCAGTGAGAGTGACGGTGCTCGAGCCCTGGCTCAGTCGATTCAGAAATCTGGTGGAGCACGCCAGTGGGCGTCCTCAATTACGCACAACCTCAAACCTGCGCACACGAGTTCTGGAGCTCCGCTGAAAGCAGAGATCATCAAGCAGGCTGCTGATCTCATGATCAAGTTCAAGATCGATACTGTTCCGGACCTGGTCGCACAGGTTGCTGGACAGCTAACTGAGAACGACGTGCACCGTGATTGGAAGCGACTCCCCAGCCAGAGTTCCGGAGTCACATACAACTACCTACTTATTCTGGCAGGACTCCCGTCGGTAAAGCCGGATCGCATGATCTTCAGATTCTTAGCCACCGCTCTCGGGGAAGAGGCTGAGCTCGACGCGGACAGGGCAGTGGCTCTCATGACCAGGACCGCACAAGTTATGAATGTCGACCCGCGAGCCCTTGACCATATTGCTTGGCGGGCTGCATCAGGCCGAGAACTCGGTGACTGAGCATCTGTTTCAATAGCTACCAATCTGTCCGATCATCGTGGACTCGCAATCTGCTGAATGCAGAACTGATCTATATCGAGTAACGACGCGTCTATAAGGAGTCATTTATGTCAGATTTCAATCCGTCTCTCGAAGCAGCTCAAAGCCTTGTCAGTAAAGTTCAGGCAAAGGCCGACCTTCCGCACGGAGCAGAACGCGAAGTCGAAATGGCCAAGCAGTACGTGCTGGGCGAAACCTTGGACGCAATTGGGAAGGACTACGATCTCACGCGCGAACGTGTCCGCCAGTTGATTAATCTATCCGGTTGGAAGACTTCCGAGCTTCGCCATGCCCGAAAGGTCATTGCGGATGACGAGCGGCGGCAGAAAACTGAGCTTGATCGGGACAAGGTACTAAAATGGTCATATGCCAACCCTGGCGTAGCTAAACAGAACGCCGCTGAACAGCTGGGCCTTCCTGTGAAGGTTGTGTCTAAGCTGCTTGGAAAACGATCGAACCTCCATTCATTTCATACTGCAAGCGAACGCAGGCAAAATTGGACTGATAATGATCTGATTGAGATTCTCCGTCAGTTTCATTTAGCTACGGGGTCCACTGTCTCCATGGACTTCGAGAAGTGGAGCATGGCTAGAGGTGGGCCAAGTCGCCAGACACCAACTATTCGATTTGGAAGCTGGTCAGCTGCGCTGGAGAAGGCAAATATTGAAGGTTCCTACTCTGTTGATCGCGAACGACAGCATTCGGACGAAGATCTATGGGCAGCTGTTATTGAGTTCTTCAGTTTCGACCGAAACAATTACAGCTATGACTCGTTCGCAACCTGGTTGTCCGGAAGTCAGGGCATGCCTTCAGCTGCGTTGATTCGCGTGAGGCTTGGGCTTTCATGGAGTGAACTATCAGTAACCGGCCAAAAGGTTGCCGGAAGTCGAATAGCCGATTTTGATCCTAAGTGGGTGGCCGAAGTTCGCAACCAGCGAGACTGGGCAACCTTGGTGAAAATTGGCGCAGATCCGGTCGATGTGTTGGCCGAAGCGATTGCCAGTATTGGTTCTGTTTTGACTATCGCCGCCTACAACACTTGGGCTCAGGATTTCGACAGACCGAAGGCTCAAACACTGATGAAACGCGCCAGACTTTCGTGGGTGCAGTTGGTCGAAGCTGCTGGAGGTCGGACTGGAACACGAGGAGCGCGGGGTGCGGTCAGCGATCAGAGTTTGCTAGAACCACTGATTGAATATGCTTTAGAACATCACCAAATTCGCTATTTGGAATACAGTCATTGGGCCCGGGAAAACGGACGTCCGGTGGGATCAACTTTGTCCCATCGGTTTGGAAGCTGGGATAGGGCCGTTTCCTCGGCCTTACTCGAAGCCTCAAAACGAAAGCTAGAGTCTGGTCTCGAGAGTCTTCCCGGCTCCGATAGCTAGTTGCAGAGCTCCGGCATCCTGTAGGCTATGAGGGCTAGTGCGAGGCGCGGTTCCGCCTCACATCAGCCCGCTCCCAGTCGAAAGGTAGAGCTTGGTTGGGCCCGCCCGCCTGCTGGTAGATGTACTCCGCTCGTTAGAGACGTCCGCATGCCTACCGCCGTCGGAGATGAGGGCCGCGTCGCTGATGCGCGTCGTGCCTGCAGTCCCGTCGCCTGGTCTGAGTCCGTCATACTCGCCATCTTAGTGAAGCTGTACGTCGCGAGAAGATTGCTACCGAGGCTCGTTCGCCGATCTCCCTCCATGCCACGAGTGCTTTGGGTGCCCCTCACCCGCTCCGGGGGAACGTTCTGACCGCGATTACCGTGCTAAGCAGCGGCAAGTGCACGAGAACTTGGGAGGGACGTCCTACGCTCGGCGCAATGGCGCGTGAATACGTCTCTAGCTGCCCGAGGTAGTTCTCGCGGATTTGGCCTATGGGGTCGGTGCCGGGATAGGTCTTGTGGTCGATGAGGATTTGATCGCCGTTCGGGAGTTTCAATAGAACGTCAATCCAGCCTTCCATCACCTGGTCATTCTCGTTGCGCCAGGCGATCGGCTGCTCCGTGAGCACCTCGGCGCCGGGGAACGTTGCCTCGATCCATCCGGTCCAGCGGCGGCCGATCTCGACCAGCACCTCTGGCGAGAGCACTGTGCCGGCATTCCACCGGTCTATAATCCGTTCGCCGACCTCTCTCACAGTCTCCTCTTGCAAGGATGCCAATGGCAGGCCAAGATAGGCATGCACCGCATCGCCGATGCGATCCCAGTCTTTCCCGCCCTTGTCGACGAGCGGCTCCCCCAGATTCGCGAGGACGCTCACCTCGGCGTCAATACCCCCGGAACCGACGCTGCTGGCAGTGAAGTGGGCAGGAAGACCGACAGTCTCCTGTGCGAGCCGGCGAACGGGGACATCGGTATGGGCATAGAAGGACTGCGGTGGTGGCATCGTCTCCTGTGTCGCCTCGGAAGACAGTGGATATGCGCCGATTCGGATCGGCAGACTTGTATGGACTGACGCGCTGCCGCTGCCTGTTGCACGACGGTTCGCGATCCGCAGCTCCCCTGCTTCATTGGCAGCGGGAGTTGAATCATCGCCGACTTCCGGCAGATCCCAGGTCAACAGCTCCTCATCGACGGCTGCGCCGAGCACATTGTTCTGACCGGTGGGATCACCGAAGGCCATGACGCTGTGACATTCTGCTCGGGTCAGGGCGACGTAGAGCAAGCGGGCTGTCTCATTGCATTCGGATTCGGTGCTGCGACGTACCGTGCCGGTCTGTCCCAGCCGTTCCTTCAGAGGCTCGTAATTGCTGAGGACTCGAGGCAACAGCCGCAGGGATCGGTTCGCGAGGGGATGTCTGGCGTCGAAGACCAGGGCTTTCTCCACAGTGACCTCGCGGTGGCCGTAGTCCTTGGCAGCGGAGACTCCCACGATGACGACGGGCCATTGCAGGCCCTTCGACTGGTGCATCGTCGTCACGAGCACGGCATCGTGAGCTGTCGTCTGCTCGTATGCGCGTGCAGCCTCGTCGAGGTGTTCGAGCAGTCCTGCCGGTGTCACCGGCATCCGTGTTTGGGGAGAGGCGTCCTCGTATTCCGCAGCGATCTGGCTGAGCGCATCGAGGGTGGCGAGCCTCGTCTCCGGGGTCGACCACGCTTTGATCCGCTGTGGCAGGTCAAGGGCGTCGATGACGGCGAGCAGCAGCTCGACCGATGTGTGCTGAGAGGCATGAGTTGCCAGCTCTGCCAGTGCGGCGAGCGCAGGGTCGGACCACCAGGTTGCCGATTGAGCCCGGCGCTGCTGCTTGTCGGTGATGTGCACGGCATCGTCGAACCACGTGTCGTGCCTTTCGTGATCGGCCAGGAGCGTGACGAGTTCGGCGAGCGCAACGCCGTCCTCGGGATCGACTACCGCTGCCAGGCCGGCGGCGACGAGCTGCCCTTCCCTGGTCGCGAGGAGATCGGTGGTCGATCCGACGGCGGGGATTCCTCGCGTGTGGAGTTCGTTGACGACTCTGCCGACCTGGGTGTTCGTGCGCACGAGGACTGTGATGTCACCGACGCCGGCGTCACGGCCTGGCAGCTGTGGTGAACGTGAGAGGAAGTCGGCGACACCCTCGGCGATTGCCTGGACCATTCTGCTGTTTGAGCGTGTGGCCCCGCCCTTGTCCGTATTCGGCACCCAAAGTTCACGTCCGCCGATCTCTCGGTGGGCCTGGCGCTGAGGCGGAATGCTGAGGACGACTTCATCCTCGGGCTGTTCGGCGAAGACGGAACTGAAGATCGCATTCGACAGGTCCAGCGGTGGATCGGTTGACCGCCATGAGGCGTCGAGGTTCTCCGTCGTTGCCGTCCCCAGCTCGGTCTCTCCGTCGATGAGGGCGGAGAAGACGTCGTTCATCAGCTCCGGGTCCGCTCCACGGAACCCATAGATCGCCTGTTTGCGATCTCCGACCCAGACGACTTCGTCGACGAGCTCTGCCAGTTCCATGAAGATCGCCAGCTGGATCGGTGAGGAGTCCTGGAACTCGTCGACCGCCAGCAGCCGGAACCTCGAGGCGACGGAACGCCGAACCCGATCGTTCGTCCGCAGCAGGTCGAGGGCACGGACCTCCTGATCGACGAAGTCCATGACGCCCAGACGGTTCTTGTGCTCCTCATAAGCAGTCAGTGAAGCGATCGCCGTGTCGATGACGAGACGAACGAGAGCCTCGACATCGTCGTGGAAGGCAGCATTGGCCAACAGCTCACCGGTGACAAGAGCCGCACTCGATGGCTCGAGCACCTGCTTGGGGACCTTGCCCAGCTCTTTTCCACCAGGGGCCTTCGGGTATTTCGTTTCGGCGACCTTGGCCCACGTCGACCAGGGAATCCGTGCGAAGGGGTCGTCAGCCTCGGCGTGGGTGTCGAGGTCACGGAGGAAACGGTCAAGGGTGATGATGCTGCCTTCGACATTGCCGATGCTTCCCTTGGCCACCGTCACCCGTGGCTCCACTGTCGGGTCAGACTCTTCGCCTTGGACGATGCGCAGTGCACCACGGAGTTCGTCGATATCGCTGGCCAGGCAGTCTCGCCAGGTTTGGCGACCATCGATTCGTGTCTTAGGCAGCGCCGAGAGGAAGAGCCCGGCAGAGGCTTCCGCCGATTCACGCAGTTCCGCCTCGCCGAGGTGGTTCGCCCGTGCAGCTGCGGCCACTGACTTAACGAGATCGGACCACACGACGGGACCATGCCCCCACTGGTTGGCCTCACCTGGGCTGCCGTTGTGACCGGTGCGTAGAAGAAGATCCCGGTGGGTCGCCTCGGCGCCGGCAATGACGTCATCAACGGCCGCGGTGAAGACCATCGCCTGCTCGGTCTCATCGAGTACACGCAGCTCGGGAGAATACCCGGCATCGATCGCGTAGTCGGTGACGAGCCTGCCGGAGACCGAGTTGATCGTCCCGATGAGTGCCGTGCCGATCTCCTCAGCCGCGGTGGTGTTCGAGTCGTCGAGGAGTCGCTTCTGTGTCTTCTCAACCAGATCCGCTGCGGCACGAACCGTGAAGGTGGTTGCGATGACTTCGCTGGCCCGCAATGGGGCACTGCCATCGGCTGGTTTGTCCGTCAACCGCGCAGAGAGAACCTCGGTGAGTTTATAGGTTTTTCCCGAACCGGCCGAAGCGGTGATGACGTGGACGCTCATGAGGGGTCTCCAGCGATGCCGTAGATGAGGTTGAAGGCACTGAATGTCTGCGGTTTGTCGATGAAGAGTCGGCCCTCTTCGGTGATCTCGTCTTTGATCGACTTGATCGCTTTGTTCAGCTCCGTGTTCTTCTCCCCCGGTCTGATGCCGAAGTCGGCGTAGGCATCGGCACTCAACGATTCGAAGCGTCCGGTGGCGATCTTCGTCAGGGCGTCTTCGACGGACGCCTCGATACGCGGCCACAGACCAGTCGGATCCCCGCCGAGGTTGGCCCCGCTATCATCCGTCTCGCCTGATCCGCCGGTGAAGTCCGGGTCAAGAGCGGAGTCGGTGGAGACGAAACGACCCTGCTTGAGCAGGAAGTAGGCGGTCAGCGGATTTCCGTCGCCACTGCCTTCGGCCGTGTGGGAGTAGACGCTCAGCTGCACGGCTTCGCCGTCATCAACCATGGTGCGGTAGCGCTTGCCCGAATTCGCCCATTTGAGATCGATGATCACGGGGCGGCCAGCGTCGATTGCCCCTTCCAAGTCGCGCATTCCACCCAACGCCACGGTCCAAGGCCCGCCACTGACAGTGAGCTCCCAAGCGTGAGTGAAGGCCGCCTCGGCGCGGGTGAGGGTGATACCGCATTCCTGCACAGTGGTGAACAGGGATGCCAGCGAGGCAAGCACTTTGGAGCGGATCGTCCCGAGCCGAGCCTTCTGCCCCGGAAGGAGCAGCTCGGAGGCGAACCGCGGGACGAACCGGTCGAAGGTTTCTGCAATCACCTGGGGTGACGGGACTGCTCCATCCGTCGGCGCTCCCCTGCCGACGAGTTCCTCGACGATTGCGTGGACGAACGTGCCGATCATGCGATTGCCGGTCGGAACGTCGAAAGAGAAACCGCGTTTGATACCGAGGGCTCGCTCCAGCGTCCAACCCAATGGGTCACTCAGCAGCTGTTCGATCTGGGTGAACGACAGCCTTTCGGGAAGGAGGTGGGTGAAGTCGCCGTCCAGGGAACGAGAAACGGTGCTCGGCGGGGTGATGGTCTGTGCAGCCACCTCGTCGAGGGGTGCAGAGACCTCACCCAGTCTCCAGGTTCCGGTTTCGTGCAGTGTGGAAACCGGACGGGTGATTGAGGCGTCATCGAGAACTGCATCAACGCCTGTTGTGGTGAATCGTCCGGGATAGGTGACGGCGATGTCTTCGGCCAAACGGGAGAGGGAGGGATGGAGTGACGTCTCCTGGCCGCGAATGCGATCGGGGCAGAAGCAGATCACCGTGGCGGCCGTGCGAATGCCACGCAGCGCAGCGGCTTGGTGCAGGCGCTCCCTCTCGGTCGCGGTCGAGATCTGAGCGCCGGCGAGGGATAGAGCGTTGGCCTCCTCGGGGTCCCACACTTCATTTCCATCGCCCTCGTTGCGGTGAGAGGACCACCAGAGGATCGTGTCGCAATCTTCTGGAACTTCCGCCGGATCGGAGACCACTGTCCACTTCGCCGCGATCGCCTCTGCAGTAATGTGTGGTGCTGTGGGGGCGCAGACATCGGCGATGTCGAAGAGCTCACGGACACGAAGTTCCTCTGCAGGCAGGTGGTCCAGCGCTTCACGGAAAGAGTCGACGTGACCGGCCGCTTCGGCGATGAAGGCTTTGGTCCTGGTGCTGTCTGGCGTCGCGTCGTCGGGGTTGTGTGAGAGTGCGCGCAGACGATCTGCCAGCCAATTCAACGCTGGGTGGAGTGTTGTGAGAAGGACGAGGTCGTTGTCGATGACCGGTGGTGTCAGGCGGATGAGTCTGTCGATGGTGTGTGCGGTTTCTGCTGCCTTTGCTCTGGTCTCAGGTGCCGTGTCGGCGCGGTCCTGGAGGTCGCGCAGGGCTGTCATCCAGGCGGAGTCTGGGTCGCCGGAGATTCCTGGTTCCTTCGTCAGCGCGGTCAGGAGCGCGGAGGATACTGAGCGGGGAATGAGAGCCTTCGCTGGTGATTCCGCGTCAGGGGTACCGAAGGAGAGGTCGAGGAACTCCGCCACGTGCCGGATGTCTGTTGGTGGCAGGATGGCGCTGAGGAAGACCGGCAGGACCTGACCGGCCGGGCTCATTGCCGAGGTGCGGGGAATGCCGAGTGTCGGGGTGCCTCGGCGGGAGAGCTCGTGGTCGAGGATGTTGGTGGAGTCTCCGGCGATGATGCAGAGTTTGGCGCGGTCAGTGGTGTTGGACAGCCAGCGCGCGGCGGCCTCGGCGGTCGACCATGCATCTGGTCCGCGGACGATGGTCAGCTCGGGTACTCCGGATTTCACGGTCGCCTCGGTGATGGTGACGCCTGCGGCATCCAGGACCTCGAGGATGGTCTGCCACGTGTTCGGAAGATCAGTCGCTCGGTCCTGCAACTCGATCGTGTCGATGCCCAGCGGCCAGCTCGAGCCATGTTGGCGGAGGAAGGTGAGAACTTCGCACAGGTCGTCAGCCCTGCCGGGTGTGAGATTCGCGCTCGGGTCATGGGCTGGCCCGAGGCGCACCAACTGTTCCACCGCAGCCAGAGCGTCGAGTCGTGGGTGTTCGGTGTAGGTCTCCTCGTCTGTGGCAGGCTGCCAGCCTGCCTCGACGGCATCATCGCGAAGTCGTAGGAGATGGTGGGCGGTATTCCACGGATCGTCGGCGAAGGAACGTTGATACCAAAGGTGATCGGCCTCGGACATGAGCGATCGGTACTGGGCAATGCGGATCGGACGGTTGACGCTCGGACGCGTAGTCCCCAGCCGGGTCTGCAGGATGCCGAGAAGGCCGAGCGGACCTGTGACGACCGTCGTGCCGGTGGGATTCGTGTTGGTGGTGTGGGAGCTACGAGTGTCGCGGTGAGACTGCCACGGGGCTCGGTCGAGGGCCCACCCGAACTTGATGTGCATCCTTGCTCCTCCCTGACCACCTGATGACGACAGTAGTAGGGCGGCGGGGTTTCGCCAAACGGAGTTGTCGCGCGAGTAGATAGGCGCAGCACACACGCTGATTCGGCGCCGGCAGCCTAGTGTCAGAGGTCAGATGTAGTGTTAGCGACAACCAGTTTCCCCAGTGAACGGATTGAAACATGACTGTCACCGAAACCGAGATCAAAACCCTGGTCGAGTACTGCGAGACCCACCTCGGTGATTCGAATCTATGGACAACTCCGGAGGGCTATCCGAACAGCCTGGCGTTGTGCATCATCGATTCGATCTACTCCACGGGCTCTCACTACTCGTCGGTGGTCAATGTGATCGAACGCTACAAAGCGTCAGGTGGTGCGCAGGACGGAGCGCAAGAACTCGCTCGCTCGATCCAAAACGCTGGAGGAGCACGCGAGTGGGCGACGTCGATTGCCAACAACCTCAAGCCTGCTCACACCCGGCCAGGAGCTCCGTTGAAGGCCGAGATTATCGAACAGGCTGTCGCTCTCATGGAGGAGCTCGGAATCGACACTGTTCCTGATCTGGTCGCCCACGTGAAGGACAAACCTCTCGACAACGAGGTTCTTCGCGGGTGGAAGCGATTGCCGAGTCAGAGTTCCGGCGTGACCTATAACTATCTGCTCATCCTGGCAGGAATGCCTTCCGTCAAACCCGACCGTATGATTCTCCGATTCCTCGCTGACGCACTCGGTGAAGAAGCGGATCTGGACGGCCCACGGGCGGTCGAACTCATCACCGAAACGGCGAAGACAATGAACGTCGATCCTCGCGCTCTTGACCACATTGCGTGGAGGGCAGCGTCAGGACGCGAACTGGTTGACTGAGGATCTTCGCCCCTCGGCACGAGCACTGGACTAATAGAGCCGGGCACGCTCGGCACCCGTTCGCAATGTTCGCTTTGAGCATCAGAGCCGAGAACTCAGCGGATCTCGATGACGCTCTCAAATTCCATATTTTCTCAGTCAGACGTGATGCGCAGCCCCGAACCCTTTCGGGGTGGATGTTGTTCGATTCGACATTGTCATCATCCCTGAGTGGTTCGGGGCTGCCCCACTTGACGAAGGTTCTACATGGGCGAATAGGCAGAAATCGTGACCACCACTGGGGCGATGCTCATGATCTGGAACGGGCATTTCTGCTGTCCGCCTATGGGCAGTTCTCTCTGGCCTCCAACAGAAGAACGGGCACAGGCGGTTCAGGATGTTGCAGATTACCAAGAGCTCTCCACGCTTCGCGCGCGATGTGATTCTGTGGATGAAGGGAAAGGCTGATGAAGGCTGATCGGCGGCACGGCAATTCGCGCCTGAGCCGTGCCATAAAGAAGGATGTGTCTATGACTTCAGTGTTCGGATGGGTAGCGACGGATGCGGAGCAACGCCGTCGCATGATGGAAGTCGTGGACCAGTTTCGTGATTCGACGACGATCGATGACCTGGGGCTTGGCGGGATTCGTGATGCGTTCTCTGACACGCTCTTCCCTGGAACGTCGACATTGCACACTCGCATTCGATACGCACTTTTTGTCCCATGGACGTTGCAGCTCGCGAGCGATCGCAACGCGACAGTCTCGGAAATGTCCGGTGCCTTCACACGCAGTGAGTTCCAACTGACACAGTCGCTTCTCAACGGAGGGGAGTCCGCGGGAGTGATTGGGCGCATGGCCGGTGCGGACCTTAAACGCACGGCCTCGACTGTCTACTGGGGACTGCTCTCGACCTGGGGCGTCTTCGAGCGCGGTTTCACCGTGCGGGAGTATTTCGAACGCTGCGTGCTGCGGCGAGAGCAGAAGCGCGTGCTTCCTCGCGCGGACGATCCCGAAGTGGCACTTGAACTCACCCCGACGGGGTTGCACGAAAGGCTCCCCGCAGCGCCAACCGACTTACTGAATGCTGCTGAATTCGCTTTGCGACCGGAGGATGAGCAGTTCCTGCGGGAGGCGATTACTCATTATGCCCCGGGTTCTCTCCTGGCACACCTGGTCGAGAACCAGCCGGCTTCATGGGTTGACTTCGAGAGTGCGCCCGCGACTTTCGCGTCCCCTGAGATCGTGGCCGACCTTCCGCAGGCTCTGCAGGGCCTTGTAACTCGGGCGAATAAGTACGCTATCGCCGTCCACGGGGCCAGCCTCGTCTACAATCTCATCCTTGCCCGCCGGACAGGCCGCCACATCGACGATGAAATGACCTACGAAGAGCACTACATCGACCGGATCCACGAATGGTTCGACGAGACGCAGCGGGAAGGCACTCCCACTGCTGAAGATCAGAACCAGATATGGCTGATGGTGAGTGCGACCGGTCGGGCGCTGTCCCGTTCCACCACAGTGTTCGTGCGCGAATGGATCGCGTCGGTCAACGCTGCGGCCAACGCAGACCAACTCATCGAATCAGCTGAGGTCATCCAGCGGATCATTTCCCGTGAGCGCGAGAAGAAAGGGGCACGAGCCCGCCTCGCGCCTGGCAATCGGCGAGCACTTGATGCGTGGTCGGGAGCGGCTGGAACAGGCCGCAATAACTTCCGATGGAACTACGTGGCCCGGCATCTGCAGGATCTCTATGACGTGAGGACCACCGACTGATGCTCAACCCCGACGACCAGGTGCTCCTGACCGACGCATTGCGTCCACCGCCTGGATTCGAGATCGACTATGCAGTGACTACGACCTATTCATTGACCCTGGAGTCGATCCTCGTCGCACCGATGTCGTTCGCCATGGCAAGTGCTGATGACGTCGGAACCGCGGCAGCGAACAATCCGATCGCGACTCTGGACGCGGTACAACGCCACGTTGACCGCACGACGGTGTTCGTCCAAGCCGGTGGAATTCACATTCCGAAATCCCACAGCAGGATCTTTGCATTTCTTGAGGACAGCGTCCTAGAAGTCGAACCTCCAGACCAGGAAGGGAGTTTCCACCCCAAAATGTGGGCCGTCCGGTTCGCGAACGATGACAACGAGGTCCATCATCGGGTCATTGTGACAAGTCGAAACCTTACACAGGACTCCTCATGGGACACAGTCCTGGTTCTGGAAGAGGCTTCGGATGGTGAGATCAACGCGATCCCAGCTGCAGAATTCATCAGAGCCCTTCCAGACTTGAGCACCAGACCCATCTCTCGCAAGCGCAGAAACGAGGTTGAAGACCTTGCGACATCGCTATCCACTGTTCGGCTGACTGCGCCGCCACCATTTACCCTGGGAGAACTTGTCCCGATGGGCGTGGGCGAAGCATCATGGTCCTTCCCTCAGTCTGCGGCGCGGACCCTCATCATCAGCCCGTTCCTTGCCGCCACGCAGCTGGAAGTCGCGCGTGCCGCTGCCCCCGACGCAATGTTGATCTCTCGAGCGGATTCCATGAACGAACTAGGACGGAAAGGTTTGGCATCCTGGGACACTTTCGTCTTGCACGCAGCAGCTGATCACCCCGACGACGAGGCGGAACCCGATACAGATGACGAGCGACGAGCTCCGACACGGGGTTTTGAGACCGGGCTTCACGCGAAGACTGCAATCATTGACCGGCATGATGGCGAATCCTTGACAGTGACCGGGAGTGCGAACTTCACTCAATCTGCCTGGACGCGGAATGTGGAGTTCAACGTTGTTCTACACGGTCCCACGAGTATGACCGGAGTCGACGAAGTATTGAGCGCTGGCGACGGAGAGGTGGGACTGTCCTCCATCATCGAGCCATACACACCTGAACGTTGGGAACCCGAAACTGACGCTGAGCGCGGCGTACGCTACCGGATAGAGAACTTCCACCGGCAACTCGCCCGCAGCAAGCCTGTACTGCACTTATCGATCGTCGACGAGGAATCGGTGTCTGCCGAACTGGTGTTGGAACCACCGGCCGACGATCTCTCCGAGACGACTCAGGTGTGGCTCTATACCGTCGATACGGATATACGAGATTTGCGAACCGATCGTCCATGGGTCGTCGCCCCGGTCAGCATCACAGCGTTCCTTGCAGTCGAGACGACTGCTGCGTACAGTTCAGGAACTGTCACCCGTCGGTGCGTGATTACCTGTGAGTTGACAGGTGATGCCGTCGACCGGCGTAAGGCTGCATTAGCAGCGATCCTCTCTAACCCCGCCAGCGTATTGAGATATCTCGCGCTGCTGTTGGGGCTCGACCCCACCACACACACCGTGGCATCAGAAGTGCGGGGTGAGGCCGATTCTTCCACGTCGATGATTCTGGACTGGAACTCACCGCCCGATGGCGGGCTCCCGGCCGTCGTGCTGTTCGAACCGCTCATGCATGCGACTCGGCAGCCCCGCGAACTCGCAAAGATCGCGAACCAGATCGATGAACTGCGAAGCATGCCAGACGCAGAGGAACGGATTCCGTCTGACTTCCTCACAATGTGGGACGTCGTACTCGAGGCAGTTTCGGGTTAGCGGCAAGAATGTGTGTATGGGGCCAGCGTGTTGGATCTGGATTTCACCCTGATCGTCCGCCCCACCCTTTCCGGATTCCAGTCCCGTCCTCGACGCTGAATGACGTCCCGTAAAGCGCAT
>NZ_FXZB01000001.1 GCF_900169065.1 Brevibacterium aurantiacum | reverse complement strand
CAACGGCAGGCTTGAACACCTCCGCGGGTCTGCTCTGGGGTTCCGTAACATCACCCACTACATCGCCAGGTGTCTGCTCGAGTCCGGTGGCTTCAGACCGGTTCTACACTCTCAATTACGATGAGCCTCTAATCTCCTTGCGTCAGAACACTGTTCGGTCTCGACCGCTCAGTGTCATGAGGCGAGGTATCAGGATCCTGATTTGATCATTTCGGCGCACTTCTCACCCATCATCATCACTGTGATGTTGGGGTTGACCGTCGTGATCTCCGGCATGGCCGAAGCATCAACGACGCGGAGGCGGTTGACGCCCTTGACCCGCAGCTGGGGATCCAGCGGCGAGGACTGGTCATCGGCGGCACCCATACGTGCTGTGCCCACCGGGTGGTAGACGGTGTTGTGGGTGCGGGTGATGTAGTCCTCGATCTGCTCATCGGTCTGCACATGCTTGCCGGGGAACAATTCCTCACCGGCCCACTCGGACATGGCGTCCTGGGCCACGATGGCCCGAGCCTTGCGGATACCGGCGATCATGACGCGCATATCGTGGCCCTCTGGATCGGTGAAGTACCGAGGGTCGACGTGGGGCTTGTCCCGGAAGTCACGTGAGCGCAGACGCACGGTGCCGCGTGAGCGGGCATGCGTGACATTGGGTGTCAGGCAGAAGGTGTTCTCCGACGTCGGGTATCCCTGACGCAGGGTATGCATGTCGAACGGCACGGAACCGTAGTGCATCATCAGGTCAGGGCGGTCCAAGCCCTCTTCGGTCGGTGTGAAGATGCCGGCCTCCCACCACTGGGTGGAGTCGTCGACCATGGGCTTCTTCGCGTCCCAGGCGATGACACCTTCGGGGTGGTCCTGGAGGTGTTCACCGACTCCCGGCGAATCGACGCGAACATCGATACCCACCTCGGCGAGGTGGTCCTTGGGTCCGATACCGGAGAGCATCAGCAGCTGCGGGGTGTTGATCGCACCAGAGGAGACGATGACTTCCCGCTTGGCTTCGATGCGCTTGGTGTGACCGAAGGCGTTGTTGACGACGTGGACGCCGGTGCAGTTCTCCTGCTCATCGAACTCGAGGACCTTGGCCTGAGTGTCGGTGAGGATCGTGAGATTCTCACGGTCGAGGATCGGGTGCAGGTAGGACACCGAGGAGGACGAACGTGTGCCGTCGGCCTTGCGGTTGACCTGGAAGAAGTTGGCACCGTTGATGACGGTTTCGCCTTCGTTGAACTGAACGCGGGGGATGCCCTCCTGCTCACAGGCGTCGAGCAGGGCAACACCGCAGGGGTCGTTCGGCGGCACATTCATCAAGTGCACGGGGCCATCGTGACCGTGGTGGTCACCGGGAAGCTCGTTGTTCTCGAGCTTCTTGTACAGGCCGAAGGTGTCCTTTGATCCCCACCCGGTGGCGCCGAACTTGGTCTCCCAGTCGTCGAGATCCTCGCGCGGTGCCCAGAAGGCGATGCATGAGTTGTGCGAGGAGCAGCCGCCGAGGACCTTTGCCCTGGCATGCCTCATATGAGAGTTGCCGTGCTCCTGCTCCTCGATGGGGTAGTCCCAGTCGAAGCCGGACTCGAGCAGTTCCATCCAGCGGTTGAGGCTGAGGATGACGTCCTCGCCGACATCGGTCGGGCCCGCTTCCAGCAGACCGACGCTGACGTCGGGATCCTCGCTGAGGCGTGCTGCCACAGCGGCACCCGCGGAGCCTCCGCCCACGACGACATAGTCAAAGCTATTAGTTGTTTCCACGTTCTGACTCTCCTTATTTGCTGTGGTCGGGGAACCAGCCGGTGACGGCGGGCTCGAGGTTCTGGTAGATGTGCTTGGCTTCCTGGTATTCGGCCAGACCGGTCGGTCCCAGCTCGCGTCCGGAGCCTGACTGCTTGTATCCGCCCCACTCTGCCTGTGGCAGGTAGGGGTGGAAGTCGTTGATCCAGATGGTTCCGTGGCGCAGGCGCTGGGCGACCAGCTGGGTCTTGCCGGCATCCTGGCTCCAGACTGCGCCGGCGAGGCCGTAGTAGGTGTCGTTGGCGATCTCGACGGCCTCGTCGACCGTGGAGAATGTTTCGACGGTGACGACAGGACCGAAGGCTTCGTCGGAGACCACGGACATTCCGCGTTCAACCTGGTCGAGGATGGTCGGCAGGTAGTAGTAGCCCTTCTCCAGGTCGCCCTCGCCCCAGGTGCCGCCGCAGCGCACACGGGCGCCTTCTGCAACGCCCTTGTCGACATAGGCGGTGACCTTGTCGCGGTGGGCTGCGGAGATGAGCGGTCCGGTTTCTGCGTTGTCATCGAAGGGTCCGCCGAGGCGGATCTGCTGAGCACGCTCGACGAGACGGTCGACGAACTTCTCGGCGATCGATTCTTCGACGATGAGTCGTGCGCCTGCGGAGCAGACCTGACCGGAATGGACGAACGCGGCGTTGAGCGCGTTGTCGACAGCGGCCTCGAAGTCGGCATCGGCGAAGACGACGTTCGGGTTCTTGCCACCGAGTTCCAGGGCGATCTTCTTCACGGTGGCTGCGGCGTTGGCTGCCAGCAGACGTCCGGTGACCAGTCCGCCGGTGAAGGAGACCATGTCGATGTCATCGTGTGTTGACAGTGGTGCTCCAGCATCTGCACCGGCGCCGAGGATCAGGTTGCCCACACCTGCGGGCAGTCCCAACTCTTCCAGCACCTTCATCGTCAGGATCGCCGTGTGCGGGGTGAGCTCGGCGGGCTTGAGGATGAACGTGTTACCGGCTGCCAGGCACGGTGCGATCTTCCATGCGGCCTGCAGCAGCGGGTAGTTCCACGGTGTGATGAGAGCGCAGACGCCGACTGGTTCGTGGACGATGCGGCTGGCGACGGTGTCGGTTCCGGCGTCGACGACGCGGCCTGCATCATTGGCGGCAAGCTTGCCGAAGTAGTCGAAGCAGTTGGCGATATCGTCCATGTCGATCTCGGACTCGACGTAGCGCTTGCCGGTGTCAAGGGACTCGGCACGAGCGAACTCGGCCTTGCGCTCACGCAGGACCGAAGCGAACTTGAGGAGAAGGTCGCCTCGTTCGCTGGCGGGCACGCTTGCCCAGACGCCCGAGTCATAGGCTCGACGTGCGGCAGCGATTGCGAGTTCGGTGTCAGCTGGACTGGCTTCGTCCACCTCGGCGACGAAGCTGCCGTCGGCAGGATTATGGATCTCTCTGATCCCGCCGTTTTGGGCCGAAACCCACTGTCCATCGATGAAAAGCGTGTTGGGCACGATGTCTCCTATTCCTTGATGGTGAAAATTGCTGAGATTGAGTTTGAGGTTCTCCGTTGCACCACTGTGGGCGGGGGAGTCAAAGTTGAGGGCATGGCTCCTCTTTCCGCTGGTAGTGCCGCTTCTGAAGGCCACGATATGCGAACAGGGGCATCCGACGCTTAATCGAATGAATCGGATCACAAAATGAAGGCGTCACGGTGCGCATATGCGGGTGTGAACGGTAGTGGATGCCGATATCTGCGTCCGCATAGGTGGGCAGGGAACTGCCGGCACCATCCGGGTTATACCGAGCCAGCATCTTCGGACCTGACTCGGAGTCCGCGGTGACAATGAGCACAATTGACGGGATGGCGATAGCGCATTTGAATGGGCAGGAAATCCCACTGCGACGACTAAAGCGACGACCGGCAATGGCGTGTGAGTGCAGATGAGGTGTAATTTCGGATGTAGTTTCGCGTGTTGATGAAGCTATTGATGTGGGCGCGCACGAGGAGCTGATCATCATGCTCGAATCTTCCACACCAGGCTTCATGAATCCCCTACTGACCGCGATGAGATGACCGTACGTCTCCGCAGACCAATGCTGGCGGGACGGTTCGCCATGATTCTAACAGAGCACTTGAACGAGCTCCTGAACTTTTGCCGGAGCTGGATTTCTAATAGGCGAGTGTTCCTGCTAACCATTCGCCGAGTGGCCACGTGGCCGAATGAGGTTCCGGCAGACCCTCTAGTTGTTCGGTCTTAACCTGTCCGCCGGTGGTGAAAGAGAATTTACCGCAGTCGCTGCTGCTCTTCGTTCACCATAAATACGTGTTCCCACGCACAGGACTTACCCGTTTCGAGTGGACTAGAATGGTGCGGAATCATTGAAAAGACTTTATAGGGAGAATCGTGGCCCCAGGGGATTCGCGAGACAGCCAGCACAACCGCCGTTCGGACGGCGGGCGCCGCTCAGATCGCGACAGCAATCACAATCGTCGACAGGACTCTCACCAGTCCCGGGACGAGCGCGGGTCACGTAACTCCGATCGTCGCGACGACCGCCGAGGCGGCTACCAAGGTAACCGTTCGAACGACGGTGAACGTCGTGGTGGTTACCAGGGCAATCGCAGTAACGACGGTGAGCGCCGTGGGGGTTACCAGGGCAATCGCAGTAACGACGGTGAGCGCCGCAGCTTCGGTGGCGACCGTCGCAATGACGGTGAGCGTCGTGGGGGCTACCAGGGCAACCGTTCGAACGACGGTGAGCGTCGTGGCGGTTACCAGGGGAATCGCTCCAATGACGGTGAACGCCGTGGGGGTTACCAAGGTAACCGTTCGAACGATGGTGAACGCCGTGGCGGATACCAAGGCAATCGCTCTAACGATGGTGAGCGTCGTAGCTTCGGTGGCGACCGTCGAGATGATCGCCGAGGTGGATACCAGGGCAATCGCTCCAACGATGGTGAGCGCCGTGGCGGATACCAGGGCAATCGTTCCAACGATGGTGAACGTCGCGGTGGTTACCAGGGCAATCGCTCCAATGACGGTGAACGCCGTGGCGGATACCAAGGCAATCGTTCCAACGATGGTGAACGTCGCAGTGGTTACCAGGGTAACCGTTCCAACGATGGTGAACGTCGCGGTGGTTACCAGGGCAATCGCTCCAATGACGGTGAACGCCGTGGGGGCTACCAGGGCAATCGCTCCAATGATGGTGAGCGTCGCAGCTTCAGCGGTGACCGTCGGGACGATCGTCGTGGGGGATACCAGGGCGATCGCCGTAATGACCGCGGAGGAGACCGACGTCGTGAAGGCGGCGGTAGTGATCGCGGTGGATTCGGTCGCAACAACAACGACCGTAGGGCCGTTCGGTCAACCGAAACCGGCGAATACGCACGCGAGCAGCGTGCCCGTCGTCCGCGGATCCAAGAGCCGCCGATCCCCGAAGAGGTCACCGGCAAGGAGCTCGACAAGGAGCTGTTGGGCCAGCTGCGTTCCCTCGACAAGGAGAATGCTGCGGCAGTTGCCAAGCACCTCGTCTCCGCCGGAGGATTCCTGGACGTCGATCCGGAACGCGCCTACGAACACGCAAAGGCAGCCATGGCCCGCGCGGGTCGCGTCGGTCTCGTCCGAGAAGCCCTCGGCATTGCCGCCTACCACGTGGAGAAGTACGACGAGGCGGTGCGCGAACTGCGCACTCACCGTCGTATCTCTGGTTCGGACGACAACATCGCGCTCATCGCCGATGCCGAACGTGGCCGTGAGAAGCCACAGAAGGCACTTGAACTGTTCGAGTCGGCAGCAGAGCTCGACCTCGACAACGATGCTCGCACCGAACTCGTCATCGTGGCAGCCGGAGCGAAGTCGGACCTCGGTGACCTCAAGGGCGCACGCGCTCTGATCGAAGCCGAGGACTTCACTCAGAAGCCAAGCGGTGCATTGGTGCGACTGATGGCCGCATATTCCGAAGTGCTGCGCCTGCACGGAGAAACCGAGATGGCCGACAAGTACGAAGAGCTTTCGCGTCGCACTGCCAAGGCCACGGGCACTCTCTTCGGGGACGAAGAGCCAGATCCCAACCTCGGCGTGGAAATCGAGACCGTCGAAGAGATCGAAGATGACGAGCCTGCCTCACTCGACGATGCTCCTGCTGAGGCTGAGTACGGCTCGGCACACGATGCTGATGCTGTTGGCATGGCCGACGCTGACAACAGGGACGCTGCAGAACTCGAAGATGCTGAGTTCGACGATGCCGAGACCGAACTTTCGACCGCGGCTGGTTCAGGCGCCGACAATGTCGATTTCGACGACGCAGACGCTGAGGGTGCGGGCGAAACAGAGTTCGACGAGGACGCTGGCGATGCCGAGGCCGACGATGCCCCTACTGCCAGCCTCGTCGCAGACAACGCCATTACAGATGCCGTTGCTGACGCGGCTGGAGACGATCACGTTCCGGCGAAGTCGAAGACGCACGTCTCAGAGAAGGAACTGAAGAAGGTCAAGGTCTCCGAAGAGGAGATCGAAGCTGAACTCGACGAACTGCTCGAGGACGCCGAGGAAAGCGCCGCCTCCGATGAGGAGACTTCCGAGACCTCCGACGAAGAAGTTCACGCGGAACCCGAAGAATCGGGCACGAGCCTCAAGCCTGCCGACAACGCGAGCTCAGAGGAGACGAACGTCTCGTATCGGCTGAACGGTCATCAGTGACGCCAGTCGCCAATGCAGCAGCACCGGTTGATCGCCGTGCGCCTGAGCAATCGGGCGCACCGATCGACTGTGTGCTGTTCGACCTCGACGGCGTTGTCTACCACGGTCCGGAACCGATCTCCGGAGCCGTGGAGGGCATCAACTTCCTCCACGATCAGTCAATCCCCGTCAGCTATGTGACGAACAATGCCACCCGCACCGCCGAGGTGGTGGCCGATCACATCTCCACGCTGGGAATCAGCACGACACCCGCCGAGGTGACCACCTCGGCGCAGGTGCTGGCGGGGAAGCTCGCTGCGAAGTTCGGGACCGGCGCACTCATCTACCTGGTGGGCGCCACCGGACTGGCAACCGCACTGGAATCCGAGGGCCTCCGGGTCACACGCACCCTCGATGATGGCCCAGTGGCGATCGCCCAGGGCCTCGACCCGGAGATCTCCTATCAGCGGATCGTAGCCGCCTGCGAGGCCATCACGGCAGGCATCGAATGGTGGGCAACCAACCCCGACTATTCGATGGTCGGGCCCAAAAGCCGAGTCCCGGGAAACGGTGCGTTCATCGACATGCTCGCGCGACTCACCGGCTCACAGCCGACCGTCGTCGGCAAACCCTCTCCGCACATGATGGAATTCGCAGCCCACAGGTGCGGAGCCCAACGACCTCTCATGGTCGGCGATCGTCTCGACACCGACATCGAAGGCGGCAACTCGGCCGGATTCGAAACCGCACTCGTCCTCACCGGCGTCCACGACATCCACGATGCACTCCACGCGAGTTCCGAGCTGCGCCCCACCTACATCCTGCCCAGTCTGCGGAGTCTGCCGACTCTGATCACCGGCAGCGCGCAACCAGCGTCGGACGAGACTTCGGGGTCGGCAGCATGTCAGATCGTCGACGGTGAACTCCGTGTGGACGAGTCTGCCCAGGACAGTGTTTCAACGGTCGAGAGCGCACTCCGATTAGCATGGGAGGCGATGGACCGCGGCGAGGACGTGGCTCCAGGGAATCTGCCACGGAGGATCCATGACTGAACCGAGCCACGAGCCACAGCAGCCTGCCGCACCGACTCCAGCGCCGGCACCCGGACCGACACCCGCACCAGGACCGACACCCGCACCAGGACCGACGCCGGCCTCGGTCAACGGTGATGTGCCGGTCGAAGCCTGGCGCCGCGACCTCGAACAGATCGGCGAGGCACCCAGCGCCGAACGGCACGACCAGCTTTCCGCACTCCTCGACGACCTCGACTCGCAGGTGAGTTCATTGTGAGCAGACTCGACCGCGAACTGGTCGAACGGGAACTGATCGCCACACGCTCCCGTGCGGCAAGAGAGATCGCCGCCGGACGCGTCAGCGTCAACGGCCACACAGTGTCGAAGCCCTCGCAGGTCGTGTCCGACTCCGATGAACTCAGCGTCACAGAACCCGACCCGTGGGTGGCACGCAGTGCCCACAAACTCCTCGGCGCGCTTGAATCATTCTCAATCGATGACGTCACAGGACTGACCGCACTCGACGCGGGCGCCTCCACCGGTGGCTTCACGCAAGTCCTGCTCCACCGCGGCGCAGCGGAGATCTGGGCCGTCGACGTCGGACACGACCAGTTCGATGCCGGACTCCGCGAGGACCCGCGTATCCATGTCCGGGAAGGCCTCAACCTCCGCGAGCTCGACGACTCGGACGTGCCTCAGGTCGACCTGGTCGTTGCCGACGTGTCCTTCATCTCCCTGCGCCTCCTGCTGGCCCCACTGCTGGCAGCCACACGACCCACCGGTGAGCTGCTGCTCATGGTCAAGCCCCAATTCGAACTCGCCCGCGGAGCACTCGACAAACACGGGGTCGTGGCGACCGCGGCCAAACGGCGGCGCGCCCTCGACTCCGTCCTCGCCGGCATCAGCGAACACGAGGCTCGCGTAATCGACATCGCGCCCTCCGTCCTCCCAGGTCCGAGCGGAAACCGGGAGTATTTCCTGCGTGTTCGACCAGGGAAAACACGAACCGAGTCCGATAGGCTCAACGAGGCGGACATCGAAACCCATCTGGATCAGATCATGAGAGGAGAGCCGTGAGCCGACACATCATGGTGCTGCTGCACCCCCAACGCGAGGAATCAGCAGTGGCAGCAGTGAGCGTGTGGAAGGCGCTCCTCGACGACGGAATCACCCCAGTCGTCCTCGACGAAGAGGTCCTCAACTTCGCCGAACGCAGTTCCCACGCCGACGTGCAGCAGGAGCTGCTCAGCCGCTGCGAGGTCATCGACCCAGCCCAGCTGGCGATCTGGAAGACCAAATGCGAACTCGTCATCGTCTTAGGCGGCGACGGCACGATCCTGCGCGCGGCCGAACGCTTCCACGGGTCCGGTGTGCCGCTCATGGGCGTCAACCTCGGACACGTGGGATTCCTCGCCGAAAGCGAGAGAGAGGACCTCGCCGAGGCGGTCCACCGAGCCTCCCAACGTGACTACCTCGTCGAGGAGCGCCTCGCCCTCGACGTCACCGTCTGGCACGAAGGGGAGGCGATCTACAACGCCTGGGCCCTCAACGAAGCCACCATCGAAAAGACCTCCAAGGCCCGCATGATCGACGTCGTCCTCGGCGTCGACGCCCGCCCTGTGTCCTCCTTCGGCTGCGACGGAGTGATCCTGGCGACGCCGACCGGATCGACCGCCTACGCGTTCTCCGCCGGAGGACCCATCGTCTGGCCCGAGGTCGAAGCACTGCTGCTCATCCCGATCTCAGCCCACGCCCTCTTCACCGAACCACTCGTCGTCAACCCCGACTCCCGCCTCGGCGTCGAGATCTCCCCACGCAACCCCGACTTCTCAGCAGTCCTGTGGTGCGACGGACGCAGAGCCCTGGAGCTGCCCGCCGGGGCACGGATCGAAGCCAAGCGCTCACAGTCCCCGATCAAACTGGCCCGGCTGCACACCGGTCCCTTCACCGATCGATTGGTGGCGAAGTTCCGACTGCCCGTCTCCGGTTGGCGGGGACCGATCGAGGAGGCGTAGATGATTTCCGAACTGAGGATCTCCCACCTCGGCGTGATCGCCGAAGCAGAGGTCGAACTCTCCACCGGCTTCACCGTCGTCACCGGTGAGACCGGTGCCGGCAAGACGATGTTCGTCTCAGCACTGAGCCTGCTCATGGGCCGCAAGGTCGGTTCCGGTGTGGTCCGCAAGGGAGCCGAGAAGGCCGAGGTCGAAGGCATCTTCTCTTCCGTCACAGACTCCGTGCGCTCCCGCATCGAAGAGGCAGGCGGCAGCGCCGAAGATGAAGCGATCATCTCCCGCACCGTGGCCCAGAAGGGCCGAGCCCGCGCCACCGCCGGAGGACGCACCGTCCCCATCTCCGTGCTCACCGAGATCTCCGACGAGCTCATCACCCTGCACGGACAGTCCGAACAGCTGCGACTCAAAGGCCCCGCCCAGCAGCGGCAGCTCCTCGACGCAGCCGGCGGCCCCGAACTCGAAGCAGTGGCCAAGAAATACCACGCAGCATTTGAGAACTGGCGCGAGACCCAGACCAAGGTCGCCCGCATCAAGGACAGCACCGCTGCCAGGCGGGAGAGGATCCTGTGGCTCAACGGCTGCCTCGAGGCCATCGACAAGGTGCGCCCGGTTCCAGGCGAAGACGAAGCCCTGACCGCGCAGGCCGCGAAACTCGGTGCCGCCGCCGAGATCACGCAGGCCGTCGGCAGCGCCCATGACCTCCTGCTCGGCAGCGAACTCGACGACGCCGGTGCTGCTGTCGACCACGTACACCAGGCGATCAGCGCCCTGTCTGACGTCGAATCCGCGGACCCGGAACTGGCCCGCATCAAGGCCGCCCTCAACGACGCCGTCCTGCGCCTGTCCGACTCCGCCGCGGAGCTCAGCTCCTACCTCACCGGGTTCGACGAGCTGGGGGAGACCTCACTGGAAGAGACTGAGGCCCGCAGAGCCGAACTCGGATCCTTGGCAGCCTACGGCCAGAACGTGACCGAGGTACTCGACTTCGAAACCCGTTCAGCTCAGGAATTGGCAGAGCTCGAAGCCGATGACCGTGATCTCGACCAGCTCGATGCCGAACTCGACGAAGCCCACAGCGCAATGGTCGAGGCGGCTCGCGGACTGACCGAGATCAGAACGGCTACCGCCGCATCGTTCTCCCGCGCCGTGAGCGCAGAACTGGCAGCCCTGTCGATGCCGAAGGCCCAGGTGACGTTCGAACTCACCGACCGAGAACCGGCAGCCCACGGCTGTGACGACGTGCGACTGACCTTCGCTCCGCACGACTCCTCGGCCGGTGACGACATCGGCAAGGTCGCCAGCGGCGGTGAGCTCTCACGCGTGATGCTCGCCATCGAAGTCGTCCGCGCGGCAGGGGAGGCCATCCCCACCTACGTCTTCGACGAAGTCGATGCCGGTGTCGGCGGAAAGGCCGCCATCGAGATCGGGAGACGACTGGCGAAGCTGGCCGAGAACGCCCAAGTCATCGTCGTCACCCACCTGCCGCAGGTCGCGGCCTGGGCCGACACCCACGTGACCATCGTCAAGGACGATGACGCCGAGACCGTGATGTCCGGGGTCAGAGAACTCAGCGAGGACGAACGGGTCATCGAACTCTCACGGATGCTGGCAGGCATGGAGGACTCCTCCTCAGCAAAGGCCCATGCAGCCGAACTGCTGGACTCGGCCCGGCAGGTCAAGACCGGCTCAGCTGCGCTGACATGAGAGAATAGGCTCACCATGAGAGCGCGTAGAACCCGGGAGAAGCACATAGTCCCGACCAGGTCAGGCCCGGCTCCCGCCAGGCTCGACCGGCGGACGAAAGACCTCACCAAACGGCTGAGCGCAGGCGATATCGCAGTCATCAAACACGGCGACATCGACCGAATCTCCGCCGAGGCGCTCGTGGCCTGCAAACCCGCAGCCGTCATCAACGCAGACAAATCGATCTCCGGACGCTACCCCAACCTGGGACCGGGAATCATCGTCGACGCGGGCATCCCCCTCCTCGACGCCACCGGGCCCGAGATCTTCGACCTAGTCGACGAGAACGCCCAGATCAGCATCTCCGATGACACCGTGTTCCTCGATGAGAAGGAGATCGCCACCGGCATCGTCCAGACCTCGGAGACGATCGCGGAGGACATGCACGCAGCCGAAGCCGGAATGAACTCCGTGCTCGTGGACTTCGTCGACAACACGATCGAATACATCCGCAAGGACTCCGACCTCCTCTCGGCCGAGCTCGTCGTCCCCGAGGTGGCCACGAAGTTCGAGGGCCGACACGTCCTCATCGTCGTCCGCGGCTATCACTACAAAGAGGACCTCGCGATCCTCGGCTCCTACATCCGCGAATACCGTCCGCTCCTCGTCGGAGTCGACGGCGGGGCCGACGCCATCATCGAGGCCGGATACAAGCCCGACATGATCGTCGGCGACATGGACTCCGTCTCCGACACCGCGCTGACCTCCGGAGCCGAAATCGTCGTCCACGCCTACCGGGACGGAAACGCTCCGGGAACCGAGCGCGTTCACTCCCTCGGCGTCGACTGCGTCGCCTTCGCCGCCTCCGGCACCAGCGAGGACATCGCCATGCTGCTGGCCGACGACAAAGGTGCCGACCTGATCGTGGCCGTGGGCACCCACGACACCGTGATGGAGTTCCTCGACAAGGGGCGCAAGGGCATGGCCTCGACATTCATCACGCGACTGCGGGTGGGCTCGAAGCTCATCGACGCCAAGGGCGTGTCCCTGCTGTATCGACAGAGGATCTCCAGCCTGCAGCTGAGCGTCCTGATCATCGCTGGTCTCGTCGCACTCGGTGTGGCCCTGTTCGCGACCGCTGCCGGCCAGACCCTCATCGGACTCATCGGAGCCCAACTCGACGGGGTCTTCGGATGGATCGGCTCCCTGTTCGGCGGCGACCCTGCTGCATCTTCAGAATCTGCCAGCATCATTCAAGGACTGACCAGTGATTGATTTTCGTTACCACCTCGTCTCCCTCGTCTCGGTCTTCCTCGCCCTGGCGGTGGGGATCGTCCTGGGCGCCGGACCGCTGAAGGAGCCGATCGGTGAGTCCCTGCAGAGTCAGGTCGACTCACTGCGGGCCGACCGTGACGACCTGCGCGCGAAGATCGATGCCGCCAACGGCAACATCGACAAGCAGAACGACTTCGTGACCTCCGCCGCCCCCGAACTCATCGGCGACACACTCGAAGGTAAGGACGTCAGCATCATCGGTGCACCCAATGCCGATCCTGAGCAGGTCGAAGAGGTCACCAACCGGATCAAGGAAGCAGGCGGCAAGATCGGCGGAGACGTCTCCTTCGTCGACAACACCCTGTCGCTGGCGGACTCCGAAGAGTTCCTCAAGATCCTGCGGGCCTCGGTTCCGAGTCTGCCCAAGGACGATTCGACAGCACTGCGGGCCGCCCTCGTCATCGCCCTGACCGGCAACGCCTCGATGCTCGAGGACAGCGAGGACCGGGACGCTGCGGAGAAGAAGTCCTCCGGAATCTTCGATGCCTTCGTCGACGCGGGCCGACTGCGCACCGACACCGACCACAAGCCCACCCCGCTCTTCGTCGTTATCGATGACGAGAACTCAAAGCTCGCCGACGAGACCGAACCCAGCCCCGAAGCGACCGATGACAAGGCCAACCGGACCCTCATCACCGACTTCGTCAATGCGCTGACCTCGGACTCGAAGTCCGTGGTCGTGGCAGGAGACGCCGGTTCGGCCCAGAACGGACTCGTCTCGATCCTCCGGACGGAGAAGTCGCGAGCCAGCACCGTCGACGGACTCGGCCTGGGAGCCGGAGCCGTCATCACTGTGCGAGCCCTTGCTGCAGGCGAAGCCGGAACCCACGGCCACTACGGCTTCTCCGATGACGCCGAAGAGATCATGCCCGGAAAGGACTGAGATGATCCGCTCACTCGTCAGCTCCGCCGTCGCCGGCCTCGTCGGCTACACGGCGACCAGAGCCATCCTCAACTCGAAGCTGCGCACCCATGACAAGGTGGTGCGCACCAACCATGCCGGAAATGACGTCTCCCTCGTCGAAGGCCCGGCCGTCACCGCCGGACTGGTCGCCGGCAGCCTCCTCATCGAAGAACCACGCCAGCGCGCGGCCACTCTGCTGGTGACCACAGTTTCCGGCGGCCTGGGTGCGGTCGATGACTTCCTCGAATCCGGGGATTCGAAGGGACTGCGTGGCCATCTCGAGGCTCTGTCCCGCGGCGAGATCACCACCGGTGCGATCAAGGTCATCGGCATCCCCTTGGCCTCGATCGCCGCAGCGACGATCCTGCGCACCGGTCGAAACAACCACGGGCTGTTCTCTTCCCATCGGACGACCGAAGCCCAGACATGGTGGGGGTCCACGGTCGACGTCGTCGTCACCGGGGGAGTCATCGCCGGCACCGCGAACCTGTTCAATCTGCTCGATCTGCGCCCCGGACGTGCGCTCAAGGCGGGACTGCTGACGTTGGCCTTCATGCCCCACAGACATGGCCTGACCTGGGCACCCGGTGCGGCCATCGCCGGGGCCAGCACGGCGGCCTGGCCCGATGACCTCGACGGTGCCGTCATGCTCGGCGACACCGGCGCCAACGCACTCGGTGCGGCTCTGGGCACGATCCTGGTCGAGAACTCCACGGCCAAGCAGCGTGCGCTGGTTCTCACCGGACTGGTCGGTCTCACCCTGCTCAGCGAGAAGGTCTCCTTCACCTCGATCATCGAATCCACTCCGGGACTGCGAGAGATCGACGCCTTCGGCCGCGAGGTCGTGTGAATAAGGTGGTTCGAGTCTTCGCCTCCGCGGCGCTGCTCGTCTCGGTCATCACCCTCTTCACCCGACTCGTCGGGTTCCTGAGGTGGCTCGTATTCTCGCCCAATGTGGGCGCCGGGTCGGTCGGCAACGCCTACCAGACCGCGAATTTGGTTCCCAACATCCTCTTCGAAGTCGTCGCAGGTGGTGCCCTGGCGGGTGCCGTCATCCCTCTGCTCGCGATTCCTCTGGCCCGATCGGACAAGGAGACGGCAGGTCGGATCGCCTCGGCGCTGCTGACCTGGGCAGTCTCAGTGACGCTGCCGTTGAGCATCATTCTCGCGGTCTTCGCGCACCCGATCGCAAGCTTGCTGATCGGCACCGATGTCGACAAGACAGCGCAACTCGAGGCGACTGTCGTGTTCCTGCTCATGTTCTCGCCCCAACTGGTGCTCTACGGCATCGGGGCCGTGCTCACCGGTGTGCTCCAGGCGCATCGAAAGTTCATCTGGCCGGCCTTTGCGCCGCTGCTGTCCAGCCTCGTCGTCATCGGCTGCTACATCGCCTACAACATGGTCGGCGGCTCCGACGAATCCTGGCGGGACCACATCGGCTGGTTGGGCTGGGGCACGACCATCGGCGTCGCTGCTCTGGCGCTGCCGTTGGCTCTGCCCATGCGCACCACTGGACTGCGCATCAGGCCCACCTGGAGTTTCCCACCCGGAGTCGCTCAGCGGGCTCTTCGGCTGGCCGGTGCAGGCATGGCGGCGCTGCTGGCACAGCAGGCCGCGATGTTGGCAACCATGCTCCTGTCGAACCATTCCGGTGGCGAGGGTACTTTCGTTCTCTTCAGCTACATCAACGCCGTCTATCTTCTGCCCTACGGTGTCCTCGCGGTGACAGTCGCCACGGTGGTCTTCCCATCCCTGTCGTCCTGGGTCGCTCGTTCCAAAGACCCCGATGCCAGCGATACGGATAGAGGCAATGCCGGAGTTCAACTGCGACGTCTGACCTCGACGACAACCGCGCTGATCATCAGTATCGGTCTGCTGGGCACGGTCATCCTCGTCAGCGCGGCAGGGCCTCTGCAGACGTTCTTCACCGCCATCGATGCCGCAGGCGAAGGCGGAGATGCGCCCTTCGACGCAATGAGTCAGGCGATCATGGTCATGGCTCTTGCGGTGCCTGGCTGGTCCTTCGTCGCCTGGGGCACCCGCGTGTTCTACGCGCTGGAACATTCGCGTCATTCAGCGGTGGCGACGACGACTGGCTGGTTGCTTGTCATCGTCGGAATGCTGTTGGCAGTCTTGGTCATCAACGCCGACGGCGATGACGGGCTGACGCTGGTCTCCATCTGCATCGGCTACGCAATCGGCATGAGCGTCGCCGGAGGTTTCCTGCTGACCTCGATGCGGCGGGTGCTGGGGCCTGCCGGGCTTCACAGAGTGCTGCGCCGAGGCCTGCTGTCTCTGGTTGCCGCTGCTCTCGCGTCGGTTGCCGGCGCGCTGGTCTCGCATTGGTTGGCGGGGCCTGTGGGCATCGACGCACTGTCCTCGGTGGCCAACGGCGTGATCTCCGCGCTCATCGGCTGCGCGATCTTCGCAGCGATCGTCGTCCTCGACAAAGGGTTCATCTCCGAGGTGCGAACGGTGCTCGCCGGTCGCCGAGGTGGCCCCGACCTGGCCGAACAGACTGACCCTGCCGTCCAGGCCGCCCCACCGATCACTCCCAAAGAGAATGAGGATGAGAGATGAGAATCGTCTACGTGCTCGGTACATCGACCGGGGGAGTCGGCACCCATGTGAAGGCACTGGCCAGAGATGTCGCCGCGGCCGGCCATGAGATCGGAATCATCGGACCCGCCTCCACCGACGAACACTTCGGTTTCTCCTCATTGCCCGGTGTTCGCTTCGCCGCCCTCGACATGGGCACCGGAATCGGTGTCCGTGATGCCGCGCTGATCATCCGCCTGCGCAGTCTCATCGGCAGCTTTGATGCCGATATCGTCCACGCTCACGGCTTCCGGGCCGGCTTCGTCGCTCTCCTGTCCGTCCGCACCGCTCGACGCCGTCCCCGCCTCATCATCAGCCTGCACAACCAGGCCAGCGGCCACGGCCTGCGCGGCACCGTCGAAACCGGCATCGAGACCCTGCTGGCCAAGGGCGCGGACCTGACGCTGGGGGCGAGCACCGACCTCGTGGACCGAGCCCGAGAGCTCGGCGCCGTCGACGCCCGGTTCCTGCCCGTCGCGGCCCCGGAGGTTCACCCCGTCCCCGCCGAGGCTGTCCTGGCCACCCGTGCAGCCCTGGGCGAGGAATTCGGGTTCGGACCTGAGACCGTCATCGTGCTCGCCGTCGGGCGTGTCGCACCACAGAAGAACTATCCGATGCTGATCAGGGCGTTGGGCCACCTCGGCGATGCACAGGTATCAACTGTGGCCTCGGACCGAACGACACCGGAGCTTGTCGTCCTCATCGCGGGAGCCGCGGACCCCACCGTCCTCGACGAAGTGCAGGGGCAGTACGAGAGCCTCGCGGCCACCTCGGCGATTCCGGCTCTGCATTTCCTGGGCCCGCGTGATGACGTCGCGGCACTCAATGCGGCCGCCGATCTCTACGTCCTCACCAGCGTCTGGGAGGCCCGTGCCCTCGTGCTGCAGGAGGCGCTGATCTCCGGGCAGGCCATCATCGCCACGAGCACCGGTGGAACGACGGAACTCGTCGGCGACGCGGGCATTCTCATCGACAGCGATGATGACACCGGACTGGCCGCAGCCATTGCCGAACTGGCCACCGATCCCACCCGCCGGGCCGAACTGGCCGCACGCGCCCAGTCTCGTGGAGCGCAACTTCCCGATGAGAGGGAAGTGGCCAAAGAACTGGTGGGCATATACACGGAACTCATGCCCTCCCAGGTAGGGTAGAAGCAGCGTCGATCTAATGAAAAGGATGAGGAAATGAGCGAATCCGGCGAGGTCCACCCACTCAGCGCAGACACGAGGATTCTGCATGTGCTCGCCGAAACTACGGGTCCCGTTGTCGAAGTGGCGAAACTCGCAGTGCTCGGGCATCTGCGCGCAGGCTTCAAGGTAGCGGTCGCCGCCCACCGTTCGCTGTTGGGCACCTTCGGAGTCCCCGAGGAACTGGCAGACAACTTCCGTGAGATCGAACTCGCGGCCAGACGACGCTTCACGCTGGCAGATCCCAACACCGCATTCACTCTGCACAAGTACTACCAGCACGTGGACATCGTCCACGCCCACGGACTGCACGCCGCGACGCTCGCCGGCCTGGCCTTCACCGGCCTCCCGGCCCGCCTGCACCCGAAGGTCGTCGCAACGGTCGAGTCCTTCGACGCGGCCAACGTCATCGAGAAGACCGGCGCCGAGATCGTGGGCCGCACCGCGACCGCGATCCTGGGCACCACCGAACCCGTCGTCGACTACTTCGGGGAGAAGGTCCCCGTCGTCGAACGGGCCGAACTCGTCCACCCGGACATCGACGTCGACCTCACCGTCAGGACACCGCGCGCACAGGTGCGCAAGGAACTCGGCGTCGAAGAGGGCACCTGGATGGTCGCCAGCCCCATCGCCCTGCGCGACCACACGGCACTGGCCACCGTCCTCGACGCCGCCGACCAGATCAACACGAAACGGCCCGGACGTCCCGTCGTCACGGTGCTCACCGGCACCGGCAAGGACCGGAGCACGATCGAGTCCGCCTTCGCAGACCGACACGTCATCGTCGCCCCCGCCAGTGACCTCGTCGACGTGGCAGCAGCCGCGGACGTCGTCATCGCCAGCGAGACCATGACCGGCCTCAGCCATGAGGACCTCATGCAGCTGTCGAAGCCGGCAGTCTTCATCGGCAACACACGACGTGCAGGCATCTGGGGCGCGGCGGCGAAGGCCGTTGCCGCCGACGACACGGACGCACTTCTGAGTGAGATCAATCATCTTATCGACGACCCAGCCGGACGCGGATCGCAGGCTGTAGCCGCGAAGAAGCGCGTCATCGACGTGAACAACGGGGCCGCGATCTCTGCGACTCTGCTTGATCTCTACGCCGAAGTCGCCGAATCGTCGGATTCGTGAGCCGGACTTTGATAGAATCAAATCCCGTGGTGAATCGAACTGGCCCAGGCGGCACAAATACGGCAAAGCACATCTTCGTCACGGGAGGCGTTGCCTCTTCGTTGGGCAAGGGACTGACGGCTTCGAGCCTCGGTCACCTGCTCACTCAGCGCGGACTCTCGGTAGCAATGCAGAAGCTGGATCCCTATCTCAATGTGGATCCGGGAACAATGAATCCCTTCCAGCACGGTGAGGTCTTCGTCACCGAAGACGGTGCTGAGACCGATCTCGACATCGGCCACTACGAACGATTCCTCGACGTCAACCTCGACGGCGCGGCCAATGTGACGACCGGACAGGTCTACTCCTCGGTCATCGCCAAGGAACGTCGTGGTGCCTACCTCGGTGACACCGTGCAGGTCATCCCGCACATCACCGATGAGATCAAATCACGGATGCGGGCCCAGGCCGAACGTCCTGTCGAGGAACGTCCCGATGTCATCATCACCGAAATCGGCGGCACCGTCGGCGACATCGAATCCCAGCCCTTCCTCGAAGCAGCACGTCAGGTCCGACACGACATCGGCCGCGACAACGTCTTCTTCATCCACGTCTCACTCGTGCCCTACCTGGGACCCTCCGGTGAGCTGAAGACGAAGCCGACGCAGCACTCGGTGGCCGCACTGCGCTCGATCGGCATCCAGCCCGACGCGATCGTGCTGCGCTCCGACCGTGAGCTGCCCGACTCGATCCGCACGAAGATCGCCTCTTCCTGCGACGTGGAATCCGACGCGGTCGTGTCCTGCGTGGACGCACCGAGCATCTACGACATCCCGAAGGTCCTCCACGACGGAGGCCTCGACGTCTACGTGATCCGTCGTCTCAACCTGCCCTTCCGCGACGTCGACTGGACGAAGTGGGACTGGGTACTCGAACGCGTCCACAATCCCGCACACCATGTGCGCATCGGCATCGTCGGCAAGTACATCGACCTGCCCGACGCCTACCTGTCCGTGACCGAAGCGCTGCGTCACGGCGGCTTCGCCAACGACGCTCGCGTCAAGGTCGAATGGATCCAGTCCGATGACTGCGAATCCGAGGACGGCGCGGCTGAGAAGCTCTCGGGCCTCGACGCGATCTGCGTGCCCGGCGGATTCGGCATCCGCGGCATCGAAGGCAAACTCGGTGCGCTGAAGTACGCACGCACCAACGGCATCCCGACCCTGGGACTGTGCCTGGGCCTGCAGTGCATGGTCATCGAGTACGCCCGCAACATCGCCGGAATCGCCGATGCCTCGTCCTCCGAGTTCGACCCCGAGACACAGGTCCCCGTCATCGCGACGATGGCCGAGCAGCTCTCCATCGTCGAAGGCGAAGGCGACCTGGGCGGTACCATGCGCCTGGGCACCTACGAGGCGAAGCTCGACGAAGGCAGCGTCGTCGCCGGAGTCTACGACTCGACGCTCATCACCGAACGTCACCGTCACCGCTACGAGGTCAACAACTCCTACCGCGAGGATCTGGCCAAGGCCGGTCTCCGGTTCTCGGGCACCTCACCCAGCGGTGAACTCGTCGAATTCGTGGAGCTGCCGGAATCTGAGCACCCCTACTACGTGGCGACACAGGCTCACCCCGAGCTCAAGTCACGTCCGACCAAGCCCCACCCGCTGTTCTCCGGACTCGTGGCAGCGGCGCTGAAGGCCCAGAAGTAGTCAGGACCAACGTGAGCGATCTGCGCGACGAAGCCTATACGCCGGACATCACCGACTCCGAGGTCGTCTACCACGGTGCGGTGTGGAACATCCGACGCGAGACCTTCGACCTGCCCGAAGCAACCGGGCTGGTGCGCGACATGATGTCTCACACCGGTGCTGTGGCGATCGCGTGCGTGGATGAGCAGGAGCGGATCCTGCTCATCCAGCAGTACCGCCACCCTGTTCGGGCCAGGCTCTGGGAAGTACCGGCCGGTCTCCTCGATGTGCCCGACGAGGAACCCTTCGCCGCGGCCCAGCGGGAACTGGCTGAGGAAGCCGATCTGAGGGCCGCCCGCTGGGAGGTCCTCACCGACTCCTGTCTGACGCCCGGCGGCAGCAGCGAGACGATCCGGCTGTACCTGGCCCGGGACTTCGAACTCATCGCCGACGAAGACCGGCACGAACGCAGCGAAGAGGAAGCCGGCTTCAAATTCCGGTGGGCCAGTCTCGACGAGGCACTCGACGCTGTCAGCGCCGGTGAGATCACAAACGCGATCGCACAGCTGGCCATCCTGCAGGTCGCCCGCATCCTGCGCGCAGAAGCCGCCGGCGAACCCACCAGGACTCGCAGCGTCGACGCGCCCCGCCGCCTCATCGACGGCCGACCGCAGGCCTGAGGGCACGCCATGGCCCGGCACGGTGCCGAACTTCTCCCCGAACTTCCGGCGTCGCTGGCCCGTGCGTTTGAGACGTACCTGAACTCGCTGCGCTTCGAACGTGGGCTCTCGCGAAACTCCATCGACGCCTACGCCCGTGACCTCGCCAGGTACGGCACCTGGCTCAACGGGCAGGGGATGAGCCACCTCGGCGAGGTCGAACGCACCCACGTCGAAGCCTTTGCGCTTCACCTCCTCGATGAGAACCTGGCGCCACGGACCCGAGCACGAGCACTCGTCGCGGTGCGCCGGTTCCACGGATTCGCCCTCGGTGAGGGACTGGCGGCCACAGATCCGGCCTCCGAGGTCAGCCCACCGCAGGAAGGGCTGCGTCTGCCCAAGGCTCTGTCCTTAGACGATATCGAGGCGATGCTGGCAACCACCGGCGGTGAGGAACCCGCGCAGATCCGTGCGGCCGCACTGCTCGAGCTGCTCTATGCGACCGGGGCGAGGATCTCCGAGGCCGTCGGTGTCGATCTCGACGATCTCGACCTCGAGACCAGCCTCGTGCGCCTCTACGGCAAGGGCGGGAAGGAACGGATCGTGCCCTTCGGTTCCCACGCCGCCACCGCTCTGGGCGCCTGGGTATCACGGACCAGGCCGAGCATGGCCGCGAAGGCCAGATCATCGGCACCGGCCGGGGCCCTGTTCCTCAACGCCCGGGGAACTCGCCTCTCACGCCAGACCGCGTGGCAGATCGTCAAGGACGCCGGGGAACTGGCGGGGCTGGAGGCCGAGGTGTCACCGCATACGTTCCGACACTCGTTTGCGACACACCTGCTCGAAGGCGGGGCCGATATCCGCGTTGTCCAAGAACTGCTGGGACACGCCTCAGTCACTACCACGCAGATCTACACCAAGGTGTCGGAGGAAACATTGCGGGAAGTGTACGCGACCTCGCACCCTCGGGCGCGGTAGGGTTGGAGCAGAGAGCAATGAAAGGTGGCCATCCGAGTGATGAATACGCAACAGGCGTTGGATATTCCCAAATCGAAATCCACTGTCCCCGAGCAGCAGGACTTCGACGAACCAGCACCGCTGGACACTCATGGGCCCGCCCGCATCATCGCGATGGTCAACCAGAAGGGCGGCGTCGGCAAGACGACCTCGTCGATCAACCTCGGCGCCTCACTGGCCGCCTACGGCCGCAAGATGCTGCTCGTCGACTTCGACCCGCAGGGCGCACTGTCCGTTGGGCTGGGCGTCAACCCCTATGACCTCGAGATCAGCGTCTACAACCTGCTGATGAACTCACGTCTTGACCCCCACGAGGTCATCGTCGGCACCGATTTCGACAACATCGACATCCTCCCGGCCAACATCGACCTCTCCGCCGCCGAAGTCCAGCTCGTGGGCGAGGTCGCTCGGGAGCAGATCCTCTCCCGTGTGCTGTCCAAGGTCGCCGACGAATACGATGTCATCCTCATCGACTGCCAGCCATCCCTGGGCCTCCTCACTGTCAACGCGCTGACGGCCGCGCACGGCGTCATCATTCCGCTTGAGACCGAGTTCTTCGCCCTCCGTGGTGTCGCGCTGTTGGTGGAGACCATCGAGAAGATCCAGGACCGGCTCAATCCCTCCCTCGTCGTCGACGGGATCCTGGCCACGATGTTCGACTCGCGCACGCTGCACTCCAAAGAGGTCATGTCGCGTGTCACGGAGGCCTTCGACGACAAGGTCTTCGAGACGGTCATCAACCGCACTGTGAAGTTCCCGGATGCCTCGGTCGCCGCCGAACCGATCACGAGCTTCGCTCCCAAGCACGCAGGCTCGGAAGCCTATCGTCGCCTGGCCAGGGAGCTCATCGCCCGCGGAGGCGCACCCTGAGCGAGACCGTGCACGAGGGGTTCCAGGTTGAGCTGGAGAACTTCTCCGGTCCCTTCGACCTGCTCCTCGGCCTGATCTCGAAACGTCGCCTCGACGTCACAGAGATCGCCCTCGCCGAGGTGACCGATGAGTTCATCGCGTACACGACGAGTCTCAGCGAACGCACCGGTGCCAAAGCCGGTTCCAGCCTCGCCGAGATTTCCCAGTTCCTGTTGGTGGCCGCGACCCTCCTCGACCTCAAGACGGCGCGACTGCTGCCCAACGAGGACGGCGAGGAGGAACTCGACCTCGAACTGCTCGAAGCTCGTGATCTTCTGTTCGCCCGGCTCCTGCAGTATCGGGCCTATAAGTCCGTGAGCAGATTCTTCGCCGAAGCCATGGCCGCGGGGTCGGTCAGGGCACCACGCAGCGTCGGACTCGAACCCGAATTCCAGGACGTGCTGCCCCCGCTGCAGATGCACATCGGTCCCGGTGAGCTGGCCGGGCTCTACGCAACCGTGCTCCAACGCGACCACACGCCCCCGAGCGTCGCCGTCGACCACATCCATCTGCCGCTGGTCAGCGTCTCCGAACAGCGCGGCCACATCCTCAGCCTGCTGCGGGCCGGGGACCTGGACTTCCAGAAGCTCCTCGACACCGCTGACAACACGCTGGTCGTCGTGGCCCGCTTTCTCGCGTTGCTGGAGCTGTTCAAGGTCGGCCTGTGTGACTTCGCGCAGGAGGAGCCGCTGGGGCCGCTGCTCATCTCCCGCACCGACTCCACCGACGATGGGGTCGACCTGCGAACCGAGGGGGAGTGGGACGGCGCTCCCGTGGAGGAATACGGTGGCGAAGAATACGCGGGCGGCGTCAACGAGGAAGACACTGCCGAGAAGGAAGAGGGACCGGCATGATCGACGATGAAATCCTGGCCGGGATCGAGGCCGTCCTCATGATCAGCGACTCCGCTGTCTCGGTGACCGAGCTGGCCACCGCCCTCGGGCTCGATGAGGACACCGTTACCGATGCCATCGCCGAGCTCAAGGCCGACTACGACGGCGGGGAAGACCGCAGGCAGCGCGGATTCGAGATCCGCCTCGTCGCGGGAGGCTTCCGCATCTTCTCCCGCGGGGACTATCACGAGATCGTCAAGGACTTCCTCACCTCCGGACAGAGCGCGAAGCTGTCGCAGGCCGCACTCGAGACCCTGGCCGTCATCGCCTACCGGCAGCCGATCTCGCGCCCGCGCATCGCCGCCATCCGCGGGGTCAGCGTCGACGGCGTGATCCGCACCCTGCTGCTGCGCGGACTCATCGTCGAAGCGGGCAAGGAGGCGACCACCTCGGCGCTGCTCTACACCACTACCCACCAGTTCCTCGACGCCCTGGGAATGAACAGCATCGACGACCTGCCGGAGATTGCTCCGTACCTCCCCGAGGACGCCGATGTCGCCGAATTGGGTGCCGACAACACGGAGGTTCTGGCCTCTGTGGAGGACGAGATGGCCGATCTCGACGATGAGATGTCACGAGTTGACGATTGATTTGAGAGAATGGACATTATGAGTCCATACCGTGATCCCCGAGCGCCAGGCGGGCGCAACAATCGTCCGACCCGAAAACAGCGATCCAGCACCTCTGCACGAGGCTCCCAGCGGTCGCAGTCAGGCACGGGCGAGAAGTCGGATGCCCATGTCAGCGGGGGTGTGAGACTGCAGAAGATCCTCGCCGAGGCGGGCCTGGGCTCACGTCGTGCATGTGAGCAGCTGATCCTCGACGGACGGGTCGAAGTGGACGGTTCCATCGTGACCGAGCTGGGCACCCGAATCGACACCGAAACCCAAGCCGTGTACGTCGACGCAGTGAGAATTTCGACACAGACTCAGAAGGTCTACCTCGTGCTGAACAAGCCGGCCGGAGTCGTGTCGACGATGAGCGACCCGGACGGGCGCCCCTGCCTGGCCGACTACGTCAAGAACCGCGTCGACCGTCTCTTCCACGTGGGACGACTCGACACCGAGACCGAGGGACTCATCCTGCTGACCAATGACGGGGAGCTGAGCAACCGCTTGGCTCACCCGCGCTACGAGATCCCCAAGACCTACCTGGCCCAGGTCCGGGGACAGCTGGCCAAGGACGTGGGCTCTCGCCTCAAGGCAGGCATGGACCTCGACGACGGCTTCGTCAAGGTCGATTCGTTCAAGCTCGTGGATTCGACGCCCGGCAAGTCCGTGGTCGAACTGACTCTGCATTCGGGCCGCAACCGCATTGTGCGTCGCCTGCTCAAGGAGGTCGGCCACCCGGTCGAACGTCTGGTGCGCACGAAGTTCGGTCCCATCACCTTGGACGAGCAGAGGCAGGGCAAGATCCGCCCGCTGCGTTCGGACGAGATCGGCGAGCTCTTCGAGGCCGTCGGCTTGTGAGAATCCACATCATCGGCACCGGTCTGCTGGGCGCGAGCCTCGGACTGGCGTTGAGTGCACAGAAGTACCAGGTCAGCCTCGAAGACACCTCACCGACCGCCCAGCAGCTGGCGGCCGATCTGGGGGCAGGGACTGTCAGTTCCGCACGTCTCGATGCCGAAGATCCGCAGATCGTCGTCGTCGCCACTCCACCGGATGTTGCCACGCAGACGATCGCGACGGCGCTGGAGACCTACCCGAACGCCACGGTCACCGACGTCGCCAGCATCAAGACTCGCCTGCTCGAAGCGGTGCGGGAACTGGTCGGCGAGGCCGAACTCAGCCGCTACATCGGGTGTCACCCGATGGCGGGCCGGGAGAAGTCGGGGGCGATCGCTGCCCGGTCGGACCTGTTCACGGCCCGACCATGGGTGATCTGCTCGGATGAGGACACACCGGGCAGCCGCCTCGGCGAGGTCGTCACGATGGCGGAAGCCACCGGTGCCTCGGTCATCCATCTTGATCCGCGCATCCACGATGCCGCGGTCGCGAAGGTCTCACACGTGCCGCAGGTCGTCGCCTCGCTGGTGGCCTCGCAGCTGCGTCATGCGCCGTTGGAGGAAGTCGCACTGGCAGGTCAGGGACTGCGAGACGTGACGCGGATCGCCGCCTCCGACCCGCGCCTGTGGACGCAGATCTTGGCCGGGAACTCCGAGGAGATCCGCTCGGTGCTGCTGGATCTGCGCACCGAACTCGACGAGGTCATCACTGCTCTGGAATTGGGCCCCGGCTCGACAGGCGCACTGGCCAAGGCCATTGCGTTGGGCAATGAAGGTCACGATCGGATTCCGGGCAAGCACGGACAGGCTCCGACCAAATATGCTGTAGTCACGATCTTGGTTCCCGACACCCCGGGAACTCTGGCCACACTGTTCAAGGACATCGGTGACCTGAACATCAACGTCGAGGACTTCCGGATGGATCACGCGCCGGGTCAGAAAATCGGGATCGTCGATGTCTCGGTGGTGCCGGCCACCCAGCAGGAACTTGAGATCGGTTTGTTGTCGAAGGGATGGCAGATTCCCGAATCCGCCATCGAGAAAGAGGGAATTGCATGAGCGTCGTCGCCATTGACGGACCAAGCGGGGTCGGCAAGTCGAGCACCGCGAAGGAAACGGCCCGCCGATTGGGCTACAGTTACCTCGACACGGGTGCCATGTACCGTGCGATGGCCTGGCTGTGCCTCAACCGGGGCGTGACCGACCCGGTCGACGTCCTCGAACAGGTCCGCGGGGTCGATCTGGAGATCTCGACCGATCCGGACGAGTTCTTCGTCTCCGTCGACGGAATTGATGTCAGCGAGGAGATCCGCGAACCCGAGGTGTCGGAGAACGTGCAGACCGTGTCTGCCGTCGTCGATGCCCGCGAAGAGCTCATCGACATGCAGCGGACCATCATCGCCGCGGCACCGGAGGGAATCGTCGTCGAGGGACGTGACATCACGACCGTCGTGGCCCCGGACGCTGAGGTTCGCATCCTCATGACCGCCCGTGACGAGGTTCGCGTGGCCCGCCGGGCCAAGGAGCTCCACGGAAACGCCGACGCCGAGGCTCTCGCCGCCACCCAATCCCAGGTCACCGGCCGTGACGCCAAGGACTCAGCGACAACGAGCTTCTTGGAAGCCTCCGAAGGTGTCTACACACTCGATACCAGTGACATCGATTTCGACCAGGTGGTCGAGACGGTGCTGAAACTGGTGAAGGACTCACAATGACTGATTCAGAATTCCACGAGAACCCGGACGAGCATCTGGCCGAGCGTCTCGAGAGCATCAGCGACGAGGAGGCCGAGAAGAGGGCGACTGCTCTCGAAGCCGGTCTCTCCAGCTATGACCTCGAAGACGAGGACCGGGCACTGCTCGACGCCTACGGTTTCGAGTTCGAAGCCGAAGAGACCCGCGGGGCTGACCCCGTCCTGGCCGTCGTCGGGCGCCCCAACGTGGGCAAATCGACCCTGGTCAACAGGATCCTCGGCCGCCGTGAAGCCGTGGTCGAAGACGTCCCCGGAGTCACCCGTGACCGGGTGAGCTACCGGGCGGAATGGAACACGAAGGAATTCACCCTCGTCGATACCGGCGGTTGGGACTCGGACTCCAAGGGCATGGCCTCGCGCATCGCGATCCAGTCCGAAGTCGCCGTCGACATGGCCGACGCCGTGGTCCTCGTCGTGGATGCCACGACCGGACCGACCGCGACCGATGAAATGGTCGTGAAGATGCTGCGCCGGAAGAAGAAGCCCGTCATCCTCGCCGCCAACAAGGTCGATGACGAACGCGGCGAGCTCATGGCCGCCGAACTCTGGGGCCTGGGTCTGGGACAGCCGTTCACGGTGTCCGGTCTCCACGGTCGCGGGGTCGCTGACCTCCTCGACGAGGTGCTCACAATCCTGCCCGAGGTCTCTGCCGTCGAAACCCGCATCGAAGAGGGCGGTCCACGTCGGATCGCTCTGGTGGGGCGACCGAACGTCGGAAAGTCCTCCCTGCTCAACCAGCTCATCGGTTCCGACCGTGTGCTCGTGGACAACGTCGCCGGCACCACCCGCGACCCGGTCGACGAACTCATCGAGCTCGGTGACAAGCAGTGGCGTTTCGTGGACACCGCCGGAATCCGTCGTCGTGCTCACCAGGCCAGCGGTGCTGACTTCTATGCTGCGCTGCGCACCCAGACCGCTCTGGAACGCGCGGAGCTGGCTCTGGTCCTCCTTGAGGTCCAGGAGCCCTTGAGCGAACAGGACGTTCGCATCGTCACGACGGCGGCTGAAGCCGGCCGTGCCGTGGTGCTGGCGTTCAACAAATGGGATCTTCTCGATGACGAGCGTCGCTACTATCTCGAGCGCGAGATCGAGCGGGACCTGGCTCATGTGGCCTGGGCTCCGCGAGTGAACATCTCGGCCAAGACCGGACGCCACGCCGACAAGCTGGTCCCCGCGATGGAGGCGGCTCTGGAGGGATGGGACACACGCATCCCAACCGGGCGACTCAACGCATTCCTCGGTGAACTGGTCGCCGCGAACCCTCACCCGGTGCGCGGAGGCAAGCAGCCGAGGATCCTGTTCGGAACCCAGGCACAGTCCCGGCCACCGAAGTTCGTGCTCTTCACCTCCGGATTCCTCGATCCGGGGTATCGTCGTTTCATTGTCAGGCGTCTGCGTGAGACGTTCGGGTTCAAGGGAACTCCCATCGAGGTGTCGATGCGAATCAGGGAGAAGCGGAAAGGGCGCTGAGTGAGCGTTGACGGGCAGTTCCACGGGCAGCGACCGGAGCTGAATCATCGTGAGCAGCAGCCTGAGCTGACTCGTGAACAACGTCCTTGGCATGCCAGCCGGCCTGCCAGGGCGCTTGTCATCGCGTTGACGATCGCCGGTCTGGCCTATGCCCTGATGTTCTTCAAAGGACTCCAGGACATCGTCGCTCCGGTGTTCCTGGCGCTCAACTTCTACATCGTCGTCTATCCGCTGCAGAAGTATCTGACCAAGCTGAAGGTGCCGCGTGCGATCGGAGCCACCATCTCGGTGCTCCTCGTGCTGGTGATGATCTTCGGCTTCTTCGGGCTGACGGCATGGTCCGTTGCCGAACTCGTGCTCCTCATCCCCAGCTACGGTGAACAGCTCGTCGCGACCTACCAGAGCGCACTGTCGTTCCTGTCCGATATCGGTGTCACGTCCTCAGTCCTCCAACAGCAGTTCCAGCAGTTCAACGTCAGATCCCTCATCGACGCTGTGTATCCGCTGCTGACCAATGTGTCGTTGGTCGCTGGGCTGCTGACCACTGTCGTCATGGCAGTGTTCTTCGTCGCCATGGACTCCATGGGCATCGACCGGCGCATGCTGATGCTCCTCGACGTCAAGCCCTCGCTGGCGGCCTCACTCGGCGGTTTCGCCAGTGGGGTCCGACGCTACTGGGTCGTGGCCACGGTCTTCGGCCTCATCGTGGCTGTCCTCGACGTCATCGCTCTGGCGATCATCGACGTCCCGCTGATCTGGGTGTGGGGCGTGCTCGCGTTCCTGACGAACTACATTCCCAACATCGGGTTCGTCATCGGCCTCATCCCTCCGGCACTGCTTGCCCTCGTCGACAGCGGTTGGCAGTCGGCGCTGTGGGTCGTCATCGCCTACAGTGTGCTCAACTTCGTCATCCAATCGATCATCCAACCGAAGTTCACGGGCGAGTCGGTCGGGGTCACACCATTGGTGTCCTTCCTGTCGCTGCTGTTCTGGGTGTGGGTGCTCGGATGGCTCGGTGCGCTCCTCGCACTGCCTGCGACACTTCTGCTCAAGGCGCTGCTCGTCGACGCAGACCCGAAGGCCAAATGGGTGAACATTCTCCTCGCCTCGGACCCGACGACTGCGAACAGTTCTACGGAGGAACCACCGGTGTCACCAGTGACCGAGTCATTGGGCGACACTCTCGGATCGCCGTTGGGGATGTCTGATTCGGAAGAGTCGGAGGAGTCTGCCGCGTCAGCTGCCGACGAAGATAGCCTGACTACGCCGCACAGTGAAGCCGAGCAGGACACGTCCGGACCGAAGAACTGACCCGATAGCTCGGCAGACGAAGTCTCTGGCGGTCGGGACCGCAGAATTGTGCGATCGATTACGTCATGCCTCTCGCCTCGTATGCTGTGAGTGGTTAGCATGAAGTATGGCGACTGTACTGAATATTCATCCTGAGAACCCACAGAACCGAATGATCGAGAAGGCCGTGCAGACTCTGCGGGACGGCGGACTGATCGCCTACCCCACAGACTCGGGCTATGCCCTGGGCTGTGCCTTGGACAATAAGGCCGGAATCGAGCGGATCACCCGCATCAGGCAACTGGACTCGAAGCATCACTTCACTCTGATGTGCCGCGACTTCGCCCAACTGGGACAGTTCGTCATCGTCGACAACTCTGACTTCAGGGTCATCAAGTCGATGACTCCGGGGCCCTACACATTCATCATGAAGGCGACGAAGGAAGTTCCACGTCGCATGATGCACGCCAAAAAGCACTCGGTCGGTGCACGCATTCCTCAGAATGTGACAGCACTGGCGCTCGTTGAAGCAATGGGCGAGCCCATTCTGTCATCGACCCTGCTGCTGCCCGGCGCCGAGGACCCGCTGACCCAGGCCGACGAGGTCGTCGAACAGATCGGCCACGAACTGGACGCCGTCATCGAATCCGGAGTACCGGGCAACGTCCCGACCTCCGTCATCGACTTCACCGGTCGGGAACCAGTGGTTGCCCGCGTCGGAGCCGGAGACGTCTCCCGCTTCGAATGAGCTTCAGCGGTTCATCGACTGCGGCGGTTCACTTCGACTCATGGCAGTGCTCCTTCGACCGGTAGCAGTGCTCCATCGACCTCTGGTGCCTCGCAGCGAATGCGAAGCACCAGAGGTCGAAGTCGTCTGAGAGCTGCGCCTGTGCCGAACCGTGGGCGTGATGCGTGTGCCCGACCGGTTCACAGTCCCAGGTAGGCCGCCTGCACTTGAGGGTTGTCGAGCAGCTTCTCGGCATCGTCGGCAAGCACGACTCGTCCCTCAGCCAACACATATCCACGGTGGGCGATCGCCAAGGAAGCCTTGGCATTCTGCTCACTGAGCAGCACGCCGATTCCGTTCCTGTTGATCTGTGCAATCGATTCCAGCACCTGTTCGACAACCAGGGGAGCCAGGCCCATAGACGGCTCGTCTAAGATCAGCAGGCTGGGGTCTGACATCAACGCGCGACCGATCGCCACCATCTGCTGCTGTCCGCCCGAGAGCGAACCTGCAGGCTGGGCCGACTTCTCCTTCAAAATGGGAAACAGCTCGAGGACTTCATTGAGGATCTCCTCGGTGCGGGTGCGATCCCTGTGCGGGTACGTGCCCAAGCGGAGATTCTTCTCAACCGACATCTTCCCGAACAGGTGCCGCCCCTCGGGGCAATGAGCGATGCCGCGTTTGACGATGGTGTTCGGCCGAGTTCGTTGGATGGGGTGCCCGTTGTATTCGATCGTTCCCGAACGCGTGCGCAGAAGTCCGCTGATGGTCTTGAACAAGGTGGTCTTTCCCGAGCCGTTGGCTCCCAGGATCACCGTCAGCTCACCGGGCTGGGCAGTGATGCTCACCCCGTGCAGCACGTCAGTCGCGTCATAGCCGACGCTTATGTTCTCCAGCGAGAGCATCAGTTCTCCTCATCCTTGGTCGATCCCAAGTAGGCACGAATCACGTCCGGATTGCTCTGGATCTCCGCGGGGGAGCCGATCGCCAGTTTCTGACCGTGATCGAGAACGAGGATCGTGTCTGCTAGGCCCATGATCATCGACATCTTGTGTTCGACCAGCAGCACCGACACCCCGCGACCGGGCAGAGAGCGAATGAGATTGCCGAAGTCCGTGGTCTCCTCCTCGGGGATGCCTCCAGCAGGTTCATCGAGGAGTATCAGCTCAGGTTCGGTCGCCAATGCCATCGCGACGGCCGTGCGCTTCTGCACTTCCTGCGGAACATTGGACGCAAGGTCGTGCCGGAATTCGGCGACACCGCAGAAGTCGAGCGCTTCGAGCGCCTTGTCCTGATTGAGTGCCGATTCCCGGCGATGCCGCGGAGTGTGGAAGATCGCGTCGAAGACATTGGACTTGGACCGGACGATGCGACCGGCCAACACGTTCTCCAACAGTGTGGAGTCGTCGAAGAGGTGCGTCGTCTGGAAGGTTCGCGCAATTCCCCCGTTGACCGAGTTGTGCGGAGACGAGTGGGTGATATCCCGCCCGTTGAAGGACACGGTCCCAGCGGTGGGGCGATAGAACCCATGGATGAGGTTGAACAGAGTTGACTTGCCGGCACCGTTGGGACCGATCACAGCGGTGATCTGTCCTTCCTGCACATCGAGGTCGACATTCTTCACGGCATCAAGTCCGCCGAAGCGTTTCCCGAGGCCTCTGATTTCGAGCAGCGTCACTTCTTCTCCTCGGTCGTGGTGATGGTGTCGGCGGGAGCTCCTCGGTGACCGGCAGCGTCAGCGCTGCTCGGAGTGCCGGCAGGAGTTGAGCCGTCCTTGCGAGCGGAGCCGATTCGTCGCTTTCGCGCTCGTTTGTCGATGAACCCACCCAGGTACCCCACGACTCCGCGCGGGGCGAAGATCACGAGTGCAATGATGATGGGCCCGAGCACGATGAACCGGTAGGCCTGGAAGTCCTGGAAGAGTTCGAACAGGAACGTCACGATCATGGTGCCCACCAGCGGCCCGGCCACAGTGCCCATGCCTCCGACCAGGATGAACATCAGAAACTCGAATGTCTTGTCCACGGTCGCAGCATCGGGGCCGATGAAACCGACGACGGAGGCATAGAGGCCGCCGCCGATGCCGCCGAAGAAGGCTGACGCAGCGAAGGCGAGCTGCTTGCTCAGCCCCACATTCACGCCGATCGCGTCGGCAAGGTCCTCGCTGGTTCGAATCGTCAGCAGTGTGCGACCAACGCTGGAGCGACGGATCGCATACGTGACGTAGACGCAGGCCAGAAGGATGATGAAGACGAGATAGAACATCGCCGTCGGGTTGCTGAAATCGATCAGATCCCCAGCCTCGGGGAACTTCACATTGTTGACTCCGGAATGGGCGTGAGTCACCGATTCCCATCGGCTGATGGTCAGATAGATGATGAAGCCGATGGCCATCGTGAAGATGGCGAAGTACTCGTCCTTCGTACGCAGTGCGATGAGTCCGAACAGGTAACCGATGGCGGAGGTGCCGACCACGCCGACGAGGAAGGCCTGCCAGAATGACCAATCGAAATCCGTCGTCAGCAATCCGACCGTGTAAGCCCCGATGCCGAAGAAGCCACCCTGGGCCAGCGACAGCTGCCCGGTGAAGCCGAGGATGATGTTCATGCCGTAGACCGCGATCGCCGAACACAGTCCGACGGTGATCACGCGCATGATGTAGTTCTCGTCGCCGAAAGCCACCGGTGTCAGGGCGATGATGAGCAGCACAGCCAGTGTGCCGAGGATGCGGGGATTCTTCAGTGCATTCATCGCTGCACCGCCTTTGCGAACAGGCCTGTGGGTTTGATCGCGAGCACCGCCACCAGAACGATGAAGGCCACCGCTTCTCCGACAGCCGAGGAGATATAGGTTGAGGTCATCGTCTCCGCTATCGCCAGCGCGAAGCTGCCGACGATGGCGCCCGGCAACGATCCGAGGCCGCCGAGGATGATGATCGCAAACACCTTGAGGTTGAGCGAGTCACCCATCGTGGGGGAGAGGAGGTTGATGGGAGAGACGAGGCCGGCCGCGATTGTGACCAGAAGCGCGGACAAGCCAAGAGTCAGCATCGAGACCATGGCGGGGTTGATTCCGACCAGAGCCGATCCTGTCCGGTCTTGTTCGATGGCTTCGATCGTCTGGCCGTGGATGGATCGTTTGATGAACCATGTCAGCAGAGAGAGCACGACGACTGCAGTCACGATGATCACGATGCGCTGTGCGGAGATCTCAGCGCCCAGAATACGCAGGCTTCCCGAGATCGGTGTCTCCATCCGCCGGAAATCGGCGCCCCAGATCGCCTGTGCCACGGCCTGGAAGAAGAACATGGCGCCGATGGCCGCAATCATGTGATGGGTGTGCGGTGAGTTACGCAGAGGGTGGAAGACCAAGCGTTCGAGCAGCACACCGAGGACGAACAGGATGAGTGCTGCAATGCCGATGGCTGCCACATAGGGCACTCCAACCGTGGTCAGGAAGAAGTAGGTGACGTAGGCGCCGAGCATGTACAGCGAACCGTGCGCCAGGTTGGGGATGCGCAGGACGCCGAAGACTAGGGTGAGACCGATTGCTGCAAGGCAGTACACACCGCCGAGTGCAACGCCGTTGAAGAGCTGTTGGATGAAAAGGGTCATGAAGCGAATCCTCACAGGACGTCAGACGGCGCCACAGCGGGGTATGAAGCTCATACCCCGCTGCGGGAAGCGCCGACAATGGTGACTACTAGACGATGGTGACTACTTGGCGTCGGATACCTGCTCTACGGGTACCTTCGTGTACTTCTCGTCCTTGTCGAGGTAGGTGACCTCCAGCTCAGGGTTGACCAGGTGGCCCTCATCTGAGATTTCGGTCGGGAAGCCGTTGACCTTGTACTTGTCATCGACCTTGCTGAGTGCGTCGGGGATCGCTGCCCGAATCTTCTCTGGATCGCTGGTTGTACCCGCTTCTTCCATCGCCTTGGCGATGATGGCGATGCTCTGATAGTTCAGCGCAGTCTCGCTGGTCGCGACCTTCTTCTCACCGGCAACTTCCGCGAAGTGCTTGAGGAAGTCCTTTGTGCCCGGATCCTCGTATTCCTTGACTGGCAGCACTCCAACGGAGTTCGTCAGGTTCTCGAGCTTGGTCACGGTTGCCATCTCGTCGAGTTTCGCCTGGTCCATCACAAGGAAGCTGCCCTTGAAGCCCTGCTTCTTCGCCTCTTCCATGATCAGTGCGGTCGGCTGTGAAGGGCCACCGACGAAGATGCTGTCCGGCTTCTCTGACAGCGCCTTCGAGACTGGGCCGGCGAAGTCCGAGACGGTGGCATAGTCAATGCTGTTGTCTGCACCGATTTTGCCGTCGGCCTTCTTCCACTCGTCCGTGATCGCCTTCGTCCACTGCTGACCGTATTCGCTCTGGGTGCCGAGCAGAGCGAGCTTCTTGCCGCCATGCTTCATTCCCTGCTCAGTGAACGGTTTGGCATAGGACTCGAAGTTCGGCGGAATCATCATCGTCAGCGGATTGTCGGCCTGCACGATGGCAGGATCCGAGGTGTACGCGGAGATCAAGAACTTGGAGCGACCGTCGTTGATCTGCTGGATCGCCTTGATGGCCCCGGCATTGGGGGAGACGACAACAGGGGCTTTGTCCTGATCTGCCAGTCGCTGTGCATTGCTGGCTGCGGTGGACGGCGCATACTTGTCGTCGAGGGACTTGAGCTCGATGGTGACCTTTTTCCCGTCGACTTCGAGCCCATCTTTGTTGATATCGTCGACAGCCATCTGGAGTCCGGTCTGGACGTTCTCTCCATAGGCTGCCCCTCCGCCGCTCAGGGGACCTGTATAGCCGATGACTACAGATTCATCGCCGCCTCCGGAGTCTCCGCTTCCACCGCCCCCACCGCATGCGCCGAGAGCCAGTGCAAATGTGCTGATGACGGCCGCAGCAAGCACAGGACGGCTCGCCCTTCGCGGGATTGAGGTCATCTTTTCTCCTTTGAAAAGTGAGACGGAGCAACAGCGCTCCTTTAAATTGTCGGGATGCCTGAATAGGCCCCGAAGCCAATCTGAACGAATATTCGATTGAGGCTTAGAATGGAACCTATACATCATCAAATGTGATGTCAATCTCATTTTGGAAATCGTTGACTTTTGTTCTCACACCGCGATGCGGTGCAGTCTGGTCGGCTCGTGTTGTGCTCCTGTGGTGGTCGGAGCTGGGGTCGGTCGCCCAGGGTGCGGTGTTGAAGTGAGCATTGGTCGGCAGTCGCGGGAAGTCGAGATCCCAATTCCTGAGCAAACAATCGTTCAGTGAGAAATGTGGTCTATGGTGGAAGTTGCGAGAGGTGAGATCCACATCACTGTTGTCGCGCCCAATCACGAACCAGCATTTCGGAGGAAAATCGTCATGACTCGGACAGCAATCGTCACAGGTGGCGGCCGCGGCATCGGAGCCGCTATCGCCCAGCGCCTGGCAGCAGACGGAATGAACGTTGCGATCCTCGACATGGGTCCGACTGAAGATACGGTCAAGGCCGTTGAAGCCGCAGGCGTGAAGGGGCTGGGGATCGACACCGATGTCTCCGACGAAGCCTCCGTCGAGTCAGCAGTGAAGACCGTTGCCGAAACTCTTGGTGCGCCGACAGTCCTCGTCAACAACGCCGGCATCCTGCGAGACAACCTGCTGTTCAAGATGACGCACGAGGAATTCCAGAAGGTCCTCTCCGTCCACCTCGGCGGTGCGTTCCTGATGGCCAAGGCAGTTCAGGCCTACATGGTCGAGGCCAAATACGGGCGCATCGTATCGATGTCGTCGACATCAGCGTTGGGCAACCGTGGCCAGACGAACTACTCCGCGGCCAAAGCGGGAATCCAGGGAATGACGAAGACCTGGGCGATCGAGCTCGGCAAGTTCGGAGTCACGGCCAACGCGATTGCTCCCGGCCTCATCGAAACCGACATGACCAAAGCCACCGCTGAGCGGATGGGCGTGAACTACGAAGACTTCATCGCAGCGGGAGTCGGACAGATTCCCGTTGCGCGCACGGGAAAGCCCGAAGACATTGCTCACACGGCATCATTCCTCGCCTCAGAGGGAGCCGGCTTCGTCTCCGGCCAGGTCATCTATGTCGCTGGAGGGCCGAAAAACTGACCAACAGCGGACTCCGGTCCCACTGGCATTCTGGTCTCACAGACACTTTGGTCTCATTGAGACTCTGGTCCTACTGACAATCTAGTCCCACTGACATCGCGACGAACTCCGGTCCGGCGCACCTCACTGAAGAAAGGCACGTCATGCGCGAAGCAGTCATCGTCTCCACTGCTAGAACTCCGATCGGAAAGGCGTACAAGGGTGCGTTCAACGACACCCAAGCCCAGGAATTGGCGGGTCACGCCATTTCCCACGCTGTCTCACGGGCAGGTCTGGAAGGGGGCGAAGTCGAAGACGTCGTCTTCGGTGCAGCCCTGCAGCAGGGCAGCCAATCCACCAACGTCGCTCGCCAGGCGGCACTGCGAGCCGGCCTCCCGACAACGGTCTCAGGAATGACGATTGATCGTCAGTGCTCCTCCGGGCTGATGGGGATCGCCACCGCTGCCAAGCAGATCCTCTTCGATGGCCAGGAGATTGCAGTCGGCGGCGGCATGGAGTCTGTGTCCCTGGTGCAGAACGACAAGATGAATATGTTCCGGGCGAAGGACCCGTGGCTGGTCGAACATGTTCCCGGAATCTACTACCCGATGCTCGCCACCGCCGAGGTTGTGGCCGAACGCTATGGCATCAGCCGGGAAGCACAGGACGAGTACGCGTTTTCTTCGCAGCAGCGGACTGCCGCAGCCCAGGAGGCTGGCCGGTTCGACGACGAGATCGTCGCGTTGCCGACGACGAAGATCGTCGTGGACAAGGAGACCAAGGAAACCTCGGCTCAACAGGTGACTCTCGAGCGCGATGAAGGGAACCGTCCGTCGACGACCTTGGAGAGCTTGGCTGGTCTGAACCCAGTCCTCAAGCCCGGCGACGCTTCGAAGGTCCCAAGCATCACCGCTGGCAATGCTTCACAGCTGTCTGACGGAGCCTCTGCTTCGGTACTGATGTCGAGTGATGAAGCGAGCCGACGTGGACTGGAGCCACTGGGCATCTATCGGGGCATGGCCGTCGCTGGCTGCGATCCCGACGAGATGGGGATCGGTCCCGTCTTTGCGATTCCGAAGCTGCTCAAGGCGCAGGGACTGTCCATCGATGACATCGGTCTGTGGGAGCTCAACGAAGCATTCGCGGTCCAGGCTCTCTACTGCCGTGACCGCCTCGGGATCGATCCAGAGAAGTACAACGTCGACGGTGGAGGAATCTCGGTCGGTCACCCTTACGGAATGACCGGTGCCCGCCTGGTCGGTCACGCTCTCATCGAGGGGCGTCGCCGCGGAGTCAAGTATGTCGTCGTCACGATGTGCATCGGCGGCGGTCAGGGAGCGGCCGGACTCTTCGAAGTCTGCTGACCCAATACGTTGGCTGAAGCTTCATCATCTGGCTGATCATCAGAATGGTGGCTTCTCACCCGAACCCCAGATCTGCTGCTTCGCGTTCTGCTCGGGTTGGCCAGAGAAGGGGTCAACGTATTCGGCCCACACGGGGGACTGACCTTTCCCGGTAGGAGCAGTCGTCGGCTGCGCAGTTTGTGACTGCGCGGTCGGCGGCTTTTCTTCTGCCGTCTCGGACTCCTTCTGTTCGTCCGTCTGCCGTGGGGGAGCCTCTGTGGCACACGGGGCAGCTCTCGGCGAGGCCGCAGTTGGGGGTGGGGCAGCCGTTTGTGGTGGCGGTGTCGCGAAATACTTGAGGAACAGCTTGGCATGCTCGACATTGATCGGGTTGTCAGGCGGCATGACTTCCGTCGTGATCCCGTGTCTGAAAATGTACTCGAGCCGTCCAGGTTCGGTCATTCTGACCGAGAACTTCCGGTCTGTCTTTGCCTGGTGATGAAGTTTGCAGAGATTGTGCAGGTTGCCGAATCGGGTGTGGCCACCGCTTTGTGGGCTGCTGTGGTCGAAGGGGATGATGTGATCGACTTCTGTGAGTTCGGCCCGCCGAGTGCACCCGGGCATGGTGCAGTTCATCCATTGGGCGGAAAGGGGCTGGCGAACGCTGTTGGGGATCGTGTAGTTGATCGCCTTCGCATCCAGTGGTGTGCCGGTCGCTGGATCCGTGAGGATGCGTGTCCATGTTGACGCATATCCGGCGAGCCTGCGTGCCATGTCGGCTGGCAGAGGGGAGCCGTCCGGAAGCATCCCGGCCAGATCGCAAACATCTGCATCTGTTTCTTTACCCTCGGCTGTTTTAACTTCTACGGGTGGGGCCTCTGCATTGGCAGGTGTCTTCGGCGTCCGGGCCGGTTCGGTACTTGTCTCGTCATCTGAAGTGCCGAGGAACTGGCTGAGCAGTGTGAACATGGGGACGGTGATCGTCGTCCGTGCTTGGTGGGAAAGCCAATATTCGTGGGTGGGTAAGTCGAGGAGAACCTCGTAGCTGACCGTACTTGTCGATCCGTCATATGGGGACGAGGAATCATCGTCGAGCGGTGTCTGCGGGTCGGTCCCGGGCGGCCAGAATGCCCTACCCGGTGTCGGCCGACTGTTGATCATGGCTTCGAAGAATCGCGGGTCGCGCAACCAGTAGTCGGATGCAGCCTGTCCTTTGCTGGTGGTCTGTTCCTGGCTGTCGCCCTGTCCTTGGGCGGCGGCCCGTCCTTGCCCGGCTGCATGCTCTTGGTCGTTTGCGCCGGCCGGTACTGAAGTCTCGTCGTTCATCTGACCAAAGGTCCGTTCGATGCAATCGAGCAGAGATTCCTCGGGCGACATGGGGACACCGTCAGGTCCAGCGAAAAGGCCATCGATCGGAAAGTCCGTGCTCGATATGTCCCCAGTTGTCGTGTTGTTGCTGGTGATCCGAAGCTTCAGCTGGGGTCGGGTGCGAGTGAGAATGTCGAACATGAGCGCGTCGATGCCGCGATCGTCGTCGAAGGACTCACCATCGTTCAGTTGGTCGCCGAATGCATCGATATTTCCCTTGTAGACGGCTCGAGCGAATGCTTCGACCCGTCTATAGCAGGCGTGAAGTTCTGGAGCTGGCCCAGTCAACGTGAGATATGCGGTCCCATCGTCACCCGTGCTGATATCGACCCGGCGGCGGACTGCGACCTTCTCCAGTGTCTCCTGTGCTGGTTGAAGTGCTGCGATCTTCAGAGCGAGCGAACGCTTGAACGTTTCGATCGTGATGTCTGCACGCCTGTCGGCTAAGTAGTCATCAATGCTGGGCAGGTATCTGAACGCGACATCCCGGCAGCGACGGGTCACAAATGCGACATGTTCGATGGTGAAATCGCCATCGAGGCAACGCTGGTGGAACTGTGGAAGCCCGTGGACCAGCGTCATTGCAGACGTGATGTGCTTATAGGCCCCCGACGTGGTGGCACCGAGGAGCGTCGAGTACTCGCAGATGTCTTCAGCCCAGGCGTATTGATGGGTCCAGCCATTGAACGTCGACGCGGGATTGAATGCAGGAAAGTCGGGAAGCGGCTCAGGGTGCTCCCGGGCTTCCCTCTGCTCACGCCGCATTCTGCGACCAGCTCCGCGGTCCTTCTTTCGGCCAGAAGTGGACGAAGCGCTCGAAGCAGAAGATGCAGGAGACTGCGCGCTGGCAGCGGCGCCTGCTGTGGAGCTCGTGCGGGGGCGTTTGCGACGGCAGTGTCGGCGGACGGTCTCCGCGAGAGGCGCGAAGTCATAGGGGACAGTCAGATCGGGACCAGCAAGACCGAGGTAGTGCGCAACTTCGCGAACGAAGATGCTGCTGGTGGCATCGAGCGCTGCGAACTGTGCCTGGTCGCTGCAGGCGTAGACAGCCGACAGGTCGCTGAATGGAGAATCCTCGTCGATATCGAGGCAACGGCCGTTGGAGGCTGACGAGCTGGTGTCGGCTGAATGCACGCTGTAGTGCGAACTGCTGTCGTTCATGTGCTTCATTGCGTTGCCTCCTCTCCACCGCTCTGTGGAGACCTTTCAATGGCATTGGCGTCTATATCCAGTGTATCGATAAATAGAACAGAAAGATAGATAGATTCGAATAGAGGACGAAATAAAATAGGTGATTTGATAGAACAGGAACAGCGACTGATCCTTAAAATTCCACTATCATCTACTTGTAGTCCAATACCGGTGACTGGATCGGTTTGTTTGAATATGATCTCATTCGCCACTGACACGAGAGTCAATGCCACCCGGTTCGTCGGACTCGATTGATTCGTTAGACTCGATCCGTGGCAGCGATCGACAAAGACATTCTCCGATTGGCACTTCCGGCCCTCGGAGCGCTGATCGCCGAACCCATCTTCCTGCTCTCTGACACGGCCATGGTCGGCCACCTCGGCGCCGGTGCTTTGGGGTCGCTGGCCATTGCGTCCACGATCCTGCAGACCGTTCTCGGGCTGATGATCTTCCTCGCCTACGCCACCACACCTCGGGTTGCCAGGCGCATGGGAGCGGGGGACCGCTCCGGTGCCATCAACGCAGGCTTCGACGGGATTTGGCTCGCACTGTGCACCTCGGTGGTGCTCTTGGCCATGGGACTGCCTCTGCTCAAGCCTGTCATCGCAGCGTTCGAACCCGGCGCCGAGATCGCCGCGGGCGCGCACTCCTACCTCGCCATCTCCTGGTGGGGTCTGCCCTTCATGCTCGTCGTCATCGCCGCGACTGGGCTGCTGCGCGGACTGCAGGACACGCGCACGCCCTTGATCGTGGCCGCGGCCGGCTGCATCGCCAACATCGGGCTGAACGCGATCTTCATCTATGGTCTCGATATGGGAGTCGCCGGCTCCGCGCTGGGCACAGTCATCGCACAAGCCGGCATGTGCTTCGTCTACGTGCTGATCTCTATCAGGGCCGCACAACGATTCCATGCCACATTCCGCCCCGACTGGTCCGGCGTGCTTGCTTCGGCGAAGACCTCCGGCTGGCTGCTGGTGCGCAACGCCTCCCTGCGCGCGGCACTGATCATCCTCGTCTTCCTCGCCACAGCCACGGGAACGACCGAACTCGCCGCGATTCAGGTCGCACAAAGTCTCTTCTTCGCCCTCGCGCTCGCCCTCGACTCACTGGCCATCGCCGGTCAGGCGCTCATCGGACTGCAGCTAGGGGCACGGAACAGCGACGCGGTGGCCGCAATCAACCGCCGACTGTGCCTGTGGGGCATAGTCTTCGGAGTCGTCGTCGGTCTCATCCTGTTGGCCGGCGCGGGACTCATTCCCCGCGGCTTCTCCTCGGACCCCGCGGTCGTGGCTCTGCTGACGAGCCTCCTTCCGATCCTCGCCTTGAGCATGCCCATCGCCGGCTATGTCTTCGTCCTCGACGGTGTCCTCATGGGTGCCGAGGACGCTAGATATCTCGCTCTGGCACAATTGGTGGCAGTAGGCGGATATGCGATCCTGCTGATTCCGGTCGTCCTCTACTGGCCCGGTGCACTGGGGCTGTGGGCGGCGTTCTGCATCGGCTTCGTCGGCCTGCGGGCGCTGACATTGGGCTGGCGCGTGCGCAACCGCAGCTGGATCGCTCGTGCGGTCGAGAAAGGAACGTCATGAACGAAGGTCAGAACCTGGATCCCGCCGAGGCGGAACGCCGGAGCGCACTCAGATCACGCATCCGTCCTCTGGGCGCAGACACCCCGGACGAGCTGTTTCTGCCGTTCCTCGACCTGTGCTTCAACTGGTCGATGGACAAGCCGCGGGTCGAGGTCGACGAGCTTGTCGAACGCGACGATGCCGCCTTCTACTTCAAGGATTGGGGCCGCAACGGAGACATCGCGGTGGCCGCCTATGCGTCAGATCCGAACACCGGAGACGCCGCCGAGAACGATTCCGTTGCCGGTTCGGAGCCGGAGATCGTGGGCCTCGCATGGCTGCGGCTGGCCGAGTTCGATGCAGTGATGGACAGGTCGACTGCCGCCCCCGAGGACACCGCGAGTGATCAGACCACCGCAGATTCCGATAACTCAGACGATACCGAAGCCTCAGACGATGGCAATGCCACCGACACCACCGCCGAGGTGGGGCCGCGGTTCACCGGGTACGGCTGGGTGGCCGCGGACATCCCCGAGTTGTCGTTGGCTGTCCTGCCCGACCATCAGTCGCAGGGCATCGGCGGCATGCTCCTCGACGTGGTGTGCACATTGGCGAAGATGAGCGGCTTCCCGGCCGTCAGCCTCTCGGTCGAAGACGGAAACGGCGCGGCGCGTCTCTACCATGACCGCGATTTCGTTGCGGTCGGTCGCAACGGGGACGCCGATATCCTCGTCCGCCGGCTGAAATAGCCGCCCCAGCTAAGCCAGTTCGGGAAGTTCCTCTTCGTACAGCCACGGATGGACAACCTCGGCGAGGTCACGGCCAGCCACAGCGGATATGCACGTGAGGAACTCCGAAGTCGCGACCGAGGAATGACGATACTTCGTCGTCCACTCGGAGATCGCGGCGAAGAAGTCCTCGTCACCGATCGCGAGCCTCAGCGCATGCAGGCACAGGGCTCCGCGCTTGTACACGCGGTCATCGAACATGTCGGGACCACCAGGATCGCTGAGCAGGAAGTCCTGCGGTTCGTCGGCCAGGGCCTCCCTCCACGTCTGCGCACATTCGTGGGCACTGCTGCGACCCGAGGCCTCCGACCACACCCACTCCGAATAGCAGGCGAAACCTTCATTGAGCCAGATATCGCTCCAGCGCCGAGGTGTCAGTGAGTTCCCGAACCACTGGTGGGCCATCTCATGGGCGACGAGTCGTTCGGCCTCCCATTCCTCGCCGAGGTGGTTGGGCCCGAGCACCGACAAGGGCTGTGACTCCAGCGGGATCTCGAGCTCATCATCGGTCACGACCACGTCGTAGCGGTCGAAGGGGTAGGGCCCGAACCGTTCGATGAACTCGTTCATCATGGAGTGCTGGACCTGCAGCCGCGTCGATGCCTTGGGCCAATGCTCGCCCGCGTAGAGCCCCAGGGGGATCGGGGAGGTCTTGGCGCCGTCCTCGGCCTCGAGCTGGGTGTGCCGGTAGCGCCCGATCTGCACCGTTGCCAGGTAGGTGGCCAACGGAGTCCGGGATTCGTAGGTCCACAGTGTGCGTCCGGCTTTGCGGACCTTATCGACGAGTTCGCCGTTGGACACGACGGTGTATTCGGATTCCGTGAGCACCCGGATACGGTACTTCGACTTGTCCGAAGGGTGATCGTTGCAGGGGAACCAGGTGGATGCACCGACGGGCTGCCCGGCGACGAGGACACCGTCTTCGAGCTCCTCCCAGCCGACGTCGCCCCAGGTCCCGATCGCGGGCTGCGGGTTCCCGACGTAGGAGATGTCGATGCGCACCGGCTGGTTCTTGGGCAGAACATCGGTGGTCAGCCGCAGCTTCTTGCCCCGCGTCGAGTATCGGACCCTCTTGCCGTTGACGAGGGCCTTCGTGACTCGCAGGCCCGTGAGATCGAGGACGATCGTCTTCGTCTCCTGCAGTACCCTCCCCGTCAGGCTCGCGCGTGCCGAAAGCCGGTTGGGCCCGATCCGGTAGTCGAGGTCGAGGTCGTAGTGGTCGATGGTGAGGTCGGAGCTGCCGACGTCGGGAGTGTAGGGATCAAGCATCGTGGTGCCGCCTTGCTGGTGTTTCCGGTTCGCTGGATCCGACTTCAGGAAGTTCTGGTGCATCCACCCAGGGTATGACAGGATTGCCGCTGAAATAGGCATGCGCGGGTACGAACTCTCCGCGCATCACCAGCGACGTCGCACCGACCGTGGCATTCGTGCCCAAGCTGGAGGCGGGCAGAATCACGCTATTGGGGCCCAGGGTGGACCCGTCCTCGAGCTCGACGGTGTCCAAACTCATCACCCGGTCGTGGAAGAGGTGCGTCTGGACCACGCAGCCGCGGTTGATCGTGGAGTTGTCGCCGAGGCTGACGAGGTCGGCCTCGGGCAGCCAGTAGGTCTCACACCACACGCCGTGGCCGATCTTCGCGCCCATGGCACGCAGATACCACACGATGGCGGGTGTCCCCACGGCGTTTCGAGCGAACCATGGTGCGGCGATGAGCTCGACGAAGCAGTCGGCGACCTCGTTGCGCCAGATGAATGATGACCACAGAGGGTGTTCGCCTGCCTTGATCGGACCCGCGCAGATCCACTTGGCTGCGATTGCGAGCCCTGCCGCCACAGCGCCGGCGGCCATCATCACGATGCCCGAGGTCAGCAGCGCGAGACCGACAGAGGCCAGGAACGAACCGCCACCGCCAGCAGCGCCGCCAGCAGCACCATCAACTCCCGCTGCGGAGCCCGAGTTCGGCAGTCCCAGCAGGAACTCGATCGTGAGGAGAACTGCGGCGATGAGAAGCCCGGCGACCATCACCGAGGTGATGCGCAGAGTCTCAAAGAATCCGCGGGCGGCCTTGACGCCGAAGTTCGGAGCATAGGTGAGTGCCTCCTCGGCATCGACGGCGGCTCTGCGCAGCTGCACCGGGGGAGAGCCCAGCCACGAGGAGCCCTTCTTCGCCTTCGCCGGGGCCGCGGAGAGCACCGCGACCAGTGCGTTCTTCGGCACTCGTCGTCCGGGGGAGGCGATTCCCGAGTTGCCGAGGAAGGCCCGTTTGCCGACCTTCGCCCGACCGGCGCGCATCCATCCGTGTCCGAGTTCGTAGCTGGCGACCATGGTGTCGTCGGCGAGGAACGCCCCGGCGGCGATGGTCGTCATCTTGGGGACGAAGACCACCGTTGAGATCTCCGTGCCCGGTCCGACCTTCGCCCCGAGCAGCCGCAGCCACCAGGGTGTGAGCATCGACGCATAGAGCGGGAAGAGGAGGTCGCGGGCCAGATCGAGCAGGCGCTCGGTGGCCCAGACTCGGTAGCCGCGAGCCGAACGGACCGGGAACTCTCCCTCTTCCATGCCGATGGACAGCAGCCGCACCGACACCAGGATGAATAGTGCGGTGCAGACGAACCACAGGCACGCGATGAGAGGAGACCAGGCGAGGACGAGCCACGGTGACTCGACGACGTCGATGCCTGAGACGCCGAGCATGAGCGCGATGCCGGGCAGAGCCGCCAGATATGGCAGAGCGGCATTGAGCTGGGATCCCAGAGCATAGAGGAGGAACGGCGGCCGGCGCCGAGGTGGGGGAGCGGGCCAGCTCTTCTTGGCCTTGCCGATGCGGACCGCTGGGGAACCCGAGTAGATCTGGTTCCGTCGCACCTTGCCCGTCACAGCAGATCCGGCCTCGACCAGTGCGCCTTCACCGATTCGGGTGCCCGGCATCAGTGTGGAGCGGGCTCCGATCGTGACATTGGAGCCGACTTCGATCGTGCCGATGCGCAGCAGGTCACCGTCGACCCACCAGCCCTTGAGATCGACCTCGGGTTCGATCGCGGCACCATCGCCCAGGGTCAGGAACCCCGTCACAGGGGGAGCGGAGTGCAGATCGGCGTCGGAGCCGATCTTGTTGCCCAGTAGCTTTGCGTACCAGGTCACCCAGGGTGCGCTCGCCACAGAGACGGCCGCAGCGAGATCCGCGATGTGCTCGGCCAGCCACAGACGCTTATGCACCCATCCCGACCGCGGATAGTCTCCCGGCCGGATCCCGGCCATGAGGGCCCGTGCAGCACCGGCAGAGATGAGCATACGGCCCCAGGCGGTGACGAAGACGAGGAACAGGGTGATGATCACGGGCCAGGGAGTGACCGGAAGATCCGCGCCGAGGCTGCTGCCGATGTTTGCCAGCACCATCGCAATGACGACCCAGCGGACACCGCCGAGGATGTGGACGGGTATCGCGAGCAGCGTCTGGAACGCCTGCATTCCCTTCGAGGTGCGTGCGATCGTCCGTCGTGGACGTGCCGAGGCCGCGGCGGCACCGTTGTCGACGAGACACAGGGTTGAGAGTGCACCGAAGCGCGGGTGGGAGTAGATGTCGCCGACCGTGACGCTGGGGTGCTGGGTCCGCAGTCGTGAGACCAACTGCGCGGCGGCCAGCGATCCACCGCCGGCGGTGAAGAAGTCCGTGTCGGAGCCGGGGCGAGCCCCGAGCACAGAGGACCACTGCTCGGCGATCCATTCCACCTCGGGATCGAAGACCTCGGAGCTTCCCTCCGCCTCGGCGGCATCGCCCATCGGCCACGGCAGGGCGTTGCGATCGACCTTGCCCGACGTCTTCGTCGGCAGCTCCTCGATGAGGGTGAGCCGGGGAACCAGGGCGGCAGGCAGTTCGGCGCGCAGCAGCTGTTCCCACTCGGACATGCGGGATTCCGGATCGGGTGTGCTGGAGGCGAGGTAGCCGACGAGGATGTCGGTGCCGGCCGGGGTCTGCTTGACGGCCGCTGCGGCCCCTTCGACACCAGGCAGGGCCTGCAGGGCGGCGTCGATCTCGCCGAGTTCGATACGACGGCCCGCCAGTTTGATCTGCTCATCGGCACGACCGACGAAGACGAGTCCTGCGGGGTCATTGACGACCAGGTCACCCGAACGGTAGGCCCGGTCCCAGCCCAAGGTCGGCATCGGCGCATACTTCTCGGCGTCCTTCTCAGGATCCAGGTAGCGGGCCAGTCCGATCCCACCGATGATGAGTTCGCCGGTCTCGCCCTCGGCCACCGGAATGCCGGCCGCGTCGACGACGGCCAGGGACCAACCGGCCAAGGGCAGCCCGATCCGCACCGGGTCGGAGCCGTCGAGCTGGGCACCGCAGGCCACCACGGTCGCCTCGGTGGGGCCATAGGTGTTCCAGACCTCCCGGCTCTCATCGCTGAGTCGGCGCCCGAGCTCCGGCGGGCAGGCCTCTCCGCCGAAGATCAGGAGGCGGACAGCATCGAGGCTGTCGGCCGGCCAGAGAGCGGCGAGCGTGGGCACGGTCGAGACCACCGTGATATTGCGTGAGGACAGCCACGGGCCCAAGTCCATCCCGGACTTCACCAATGTACGGGGCGCAGGAACCAGGCAGGCACCATGACGCCAGGCCAGCCACATCTCCTCGCAGCTGGCATCGAAGGCCACGGACAACCCGGCCAGCACCCGATCCCCGGGGCCGAGCGGTTCCTCCTGGCAGAACATGGCAGCCTCAGCGTCGACGAATGCCGCTGCGCTGCGGTGGGAGACGGCAACACCCTTGGGCTTGCCGGTCGAACCGGAGGTGAAGATGACCCAGCAGTCGTCGTCGGGAGTGGGACGGCGCAGATCTGAGTTCTGCAGCGGTGGTCGGTCGGTGCGAGCCTCGATCGACCGGTCGGCGGTGATGATGCCGGTGACAGCCGCCTCGGTGAAGACGGTGTGTGCCCGCTCATCGGGGTCGTCGACGTCGACGGGAACGTACGCCGCGCCCAGCATCATGGTGGCGAGAATCGACACGTAGAGGTCGACCGAACCGGAGGGCACACGAACGCCCACCTTGTCCCCGGGGCCGATTCCGACGGCGGCCAGCTGCAGTGCGAGATCACGTATCTCGACGATCAGCTCGGAATAGCTGAGAACCTTTTGTCCGTCATCGATGGCCGGCTGATCGCCATGAGCTCCGGCGACCTCTAGGAGAACGTCGATGAGGGTGCGGTCCTCGCGTGGTCGCGGAGGTGCGGGAAATTGCGCAGAATATACAGTCACAGGTCTTCCGGGTCGAGCGTGAGAAATGGACAGCGGCGTACGTGCCAGCCATCATCGACCAACACTCTATAGCTCGAAGGTGTCGCGAATGTGAACACGCAGCCCGTCTGCACGTCTCGGACCATGGGCATCTTCACTATGGTGCAAGACCCTTCACTATTGTGTGAACCACAGCATGATGGTTGAACCACAGCATGACGAGACGCAGATGTCCGTGATAGAGCTGAAGTGCGGGCGTGAGGCACGTCACCCGAACGATTTTCAATGACGAGGAGAGATTCAATGGTCACAGTCTTCAAGAACGCCAAGGTCTTCGACGGATTCCGATTCCTGGCGGGAGTGCGCGACATCGTCGTCGACGGGGGAGCGATCGTCGCCGTCACCGAGGGCGGCCAGGGCTCGCATGATGCCGGGGACACCTATATCGACTGTGCGGGCAAGACGGTCATTCCCGGCGTCATCGACTGCCACGTGCACCTGATGAGCACGGGTGCCAGCAACTCCTCGTCATTCCATGACCCGTTCTCGCTGCAGTTCTACAACTCCGTGGACAATATGGAGAAGACGCTCAAGGGCGGAGTGACCACTGTCCGCGATGCCGGCGGCACCGATCTCGGGGCGAAGGTGGCAGTCGAGACGGGCATCGTTCGCGGGCCACGGATGTCGATTGCGGTGAACATCATGTCCCAGACGGGTGGGCACGGTGATTTCCACCTGGTCTCGGGCGCCGATTCGCCCTTCCTCGCCCCTCACCCTGGTCGGCCCTCGGGCGTGGCCGATGGTCTCGAAGGAGTGCAGCGCAAGACCCGTGAGCTGCTGCGAGCCGGTGCCGATCACATCAAGATCTGCTCGACCGGCGGCGTGCTCTCGCCCCGTGATGATCCCCGGCACTCCCAGTTCACAGAGGCCGAAATCGCAGTCATCGTCGCCGAGGCGGCTGCCCAGGGTGCTCACGTCATGTCCCATGCGCAGGGTGCCCCAGGAATCAAGAACGCGGTCCGTGCGGGGGTGCGCTCCATCGAGCACGGCATCTACCTCGACGATGAAGCCATCGACCTGATGCTCGAGAACGGCACCTTCCTGGTCCCGACCCTGCAGGCTCCGCAGGCAGTGATCAAGGCCGCCGAGGCGGGTTCAGCTCTGCCGCAGTCCGTGGTCGACAAGGCCCACTCAGTCATCGAATCCCACTATGCGTCGATCACGAAGGCCCATGAGGCTGGGGTCAGGATTGCGATGGGCACCGATGCCGGTGTCGGCCCGCATGGGGAGAACCTCGAAGAGATCAGCCTCCTCGCCGAGGTCGGCCTATCCACCACCGAAGCTCTGGCGGCCGGCACATCCATTGCGGCTGAGCTGCTCGGCCATGACAACGTCGGGCGGATCGAGGCAGATGCGCTCGCCGACCTTGTCGTCGTCGATGGTGATCTCAGCACCGCAGACGTCAGGGGAATCGAGTCCCGTGTCAGTTCGGTTCATCTGGGCGGCGCACTCGTCTGAGGAGGCTGGCGTCCGTCCGCGGAGACCGGCTCAAGACGCTGACCGTGTACGCCAGGTGAGGGGAGACTAACCTCACCTGGCGTACAATTGCGGCGTGAGCAATCGAAACCATCCGTGCAGCGCCAATGGCAGGGACAGCACCCGGGACGTTGGCAGAGGCGTCGATATGCGATGAACCCTCTGGACTGGACGTTTCCCATCGGCGTCACGTGGCTCATTCTCTTCGGCATCATTTTGGCCCGTGCCGGAGGGACCTTCCTCCTGGGGCGCTTGGCGCGCAAGGGAATCAGGAAGATCGAACGCATCGACACGATCATGTCGGGACCGAAGTACCGCAAGGCCGAGGCCATGATCGAACGCTTCGGCGCCCCGGTGATCGCCTTGAGCTTCCTGATGATCGGGGTGCAGACCGTTCTCAACCTGGCAGCGGGAACCAGCGGCATGAGCTATCGCCGCTACATTCCCGCGCTCGTCGTCGGCGGCTCGCTGTGGGCATTGATCTACTCGACCGTCGGTCTCATCGGTTTCAAGGCCCTGGCCACCGCCTACAACGCGGAGCCGGGCCTGACCGTCGGTCTGGGCGCCTGCTTCGCGCTGGCGATCGTCGGACTCGTCGTCGGTCTGAAGAAGAAGGACGAGAAGCCCGAGCACGCCGCCAACTGCTCGGCCTGAACGGCGAGCCACCTCGGCGCGGTCCCCTGAACGGCGAGCCACCTCGGCGAACTCAGTCGCGCGGGCGAACCGGGAGATCCTCGGTCATGTCCTCCAACTCGATGTCCTTCGTCTCCGGCACCTTCCACCAGACGAAGAAGAACGACAGCACCGCGAAGAACGCGTAGAAGCCATAGGCGAAGGTCAGGCTGATATCGGCGAAGATCGGGAACGTCGTCGAGATGGCGAAGTTCGCGATCCACTGGGCTGCGGCGGCCACGGCAAGCGCACCGGCCCGAATCCGATTGGGGAACATCTCTCCCAGCAGCACCCACACCAGGGGACCCCAGGTGGCACCGAATCCGACGACGAACACGTTCGCTGAGATCAGTGCGATGATCGACCACGGCGCACCCAGCTGTGCGCTGGTGGTGCCGTCGGTAGCCGTGGTGAGCTCGGCGAACGAGAACGACACCGCCATCATCGCCAATGAGATTCCCATCAGGAACGAACCGGCCAAGAGCATCTTCCGACGCCCGACTCTGTCGACGAGGAGAATCGCGACGATCGTCACGACGATATTCGTCACCGAGGTGATGACCGAGGTCAGAAGGGCACTGGATTCGTCGAACCCGACTGACTTCCACAGCGTCGTGGAGTAGTAGAAGATGACGTTGATGCCGACGAACTGCTGGAACACGGACAGCAGGATTCCGATCCAGACGATCGGCTTGAGTCCGAACCGGCGGCCGATGAGGTCTTTGAAGGACTCTTTGTGCTCGCGTTGGATCGAATCGCGGATGCGTTCGATGAGCGAATCCGTGTCGGTGACCCCGGTGAAGACGCGCAGAACCCGAGCAGCCTCATCCTCTCTGCCGCGGGCGACCAGGAACCGTGGGGACTCGGGCAGTCCCAGAGCCATGAGCCCGTAGACCAGCGCAGGCAGAGCCTCGACCATGAACATCCAGCGCCAGGTCTCGATGCCGAACCACAGGGGATCGGCGGCACCGCCGGACAGGGATGCCAGCAGCGCATTCGACAAGAGAGCGGCGAAGATGCCGGTCACGATCGCCAGCTGCTGCAGAGAACCGAGTCGACCGCGCACTCGGGCGGGAGACACCTCGGCGATGTAGGCAGGGGCGATGACGGACGCGGCACCCACACCGAGACCGCCGACCATGCGCCAGATGATGAGGTCGGTGACGCCGAAGGCCAAGCCCGATCCGATGGCAGAGGCAAGAAACAGGATTGCCGCGACGACCATGACCGGGAGGCGGCCATAGCGATTGGCCAGGCTGCCCGCGAACCAGGCTCCGAGCGCGCACGCCAGCAGGGCTGAGGAGACCGCGAAGCCCTTCACACCGGCGCTGAGCGCGAACTCCTCGGCCAATGCGTCGACGGCGCCGTTGATGACGGCAGTGTCGAATCCGAAGAGGAATCCGCCCAAGGCGGCGGCCAGCGAGATTCCGACGATGCGGGAGTTCACCCGTTCTCGACCGTGCAGTCTGCCGTCGGGGGATGGGTCGTTCTGAGGCAAGTAGGACTCCTCCTGTGAATGACATTCGGCACCTGGTGCGAATGCGATGTCGATGAGCTGCACCCCAGGGTATGCCACGGAGAGGAAGTCCGGCACACGACTGCCTGAGAAGCCCGACTGTCCGAAAGGACCGACTGTCCGAGAAATGGGCGACTGCGGGGAGCGGAGCCGAAATGTCAGTAGAGTAAGTGCCACGTCACAGTCGACGAGCTCGGTGGAACTCGTCATCACCACTATGAGAAAGGGACCGCCGCATGGCTGTTGCCTGGTGGAGTATCATCCCCTTCGTTCTGCTCTTGGGATGCATTGCGGTCCTGCCGCTCATTCCTGCCACCGAGAAGATCTGGGACCGCAATCTCGTCAAACTCACCGTGGCACTGATCCTCGGTGTTCCCATCGCCGTGTGGTTCGTCATCGGCGGAGCCGGTTCCACTGTCTCCCACGCTCTGGTGGAGTACTTCCAGTTCATCGTCTTGGTCGGGAGCCTGTTCGTCGCCTCGGGAGGAATCTTCCTCGTCGGTGACATCAAGGCGACCCCGAAGAACAACACGATCTTCCTGGCAGTCGGCGGGGTGCTGGCATCGTTCATCGGCACCACCGGAGCGGCCATGCTCCTCATCCGCCCGATCCTCAACACGAACCAAGACCGCAAGCACCGGACCCACACCGTCGTCTACACGATCTTCATCGTGGCCAACTGCGGAGGCCTGCTGACCCCACTGGGCGACCCGCCGCTGTTCCTCGGAATGCTGCGCGGTGTGCCCTTCGAATGGACGTTCGGACTGTGGCCCTATTGGCTCTTCGTCAACTCGCTGCTGCTCATCAGCTTCTATGCCCTGGATCGCAAAATGTATGCGAAGGAACCCGCCGAGGCGCTGGCGAAGGACGCGGAATACGCGCCCAAACTCGGACTGCGCGGGGCGAGCGAACTCGTCTATCTTGCCGTGATCATCATCGCCGTCGCGTTCATCCCCTCGATCGACATGCATGCGGTCGAATCCGGGCACGCAAGCCTCGCCCAATTCGTTCCCTGGCGAGAAATCGTGATGCTCGCCGCGGCACTCGCATCATTCCTGTTCGGAGACCGCGGTGCACGGTTCAATCTCAACAAGTTCACGTGGACGCCGATTCTGGAGGTCGGGGCGCTATTCATCGGCATCTTCCTCACGATGATGCCCGCACTGGCCTACCTCGGTCAGATTGCGCATCGGATTCCGCTCAATGAGATCTCACTCTTCGTATTCACCGGTGGGCTCTCCTCGGTGCTCGACAATGCTCCGACGTATGTGACGTTCTTCGAAATGGCCTCTCAGGTGCCGGGGGAGCCCCGAGTGGCAGGCGTCGCCGAAACTCTGCTGATCGCCGTGTCTCTGGGCGCTGTCATGGGCGGGGCGATCACCTACATCGGCAATGGGCCGAACTTCATGGTGAAATCCGTTGCTGACTCGGCCAACGTGACGATGCCCAGCTTCGGCGGGTACGTCGGATGGTCGATGACCCACCTGGTTCCGATTCTGGCCGCGATGGTGCTGCTGTTCATGACCGACGGCCTGTGGTGGAAGCTCCTCGGCGTGCTGGTGACTCTGCTTGTGCTCGGACGCGCGGGTCTGAATATGCGGCAGGGCAGGCTCGAGGCGATGAAGGGAACAGGCTCGAACGACCGGGCGAGTGAGCCCGGCCAATGAGCCCTCGGCCCAGCGCCGGTGCCCGCGCGATCACCGGCGTCGGGCTCTATTTCAGCTGCAATGGTTTCGTGTTCGCGGCGCTGCTGCCGTGGTATCCGCTGCTGGTCCAGCGGCTGGGGCTGAGCTCCTGGGAGTTCGGGCTCGTCGTCGCCTCGTTCGCGCTCGGCGCGATCGTCTCCTCAGTCGTACCGGCGCACCTCATCTCACGGTTCGGAGCCAACGCCGTCGTCGTCGGCGGCACCGTGCTGCTGGGCCTGTCGGCTGCCACCACGGCGTGGTCGGTCAACGGGTGGATGATGGCCATCTGCCTGTTCCTCGTCGGCTTCTTCGATGCCATTGTGGACGTGGCCCAGAACGTTGTCGGCATCGGGGTGCAGGAGAGTCTGTCGCGCGTCATCCTCTCGTCTATGCACGCGCTGTGGAGCTTGGGCGGACTCGTCAGCGGTGCCCTCGCCACGATCGCCGCTGCCAATGGAATGGACATGAGACTCCACCTGGCACTGATCACGGTGGCATCCATCATCGTGATCCTGCTCGCTCGTCGACTGATCGGCGATGCCGTTCTTCGCAGCAGTTCTGCGACTTCCAGTATCGATGACATCGCCGAGGTTGATGCCGGTCCCAGCGCGGAGGCAGGTTCCAGCGAAGGCGCAGGGGCGAAGCAACCCAGTTCGAGGCGTGCCATTCTGCTCATGGCACTGCCCTTGGCCGTCGTTGCCATCTGCGGCACCGCGGTCGAGGACATAGCGAACAATTGGTCGGCGCTGGCTGCTGTCGAGTTCAGCGGGATGTCTGCTGCGACAGCTGGAATCGCCTTCAGCGTGGTCATCGGCAGCCAATGCCTGGGCCGCTTCAGCGGCGACATCCTAGTTCAGCGATTCGGGTCCGGTCGGATCGCTCGCCTCGGCGGGGGACTCATCGCCCTCGGCGGACTCGGGGCAGTCACCGCGTTCGAGCCGATCCAGCTGTTGGTCGGCCTCGGCATGATGGGATATGGCTCGGCCACTCTCGTCCCGGGTGCTCTCGGTGCCGCAGCCCACCTTCCGGGAGTGGGGCGGGCCGGAGGTGTCACCTTGGTGAACTGGATCATGAGAATCGGCTTCCTGGGGACGAGTCCATTGGTCGGAGTCATCGCCGGTCTCGGCAATCTGCGGTGGGGACTGTCGGTCCTGATCGTCATCGGTGCCGTCACCATGGTCTTCGCTGGTCGACTAGGCGGAAGGCCGTTGCGTTCAGGTTGAGCGGCTGTTCGGAAGGCCGCTGGGTGCAGTCTGAGTGGTTGAGCGGCATTGCGGCCACCAAACTGTGGACCGGGCCCGGGTCAGAAATGAGAAATGTGCCGCGACATCGAGTGAACGATGTCGCGACACATCACAACGGTCGGGCTAGCGGGATTTGAACCCACGACCTCTTCACCCCCAGTGAAGCGCGCTACCAAGCTGCGCTATAGCCCGTTTCCGTGCTGCTTCGGAAAGCAACGAGACCCAGCCTATAACGATCCCCGGCCAAGTGCCAAAATTGCGTTTCGTGACCATGAAAAAACGAGTATCATCCCTGGTAGTCATGTGAGAGACGGGTGTAAGCCTGGACTGGTACCGAGGATCGGTAACATTTCTGTTTCGTGATTGTTATGAAAGCACCCCAGGCGGCTATGCTTGGAGGACCAACAAGCTAAGAGGAGTCGACATGGCAAACCTGGATTATCCAGTGTCCTTGCGATACTCGCGCGACCACGAATGGGTCGAGACCACGGAGAACAGTGCGGTTGTCCGCGTGGGTATCACCGATTTTGCCCAAGAGCAGCTGGGTGACGTCGTGTATGTCGATCTTCCTGAAGTCGGCGATAAGACCACTGCTGGAGAATCCTGCGGCGAGGTCGAGAGCACGAAGAGCGTGTCCGATCTCATTGCACCCGTGTCCGGTTCCATCACCGAGGTCAACGAGGGACTCGACGACGCCCCCGAAACCGTGAATACCTCCCCGTTCCAAGACGGTTGGATGTATCTCGTTGAACTCAGTGATCCGCAGCAAGTCGAAGCGCTGATGGACGTCGAGCAGTACAAAGAGCTCATTCAGAGCGAGGAGGCGTAATGTCGCAGAACAACGATCAAGGTCGTCCCAACCCCTCGCAGACCTGGTATGACAACGGTCAGGTGCCGCAGTCGAAGAGGTTCCCATTCGGCGCCGGAAACGGTGACGACGCTTCGGGACCCGAGACTCGCCATAACCCGCAAGTCGATCCCTACGGTCAGCACAACGGAGGCAGCCAGGGAAACGGCCAGCAGAACTATGCACCGCCTCAGCAGTCTCAGGGCAGGCCGGCTCCGCAGGAGACGCCTCCCTACGGGCAGGCTCCGGTGAACAACGGACCGCAGGCTCCGCAGTACGGCAATGCTCCGCAGCGCAATGATGCTCAGTACGGTCAGTACAACGCTGGACAGCAGGGTCAGTACAACGGGAGCCAGGGCCAGCAGCCGGGCTATCAGCAGCCTTCACAGCAGCCGAATCGGGGCCAGTATCCTCCCCAGGGCAATCAGCCTCAGGGTGGTAACTATGGACCGCAGGATCCCAACGGTCAGGGTAATCAGCCGCAGTATGGCAGCCAGGGACAGCAGTACGGCAGCCAGGGTCAGCAGTACGGCAATCAGCCGCAGTACGGCGGCCAGGAGCAGCAGTATCGCAACGATGAGCCGGTCTCCGGCGACTCCGGTAACCAGCAGTTCCAGGGGATCCTGGATCCGCATACCGGTGAGATCTACCCTGTGCCCGACCTTGAAGGACTGCAGGACACGGATGCGCTTCTCGTCGTCGTTTCGGGCCCGGACTCGGGTTCACAGATTCTGCTCGACACTGATGTGGTGACCGTGGGTCGCAGTCCGAACGCTGATATCTTCCTTGACGATGTCACCGTTTCGCGCAAGCATGCTGAATTCATTCGGACTCCAAGTGGTTTCACACTGCGCGACACAGGCTCACTCAACGGAACCTACGTGGGTCGTCAGCTCATCGATTCGATTGAATTGCAGAACGGAGCCGATGTGCAGATCGGCAAGTTCCGGATGATTTTCCAGCAGCGTCCGCGCTCCTGACCGGGGGATAATGTCAAACATTGAAGTTGAGGTTGTTGGTGTTCGCATCGAGATGCCTGCCAACCAGCCGATCCTTTTGCTCAAAGCCACTGAGCCTGCCTACTACCTGCCCATCTGGGTGGGTGCCATCGAAGCCAATGCACTCTCGATTGCGCAGCGGGGACTGACCCCACCGCGACCGATGGCGCATGCGCTGCTGCTCGATACTCTCGAAGCGTATGAGACGTCGTTGGCCGATGTCACGATCACCGGCCGCGACGGACAGATCTTCCTGGCCGAGCTACACACGAACGATGGCAAGTCGATCTCTGCACGTCCCTCCGACGCAGTGACGCTGGCCCTCACGGCTCAGTGTCCCGTCTACGTCGATTCAGAACTTCTCGAAGACGCCGGAATCGAAGCACCCGAAGCCGACGAAGAGGAAGTCGCCCAATTCAGGGACTTCCTCGACAACGTCTCGGCAGAGGACTTCGAAACCGGTACCGAAACATCATGAAAGAACGATTGTGAGCTTCCATATCGATCCGGTATTCGCCAACAGAGACAGCGCCCCAGCAGGCACGAATGACCTCAGTGGTCTCGATGCCTGGCGTGAGATGGATCCGCAGCAGCAGCCGACCTATCTTGATACTCCAGCACTCGACGAGGCTCTGACCAGCCTGCGCAACTCTCCGCCGCTGATCTTCGCCGGAGAAGCCGACGTGCTCAAACAGCGCATCGCAGCCGCCTCCCGAGGTGAAGCCTTCGTCCTGGCCGGTGGTGACTGTGCCGAGTCCTTCGCCGGTGCTCAGGCCGACAAGATCCGGGCCCGAGTCCAGACGGTGCTGCAGATGGCTGCGGTGCTCACCTACGGCGGTTCGATGCCCGTCGTCAAGATCGGTCGCATGGCCGGTCAGTTCGCCAAGCCCCGCTCTGCGGACATGGAGACACGAGACGGTGCCACGCTTCCCTCATACCGCGGCGACATCGTCAACGGCTACGAGTTCACCGAGGAGTCTCGTCGTCACGATCCGGCTCGGCTGCTCCAGGGTTACCATGTCTCCGCTTCGACTCTCAATCTCATCCGGGCCTTCACCCAGGGCGGTTTCGCCGACCTGCGTCTCGTCCATGAGTGGAATCGCGGGTTCCTGGCATCGAACCCCGGGTACCAACGCTATGAACAGACTGCGCGCGAGATCGATCGCGCCATCCGGTTCATGGACGCATGCGGTGCAGACTTCGACGCACTGAAGACCACCGAATTCTATGCCGCTCATGAGGCTCTGCTGCTCGAGTACGAACGGGCACTGACCCGGATTGATTCGCGCACCGGACAGCCATACGACGTATCGGGACATTTCCTGTGGATCGGCGAACGCACCCGCGATATCAACGGAGCCCACGTGGACTTCCTGTCGAAGGTTCGCAATCCGATCGGCGTCAAGCTCGGCCCCACGGCCACTGCGGACGACGCTCTGGCCCTGGCAGAAAAGCTCGATCCGGATGCAGAACCTGGCAGGCTGACTTTTGTCACCCGTATGGGTGCAGGGAAGATCACCGAAGCGCTGCCGAATCTGCTGTCCGGGATCGGGGACCGTCTTCCGCACGTGACCTGGGTCTGCGATCCGATGCACGGAAACACCATCACCTCGAACACCGGTTACAAGACCCGTCGGTTCGAAGACGTCATGGCTGAAGTCGAAGGCTTCTTCACAGCGCATCAGGAGGCCGGAACCATTCCGGGCGGACTGCACATCGAGCTCACCGGTGACGATGTCACCGAGATCATGGGTGGTGCGACCGAGATCGACGACGAGGGACTGCGCCGTCGCTACGAGACGCTCGTTGATCCTCGCCTCAATCACGACCAGTCGCTGGAGATGGCATTCCAGGTCGCGGAGTACCTCACACGCCGCAACTGATATGACGATGTGCCAGTGGCCGCTGCCTGGTAGTCACAGACTGTAGCTGTCGTCTCAGACCGTAACCGGTCGTCTCAGACAGCAGAGAAGAAACCGGTGGCCGTGCGATCCAATCGCACGGCCACCGGTTTCACTGTATTCAAAGACTGGACATTGCTGTTCAGAGGCTGACACTGGTCACTGAAGGAACCTGTCGGGCTCAGTCGTCCTTCTTGTCAGAGTCTTTCTTCTTGTCTTCGTCCTTCTTCTTCTCATCCTTCTTGTCGTCCTTGGACTCTTCCTTCTTCTCTTTGCCCTTGGAGACGCGGACGATGATGAGGGAGTCATAGGGCTTGGCTTCGGAGCTCTTCGGCCATTGGGAGACCACTTTGCCCTTGGGAATGTCGTCGGAGAACACTTCGTCCTTGCCCACACGGAATCCGCGTTTGGCCAAGGTGGCATAGGCGGCGTCGAAGGTCAGTCCCTCGACATTGGGCACGGGAGTCGGTTTGACGCCTTTGGAGACGACGAGGTCGACCTTCGTGTCCTTGGACAGTTCGTCACCTGACTTCTTCGACGCTGAGATGACAGTGTCCTTGTCGACCGAGTCGCTGTACTCCTCATCAACCTTGCCGAGTTTCAGATCGGCTTTATTCAGAGCGTCCTCGGCCTTATCTTTGCTGAGGCCTTTGAGCTTGGGCACTGCAAACATCTCTTCGCCCTTGGACACGACGACAGTGACGGTCGAATCTGGTGCCAGCTCGGATCCTCCCACCGGGTCGGTGCCGATGACGGTTCCGGCCGGCACAGTGTCGTCGAAGACCTCCTTCGGCTGAGCCTCGAGGCCGCTGTTCTCAATCTGCGAGGACACCTTGTCGATGTCCTTGCCTGCCAGCTGGGCAGGGACGATGGAGGTCGGTGCGGGGAGATTGGCAATGACCAGCCAGGCCACGAGTGCGAGGACGAGCAGGGCAGCGCCGATGGTCGTTGCCAGTCGTCGTCTGCGCCTGCGATGCGGCGCCGCAGAGGCCGCTGCACTCGCACCCGCAGCTTCGGTGCCGCTCTCGCCGGTCGCCCCAGCCCCGCCGGCGCCTCCAGCAGCGGCTGCGCTGGCTGCGGAGGCCGCGCCCGCGTGCTTGTCGACGGAGTCGGGCTTGCCGTCACGAGATTCGTCGTCGGAGTGATCCGTGTCGTCCTGCGATGCGTCGTCGGAAGGCTCTCCGGAGTCGTCTGCCGTCGCAGCAGCAGCAGCTCCTGCCGCTCCGATGGCAGCTGCACCGGCACCCGCAACACCGGCCGCTGCTGCAGTGCCCGCGCCACCACCTGTGTCCTGGTCCGAGGAGTCATCCGAGTCAGCCGCCGCGGCGGTCTCGCTTTCCTCTTCGTCATTGTCGAGGTAGGGGATCTCGTCCGTGCGCGATCGCTTCTCCTTCGGAGCTTCGGCTCCGAGATCGATGCTCGCCGTCAGCGCGGGGGAGTGCTCGCCGGGGAGCACATTCGGGTCACCGAAATCGAGCTCGGTGTCACTCATCTCAGATCGCGCCTCGGCGAGAGCAAGCCTGAACTCTGCCGCATCGTCGGGGCGGTCGTTGGGATCCTTCGACGTCGCCCACAGCACCAAGGCATCGAGCCGGGGACTCAGGCCCGTGATCTGATCCGATGGGGGAGGCACGGAATCGTGGACGTGACGGTAGGCGACCTGGATCGGGACCTCATCCGTGTAGGGCTGTTTGCCGGTGAGCATCTCGTAGAACATGATGCCGACGGTGTAGAGGTCGGTGCGGATATCGGCACCGGCACGTGTGACGAGCTCGGGTGCGACATATCCGACGGTGCCGATGAGTGTCTTCGTCGTCGTTGCGGTGGTCACGGCGCGTGCGAGCCCGAAGTCTGCGAGCTTGACCTGACCGTCTGTGCCCAGGAGGACATTGTCGGGTTTGAGATCTCGGTGGATGATCCCGGTGGAATGGACTGCTTCGAGCGCAGCCAGGATCGCATCGAGAACCACGATCGCCTGTCGCGGAGTGAACGTGCCGCGGTGCTTGAGCTCACGGCGCAGGGTCACCGAGGGCAGGTGCTCCATCACGAGGTAGACGGTGTCGCCGTCACGCGACTGATCATGGATGGCGACGAGGTTCGGATGAGTCAGCCGCCCGGCGTTGATGGCCTCGCGGCGGAACCGCTCGACGAAGGTCTCGTCGCTGATGAGGTGCTCATGCATGACCTTGATCGCGATCTCACGGTCGAGTCGCAGGTCGGTGCCGCGGTAGACCATGGCCATTCCACCGCGCGCGATCTTCGCATCGATGCGATACCGGTCATTGAGTACGGTGCCGATGAGCGGATCCGTGCGGGCACTCATAGCGCCTCCTGCATTCGCTGTCGCTGCATCTGAACGGCGCGGACGAAGGCCTTCGTCTCGGGCAGCAGCCCTTCGCTTCTCACGGAGCGCAGATCCTGGTAGTACCCGGCCAGAGCGTCGTTCTCTGATTCTGCCGTTTCGATCAGCCACCCCAAGATGACTGTTCCGGCAACGATGTTGTCGGCGACATCGAGCAGATCGAGGCTGCGGCCGACGATGTCGCTGGCCCAACGACCCGATCTCGGGGTGACCTGCATGATGCCGATGGCATTGCCTGCCGAGACCGTGGTGTGCTGGAATCCCGACTCCTGCGCCGCGACGGCCTGCATGAGAGCCGGATCGGCACCGAGTTCCTCGGCGATGGATGCCACGATGAGACGAGCCTGGGCCGGAGCCGGGTGGGTCCTGCGCAGCAGGGTGAACTTGTTGAGTCGTGCGGCCGCGAGCACAGCGGGTCGGATGCCTTCGACCTGGGCACTCGTGGCGACGCGGGGGACATCCGTCGGAGGTTCGGGAGGGGTGCGGTGCCGGCGGGCCGTCGAATCCCTGAGCAGGAGCAGTTCGCCAACCTGGAGAAAGGACTCCTCGCCCATGGAGTTGGCCCGACGCAGCGATCCGGGCGACATCTGATGCCTGGCCGCAATCCCGGCCAGTGTCTCACCCGGTGCCACGACGTGGGAGGGATCCGTATCGGGCAGGTCATTCTTCTCCGGCAGGGACAGCACCTGGCCCTGGTGGAGGTTCTGACGCGGCGAGATGGCGTTGAGTTCGGCCAGAGCAGGGACTGAGACGCCGTGTTTGCTGGCCACTCCGTACAGTGTGTCACCGTCGCGGGTCTTATAGGTTCGGCCGCCGTGAGTGACGGGAACGGTCTCTCCGCTGGTTCCCGACGTCCACTGTGGTCCCGGTGCAGCCATCGGTGAGGAGGGGGAGTCTGCATACGTATTCGCGGGGTCTGCAGGTGTTTCGACGCCAGGGGAAGGAGCAACCTCGGCGAAGTCGATCTCAACATCGTGGTCCGTGGAATCACGGTCAGTGAAGCCCGGGATGGGACCCGTGGAGTTCACCTTTGAAGCAGCACGGATGTCAGGAGCGGCGGTAACGGGCACCTGGGGATTCCGTCGCATTCGTGTCATCTGTCACCTGTTGACTTCATATCGGATGGGGAAGTTTCACACTCCAGAGTATCGAGTGCCCGGCCCACACCCGAGCATTCGGCCCCGCATGGCGGGGTGTGTCTTTCAAATATTGCTAGGCTTAATGATGTGAATACGGAAGAACTCGTCCAGGAATGGGCCACATTGCCAGATATCGCCGAGTCGACTGGTCTCGACATCATGCAGGTGCGCAGGCTCCTGGAAGACGGTGCGATCTGCGGTTACAAGCACGGGAGCCCCAAAGTGATGCAGGTGCCGACGGCGTTCTTCGTCGACGGATCAGTGCTCACTCCGCTCAAGGGCACTCTGAGCACCCTGCGGGATGCGGGCTTCGACGATCAGGAATCCATCCACTGGCTCTTCACCCCGGATGATTCCCTGCCAGGTCGCCCCATTGATCTGCTGCGCGCCGGCAATCGCAAAGAGGTCCGGCGCCGTGCACAGGCTCTGGCCTTCTGAGTCTTCTCTCGTCTGACTGATCTCTCAGCTCTTGCGGTAGCTGAGCGCCTCCGCGAATTTCGTGAGCTGTCGCTGCGCCGTGGGGCCGATCCTCGTTCGGGTCGAAGAGACAGGTGAGCTGTCGGTCGCCCATTCTCGGACCACGGACAGTGCCTCGTCATGCTTGGACCGGATGAAGGATTCGACTGCGTCCAGACCCCCTGATTCCGTGAGCATCGACACGCATTCTGCGACCTCGGAATCGGAGAGATCCGGATCACCGAGTCGTTCGGCCATGATCTGAGTCTGCTCTGAGTTGAGGTTCTTCATGCTTTCGGCGATGAGGACCGTGCGCTTGCCCTCACGAATGTCATCGCCTGCTGGTTTGCCCGTGGCGGCGGGGTCGCCGAAGATGCCGAGCACGTCGTCGCGCAGCTGAAACGCCTGGCCCAGCGGCAGCCCGAACCGGGAGATCTCCGCGAGCTGTTCCTCGTCTGCGCCGCCGAGTGCGGCACCGAGGAGGAGCGGCTGCTCGACCGAATACTTCGCCGACTTGAAGCTGAGAACTTCCCACGCGCGTTCACCGATGCGTGCGTCGTCAAGGGGAACCACCTCGGCGAGGACATCGAGGTACTGACCGACCATCACATCTCTCCGGAGCGTGGCGCGCAGGTCACGTGCCGAAGGCGTGATGCCCAGGACGCTCTGGGACTTTTCGAAGAGCTCTTCGCTGAGCGCAAGACAGATGTCTCCGATGACGATGGCGGCCGCCACACCGAAGGGCTCGGCCCCGCCCTGGAAGCGGCGCTCGGAGTGCCGCGACTCGAACTGTCGATGCAATGCCGGCTTGCCACGGCGAGTATCGGAATGATCGATGACATCGTCATGGATGAGAGCAGCGGCGTGGAGGAGTTCAAGCGACCCGGCCGCCTCGGCGACACCCCCGTTCAGGGCGCTGCGCGAGGAATCATCGCCGGAGGCCAATTGGAAGCCCCACCACAGCAGGACCGGGCGGATCATCTTGCCGCCCCGTGTGAACTCGAGCAGGGCCCGACCGATGTCATCGGCATCCGGTGAGATCGCGAGGAACTCGGCCGCCTTCAGCTCGAGGAATGCCTCTATCCCTGCGGAGACCTCAGCCGCGATGGACTCAGGCGAGTCCAGTTCGCTGACAGTGGTGCCGTGCTGGGAGGGTTCGGTTGACCGTGCAGTCTCCGTGCTACCAGTGCCCGGAGCATCGGCAGGCGTCATGGAACGATGTTCCCGCCGACCGTGACGATCGAATTCTTCTTCTCCGAGGGATCCTCTGCGATGGTGACGACGAGGAGGCCTTCATTGTCCTTATGGCGGAAGTTCACGACTTGGGCACTCTTCGTCTTGACCTGGTCACCGTACTCTTCGAACCCGGCCTTCTTCAGCGCCTTGGAGTAGAACTCGAAGATGTCCTTCGGCTCGGCTTTGGCGCTCATCACCAGGCTGACCTGTTCGAGCTTCCCCGAATCGGCTCCGTTCTCCGCCTTCGCACGAGCACTCGACAGCACGGTCGAGTCCGGGTAGGGCTTGAGATACTTCGGGAAATCTTTGACGTCTGTGGAAGCAGCGTCTGAATCCTCACTCGCCTGCTTGGTGCCGGCAGACTCAGAGGCCGCCGGTGTTGATGCGGCGGCTGAAGACTGGGTCTCCTCCGCAGTGGGTGATCCTTCGGCCGCCTCATTGTCCGGGCCCGAGCATCCTGCGAGGACGAGGGCGGCGGCGAGGGGCAATGTCATGACAGTGGCGCGCGTTACCATGACTACAGACTACCCGGACTGAGTGACGGGAGCCGAAAGGAGCAGGCGCAGACAACATGGATGCTCGATGAGTCGTAAACAGCTGGCACGTTCCGGCGGCGATCTGAGCCGTCTCGGCACGGACGACACCGGAGCCACAATGCTCCATCTCGACATGGACTCCTTCTTCGTCTCGGTGGAGCTTCTGAGCCGCCCTGAACTTGTGGGCAGACCCGTCATCGTCGGTGGTCGCAGCGGGCGGGGAGTCGTGGTCTCAGCCAGCTACGAGGCCCGAGAGTTCGGTGTCCATGCGGCCATGCCGATGGGTCGAGCGATGAATCTGTGTCCCTTCGCCGAGGTGATCCCTCCTTCCCATGGCCTGTACTCCTCGTACTCGCAGAAGGTCTTCGATCTGGTCGCTCAGGTGACGCCCGATTTTCAGCAGGTCAGTGTCGACGAAGCCTATATCGACGTCTCTGCAGCCGTCCGCAGATTGGGTTCCCCGGTGCGGATCACCTCACAGCTGAGAGCCGAGATCGAGGCACAGACGGGGTTGAGCGCATCTGTGGGCATCGCCGGCAGTCGGGTGGTGGCGAAACTCGCGTCCACTCGAGCCAAGCCGCATGGGCAGCTGCTCGTCCCGCTGTCGGCGACTCGGGAGTTCCTCGACCCGATGCCGATCGAAGCGCTTCCCGGCGTGGGGGAGAAGACGAAGGAGGGGTTCTTCAGATACGGCATTCGACTGATCGGTGATCTGGCAGCCGTCGACGAAGCATGGGCAGGCCGGGTCTTTGGGGCCCATGGGCATCATCTGTGGCGCAGCGCCCACGGGCTGGACTCGCATGGGATGGACAGGCAGGTGAAGGATCGGTCCATCAGTGCCGAGCACACGTTCAACGAGGACGTCTGGGACCTGAGCCAACTCGAACACGAGCTGCTGAGGTTGGCGGACAAGGTGGCACACAGGGTCCGGGCCGATGGCAAGGTCGCGACCACCTTGGGATTGAAATATCGCTTGGCCGATTTCACGACGCTGTCACGGTCGATCACTCTCGATGCCCCGACAGACCTGGCCCGTGAGATCTATGAGGCCCTGCGGCCAGCGATGAGGAATCTGCGGGAGCAGAAGTCGAAAGGGGTGCGCCTGCTGGGAGTCCGAGCGGCCGGCTTGATGGACTTCTCGGCCAGCGGGCGCCAGGTGAGATTGGATGAGGCCGAGGATTCGGGCAGAGAAGCCGAGGTTGCTCTGGACGATGTGCGCAAGAAGTTCGGGACTGCCGCGATCTCGCAGGCCTCTCTGCTCAGGAAGCGTCCTGAGCATGACAATACGGGTCCTGACCATGTTTAGGCGGTGAGGTGCGCCATAGTCTGAGGACGTGGTGAGAATCCGGGGGATGCAAAGGTCCTCAAGATGTTTTTTCAGGGTTCAGAGACTATGATTGTGTCATCAGGCCAGAGTAAGGAAACGGGGGTTCGAGATGCCACTCTCCGATCACGAACAGCAGCTGCTCGATCAGTTGGAGAAGCAGCTGCGCAGTGAAGACCCACGTTTCGCACGCAATATTTCCGAAACACAGGCAGCCGCCAATGGTCCAGGCTTCTCCGCGAAGCGATTCGTGGTGGGCATTCTGGTCACGCTGGTCGGGCTTGCCGCGACGATCTTCGCCATCTCGATGGTCGCGAACACCGCATGGTGGATCATCCTCGGCGTCGTCGGATTCGGTCTCATGGTTGCCGGTATGTACTGGGCCTTCAGTCGGCCGCGTCAGATCGGCGACAAAGCGAAGCGTGCACAGCCGTCGAATGGTCCCAAGCCTGAGGCGAAGGGCCCGTCAGGTTTCATGAACCGCATCGAAGACCGGTGGGAGAAGCGCCAGCGCGGAGAATGATTGCACGGCCGTCCCCGGCTGAGCAGATTCCCTCCGACAACTGCTGATCACACCAACGCGCACCAACGAAGCGTCCTCGTCTCGAGGGCGCTTTTTCGTGTGCGTGTGAGTCCCTAGCGACCGCGTATGAACCGGTAGCGACGGTGTATGGACCCGTAGACTCGCTCTGGCTCCATGCGTCGGCCCCTGCAGGACTTGTCCGACACACGACGTGGTAATCGCGTGTGTCTCTGCACGCAGGGGCAGGAACCACACTTGTCAGCAGAAGTGCACACTCATCGGCAGAACTGCGCTCTTGCCCGCTGCCTCAGACGACGCTGCCCCGGATGCGTGGGGCATCCGGGGCAGCGTCGGGGCAGTCAGGTGGCTCAGCGAGGCGGATTGAAGATGCTGGCCGGCCAGATGCGGGCGGTGATCCGACTGCCGGGTGTGGCATTGGCCGACAGATCGGACCTGACCTCGTCGATGAGGGCACTGACCTCAGTTGACGAGATGCTCTGTTCACTGCCGCCGTAGCGGTGCGCCTCAAGGGCATCAACGAAGGCTGACAGGGCGGTGTCATCGCCGGCAGTGCGTGTACCCGCTGGGGGAGCTGGGCTGCGCAGCGCGGTGAATTGATCCCCGGAGTCTCCTCGGGTTCCCGAGGAGACTGAGTCAGCGCCGGAATCAGACTCTGCAGAGGAGCTGTCAGGCTCTTCGGTCCCGCCTTGGGCCCTGCTGGCCAGCACGAGTTCGTTGAACCTCAGCGTCTTGCTCGGGTCAAGGCTCTGACCGTAGTCGGTCGACAGCGCTCGCACCTCGGTCCAGACCTTTTCGAGCTGCTTGGGATCGCTTGTGCGACGACGACGAAGGATCAGCCTCCACAGCGCGGGGATCGCCGCGAGCAGCAGGATCACCAAAACGATGAGACCTGCCCAGAGGTACTTGCCGATACTCGCACCGGCAGGCTCTCCCGCAGCTGAGGTCTCTTCGCTGGAGCTCTCCGACTCCGTTGCCTCGGACTCTTCGGCGCCGTCTGTGGGCTCCTCTGAGGGTGAGGAGGACTCTTCGGAATCCTCTTCGGAGTCACCATCGGTGCTGCCGCTGGCGACCGACCACTTAGGCGGGTCACCGGCGGGTCCACCTGGAGTGGGTTCGAACCGAACCCACCCGGCGCCTTCGAAGTACAGTTCCGGCCATGCATGCGAATCCTGCATGCTGACCTCGTAGCCCTCACCTGACTTGCTTCCCTCACCGAAGCCGACTCCGATGCGTGCGGGAATTCCCATGGTTCGGGCCATGATCGTCATCGCCGACGAGAACTGGACACAGTAGCCCTTCTTGTCGACGAGGAAATCAGAGATCGCATCTCCGCTGGCCCTTTCCGGGGCATCCAGCGAGTACTCGAAGTCACCGCTGCGGAAATAGGCTTGGAGCAGCACAGCGGCTTCCCACTGGTTGTCCGCATCCGCAGTGACCTTCTCTGCGGTCTCCTTGACGCTGGTGGGCAGACTGTCCGGGACTTCGAGTTCGGTTTCGAAGTCACTGGTGTTCACCGGTGTTGCACTCTGCAGGTCCTTGACGTCGGGGTTGATGGACACGTACTCCATCGAGTAGTCCTGCCCACCGGACTTCTCACCATTGCCGACGACCGTCAGCGACTTCTCGTCATAGATCCAACGCCGATCCAAACCTGTCGGCTGCTGTGGAGCGTATGGGGAAGGAAGATACTGCTGATCGTATTCGTCAGTGATAGAGACGTCGATGCGCTCTTGGCTGTAGTTCTTGCTCCGTGGGAGCCCCTGCGGCCAGGGCAGACCTTCATTTGCGATCGCAAACGAATCGAGCGGGAACGGGGTCGGTGCCCAGGTCTGACCGTCGAAGGAGTTGATCGATGTCAGCCTGATCGGCTGCCCCTGCGATTCAGTGCTCGTGTAGTCGAAGAGAGTCGAGTCGTCACGGTCGCCCAGATCAGCACGCAGATCGAGGAACGGGTTCGTCACGGTGAGGTCGCCCTTGTCGCTTGCCGCGCGATTGGGCAGCGACGGCACCTCCGGAAGCAGCACGGGGAGCCCGATGCCGATGGCAACGGCCACAGCTCCGGCCACGGTCGCGGTCAGACCGCCGCGCCACTTCGCTGCTGGGAGATACGGGCTGAGCATGAGGATGAGGAAGGCCGCCAAGATCGCGACCACATGCCACCACTGCACCTGGGTGGGAGCGAAGAACACGGGGATCATCCAGAGCACCAAGAGCAGAACACCGCTGACCTTGGGAGCTTTGAGGTCGCAGACGAGGCCGTCGATGAGGATGGTGATCAGAGTGAACGCGATGGTCAGCATCGTGGTGAAACCGGGAGTGCTCGGAGCCGGCGGAACCGTGGCGTACAGATCGCTGACCCCGGAGGACAGCAGATCGATCACACTGGTGAAAGAGCTGCCGGTGGGGATGACGCCGAGGATCAGCGTGCTGGGTGCACAGAGTACGAGAACTGCGATGAGCCCCACGAGGCATTGCGCGATGACGGCCGCACCAGTGGCTCGGAGGACCGGGATGCTGCGGAAGATCGCCCCGACGATGACGATGAGGAAGATCGAGATGAGGACGGGGGGAAGCCAGGCGAAGTCGGAGAAGACGGCCGAGAGTCCGACGGCGGCCAAGACCATGGCCACAAATACGGTGCAGGCCTCGAGCAAGGCGGGAGACTGCTTCTCGGTGCTCTCACGTGTGTCGGTGCTCATCGCTTCACCCGCTTCGAATCGAACGCGGTCCATGATTCGGGCAGGTCCTCGCTCAGACCCACCATCGTCAGGTCATTGATGTCATCGAGGCTGCGGACGGTCACCGGCACGCGGCGGGAGAACTGTGCGGCCAGCTCCTGCCCACGAGCGTCGTCGACGGCACAGATGAGGATGTGGTTGGGATTGTCATGGGCAGGAAGTTGCACTCTGCCGGCCTCGACGAGGGCGGTGAGCAATCGCAGTCGGTCGATATCGCGTTGTCCTTTGAACCTGATCTGATGGCCGGGTGCAACGACGAAGACCTCGTAGCCTGCACGCAGGAACGCCGTTCCGGCTGCTGCGGCTGCGGCAAGGAGGAATTCGATCTCGAGGGAGTCCGGACGTTCGCCCTCACCCTTGAGATCGACGACGATGAGCGCATAGAGCGTCTCCTCGTCGGCTTCGTGTCGGACCATGAGCTCACCGGACTTCGCGGTGCTCGGCCAATGGACGTGTCTGAGGTCGTCTCCCGGGACGTATTCCCGGGTGTGGAAGTCTCGAGCTGTGTGGCCCGGACGAGACTTGCCATCGTCGAGTCGGGCTGGTCTGATCGCCGAGTCGGAGGGGATCCGTGCCGGAAGGATGGGCACCGATACTGCAACAGGGTGACCGGCGATCACCTTCTTCTTCCTTGTGACGAGGCCGAAGGGACCCGAGACAGTGATGAGAACGGTCTGAACTCCGCTCAGACCCCGACGATGCGGGGTGAAGGACGTCAAGACCGTCTGAGAGGCGCCGTGAGCCAGCGGAGGGACCTGTCCGACCGTGGAATCGCCGAATCCTTCGGCCGCCACGAAGTCGATCGTCGAGGCCGGGATCGCCAGACGCCCGGTGTTCGTCACCAGAGCCTCGACCTCGACCTCTTTTCCCTCGTGGGCAAGCGGGTAGCGGTCTCTGGACTGAGGCAGCGCCACGGTGGGCAGCCCTGTGCGCAGAGTGATCGAAACACGCCTGGTTCCCCAGGTGATCAGCAGTGCCGAGAGGAAGACCAGCGCAAGAAGCAGAATCCCCGCAGGCAGCAGCCCGGGCAGCGAGAACCGATAGGCGGTCACGATCAGTGCCGCCCCGGCGAGGACGAAGATGATTCCTGAGGTGCTCAGACGCATGTGGTCACTGAACCGTCGAAATGGGCACTCGGGCCAGGAGCCGTCCGACCAGCTCGGCTGCCAGCTCGGAGTCGTCGCCATCGCGCGGGATGATTCGGTGAGCCAGGATGTAGGGAGCCAACGCCTGGATGTCGTCCGGGGTCACGAAGGTGCGTCCCGAAAGCGCGGCGCGAGCCTTGGCCGCACGGAGGAGGTGGACACCGCCGCGGGGGGAGGAGCCGAGGAGGATAGCCTCGTCGTTTCGGCTGGCATGGAGGATGGAGACGATGTATTCGCGCAGCTCTCGGGTTGCACTGACATGTCGGACGATTCCTCGGGCCTGGTTGATCTGCTCAAGGCTGGTGACCGGAGTCGCACTGGAGAGCGGATCATGCTCGATCTGGTTGTCGAGCAGGTCGATTTCGTCAGCAGTATTGGGGTAGCCAAGGGAGATGCGAGTCATGAAGCGGTCGCGCTGCGCTTCGGGAAGGGCGTACGTGCCTTCCATGTCGATCGGGTTCTGAGTAGCGACGACGATGAATGGCGAGGGCATCTGGTAGGTCTCACCGTCAATGGTGGCCTGCCCCTCGGCCATGCACTCCAACATCGCAGACTGGGTTTTGGGGGAGGCGCGGTTGATCTCATCGGCGATGACGATATTGGCGAACACCGGACCCTGGCGGAATTCGAAGTGACGGGTCTCCTGGTTGAACAGGTTCACACCGACGACGTCTGTCGGGAGCAGGTCGGGAGTGAACTGGATGCGCCTCACAGAACCGTCGACGACTTTGCCCATGGCCCGAGCCAGCAGAGTCTTCCCGACTCCGGGCACGTCCTCAAGGAGGACATGGCCCCCTGCCAGGAGCGCTATCAGCGACAGTCCGACGGCTTCGTCCTTGCCTTCGAGGACGGCGTTCATTGCTGTGCGTGCCCGTGAGGTGAGTTGCTGCACCCATTCGATGTGCTCGGCACCGATCACGGAATTGGTCTGTGTACCTTCTTGGCTGATCGACATGATCCCATTGTCCCCTATCCCGACCCCAGCATCCACATAGGTGTCTTCGGGCCGCACTTTCCGCACCTGCGCAGCTGTTCCCACACTCATCCGCCGGCCCCCTCCACTTCGCTCCCCACTTCCCTCCCCACACTCCTCCCCACTTCGCTCCACCGGGACCCCCACTTTCCTCCCCATTTCCCTCCCCACTTTCCTCCCCGTACGGCTCGACACCGCGAACTTCCCCGGGAAGTCAGGGATCTGAGGGTCTGGCACGATCCGAGCAGATGGGGACCTGGAAGCCGAAAAGACCCGAAATGGCCCCTTTGAAACCCCCGTTCGACGCGCCGATCGGAAATTTTCCCCACTTTCCTCCACCTATCTGACCTGGGCTTTTATAGGTCAATGAGACCGCAATGGGGTCAGATACTAGATTAGGTGGAGGGAAGTGGAGTACTGTGGTTGCTATCGGAGCCAATTGGGTTTCGAAAGGGGTGAGACGACATGTTCTTGGGCACTCATTTGCAGAAGCTCGACGACAAAGGTCGGCTCATCCTGCCCGCAAAGTTCCGGGAGGAGCTTTCGCCCGGTCTCGTACTGACCCGTGGACAGGAGAACTGCCTCACCCTGTTCCCCACCACGGAGTTCGAAGCCGAGCATGAGCGAATCCAGAACGCGCCGAAGACGAATAAGGAAGCCCGCGATTACCAGCGTGTGTTCCTGTCGGCGGCCTTTGCGGACCAACCGGACAAACAGGGACGCATCACGGTTCCGAACATATTGCGGCAGTACGCATCACTTGATCGGGAAGTGGCAGTGATCGGCATGGGCAACCGCGTCGAGATCTGGGACTCACCGACATGGGACAACTACCTGGTCGGCGCTCAGCAGGCATTCGCTGAACGTGAGAACGAGGTGATCCCCGGAGTGATCTGATTCTGCTCGGGTTTGATCCTTGCCCGCCGTGTTCGAGTTTCGGGGAACTTCCCCGTTTCCGAAGCTCGGCAGTCCTGACACACTTCCCCGGTGCCAGGGCAGCGGCGGACAAGGTTCTGGCTCCAGCGTTTCACCCCCACGACCACCACCCACGAAGGACTCACCTATGAACGACCAGCACGTACCGGTCCTCTTGGAGCGCGTGGTCGAGCTCATCGGAGTCGGGGTCCAGGCCGCCAGGGACAATGGCTACGCGCCGATCGTCGTGGACGGAACCCTGGGAATGGGCGGACATTCGGAAGCCATTCTCACCGCTTTCCCCGATGTGCACCTCATCGGAGTCGATCGCGACACCCAGGCCATCGACATCGCCACGAAGCGGCTCGCTCCCTTCGCCGACCGGACCGACATCGTCCATGCCGTCGATGACGAGATCCCAGAGATCCTTGACGACCTCGGCGTCGACCGCATCAGCGCGGTCCTCCTCGACCTCGGGGTCTCCTCCCTGCAGCTGGACGAGGACGAGCGTGGGTTCTCCTACTCCCGTCCGGCCCCCTTGGACATGAGGATGGATCGAACCCAGTCCCTCACCGCCGCCGAGGTGCTGGCCACCTATTCCGAAGCCGAACTGCGCCGCATTCTCCGTGAATACGGGGAAGAGAAGATGGCGGGCCGGATCGCGAACATCATCGTCACCGACCGTGAGACCACACCGTGGGAGACCTCGCAGCAGCTGGCAGCGATGCTCAGCCGAGTCCTTCCGCAGACGAAGAAGAAGTCTCACCCGGCAAAACGCACATTCCAGGCTCTGCGCATCGAGGTCAACGACGAACTCGGAGTGCTGCGGACCGCGCTCCCGGAGGCGCTGCAGGCACTCCACCTCGGGGGAGTGGCCGTGATCGAGTCCTACCAGTCCCTTGAGGACACGATTGTCAAGAAGATCTTCCGCGCCGGAACCACCACCTCGGCGCCGCCGGACATGCCGGTCGTTCCCGAAGAGCTCCAGCCGTGGCTGTCGGAGATCATCCGCGGTGCGGAACTGGCCGACAGCGACGAAGCCGACAGAAACCCTCGCGCCAAGAGCGTGCGATTGCGTGCAGTACAGAAGATCAGGGAGGCACAATCGTGAACAACGCCCAAGCCGCCGTCCGCCGCCCGCACCTCACCGAGCGCAGCCGCGTCGCAGGGGAGTCGAGCTCTCGGCTGACACCACCGAGCCTGAAGCTGCTGAAGTTCGAGCTGCCGAAGGCCCGAGTGCCGTTCTCGATGCTGTGCGTGGCGATCCTCGTCGCGACCCTCGTCGCGGTGCTGCTGCTCAACATCTTCATCTCCCACACCTCCTATCAGATCGACCAGCTCAACTCCGAGAAGGAGCAGCTGGCCGAGCAGAAGGACCGACTGGTCGAAGACAACTCCTACCGAGAGTCACCGCAGAACATCTCCATTGCGGCCGAAGAGCTCGGGCTGGTTCGTGACTCGTCGCCCGAATTCCTCGATGCGAAGACAGGGAAGATCATCGACGCCCCTCCGATCGACGTCAGCGGAGAAAAGAAGCCGACAGTTGTCCCCGGCCCGCGTGCCAATACCCGCGAAGACCTCCGTCCCAATCTACGATCGGATGAGAAGCTGCCAGTAGTCGGCGGCAGTCCCAGCAAGGACATCGCCCCACCGGCTCAGGACACTCCGAAATAAGGCGAGTCCGACAGCCATTCGCCGATCAGCAAGGACCAAGGACAGAGCAATGGGCCCACGAGCAACTCGGGTGAAGAAAAAAGGCGGACGAGGCAAACCGAATCTGCGCCTGCGGATGGCGCTGATCGCGAGCCTGTCCATCCTGGTTCTCCTCGTCACCTCGGGGCGCCTGATCTCGATCCAGGGCATGGATTCGATGAAACTGGCGGAGAAGGCTCTCTCCAACCGGCTCGTCACCAAAACCCTGCCGGCTTCGCGCGGACAGATCCTGGCCGCCGATGGCACAGTTCTCGCCGACAGCGTCTCCCGCTATCAGCTCGTCGTGGACCAGCAGAACGTGGCGCAGTACAAGGTGGACGGAAAGCTGGTCGGCGCCTGGGGTGCTGCTGAGGCTCTGGCCGCTCCACTCGACACCGACCCCGGTCTGCTGTACCCTAAGCTGGTCGGCGACAAACGCTGGAACCCTGTTGCGAAGGGACTGACCTCCGAGACCTGGCGCGAGGTGAAGGATCTCAACATCCTCGGCCTCTCCGCGGAGGAGTACGCAGTGCGCTCCTATCCGTCCGGCGCGGTGGCCGGGAACCTCGTGGGCTTCCTCAGCTCCGACGGCCAGCCTCAGGCTGGGCTTGAGATGGCCTACAACGAACAGCTGAGCGGGCGCGACGGTCAGCAGCAGTACGAGCGTGGTGCACGCGGTGAGATCATCCCGCTCGGGGACAACAACACCCGTGCCGCCGTCGACGGAAAAGGTCTGCAGACGACGATCGACCCGGCCCTGCAGTACTACGCCCAGCAGGCGATCGAGGAACAGCGCAAGAAGCACGAGGCAGAATCCGCGTCGATCGTGATCAAGGACATCAAAACCGGCAAGATCCTGACTGCCGCGGATGCCCCCAGCGTCGATCCGAACTCACCGGGCAAGGTCGACGGCGAGGACCGTGGGTCTCGCATCTTCACCGATGTCTTCGAGCCCGGTTCGACGGCCAAAATGGTCACGGCCGCCGCACTGCTCGACCAGGGACTGGTGACTCCGGAGCAGGAATTCACGGTGCCCGATAAGTGGAAGGCACCCAACGACGAAGAGTTCCGTGACTCCCACCCGCACCCAGACGAGAAGCTCACGTTCGCGGGGATCCTCTCCGAATCGTCGAACACCGGCACCATTCTGGCAGGAAACGCGCTCTCAGAAGAGCAGCGTTACGGCTACCTGAAGAAGTTCGGCTTCGGTACGCCGACAGGCGTCAAGTTCCCTGCACAGACCTCAGGCATCCTCCACCCCTATAAGGAGTGGGACGGTCGCACCAAATACACGGTGATGTTCGGCCAGGGTGTGGCCGCGAACGCTGTCCAGACCACCGATGTCATCGCGACCATCGCCAACGGCGGGGTGCACGTGCCCTCGACGCTCGTCGATGGAACGGTCTCTCCCTCAGGGAAGACGATCCCGAACCCGGCAGGTGAACCCGAGCGGGTCATCAGCAAGAAGGCCGCTGACCAGACACTGTCCATGCTCGAAGGCGTCGTCGCCAAGGGCACCGGCAAGTCGGCGCAGGTCTCCGGCTACCGGGTGGCGGGAAAGACAGGAACCGCGCAGGCTCCGGCAGCCGAAGGCGGCGGCTACGACGGCTACACAGCCTCGTTCGTCGGTGTCCTCCCCGCCGAGGACCCGCAGATCGCGATCTCGGTGACGTTGCAGCGGCCCCGAAACGGCTATTACGGTGGAAGTGCCGCGGCCCCGGTGTTCTCTGATGTCGCCGGCTTCACCATGCGTCACCTCAAGATCCCTCCATCGACCGAGGATCCCCAGCTACCCGCTCGAGAATGGAAATAATGCGTATCTCACAGCTGCTGCCGGCAGCCCCTGGAACAGTCCACGGAGATCCTGAACGCGAGGTCGGGGGAGTCTCCCACGATTCGCGCACCGTTTCCCCGGGTCAGCTGTACGCAGCGCTGCCGGGTGCGAACGTCCACGGAGCGAAGTTCGCACCGGATCTCATGGAGCGCGGGATCACCGCGATCCTCACCGATGCCGCCGGTTGGGACATGATCTCCGCTGCCGTTGACCCGCAGACCCTCGCCGAGGTGACCGGGCTGATCGTGGAACACCCCCGGTCGGTCCTGGGGTTCGTCTCGGCAGCCGTGTACGGCACCTCGGTGTCTCCACAGCTGATCGGTGTGACCGGAACCAATGGGAAGACGACGACGACCTACCTCGTCGACGGGATGCTTGAAGCCCTCGGACACCGCACCGGAGTCATCGGCACTGTGGCGACGCTCATCGCCGGCGTGAGAGAACCGAGCGTGCGTACGACCCCTGAAGCTCCCGAGCTGCATGCCCTGTTCGCGAAGATGCGCGCCGCTGACGTCGACACCTGTGCCATGGAGGTGTCCTCACATGCGCTGAGCCAGCACCGGGTCGACGGGGCTCACTTCGCGGTCTCGGGTTTCACGAACCTCTCCCAGGATCATCTCGACTTCCACAACTCCATGGACGAGTACTTCGACGTCAAGGCCCAGCTGTTCACTCGAACCTTCTCCGATGCCGCTGTCATCGTTGTCGAGGACAGGTGGGGCGAGAAGATGGTCGAAGCCGCTCAGGTGCCGGTGCGCACGCTGGGGCGAGACGACCGCAGCGAACTGCGGATCGAACACACTCCAGGCGTATCCGACTTCATCCTCCACCTCGGCGGATCCGCCGACGAGACCATCGCCCTGCGCTCTCCGCTGCCGGGGGACTTCAACGTCACGAACACCGCGCTGGCCGCGGCGATGCTGCTGGAAGCCGGAATCGCCGTCTCGGATCTCAACGCGATCGGACGCACCTTCAGTGCCTCAGTCCCAGGCCGGATGGAGATCATCGATGTCAGCGGCCCGCGTGCAGAAGGGCAGACGCATCCGGAACGCCTGCCCCGTGCGATCGTCGACTACTCCCACACGCCCGATGCGATCGAGAAGGCCCTGGCCTCGCTTCATGCCGACAGTGAGGAACTCGTCATCGTCTTCGGCGCAGGTGGTGACCGTGACAGGGGGAAGCGATATGGGATGGGTCAGGCCGCCGCTCGCGGGGCAGACGTGATCGTCCTCACCGATGACAACCCGCGCACCGAGGATCCGAACTTGATTCGAGCCGCCATCAGAGAAGGCATCGATGCAGAGATCTCAAACGGACGCGCGCGTGTGAAGAAAGTCATTGAAGTTGCCGAGAGGGGGTCCGCCATCGACGAGGCGATTGCCGCCGCTGAGGCCTCCACAACCGTGCTCATTGCAGGGAAGGGCCACGAAACCGGACAGTCCGCTGGCGGCGTTGTGACCGACTTCGACGACAGATCGAGGACACGCTCAGCGCTGTGCACGCGACTTGGCGGCGCACAAACAGGTAAAGTTCACAGTTGATATGAAGCGACTGAGTGCAGCCGAAATAGCAACCGCCGTCTCCGGCGAGTTGTACGGCGTTGACCCCGAGACCAAATTGTCCGCCGGAGTGGTAACCGATTCGAGAGAAGTCGGACCCGGCGATATCTACGTTGCCCGCCGAGGTGAATCCTTCGACGGCATCGAATTCGCAGCGGCAGCCGTCGAGGCCGGCGCAGCGCTGATCATCGGCGAATCCGTCCCCACCCTTGACGATGCGACGCTGCCCACCGTCCTCGTCTCCGATGCCACGGAGGCGCTGGGCCAGTTGGCCAAGTGCAATATCGAATCGCTGCGTGAGGCCGGTGAGATCACGGTCATCGCGATCACCGGCTCGGTCGGCAAGACGACGGTGAAGGATCTCGCCGCCGACCTGCTCGCCGGCGAGGACGAGACGGTATGGCCGCCCAACTCATACAACAACGAGGTCGGCGTGCCATTGACCGCGCTGCGGGCAGGGGAGACCACCCGCTTCCTCGTCCTCGAGATGGGTGCCCGATCCATCGGCAACCTGGCCTACCTCACCAGCCTGGTCCGCCCCGATATTGCGGTCGAACTCGCAGTCGGCACAGCCCACTCCGGCGTGTTCGGCTCGATCGAGAACACCGCGCGGGCCAAGGCCGAGCTCGTCGAGTCCCTGACAGCAGGATCCGTCGCGATCCTCAACGCCGATGACTCACGAGTGGCCGGGATGCGTGAGGTCCTCTCACCCGATGTCAGCACCCTGTGGTTCTCACAGCGTGAGTCACTGCCCGAATGGGTTGCGGACGAGGACTCGGTCGTGCGCGGAACTGGTGTCACCACCGACGCCTCGGGACACGCCACCTTCTCACTGAACCTGCCCGGTGAAGAGCCGCAGGACGTGCGCCTGGCCCTGATCGGCGAACACCATGTCGGCAACGCACTTGCCTCGGCCGCCATCGCCCACGCCTGCGGGGTGGGCATGAAGTCCATCGTGACCACACTCTCCACTTCCTCGGCCGCGAGCCGGTGGAGGATGGAGCTCATCGACTCCCCGTCCGGTGTGACCGTGCTCAACGACGCGTACAACGCGAACCCGGAATCAATGCGAGCCTCGTTGAAGACGCTGGCATCGATGGGCCGCGGCGACGAGGAGAGCCGACCACGGCGGACCTTCGCAGTCCTCGGTGAAATGCTCGAGCTCGGCGACGAATCGATCTCAGCCCACTCCGACATCGGAGAACTCGTCGTACGACTCAACATCACTCGCACCATCGTCGTCGGCGACGGAGCAAAGCCCATCTTCAATGCCGCGAACCTCGAAGGTTCATGGGGCAACGAAGCAGCCTGGGTTCCCACCGCTGCTGAGGCTAGGGACCTCCTGAACGCGGAACTGGCTCCGGGAGACATCGTCTTGTTCAAATCCTCCAGAGATGCCGGTCTGCGCTATCTTGGAGATGAAATCGCCGGTGTATCGGGGGGCCAATGATCGCCGTACTGCTTGCTGCCTGTCTGGCACTGATCTTCGCGCTGGTCGGCACACCGCTGTTCATCCGTGTTCTCGTCAAACGAGGCTACGGCCAGTTCGTCCGTGATGACGGCCCGACGTCGCATGCCACGAAGCGCGGCACACCGACCATGGGCGGCGTCGTCATCATCGGTGCCGCCATCCTCGCCTACCTTCTCGGGCACCTGTTCACAGGGTCGGTCCCGACGGCCTCCGGACTCCTCGTCCTCTGGCTTGCCGCCGGACTCGGCGTCGTCGGCTTCCTCGACGACTTCATCAAGATCAAGAGGCAGCGCTCACTGGGCCTGCGCCCGGTGCCGAAGCTGCTCGGCCAGGCCTTCGTCGGAATCTCCTTCGCAGTTCTGGCACTGCAGTTCCCGAACTCGTTCGGAGAGACGCCGGCATCGACGAAGGTGTCGTTCATCCGCGATACCAACCTCGATCTGGCTTTCGGGTCCGCGGTCCTCGGTCTCATCCTCTTCGTCATCTGGGCCAACCTCATCGTCACCGCGGTATCCAACGCAGTGAACCTCACCGACGGCCTCGACGGTCTGGCAGCCGGCGCCTCGGTGGTCGTCTTCGCCGCCTACGTCGTCATCGGCACCTGGCAGTCGACACAGAACTGCAACCTGATGACGGACGCCACCAACGCCTGCTACTACATGCGCGACCCACGTGATCTCGCGATGGTCGCCGGCGCTATGGCAGCCGCCTGCTTCGGCTTCCTGTGGTTCAACACCTCCCCGGCGAAGATCTTCATGGGCGACACCGGTTCTCTGGCCATCGGCGGCGCAATCGCCGGTCTCGCGATCATGTCGCGGACCGAACTTCTGCTCGTTGTCCTCGGCGGTCTCTTCGTCATCATCACCCTCTCCGTGATCATCCAGGTCGTGTCGTTCAAGACCACCGGGAAACGCGTGTTCCGAATGGCACCGCTCCAACATCACTTCGAACTCAAGGGATGGGCCGAAGTCACCATCGTGGTCCGGTTCTGGATCATCGCAGCGCTCTTCGTCATCGCCGGAATCTGCCTCTTCTACGCCGAATGGGTGTCTCGCGTTGGCTGAGAATCCCCGCACGGACTATCCGAACGCCGACGCGATCCCGGCCGCACTCGAGGGGCCGAGCTCGTCATTGGACGGCCTGCGGATCCTCGTCACCGGTCTCGGTGTGACGGGATTCCCTGCGGCGGTCCACCTCGGCGAACGTGGCGCAGACGTCATCGTCGTCGACGGTGATGAGCATGCCGATGTCAGCGAGAAGATCCAGATCCTCGAGGTCTTCGACGTCGACATCCGACGCGGAGAGCAGCACGTCACCTCGCTGCCCGAGGAAGCCCTCGATCTGGTTGTGACCTCCCCGGGCTGGCGGCCCGACCACCCGCTGCTTCTGGCCGCCGCCGAGGCGGGGGTGCCCGTGATCGGCGAAGTCGAGTTGGCATGGCGCATCCGCGGCACCAACGACGCCACCTGGTTGGCCATCACCGGCACCAACGGCAAGACCACGACCACGACGATGCTCGAATCGATGCTCGTGGCCAATGGCATGAAGGCCAAGGCGTGCGGAAACATCGGAGCACCGCTGCTCGAGGCCGTCCTCGAACCTGGCCTTGAGGTCCTGGCCATCGAACTCTCGAGCTTCCAGCTCCACTGGCAGTATTCGCTGAGCGCCGATGCCGCCGCCGTGCTCAATATCGCCCCCGATCATCTGGACTGGCACGGCAGCGCCGACGCCTACGTGGCCGCGAAGGCCAAGATCTACCATCAGGCGAAGACCGCGTGCATCTACAACGTCGCCGACGAGGTGACCCTGCACATGGTCGAAGAGGCCGACGTCGTCGACGGGGCTAAGGCCATCGGCTTCACCACAGGAATTCCGCGTCCGGGAGAGCTGGGCGTCGTCGAGGACATCCTCGTCGATCGTGCCTTCATCCCACAGCGCTACTCCTCGGCCGCCGAACTCGCATCCTTGGACGATGTGGCCGCGGCGACCGGAGTTCCCGGCCGTGCTCCAGCAGACCACCAGGTTGCGAACGCACTCGCTGCCGCTGCCCTGGCACGGAGCATCGGGGTACCTGGTCAGGCCATCTCTGAGGGACTGAAGAACCACTCACTTGGAGCCCACCGCATGGTCACCGTCGCGGAGAACAACGGGATCACCTGGGTCGATGATTCGAAGGCGACGAACACACACGCCGCCAATGCCTCGCTCGGCAGCTTCGACTCGATCGTCTGGATCGCCGGAGGACTGCCCAAAGGGGCGGACTTCACCTCTCTCTTCGCCGACCACGGACACCGGCTGCGCGCGCTTGTGCTCATCGGATCCGATGACTCAGCCTTCCGCGATGCCATCGCGGCGACCGCTCCCGATCTCGACGTGATCCGGATCGAGCCCGCACTCGCGGTGGACTCGGGCGTGCCTCGACGTCGCGGTGAAGCCGTGGTCGCTGCCGCAGTGGAAGCCGCTGCGGGCATCGCCACCTCCGGTGACACCGTGCTGTTGGCTCCTGCAGCAGCAAGCATGGACCAATTCCTCAACTACAACACTCGAGGTGAACTCTTCACTCAGGCTGTCCACGCACACCTGGGGAGCTGAGATGGGACGGCAGACAACCGCGAAGCCGCAGGCCAAGCGCAAGCCCCAGGCCGTGAAACCGCAGTCACAGCAGAAGTCGCAGTCACAGCAGAAGTCGCAGTCACAGCCTCAGCGGAAGCCTCGGTCCCAGCAGAAGTCGCTGTCGCAGTCGAAGCCCAAGCCGCTGTCACAGCAGGCGACTCAGTCGCAGCAGAAGTCGACAGCGAAGAAGTCTGTGGCCACGAAGTCGGCCGCGACGAAGCAGTCAGCGAAGAAACAGGCACCGAAGAAACACTCGCCGAAGAAGCCCGCCGGGGCCAGCGCCTCACGCACCCGGAAACAGGCGACGAGCGCTCACAGCCCTCAGGCGACCGATACAGAGAATCGACCCGGGACCGGTGCCGTACGGACCATGCTGTCGACTGTGCGCCGTGAGTTCGGGCGAGTCTCTGCCTACCCGCTCACGACCTACTATCTGATTCTCGTCTCGGTCCTCGCGCTGACGTCGCTCGGACTCGTCATGGTCCTCTCGGCGTCCTCCATCACCTCCTACGACGGGGGAGAGGGATCGTCCTTCGCCTACTTCAACAAGCAGGCGGGGTTCGTCGCGTTGGGCATCATCCTCATGGTCGCGGCCTCGTTTTTCCCGGTCCACGTGTGGCGGAAAGTGTCATGGTGGGCGCTGCTGCTCGGCGTGGGCATGCAGGCGTCCGTCTTCATCCCCGGACTCGGCAAGTCAACGAAGGGCAACGCCAACTGGATCCAGTTCGGCGGCTTCCAGCTGCAGCCCTCCGAATTCCTCAAGATTGCCCTGGCCGTGTGGCTGGGAGCCGTGCTGGCCAGCAAATATGGAAAGATGACGACCTTCGGCCACGCCATGATCCCCGTCGTCCCGGGCATCATCCTCGCTGTCGGCCTCGTCGTCGGCGGCAACGACCTCGGCACGGCCTTGGTGCTCATGGCCATGGCACTCGTGTGTCTGTTCATCGGCTTCTTCCCATGGAAGTACTTCCTTCTGCTCTTCGGCGGCTTGGCCGCTGTCGCCGCGTTCTTCGTCTTCAGTTCGGAGAACCGGCTCAATCGCATCACCGCGGCACTCACCGGCCACGCAGACCAGAGCGCCTCCGACATCACCGGCCAGGCCTGGCAGTCCAACCACGGACTGTTCTCATTGGCCTCCGGTGGTTGGCTGGGAGTGGGGCTCGGTGCCAGCCGAGAGAAATGGTCCTGGCTGCCCGAGGCTCACAACGACTTCATCTTCGCCATCATCGGCGAAGAACTCGGACTCCTCGGCTCACTGGCCGTGATCCTGATGTTCGTGGCCCTGGCCTGCGGAATGATTCGGGTCATCCTGCGCTCGAAGTCCAGATTCATCCAGATCACCACGGCCGGACTCTTCGCCTGGCTGATCGGCCAGGCCGCAATCAACATCGCTGTCGTGACCGGACTTCTGCCGGTCATCGGCCTGCCCCTGCCCTTCGTGTCCTATGGCGGATCCTCCATCGTCGCGTCTCTGCTCGCCGTCGGGGTGATACTGTCCTTCGCCAGAACAGAGGACGGTGCACCCGCCGCGATCAAGGTGCACAAAGATCGAGTGAGATCGTCGTTCGCCGTACTTGCCAGAAAGAGAAAGAAGTGAGATGACGAGCATTCTCCTTGCCGGTGGAGGCACCACCGGACACATATCGCCCATGCTGGCGATCGGCCGTGAGCTGCGTGCCAACCATCCCGAGTGGGACGTCTTCGCGCTGGGAACCGCAGACGGGCTCGAAGCCGACATCGTTCCGAAGGCCGGCTTCGAACTCCTCACGATCGACAAGGTTCCCATGCCGCGTTCGATCTCGCCCGCCGCGCTGAAGTTCCCCAAACGATTCGCCGCCAATATCTCCCACGTCAAGAAGATCATCGCCGAACGTGACGTCAAGGCAGTGGTCGGAGTCGGCGGGTATGTCTGCCCACCGGCGTTCATCGCAGCCAAACAGGCGAAGATCCCACTGCTCGTCCACGAAGCCAATGCGAAGCCCGGAATGGCGAACCGCCTCGGCGCGGCCCTGACGACGCAAGGTCTGGTCGGGGCCACCTTCCCCGACACGAAGCTGCGCAATTCGACGCTGGTCGGCATGCCGATGCCGACCGAGATCTCCTCGTTGGACCGCAGCGACTCCGCCCAACGACAGGCATGGCGGGCCGACCTCGGCCTGAGCGATGACAAACCCGTACTGGTCGTGACCGGTGGCTCCTCAGGCGCACAGCGCATCAACGACGCATTCCTCGCAGCAGCACCTCTGTGCCAGGAGGCCGGGGTCCAGGTCCTCCACATCACCGGAGCCGGTAAGGACGACGCCCTGCGGGAAGCCGCGGCCCAGCTGCCTGACTATCACGTCGTCGACTACGTCGACGGAATGCACAGAGCATACGCGGTCGCGGACCTGCTCGTGGCACGTTCGGGAGCCGCCACCGTCTCCGAAGCCACCGTGGTCGGGGTTCCCGCCCTCTACGTTCCCTTGGCCATCGGCAACGGTGAACAGCGCCTCAACGCAGCCGGAAGCGTCAAGGCCGGAGCCTCGCTGCTCGTCGACAATGCGGAATTCTCCCCGTCGACCGTGACCGATCAGATTCTGCCGCTGGTGAGCGACCAGGCCCGCCTGGATGCCATGAGCGCAGCGGCCCTCGATCTGCACTATCCGACCAACGCCGCCACCACCATGGCCACAATCGCAACCCGCGTTCTGAGAGGTTGAACATGTCAACACCTGAAATCGTCCCGGCCACAGAACTCGGTGCCGTCCACTTCATCGGAATCGGCGGTTCGGGCATGTCCGGGATCGCGCGGATCATGGTGATGAACGGCGTCGCAGTCTCCGGTTCCGATGCGAAGGGATCAGCAGGCGTCGACGTTCTGCGCACGCTGGGTGCCAGAGTCGAGATCGGACACTCGGCGGACAACCTCGGCGAGGCCGACACACTGGTCATCTCCTCAGCCATCCGCAAGGACAACCCCGAACTCGTCGAAGCCGAACGCAGGGGTCTGCGGATCCTGCACCGCTCGGGAGCCCTGGCCTCACTGATGGCGGGCAAACGGGCCGTGGCGGTGGCCGGAACCCATGGCAAGACCACGACAACCTCCATGACGACCGTCGCGCTGCAGGCATGCGGGCTCGACCCCTCGTTCGTCATCGGGGGAGTGCTGTCGACCACAGGCACCAACGCCCACCTGGGGACCGGAGACGTCTTCGTCGCAGAAGCCGACGAATCGGACGGCTCGTTCCTGCTCTACGAACCCACCATCGGCATCCTCACCAACGTCGAAGCGGACCACCTGGACTACTACGGGACTCCAGAGAAGGTGCGGGAGGCGTTCGTCGAATTCTGTGCTGGGATCGGTGCCGACGGCGGCACCGTCATCGCGTGCGCCGATGACCCGGGTTCGCTCGACGTAGCCCAACAGGCCCGGGCACAGGGAACGTCGGTCATCCTCTACGGCACCTCGGAGTCAGCCGATGTGCGCCTGCGTGAACTTCAATCGGGCCTGGTCTCGGAATTCGTTCTCGACGTCCCGGGACAGGCAGAGCCATTGCCGGTGGCGCTGCGGCAGCCGGGCACCCACAACGCCCTCAATGCGACGGCGGCGATCGCAGTCGCCCACAGCCTCGGTGCCGATGTGGCCAAGGCGGCCAGCGGTCTCGGAGGCTACGGAGGAACTCGACGCCGCTTCGAAGAGCGCGGAATCGCCGCGGGAGTCCGTGTCATCGACGACTATGCCCACCACCCGACAGAGCTGCGCGCCGTTCTCAGTGCGGCCCGCGGGGTCGTCACCGACGAAGGCCGGGTGTGGGCGATCTTCCAGCCGCACCTGTACTCACGCACGATGGAGTTCCGGACCGAATTCGGTGAGGCGCTCGGACTTGCCGACGAGGTGGTCGTCCTCGACGTGTTCCCCGCCCGGGAGGATCCGGTGCCAGGTGTCACCGGTGCGCTCATCGCCGATCGTGTCCCACACGAGAATGTGACCTTCGTCGAGTCATTCAGCGAAGCGGTGCCCTACGTGGCCGCACGGGTGCGTCCCGGCGATCTCGTGCTCACCCTCGGTGCCGGGGATGTGACGATCCTCGGTCCTGAGCTGCTCACCGCGCTGGAGGCCTGAACCCCGTGGTGCCTCTTCCCGAACCGCGCACCGACGACAACTCGACCGCGGACCTCACCGGGGTCATCCGTGCCCGCCGGAGACAGGTGTGGCGCTCCCGCCTGATTCTCATCGGCGCAGTCGCTGCGGTCCTCATCATCGTCGCTGTGCTCTGGTTCTCGCCCCTGCTGGCCTTGGACAAGGTCAGCGTCAAGGACAGTAACCTGGTCGACGGTGAGAAGGTCACTGAGGAGGTTCTCCGCACCGAGGGAGGGACACCGCTTCCCCAGGTCCGACCGGGAACCGTGGAGAAGAACGTGCTCAAGGAGTTCCCCCGCGCGAAGGAGGCCTCGGTGCACTACTCAGGTCCGCGCAGCCTGAGCATCGAAATCACCGACAGGGACCCGGTTCTGGCGATCACAACGAGTGACGGATACGAGCTCTTCGACGATGAGGCCGTGAACCTTGGCACCGTCAAGAAGGCGCCGAAGGGTGTGACCGTGCTCAAAGAGTCCGGGGGCGCACCCGATGAGAAGACGGTGGCCGCCGTGATCCGCTTCATGGCCGAGCTACCACCCAAGCTGCGCTCCGACCTGCACTCGATCCAGGCGAAGGATGAGAAGAACCTGTCAGGGGTCATCGACACCGGAAAGACGAAGGCGAAGGTGGTCTTCGGTGACGACTCGAGCGCCGGCCTGAAGATGCGCACCGCGCTGCAGCTGGCGGCCGACGGACGCACCGAGATCGACGTCTCCGTCCCCTCGGTGCCCGTGACGAACTGAAAACCGTCGATTCCGGAGCAGTTGCCTCTCATTGCCGCCGACACACCGGGGCTGAAGTTTGGCCGATGTCCGACACTCCGGCGAGAATGGTTGCAGTGGTGTTGCCCCGGACAATAGCCTCAGGGCAAAGAAGACTTTTCGAATTTGCACGCAGATGATGCGTGGACGATGCGCCGAAAGAGGAACCGACTTGGCTGAATTCCCAAATTCCGGAGCGGATATCAAGGTTGCCGGTACCGGCGGCGGCGGTGTCAACGCTGTTCAGAGGATGATCGACGTCGGTTTGCGCGGCGTGGAGTTCATCGCGATCAACACGGACGCCCAGGCACTCGTGCTCTCGGACGCAGATGTGAAGCTGGAGATCGGCCGCGACCAGACTCGCGGACTCGGTGCCGGTGCTGATCCGGAGATCGGCCGGAAGGCCGCAGACTCCAGCGAAGAAGCCATCCGCGACGCACTCGATGGTGCCGACATGGTCTTCGTCACCGCAGGCGAAGGCGGCGGAACCGGCACGGGCGCAGCCCCTGTCGTGGCTCGTGTCGCACGATCTCTGGGAGCACTGACGATCGGTGTCGTCACCCGCCCATTCACCTTCGAGGGACGTCGTCGTTCCGCGCAGGCCGAGGCAGGCATCGCGGCACTGCGCGAAGAGGTCGACACCCTCATCGTCATCCCCAACGACCGTCTGCTCTCCATCTCGGACCGCAGCGTCTCCGTCGTCGACGCGTTCCGTTCGGCCGATGAGGTCCTGCGCTCGGGTGTCCAGGGCATCACGGACCTGATCTCCGTCCCGGGACTTATCAACCTCGACTTCGCCGACGTGAAGTCGGTCATGCAGGACGCCGGAACCGCGCTCATGGGCATCGGAGCTGCGACCGGTGATGACCGTGCCGTCCAGGCCGCCGAATCCGCCATCGCCTCGCCTCTGCTCGAGGCCAGCATCGACGGCGCCCACGGCGTGCTGTTCTGCATCCAGGGCGGTGCCGACCTCGGCCTGTTCGAAGTCAACGAAGCTGCTCGTCTGGTGCAGGAGGCTGCACACCCCGAAGCCAACATCATCTTCGGTGCAGTCATCGATGACAACATCGGCGACGAATGCCGCGTCACGGTCATCGCCGCCGGATTCGACAACACGGTCGCCGGTCAGGATTCAGCCCCGGTCGAGGCTGCTCCTGCCTCGATCCCGATGGCGACGAATCCCTCGGACATCGAATCCGCACCGCCGGCAGAAGACGCCGAGCCCGCTGCACCAGCGGCAGCGGCCGAGCCTGAGCCTCGCAACGAGGATCATCAGATTCCGACCTCACTGCCCAACGAGCGCAGCTCATCGAGCTTCGACAACGACCTCGATATCCCGGATTTCCTGAAGTAACATGCTGCACTCGAGATTCGTCGTCCCCGGAAGGCTGAACGCACATGTGGCGTTCACCGACCGGCACGGCGGCTACTCGAGGGGAGATCTGTCATCATTCAACCTCGCACGACACGTCGGGGACGATGATGAGCTGGTCGCAGCGAACCGCGCAGCTCTGGCCCAGGTCCTCGGGCTGAGCGGAGAACGACTGAGCTTCGTGTCCCAGGTCCACGGGACCGACGTGCACACCGTCGAGTCACCGGAGCAGCTGCGGGAGGCTCCGGCGACGGCAGATGCGCAGGTCACCACCCGCGGTGGCATCGGCTTGGCCATCATGGTCGCAGACTGCACACCGATCATGCTCGCGGACCCGGACGTCGGAGTCATCGGCGCGATTCATGCCGGACGCCCCGGAATGGCCGCAGGCGTGGTGGCGGAGACGATCACCCATATGCGGGATCTGGGCGCTGCGAACATCCACGCGATCATCGGACCCTCTGTGTGCCCACGGTGCTACGAGGTCCCGGCCGCGATGAGGGACGAAGTCGCAGCGGTCGAACCAGTGGCCGCCTCGGTGTCGGTGACCGGAACCCCGGCACTTGACGTCGCCGGGGCAGTGGCCGAACAGCTGCGTCGGGCGGACGTGCACATCGATCATTTCTCCCGCACCTGCACCCGCGAGTCCGAGGACCTGTTCTCCTACCGCAGACACCAGAGCACAGGCAGATTCGCAGGCGTGGTCTGGCTCCAGGAAGAAAACCCCACGACACACCCATGAGACTCACCCGCCAGGCCGGTCTGTTGAGATAGTTTGGCGGCAGGCGAGGAAGTGCCGAAGGCCGAGGAGTGGAAAAATGTCAGCAATCAAGAAGACGCTGGAATACCTGGGTTTCGTCGAAGAAGAGGACGAGCCCATCGAACGTCGTGACCGCGAGGTCATCGACACCTACGAAGAGCCCGTCGACGATCATGTCGAGGAAGAAGAGGAACGGCCCTCCGCCCAGGTGACGCCGATCCATCCGTCACCGATTCGTCCAGTCGACTCTCCCGCGCCAGGAATCTCCATGAACCGCATTAAGACAATCCACCCCCGCAGCTACAACGACGCGATGGTGATCGGTGCCGCGTTCCGTGAGGGAACCCCGGTGATCATGAACCTGTCCGAAATGGACGAGAACAACTCAAAGCGCCTCGTCGACTTCTCCGCCGGCCTGATCTTCGGTCTGCACGGCTCGATCGAGCGTGTGACCAACAAGGTGTTTCTTCTCACCCCTGAGGACATCGAGGTCAGCGGCGAGAACGAGTCCGACCCCGACACCCAGGCGAGCTTCTTCAACCAGAGCTGAGACTGGTTCAACAGAACTGAGTCCCGTTCAAACAGAACTCAGATTCGTTCAACCAGAGTTGGGCACGTTCAACCGGAGCGGGGTTGCGTCAACTCAGACGCAGCCTCATCGACCAGAACTGAACCTCGCGAACTCAGGCGAATTCGCCTGGACCAGCACTGAGATCACCCGCCCGGAACTGAACTGAGATCACCCGGTCGGACCTGCTGGGGCGTAGTCCGTGCAACGCGTTCGGGCTCTGGTCGAAGTCATTCTGATCTCATCCTCAGCTCGACCGTATACGCTGGGGATCGACAGCTAAGCACCAAAGAAAGGTACGAGGAAACACGTGGCCATCATCTTCTACATCCTCGGCACGGCACTCAGTCTTTACGTCTATGTTCTGCTGGCGCGAGTCGTCCTCGACCTCGTCCAGGTCTTCTCACGCGAATGGAAACCTGCTGGTTTCTTCCTTGTTCTGGCAGAGATCGTGTACACGCTGACCGATCCGCCGCTGCGCCTCCTGCGCAAGGTGATTCCGCCCCTGCGCCTGGGTCAGATCTCACTGGATCTGGGCTTCATCGTGCTGCTGATCGGAATCCAGATCCTTGCATCTGTTCTGTTCAACTTCTCGAGGGTGAGCGCCTGAAGCAACTCGCTGAGAACACTTACAGCACGAGCTTCCTCTTCGTTTCACTACTGTTACACGCATCACTGCGGCTGTCCTGAGAAGGTGCTCAGTTCGCGGAACAGAACCGGGTGTTGCTAGGCTCGATTATTACAACTTCGTCATATGAAAATTGCGACACGGCATTTCTGCAGGACAAAACTGCAGGTGTTACGCTAATGTGACGTTGAAGCCGTCTTTAAGGCGGCAGCGTAATGAATGTAGATCGACCAAAGGTGACCTCATGGCGCTCACGCCTGAAGACGTAGTAAACAAGCGGTTCCAGCATGTGAAGTTCCGCGACGGGTACGACCAGGATGAAGTCGACGATTTCCTCGATGAGGTAGTCGTAGAGATCCGCCGTCTCTACCAGGAGAACGACGAACTTCGTCAGAAGCTCTCCACCGCCGAACAGCGCGTCAAGGAGCTCGACGCCGGCGGAGCATCTGCTGCCGCACCCGCTAAGGACATCGACGCCACTCAGGCAATGCCTGCCGCGGTGCCGGCTCCCTCCTCGAAGAAGGCCGCCGAAGCGCCGAAGCAGGAGCAGACCCCAGCAGCACCTGCTGTCCCGGAAACCACCGAACAGCCTTCCGCACCTGCAGTCAAGGAAGCAGCACCTGCCGCTCAGGCTCCTGCAGCGAAGGAATCTGCTTCTGCCGGCAACAACGCAGCACCAGCTGCTGCAGCAGGCACAGCCGCTGGTCTCGGCCTCGGTTCGGGTCTCGGCAGCGGAGACGGCGACGCCCACGGGCTCATCGCTCTTGCACAGCGCGTCCACGACGAGCATGTGGCTGAAGGCGAACGCCGCCGCGACGAGCTCATCAGGTCTGCAGAGACCGAAGCCAAGGACATCGTTGGCAAGGCTGAGACCAAGCGCGACGAGACACTGTCGACCCTGGAAACCCAGAAGTCGACCCTCGAGCGCTCCATCGATCAGCTCTCGAACTTCGAGCGTCAGTACCGCACGCGGCTCAAGAGCTACCTCAACGATCAGCTGCGCGACCTCGAGAATTCGACAAGTCTGGCACCGGAGACCCTGGACGGGAACTCCTTCGGTTCGTCGTCGAATCACAAACTCTGATTCGTCACAGCAGACACGCAAGGTCCGGGAGCTCCATGGAGATCCCGGGCCTTGTTCGTGCCCGGGTGAGATGGCGCATAACGGCTCCTTCCGTGCCATCGCGTCATCAGTCAGTGAGTTAGAATGAGCCAAATGAACGATGATGCCACTGAGACAAGACCCCGGCGGCGCAGAATGCTCGGGATGCTGTTCGGCATTGCCGGGATCGTCCTTATCGTGGATCAGTTCACGAAGTTCCTCGCGGTCCGATTTCTCGAAGGACAGGAGCCAGTCGCCGTCATCGGCACTCTGGCAGGCTTCAACTTCTATCGGAACCCAGGTGCGGCACTCGGACTCGGGTCCGGTGTGACGTGGATCTTCCCTCTCATCGCAATCGCTGTCTTCGTCGCGATCATCATGTTGTCGAGGAAGTTGGGCTCCGTGGCCTGGGCCATCGGACTGGGTCTGCTGTTGGGCGGACTGTTCGGCAACCTCGTGGACCGGCTGTTCCGACAACCGGGATTCCTCCACGGTGCCGTAGTCGATTTCATCGACCTATCGTTTTTCATCTGCAATGTCGCTGACATTGCGATATCCGCAGCGGCTGTCACCCTCGTGGTCGTCAGCCTCAAAGGCATTGAACTGGACGGATCGGACTCGAAGCACGAGAACACGGTCGGAGAGGACACACATGGCTGAACGCTCGATCCTGGTACCCGAGGGCCTCGAAGCCCAACGGGTGGACTCTGCGCTGTCGAAGCTGCTGGGGCTCTCCCGCACAGCAGCCGCCGACATCTGCGCCGAAGGGGGCGTGCAGCTGTCAGGACAGGTCGTCGCAAAATCGGATCGGGTCTCCGCCGGAGAGCGTCTGGACATCGAGATGCCCGAACCTCCGCGACCGCTGGAAGTCGTCCCGGATCCCGTGCCCGGAATGAAGGTCGTCCACGACGAGGATTCCTTCGTCGTCGTCGACAAACCCGTCGGCGTCGCCGCTCACCCGGCACTGGGCTGGAAGGGGAGGACCGTCGTGGGCGGACTCGCCGCAGCCGGCTTCAGAATCGCGACCTCGGGTGCACCCGAACGACAGGGAATCGTCCAGCGCCTCGACGTCGGCACCTCGGGCCTGATGGTCATCGCAAAGAGCGAATACGCCTACAGCGTGCTCAAACGCGCGTTCAAGGAACGCACCGTGGAGAAGACCTATCACGCCGTCGTCCAGGGACTGCCGGATCCTGTGCTCGGCACCATCGACGCGCCCATCGCCCGCAACCCTCGCCATGACGGTCTCTACGCCGTCCACAGCGGAGGTAAGAACGCGATCACCCACTATGAGGTGCTCGAAGCTCACCGACGAGCGTCCCTGGTCGAGGTGCATCTCGAAACCGGGCGCACCCACCAGATCCGAGTCCACTTCTCTGCGCTGAAACGCCCCTGCGTCGGTGATCTTCCCTACGGTGCGGATCCGACTCTGGCCAAGGACCTTCACCTGGAACGTCAATGGCTGCACGCCGTCAAGCTCGGCTTCCATCACCCGGAGTCGAACGAATGGGTCGAATTCGAGAGCGGATACCCCGAGGACCTGCAGTACGCGATCGATCGCATCCGTACGTCCTGATCTCACCTCGGAAACTGCGTCGCAGCTCCGTAGCGCCACCTCGCTGACCGACATCTTCTCGGTCGCCGAGGTGGCGTTTCGGGCTCCGCTGGCAGACCCGGAGATGGTCTAAGCTGGGGGTCGCAGCAAAGGTCATATCTGAGGGAAGGCTGTCAGTGCCGAAAGACGATTTCGTCCATCTTCACGTCCACACCGAATACTCCATGTTGGACGGAGCCGCCCGACTCACGGACCTGATGGCCGCGACCAAGGCATCGGGAATGTCGGCCATCGCGACCACGGACCACGGCTATCTCTTCGGTGCCTTCGACTTCTGGTCGCAGGCGACCGCAGCCGGCATCAAACCCATCATCGGCGTCGAGGCCTATGTCACTCCCGGCACCGACCGGCGCGATAAGACCAGGGTGAAATGGCGCACGGATGAGTCGCAGAAACGTGACGATCTCTCCGGCGGTGGTGCCTACACCCACATGACCCTGCTCTCACGCAACAACACGGGCATGCGCAATCTCTTCAAGGCCTCGTCCTACGCTTCCCTCGACTCTGTCTTCAGCAAGTGGCCGCGCATCGACCAGGACCTGCTCGAGACCTACTCGGAGGGGCTCATCGCGACCACGGGCTGTCCCTCGGGGGAGATCCAGGTCCGCCTGCGCCTCGGGCAGTACGAAGAGGCCAGGGCCGCTGCCGGCAAATACCGTGAGATGTTCGGCAAGGACAACTACTATGTCGAGCTCATGGACCATGGGCTCTCGATCGAAAAGCGTGTGACCAAGGACCTCATCCGTCTGTCGAAGGAGATGGACATTCCCTTGGTCGCGACCAACGACCTGCACTACACGCATGAGTCCGATGCGAAGGCCCACGAAGCGCTGCTGGCCATCCAATCCGGGTCGAAGCTCATCGAGCCCACCTATGACCAGGGCGGCTCCCGCTTCGCCTTCTCCGGATCCGGCTACTACCTCAAATCGGGTGCGGAGATGCGCGCCCTGTTCTCCGAATTCCCCGAGGCCTGCGACAACACCCTCGAGATCGCCGAGAAGTGCGAAGTCTCCTTCGACACCTCGGCGAACTACATGCCGAAGTTCCCCTGCCCTCCCGGCGAAGACGAAACGTCCTGGCTGGTCAAAGAGGTGCAGACGGGACTCGAATACCGGTACCCGGGAGGAATCCCCGACGATGTGCGCAAGCAGGCCGACTACGAGCTCGACGTCATCATCTCGATGGGCTTCCCCGGTTACTTCCTCGTCGTCGCCGACTTCATCAACTGGTCGAAGGACAACGGCATCCGCGTCGGACCCGGACGTGGTTCGGGTGCCGGCTCTATGGTCGCCTACGCGATGCGCATCACCGACCTCGACCCGCTCAAGCACGGACTGTTCTTCGAGCGCTTCCTCAACCCTGACCGTGTCTCCATGCCCGACTTCGACGTCGACTTCGATGATCGTCGCCGCGGCGAGGTCATCGACTATGTGACACGGAAGTACGGTGACGAACGTGTCGCCATGATCGTCACCTACGGCACGATCAAGACGAAGATGGCGCTCAAGGACTCCGCGCGCGTCCTCGGCAAGCCGTTCTCGATGGGGGAGCGTCTGACCAAGGCTCTGCCCCCGGCCGAGATGGCCAAGGACATTCCGCTGGCCGACATCGAGAACGCCGAATCGAAGCGCTACAACGAGGCGGGGGAGTTCAGAGAATTCGTCGACTCCGACCCGGATGCGCGTGAGACCTTCGAGACGGCGAAGGGCATCGAGGGACTGAAGCGGCAGTGGGGCGTCCACGCTGCCGGAGTGATCATGTCCTCGGACCCGATCATCGATGTCATTCCGATCATGCGTCGTTTCCAGGACGGCCAGGTCATCACCCAGTTCGACTACCCCACCTCTGAGGGCCTCGGACTGATCAAGATGGACTTCCTGGGGCTGAGAAACCTCACGATCATCTCCGACGCGGTTGAGAACATCAAAGCGAACCGCGATTACGATCTCGATCTCGAACACCTCGACCTCGACGACCGCGGGGCCTACGATCTGCTCTCCCGTGGTGACACACTCGGCGTGTTCCAGCTCGACGGCGGTGGACTGCGCGCCCTGCTGCGACTGATGAAGCCGGACAACTTCGAAGACATCTCCGCAACGATTGCGCTCTACCGTCCGGGCCCCATGGGTGCCGACTCCCACACGAACTTCGCGCTGCGCAAGAACGGTCTGCAGGAGGTCACCCCGATCCATCCGGAGCTCGAGGAGCCTCTCGAGGATATCCTCGGCACGACCTACGGTCTCATCATCTACCAGGAGCAGGTGATGGCGATCGCGCAGAAGGTCGCCGGGTACTCGCTGGGCCAGGCGGATATTCTGCGTCGCGCCATGGGCAAGAAGAAGAAGTCCGAGCTGGACAAACAGCAGGTCGGCTTCTTCGGCGGCATGAAGGAACGCGGCTACTCCGAGGCGGCGGCGCAGGCCCTGTGGGACATTCTGCTGCCCTTCTCCGACTATGCGTTCAACAAGGCCCACTCGGCGGCCTACGGTCTCGTGTCCTATTGGACGGCCTTCCTCAAGGCTCACTACACGGCGGAGTACATGGCCGCGCTGCTCACCTCGGTGGGCGACAACAAGGACAAACTCGCGATCTACCTCAATGAGTGTCGACGCCTGGGCATCACGGTGCTGCCGCCAGACGTCAACGACTCGGCCCTGCACTTCACCCCAGTCGGTGAGGACATCCGCTTCGGTATGGGAGCCGTGCGCAACGTCGGCGCCAACGTCGTCGACGGCATCGTCGAAGCCCGTGGGGAGAAGGGGGCATACACCTCCTTCACGGACTTCCTCGACAAGGTGCCCAGCCACGTCTGCAACAAGCGCACGATCGAATCGCTCATCAAGGCCGGCGGCTTCGATTCGCTGGGCCAGACTCGCAGATCACTCGTCGAGGTCCATGAGGAGGCCGTCGACTCGGTCATCGGCGTCAAACGTCAGGAGGCCAACGGCCAGTTCGATCTGTTCGCCGGACTCGGCGGGGACGATGACGAGCCGAGCTTCTCCGTGGCGATTCCCGACCGACCGGAATGGGAGAAGAAGGAGAAGCTCGCGTTCGAACGCGACATGATCGGCCTCTACGTCTCCGACCACCCGCTCAATGGTCTCGAAGGAGTCCTGGCAGCTGAGTCGGAGGCCTCCATCGCCGAGGTGGTGGATCCGGAGTCCCACCGCCACGATGGATCGCAGGTCAAGATCTGCGGCATGATCACCCAAGTCAGCCGCAAGGTGTCGAAGAACTCAGGCAAGCCGTACGCGATCGTGACCGTGGAGGACCTGAACGCCGAGGTGGAGGTCATGTTCTTCGGTGACACCTACGAACCTGTGGCGAGCCTGCTGACCAACGACCTCGTCATCTCGCTGACCGGACGCATCCGCCATTCCGATGACCGCCCGACGTCGATGATGGCGATGTCGATGACGATTCCCGATGTCACCGACCCGAAGGATCGTCCGCTCAACCTCATGCTGCCGATGGAGAAGGCCACAGAGGAGATGGCCTCGAAGCTGCTCCAGGTCCTCGAATCCCACAAGGGCCAGACCGATGTGCACCTGGTGCTCTCGCAGCCGGGCCGGCAGACGGTGATGCGTCTGGATCGCGCCATCCGCGTCGATCCCAATCCGAGCCTCTACGGTGACCTCAAGGCACTGCTGGGATCCCGCTGTCTGACAGCCTGAGAACACGAGCGGTGAGGGCGGGGACTAGAATGGTGCGGGTGAACATTCTGGACTTCCGCGGCGAGAGACTGAACAAGCGATTCCTCAAGCAGAGACTGCCTCGTGCCGCCGAGACGCATGCCGACATCGAACGACGAGTCGCCGAGCTCCTGGCTCAGGTACAGGCTGGGGGAACCCGTGCCGTGAAGGAATTCACCGAGAGGTTCGACTCGGTCACCCTTGAGTCGCTGCGTGTGCCCGCCTCCGAACTGGAACGCGCCGAAGCCGAACTGGACCCCTCGGTCAAGGCTGCCCTGGTCGAATCGATCTCCCGAGCCAGGAAGGTTGCTGCGGACCAGCGACCCACAGACGTCCGCACACAGTTGGCCTCCGGTGCGCACGTGACGACACGGCACCTGCCGATCGAACGAGTCGGTCTCTATGTTCCCGGCGGGCTGGCAGTCTACCCATCGACCGTCGTGATGAACGTCGTGCCGGCACAGGCTGCAGGGTCAGCCTCACTGGCTATCGCCAGCCCACCGCAGAGCAACGGACTGCCCCACCCCACGGTGCTCGCCACAGCCCACATCCTCGGCGTCGACGAGGTCTGGGCCATGGGCGGTGCCCAAGCCATCGGAGCGCTGGCCTACGGCCTCGATGATGAGGAGCAGCTCGACCCCGTCGACCTCATCACCGGTCCGGGCAACGCCTACGTCGCCGCCGCCAAATCGCTCATGCGATCCCAGGTCGGCATCGACGCCGTGGCCGGACCCACCGAAATCATCATCCTCGCAGACGCGAACGCCGATCCGGCCTTCGTCGCCGCCGATCTCATCAGCCAAGCCGAACACGACGAACTGGCGGCCTCCGTTCTCGTTACGGACTCGACCGAACTCTCCGAACGGGTCCAGGTAGAACTGCTCACCCAGGTCCCGGCCGCCGCACACGAAGCGCGGATCAACACCGCACTGTCGGGTCAGCAGTCCGCCATCGTCCTCGTCGACGATATCGACGCAGGAATCGATGTCGTAAACGGCTACGCCGGGGAGCACGTCGAGGTCCACACCGCCGAGGCTGATACCGTCGCTGCCCGCATCACCAACGGGGGAGCGGTGTTCGTCGGAGATTGGTCCCCGGTGTCCCTGGGCGACTACTGCGCAGGCTCGAACCACGTCCTGCCCACCATGGGAACCGCGGCACACGGCTCCGGCCTCGGAGTGCACTCATTCATCAAGGTCAGCCAGGTCATCGACTATGACCGTTCGGCACTGGCCGAGGTCGCCGACCACATCGAGGTGCTGGCCGACAGTGAACAGCTGCCCGCCCACGGTCGCGCCGTCAGCATCCGGTTCGAGGAGTAGATATGCGTTGTCCGTTCTGTCGTGAATCAGATTCCCGAGTCGTCGATTCGCGGACCAGCGAAGACGGCGCCGCGATCCGGCGTCGCCGGCAGTGCCGTCATTGCGGGCGCCGCTTCACGACCATGGAGGCGACCAGCCTCTCGGTGATCAAGCGTTCCGGTGTGACCGAGGAGTTCTCCCGACAGAAGATCATGTCGGGTGTGCGCAAGGCCTGCCAGGGGCGTCCGGTCAATGACGACGACCTGGCGAAGCTCGCGCAGAAGGTCGAAGAAGACATTCGGTCCAAAGGGATCGCCGAGATCGATGCCGACGAGGTGGGTCTGAGCATCCTCGAACCGCTGCGCGAACTCGACCAGGTCGCCTACCTGAGATTCGCCAGCGTCTACCAGGGCTTCGACTCCCTCGAAGACTTCGAGGCGGCGATCGACTCGCTGCGTGCCGACGCCGCATTGAAATCGGGCGATGCCAGGCAGGCAATTCCCGAAGATTTCCAAGCCTGAGAAAATCACCGACAGAATTCTGTGAGCGGAGTAGTCCAGCGCACCGATTCTTGTGTAATATTGACAGTGCGCGCTTCGGCGCGCGGCCGCTTGCGGTTCGGAGGGGAAGCCGAACCGTCAAGCGGCCCTTTAATTTCTCCGTGAGACTTGCTCCACGACGACAGAGGGCGCATCGGGAATGATTCCGATGCGCCCTCTGTTCGTCTTCTCTCAGGCGTGCTGAGAGACCGGGAGGTCAGCCTGCCTCAGTCTGCGATGAGCTCTGACAGCTCGGTCGGCGCAGAAGCCAAGATCCGCAGCCTATCCGTCGTACGGGTCAACGACACATAGAGCGCTCCGACCCCGTCTTCGTGCCCCTCGGGAGCGATCAGACCGGGTTCGACGATGACCACGGAATCGAATTCCAGGCCCTTCGCCTGCTGAGCGGTGATGACCGCGATCTGATGGTCGAGGCCGGTGACTGAACGGCCGATGTCGAAGCCGGCCAGCACCTCGGCGACGGAATCGATGAGATCGCGCGCAGCGATCACGGCGATCTTGCCGCCGCCGACGGTCTCGACCTCATCCCTGACAGTGGGAACGAGTGCCGCGAGTGTCTCCTGCGTCGAGGAGAACGAGTCCATTCGTGGGTCGGGACCGCCCTGGCGAACCGATTCGACGAGTTCGAGCTGCGGGAAATGGCGATGCAGGTAGCGGTTAGCCAGGTCCATGACCGACTGCGGAGTTCGGTAGGAGACGGTGAGCACCTGCAGGCTGTAGCGATCGCCGACGAACTCGGACAGGATGGAATTCCAAGTCCGGGTGTTGTCCACGTGCGAGGACTGAGCCAGGTCACCCACGACAGTCGCGGACTTCGACGGAACTCGACGGAAGAGCACCCGCCACTGCATGGGGGAGAGTTCCTGAGCCTCGTCGACGACGAGGTGGCCGTAGGTCCATTCGCGATCGTCGAGCGCACGCTCGGCCAACGTGACTGTCGGGCCTTCCTCCTCCCATCGGGCAGCCAGTGTCTCCGCATCGATGAGAGCCGAGGTGTCCGTCATGTCGAGGACCGCCTCGGCGTATTCCCGAGCCGATTCATCGCGCGCGGCAGTCTGCTGCGGGCTGCTGCCGAGCAGCTCCGCGAGCTCGTCGAGGAGAGGAACGTCCTCGATGGTCAGCTCTGCGTTCGCAGGGCGGATCAGTCTCTGCTGGTCTTCGGGGGACAGCAGTCGCTCGGCGGCGGCCTGCAGCTTGTGCGGCTTGGACAGCAACGCACGCAGAGCCGCAGCGGGACTGATGGGGAACCAGGCGAGATTGAGAGCCCGGCGCACGTCCACGCTCGAACGCAGTTCGTCCATCAGCTCCGGCAGTCGCTCACCTGCACCGTCGAGGCCCATCTGCCGTGCCAGATCCTCTGCGAGGGTCTTGAGCAGACCGGAGACGAAGCCGTTGCGGGCGGCATTGTGAGCGTCACCGCTGCGACGGGCTCGATCGCGGGCCCCGCGCACGTCGCGGCGACGCAGCCAGATGGTGTGCGAGCCGACTCGCAGCTCTTCGTCCTGCTCGGGGATCCGCTCGTAGTTGGCGATGTGATTCCTCAGCACCGTGGCCATCTCGGATCGCCCCTTGATCACCGCGACATCCGTGTCATCGCTCAGCTCGGTCTCGAGACCGGGGTAGAGCTGTCCGGGGGTGAGCAGAAGGGCACCCGTTTCGCCGAGGCTGGGCAGGACCTTCTCGATGTACTTGAGGAACACCGCCGAGGGGCCGACCAGCAGCACACCCGATTTCGCGATGCGCTCCCGGTGACGGTAGAGGAGGAAGGCCGCACGGTGGAGTGCCACCGCCGTCTTCCCTGTTCCCGGTCCGCCTTGGACGACGAGCACACCCTGCAGCGGCTGGCGGATGATGGCGTCCTGCTCGGCCTGAATGGTTGCGACGATATCGCCCATGCGACCGGTGCGGTGATTGGTCAGGGCCGCGATCAGCGCGCCCTCGCCCTGCAGATTCGACCGTTCATCATCATCGAGGGCCTCGATGTCGAGCACATCGTCCTCGAGGTCGGTGACCGTGCGGTTCTTCGTCACCAGATGGCGACGCCGGATGACACCGGCCGGATTGGCAGCAGTCGACTGGTAGAAGCGCTCCGAGGCCGGAGCACGCCAGTCGATGAGGATCTGCTGACGGTTGGCGTCGGTGAGCCCGATCCGTCCGATATAGCTGGGCTCCGCGTCCGATCTGAGATCGAGACGGCCGAAGCACAGCCCGTCCTCAGCGCTGTTGAGTCGGATCAGCTGGTCCTCATACAGAGTTGCGAACGCATCGCGCTCACTCCGGTGCTGATGATTGCCGCCGACCTCGGAGATCCTCACCTTGCCCAGTCGGGCCGTGGCCTCATCTCGCAATTCGTCGAGTCGTGCATAGAGCTCGTCAAGCTTGACCTGCTCGACGCGTATTTCTGAAGTCTCGGTCATCTCACCTTCCCAATCGGCATTCCATTATGCCGAACTTTTCTCACCGGGAGTAGTTGGAAGCACTGAAACAATGCTGGTGTGTTCCGTCACAGCCCCAGCCGCGACTTCAGACTGTGCCCGGAAAGGAAGGTCGCCATGGTCGCGGCGGTCCGCAGACTCCTGTCGAGTTCGGGCACTTCCAGTGGAGAAGCCGAGGCGATGACGACCACATTGCCGCGTCGACGGCCCTTGAGAATCCCCGGTTCGGCGGCCGCAGCAACGTGGTCGAAGGCAGAGTACAGCAGCTCAAGCTCGGCCCGGAGGACCCGATGGTCGCCGGAGTCGGGGACGTTGGCGATATAGACCCCCGTGTCCTTGAGGATTCGTGCGCTGGTGGTGAAGAACTCCGAAGTCTGCAGCGTCGGGGGCACAGAGTCGTGATCGAAGGCATCACGGATGAGCACATCAAGGGTGTCGGGCCGGAACTTCTCAACTTCGAGGGCACCGTCGCCGGCGCGCAGTGCAAGCGCGGGGGAGCGCGGCAGATCAAACCAGTCGCGCGAATAGTCGAGGAGAACCGGGTCGATGTCGATTGCCGTCTGCTTCGACCCCGGGCGCTGTGCATGGAGGGCACGAGCGAGGGCGCATCCGGCGGCCCCGATGTGGACCGCTCGCAGCGGTCCCGGTGCGAACTGGACGTCGATGATCCGCGACATCCAATCCAGATATTCGAAGTCCAGACGAGTCGGCTCACTCAGAGTGATCGACGAAGACGGCACACCGTTGACATGAAGGACGTAGCTGTCGACCTCACCGTCGACCTTCTCCAGCCGCGCGGTGCCGGTCGAGATATCGACGACTTGTGAGCCGGGTGCTGTGTATATCCGTCGTTTCGCCACCCCTCACTTGTATGCCAGATGTGCCTCGGTGGCAATTCCGGGTGTCGCAGCGTGGGGACAGCGGACCGGACTCATGTGCTCTCGGCCTGTGGATGCTTCGAGCGAATCCACAGGCATCTGATCAACCCTGGTCATTCCGGCAGAGGAGAAGCTGAAGTGATCCCATGCAGACGACAGCGAAGACAGCAGAAGACATCATCGGAATCGTGCCCCATACGCTCGGCTACATTCCACGCGAGAGCCTTGTGGCCATCATCGTGGGAACCGACGAAGACGGCGGTCAGTCATGTGCCACGACGCTGCGCGTCGACTTCGACCTGGAGACGGCCGCGCACATCGTTGCCGAGGGAGGGCAGTGGTACAGCGATCTCATCGCCGGAGCCTGCGCCGCCTCGGGAGTGTTCCTGGCCCTCTACGACTCGGAATATCAGCGCGATCTGCCCGGGGCAGGGCGGAGGCCGGACACAGATCCTGCGCAAGGCGGGGACAACGGCGACGAGTACTCATACGTTCGCCGGGATCTCATCCGGGCCGCCATCGACGAGATTGCCATGGCGCTGGGGGACCGAGGCATCGACACTCTGGGCGCGTGGTGGGTGAGTGAGGAGAGATTCGGTCGCATCGATGGCGATGGGCTGACCAGCACCCTGCTTGAGGCCGCAGCGACCTCGGCCTGCGCCACCGAACTCATCGCCGGCGGCTCAGCGCCCGCGGCATCAGCGAAGGAGCTCGTGGCCAGGCCCGTTTCAGCAGCGGAGTTCCAAGACAGCCGCAGAGACTGCGCAGACACCCGGCTGACCATCGGCGAGGGTTTCGACATCATCTCCGAGGTCTATCCGCGGCTGGTCCGCCTGAGCGAGGGAGACGACCCCATCGACCGAGCCGCCCTCACAGAGCTGATGACGCTGCAGACGGTCATGGCCATCGATGCGATTCTGGGGGAGAAGTGGTCTCGGGACGCACTCGAGATGATCCTCAGCTTCGACCACCCGAACTTCTCACGCTCTGATCTGAAGAAATGCGGTCCCGGACAGCTGCACCGTCGCGCACAGCGATATGGAAGATCCCCGCAGGCTGCCCAGCACATGGTGGGCCTGTCCGATCGCGCTCCGAAGCCAAGCGATGTTCAGTTGGGCATCGAGTTCCTCGAGGCCTACATCCCTCTGGGCCACCCGGATGTCCGGGCCACCGCCTATGCTGTGATCGCATGGTTCGAATGGTCGTTGGGAGGGTCGACGATGGCAGAGCACTACGCCCAGGCCGGGCTTGACCTCGATGCTGATCATTCGATGGCTACACTGATCATCAACGCCGTTCAACATGGGTATCTCCCACGGTGGCTGATGCCGGTGCGTCGCGGCCCCGGATGAGGCCGTGACACACCCTCGACTCACCGTCCCGGGCTCAATTCGCAAAGCCGGGAATATCGTGCGAAAATTGGGTGTTGACCCTGTCATAGCATCATGGGCGAACTATGTGTTCCCCTCGGGCCCGATCCTCGGACCTCTTGACATGGGTCTTAGTAATGTCCTGGTGCATTCGAGAAGTTTCAACGCTCGCGAAAGGTGAACACGTGCCGAGAGTCGACAAGGAATCCACGACGGTGACGGAAAAGTCGGAGGAAACGGCCGCCAAGACCTCCACCGCTGGATCCAAGACCACTGCGGCGTCGAAGGGAGCCAAGAAGACGACGAAGACATCGGCTTCAGCGACCGCCGCGGCGACCGGGACCAAGCAGACCACCGCCGCCCGCAAGACGGCGACGGCCAAAACTGCTGCCACGAAATCGACGGCAGCCAAGGTGGCGAAGACCACCGGAGCAAAGACCACCGGAGCAAAGACCACCGTGGCGAAGAAGACTGCTGCGAAGACCACCAAGGCCGGCGGCGCGAAGAAGAAGTCCGACGATGTGCTCGAAGCGGGCGAGACCGTCGAGCCGGCAACCGACACACTCGGAACCGAACAGAGCCCCGCCGAGGCGACTGAGACGAAGAACTCCGAAGAGAAGGAGAAGAACGCCGCGGTCACCGAAGCAGGCGGCTTCATCGTCTCCGATGCCGACGAAGAGGATGCGCCAGCACAGCAGGTCGTGTCTGCCGGCGCCACCGCTGACCCGGTCAAGGACTACCTCAAGCAGATCGGCAAGGTCGCACTGCTCAACGCGGCCGAAGAGGTCGATCTGGCCAAGCGCATCGAAGCCGGCATGTATGCCGAGCATCTGCTCGACGCCGGTGGCATCACCGAACCGCGCGAATCCATGGACTACAAGTGGATCATCCACGACGGCCGCATCGCGAAGAACCACCTCCTCGAGGCCAACCTGCGTCTCGTGGTCTCGCTGGCCAAGCGCTACACCGGTCGTGGAATGCTCTTCCTCGACCTGATCCAGGAAGGCAACCTGGGCCTCATTCGTGCAGTCGAGAAGTTCGACTACACGAAGGGATTCAAGTTCTCGACCTACGCCACGTGGTGGATTCGTCAGGCCATCACCCGCGCCATGGCCGATCAGGCTCGTACCATTCGCATTCCGGTGCACATGGTCGAGGTCATCAACAAGCTTGCTCGCGTCCAGCGCCAGATGCTGCAGGATCTCGGACGGGAACCAAGCCCAGAAGAGCTTGCCAAGGAACTTGACATGACACCTGAGCGTGTCGTGGAGGTTCAGAAGTACGGTCGCGAGCCGATCTCTCTGCACACTCCGCTCGGCGAAGACGGTGACTCTGAGTTCGGTGACCTCATCGAAGACTCCGAGGCCGTCGTCCCGTCGGACTCGGTCAGCTTCACGCTGCTGCAGGAACAGCTCCACTCGGTTCTCGACACCTTGTCCGAGCGTGAGGCCGGAGTCGTGTCGATGCGCTTCGGACTCAACGACGGCCAGCCGAAGACTTTAGACGAGATCGGCAAGGTCTACGGCGTCACGCGTGAGCGCATCCGCCAGATAGAGTCGAAGACCATGGCGAAGCTGCGGCACCCCTCACGCTCACAGGTTCTGCGCGATTACCTCGACTGAGTCGGCTGCCGACAGCCTGGGCTGCACTCTGGCTCTGAGCCGGTGACAACGATCGCCTGCGGACGCGAATTCTCGCGACCGCAGGCGATCTCTCTGTTCAGGGACGTCTCTCTTTGAGACGTCGTCTTGCCTTTCAGGGAGTCCTCTGGTCGCGATGAGGTTCAGTACCAGTCGACGATGCCGTCCATCAGAGCGTCAGCATATTTCTGCTGACCGGATTTCGATTCCATGGACTTGGCTTCATCCGGGTTGCGCATCTCGCCGCACTCGACGATGACAGCAGGCACGGAGGCGTTGTTGAGCCCAGCCAGGTCCGGACGCCGACTGATCGCGTCCTTTCCATAGGCGCTGTTGGGTGTGAAGGGGCCGGCAAAAGCCTTGCTCATGGCATCGGCAAGACGATTCGAGTCGTCCTCGACGGTATCCGAACTGCCTGGTTCGGCCACAATGACATGAAAGCCCTTTGTCGTGGACGATTCGCTTCCGTTGGCATGGATGCTGACCATGAGGTCGGCATCATCGGCGAATGTGCCGCGCTCATCGACGCAGGGGCCAACGCCATCATTGTCATCGCGACTCATCACCACCTTCGCTCCGGCGTCTTCGAGATCCTTCTCGAGCTTCTGAGCGACTCCCCAGTTGAAGTCGGTCTCGGGAAAGTCGGAGTTCGTTGATGTTCCCGTGGTGTTGCAGGCCTTGGCTCCACCGCGACCATCCGGTACTGGGCTCGCGATCTCGCTCGGGTGCGAGGCATTGCCTCCATTGTGGCCGGGATCAATGGCGATTGTCCGTCCACTGAGGTCGACGGCAGGCTCCGTGGTCGGAGTCTTCTGTGTCTCAGCACTCGCCGAACGCTCCGTTCCCTCGGGTGCGGCCGAGGCGGAGGCAGCTGAGGTGGAGGCAGCCGCATCTTCCTGCGGCTCCGGTCCGCACGAGGTGAGGGTGGGAAAGGCGAGTGCTGCACACACCAGGGGGACTGCGAGGCTGCGACGTGGAGACATAGTGCCATTGTTCCAGCAAAGATGCTTTGCGCAGGAGGATTCGGCAGAATCGAAGCGAGACACGGCTCGCAATGGCCGGGACAGAGTCGACTGAGCGATTAGAATTTAATCGAACGAGAGGAAACGTGTGGAAGAGGAAAGTTACGGCGCCAGGCATCTGTCCGTCTTGTCGGGTCTCGAAGCGGTTCGCAAGCGTCCGGGCATGTACATCGGGACCACTGATTCCCGAGGGCTGATGCACTGCCTGTGGGAGATCATCGACAACGCTGTTGATGAGGCTCTGGGTGGTTTCGGCAAATCGATCCTCATCGAACTGGAACCAGATGGTTCGGTGGCTGTCACAGACAGCGGCCGTGGCATCCCCGTGGACATTGAGCCCAAGACCGGTTTGACCGGCGTCGAGGTTGTCCTGACCAAGCTCCACGCCGGAGGCAAGTTCGGCGGCAGCTCATATGCCGCATCCGGCGGCCTGCACGGAGTCGGCGCCTCAGTCGTCAATGCGCTCTCTGCTCGCCTCGATGTCGAAGTCACCCGAGGGTCGAAGGTTCACAAGATGTCCTTCCGTCGCGGAGTGCCGGGACGATTCGATGACTCGTCCGGTCAGCCGGGGCCAGACAATCCGTTCGAAGAATTCCACGAGCCGACCGGGCTCGACGTCGTCCGCAAGGCGAAGAAGGGAGTCACCGGAACCCGCGTCCAATACTGGGCCGATCCGCAGATCTTCCTGTCCAAAGCTCAGTTCGACTACCAGCATCTCGTCGAGCGCGCTCGTCAGACGGCATTCCTCGTCCCCGGTCTCGAGCTGCGGATCGAAGACCGCCGTGGAGTCGCACGTGACGAGACCGGTGAAGTCATCGCCGAACGACTCGAGGTCTTCCGCTTCGACGGCGGCATCACCGAATTCGTCGACCACCTGTCGATCGATCCGCCGATGACGGACACCTGGCGTCTGCAGGACACCGGGAAATTCAGTGAGACAGTTCCGGTGCTCGATTCCTCGGGCCATCTGGTCTCGAAGGAGGTTGAACGCGAGGTCGGTGTCGACATCGCTCTGCGGTGGGGGACCGGCTACGACACGAAGGTGAAGTCCTTCGTCAATGTTGTGTCCACTCCGCACGGCGGAACGCACTTGTCCGGCTTCGAACAGGCCAGTCTGAAAGCGATGCGCAAGGCCGTTGAAGCCAATGCCCGCAAGCTCAAACTGGGCAAGGACAAACTCGAAAAGGACGACGTCCTGGCTGGGCTGACCGCCGTGGTCACGGTGCAGTTGGCAGAACCTCAGTTCGAAGGACAGACCAAGGAAGTCCTGGGTACGGCTGCGGTGAGGCAGATCGTGGCGAAGACGGTCGAGAGGCAGCTGGGCGACATACTGTCCTCGACCAAACGCGCAGAGAAGCAGCAGGCGGCCGTCCTCATGGAGAAGGTCGTCGCCGAACTCAAATCGCGCATCTCGGCACGCACGCACAAAGAGAATCAGCGTCGCAAGACGGCACTCGAGGCATCGTCTCTGCCTGCCAAGCTCTACGACTGCCGTGACAACGGGGTGGAGAACACGGAGCTGTTCATCGTCGAGGGTGACTCCGCGATGGGGACGGCGAAAGCTGCTCGCAACTCCGACCATCAGGCGCTGTTTCCGATCCGCGGCAAGATCCTCAACGTGCAGAAGGCATCTCTGTCTGACATGTTGGCCAATGTCGAATGTGCCGCTCTGATTCAGGTCATCGGGGCGGGGTCCGGCCGCAGCTTCGACATCGATGCCGCCCGCTACGGGCGTGTCATCATCATGACCGATGCCGACGTCGACGGTGCCCACATCCGTACCCTGCTGCTGACCCTGTTCTTCCGCTACATGAAGCCGCTGGTCGAACAGGGGCGAGTGTTCGCCGCCGTTCCACCGCTCCACCGCGTGGAAGTGGTCACGAAGCGAGGAACACCGAACGATGTCATCTACACCTACAGCGAGGCAGAGCTCCAAGCGCTGCTGAAGAAGCTGGAGAAGTCGAAGAAGACGTACAAGGAACCCATTCAGCGCTACAAGGGCCTCGGCGAGATGGATGCCGACCAGTTGGCGGAGACGACGATGGATCCGAGTATGCGCACACTGCGTCGGGTCACAATGGCCGATGCCGAAGCGGCGGAGAACACCTTCGAGCTCCTGATGGGTTCCTCCGTTGGCCCGCGCAAGGAATTCATCGTCTCGGGGGCCGCTGTCCTCGACGCCGAGCGCATCGACAGCTGAACCGAACGAGGTGGGGCCCCGCCAGCTGAACTACGGTGTTCAGCTAGGCGGCGCTCCCGTCCAGCTCAGATTCCGGCGGCGATCGGAGCGAAGAGCAGCAGACTGGGGACGAGCAGCAGTCCCAGTGCGACGAGGCTCGACGTCACACGCACCGGGATCCGCGCAGGGTCCAGCGGACGCGAGAGACGGTCGATTCTCTGCACCGAAAGATCGCTGCGGTGCTCCGGGCTGATGCCTGCTGCTTCACGCACCGCCTGGGCCAGAATCGCAGGATCGACTTGTTCACGCGCTTGGTCATCGGCCATGAGCTCAATCTGACCATTGATGGAGTTGAGTCCGATCGCGGTGGCCGAGAAGAACGGCAGGGCGCGATGCCATGCGGCAAAGGGAATGACCAGCACGTCGTGGCGAAAATCCAGGTGAGCTCGCTCATGGGCGATGACGGCAGTGCGCTCGTCCTCGCTGAGGACTTCGAGCAGACCGGTGGAGAGGACCGCAGTGCCTTTGCGCGGTCCCTGCGGCAGGCAATAGGCCACAGCCTCGTCGGTCGTGATGATCCGCGTATCCGGGTACGTGGCAGACGGTTCGCTGAGCAGATGCAGGATCTCATCATGACGAACGCGAGTCTTGCGCGCTGAGTAGAACGTCAGCGCCAGACAGCCCAGCAGGCGCGCGATGAGCGCCACCGCGATGATGAGGAAGATCCAGCCGAAGACCGTGAGAGTGGTGTGCGACTCTCCTCTGGCAAGCTGCCACAGTCCCTCAGACAGGCTGCGCGAGTCCGGAGCCACGGCGAAGGCCAAAGCCGTACCGATAAGTGAGAGGCCACCGGAAAGGCCCACGGCCTGCCACAGAATGACCTTCGAGATAGGGTCTCCGCGAAAACGAGACAGCGCAGCCGGGACCGGCCACGCTAAGAGAAATGCAAGTACCGCGAGGACGGATCCCACGATGCTCATGCTCGGGAACTACCTGCTTCAGGAGTTGGTTGAGTGATTGCGTCCCAGCAGATTGCGCAGAGCCTTCGTATCGGCCTCCGACACAGTGCCCAGGAAGCGGGCGAGAACGGCCTGGCGATCAGGTGCCTGTGACAGAACTTCGGTCATCAGCTCTGCGACATGGTCTTCGCGTGTTGACACCGCGAGGTAGCGGTGCGGGCGGATGCTGCGATCGCGAGTGACGAAGCCCTTCTTCTCCAGTCGAGTGAGGACGGTGTGGACGGTGGTCAGTGCGAGGTCGCGTGCTGCGAGCACATCGCGGAGCTCGGCCGCGCTCAACCCATCATCATGTACCCAGATGGCGTCCATGACGCTGCGTTCGAGTTCGCCCAGTGTTCCCACGGTGTCCTTGTCCTTCGAGGAGATGTTTCTTCTTGCCAGATCAGTCTAACTCTACAGGCTGTCGAATTCCATGTGAGATCAACAGCAATCCGCTTCGTGGCCGCTGTGGGTGCGGCTTTCGGGCCGGTTTCGTCTGCCCGCCCATTCCGTCGGAGTAGGGTGAGCGCAAACGGGCAATGACGCTCATTCTGGGACGGCAGATCTTAGTGGGCAGAATATTGCCGCAACGTCCTCTACGTGTTGTAGAATTCTACGTGTTGTAGAAATTAGGTCTTCCACGAACGGAGTTCCCATGGACCTGGATCCGGTTCTCATCGGGCGCTGGCAATTCGGCATCACCACCGTCTATCACTTCTGGATGGTTCCGCTCACCCTCGGCCTTGGCATGCTCGTCGCGATTCTGCAGACCAGGTACCACCGCACCGGCAACGAAATGTACCTGCGCAGCACCAAGTTCTTCGGCAAGCTCTTCCTCATCAACTTCATCATGGGTGTTGCCACCGGTCTGGTCCAGGAATTTCAGTTCGGCATGGCATGGAGTGAGTACTCCCGCTTCGTGGGCGACGTCTTCGGTGCGCCTCTGGCGCTGGAGGCTCTGCTCGCGTTCTTCCTGGAGTCCACGTTCCTCGGGCTCTGGATCTTCGGCTGGGGCAGACTCCCTCGTGCCGTCCACTTAGGCAGCCTCTGGTGTGCCGTGATCGGATCGTGGATCTCCGCCTACTTCATCATCGTTGCGAACTCATGGATGCAGCACCCCGTCGGTGTCGAGCTGGTCGAGGGCAGAGCGGTGATGACCGACGTCTGGGCAGTGCTGACGAACAACACGGCTCTCGCGGCCTACGCTCACACACTGTGCGGGGCGTTGGCCGTGGGCGGCAGCTTCCTGCTCGGAATCTCCTGGTATCACCTGTACCGCCGACGCAAGGACGGTATCGACACCATCGGGGCCGACGGAAAGGTCGTCGTCGGTTCCGCACCTGATGTGCCCGGCAGAGACGCCATCGACCATCAGGTCTGGATCCGGTCCCTGCGCATCGGGGCAGTCGTCGGCCTCGTGGCCTTCGTCGGAGTCGCGATCACCGGTGACATCCAGTCCAAGCTGATGTTCGAACAGCAGCCCATGAAGATGGCCTCAGCCGAGGCCGCCTGCCACGACGGCACCGAGTTCTCCGTGCTCACGATCGGCGATCCCTCATCAAACGACTGCGACGGGGTGGAGAACGTATTCGAGATCCCGGGGCTGCTCTCCTTCCTCGCCAAGGGAGACTTCAACACTCCGGTCCACGGCGTCACGACGCTGCTTCCTGACTACCAGGAGAAATACGGCACCCATCTGCCCGAGGACGAACGCTACGGCCAGCACTCGGGCGAGAAGATCGACTACCAGCCCATCATGATCGTCACCTACTGGGGCTTCAGGTTCATGATCGGGTTCGGCATGATCGCGGCAGGAGTCAGCGCGTTGGGGCTGTGGCTGACCCGAAAGGGCACCGTCCCTGCCTCACCGTGGCTGATGCGCGGAGCGCTCCTGTCGATCACCGCCCCGTTCATCGCCAACTCCGCAGGCTGGATCTTCACGGAGATGGGACGTCAGCCATTCGTGGTCGCGCCGAATCCCGCGCAGCTCGATGGCGTGTACATGTTCACTCAAGCGGCGCTGTCTCCTGAGCTCACCCCGGGGATGCTGCTGTTCTCATTGATCAGCCTCAGTCTCGTCTACGGCATTCTCATGGTCGTGGAACTGCGGCTGCTCATCGTCTACATCAGGGGAGGGGTCGCCTCGGCGATGCCGGAGGTCACGAAGACCAATCACACCCCAAAGATCACGAACGACGAAGACGACGTCCTGTCGTTCGCGTACTGAGGAGAAGTCACGATGGAAACTCTCGCTACGATCTGGTTCGTCCTCATCATCGTGCTGTGGATGGGGTATCTGTTCCTCGACGGCTTCGACCTCGGCGTCGGGATGCTCATGCCGGTGCTGAGCCGCACCGAACGGCAGAAACGGGTGCTGCTCAACACGATCGGACCGACCTGGGACGGCAACGAGGTATGGCTGATCACTGCTGCCGGTGCCACTTTCGCCGCCTTCCCCCATTGGTACGCCTCGCTGTTCAGCGCGCTCTACATCCCCCTGACACTGTGCCTGCTGGCATTGATCTTCCGCGCCGTCGCCATCGAATATCGCGGCAAGGGCCACAGCGCGGTGTGGAAGTCCTTCTGGACGTGGGCCATAGCAGTGGGCTCGGCCGGAATCGCGTTCTTCATCGGCGCCATGCTCGCCATCACCTCCAGCGGACTGCCCTTGAACGAACACGGTGACATCGTCGGCGGAGCTTTCGCCTGGATGGGATGGCCCGCGGTCCTGGGCGGCCTGGGAGGGGTCGGCTTCGCCCTCGTCCACGGTCTGATCTTCCTGGGGCTCAAGACTCAGGGCGACATCCGAGAGAAGGCTCAGCGGTGGGCGCGGAGACTGATGCTGCCGGGGTCGATCGGCTTCCTCATCTGGTTCGGGCTCTCCATCACCGCACGTCCGTGGCTCATTGCCTTAGTCGTCGTCGCCGTGATCGCGCTGGTGGCAGCGTACCTCGCGGTGCGTTCCGGGGCAGAGAAGCGAGCCTTCGCCCTCCACGGGATCTACCTCGTGGCGGGACTGGCCGCAGTGTTCGCCGGGGCCTATCCCAATGTCCTGCCCTCAACACTGGACTCGGCGAACTCGCTGACGATCGCCTCGGCCTCGTCATCGGACTACACCCTCACGGTGATGCTGGTCGTGACCGCTGTCTTCCTGCCGATCATCATCGCCTACCAGATCTACAGCTACCGCATGTTCCTGGGACGGATCGCCGAGACCCACATCCCGGAGGCACACCGCGTTCCGGTCGCGATCAGATCATGAGCTCGCCACTGCGGATCCTGCTCGATCTGCCGGCTGGACGGCGGGGACTCTGCCTCTCCGTGTTCAGTGCACTGGCGCGTGCCGTCGGCATCGTGCTCATCGCCGAGGCTCTGGTGCGTTCGATCATCGGCACGAGCCCTGTCGCAGTCTGGGCGGTGCTGGGACTGCTGGGGGCGGCACTGCGCGGAGCGAACCTGTGGGCAGATCACACCCTGGGCACGTCCCTGGCAGCGGTGAACAAACAGCGGCTGCGGTCCTCGATCCTCTCCTCGCTGCTGACCGGGCGCGGCCAGCCTCGCATGAACACAGCAGTCACCGTCACCCGCGGCATCGACGACCTCGACGACTACTTCACGACCGTGGTGCCGGCACTGGCCGCGGCGGCGGTGGTTCCGGTGACGCTGCTTGTGCGCATCGTGTTCACCGACGTCCTCTCGGCGGTCATCATCGCCCTGTGTCTGCCGCTGGTTCCGATCTTCATGATCCTCATCGGCCGCTTCACCGAGGAATCGACGGCAGCCAGCACCACGGCACTCGAGCGCCTGTCCGATCACCTCGCCGAGTTGGCCGAGGGCCTGCCCGTGCTCATCGGCCTGGGCCGATCCAGGGATCACGCGCGCACGCTGCGAGCCCTGGGGGAGAAGTACCACGGCGCCAACCTGGCAACGCTGCGCATCGCATTCCTCTCAAGCCTCGCCCTCGAACTCATCGCTACGATCTCCGTGGCCCTGGTCGCCGTCGTCATCGGCCTGCGACTGGTCTCGGGAACCATGGACCTGAGCTCCGGTCTCTTCGTCCTGCTCTTGGCACCCGAGTGCTTCACCCCTCTACGTGAGCTGGGCGCCGGCTATCACGCCAGCGAGAACGGCCGTGAGGCCCAAGCCCGGGCACATGCGCTGATCGAGAGCACCGAGAGCGAGACACATGAAGGGCCAGACCGGGACAGTGCGACCAGTGCCGAGGCCCATGACGAGACGACGGAGGTCCGTCACCGGGTCGTGTACCCGAATCGGACGACGATCGAGTGGTCCGGTGATTTCCGGGAGTCTCCGGGCATCACCGCTGTTCGAGGGCCCTCAGGCGCGGGAAAATCGACGATTCTCTCGGCCCTGGCCGGCAACCTGCCCGCCCAGGCCCGCACCACAGTGGCACCTCGCCGAGTTGCGTTCGTCCCGCAGGCTCCACGATTCTTCGGCGCGACGATCGGGGCTGAACTCGATGTCTACGGTCTCCCACATGATCTGCAGACTGCCGCTCTGAGCCGTGCCCGACTGCCCGTGGACACGCACCTGTCGACCTCGGCACTGAGTCCAGGTCAGCTTCGTCGACTCGCCTTCGTCCGTGTCCAGCATCTGATCGACGATGATGCGACAGCCCTCGTCCTCGATGAGCCGACCGCCCACCTCGACGATGAGAACTCGGAGATCATCATCGGCATGATCGCCGAGGCGGCCACGCGTGTGCGTGTCATCCTGGCCAGCCATGACGACCGTGTCGTCGCACTGGCCGGGGACGAGATCGTGCCCAGCAGACCTAATGAACTCGGCAGTGCACTCCGCAACTCGGCGACTGCGCACACCCGTGCTCGGAGCGCAGATTCGGGCATGGTTGCCCAGCCTGCTTCTGCGAATGTGTCCGAGACAGCGTCTGCGGCGGGCGGGGAAGTTCCTGCCGTCCCGTCATCGGAGGATGGAGCTCAGGACACAGACACGGCGGCGGCGAACCGTGAGTTCGCAGCGGAAGAACCGCGGGCGAGGCTTCGCCGCCGTTGGTCGCTCCTGCGTTCGAGCATGCCTCTGTTCACACCGAATATGATCATCGCGCTGCTCGCATCGTGTGCCTCGAGTCTGGCCGCGATCGCACTGACCGCGGTCTCCGCGTGGCTCATCGTCGAGGCCTCCTATCAGCCGCCCATCATGATTCTCCTCGTCGCCATCGTCGGGGTGCGATTCTTCGGGCTGAGCCGGTCCGTGCTGCTCTATCTCAGTCGCCTCAAACTGCACTCGGCGATATTCGCTTCCTTGGGCAGGCTGCGCTCCCGTCTGTGGGAGCACTTCGAAGCGGTCGGAATGGGGGACCGGAAGCTGCTGACCTCCGATGCCGCACTGCGCACCATGGTCTCCGATGCCGATGATGTTCGCGATCTGATTCCGCGGACGCTGTTCCCACCAATCGCCTCGGCGTTGGTCTTCATCGCGGTGCTCATCGCGGCCTGGGCCCTCGACCCGGCGTCGCTGCCGGTGTTCCTGATACTCGGCGGCCTCAACCTGATCCTGCTGCCGGCAGCCGTGATCAGGAGTGAGAGCGGTCTGGCCCGCGGCGTCCGAACTGCACGCAACCGGATCCTCTCTGTCCTGGCACGTGCGTTGAATGCCACAGCGGACCTGCGAACGAATCGCGGCGTGGGCACGGTTCTGACAGCACTGGGCCGCGAAGAGCAGGAACTGCGCCGTGTGCAGCGCCGCTCGTCCCACCACCTCGGCATCGCCCAACTCTGGCTGCAACTGAGCACGGTCGGGGCCGCGGTGCTCATCGCCTTGACCTCATCGGCACCGACCGAGATCCGGGCCGTCGTCGTTCTCATTGCGCTGGGGTGCGCGGATGTCTTCTCACAGTCGATGCTCGCATTCCGTGCGCTGCCGAGCCTCGGTGTCGTTCTCGACCGTCTCCCCGCAATGCCACCGGCCCAGTCGGAACGTTGTAGCTCAAACGAGAACGGCACGTGGGCGAGCAACGGGGGCGAGCGTGCTGCTGGCAGCTCCTTCACCGCCCTCAATTTGGAAAGCATGAGCGTCGGATGGGAAGCCGGCCCCGTCGTTGAAGACGTGGATCTGCGTGCTCGGACGGGGCAGTGGACGGTTCTCCACGGTGACAGCGGGACGGGCAAGTCAACGACACTGAGCGTGCTCCTGCGCTTCCTCGACCCGTGGACCGGCAGCTATCGTGCCGAAGACGAAGCAGGCCGCGAGACGGATGTGCTCAGCCTTGCACCGTCAGACCTCGCAGGGAGGATTGCGTGGTGTCCCCAGGAGGCGCACATCTTCCGGTCGACGGTGAGAGGTAATCTCGCGATCGCACGTTCGGGCACACCCACCACAGAGGAGATGTGTGAGGCTCTGACCCGCGCTGGCCTCGGCGAATGGGCAGATGCCGCTGGCCTGGACCTGTGGGTCGGCGATCACGGTGCTGACATCTCCGGCGGGCAGCGTCAGCGGCTGGCCGTGGCCAGGACGATCCTGAGCGGGGCCGAAGTGATCGTCCTCGACGAGCCGACGGCTCACCTCGACGATGAGATGGCTCATCGGCTGGTGGCTGATCTGCGGATGAGCCTGGACTCACACGCCGTTGTGATGGTCACTCACGATCGCAGTCTGATCGCTGAGGGCGATCGACTGGTCGAGTTGGGAGACGAACTCAGTCGCGCTTCGAGCCGAACATGATCTCGTCCCAGCTGGGAATGGATGCGCGGCTGTTCTTCTTCGACTTCGCCTTCGACTCAGGGTCCTTGTACTGATTCGAATCTTCGCTGACTCCAGGCTCATTGAGCAGAGACAGCTGGTTGTCGTCATCGAATCTGCCGACCTCCTGGGTCGGTTCCTGAGGTTCGTCCGGGTCCGGCCTCGAAGGATCTTCGAAGGCGAAGACCTCGTCATCGGTCGCGTCCTCCGGCCGACCCGGTGCGGTGTGCGCACCCTGTGGGTGGGTCTCGGGGTCCTCGGTGACGGCGCGGAGCCGACCTCGGGGTTCGTCCTCTTCCTCATGGCGACGCCGCTTGCGCAGATTCTCCAAGATCCGGCCGGTCTCGGCCTGGTGGTCGCGGGCGGCGGGAGAGGGCTCGGATGAAGCCGGAGGAGCGGGCGGAGTGTCGATCTCCTCGGTGTTCTTCTGTCGTTCGGCGCCGGTACCGTAGTTCGGGATGGGGCCCGTATCCGTCGGACCGGAATCTGCCAACCACTTCGCTTCGTCGTCGATGGGTGTCAGTGACCGGCGGTAGTAATTCCATCCGGCCGTGCGAGTCCGATCAGCGGCAGTGAAGCTGAGCTGGATGTACCAGTTGCCGTCCTGCTGCTTCCACGCATCCCAATCCATGGTCTCGATGTCGACGTCGCGCATCGCCAGACGGGTCTGGCACAGCTCCACCAGGGGAGTCGGGTCGCCATTGGGGTCATGATCGGAATAGATCGGATGCTGGCTGGCGGTGTACGCGGTGTGTGCGCGTTCGGCCAGGGCTGGTCGCTCGTAGGTGCGGACCTGTTCGATATCGGCACCTGTGGAAGCAATGACTTCCTCTGCGCTCATCCCGCCGCGGATCATCGCCTGGATGTCCCGGGGGCGCACAGGGGTCTCGGGCTTGACTGTGGTGCGGTCCTTGCGGACAGCGGCGTACAGAGCTTCGTCGAGAGCCAATCGATACTGCAGCCCGTTTTCGTCGTTCAGCAGCAGATGTGTGCCGTCGGCGTCGACTCCGTTCAAGATCAGTTCACGCATGCCTTAAGCTCCTTTATCGCGTCTCCCTGCATCGTGTCACGTTCGGCACCGCGTGTTGGGCAGATTTGCGCGCGAGTCGCGAAATGCCCACCGCGAACGGCCAGCGGGCCATCGGCAACAGTCAGCGCGCAATCGGCAACGGCCAGAGGGCTATCGGTCCATGAACCGATCTCTGGTCTGAACGGTGAGAGGAACTGACTCACTGTATGGACAACGGGCGCGGCATCTCTACTGGCTGTAAAATCAGTAACTGTGAATAAGACTGCACCCATTGACACTCTCGTCCTCATGTCTTTCGGGGGACCGGAGGCTCCAGAAGAAGTCGTCCCTTTCCTCAAAAACGTCACCGCCGGTCGCGGAATACCGGAGGAGCGACTCGAAGAAGTCGGTGAGCACTACTATGGCTTCGGCGGAAAGTCGCCGATCAACGATCAGAACAAGGCGCTCCTGCAGGCATTGCGCGAAGAGCTCGAACGCCGCGGAATTGATACTCCACTGATTTGGGGCAATCGCAACTGGGAGCCGTACCTGACAGACGAGGTCCGTGCCGAGGCAGAGGCAGGAAGAACACGTTTTCTGTCCATCGACACTTCGGCGTACTCGTCGTACTCATCGTGCCGTCAGTACCGGGAGGACTTCGCCAAGACGATCCAGGAACTGTCAGCCGAGGGCACGACAGTCACGATCGACAAGATCCGACAGTTCTACAACCACCCTGGGTATGCCCAGGCCTGCGCTCTGCTTCTGAAGGAGGGGCTGGTCGACTTTGCGAAGCAGGTCGGGGCTCTAGATGCTGGGAAGCATCGGATACTGTTCGTCACGCATTCCATTCCCAACGTCATGCAGGACGCTTCTGCGGTGGCGACGAGCGGCTACCAGGCGCAGCACGAAGAGCTGATGGCCCACCTCCTCGAGGGACTCTCGGAATCCGAAGCACTTCCGGCGGAGCTGGTGTACTGCTCTCGTTCGGGATCCCCAGAGGTCCCGTGGCTCGAACCCGATGTCAATGATCGGATGAGGGAGCTTTCCGAAGACGGGGTCACCGGCGTCGTCCTCGTGCCGATCGGCTTCATCTCCGATCACATGGAAGTTGCCTTCGACCTCGACACCGAAGCGAAGGAGACTGCTGCCGAACTCGACTTCGCATTCACCCGCGTTGCGACAGTCGGAACTCATCCCCTGTTCGTCTCCGGGCTCGTCGTCCTCGTCGAGGAGAGAATCGCACAGCTTCGCGGTGAGCAGACAGCTGCCCCTGTCATTGCCGGTTCCACAGCGCTGACTCCCGGCAGCGGCGCGTGCAGCATCGAATGCTGCCGAGGACGCATCGAACGAGCGACCGAACCCAACTGGCCGGCCTGAGAGAAGCCTCACCACGCCTCGTCAGCAAACAGAAATCCCTCCTCTGCAGAATTCGCAGGGGAGGGATTCTCAGTTGCTTCGGTCCTGGGGAGTCAGGACTCTTCGGGTGCAGGAATGATCGGAATGGCTCCGGTCTCTGCTGTGATGACGGCGGCTATGGGTCCTGTGTCCACATCATTGCGATCGGCGAGTTCCAAGAGATTCTGCAGGTCGTCGATGAGTGTCTCGACGAGATAGTCGTCTCCCTCGGACCGGGCTTCCTGGAGGCGATGACGGACATCGTCGATCCTGGTATCGAGTTGATTTGCGAATTCACTCATCGTGTATTCGTCCTTCCTCGGGTCGTCTCCCACGCATGGGGCGATCCCAGTTTCGTTCACCGACGATGTTCAATCGGCACTATTCGACTTATGTATTCTCGCAGAGCTTTTCGAGAGTCGTATGTGCGAACCGTCACGAACTGACACATCAGTGACGAGTATCACTGTGAACATTCACGATCTGGTCTTGCCAACGGTAAGCATACAGTGCACAATGCTGGGGGCACGTTTGGCGAGAGGGGCCGAAAATCCTCTTCAGCACACCCGACAGAGAGCGATGAGCCATATGGCAACAGACTACGACGCACCTCGTAAGCAAGACGATGAAATCAAAAGCGATTCGATTGAACAGCTGAAGGCTTCACGCTCGCAGGCGCAGGCCAGCAAGATTGACGAAGATGAGACCGCGGTTGCGGAAGGGTTCGAACTGCCCGGTGCGGACCTGTCGAACGAAGAGCTCTCCGTTCGAGTGCTGCCTAAGCAGAATGACGAGTTCACCTGCATGGAATGCTTCCTGGTCCGCCATCGCTCTCAGTTGGCCAGTGATGAAGGCGGAGTCCCCATCTGCACGGACTGTGCTGGCTGAAGCAACTGTCGGATGATACAAGAACGCGCCCTTGTCGGGGCGCGTTTCTGTATCTCTGGCACCTGGTATCCCTGCCTGTGAACGTGTCTGCCGTCTCCGAGCGGTGCAGCTGGTCTCAGGGTTTGAGTGCGGCGGCGAGTTCCATCGGACGTTTGCTCGACACCAGCCAATAGGGAGTCGGATCGGACTCATCGTGGATGTCGATGCGCACCGCGCATTTGGCCCAAGGACGCAGCATCAAAAAGGCTCGGGCGTCGAGGCCCGTTCCCCGCGCGGTTCGTGCAGATTCAGCGTCGTACCCCGTGGCATCGGTGACGTAACGGCGATCAATATGCGCGTCCCCGACGAAGAGCTGTTGTTCGGTGACGATGATCGAAATACCGAGCGAGCGCAGCCACCAGGCCAGAAGGACGAAGCTGACCACTGGGAGGATGATGGTGCCTGCCGTCCACACGGGGAACACCATCAGTGCGGTCGAGGCCGCAGCGATCACAATGAGAATCCACATACCGATCGAGGGGCCGAGTTTTTCCGTGTAGACCACACGTGTTTCGGGTTGAGTCGTTGCCATAGGGCCATTCTCCCATAACGGACTTTTTGGAAGCGCTCAGGCTTCGGCGTTAGAGTGCATCTTTGTGGCAGAAATCCTGAAAATTGACCTCAAACTGCTCGACGCAGGCATCACTCCTCCTTCGTACGCGCATGCGTCCGACGCGGGAGCAGATCTATGCTCAGCGATCGACTTCGTTCTCGAACCATTTGAGCGCAAGGTTGTGCCCACCGGCATTGCAATCGCCCTCCCGATCGGTACCGCAGGATTCGTCCATCCGCGCTCTGGGCTGTCCAGCAAACACGGCGTGACTGTGATCAACGCCCCAGGCACGATCGACGCCGGCTATCGCGGTGAGATCAAAGTGCCGCTGATCAACCTCGACGCGCGGACCCCGGTGCGCATCTCGCGCGGAGACCGCATTGCACAGCTCGTCATCCAAGAAATCAAACAAGCAGACTTCACCCTCGTCGAATCGCTGGACGACAGCGATCGCGGCGCAGGGGGCTTCGGCTCCACTGGTGGGGTAAAAGCAGGTCTGACAGAGAAAGAGGTGTGAACGACCATGGGACTGTTCTCTCGATTCTCCAAGAAATCCTCCGCTGAGAAGATCGACGACACCGTCGACGAGGAGCGCGACGTCGATGACGTTGCGACAGAAGACACCGAGGCCGAAGAATCGACTGACATCGATTCAGACGAAGCCGAACCGAGCGACGCCGACAACTCCACCGATGACGAAGACGCCGCCGAAGATGAAGATGTCGACGAACTCGACGAGGACGCCCTGCTCGAGAAGTCCGCTCCCTACGACCGTTCGGAGAAGGGTCCCTTCGACGCTTCGGAAGACTACCCCGAGCTCAACAGGCTCGACCTGGGTGCTCTCAAGGTGCCAGTCGTCGACGGTATGCAGGTGCGCCTGGACACCGACGACGAGTCCCAGCGCGTGCTGGCGGTGACGCTCATCCACGAAGGTGGCGGAATCCAGCTGCAGGCCTTTGCTACACCGCGATCAGAGGGACTGTGGAACACGGTCCGCAAACAGCTGGCCAGCGGCGTCACCTCACAGGGTGGGGAAGCCTCGGAGCTGCACACCGCGCTGGGCAGGGAACTGGCCGTCGAAGTTCCAGCCAAGACCGAGGACGGTCGTCCCGGCAAGCGCGCCATGCGTTTCGCAGGCGTTGACGGACCACGCTGGTTCGTACGCGCGGTGTTCTCCGGCAAGGCGGTGACCAACGATGAGATCCGGTCCGAACTCAGCGCACTCTTCCGCGGCGTCATCGTCGACAGGGGCCAGGAGGCGATGGCTCCGCGTGAGCTCATCGTGCTCACAGCACCCGAGGTCAACGGAGATTCCGAGACTGAGGACGAAGACAAGGACGAACTCAACCCGTTCGAACGCGGCCCGGAAATCACCGAGGTTCGCTGAGATCCATGCTGGATCTCATCACACGCCTCGTGCGTGACTTCGGGTCCAGAGACGCTGAGGCGCGGGCCGATCTGAGACTGGTGTCCCAGATTCCCGGCGTCATCAGTGTGCAGGACCTCAGCCCACGGCAGCTCTCACGTATCGCCGGAGTCGTCAGCGCTGTGACGCAGTCATGCAGCGGCGACAGTCCCCGTCTGCACATCACGGTTGCTGACGGGACCGGCGAGGTCCATGCGCAGTTCCTGGGCCGCCGCGAGATCAGCGGAATCAAGCCCGGTGCACTCATCGTCCTCGAGGGGCGCTTCTGCGCACACGACGGTGCTTTGAAGGCCCATAACCCCGTCTATGAGCTGATCCAGACCCGCGACGACCACGAATAATTCTTTCTGGCGACGAGGCCAAGGCCTGAGATCTTCAGCTCAAGTCGCCGGAGCCTGCAGCAGGCTCAGCAGTGCGCCCTCCTGATCGGGTGAGGAGAGGAAGAACAATTCGTCCCCGGCCTCGATCACGTCATCGGCGCTGGGCGCGAAGGCTCTCGAGTTGCGGATGATCGCGACGAGCACCGTGTCCAGCGGGAAGGCGATTTCGCCGATCCGTGAGGCGACGAGCGCGGACGACTCATGAACGGTGAACTCCATCAGACCAGCCTGACCGCGTTCGAAGCTCATCAGATGCACCAGGCCGCCGACCTCGACGGCCTCCTCGACAAGTGCGGTCATCAGTCGTGGAGTCGACACTGCCACGTCGACTCCCCAGTTCTCGTCGAAGAGCCACTCGTTCTTCGGGTTGTTCACCCGCGAAACGGTGCGCGGCACACCGAACTCCGTCTTCGCCAGCAGAGACAGAACGAGATTGGTCTTGTCGTCACCGGTCGCGGCCACGACGACATCGGCCTCCTCGAGCTTGGCCTCACCCAATCCCGCCAGCTCGCACGCATCCGAAAGCAGCCATTCGGCCCCCGGTATGCGCTCATGGCCCAGAGCCTCCTTGCTCTGATCGATGAGCATGACCGTGTGCTTCTTGTCGAGGAGTTCCCGAGCCACTGAACGACCGACGGATCCGGCCCCTGCGATGACGACTCTCATTCTTCCTCCATTGCTCGCACCGGCTGGTCCAGGATCTTCTCGATCTCGCCGAGGCGGTCCACCGGGCACATCAGATGGACCAGATCCCCGTCCTGGAGGAGCAGATCCTCGTGAGCGAGGATGCCCTCGGACAGGCGTGTGACGTAGGCGACTCGTGCCTTGGTCCTGGTCTCGATCTCCTTGATCGGCCTGGCCACCCAGCCGGGATCGAGATGGACTTCGGCGAGCACGAGCCTGCCTGAAGGCTCGCGGAATTCGGTGATGGATCCCTGCGGAACGAGTTTGCGCATCACCTGGTCGGCCGTCCACCTCACTGTGGGAACGGTCGGAATGCCCAGTCGTTCGAACACCTGGGCGCGGTTGGGATCGTAGATTCTGGCCGCGACGTTGACCACGCCGAAGGTCTCCCGGGCGACACGCGCGGCAAGGATATTGGAATTGTCTCCGCTGGAGACGGCGGCGAAGGCGTAGGCGTCCGACGTCTTCGCCTGGGAGAGGGTCTCACGATCGAACCCGATGCCGGTGATGGTGGAACCGCTGAATTCCCTGCCGAGCTTGAGGAACGCATCGGGGTTGCGATCGACTACAGCCACCGAGTGCCCGTTGGCATCGAGGGCTTTGGCCAAGGACGCTCCGACTCGGCCGCAGCCCATAATCACGAAGTGCATGGGTAATCCTCTCCGCATTGATCTACCATTAGTGCCCGTGGCCAGCAGTTTTTCTGATGCCGTCAAAAGACTACTCGTTGGACGGCCCTTCCGCAGTGAGGACAGGCGTGCGCCTGCGCTGAAGAAGCGCATCGCAATGCCCGTCTTCGCCTCCGACATGCTCTCGTCCGTGGCCTATGCCCCCGACGAGATCCTACTGGCGCTGTCCCTGACATCTCTTGTCGCTCTGACTGTGGCGCCCTGGATCGGTGTAGCCGTCGGCGCGGTGATCTTGGTGATCGTCGCCTGCTATCGCATCAACGTCAAGGCCTACCCCTCGGGCGGCGGCGACTACGAGGTCGCGTCGAAGAACCTCGGGCCCCGTGCCGGTCTGGTCGTCGCCGCGGCCCTGCTGGTTGACTATGTGCTGACCCTGGCCGTGTCGATGACGGTCTTCGCCGCCTACATCACCACGGCCTTCCCAGTTCTGGCCCCATACCGTGTCCCCGTGGCGATCATCGGGATTCTGCTCATCACCCTGGCCGGACTGCGTGGTTCACGCGCCACCCCTGTGCTGCTTGCCGTCCCGACCTACCTGTTCCTCGGCGCTGTATTCCTCACCATGTGCGTGGGCCTGCTGCGGGTCGGCGCCGGCGACCTCCCGCAGGCGGAGACGGCCGATTACACCGTTGCCCACACGGGGATCAACGACGAGGCCACCCTCGGACTGGCGACGGTCCTCATCGTCCTGCGCGCCTTCTCCTCGGGGTCGGTGGCATTGGCCGGTGTGCAGACGGTGGCCACAGCGGTGCCCGCATTCAAGAAGCCGCGCGGCAAGAATGCCGGCAACACCCTGCTGCTCTCTGGCCTGCTGGCGGCCCTGATGCTCACCGGCCTGACCTATCTGGCGTCGGTGACCGGGGTCAAATACGTCGACGATCCGCATCTCTACCTGATGCGACCCGACGGCAGTGCGGTCAGCGCCGAATACGAACAGGAACCGGTGCTCGCGCAGCTGGCCCATGCCATCTTCGACAATGCACCCGTGATGTTCTACCTCGTTGTGCTCGTCGCAGCGCTCGTGCTCATCGTCGCCGCGAACACCGCGGTCGAAGGATTCCCCGGCCTCGCCTCCCGGCTGGCACGCGACGGATTCCTGCCCAGGCAGCTGGCGACGAAGGGCGATCGGCTGACGTTCTCCAACGGCATCTTGCTCTTGGCCTTCGCCGCGATCCTCCTCGTCGTCGCCACGCGAGCCTCGGCGACGACACTGATCCAGCTCTATCTCGTCGGCGTCTTCGCCAGCTTCGTCGTGGGTCAGGCAGGCATGGTCCTCCACTGGAACAAACGGCTGCGCCTGGTCATCGAGTCCAAGGCGCGCGTGCGGATGCACCTCAACCGTCTCGTCAACGGCGCCGGCTGCGTCATCGCCTCCGGCGTCCTGCTCGTCGTGATCGTTTCCAAGTTCCTCGCCGGTGCCTGGCTCGCGGTCGCGGCGATGGCCGGACTGTTCATGATCATGGGTGCGATCCATCGCCACTACTCCCGCGTGGCACGGGAACTGGCACCGGAGACGGACAGCGAATCCCGCACGATCCCGTCGAACACCCACGCGATCGTCGTCGTCAATGAGATCAACAAACCGACCCTGCGAGCCCTGTCCTATGCACGGGTGACACGCTCGAGCCAGCTCGAGGCCATCACCGTCGCCGTCGATGAGGACTCTGCCGCGGCCCTGCAGCGGCAATGGAACGAGATGGCGCTGCCCGTGCCGCTGACGGTCCTCGACTCTCCCTACCGAGAGCTCGTCAGGCCTCTGCTGGCGCATGTGCTGGCCATCCGGCGCAGATCCCCACGCGACCTCGTCATCGTCTACATTCCCCAGTTCATCGTCGGGCGCTGGTGGGAGCACATCCTGCACAACCAAGTAGCCTTGAAGCTGCGCACTCGTCTGCTGCTGGTCCCCAACGTCGTCGTGGTCTCCGTGCCCTGGCGGCTGCGTTCCTTCTCCCGGCAGTACGAGGGCGATGGACCCGAAAACGACAATCCACTGTACAGACAGGCCTGAACACCGATGAGCGCACCTTCAGCCGAAGAGATCCCGGCCATGGATCTGACCCTGCACATCGAGAGCCCCGCTGCCGGAGGCAGCAGCATCGCTCGCCACGAGGGGCAGGTCGTCTTCGTCACCGGTGCGATCCCGGGGGAGACAGTGCGTGCTCGCACCGAAGCCGGGCCGAAGGCGAAGTTCCTGCGCGCCGATGTCACCGAGGTCCTCGACGCCTCGGAATTCCGAGTCGATGACCGTCGCTCGCAGTTCCTCACAGAAGGCGCCGACGCCGGGGCGCTCTTCGGCGGGATGGAGTTCGCCCATGTCGACCTCGCCCACAGTCGTGAGCTCAAGGCCGAAGTCCTCCGCGATCAGCTCTCCCGGATCGGCCACATCGACCGCAGCGTCGAGGTGGCGGCCGCACCGGGGGAGACCACCGGCCTGAACTGGCGGACCCGCGTGCAGCTGGCCGTCGACGGCAACGGTCGCCTCGGCATGCTGGCACCGCGCTCCCACGACATCGTGCCGCTGACCGCCGCTCCACTGGCAACGTCTGCCATCGCCGAGGTGGCCCTGTCCTCACTGCGCCTGCCCGGTGCCGATCGACTTGAGTTCGCTTGGGCCGGTGATCGTGGAGCCGCCATCGTGCGCGGTGACTGTGATCCCTCCGGGCTCTCCGAGCTGGCGCAGATCCTGCCCTCGCAGTGGTCAGTTCTCGCAGACGCGCGAAACGGCACCGGCCGCAAGGGAGCCGGAACGAAGGGCGGACACTCGAAGCTGGCCGTGGTCAGGGGAGAGGACCAGCTGATCGAAACGGTCTCCGGGCGTGACTACCGGGTCGCGGCCGACGGATTCTGGCAGGTCCATGAACAGTCTCCGGGGCTGCTGAGTAAGAAGGTCAACTCCGCTCTCAGCGACCAGACGCAGATGATCACGGATCTCTACTGTGGTGTCGGGCTGTTGGGAATCAGTGCCGCCACCGCCACCGGTGCACGACTCTATGGGGTCGAAGGTGCGAAGTCCGCCATCGAGAACGCAAAAGTCAACGCGAAGGGCCTCACCGCGAACTTCGATGCGTCCCGGGCAGATCGGGCGAAGATCCCGAACTCAGACGTCATCATCCTCGACCCGCCGCGTGCCGGCGCCGGTAAAGCCGTCACCAGGGCACTCATCGAATCGAGCGCGACAACGATCGTCTACGTCTCCTGCGACGCCGCCACCCTGGCTCGGGACCTCGCGGTCCTGGTCAACGGTGGATTCGCCATTGACAGCCTCTCCGGCTTCGACCTGTTCCCACTCACCTCACACGTGGAAACTGTCACCGTCCTCAGACGGTGACAGTTGCGGGACGACGGCCCACCTCGGCGAGGGTGAGGGGTTGACGCGTTCCCACCTCGGCGGGGGAGGTCAGACTTGGGACCGCTGTGGGAGGAGGATGAGGACGATGAGGGCGATGAAAGTGGTCAGGAAGCCCCACAGCCCCCACCATCCGGAGGAGCGGCCCTTCTCGTCGGCTAGGGAACGGCAGATGACGGCGAAGATGATGCCCACGAGGAGTGCGCCGAATCCGAATCCGGCTCCGAGTGTGAACGGGTCCATGAGAGCTCCTTGCTCGCTGCTGTTGAGATGACTCCAGATTAGGGTTCTTCGACGCCGCTCCGCGCTGGAGTTGTCCGGACGCTCGCTTGGGGAAAACCCGATTCTCAGTTCACCGACAGGCCACCGTCAGAAGGTGGTCAAGGGCGGCCAAATGAGATAGAATTTATCTTGACGTCAAGATACTTTTGGAAACATTTGTGTCGCGTAAATCGGTGCGCGGCTCACGGGCTTGCCCGGTTTCTTGGATGAGTGTCGGATGAAACAGGAGAATCACGATGAGCAACGTCGATACGTTCAAATCGAAGAGCACCCTGACCGTAGGCGATACGGATTATGAGATCTATCGCCTGGATCAGGTCCCAGGGTCAGAGAAGCTTCCTTTCAGCCTCAAGGTGCTGATGGAGAATCTGCTGCGCACTGAAGACGGTGCGAATATCACTTCGGAGCATATCGAAGCCCTCGGCAACTGGGATCCCAGTGCCGAACCGGCTACGGAAATTCAGTTCACCCCCGCCCGTGTGGTCATGCAGGACTTCACCGGCGTGCCCTGCATCGTCGACCTCGCGACAATGCGCGAGAAGGTCGTCGAGCTCGGTGGAAAGCCCGAGCAGGTCAACCCGCTGGCTCCGGCCGAGCTGGTCATCGACCACTCGGTCCAGATCGACAACTTCGGCACCGCCGAAGCGATCGAGCTCAACATGGACATGGAGTACAAGCGCAACGGTGAGCGCTACCAGTTCCTGCGCTGGGGCCAGACGGCCTTCGACGACTTCAAGGTCGTTCCTCCAGGCATGGGCATCGTTCACCAGGTCAACATCGAGCACCTCGCACGCGTCGTCATGCCGCGTGAGGTCGACGGTGTGCTCCGCGCCTACCCGGACACCCTGGTCGGCACCGACTCCCACACCACCATGGTCAACGGCCTCGGAGTGCTCGGTTGGGGCGTCGGCGGCATCGAGGCAGAGGCAGCCATGCTCGGCCAGCCCGTCTCAATGCTCATCCCTCGCGTCGTCGGCTTCAAGCTGACCGGCGAGATTCCCTCCGGTGTGACCGCAACGGACGTCGTGCTCACGATCACCGATATGCTGCGTCAGCACGGAGCCGTCGGCAAGTTCGTCGAGTTCTACGGCGAGGGCGTCTCCGCGGTGCCTCTGGCCAACCGCGCGACGATCGGCAACATGAGCCCCGAGTTCGGTTCGACCGCTGCGATCTTCCCGATCGACGAGGTCACCATCGACTACCTGAAGCTCACCGGTCGTTCGGCCGAACAGATCCAGCTGGTTGAGGACTATGCCAAGGCCCAGGGCCTGTGGCACGACCCCAGCAAGGAAGTTGAGTACTCGGAGTACATCGAGCTCGATCTCTCCTCCGTCGTGCCTTCGATCTCAGGACCGAAGCGCCCGCAGGACCGCATCGAACTCTCCGACGCGAAGAACCAGTTCGCCAAGGACATCCACAACTACGCGAAGCCCGGCGAAGAGAACAAGTCGGCTCCCGTCACCACCGGCGACGGATCCAGCTTCGAACTGGCCAACGGTGCTGTGGCGATCGCTTCGATCACTTCGTGCACCAACACCTCGAACCCATCGGTGATGCTGGCTGCAGGCCTCCTGGCCCGCAATGCCCGCAAGCGCGGACTCAACTCCAAGCCATGGGTCAAGACCTCCATCGCTCCGGGTTCGAAGGTCGTCACCGAGTATTACAAGAAGGCCAACCTCATCGAGGACCTCGAGGCACTCAACTTCTTCGTCGTCGGCTACGGCTGCACCACCTGCATCGGCAACTCCGGACCGCTCGATTCCGATATCTCTCAGAGCATCCAGGACAACGACCTGGCGGTCAGTGCAGTTCTCTCCGGCAACCGTAACTTCGAGGGCCGCATCAGCCCCGATGTGAAGATGAACTACCTCGCCTCGCCTCCACTGGTCATCGCCTATGCTCTGGCCGGAACTATGGACTTCGACTTCGAGAACCAGCCTTTGGGCCAGGACTCGGAAGGCGTGGACGTCTACCTCAAGGATCTGTGGCCCTCGCCGGAAGAGGTCGAATCGGTCATCGCTTCGTCGATCTCGACAGATATGTTCGACGAGGAATACGGCCGGATCTTCGAAGGTGACGACCGCTGGAAGGCGCTGCAGACGCCAGAAGGCGCGATCTTCGAGTGGGACGATGAGTCGACCTACGTGCGCAAACCCACCTTCTTCGACGGAATGGGCCTGGAAGCAGAGCCTGTTTCCGACATCAAGGGTGCACGCGTGCTGGCGAAGCTCGGCGACTCGGTCACCACCGACCACATCTCGCCAGCAGGTTCCTTCAAGGCTGATACTCCGGCCGGCAAGTACCTCATCGATCACGGTGTCGAGCGCAAGGACTTCAACTCCTTCGGTTCGCGTCGCGGCAACCACGAGGTGATGATCCGCGGCACGTTCGCGAACATCCGCCTGCAGAACCAGTTGCTCGACGGAGTCCAGGGTGGCTTCACCCGCGACTTCACGCAGGAGGGCGGTCCGCAGACCTCGATCTTCGACGCATCCGTGAACTACGCGAATGCCGAGACCCCGCTTGTCATCCTCGGTGGCAAGGAATACGGTTCGGGATCCTCGCGTGACTGGGCTGCCAAGGGCACGAAGCTGCTCGGCGTCGAAGCCGTCATCACCGAGAGCTTCGAGCGCATCCACCGCTCGAACCTCATCGGCATGGGCGTTGTTCCCCTGCAGTTCCCCGTCGGCGAGTCAGCTGACTCGCTGGGCCTTGATGGCACGGAGACCTTCTCGATCTCCGGCATCACCGAGCTCAACGAGGGTAAGACCCCCAAGACCGTCAAGGTCTCGGCCGCGAAGGAAGACGGAACCACCGTCGACTTCGATGCAGTGGTCCGCATCGACACCCCGGGTGAAGCCGATTACTACCGCAACGGCGGCATCCTGCAGTACGTGCTGCGTCAGCTCGCGACTGCCTGATAATTATCAGGACTGATTGAACGGTAATCAGGACTGATTGACGAAGGCCGGTGGGAACATCCCGCCGGCCTTCGTCGTGCTCGGGTGGCTATAGCTGGGTGTCCATACCCTTTGTGTACGGTCGGGCAGGAGATGCCGGATTGCGCCAAGCCCTACCGTTGGCGCCAAGGCCTCCTGCAGGTGTGAAGTCCTCCCCGCGCCGCCTATGCCCACCGTTGCTGCCAACTCATACCCTTGGCAGCGCAATGCTGACCGTCAGTGTCTTAAGCAACCTCTGCTGAGAGTGGATTTGCGAGTGGCGGTGTTGGGTGCCGCGGGGGACTCTGCGCCGCTGAGCTCGGACGCGCTGACAACCCGGAGCCCGCGTGCCAGATGCTCGGGTGTCCGTGCCCCAGACACCGGGGTGGCTGTGGATCCAGACACACTCAATGGCGGATGAGCTCGCCTGAAGGCGAACTCTGGGCCGTGAAGCGTTAAGATGATTCGAGCGGAAATTGCAGTATCAGACCATCTATTGTGCATTCAGGAGCGAGGTCGAATGACATTCCTCGAGTCGATGAACTCGCCATCACAGCTGCGTGAACTCGACGACGCCGAGTGCGAGGTCCTGGCGAAGGAGATCAGGGACTACCTGGTCACCACGGTCGCCGGCACAGGTGGTCACCTGGGGCCCAACCTCGGCGTGGTCGAACTCACAGTCGGTCTCCACCGCGTGTTCGAGTCCCCGCACGACACGATCCTCTTCGACGTCGGCCACCAGACCTATGTGCACAAACTCCTCACCGGACGCATGGGGGACTTCTCGAGTCTGCGCCAGCGCGATGGGCTTTCGGGATACCCGAGCCGGGCCGAGAGCGAACACGACGTCATCGAGAACTCCCATGCCTCGGCCTCACTGTCCTGGGCCGACGGAATCGCGAAGGCTCATCAACTCAAAGGTGAAAGCGACCGTCATGTCGTCGCCGTCATCGGTGACGGTGCACTGACCGGCGGTATGGCCTGGGAGGCCCTCAACACCATCGCGGCCGACAAGTCGACACCACCACGCAAGCTCATCATCGTCGTCAACGACAACGGACGCTCCTACGCCCCGACCGTCGGCGGATTCGCCGAGCACCTCGATGAACTGCGCACCACCACCGGATACGAAAAGCTGCTGTCCTGGGGCAAATCGACGCTGCGGCAGTCGGGCGCACCCGGACGGGCCGCCTACAGCGCCATCCACGGGGTCAAACGAGGCCTCAAGGACATGGTCTCCGCTGAGCAGGCCGGAATGTTCGACGAACTCGGGATCAAATATCTGGGTCCTGTCGACGGCCACGACCTGCCGATGGTCGAGAAGGCGCTGCAGCGTGCCAAGCAGTACGACGGCGGCCCCGTCATCGTGCACATGATCACTCAGAAGGGCCAGGGCTACGACCCGGCGCTCAATGACGATGCCGATCAGTTCCACTCCGTCGGAGTCATCGACCCGCTGACCGGCAAGTCGACCCCGTCGAAGCAGACTTCATGGACCTCGGTCTTCGGCAGCGAAGTGCTCGAGATCGCGAAGAACCGCGACGATATCGTCGCAGTCACCGCTGCAATGCTCCTGCCCGTGGGTCTCGCGAAGTTCGCCGAGGTGTATCCGGAGCGGGTCTTCGACGTCGGCATCGCCGAACAGCACGCAGTGACGTCCGCAGCCGGGCTCTCCTACGGCGGACTGCACCCCATCGTGTGCATCTACGCGACGTTCCTCAACCGCGCGTTCGACCAGATACTCATGGACGTGGCCCTGCACGGTCAGGGAGTCACCTTCGTCCTGGACCGGGCAGGAATCACTGGACCCGATGGCGCCAGCCACCACGGAATCTGGGACATGGCGATGCTGCGCATCGTGCCCGGCCTCAAGCTGGCCGCCCCTCGTGATGCGGCGCGTCTGACTGAGGAACTGGCCGAGGCCGTTGCCATCGAGGACGCACCGACCGTGATCCGGTTCCCGCGCGGAAGTGTGGGTACGGACATTCCGGCGCTGCGTCGTCTCGACGATGGCGTCGACGTTCTGCGAGAGGTGCCGGCAGGCACTCCCAAAGACGTACTCATCGTGTCCGTCGGGCCATTTGCCGGACGTGCTCAGGAAGTGGCCGAAGAGTTGGCTGACCAGGGCATTGCGTCAACGATCGTCGACCCGCGTTGGGTGCTGCCTGTGCCAGGCGGTGTCATCGACATGGCCGTTGAGCACAGTCTCGTCGCAGTCATCGAAGACGGCGTCAAGGTCGGTGGCGTCGGTTCACAGATCCGCAGTGATCTGCGCGCCGCTGACTCTCGTGTCGGTGTCCTCGAACTCGGAGCACCCGATGAGTTCCTGCCACAGGGCACTCGCGATGAGATCCTTGAATACGCGGGCCTCGATGTGGCCACCATCGTCTCCGAGATCGTTCATATCCTGCCCGCAGAGGTCAGGGAACGCGCTCAGCAGAGCTCACGCCGAGCCGTCTGACTCGAAGAGCCGTCTGACCCTATGAGCTGCTGAGCCGGGCAGAGAACTTCTCAGGCTCGGGGCAGTGACTCGAGGGTGCTTCTGAGCACCGGTGCGCTCAGTTCGACCTGCCATCTCCGAGCTCCCCTTTCGAAGAGGAACTCCTCGACGTTGACCCTCGACTGCGCGCCGAGCGCCTTGACGATGGCCGGCTGCAGCAGCACATCGTGGGGAATCGTGTGCTCCTCGGACAGCTCGGCCATTGCCGCCTTGAGGGCAGAGACCCGGTCCTTGATATCAGTGTGGCTGAAAGGAGACCGCGACTGCGTTGCGTGCATTTCCTTGCGCGCAGGCAATTCTTCTGTTGTGAGCCGCGTCGCTTTGCGGAAGGCCCGGTACAGTCGACCGGAGTTCGCGCGGGAGAGCTTGGGCCACGTCGCCATGATGTCGTCGCTCGACTGCACCCGTGACTGGGCGAGGGCGACAAGATCGCGATCGCGGAGGATGCGTGAGGGCGCGATGTCAGACTCGGCGGCCATCTCATCACGAGACGTCCACAGTTCGCGCACCTTGGCGATGTCCTTGCGCGATTTGAGCTTGGTCAGCCCATGGGTCCGACGCCAGGGTTCGGTGAAGTGCTTGGGCTGGAAATCGAGGAGATGCTCGAACTCCTGCCTGGCGAACTCCCACTTGTCGGCCTCGATGAGAGCCTCGTGGAGAATGTCGCGGATGGGCAGCAGCACCTCGACGTCAAGGGCTGCGTAGTTGAGCCACTCCTTCGGCAACGGCCGCTTCGACCAGTCGGCTGCCGAGTGCTCCTTGGCCAGACGGACTCCGAGAGTCCTCTCTGCCACGGCGGCGAGACCGAACTTCTCCCACCCGAGCATTCTGGCAGCAAGCTCGGTGTCGAAGAGCACCTCGGGCTGCATGCCGCGTTCCTGCAGACACGGCAGATCCTGGGTCACAGAGTGAATGACCCACTCCGCCCCGGCGAATGCGTCATTGAGCGGGCTGAGGTCAGCAAGCACCTCGGAGTCGAGGAGGTAGGTGCCGGCGTTCGCGCGACGCAGCTGCACCAGGAAGGCTCGTTGGCCGTATCTGATACCCGAGGCACGCTCGGCGTCGATGGCGATGGGACCGGATCCCTGCGCGAGCTCGGCACAGGCCGAGGAGAATTCGGCTGGGGTGTCGACGAGTGGCGGTACGCCGTCTGCGGGTGTGGCCAAGAGCGGTAGTTCGGTTGTCATCGACGTCGCCCGGGCAGGGCTGAAACTCCTTCAGGAAGCGGTGGCAGTCCGGCAACTGTACACAGCAGATCGATCCACGCTTCGAAGTGATCGCCGATCAGTTCCGGCTCCGCGATCACGGGGGTCCATGAAGCGCGCAGCTCCAAGTCTATCGTGGACGGCCGATCGGCAAGCGTGCCGAAGCTCTCGGAGAGGACGCGGGTGGTCGTGCCTCCGGCGGCGACGACCTCGCAGTTATTGGATTCCAGAGCTTCTTCGAGCCAGGTCCAGGCGACCGGACCGAGCATCGTCTCATTGCCGAGTTCGTGTTCGAGTTCGGCACGTATATAGGACACGACCCGGAATCGCCCTTCCCACTCCTCGGGGGAGCTGGGGTCGAAGAGGACGACGATGCGGCCGGTGGCCAATTCGTCGATGGCCTCTCCGCTGGCACGCAGGAAGGTCTCATCGGCGCTGACCTCGGCTCCCAGCGCATAGGAGTACGGCGCCAGACGAGCCGGCGCCGGGATTTCAGAGATCGAGACGTTGTTCGTGTTCCGGGCTTCGCGCAGAACCGAGGTCACGGCGGAGAACTCCGGCGGAATGCGATTGAGAGGTGAGGTGTTGACCACACCTGCCACGATAGATCAGGCCACGGTAGAGGTGAACCGTCCACGCCGTGGCGGAACCAAGAGTTTTCGCCCGCACCCGCGAGCAAGACTCGGAGTCTTGAAACCGGCATCCGGTGGGCATCAGTCCGTGGAGCATGGGAGGATGGAGACATGACTTCAACCTTGTTGCCCGCCCTGCGCGGAGAGCAGATTGCGCACACTCCCGTCTGGTTCATGCGACAGGCAGGCCGCTCACTTCCCGAATACCGCGAACTGCGTGCCGGCACCGCAATGCTTGATGCCTGCCGGACCCCGGAGCTCGTCTCCGAGATCACCCTGCAGCCGGTGCGCCGTCACGGTGTGGATGCCGCCATCTTCTTCTCCGACATCGTGGTGCCGCTGCAGGCGGCCGGAGTCGATGTGGAGATCGTCCCCGGCACCGGTCCCGTGATCGCGAACCCGATCCGCAGCCGTGCCGATGTCAACGCACTGGCCGAGCTCGAACCCGAGCAGATTCCCGATATTGCGGAATCCATCGGCCGGATCCTCGAAGAGCTGGGCCAGGAGACTCCGCTGATCGGATTCGCCGGTGCTCCCTTTACGCTGGCCAGCTACCTCATCGAGGGCGGACCGAGCAAGAACCATGAGAAGACCAAATCCCTCATGGCCTCCGACCCGGAGACCTTCTCCCTGCTGCTGAGCAAGCTCGCTCGGATCTCCTCGACCTTCCTCGACGTCCAGCTCGGCGCCGGAGCCTCAGCGTTCCAGCTCTTCGACTCCTGGGCAGGCTACCTGTCCCGCCGCGACTACGAGGCTCACGTCGTCGAGCACTCCAGCGCGGTCTTCGAATCGCTGCGCCACCACGAGGTGCCGAGCATCCACTTCGGTGTCCAGACCGGTGAGCTCCTGACCTCCATGTCACGCGCCGGCTCCACCGCAGTCGGCGTAGACTTCCGAGTCGACCTGGACGATGCCTCAACGCGAGTGCAGCCGGGCCAACCGCTGCAGGGCAATCTCGATCCGGCGCTGCTCTTCGCCCCTTGGGAGGCTCTGGCACCGCGAATCGAGGAGATCGTGAAACAGGGCCTCAACCATGAAGCAGGCTTCGTCTTCAACCTCGGCCACGGCGTCCTGCCCTACACCGACCCGGACGTGCCCGGACGGATCGTGGACGAAGTCCACCGCGTCTCCGCAGAGATCCTGGCCGCACGAGGCTGAGGCGATGCGTCACATCACGATCGTCGGGGGAGGAATCTCCGGTCTCGTCACCGCCCATCGACTGGCCCCTGATCATCGGGTCACACTCATCGAAGCTGACTCCCGCCTCGGCGGCTGCCTGCATTCGACGACCTTGAACGGGACTGTGCCAGTGGGCCTCGACACCGGTGCCGAAGCCAGCCTGTACCGTCGCCCCGAGACGAAGGACCTGGCTGCCGAACTCGGGCTCGACGTCGAATTCCCCTCCACGAAGCACAGTTCGCGAGTCCTGTCGAAGGGACGCCTCCACCCGATTCCCAAACGCACCGTCATGGGAGTGCCTGGCAACGGCTCCGAGGTCAGTGACCTCCTCGGGCCGGCCGCCAGCGAGCGCGTCGCACATGAGGTCATCACCGCACCGATCGACGGCGGCGATGTGTCATTGGGGGACTTCCTCAGCGACCGCCTCGGCGCTGACCTCGTCGACACACTCGTCGACCCTCTGCTTGGGGGCGTGTATGCGGGACGATGCCGTGACCTGTCGCTGGCGGCGACGGTGCCTGCCCTGCTGCCAGCCGCAGCAGAAGGTACCTCGGTGCTCGAACTGGTCGAGACCCTGCTCGCAGCCCGTGACGCGCAGTCGGCAGCGCTGGCTGACGGGAAGACCCCGCGGCCGGTGTTCATGAGCCTCATCGGCGGGATCAACCGTCTGGTTCCCGCCCTCGTGGAGGGCATCCGCGAGCACAACGGCACCATCCACACCGACACACGAGTGAACTCGGTTCACGTCGACAACGGTCGCTGGACCGTTGAAACCGAGGACTTCAGCCTGGAATCCGACGGTCTGGTGCTGGCCACCCCCGCACACGTGACGAAGGATCTCATCGCCGAGGTGGCCCCTCGGTCCGCATCGATGCTGGCCTCCGTGCCCTACGCGTCCACCGCTCTGATCCCTGCACTTGTCGAGCTCAGAGAGGGTGAACTCGACGGCTCCGGCTTCCTCATCCCGCCGACGGAGAAATCATTCATCAAGGCGTCGACCTTCGTGTCGAACAAGTGGCCCTGGACGGGGGAGCGCATCCCCGCAGGAACCGCCCTGATCAGGATGAGCATCGGACGATACGGGGACGAGCCCGGGGTCTGGCAGGACTGTACGGACGAAGAGCTCATCTCACAGGCCTTCGACGACTGGCAGGCCACCGTCGGCCGGAGTTCGGATCGGCTGATCGCGGCCGAGGCGCATCGCTGGGAACGTGCTCTGCCGCAGTACCTGCCGGGGCATGGTGAGATGGTGGCGAGAATCGATGAGGAGATCAACGACATCGCCGGACTCGAACTGGCCGGTTCGGCCTACTTCGGTGTGGGCATTCCTGCCTGCATCAGCCGGGCAGAGACCGTAGCCCAGAGAATCACATCGATGCAGACCTGAACACTCCAGACGGGCGCGACCACTTCGCAGCCCCGACCACCTCGCAGGCTCGACCGCTACACAGAATCGTGCACAAGCACCGACACACAGAAGAAGGAGCAGGAATGAGCGAATACTCTCACCCCACCGACGAGCAGATCGATCAGGCGAACAACGAGACGCGCTATATCGCGTATTCGGTCTTCGCCTCCGCCGGCGAACTCGGTGACGCCGATCGCGCCGAACTCGCCGACGAGGTCCACGAAGCACTCGCCCCGTTGAAGGAGCAGGGTCTCGTCGTTCGCGGAATCTACGATGTCTCCGCCCTGCGCGCAGATGCCGACGTGATGTTCTGGTGGCATGCGCCGACCATCGAACTGGTCCAGGCCGCCTACTCGGCAGTGCGCCGCAGCATGCTGGGCGGAGTCCTCGAACCTGTGTGGTCAGTCGTGGGACTTCACCGTCCGGCCGAGTTCAACAAGGCGCACCTGCCTGCACTGCTCACCGATGACGAACCAGGCAAGTACATCTGCGTGTACCCGTTCGTCCGCTCCTACGACTGGTATCTCCTTGATCCCGCGGAGCGCTCGAAGATGCTGCGCGATCATGGCATGGCCGCCGCTGGCTACAAGGACATCAAGGCCAATACGATCGCTTCCTTCGCTCTTGGTGACTACGAATGGCTGCTGGCCTTCGAAGCCCCCGAACTTCACCGCATCGTCGACCTCATGCGCGATCTGCGCAACACCGAGGCGCGCCTGCACGTGCGCGAAGAGGTTCCGTTCTACACCGGGCCGCTGCGCGAACTCGTCGATATCATCACCGACTGGCGCTGATTTTTCGGCTCGGGGCCGCGACGGGGGAGACCACCTCGGCGCGGCCCCGAGTGCGTTCCGGGACGCGCACCCCGCGCTGACTATTCGGGGTTCTGCTTCTTCACCACATAGGAATGGCCGTTGGCGTCGGTGCGCATCTCCAGGCCCATCGCGTCGAGGCGCTCATGGCGCAGGTGCTCATCTTCGTAATAGCCACCGGGACGGGAGTTGTCGACTTGTGCAGGGCCGACGATCTTGCGGAAGAAGCGATTGAGCCAGGCAACGCGTCGCTGAGGATCGTGGGAGTCTGACATGTGATTCCATTCGGTGATGTGGAGCCGGACAGCTGGCGTCGGGCTGAGATGAACGCAATACATACAGTGTACACTAATCATTAGTGCACTAACTAAATGGCGTCGCCGGTGGAAGGACAAAGAAGAGATGCAGACCAGAAACGATCCTCTGGCTCTGGAGAGCCAGATCTGCTTCGCCCTGGCCGTGGCCTCTCGCGGAGTGATCTCCGCCTATCGCTCGGTGCTCGAGCCCATCAATCTCACCCACCCGCAGTATCTGGTCATGTTGGCTCTCTGGCAGCATGAGAGGCTGCCGGTGCGAAAGATCGCCGAGCTGCTGCGACTCGAGGCGGCAACGGTGTCGCCGCTGATCAAACGTCTCGAAGCATTGGACTACGTGGAGAAGCGACGCAGCAGCCACGACGAGAGGATCGTCGAAGTCTCCCTGACCGAGACTGGTGCGAATCTGCGGAAGACGGCTGAGGCGATTCCCGGGCAGATGATGGCCAAGCTCGATATGGGCGAGGGAGATCTGCGTGAACTCCACTCAACGATGACACGCCTCATCGAGGCAGTCGACGCCTCTCAGGCGCAGCAGCAGGACAGTTCGGCCCAAGCCTAGTGTGTCCCGAAGCCTCAGGCGGTCGCCGGGCGTGACATCGGAGTGTGCTCGATCCCGTCCTCGAAGAATCGTGGACCATTCGGGCTGAACCCGAAGCCGGCGTAGAAGCCCTCAAGGTGAGATTGAGCGTTGAGCGTCAACAGTCCGTGACTGTGACCGGCGACGAGCTCACTGATGAGCCGTCGCCCCCAGCCACCGCCGCGGACCTCGGGATTGGTCACGACGCGACCGATGCTGCGGGCACCGGGCTCGAACGCCGGCCCGTCCGGGAAATCGGGCGGCAGCATACGAGCGTAGGCATTGGGGGCCAGACTCCGGCCCACCTCGGCGCCGTGAGAATCCTGCATGGTTCGAACGTCTCCGGGGAAGAAAGCGTGCAGGGTCCGCGGCAGAGTGTCTACACCGTCCTGGTCGAGGAAGATGCAGCTCTGCTCGACGACGAAGACCTGGGAGCGCAGCTGCATGATCCCGTAGAGCTCGGCGAGGGTGAGTTCGTCGAAGGTCTTGACGACGAGCTGGGAGTCTTCGCTCACTCCTGTCCCTCGGTGAGCCGCAGCGACACCGAGTTCAGGCAGTAACGCAGGTCGGTGGGCGTGTCGTAGCCTTCGCCCTCGAACAGGTGACCCATGTGCGAATCGCAGTTCGCGCACCGGACCTCGATGCGCTCCATGCCCAACGAAGAATCGCGGAGGTAGCGCACCCGGTCCTCGGCCAGTGGTGCATAGAACGAGGGCCAACCGCAGTGGGAGGAGAACTTGGTGTCGGAGGGGAACAGATCCGCGCCGCAGGCACGGCACTGGTACATTCCGACAGTCGTCGTGTCGACGTATTCGCCCGTGAACGGACGTTCCGTACCGCCCTGCCTCAACACCGCGAATTCGGCAGGAGTGAGCACATCCTGCCAGCGGACTTCCTCGGGATTGGCTTCTGCATTGGCATTCGGTGACTGACTCATCGCGACCTCCGGGCCTTGTCGGTTTCTCGTGTCTCCCATTGTCCCACCGCCGCCTGACACACCGGCAGTCCGGCTGCGGACGATGCGTGGTGTGGCAGCGCGCGGACTCTGGGAAGCCTTCTCACCTGCACAACAGCGTTTGGAGACTGCTCATTCCTTGGGCGACAATGAAGGCAGGAGGTTTTCATGGTTCGCGACACTAAATTCCCGACTCGCCTGCTTCTGGCTTCGGTGGGTGTCGGTGCTGGGATCGGCGCTGTGATCTCGGTGGCGTCCTCGGGGCTGGCCGTCTACTTCGCACGTAAGATCGTGGTGCCCGAGAATGCGCCGGAAGAGCTCGAGATTCTCCACATCGATGGATTCTCGCCCAATATGCGCATTCATCTGCCCGCCACCGAAGAGACGACGGTGCGCGGCACCTATGGCCTCTACTTCAACCAGGGTGCCGGACATGCCGTGATCGGTGACATCGTCGAATACGATCCGCGATCGAGAACCGTGTCCCGGGAGATCCTCTCGGTGACTCGCGGCGACATCAAACGTGCCGCTCACGGCCGTTGGACGGGCATCGTGTACCCGGAGCCGCTGGCGGCTGGAGTCGACGCGAAGGACATCGAGATCGAGTCCGATGCAGGCAAGCTCCCGGCCTGGCTTCTGCTCACCGACCATCCCGAGCCGCAGAGCACCTGGGCGATCCTCGTCCACGGTCGTGCCAGCACCCGTGCCGAGGGCCTGCGTGCCGCACCGATCCTCAACACGCTGGGGATTCCTGCGATCGCCATGTCCTATCGCAACGACGCCGAGGTGCGGGTCGAGACCACCTCTCGCTACGGACTCGGCGACACCGAATGGATCGACGTGGACGCCGCGATCGACTTCGCGCTCTCACACGGTGCCAGCGACGTCGTTCTCATCGGCTGGTCGATGGGTGGAGCCATCGCGCTCCAGGCCGCTTCCCGCGGACGCAACAGACGTTTTGTCAAGGCACTCGTCCTCGACGGACCAGTCGTCGACTGGGTGAATGTCCTCGATAACCAGGCCCGCCTCAACATGCTGCCGACCCCGATCGCGAAACTCACCTTGGAGATGATCACCCAGCCGTGGGCGCGTCCGATCACCGGGCTGCAGACGCCGCTGGACCTGGGCCGATTGGACTGGGTGACCCGTGCCGCTGAGCTTGACGTTCCGGTGCTGCTCATCCACTCCGACGATGACGAGTTCGTACCTTCTTCGCCATCTCACGCGCTGGCATCGGTGCGCCGTGACCTGGTGACGATGCCCGTCTACGAGAAGGCCCGCCACACCAAGGAATGGAACGTCGACCCCGTCCGCTGGGAAGACGATGTGGCGAACTTCCTCGAGGCGAAGGTCCTGCCCAAGAGCGGATAACGGGTCTCAGGGCCGCAGCACCAGAGTGTCCTCGGTATGCCGGTCCAAGGCATCCGGAGTGTAGGGCCAGGGCCGGGTCTTATTGGCTGCCCAGTCCTCGGTCTGATCCGCATAATGCGGGTGGAAGGCATGACCAGAGGCACCCGTGAGGTTGATCCACTGCGAGTGGTTGAAGTCCTTGAGGTCGATGATCTGCCTCATCGAAGGCACCCAGTTCGTCTCGAATCCGACCGAGGCATCCCAGCCGGTGGCGTTGACCTCTCCGGAACCGCCCGCGACCTCATAGGGGCCACGGTTGAACAGCTGCTCGATGGGTTTGATCCCCGATTCGCCGAGGCTGGCGTTGCGGATGGTCAGTCTGTGCAGAATGCCCCAGCGCCAGGTCACGGGCTCGGAGCCGAGCAGATCCTCAGTCGTCTCCCACGCCGAGTCCATGGCCCGAGTCAGTGCCTCGTCCCGATCATCGACCTCGGAATCGGCCCACCAATCGGAGTCGGGGTCCTTGAGCTGGTTCTTGATGATGAGGTACCAGCGTGACCCGCCTCCAGGCGGCACAGCGTCGGGCAGCTTGGGAGCGAAGACCTCGTCGAGGATCGTCTTCGTGAGCACGTTGAAATAGGCTGCGGCGGCACTGTTGGCATCATCGCGGCCGTCCCATGACGAGAGCAGCTCCTGCGCTTCGGCGATGTCGCTGCCTTCCTCTGCCTCAAGGTCCTCCAACAGAGGGATCAGGGTCAGGGCAAGTGGATTGAGGTCATCGCCCTGAATCCGAGACATGTCGTCAGTCGTGACGTCTCCGTCGGCAATGGTGTCCTGGACCAGCTTCGTGATTCGCCGAGCCCGGTCCCCATCGTCGAAGTCATTGCTCAGCTGGACGGAATCCCCAGGGGGAGTGACCGGGTTGTTGGCCGTCACGATCCACCCGCGTTCGGGGTTGTAGAGACTCGGCAGGTCCTTGAAGTCGAGGTATCCCTGCCAGTTTTCGTCGGTCTTCCACCCGTGTCGGGGCAGCATGCCGTCGCCCTTGCCCCGTTTGGGGATCTTGCCCGGTGCCTGGTAGCCGATGTTGCCGGCGGTGTCCGCGTAGATGAGGTTCTGGGACGGCACGTCGAAGAGCGAGGCGGCCTGACGGAATTCGCCCCAGTTCCTGGCCGCGTTGAGTCCGAAGATCGCGGAGGCAGTATTGCCCGGCTGCAGAGCCGTCCACTGCAGCGCCAGCTGGTAGTGCTCCTCCGCCGGACCCGATTTCGTATCGGAGGTGTCGGCTCCCGTCGCAGCATCGAGGACACCCCGGTAAGGGCCCTCGAGGTCTGAGATAAGCGGACCATTGCTCGTCGAGCGGATCGTGATCTCGCGCGGTTCCTGCTTCGCGATCTTCACGGTCTCTTTGCGGGTGGTGACCGCTTCGTCGCCGGTGTCACGAACTGCTTCGCCGTCGCGGATCCTCTCCACCACGAGGTCGGCGACGTCGGGTCCCAGATTCGTCAGCCCCCAGGCGATGTTCTGGTTGTGTCCGATGACGACCCCGGGCAGTCCGGAAAAGGAGAAGCCGGACACGTCGAAGGGGCATTCGGGCGTGATCTCGGTGCAGCGCAGACCGATCTGATGCCATACCGAGGGCATGGACGGAGACAGGTGCGGATCGTTGGCCAGAAGCGGGGCGCCGGTGGCCGTGTGCTCACCGGAGACGACCCAGGAATTCGATCCGATGTCATGACTGTTGACCCCCAACAGTGTGGGCAGCGACTTCAGCTGCTGCTTGAGCTCGCCGAGGTTGCCCGGAGTCTGGCCGTCCACCTCGGCGTCCGTTCGTGGTGCGTTGACGCCGGCCACTTCGCCGCCGGCTCGTGCTTCGTCCTCGCCGGAGTCGGCTCTGGGCGCGTCACCGCCACCTGCTGTGCTGCCACCGGGTTTACCCGCTCCGCTCTTGCGGCTTGTCGCGGGCGCTTTAGCTCCGGCGTTGCCGCCGGTGATCGTCGGTCGGGTGTCATAGGGGTAGTCGGGGTAGATATCGGCCATCTGCTCGTCGTCGAGTCCGGTTGTGCTGATGGCGCGGTCGATTTCGTCCTCAACGTTCGAACGCAGGTCCCAGGCCATGGCCTTGAGCCAGGACACGCTGTCGACGGGTGTCCACTCCTCGATCTCGACCCCACCGTTCTGCAGGCCGACGATTCCGTACTCGAGGGACACCTCGGTAGGGGACTTGTCGTGCAGATAGGCGTTCACGCCTTCGGCATAGGCTTCGTAGTATGCGCGCGTTTTGTCATCGAGTGCCGCGACCTCCGCCTCGGCGACCTTGCGCCAGCCCAGAGTGCGAATGAACGAGTCGGTGCCGAACTGTGATTCTCCGAAGAGCTCCGAGAGCCGACCCGAGGTGACATGCCGGCGGAAGTCCATCTCCCAGAAGCGGTCCTGGGCATGGACGAAGCCCTGGGCCATGAAGAGGTCATGGGAGGTGCTGGCTTCCACGGTCGGGACTCCCGATTCATCTCGTGTGACGCTGACCTCGGCATCGAGGCCAGGCAACGACATGTCACCGTCCGTGGTGGGAAACGACCGACGCATGATGAAGACACCGAGCAGGGTGAGGATCAGCAGCAGGACGAGGACTGCGGCGAGGACGCGGATGAGGACCTTCATGCTCACGAAGCGATGCGATCCCGATGGGCGGCGGACCGCCGCCACCAGTGCACTGGAATCCTCGGGATCCGCGTCTGCCATGTGTCTCCTTCGGCCAAGTCTGAGTTTCAGCTCAGATTATCAGGTGAAGTGACCTCATCAGGGGGTTTGGGCGGGTAGACGAACGTGACGAGAACGACGGAGATCATCATCAGCAGGAACCACGCCACGAGCTTGGTCACCGGCACCAGCTCCCAGTCGTCGACCTGAGAGGGGTAGAGCCAGGCGCCGGTGACGGTGCCGATGTTCTCAGCGATCCAGATGAAGAACGCCACCAGCACAAAGGCGAGAAGCACCGGCATGCGCAACGTGAGCCTGTGCACATGGAAATGCATGCTGCAGCGGAGGAAGACCACGGCCACAGCCAGGACGAGGACCAGCCGCACGTCGACCATGAAGTGGTGGGTGAAGAAGTTGATGTAGATCGCTGCGGCGATGACTGCGGTGATCCACCTCGGCGGGTAATGACTGAAGCGCAGATCGAAGAGTCGGTAGACGCGGACGATATAGGAGCCGACGGCGGCATACATGAACCCCGTGAACAGGGGGACGGCCCCGATGTGGAGGACACCGCCTTCCGCGTAGTTCCACGAACCCACCGAAGTCTTGAAGATCTCCATGCCGGTGCCCACGATGTGGAAGAGCACGATGACCCAGAGCTCGCGCCCGGTCTCCAGACGGAAGATGAGCATGAGGGCTTGGATGAGGACAGCCAGGATGACGAGGAGGTCATTGCGGGCCAGGCTCGCATCGTCGGGGTACCACCACGCTGTGGCGATGATGGCCAGCAGCATGAGGGCTCCGAACAGGCACGCCCACGCCTGCTTGATTCCGAAGACGAGGAACTCTCTCAGGCCGGCAGGGATCCGAGCCAGATGCCGATTGGCCAGATCGTCGAGGACGCGTTCGCGACGAGTGAGCTCGTGCTGATCGGCCATGAGGTCCTTGTCCGGGTGGGAAGCGGTCGAGGACGATTCTATCGCGGCCGGCGCGGCGATCGACCCGCGCCGGAATTCGTCTGGGCGAACGCGTCGAGGCCTTCGTCAAATAGACTTCGAGACATGCACATCCTCATCTTCGGAGCCTCGGGCCATGTCGGCTCGGGACTTGCTCAGCACCTGTCCGCCGACCACCGCATCACCGGAATCGTCCGTTCACAGCCGGAGGCCAAGACTCCCTACACTCCGGTCGTTGTGCCCGAATGGGTGGAGCGACCGCAGACCGTCGTCGACGAACTCGGCCGCGTGGGAACACCACCGGTCGACGCTGTCATCGCCGCGGTCGGCGGTTGGTACGTCGACATCTCGATGATTGCCCGCGGCGTCGACTCCTTCGACGCGGACTACGGTTCATACCTGCGTGGTCATTTCGCGGCCTGTGCCGTGTCGGAGGCGCTCGCCGAGGCGGGTGGCAGTGACCGAATCCGCCACCTGACTCTCAACGGCGTCGCCAGCGTCGAACCCTGTGCCGGGTCCGGAGCCATCAGCGTCTTCGGTGCGGCCCAGGAGATGCTGCTCAGGGTCGCCGCGGAAGAGACGGACTCGGTGCACTACCGCGAACTCAAGGTCATGGCGCCCATCGCCGGCGACGACCGCAACGACCTCAGCGGGGGAGTGGAGACGATCGGACTGACGACCGTCGCCGAGGCTGTCATCGACATCGTGAGCAGGCCGGAGGATCACGAACTGAGCACGCAGCTCAACGTGTAGCTCGCAGCTCGACGTTGAGCTCAGGCTCGACCGTAGCGGACGAAGACCTGGTCATCGACGGCCCGCACATCGATGAGTCGCAGATCGAGGGTGGCCTCGAGCTGGGAGAAGTGGCTGCCGGGGGTGCGGCTGTAGAGCGGACTGAGACTCAGATGCAGTTCGGCACCGGGGACGGCGTCGAGGAGACGGAAAGCCAGATTGGGCCCCGATTCGCACACCAGGGTCTCATTCGTGGCCTCGAGAGCCTCGATGGTGGCGGCGGCAGCCTCGGGAGTGAAGTGCTGGGCCCGGTAGTCGAGGCCCGCCTCGGCGAGCTGCTGGGTCAGTGCCTTCGGATCTGATTCGGTGAGGACATGCACGGGGGTGTGCTCGAGTGCCTTGCCCGGTGCGTTGATGACCGGCAATGCGGGATTCAGCGCGGTCCGGCGATCGATGATGATGGCACCCGCCTGCTTGCGGAGCGACGTGAAATAGGCGAAGTCGGCCTTGGTGGACACACCCGTTGACCAGCCGTCCTGGGCATAGGAGCCGTTGATCGACTGCACCAGGGAGATGATGAGCTTGCGCGTCACTGTGCCTCTATTTCTGCAGCTGGGACTCAGGTCCCATGGCGATGCGCGGGTGGGCGTCGGGGTCGATGGTCTCAAGGATCCACGTGAGGTCCTTCTCCTTGAGGGTCACGCAGCCGTTGGTCCCCGAATCATGGTCGAGGTGCAGCCAGATCCCACCGCCCTTGTCCCACCCCAGGGGGCGTGTCCTGTCGGTCGGCGGTGTCCCCGGGACGCGGTTGTAGTCGATGGCGATGATGTAGTCGAAGACCCGTTCGTACTCGGACCCGTAGGCCACCGTCGCCGATGAGGGGAGCCGATCATCCTGGGAGTAGGGGAGCTGGGTCCCCGGATCCTTTTTGTACCCGCCGGCATCGCTGAGAGTGAAGACTCCTATCGGTGAGGTCTTGTCGCCTTCCCGCCGATCGGCCAACCACCCCTTCTTCCCGTTGTGGATGTCGAAGGTCTTGCGCTTCTTCCAGTCGCCGTCGTCGAAGGTGTAGAAGCTCAGCTGTCCTGAATCGGAGCTCGCATCCGAGCCGCTGGCAACAAGGACCTGTGAGGTCTCGGCAGGGATCTGCGACGCAGTCTCCGGTCCGAGTCCTGGCACCGGTACAGAGTGGGCGGGCCCGGTTTCTTCTTTGGGTGCTGTTCCGGGCGGGGTCATCTGAGCAGGGGCGGCGAAATCACCGAGGTCGTTCTGCTGTGCGGGGGCCGCGACCACACCGGAGGGAACGGCGGCGCCGTCATCGTCTTCGCTGTCGGTCGGTGTCCCGCACGACGACAGCGTCAGAGCCAGAACAGCAACCGTCAGGCTGGTCCCGGTCCGGGTTCCACCACTGAACATGGGGTCATCTTCTCACGAACCTTGAGAACGCCGTGGTAATGACTATGCGAAAATGACCCCATGAGCATTCCACCTGTGCCGAACCACCCTCCGCGCCCCGGGCGTCGGAAGCCGGCCGAGGAGTCTCCAGATTCGATCACGACGCAGTTGTTCATCGGTCAGGACAAATCCCCGGCTGCTGATGGTTCAACCCAAGCACTCAGCTCCGAGGAGCTGGCCAGGCTCCGGTCGATGGTGTCCTCCGACGGCGCCGAGGCCACCGAGGTGCTCAGCCTCGACGAGCTGCGCCAGCTGGCCGCAGCAGAGAACGACGCATCCACCGGCAGCAGCGATCCGGTACCTCGAAAGGCAAGTTCCGAGGACATCGCCGAAGCCCAAGCCGCTTCGGCACCGAAACAGTGGAACCCGCAGGGTGCCTCGGCCCCGACCCCGCCGCAGCCCGAGCAGTGGGTGCCGGAATTCGGTGCACCCGGCCCTCCAGCCGGACCCCCACCACAGCAGCCGATCCCTCAACCACATCCCTCTGAACACCCCGGAAGTGAGTCGCACGTGCCCAACGGCGCATCAGCCTACGCCCCACATGCCGCAGCCGCCTACGCGGGAACCGGCGGTCCCGGACCCACGAACGGAGGCTATGGCCCCGGTGGTCCTGGCGGACCCGGTGGATATGGGCCGGGCGGTCCGGGTGGGCCCGGCGGGTACGGTCCCGGCGGTCCAGGCGGATATGGTCCGGGCGGGCCAGGTGGTCCGGGAGGCCCCTATCGACGGGACCCCGATACCAGGAAGGTCCCAGGCTGGCTCTGGGCGCTGGCTGCCATCGCTTTGATCCTCGCACTCGGCATCGTCGGATACATCGCGTGGGACGCAACACAGGGCAAGGACGACGATGCCACCGGCACGTCCTCCCAGGGACCGTCCGAGGGTGCGGGCTCCGAGACCGAGGACCCGGGTGCTTCGACGCCACCGGCCGCGGCAGAGTCGTTCAAGTCACCGTCGGGCAACATCTCCTGCACGATCGATGCAGACCGCACCAGGTGCGTGATCACGTCCTTTGACTACAAGGCTCCGGAGAAACCCGATGACTGCGAACTGGAGAATTGGGGCGCTGTCGTCGTGGCCAATTCCGAGGGCGCGGGCTTCTCCTGCGCGCAGGCGCCTGAGAATTCCGGCCCCGCTCGAGTCCTCGGCTACGGCGAATCGATCACCGCTGAGGGAATGACCTGCACCTCCACCCGAGAGGGCATGACATGCAAGTCCGATGAGTCCGGCGTCGGCTTCAACATGCGACGAGCCTCGGTCGATTTCCTCGACTAGGCAGAGCCACCTCGGCGTTGCAAGGACCCACCACCTCGGCGAGATCAGGACTACGATCTTAGGATTTGGACAGATTTGGGGCGGACGGAGCAACCAGGGCTATGTTGATGGTGTGGCTCACAGGTTGCTCCTCCTTCCTTGCCGCGACGAGTCCTGATCGGACAGCACCCTCGTCGCGGAGTTTTTCATATGCTGATTTAGCACACGATGAATGATTGAGGAACCATGAAACTGCAGAAGCCCACTCCCATGCCGTTCAGCAAATACAAGTCCTTTCAGGACCGGATCGCCCTCGATATGCGCGACCGCACCTGGCCAGACCAACTGATTCGCAAGGCCCCGCGCTGGCTGAGCACGGATCTGCGTGACGGCAACCAGGCCCTCATTGATCCGATGACACCCGATCGCAAGCGCAAGATGTTCGACCTCCTCGTCAAGCTGGGCTTCAAGGAGATCGAGGTCGGTTTCCCCGCTGCCAGCCAGGTCGACTTCGATTTCGTCCGCGAGATCATCGAACAGGACGCGATTCCTGACGATGTGCGCATCTCCGTGCTCACCCAGGCGCGTGAAGATCTCATCGAGCGCACCGTGGAGTCCCTCGTCGGTGCCAAGAAGCCGACCGTCCACCTCTACAACGCCACCGCACCGGTCTTCCGCAAGGTCGTGTTCGGCTTCGACGGTGAGGGCTTCGACCAGACTCGCGAAATCGCCACCCGCGGCACCCAGGCGGTCATGAAGCACGCCGAGTCACTCCTCGGCGACGCTGACTTCGGCTACCAGTACTCCCCGGAGATCTTCGTCGACACCGAACCCGAATTCGCTCTCGACATCGTCGGCAGCGTCCTCGACATGTGGCAGCCGGCCACCGATCGCGAAACGGTCGTCAACCTGCCTGCCACCGTCGAGCGCGGCACCCCGAACACCTACGCCGACCAGATCGAATGGTTCTGCCGCAACATGCCCTACCGCGACGAGGTGGCGGTGTCCCTGCACCCCCACAACGACCGTGGCACCGGTGTGGCCGCCGCAGAGATGGGCATCATGGCCGGTGCCGACCGCATCGAAGGCTGCCTCTTCGGCAACGGCGAACGCACGGGCAACCTCGACCTGGTCACCGTGGCACTCAACCTCTACACGCAGGGTGTTGACCCCGAACTGGACTTCTCCGACATCGACGAAGTCATCCATACCGTCACCGAATGCAACCAGATCGGCGTCCACGAGCGCCATCCATACGGCGGCGACCTCGTCTTCACCTCGTTCTCCGGCTCGCACCAGGACGCCATCAACAAAGCGTTCGCCGACCGTGAGAAGAGGGCCAACGAGCAGGGCGTGCCCGTGGACCTGATGGAGTGGGACATGCCCTACCTGCCGGTCGACCCGAAGGATCTGGGGCGCTCGTACGAGGCGATCATCCGCGTGAACTCGCAGTCCGGCAAGGGCGGAGTCACCTACCTGCTCAAGAGCGAGTACGGCCTGGATCTGCCGCGCCGCATGCAGGTCGAATTCTCCCGCGCCGTCCAGGCACACACCGAAGGCGGGGGAGAGGTCTCGGCCGAAGAGATCCGCCGCATCTTCAACCACGAATACCTGCCCAGCGATGATCCGGACAACGTCTGGGGCCGCTTCCAGATCGTGGGCCTGCGCACAGACTCCGGCACGGTCGATGACTCCGGGTCTGCCGAGCGCGTCGAGGTCGACCTCATCGTCGACGGCCAGGAACGTACCTACGAAGGACACGGCAAGGGTCCGATCGATGCGCTGGTGAAGATCCTCGTCGAGAACTTCGACGTGGATCTCCGACTCCAGGACTACACCGAGCACGCCATCGGATCGGGTGCCGACACCATGGCCGCAGCCTACGTCGAACTCGCTGTCGAGGACCGTGTGGTCTGGGGTGCCGGACTGCACTCCAACATCACCAAGGCCTCTCTCAAGGCCGTCGTCTCGGCGGTCAATCGAGCGGCACGCGACCGTGACGGAGAGCGCTGAGGTCTGACTCTCGAGACTGTGTCTGCCGGTCGGATCGAGGGCCGGCAGGGTGCAATCTCACAACTGATGTCTGAGTGCGGCGGGGATGATTCCCCGCCGCACTCTGCGATAATGGGCGGGTGCACAACTATCGTGATGAAGGCATCGTGCTCCAGGGGCACAAACTCGGCGAAGCCGACCGCATCGTCACTGTTCTCACCCGCAGCCACGGGCTGATCCGAGCAGTTGCGAAGGGCATTCGCCGCACCAAGTCACGCTTCGGTTCCCGACTCGAGCCCTTCATGCTCGTCGATCTGCAGTGCCACGTCGGCCGCAGCCTCGACATCGTCACCCAGGTCGAACTCATCGAACCCTTTGCCCGCGGCATCGGCGCCGACTATGACGCTTACTCGGCCGCGAGTGTGATGGCGGAGACCGCCGCTCGGATCACCGAGGTCGAACCCCAATCACGGACCCATTTCCTGCTCCTCGTCTCGGCCATCCGGTCCTTGTGCAACGGCGAGCATCCGCCGAGGTTGGCCCTCGACGCGTATCTGCTGCGGGCCATGTCCGTGGCCGGCTGGGCGCCGAGCCTGCTCGACTGCGCACAGTGCGGCAGTCCTGGACCCCACCGTGCGTTCTCGGCTTCCCTGGGCGGTGCCGTGTGCACCACCTGTCGCCCCAGCGGCGCGGCCCTGCCGGACACCGACGCACTCGAACACATGGCGGCGCTGCTCTCCGGTGACTGGGAGCGCGCGGAATCCTCTGATCTCCACGACCAGATCGACGGTTCCAAACTCGTCTCGGACTGGGTGTCGTGGCATCTGGAGCGCAATATCCGATCACTGAGAGTTCTGGAGAGCAGATGAGCTATCCCGCACCACCTCCGCACCCCAGCGGAGCCCGACCCCCGCGCATCGAGTCGAAATTCGTCCCGAATCACGTGGCCGTGGTCATGGACGGCAACGGCCGCTGGGCCAACGACCGCGGTCTGCCGCGCACCGAAGGACACAAGGCCGGAGAGGCCTCGCTTCTCGAAGTCATCCACGGTGCCATCGAGATGGGCGTCGACTACCTGTCCGCCTACGCCTTCTCTACCGAGAACTGGAAACGGTCACCCGACGAGGTTCGTTTCCTCATGGGCTTCAACCGTGATGTCATCCGCCGGCGCCGCGATGAGCTCAACGCTTTGGGCGTGCGCATCGTATGGGCCGGGCGTCGTGGTCGCCTGTGGCGCTCGGTCATCGACGAGCTTGAGACCGCAGCGGAGATGACCAAGCACAACACCGGACTGGTCCTCCAGTTCTGCGTCAACTACGGGGGACGCTCGGAGATCGTCGATGCGGTCAACCAGATCACCGCCGATGTGGCCGCCGGGAAGCTGAAACCGGGCAAGGTCAGCGAGAAGACCGTTCGCTCCCGTCTCTACGCCGCCGAGGTTCCCGACGTGGACCTGTTCCTGCGCTCATCGGGGGAGCAGCGGACTTCGAACTTCCTGCTGTGGCAGTCCGCTTACGCCGAGATGGTCTTCCAAGACGTGCTCTGGCCCGACGTCGACCGTCGCACCCTGTGGTCGGCGATCGAAGAATACGCACGCCGTGATCGTCGCTTCGGCGGCGCCGTGGACCGCTCAGGCTCCTAGCCGGTCGCGCACGGTCTGAGCAAACACGACAGCCCAGAGGCAAACACGAGGTCCCGCAACGAAAACGTTGCGGGACCTCGTGTCATGTGTGCTCGCTGCGCCGAAGCCGGCTCAGCAGTGCCGGTGGACCAACACGGCTGGGCGACTGCACAGCGGCAGCGACTCAGTAGCGGTCGTGTGAGCGTTCGCCGCCGAAGCGGTCATTGCTGAACTTCTTGGCGCCTCCGCGACGATCATTGCGGAAGTTGCGGCTGTCACCGGGCTGCTTGTCGAAGTTGCGCTTCTTGAACGGACGAGCCGGACGGCCCGAATCCGGACGGATGTCGATCGGGCGACCCTGGATCTGGGTGTTGGAGAGCTTGCGCATGACCGAAGAATCGAGATCCTTGGGCAGATCGACAAGGGTGTGGTTCGACCGGATGTCGATGTGGCCGATCTCCTTCGAGGTGAGACCACCCTCGTTGGCGATGGCGCCGACGACCGCACCGGGCTGCAGACGCTCATTGCGTCCGATCGCCAGACGGTAGGTGGTCATGTTCTCATCACGCGGACGGGATGAGCGTTCACGGCCGGGCTTGCCGTCGCGTCCGCCGCTGTCACGGTCACGAGCTGGCTTGCCGCGCGAAGGCTCCGGCATGGGATCGGCCTTGAGGGTGTTCGACTCGAGCACCAGCGACGCCAGCGCTGCGGCGATGTCGGTCGCAGGCACGTTGCGGGAGAGCTCGTACTGTTCGATGACGGTCGCGAGCTCGGTCAGCTCGGTCGTTGCGAGCACACCGTCGATGCGCTTCGTGAACTTCTCCACACGGGTGTTCGTCAGCTCTTCGACGCTGGGCATCTTCAGCTGTTCGACCTTCTGCTTCGTTGCGCGCTCGATGGAACCGAGCAGACGCTGCTCACGCGGGGTGACGAAGAGAATGGCCTCACCTGAGCGTCCGGCGCGGCCGGTGCGGCCGATGCGGTGGACGTAGGACTCGGTGTCGTGAGGAATGTCAAAGTTGACGACCAGGGTGATGCGCTCGACGTCGAGGCCACGGGCTGCGACGTCGGTGGCGACGAGGATGTCGACCTTGCCGTTGCGCAGCATGTCGATCGTGCGCTCACGAGCCTGCTGGGGAATGTCGCCGTTGATTGCCGAAGCCTTGAAGCCGCGGGCACGCAGCTTCTCCGCGAGCTCCTCCGTGGCCTGCTTGGTGCGGACGAACATGATGATGCCCTCGTACTCCTCGACCTCGAGGATCCGGGTCAGGGCGTCGAGCTTATGGGAGTGCTGGACCATGTGGTAGCGCTGACGGATGTTCGATCCGGTCTGCGACTTCGACGCGACCCGCACCTCTTTGGGGTTGTTGAGGTATTTGCCGGTCAGGCGGTGGATCGAGGTCGGCATGGTGGCGGAGAACAGAGCCACCTGACGTGAGTCACCGGACTGGCTGAAGATCTCTTCGATGTCTTCGGCGAAGCCCATCTTGAGCATCTCGTCGGCCTCATCGAGGATGAGGTGACGGAGGCTGCCGAGCCTGAGGGAGCCCTTCTTGAGGTGGTCGATGACACGACCGGGCGTTCCCACGACGACCTGAGCGCCGCGCTTGAGCCCGGACAGCTGCGGGCCGTAGGCCTGGCCGCCGTAGATCGGGAGGACGGAGAAGTCGTCGAGGTTCGTCGCATAGGAGGTGAACGCCTCGGCGACCTGGATTGCAAGCTCACGGGTGGGGGTCAGTACGAGAGCGAAGGGGCCGTCATTGGCGCGACCCGCCTCGGCGAGGTCGGACAGTGCCGGCAGGGCGAAAGCGGCTGTCTTGCCGGTACCGGTCTGGGCGAGTCCGATGACGTCGCGGCCTTCGACCAGTGCGGGAATCGTTTCGGCCTGGATCGGGGTCGGGGTTTCGTAACCCTGAGCCTGAACTGCCTGGAGGACGAGCGGGTGGAGACCCAGCTCGGAGAACTTCGGTGTTGTCGGGTCGTCGGATGAGGACACATCGGTCATGAGTTTTCTCTCTCACGTCGGCACACACTTGATCGCAGATGACTGTAGTGGCGATCTACCCTGCGGCCGCTTGTGCAATCATCGTGAGCAATCCGGGCCGAAACCGTATGAGATCCAAGGCTTGCTTGGACAGACTTGAAAACCGTCAGTACGGAGAAAGGTTTGGGTGTACCTCAATCCTACATGCCACTCGCCCGCCGAGGTGGCTCTGCGGCCCGCTTTAAGTGTGAGTTCCGTCGCCCAGGAGTCGACAGCCACCGATCGCAGGCGAACCGATAGGCTGTACCTGCGAGCCACGGCAGCCGGCCGTCGGCGAACTACCTCAAGGAGAATAAACGTGGCACAGTCCAAGTTGGATGCCGTCATCGCCCTGGCCAAACGCAGAGGATTCGTCTTCCAAGCCGGAGAGATCTATGGCGGTTCCCGTTCGGCCTGGGACTACGGGCCGTTGGGTGTTGAGCTCAAGGACAACATCAAGGCCCAGTGGTGGCAGACCTTCGTCCGCGGACGCGAAGACGTCGTCGGACTCGACTCCTCGGTGATCCTGCCCAAACGGGTCTGGGAAGCCTCGGGCCACGTGGCTACCTTCGTCGACCCGCTCGTCGAATGCCTCAGCTGCCACAAGCGCCACCGTGAGGACCACCTCGTCGAAGCCTACGAGGCCAAGCACTCCAAGGCACCCGAGAACGGCATGGCCGACATCGTCTGCCCCGACTGCGGAAACCGCGGTCAGTGGACCGAGCCGCAGGAGTTCTCCGGGCTGGTCAAGACCTTCCTGGGTCCAGTGGAATCAGAAGCGGGTCTGAACTACCTGCGGCCTGAGACCGCGCAGGGGATCTTCGTCAACTTCAACAACGTCGTGACCGCTGCACGGAAGAAGCCGCCGTTCGGCATCGGCCAGATCGGCAAGGCCTTCCGCAACGAGATCACTCCCGGAAACTTCATCTTCCGCACCCGTGAGTTCGAGCAGATGGAGCTCGAGTACTTCGTTCGTCCCGACGAGGCAGACGACTACTACCGCGAATGGGTTGAGGCCTGCTGGAACTGGTTCCTCGACCTCGGCATCTCCGAGGACAACGTGCGTCGCCTCGACGTCCCCGAAGATGACCGGGCACACTACTCGTCGGGCACGATCGACGTCGAGTACCGCTTCGGCTTCCAGGGCTCCGAATGGGGAGAGCTCATGGGTGTGGCCAACCGCACGGACTACGATCTCGGCACCCACACCGAGGCCTCCGGCGCGAAGCTGCAGTACTTCGACCAGGCCAGCGGTGAACGCTTCACCCCCTATGTCATCGAACCGTCCTTCGGACTCACCCGCTCGATGATGGCCTTCCTCATCGACGCCTACACCGAGGACGAGGCACCGAACACCAAGGGCGGCGTCGACAAGCGCATCGTGCTCAAGCTCGATCCGCGTCTGGCTCCGGTCAAGGCCGCAGTCCTGCCGCTGAGCCGCAACGAGAAGCTGTCCCCGCAGGCCAAGGAGCTCGCGGCTCGTCTGCGCAAGCGCTGGAACATCGACTTCGATGATGCCGGTGCGATCGGACGTCGCTACCGTCGTCAGGACGAGGTCGGCACTCCGTTGTGCATCACGTTCGACTTCGACTCACTCGACGACAATGCGGTCACGATCCGCAAGCGCGACGACATGAGCCAGGAGCGCGTGAGCATCGATCAGGTGGAGAACTACCTGGCCGAGCACCTCGGCGTCTGAGGCTCGCCTGGGCCCCGGCAGAATCTGCTGCCGGGGCCTGAGCGGAGACGCGAAACGGCCCCGATTCCTCGTATGAGGAATCGGGGCCGTTGTCTCTGGCGGGCCGTTGTTGCGGGAGCCCTGGCCGAGATCAGCAGATCAGAGCTTGGTCCAGGCTTCGGTCAGAGTTCCGCGGATGATCTGCTCCATCTCGTCGAACTCCTTCTGACCGACGGTCAGTGGAGGCGAGAGCTGGATGACAGGGTCGCCACGGTCATCGGCGCGGCAGTACAGGCCGTCGTCGAACATCTTCGCTGAGACGAAGTTCTTGAGGATGCGCTCCGACTCCTCCTCGGTGAAGGACTCCTTGGTGTCGCGATCCTTGACCAGTTCGATGCCGTAGAAGAAGCCCTCACCGCGGACGTCGCCGACGATCGGCAGGTCCTTGAGCTTCTCAAGCGTGAACTTGAACGCAGCAGCGTTCTCATGCACGTGATCGTTGAGCTTCTCCTTCTCGAACACATCGAAGTTCGCCATGGCGGCCGCACAGGAGACGGGATGTCCGCCGAAGGTGTAGCCGTGGTAGAAGGTCTCGTCCCCGCCGGGACCGAAGGGCTCGAACAGACGATCCGAGGCGATCATCGCACCGAGCGGAGCATAACCGGAGGTGATGCCCTTGGCGCTCGTGATGATGTCGGGCACGTAGCCGAAGTCGTTGCAGGCGAACATGTCGCCGATACGGCCGTAGGCACAGATCGTCTCGTCCGAGACCAGAAGCACGTCGTACTCGTCGCAGATCTCGCGGACACGTTCGAAGTAGCCGGGAGGCGGCGGGAAGCAGCCGCCGGAGTTCTGCACCGGTTCGAGGAAGACTGCCGCAACCGAATCGGCACCCTCGAACTCGATGGCCTCACCGATGCGGTCCGCTGCCCAACGGCCGAAGGCCTTCTCATCGTGGGCGTAGGGCTCGGGTGAGCGGTAGAAGTTCGTGTTGGGCACCTTGATCGCACCGGGGACCAGGGGAGCGAACTGCTCACGCAGATCCGGCAGCGAAGTCACGGACAGCGCGCCGTGAGGTGTGCCGTGGTAGGCCGTGGCACGCGAGATGATCTTGTGCTTGCCCGGCTTGCCCGTGACCTTGAAGTAGTTCTTCGCCAGCTTCATCGCGGACTCGACCGAGTCACCGCCACCGGAGGTGAGGAAGACACGGTTGAGGTCACCCGGGGCATAGCTGGCCAGGCGCTCCGAAACCTCGATGGCCTGCGGATGGGCGAAGGACCACAGGGGCATGAAGGGCAGCTTCATCGCCTGATCCGACATCGCCTTCGCGATCTCCTCGCGACCGTGGCCCACCTGGACGGTGAACAGTCCGGCCAGTCCGTCAAGGTACTTCTTGCCCTTGTCGTCGAAGATGTGGTGGCCTTCACCACGAGTGATGATCGGTGCTTCACCACCGTTGAACAGTGACTGGTGCGGAGCCATATGCATCCACACGTTGTTGCGGATGGCATCCTGATAGCTGGTGCCAGCTCTGGTGACATTCTCTGTCATCGCGTCCCCCAATTGTATTTTTGCTTTTCGAGTGAGAGGTACATGAAGAGCTCGGTGTCCACGACGGCGTCGATCGAACGCAGCTCTTCATTGACGAATTCGATCAGGTGGCGATCCGATTCGCAGACGATCTCGACCAAGATGTCGAACGACCCTGCGGTGACCACGAGATAGTCGATCTCGTCGTAGCCGTGCAGTCGATCGGCGACCTTGGAGATATCGCCCCGAACCTTGACGCCCACCATGGCCTGTCGGGCGAAGCCCAGGCTCAAGGGATCGGTCACGGCGACGATTTCCATCACGCCGGAATCGATGAGCCTGGAGACCCGCTGACGGACGGCAGCCTCGGACAGCCCCACGGACTTGCCGATGGCGGAGTAGGACTTGCGCCCGTCGTGCTGCAATTCGACGATGATCGCTTTCGACTTCTCATCGAGATTACCCAGGCGGTGATTGCTTCCGCTCGGCATCAAGTGGGCCATTCTTCACCTCCGTGATTTGGGTCTCAACACAATCTACCATTGATTCCGTCGGAATGCGCAGATTCGTATGCGAATTCAGTCGAATACGAAGAACATTCATTCTGGATTCGTCATGAATTGGCATTTTCACCCCTGACAACACGCGTGTGACAGTGATTGACACGGTGTGAGCTGGCTCACCACACTGTAATCATGAATGAGGGTGAGCTGTTCTACGCCGGTGAAGACAACCGGCCGGACGTGCAGGGAATGCGGCCCGGAGCCGAGCAGGGCCGGGCAGGACAGGAAGTCAGGGCTCGCCCACAGCCGCGTCCCGGCGAGGTCGACACGATCGACGCGAACGAGCTGTCGTTCTCCCCGGATGAGTACCTGGGGCGCATCGCTTCGGTGCGCAATCGCATGATCGACCAGGGTCTGTCTGCACTCATCGTCACCGACCCCGCCAACATCTATTACCTCACCGGGTACAACGCCTGGTCGTTCTACACCCCTCAGCTCCTCTTCGTCCCGGCCTCGGGACCGCTGACTCTGTTCATGCGCGACATGGATGCCCGAGGCGCTATGCACACCTCATGGCTGCCCCCGGAGGACATCGTGGGCTATCCGGAACGCTACGTGCAGCGCCCTCACATCCATCCCTTCGATTGGGTGTCCTTCGCGCTGCGGCAGCGCTGGGAAGTCGCCCGTGCCTCCTCCTCGCCGGTCGGGGTCGAGATGGACTCGCATTTCTTCTCTCCGCGCGCCTTCCGTTCACTGGTCAACGGTGTCCCGGAGTGGCGCCTGGTGGATTCCTTCGAGCTGGTCAATTGGATCCGCGCGATCAAGTCCCCAGCCGAAGTCGCACTGATGCACAAGGCCGCCGAGGTGACCACGGAGTCGATGAACGCTGCCCTGGCGACCATCGGCGACGGTGTCGCACAGAATGAGGTGGCGGCTGAGATCGCCGCTGCTCAGGCCCGCGGACGCGGCAGTGCCTGGGGTGACTATCCGGCCATCGTTCCGCTCCTGCCCACGGGGGAGAGCGCGGACACCCCGCACCTGAGCTGGACGAATCGGAAGTTCGTTGCCGATGAGTCGGTGAGCATCGAGCTGGCAGGCGTCCACCGTCGCTATCACGTGCCCCTGGCGCGCACCGCCGTCGTGGGAAAGCCGAAGCAGGAGCTCATCCGACTCGAGGGTGTCGTCTCCGAGGCGCTGGCCGCGGTTCTCGACGTCGCCGCACCAGAGGTGCCCACCGCCGAATTGGCCCGCACCTGGAACCGGGTGCTGGCGCTGGCCGGTCTGGAGAAGCCGAGCCGGCTGGGCTACTCCATCGGCATCGGGTACCCGCCCGACTGGGGCGAGCGCACGATCTCGATCAGGACCGAGGACGACCAGATCCTCGAGGCAGGAATGACCTTCCACCTCATCTGCGGCATGTGGATGAACGGCTACGGTTACGAGCTCTCCGAGTCCGTCCTCATCACGGATACCGGCTGTGACACGTTCACCGACTTCCCGCGCGAGATCATCCGCGTCTGAGGTCCACGCTTGGTAGCTCAGGCCATGAACTGAATCCAGAGGCCGAGGGCCACCGCGTTGATCCCTGCGACGGTCAGTGCCCGTCCCTGGACCCAGGCGATGTCATTCGCCGAGGCGGGGCTTGAGGGGTCTGCCATCTGCACTGACATCGCCACCCGTGGGGGAGCGGCTAGTGCCGCAAGCGAGGCGGCGGCGTTTCCTGCTGCCACCACCGGCAGTGAGGAGACGTGGGAGGCCGTGGCGACCGCGTCGATGGTGCCGGTGAACATGGAGTTGGCGCCGGTGTTCGATCCGGTCACGATGGCTCCGACCGCAGTCAGCCAGGGCGTGAAGAGAACGAGTCCGGCGGGCACCAAGGTCCCGATGGACGCGCTCATCCCCGTCGTCGTCATGATCCAGCCCATGAGCATGAAGGCGGCTGTGCCGGCGCCGATCGGCAGCCAGGATCGAAGGGCGGCGGAGGTGACAGCACCGCGAGAAGTGACCCTGAGCGCGGCGATGACACAGGCGGCGGCCAACCAGAACGGGGGAGAGGCCACGATCTGTGTCACCAGTGACGGGACTGCAGATTCCAGTGCACGGGCCAAGAGCAGGCCCACTGTGAGGGTCGTGTACGGCAGGACCGCGAGACCCAGCTGACGGGTGAAGCCGGTTCTGCGGCGGCGGATGATGAAGAGGGTGCCCATGACGGCGATGACGAGGAGTGAGCCGATGATGCCGGCCGGGGCCATGCCGATGAGGATGTTCGCAGCGAGGATGCCGGTCCACATCAGAGCCGCGGCGGCAATGATTCCGAGACAGGAAGACAGGGCGGGGCGCATGACGAGAATCACCGAGGTGGCCACGATGATGACGGGGATCGCATTGATCCAGGCCGTTGCGACGCCGAGATCGTCGACGTTGATGCCGGTGAGCGCGGCGGCGACCGTGGTTCCTGGGCCGAGCGCGCCCCAGGGGACGGCGATGAGGCCCAGCAGTCCGAGAATCGCCGACTGCCGCAGTGAACAGCCGAGCAGCCGCAGGACCGGGACTCCGATCGTCACACCGATGCCGAACCCGGTGACCGACTCGGCGAAGGGCACGAGTCCGAACACGACGAGTCCGACTCCGAGAGCGCGACTGGGCGCCGCTGCTTCGACCCAGGCGGAGATCTCGCCCATCGATCCTGACGACTCGAGCAGGCGTGCCAGGACCATGCCGAAGAGAAGGATGAGGGCGACTTCGAGGATGAGTGGGAAGTAGTCCGCCCCGGATTCGAGGAGAACGGATATCGGCGTCGGGAAGAAGAGAATGACAGCCAGGCAGGCGGCGATGACCCCGGCGGCAGCGGCGATCCAGGAGCTCTGTTTGAATACGAGCAGAGCGATCGCGAGCACAATCGGCGTCAGCGCCAGCAGTGGAGTCATGGGAACAGTTCCATCGTGTGAAGAAGTAAGACTTGGTAGAATTCACTCTACTATTCAAGAACAATCTATGATGTCACCATGGTGAACACAGAGGACCTCGGAGCTCGAGTATTCGGCGCGCGCATCAGGGCGCGCCGCAAGTACAACGACCTGACGCTCAACGAACTTGCTGTGCGCGCCGGAATCTCCCGAGCGGCCTTGTCGAAGATCGAACGTGGGGAACAGGACACATCGGTCTCGAACGCCATGGGGCTCTCCCGTGCCCTCGGCGTGGATGTGGGAGAGCTCCTCGCCCCGCCCGAAGTGGTCATCACCTCCAGTGCTGCCATTCCCGCTCACAGCGCATACGGCAGAGGCACTCTGCGCCGAGACCTCCCCGCTCCGCAGGAGAACATGGAGGTCGTGCACTACAAGCTTGATCCGCACTGCGAAACAGCATCCTTCGCCGCTCACCGCAGCGGCTCCCGTGAGACCTTCTTCGTGCTCGCCGGCACCATCGAAATCGTCACGATCGATCGCCGGACCACCCTGCGGGTCGGAGACTGTGCGCAGGCGCCCGGCGATGTTCCGCACCAGCTGTCCAACCCCGGAAACGAGCCGGCGGAGCTCATGCTCATCATCGTCTGAGATTCGCAACAGCCCTTGACGAGGACGGCCGACCTCCGGCATCCTTGACTTGACACATTCCCGGCGAAAGACAGTCATTTCGTGAAGTAATTCCTCATTTCCGCATCATGCGGGTGCTACGGACCCGCAACGCACTTCTGTGCACGAAATGAGGACACACATGACTGCTGCCATATCTCTCTCGAAACTCGGCTACCGCCTCGGCGATGACACCGAGATCTTCACTGCTCTCACTGCATCGATCCCTGCCTCCCTTGTCGGACTGGTCGGTGACAACGGGATCGGCAAATCCACCCTCGCCAGAATCATCGCCGGACAGCTTCGCCCCAGCGCGGGCTCCGTCACCGGCGCCGAGGACGCGGTGTACATCGATCAGCTGCTGCCCCATACCGACCTCAGCGTCGCCTCGACCCTGGGAATCAGCGAGATCAGATCGGCACTGTCGAAGGCCCTGGCCGGTGACGCCGATTTCGCCGACTTAGACGTCATCGGCGATGACTGGGACATCGAGGAACGGGCGCTGAGCGCCCTGGCCGATCTCGGACTCACACTCGATGCCGCGGCCCTTGACCGGCGACTGTCGACCTTCTCCGGCGGTCAGGCCATGCGCATCGGACTGGCGCGGGCGGCTCTGGCCGGTGATCGCTGGCTGATTCTCGACGAACCGAGCAACAACCTCGACGAGGTGGGACGTCGCCGGCTGGCCTCCCTGCTGCGGGACCGGACGGGGCCGACACTCGTGATCTCCCACGATCGTGCACTGCTGGCGGAAGTGACGACGATCGTCGAGATGACGGACCAGCTGCGCATCTACGGTGGAGACTTCGACGACTACGAACGCATGGTCGCCGCCGAAGAGGAGGCGAAGCTCGCTCACCTCGTCGACGCCAAGAAGTCCCTGGCGATCGAGAAGCGCCAGCGCATCGAACTCGAGACGAAGCTGGCCAGGGCCGATCGCAAGGCTGCCAAGGACAAGGAGAACAAACGCCGACCCAAGATCGTCATGAATGGTCTGACCGACTTCGCCCAGAAGAGCGCGGCGAAGCGACGCGGAGACAAGGCTGACGACGAGGAGGCCGCCCGTTCCTCGGTGCGCACCGCCAAGGACGCTCTGCGCAGGGACTCAAGCATCCGCCTGGACCTGCCCGAGACCGTGATCCACTCGGCGAAGCGTGTCCTTGAGGTCTCAGGTCCGGTGCTCGAGCAGCCACGTACGATCGTCGGTCCCGAGCGGATCAGGCTGACCGGTGCCAACGGCTCCGGGAAGTCGACCATGCTGTCGGCGATCGCCGGGCGATACGACACCGGTGCCCCGATCAACGAGCTGTTCCCCGATCTGACCTTCACCGTTCCCGTGTCCAGCGGCTTCCTCGACCAGCAGTACAGGCTGCCGCCGACGCTGACCGTCATGGAAGCCGTGAGGGAGGACAACCCTGGTCTCGGACCACACCGAGTTCATGAGGTGTTGGCCGCGATGGGGCTGAGGGCCGGACGGACCGAGCAGCTGTGTTCGACATTGTCGGGAGGGGAGCGCTTTCGAGTGGCTCTGGCGAAGAGTCTGCTCCAAAACCCCGCGCCCCAGCTGCTCATCCTCGACGAACCAGGCAACAACCTCGACCTTTCCTCGCTGACTGCGTTGGTGACCGCCCTGGACGGATTCGGCGGAGCGATGATCGTCATCACCCACGATGATCGTCTCGCCGAGGAGCTGCGCCTCGACGTCGAATGGGACATTCGGGAATTTCTTCTCCCCGAACAGGTTGAAGGAGACGAGCAGGTTGATGGAGACAGGAACGAGTTTGAGGAGGCCTCACATGCGCGATCGTGAGCGGGAGCCAGCCGCCCGTGCCAGTGATCCATCATTTGACTGCTCGGGGATAATGGCATGGTGAGTGTCATCAGCCCTGCCCCAGAATCAGTATCCCCAGCCGCTGCCGAGCCCCTGCGCATCGGTCCCATCGAGCTGTCCTCGCCGGTCGTGCTCGCGCCGATGGCCGGAATCACCAACACCGCCTTCAGGCGCCTGTGCCGCGAGTACGGAGCCGGCCTGTATGTGACAGAGATGGTGACGTCCAGGGCGCTGGTCGAACGCAGCCCCAAGAGCATGCGCATCATCCGGCACGAGCCGTATGAGACACCGCGCTCGGTCCAGCTCTACGGCGTCGACCCGGTGACGATCGGGCAGGCCGTGCGCATGCTCGTCGAGGAGGACCGGGCCGACCACATCGACCTCAACTTCGGATGCCCCGTGCCCAAGGTCACCCGGAAGGGCGGCGGCTCTGCCCTGCCGTGGAAGAAGGACCTGTTCGAGTCCATCGTCACCACAGCCGTGACCGAGGCAGATCGCGGCGGCATCCCCCTGACCGTGAAGATGCGCAAAGGCATCGACAAGGACCACCAGACCTTCCTCGACGCGGGTGAGACTGCCCGCAATGCGGGTGTGGCAGCGGTCGCCCTCCACGGTCGGTCCGCGGCGGATCTGTACTCGGGCCAGGCGGACTGGGACGCCATCGCCCGACTCAAGGACCACCTCGGCGACACCGTTCCGGTTCTGGGCAACGGTGACATCTTCGCGGCAGAGGATGCACTTGAGATGATGCGCCGCACGGGCTGCGACGGCGTCGTCATCGGACGCGGATGCCAGGGACGACCTTGGCTGTTCGGCGACCTCGCCAATGCCCTCAACGGCAGCGATGAACGCTTCCGGCCGGGTCTCGCCGAGGTGGCTCGCGCCGTCTACAAGCACGGCGAGTACCTGGCCGAATACTACGAGGACGAGTTCTACGGCGTTCGTGACCTGCGCAAACACATTGCCTGGTATTTCAAGGGCTATCCGGTTGGGGGAGACCTGCGGCGTCAGCTGGCGATGGTCTCCTCGCTCGAGGAGCTCGCGGGCCTGCTGGCTCAGCTTGATCAGGACGCACCGTATCCTGGTACGGACGCGGAAGGCTCCCGGGGGCGGACGACCCGCCCGAAGAAGCCGCATCTGCCCGAAGGGTGGCTCGACTCCCGCATCTTCGATGTGAGCGGAAAGTCACTGCTCTCCGAGGCGGAACTCGACATCTCGGGAGGATGACAATGCCATTCGAAACTCACCCACGCACCTCGGTGCGCTCGGGGACCGTGGCGGTCTACACGCCGTGGGACGAGGAACGATGGGTGAGCGAACCGGCGAAGAATCCACGCCGCTCGGCCTTTCAACGTGACCGGGCCCGGGTGCTGCACTCCGCGGGACTGCGGCGTCTGGGCGCCAAGACTCAGGTCGTGTCACCAGGCACTGATGATTTCGTCCGCACCCGGCTCACCCACTCTCTCGAAGTCGCTCAGGTCGGGCGCGAACTTGCCCGATACTTAGGCTGCGATCCCGACATCGTCGACACCGCGTGCCTGAGCCATGACCTCGGCCATCCGCCCTTCGGTCACCACGGCGAGACCATCCTCGACGCCCTGTGCATCGACATCGGCGGATTCGAGGGCAATGCGCAGACGCTGCGCCTGGTCACCCGGATCGAGCCGAAGGTGATCGCCGATGACGGCCGACCGGCAGGACTCAACCTCACGCGGGCCAGCCTCGACGCACTTACGAAATATCCCTGGTCACGGAGCGAAGCGTCCGCGGGGCGGCGTGACTCCGGCGTGCGGAAATTCGGTGTCTACGATGACGACAGGGGAGTCTTCGACTTCTACCGCGACGGGATCGAGAACGGCAAACGGTGTATCGAAGCCCAGGTGATGGATCTCGCCGATGACATCTCCTACTCCGTCCACGATGTTGAGGACGCGATCGCCGGGGGCCACCTGCATCTGGGTGAATTCGCTGCGGAGAGCCGTCGGGCTGAGCTCTTCGACATCACCCGCAAATGGTATCTGCCGACCACGAGCGACGAAGAGATGGACAAGGCGCTGTCGCGGCTGCAGGCGGCCGCGTACTGGCCCGCGGATGTCTATGACGGTTCCAGGAAGGCCCAGGCCACGCTCAAGCACATGACGAGTCAGCTCATCGGGCGGTTCGTCGGTGCGGCCGAAGCCGCAACACGTGAGGAGTTCGGCTGGGAGCCCCTGGCCCGTTACGCGGCCTCGCTGGTCGTCCCCGAGCCCACGGTCGTCGAGATCGCCGTCCTCAAGGGTATGGCGACGTTGACGGTGATGGTCGCCGAAGACCGTCTGCGACTCCATGACATCCAGTCTGCCGTCATCACCGAGTTGGCCCAGTGGTACTCCGCGATGCCGACCAAGCTCGACCCGATGTTCAGAGCCGACTACTTCGAAGCTGCCGACGATGCGGCACGGCTGCGTGTCGTCGTCGACCAGATCGCATCACTGACCGACCATTCTGCCTGGGCCCTGTACCACCAGCTCAAAGCAGGGGCGGGGGATCGTCTCTAGACCATGGCCGGACTGATCAAACGTGAGGACATCGACGAGCTGCGCAGTCGAACCCGCATCGACGAGGTCGTCGGTGAGTTCGTCACGCTCAAGACCGCGGGAATCGGCTCACTCAAGGGGTTGTGCCCCTTCCACGATGAGAAGACTCCCTCGTTCACGGTTCGCCCCCAAGTCGGGATGTATCACTGCTTCGGCTGTGGTGAGTCCGGCGACGTGTTCTCGTTTCTGCAGAAGGTCGAACAGCTCAGCTTCGTTGAGACGGTCGAGGCGCTGGCCGGCAAGATCGGGATGCATCTGCGCTACGAGGACGGCAAGGGCCCCGACCGTGAGCAGGCCAGCCGACGACAGCGGCTGCTGGAGATGCACGAAGTCGCACAGCGCTTCTTCACCCAGTGCCTGGAATCCGAGCAGGGGCAGATCGGTCGGGAGTTCCTCGAGGGTCGTGGCTTCCCACTGAGTTCGAGCAAGGAGTTCGGCCTCGGCTTCGCCCCCAAGTCCTGGGATTCTCTGACCAGCCAGCTCAAGCGGGCCGGCTTCACCGAGGAGGAGATCCTCGCCGGAGGTCTGGCCAGTGAAGGCGGCCGCGGCATCTACGATCGTTTCCGCGGCCGGGTTGTCTGGCCCATCAAGGACATGACCTCTCGGACCATCGGCTTCGGTGCCAGGCGACTGTACGACGATGACAAGGGGCCGAAGTACCTGAACACTCCGGAGACGGCTCTCTATCACAAGAACCAGGTTCTCTACGGTCTGGATCTGGCCAAGAAGGACATCGCGAAGACCAAGCGCGTGGTCATCGTCGAAGGCTATACCGACGTCATGGCCGCGCATCTGGCCGGCGTCACACAGGCGGTGGCGACCTGTGGAACGGCTTTCGGGCCTGAGCATGTGAAGATCGTTCGGCGTCTGCTCGGCGATGATCCGACAGGCCAGGTGATCTTCACCTTCGACGGCGACGCGGCCGGACAGAAGGCGGCTCTGCGGGCCTTCGAATTCGAAAGCGAGTTCACCGCTCAGACCTTCGTCGCCGTCGAACCCGATGGGCTCGACCCCTGCGATCTGCGGATGCAGAAGGGCGATGGGGCCCTGCGCGAGCTCATCGACGGTCGAAAGCCGCTCTTCGAGTTCGTCATCACCACCGCAATCTCTCGCTACGACCTCGACTCGGTCGAAGGTCGGATCGCAGCAGTCAAGGCCAGCGCCGAGGTGCTCGCTGACATCCGGGACCGCAATAGTCTCAGCCACTACTACCGTTTCGTCGCCGGTCGCATCGGTGTCGACATCGACGAGGTGGAATCTGCGGTCAGAGATGCCCGGAAACGTCCCAGCAGACCGCAGGCGAACCAGTCTCGTCAGCCTCAGCCTGCCCCGTCCCAGACCCCGCCCGGTGCCCCGCCAGTCGCATCGGGTCCGCCGGGGCAAGCAGGCGCGTCGCAGGCGCAGAGGTACGGATCTCAGGGCCAGCAGAGGTCGGGTCATCCTGCATCGAGGCCACAGTCCTCGGGCCAGTACGCGCCGGGACAGCAGGCACGGGGTCAACAGCCATCCGGCCAGCCGACACAGGGACAGCAGCTTTCCGGCCAGCCCGCATCGGGACAGGGCCAGCAGCAGGGGGCGGACGCACAGCGGCCGTCCACGGGATTCGCACCCGCAGGGGGAGGTGCTGGGGGAGACGACACCGCCATCGAGTACGTCTACGATGAGCGCCCCGACGTGTCGAACTTGTCAGCACCGATCAGCCCCGCTCGCCTGAAGACAGAGAAGGGCGCCCTGATGGTGGCGCTGCAGCATCCCGAGTTCGTCAACGCCAAACTGTTCGATTCCCTGTCCGCACGAGCCTTCGAACACCCCGGCTATCGACGGATCCAAGCCGCGGTGAAGGCTGCCGGCGGCCTGAAGTCGGCCGGTGGTGCGCAGACAGCGGGAACCGCCGCCGCTACACGTTGGGCCGACGCGGTCCTCTCCGCCAGCGCCGAGGACCTTAAGCCCTACGTCACACAGCTGCTGGTGACGCCCTTGCCGGTGGCAGACGGCGTCAGCGCGGAAGGGTTTGCCCGCGGCATCGTGGCCCGTCTCTTCGACTACGATCTCGAACGCATCGCCAAGGAGCTGCACTCGCGACTGCAGCGCCAGGACACCACTGACACAGCTGCGCAGACGACTCTTCTGGGGCAGCTCCAGGTGCTCGAACAGCACCGGGCGCGGCTGAAGACTCTCATGTGAAGACACCGATGTGAGGGCTGCGATTCTCGCCTGAGAACGTGAAATAGTGCACAATTGCAATTTTGCAGTTGATGAAATGTTGCATGAGATGCAAAAATGGTCTCATGCGTGAATCCGAACCCGAATCCCTCCGTGCCAAAAAGGCCCGCCAGACGCGTCATGCGCTGCATGACGCGGCGATCACTCGGGTTCTCGATGAAGGACTCGAATGCGCGACGGTGGCGAACATCGCCGCCGACGTCGGCGTCTCCACACGAACCTTCTTCAACTACTACGCGACGAAGGAAGACGCCATCGTCGGCCTCGACGAATCCAACATCGACGCCACACTGGTCGATGACTACGTCCACTCCGATTCCGGGGTGGAGAATCTGGCCGAGGACACTGCCCGCTTCGTCCGCGAGGTGCTGCTCATGGGATCGATGGATCCCAGCCTGCCGGCCCGTCGCAGGAAGCTGTTCGCCCGCTATCCGGAGCTTGTCAGCAAGCGCTTTGACCGGGCCGAGGCCCTGGAAGAGCTCGTGGCCGAACACGTGCTGGCGCGTCTGCGCTTTCTGGGCCAAGAGTTCTCCACTGAAGAATCGGCCTGGCGCAGCGCCAGGATGCTCACCCAACTGTGCCGGGTGCCCCTGAACCATGCTGGACAGACGGTCAAACGCTCACCCGAGCGCATTGACGAGAAAACCGGCACACAACCACTCTTCGAAGAATCATTGGGACTCTTCCTCAAGGTTCTGGACCGACTATGACAAAGGCTGAAATGAGAAGCAATCAAGGACTGCGAACCGGGGAGATGCCGAAGACCCCGGAAGACAGCAGCGAGCCAGAGCAGATGAAGACATCTGCGATCATCCTGCTCTTCGTGGGACTCATGATCGCCATGTTCATGTTCTCCCTCAACCAGACGGTGCTGGCGACCGCCCTGCCGACAATTGTCGGTGAACTCGACGGCGTCGACCAGATGCTGTGGGTCTCCACCGCATTCATGCTCGCCTCGACGATCATGATGCCCATCTACGGCAAGGTCGGGGACCTGTTCGGTCGCAAGCCGCTGTTCATGTTCGCGATCAGCTGCTTCCTGCTCGGCTCGGTCTTCGCGCTCATCGCCAACGATATGGGCATGCTCATCTTCGGTCGTGTGCTCCAGGGCATCGGCGGCGGTGGCATGATGATCCTCTCGCAGTCCATCATCGCCTCCGTGGTTCCCGCACGTGAACGCGGCAAGTACATGGGAATCATGGGATCCGCCTTCGCAGTGTCCTCGGTCGCAGGTCCCCTCATCGGCGGCTGGCTGACAGAAGGACCCGGCTGGCGCTGGGCCTTCGCCATCAACTTCCCACTCGGCATCATCGCTCTCTTCGCTGCCGCCATCTTCCTCAAGGTGCCCAAGCGTGCCCCCGGACCACGCCCGAAGATCGACGTCATCGGTATGGCCCTGATCTCGATCGTCACTTCCTGCATCGTCCTCGTCTCCGCCTGGGGCGGGCACGACTACGAATGGGGCTCATGGCAGATCAACGGACTCATCATCGTCGGAGCACTCTCCATCGTCGGTTTCATCTTCGTCGAGCTCAAGGTCAGCGAACCGGTCATCCCGATGTACCTGTTCAAGAACCGTGACTTCCTGCTGTGCACCATCGCTGGCCTGTTCATCGGCATCGGCATGTTCGGTGTCCTGTCCTACATGCCCACCTACCTGCAGATGGTCCACGGAATCGACGCCACAGTGGCCGGACTGATGATGGTTCCCATGATGGGCACGATGCTCATCTCCTCGACCCTCATCGGCTTCGTCGTCTCGCGCACCGGCAAGTACAAAAAGTACCCGCTCATGGGCATCCTGATCATGGCCGCCTCTCTGGTGCTGCTCTCGCAGCTCAAGGCCGAAAGCGCCGCGTGGGAGACCATGGGCTGCTTGGCTCTGCTGGGACTCGGACTGGGTCTGAGCATGCAGACGCTCGTGCTCGTCGTCCAGAATGCCTTCCCCGTTGCCATGGTCGGCACAGCCACCGCGTCGAACAACTACTTCCGCCAGGTCGGAGCGACCCTGGGCATGGCCTTCATCGGGTCGGTCTTTACTCAGCGCCTCCTGGACAACATCAAGGACGGGATGGGTGAGCTCGCCAAGGCCGCACCCTCACAGCCGCTGCCGAAGGTCTCCTCGACGGGGCTCACACCCCAGATCGTCGCCGACCTGCCTGAGCCGCTGCACAGTCTCATCATCACGTCGTACAACGACGCCCTGGTGCCGCTGTTCCTGTGGGTCGCCCCACTGGCAGTCCTCGGGTTCGTCTTCCTGTGCTTCCTGCCCAACACGCCATTGGCGCAGACGCTCAAGGCCGACCCTGCAAAGCGCGAGCTTGTCACTGTCGGGGCCGACTCCTCTGCAAGCCACGCGGATTCGTCCGCCTCTCACGCCGTCACATCCGATAGTCTGGCGGAGAAGGCTAGGCTGAAGGAGTCGACTCATGACGGTACTGACATTACTCAACGCCCCGGGGACGGAGATTCCCGACCAGCTGACTGACCTCGGTCACAGGGAGGGAGTCGAACTTCGGATCGTCGAGGCACAGGATCTCGGCTCTGCTCTCCCCGGCACTGATGTTCTCCTGCTCTGGGACTTCTTCTCCAAAGCGCTGCGCAGCGAGTTCGACCGTGCTGACAGCCTGAAGTGGATCCATGCGGCCGCGGCCGGAGTCGACTCGCTGCTCTTCGATGAGCTGTCGGCCTCGGATGTCGTCGTCACCAATGCGCGGGGGATCTTCGACCGGCCGATCGCGGAGTTCGTGCTCAACTACATCCTCATCCATGCGAAGAACTCGCTGGGTTCGCTCCAGGACCAGAAAACATCGACCTGGAACCGTCGCTCGACGAAGAACCTCGCCGGATCTCATGCCATGGTCGTCGGAACCGGGTCGATCGGGAGAGAGATCGCCAGAGTACTGAGCGCGCTCGACGTCAACGTCACCGGCGCCGGCAGCCGTGCTCGGACCGGTGACGCCGACTTCGGAACCGTCATCGACTCGGCTCAGCTGAGTTCGCATCTGTCGGGAGTCGACTGGGTGATCAACATTGCACCGCTGACGGAGAAGACGAGGAACCTCATCGACGCCGAGGTGTTCGCCGCCATGGACTCGGATGCCTACTTTGTCAATGTCGGTCGTGGGGAGGGAGTCGTCACCTCCGACCTCGTGAACGCACTTGAGACGGGCCAGATCGCCGGCGCCGGACTCGACGTCTTCGACGAAGAGCCTCTGCCTGCCGATCATCCGCTGTGGCAGGCGGACAACGTCATCGTCACCCCGCACATGAGCGGGGACACCGACGGATGGCGCATGCGTCTGGCCAACCAGTTCGTCGACCTCTTCGACAAGCACATGGCAGGTGAGGCATTCCCGCACACGGTCGACAAAGCAGCGGGATACGTGCGATGAGCGAGAAGTCTGACCATGCTGACGAACGGGCGTACCTCGCTCGAGTCGTCAGCGAGCTCATCGCGGTGCGCCGAGCGCGACTGCTGAGCATGCTGGTCTTGGCTCTGGCCATGCTCGTCGCCGGAATCGGTGCGGCGATGCAGGCGCAGGGGACTCGGGTGGACACGGTCCTGCTGTTCTCCGCGTTCAGCCTCATCATGATCGGAATCGTCTGTGCACTGGGGGCGATCCTCGCCTGGACGAGGATCAATCGTGACGTCCTTGACTCGGCGGCCTCGGCCAAACCCGCCCGCGCCAAAGCTCCGAGAACCCGCAATACGGGAATGGCGGTCGCGATCGGCTTCGCGGTGCTCGGGCTTCTGTTCGGATGGATGCTGTTCACGGCGACACCGATCCTGGCCATCGCCATCGTTCTGGCGTGTGCCGTTCTGGCCTGCCTGGGTCCGATCTGGGCCAATGAGCTCTCCACCGCCGATGATCGCTTCGCCGTCATCCTCGACAGCGACGACGAACTGGCCAAACGGTTCAGCACCTACACCCCTATCTGGCTCCACGAAGCGATGGAGAATGAGAAGGCAGGCCAGGACCGAGCCTGAGCGCGCATCCATCACCAAAGACTCAGAGACGAACAAACGCCCGCAGCCATTCAGGCTGCGGGCGTTTCATCTTCCGATCGGAGGAACGGACCGCTGACGATCAGATCAGAGGAACGGACCGCTGACGATCAGATCAGGGGAAGGCGGGAACGTCGACCCCGGCCATCTTGGCCACGCAGCGGATCACCTGGCAGCTGTAGCCGAACTCGTTGTCGTACCAGACGTAGACGACGACACGGTCATCGTCGACGATCGTGGCCAGACCATCGACGACACCGGCCCGCTTCGAGCCGACGAGGTCGCTGGAGACGAGCTCGGGGGAGGAGACATAGTCGATCTGGTTGCGCAGTTCCGAATTCATCGAGGTCTCACGCAGGAATGCGTTGAGCTCATCGACGCTCGTGGCTTTCTCAAGGTTGAGGTTGAGGATCGCCATCGACACGTTCGGAGTGGGAACGCGGATCGCATTGCCCGAGAGCTTGCCCTTGAGCTCGGGAAGAGCCTTCGCCACTGCCTTGGCAGCACCGGTCTCTGTGAGCACCATATTGAGTCCGGCGGCACGACCACGACGGGAGCCCTTGTGGAAGTTGTCGATGAGGTTCTGGTCGTTGGTGAACGAATGCACCGTCTCGACGTGACCGTTTCGGACCCCGTACTTGTCATGGAGGGCCTTGAGCACAGGGGTGATCGCGTTCGTGGTGCACGAAGCCGCTGACATGACCGTGTCCTCTTCGAGGATGGCCGCGTCATTGACGCCGTAGACGATGTTCTTGACCTCGCCCTTGCCGGGCGCGGTGAGGAGGACCTTCGAGGCACCCGGGCAGGCCAGGTGCTTGGACAGGCTCTCCTCGTCACGCCAGATTCCCGTGTTGTCGACGATGATCGCATCGTTGATGCCGTATTCGGTGTAGTCGACCTGAGAAGGATCGTTGGAGTAGATGACCTGGATCAGGGTTCCGTTGGCCTGGATCGTGTTGGCCTCTTCGTCGACGACGATGCTGCCGTCGAAGCTGCCGTGAACGGAATCGCGGCGCAGGAGCGAGGCACGCTTGACGATGTCATCATCGCTGCCCTTGCGGACGACGATCGCACGCAGGCGCATCCCCGTGCCGCCGGCACGATCGATGAGGATGCGGGCGAGCAGGCGACCGATGCGACCGAAGCCGTAGAGGACGACATCGCGAACGGCGCCTTCTTCAGCATTGCCTCCGGTGACCGATGCCAGCTCCGTGGAGAGGAAGTCCTCGACCGAGGCCGACTGGTCCTGCAGCTTCTGGATGAGGCGACCCAAGTCGATTCGAGTGGGACCGAGATCGAGTTCGATCAGAGCGCGGACGATCTTCAGGGTCTCTTCGATGTCGAGATCCTCGCCGAGGAAGTGGCGGGCATAGCGGTGAGCCTTGATCATCCCGGTCACCGACTTATTCAGCAGAGAACGGCCGAACAGCGTCAGCAGCACATCGTTCTCGCGGTAAAGTCGTCCGGTCAGTGGAATGAGTTCTTCGGCGGCAGTCTGCTTGTTCGCCCATTCGTTCAGGCGAGCCGTCGTTGCATCAGTCAAAGGTCGTGTCTCCTCGGTCAGTTGGCGAATTCTCGCTCAGTCTAACGCGTTGTCTACTCGTGTTTCGTCTGGCGCTCATCGAGTCGTCGGAATCCGAGCAGAGTCAGCGCGATGATGCCGGCGCCGGCCAGCAGCGCACCCAGGCTCTGGATCTGGACTCTCGGTTCGACGAAGCGGTATTCGGGCGTGGAATCCTCCTGCGGGCGCGGTGGCGTCGCGGTGCCGATCCAAGCGGCGACGAAGAGGATGATGCGGGCGAAGACATTCATCGTGAGCATGATCGCGATGATCGAACCGAAGGCACCAGCAGCCTTGTTGCCGGAGAAGAGGTCGACGAGGACCGTGGCGAAGTTGATGAGAATGGTGAAGGCCAGAGCACCGATGAGGGAGCCCCGGATCTTGGCCCTTTTGCCCACCGGGTGGTCGGGCAGCATGGTGAAGAGGAACATGAAGATCAACCACGCGGCACCGAAGGTGATGAGGGGCGGGATGATGACCAAGAGGGCCCTCGCCCAGCCGGGAAGGCTGAGCAGGTCGCTGATGACGGACCCTAAGCCGGCGCCGACGACAGTCAACGCCACGGTGAGCAGCAGGCCGATGATAAGCCCCAGCAAAGTCACGACGTTGTTGAGGACCTTCTTGACGAACGACTTGTCTTCGATGACATCGTCGAAGTCCGCGTGGAGTTGAGCTCGCACAGCAGCACCGAGGTTGCCGATGAATCCCTGTCCTGTGTAGAGGGCAGCCAGGATGGCGATGATGCCGACCGACTGCCAACTGGTGAGGAAGCTCTCAAGCTGTTCTGTCAGCGACGAGTTGCCGCCTACCTGAGTCTCGATCTGCTCGACGACGACGGGGAGGAGCTCGGGTTTGAGGACATCGAGGACGAAACCGAGGCTCGCGAAGGTGAACATCGCGATGGGCATGACTGCGAGGACCAGGAAGTAGGTGATGGCTGCACCGAACTGGTTGCCCAACCGTTCGCCGAAGCGCTTGACGGCCCGCTTCAGGTGGGCGGGTCCCGGCTGGGTGATGGCGTTGTGGCCGACTTCGGCGACGGTGTTGCGTGAGGCCAGTACTTTGGCTGGTGCCACTTCGTGCTCCTTCGATCTTGACCCGCAGGTGTCTGTTTCAACACTAACCGCTGGGAGCGTCCTGAGAGGGGTGGGCCGCGCCTCCAATCTAGACTTTTGACCATGCCGACATTGTTTTCGACTGTCCCGTCCACAGATCTGCTGCTCTCCGCTGGCTCCTCAGCGGCGGAGAATCTCAGTGGCTTCTCCGGCTGGGCGGTGAGGCTCATGGAGGCGCTGGGTCCTCTCGGCGTCGGGTTCTTGGTGTTCTTGGACAATATCTTCCCACCCATTCCCAGTGAGCTGGTGCTGCCGCTGGCGGGCTTCACCGCCAGCCAGGGAAGCATGAACATCGTCTTGGCGATCATCTTCGCAACAGTGGGCTCCGTCGTCGGCGCGGTGATCTTGTGGGCCCTGGGCAAATGGATCGGTCTTGAGCGCATCTCTCGCATCGCAGTGAAGATGCCGCTCGTCGACGTCGACGATGTGCACAAGACGGTCGGCTGGTTCGACAAGCACGGTGACAAGGCCGTGTTCTTCGGTCGGATGGTTCCGATCTTCCGGTCTCTGATCTCCATCCCCGCCGGCATGCGGAACATGTCGATCATCAAGTTCCTGGTGCTGACCACGGCCGGCAGCGCGATCTGGAACACCATTCTCATCGTCGCCGGCTTCTACCTCGGTGAGAACTGGTCGATCGTGGAGACCTACGCCGGTTACTTCCAGACTCTGGTCATCGTTGCTGTGGTCGTCTTCGTTGTGGTGTGGATCGTGCTCAAGATCCGCAAGCGCTCACGAGCCAAGGCCGCGGATCGCACCGATGCCGCCGGCGAAGACACCGAAGGCCCAGCCGACCCGTACGGGGGCTGAGCCTTCGGTTAGGTTCAGTTCGCAGCTGCGGCCATCACAGCCAGGCTGCTGCGGTGTGTTCCTCAGGAACTTCCTCACCGGCGCGCACCGGCCCGGGTGCGGTGCCTTCGCCGAAGGGTGAACCGCCCAGCTTCTCCCGACCGTGAGGCGAGAGCCAGCCGGAGAGGTCAGGGCCCTTGGGGACGACCTGCGTCGGGTTCACATCGACGTGGACGATGTAGTAGTGCTGTTTGATCTGGGTGAAGTCCACAGTGTCGCCGAATCCCGGCGTCTGGTAGAGATCGCGGGCATAGCCCCAGAGATTCTCGAAATCGCGCAGGGTCTGACGGTTGCACTTGAAATGACCGAAGTAGACCGGGTCGAAGCGAACCAGAGTGGTGAAGAGACGGACATCCGCCTCGGTGATGGAGCCTCCCATGAGATACCGGGAATGGCTCAGACGCTCTTCGATGGTGTCCAGGGCAGTGAACAGTCGGTCGAAGGCGGCTTCGTAGGCCTCCTGCGACCCCGCGAAGCCGCAGCGGTAGACGCCGTTGTTGATCTCGGTGTAGATCAGGCGCATGACCTTCTCCATCTCGTCCCGAGACTCCTCGGGCCAGAGATCAGGGGCGCCGGCGCGGTGATACTGCTTCCACTGTGAGGAGAAGTCTTCGGTGATCTGTGGGAAGTCGTTGGTCACGACTGCGCCGCTGGCGATGTCGACCATGGCAGGAACCGTGATTCCGCGCGGGTAGTCCGGGAACCGGGCAAAGAACGCCTGCTGCAGGCGCTCGATGCCCAGCACCGGGTCGACGCCGCCGGGATCGAGGTCGAAGGTCCACGACCGTGCATCGTGTGTGGGCCCCGGCATGCCGATGGAGATGACGTCTTCAAGGCCCAACAGCCTGCGGACGATGATCGTTCGATTCGCCCACGGGCAGGCTCGCGCGGCGATGAGTCGGTATCGACCCGGCTCGACCGGCCACTGGGAGTCGGGATCGGCAAGGATTCGGTCCTCGATGTAGTTCGTGTCCCGGTCGAATGCCTCGCCCTTGGCCACATAGCTGTTCATCTGGCTGCTGTCATCGGACATTGTCATCTCCTTCGGAAAGTGCCTTGTTCATCTCGCACAGTCCCAGCCTACTTCCGTCGACCGCAACGCGGTCAGTCGGCACGGAGTCAGTCCACCGCGGAGCGGTCAGTCGGCATAGAGTCCGTCGATGTCGGCTGCGAAGTCTTTGCCGACGAGGTGGCGCTTGACCGACTGCTTCGCCGACAGGTATCCGTTGTCTTCGGAGAGCTCGACGGGCAGGATGGTGAACTTCTTGATGCCTTCGGCCCGTGACACCGTTCTGTTGACGGTTTCGACTGCCTTTTCGACGGCGGCTCGCACTGTTTCGTCGTCCGCTGCCTGAGGCAGATCCATCTCGGGCAGACCGTTGTTCTTCAACCAGGTGGGCAGCATCTCCGAGTCGAGGAAGATCAGCGCTGAGATGTACTTGCGGTTGTCGCCGACGACGACGGGCTGGCCGATGAGCGGGTGGCGACGCAGGGCATCTTCAAGTGGTGCCGGTGCGATGTTCTTTCCGCTCGAAGTGACGATGATCTCCTTCTTACGTCCGCTGATCGTGAGGTATCCGTCTTCATCGAGCGAACCGAGATCGCCGGTGGAGAACCAGCCGTCGTGGAACTCCTTGTCGGTGGCCTCCTGGTTGTTCCAGTACTCGCGGAAGACGGGGACGCCCTTGGCGAGGATCTCGCCGTCAGGGGCGATGGCCACGCTCACACCGGGCAGGGGAACGCCGACGGTGCCGATCTTGGCCTTCTCAGGCACGTTGACGGTGATCGGAGCTGTCGTTTCCGTAAGACCGTAACCTTCGAGGACGACGAGGCCGACGCCCCGGAAGAAGTGGCCGAGGTGGGCGCCGAGAGGACCGCCACCGGAGACAGCGGCGCTGACGTTGTTGCCCATTACCGTACGGAGCTTCGAATACACGAGCTTGTCGAAGAGTGCGTGCTGGAGCTTGAGTGAGACGGGGATCTTCTCGGCATCCATGGCCTTGGAGTAGGCGACTGCGACCCGCTCCGCCTGACGGAAGATCTTCTCCTTGCCGCCGGATTCGGCCGTGGCCAGTGCGGAGTTGAAGACCTTCTCGAAGACGCGGGGGACTCCGAGGATGAACGAGGGTCGGAAGCTGCCGAGTGCGTCTGTGAGCTTCGTCAGGTCGGACTGGTGGGCCAACAGGGCACCGGAGCTGACCGAGAGGACCTCGATGAAGCGGGCGAAGACGTGTGCCTGAGGCAGGAACAGCAGGGCGCGCATGCCGTGCGAGAAGATCTCGGGGATCTGTTCCTGGGCAGCCTGCACGGTCTGGACGAAGTTCCCATGTGTGAGGACACAGCCCTTGGGCTTACCTGTGGTGCCGGAGGTGTAGATGAGAGTGGCAACCGAGTCGCCGGTGACCTGTGAGCGTGCGGCCTCGAGCACATCATCACTGATCTGTCGTCCGGTGGTTTCGAGTTCGGAGAAAGCGCCCTGGTCCCAGACCCACAGCTGTGGGGCGGCAACTCCGGCAGCGGCTGCGGCGGCTTCAACTCGGTCGGCATGCTCACGGGTGCTGACGAGACCGCGTCCGACCGCGGCGTCCTTGATCATCCAGGCAAGCTGAGATTCCGAGGAGGTGTCGTAGAACGGCACGGAGATTCCACCGGCGAACCACACGGCATAGTCGCTGAGAGTCCATTCGAAGGAGGTGGGGCCGAAGATGGCGATCCGGTCTCCGACCTCGACGCCGGAGGCGATGAGCCCCTTGGCTGCGGTTCGGACCTGGGTCAGGAATTCTCCGGCGCTGACTTCGTCCCAGCCGTTGTCAACCGGTTTGGCCAGCAGCGGCAGGTTCGGGTCTTCGGCAGCCTTCGCGAGGAAGACATCGGTCGTCGATGACGTCGTATCAACCTTGAAGCCGACAACTGGAGTGGTCGATTGGGGCATTGTCGCTGGGCTCATGAGCTCTCCTTTGGGGCATAAGTTACTGCCCGGTCATACTACTGGTCCTGGGCTGTGAGGTGAAATCGCTCACGTTTTGCAGCTCAAACCCTCATCGCGGCTCTCTGGGCCAGTCTAGTCAAGCCGAAGCGGGGATTGTTCAGAGTACGATGGTCGAAACCCGCTCACGTCCATTCAGTGAAGGAAGGTAATGACGACGAACCCTGAAGAGACCGGTTTCCGCTACGATGCGGGGCTGGCCGAAAAGATCGAGAAGTCATGGCAGCACACATGGGAACAGGCGGGAACATTCCACGCCCCGAATCCCACCGGTGATCTCAGCCAGGCTGGTGCAGGTCTCGGTCTGCAGGACGTCGACTCCAGCTACGGACCGCCTAAGAACCTCGGCGAGCGTGAGTCCCTCTACATCATGGACATGTTCCCCTACCCCTCGGGAGCGGGGCTGCACGTCGGCCACCCCCTGGGATACCTGGGCACGGATGTCTACGGGCGGTATCAGCGGATGCGCGGGCACAACGTCATGCACGCACTGTCCTACGACGCCTTCGGTCTGCCCGCCGATCTGTACGCCGTCCAGACCGGGCAGCACCCGCGCATCACCACCGATGCCAACATCACCAACATGACCCGACAGCTGCGACGCCTGGGCCTGGCCCATGATGCCCGCCGCAGCTTCGCGACCACTGACGACGACTTCGTTCGGTGGACCCAGTGGATCTTCCTGCAGATCTTCAACTCCTGGTATGACCCGGAGGCAAGTACCGCAGGTGAGAACTCACGTGGTGCGGCGCGACCGATCGGAACCCTGATCGACCAGTTCGCCCAGGGCACCCGACAGACACCCGACGGCCGCCCCTGGACTCAGCTGAGCCCCGCCGAGCAGGAAGATGTCCTGCAGGGCTACCGCCTGGCTTACGTCTCGGAGTCGCCGGTCAACTGGTGCCCCGGTCTGGGCACCGTGCTCGCAAACGAAGAGGTCACCGCCGAGGGACTGTCCGAACGCGGCAACTTCCCCGTCTACACTCGCCGCCTGCGGCAGTGGAACATGCGCATCACAGCCTATGCCGACCGTCTCATCGACGATCTGGACTCGCTGGACTGGCCGAGCGCGGTGCGCAGTATGCAGACCAACTGGATCGGCCGGTCCAAGGGTGCCCTGCTGCGACTGCCCGTGGCCGCCTCGGAGACTCAGGTCGAGGTCTACACGACCCGACCCGACACCCTGTTCGGTGCCACCTACCTCGTGCTCAGCCCCGAACATCCGCAGGTGGAGCAGCTGACCGCGGCCCAGTGGGACGAGCAGACTCCCGAAGGCTGGCGCGGTGGAGAATCCACCCCCGCCGAGGCGATCTCCGCCTACCAGCGCAATGCGGCGGCCAAGACCGACGCGGATCGTCAGCAGAGCAAGGACAAGACCGGCATCTTCACCGGTTCATTCGCGGTCAACCCTGCAACCGGTGAACAGATCCCGATCTTCATCGCCGACTACGTCTTGATGGGCTACGGCACCGGTGCGATCATGGCAGTGCCTGCCGAGGACGCCCGCGACTGGGACTTCGCGAAGTCCTTCGGACTGCCCTATGTGCGCACCGTGCAGCCGCCTGCCGACCACGACGAAGACACCCCGTTCACCGGCACCGGCGTCATGATCAACTCAGCCAATGACGAGATCGACATCAACGGTCTCGACGTCGAAGCGGCCAAGGCCAAGATCACAGCGTGGCTGGCAGACCAGGGGCTGGCCACGGAATCGACCCAGTACCGGCTGCGGGATTGGCTGTTCTCACGCCAGCGCTACTGGGGCGAACCGTTCCCGATCGTCTACAACGAGGCCGGGACTCCCATCGCGCTGCCTGATTCTATGCTGCCCGTCGAACTGCCGGAGGTCGACGAATTCGCTCCGCGGACCTTCGCCGCCGATGACGCCGACAGTGAGCCGGAACCGGCCCTGGGCCGCAACCGCGACTGGGTCGAGGTCGAACTCGACCTGGGCGACGGGCCGCAGAAGTACTACCGCGAGACGAACACGATGCCCAACTGGGCCGGATCGTCTTGGTATCAGCTGCGCTACGCCGATCCGCACAACTCCGAACGCCTGGTCGATCCGGAGAACGAGCAGTACTGGCTGGGGCCCCGCGAGTCCAAGCCGCGCGGCGGAGCCGACCTCTACGTCGGCGGCGCCGAGCACTCGGTTCTGCACCTGCTCTACTCCAGGTTCTGGCACAAGATTCTGTTCGACCTGGGGCATGTCTCCTCCTCGGAGCCATTCCACCGCCTGGTCAACCAGGGCTATATCCAGGCCTATGCCTACACCGATGCGCGTGGCGTCTACGTTCCCGCCGCCGAGGTGGAAGAGACCGTCGCTGACAACGGTGAGTCGACGTTCTGGTACGACGGTGAGCAGGTCAACCGTGAGTACGGCAAGATCGGCAAGTCGCTGAAGAACTCCGTCTCGCCCGATGAGATGTACGACGCCTACGGTGCCGACACCTTCCGCGTGTATGAGATGTCGATGGGACCCATCGAACAGGCCCGCCCCTGGGAAACACGAGCAGTCGTCGGTGCGCAGAGGTTCCTGCAGCGCGTGTGGCGTCTCTTCGTGGACGAGACCACGGGTGAGTCTGTGATCAAGGACGGTGTCGCCGATCCTGAGACTCTCAAGGTCCTCCACCAGGTCATCGACGGTGTCCGTGAGGACATGGACCACCTGCGTTTCAACACCGCGATCTCGAAGCTGATCGTGCTCACGAATCATGCGACGAAGCAGGGCGGTGTCACGGCCGACGTGCTCGAGCCGCTGACCATCATGCTCTCTCCGTTCGCGCCGCACTTGGGCGAAGAGCTGTGGGCGAAACTGGGCCACACTTCGACGCTGACCTACGCGTCCTTCCCCGAGGTCGACCTACAGTATCTGGTCGCCGACCAGGTCACCTGTGTCGTCCAGGTCAAGGGCAAGGTGCGGGCACGACTGGAGGTCGACCCCGATATCTCTGCCGAGGAGCTGGAGAAGCTGGCACTGGAATCGCCGAACGCGCTCAAGGCGCTCGACGGGGCCGGAGTGCGCAAGGTCATCGTGCGTGCGCCCAAACTGGTCAATATCGTCCCCGACGCCTGAGATACGGCGTCTGTCCGGAAGGGTTGAAAACACATATGTCAATGGAAGCTACTCGGGACCAGATCCGGCACGCACTGGGTGTGAGACCGACAATCGATCCGGCGACGGAGATCGCCCGGCGGGTCGAGTTCCTCGCCGACTACATCCTGACCACCGGTGTCAGGGGGCTCACCTTGGGCATCAGCGGCGGACAGGATTCGACTCTGGCCGGACGCCTGTGCCAGTTGGCGGTCGAGGAGCTGCGGCGGCGGGGGGCAGCCGCCGAATTCTGGGCGATCCGTTTGCCGCATCATGTGCAGGCCGATGAGAGTGATGCTCAGGACGCGTTGGAATTCATCCGAGCCGATCATGAACTCGTCATCAACATCGGATCCGCCACAGACGCAGCCGCAGCCGAATACAATACCGCGACCGGAGAGGCCATCACCGACTTCGGCAAGGGCAACGTGAAGGCTCGGATGCGGATGATCGCACAATTCGAACTGGCAGGGGAGAAGCGACTCCTCGTCGCAGGCACCGATCATGCCGCCGAAGCCGTCACCGGCTTCTTCACCAAATTCGGTGACGGAGCCGCCGATGTGGTGCCGCTGGCCGGGCTGAACAAACGGCAGGGCCGTGCACTGCTCGACCACCTCGGCGCCCCAGAACATCTGGTGCGGAAAGTTCCGACAGCCGATCTGCTCGACGATGCACCGGGCCAGACCGATGAATCATCTCTGGGACTCAGCTACGACCAGATCGATGACTTCCTTGAGGGCAGAGACATCGAGAAGGCGGCCGCCTCTCTCCTCATTGAGAAGTACCGCGCCACCGAGCACAAGCGTCGCACCCCTGTGGCTCCGACAGATTCGTGGTGGATTCGCCACTGACGGTGAATACACTGCTGGCGACGAACTCAATCGAGTTCGTCGCCAGCAGTGTATTTCGGCTGTGTTTGACTCAGGCGACGAGCCCGAGCTCCAAAGCTGTCTGGTTGAACTCCCAGCGGGCGTAGACGAACCGGTCGCCGAGGCTCTCGCCGCGACTGCGTGCCTCCGTGTACTCTCTCCATCCGCCCTTGCGGGAGTCACCGGGCCGGATCTCTCGCTTCGTCTTATCGCTGGCAAGCTGCCGTGTCTCTTCGTTGACCCAGATCGACAGGGCCTCAGCTGCCCGATAGAGATTCATGAAAGCGGTGTGCGAACGCGGATTGTCGAAGCTGGACTTCGCGAATTCCTGCCTGAACGTGTGCAGAGGTTCGAGCTCGTCGACCTCGAGAGATCCGAAGGTCGCATCAAGACGCAGTGACTGCACCAGACCGGCCGAGTCCGGGAGCAGACCCAGGATCCGCTGTGCTCGCTCCTCGTCGGGCAGTGCAGTGACCTCCTCATCGACGTGTGTCAGTCCCAGTGTGTCGAGACGTCCGCGCTCGGTGCTGAGCAGTTGGCGCAGCGAATCGATCTGGATCTGCGCACGCCGCCACTCACCGTGGAAGAGGAGCAGGGCAATGATGACGCCCAGGCACAGCACGAGGCCGATGATCCAGGCGAACGGGTGCAGACCGGGAATGGCGAAGGCCACGATGCCCAGCACGCTGAGCACCGCGAACGTCACCGCGGCGGGGGAGTTGGTCAGGAAATCCAAGAAACGCTTCACATTTACAAGGGTACTGTTTCAACCTGCAGATATCGTGGAACCTAGTGGCATATAGTGTGGCTGAAATGCCGGGACGAAGCAGGGAGAACACGGGTTGAAGATTTCAGTCATCGGATGCGGATATCTGGGCGCAGTACACGCGGCGGCCATGGCAACACTGGGACACGAAGTCGTCGGCGTCGACGTCGACGCAGACAAGGTTGCGGCGCTGACCTCCGGCCGGCCGCCCTTCTTCGAGCCGGGACTGAGTGAATTGCTGGTGAAGGGTCAGGATCTCGGCAGCCTCGAGTTCACCACCGACGTCTCGCGTGTCGCAGACTCGCAGATGCACTTCGTGTGTGTCGGGACTCCGCAGAAGCCAGGAGAGTTCGCCGCCGATGTCACCTATGTCGATGCTGCAGTGAATTCGCTGGTTCCGCACTTGTCGTCGACGTCTGTGGTTGTCGGCAAGTCCACCGTTCCAGTCGGCACCGCTGAGCGTCTGGCCGCGATCCTCGCTCCCACCGGAGCGAGCCTGATGTGGAACCCCGAGTTCCTGCGCGAAGGCCATGCTGTCGAGGACACCCTGCACCCGAACCGTCTGGTCTACGGCGTTGCCGAGGGCGAAGCCGGTGAACGGGCCACAGAAAACCTTGATGAGGTCTATGCGACGATGCTCGAGGAGCAGACGCCTCGACTGGTCACAGACTTCGCGACGGCCGAGCTGGTCAAGACCGCAGCGAACTCGTTCCTGGCCACGAAGATCTCATTCATCAACGCCATGGCCGAACTGTGTGAAGCCTCGGGCGCGGACGTGACTCAGCTGGCGGATGCGATCGGAATGGATGATCGCATCGGTCGGAAGTTCCTCAATGCCGGACTCGGCTTCGGCGGCGGTTGCCTGCCCAAGGACATTCGAGCCTTCATGGCACGCGCCGGTGAGCTGGGTGCCGATCAGGCGGTGGCATTCCTACGCGAGATCGACTCGATCAATATGCGGCGTCGAGTGCGCATCGTCGACATCGCCCGGGACACCCTGGACGGGTCGTTCATCGGGAAGAAGATCACGGTGCTCGGCGCTGCATTCAAGCCCAACAGCGATGATGTGCGCGATTCGCCTGCCCTGGCTGTGGCACGCCTGATCGCCACCCAGGGCGGCGTGGTGACAGTGACTGATCCGCAGGCAATCGACAATGCCGCGAAGACGTTCCCCGAACTCAACTATGTCGCGGATGCTTCGCAGGCGCTGGCCGGAGCCGATGCGGTGCTGCTGCTCACCGAATGGCAGGAGTATCGGGATCTTGATCCCGTGGCCACGGCATCGCTGGTGGCCGGCAAGGTCCTCATCGACGGTCGGAATGTGCTCACCCCAGAGGTATGGCGTTCGGCAGGCTGGACGTATCGGGCGCTGGGCCGTCCATGAGAATCGGCCTGGTCACCGATTCGACCGCGCAGCTCTCTGCCTCCGAGGAGGCAGGGCTGCGCGATGTCACCGGTGACCTCTTCGCCGTCGTTCCGCTGACGGTTCTCGTCGGAGGCGTCGCCTTCGCCGACGGTGAACTGGACGCCGGGGATCTGTGCCGGAGGATGGATGAGGGCACCGAGGTTTCGACCTCCATGGCCACTCCCGCCCAATTCACCAACGCCTATTCGACACTGATCGACCATGGTGCTGAGGCGATCATCACTGTGACGATGTCGGGCGAGCTCTCCGGGACCCGAGATTCCGCCGTCGCGGCAGCCGAGAACGAGGACCTGCTGATCAATGTCGTTGACTCCCGGACCACCTCGGCGGGCTTGGCCGGGGCCGTGTCGATCGCGGCCGCCGGAATCTCACAGGGTCATGACGTGGCATCGATTGCCGGCACCGTCGCTGATTGGTGCGCCGCCGAGACCCGTACCGCGTTCGCCCCGGCGACCCTGGAACACCTGCGCCGAGGTGGTCGCATCGGGGCCGCCTCCTCGCTCCTGGGCAGGGCCCTGCAGATCGTCCCGGTCCTCGGACTCAACGCCGGGGTCGTGGCACCCGTCGCACGAGTCCGCACCCGCACGAAGGCACTTGAGCGTATGGCCGTGTTGGCAGGCGAGGCCGCGGCAGAGATCGCCTCAGACGAGCAGGACGTGTACGTAGAGATCCAGCACGCAGACGGCGAGCCCTCCCACCCTGATGTGCTTGCGCTGCAGGAGAAGATCGAAGCCAGTGGTCTGCCGACGACGTTTCGGACACTCTCGGCCATCATCACCGCCCACGTCGGATCCGGCACGATCGGAATCACGGTTCAAAGACGACCCTGAGCAGGCCCCACCCACTCGCGGTCGCCGTCATGTGGATGACTGGCCGACTCATGTGCCCATGACCTGTGGATGTGCAGACGGTGTCCACAGGCAGCAATCTGGGCCTGGTGCCCTCGTGATCGCCGAGCATAGCTTGTCGACATGGCTGTCTCTCCCGATGATCGCTTCGCAGGCCTCATCAACTCCAGCGCCGAGCGCGGCGGCTGGGTCCCCGGAGACGTCTTCGGCAGCGACAGCGAAGGAGAGGACGAACCGGTAGAGCCGCGTCGAGTGCGCCTGCCCATCCTCGTAGCTCTGGCAGTTGTGACCATTGCTGTGCTCGTCATCGCCTTTCTCCTCTTCCGGCCGGCCCCACAGCACGCGGCGTCTGAGGATCAGGCGGGTACTGTCGACGATCACGGCTCCGCCTCTCACGATGGACCGGGTACCGCCTCCGGCGACAAGGGTGGGCCCGAAGCCGCATCTGCAGCCCCCAGCACCGAGTCCGGCGATGTCATCGTTCACGTCACCGGGGCGGTGCAAAGCCCCTCTGTGGTGATCTTGGCACCCGGTGCTCGAGTCCAAGATGCGGTGGAGGCGGCTGGCGGTCTGAAGAGCGAAGCGGATGCGGAGGCGATCAATCTCGCTCGGGTGCTCCAAGACGGTGAGCAGATCCATATTCCTATGCGCGGAGAGGACCCAGGACCGGGCGCATCCGATGCAGACAGTGCCGGCACGAACGCGGCAGGGGGTGCCGAGCAAGGCGCAGGAGGCGGTGCTGGACAGGACGGCAGCTCCGGCAGCGCAGGCAGTTCCGGTACCTCGGACAGTGCAGGTGCGTCAGGCAGTGCGTCCGCAGATCCGAATTCGGGTACCGCCGTCAATCTCAACACCGCTGACCTCACCACCCTGGAGACATTGCCGGGGGTAGGACCGGTCACTGCTGAGGCGATCATCGCCTACCGGGAGGAACAGCCCTTCGCCACCGTCGACGACCTGCTGCTGGTCCCAGGGATCGGGCCCAAGACCTTTGAAAGCCTCAAAGACCTTGTCATCGTCGGGTAGGGCCGAAGCGGCGAAGGAACGGCTGAGGGGTGCACTGGCGTGGGTGCGCGGTGCTGCGAAGGTCTGGCCCGGGTCCTTCCGCCTGCTCATCTGTGCGCTGAGTCTGTGGATCACCGCTCTGGCGGCACCCGGTCCCTGGGCACTCTTCACCGTCCCACCCCTCGTCTGTCTCGGGTTCCTCTGCCTGCGCAGACACCACCACCTCGGCGTGCTCCTCATCGTCTTCGCGTGCCTGCTCACGGTGCAGACCACGATGCTCGGGTCTGCACGCGGGCCCGATGAGGCCACCGAAGTGGAGGGCATCGCGGTCGGGCACAGCCAGCCGGGTGACTCGGGGTGGTCACGGCTGACCGTGCTGACGTCGACAGGGATCACCGAGGTGCTCAGCCCCTCGGCGCCACCCGACGGTGCCCACGTGTCACTGCGCACCGAAGCCCTCGATGACATCCGCATCAGCAACGATGACGCTCGCATCATCCGTGCGCCCAACGGAGTCTGGAAGTGGCGGGCAGATCTGCGCCTGCAGCTGCGCCACGACTCGCTGGCCTCGGGGCACAGCGGGGGCGCACTGCTGCCGGGTCTCGTGGTCGGAGACACCGAACCCCAGGATGCGCGAATGGAAGATGACATGCGCGTTGTGTCCCTGACGCACATTTCTGCTGTCTCGGGCAGCAATGTCACGATCGTCAGCCTCGGCGCCGGACTGCTTGCCGGACTGTGCCGGGCGGGCCCTCGGACACGGGTGGGCGTCGGGGTGCTCACCTGTGTGGGATATGTCTTCATCGTCGGATTCGAACCCAGTGCCATACGCGCTGCGGGTATGGCCATCGCGGTTGCTCTCGTGTTCCTGCGTGGGGGAGGGATCTCACCGGTGGCGGTGATGAGCTCAACCGTATGCATCCTGCTCAGCTTTGTTCCCGTGTTGGCAACCTCTGTGGGGTTCGTCCTCTCCGTCGTCTCCACCGCCGCGATCCTGTTCGTCGTTCCGATCATTCTGCGGCGTCTGAGCCTGCACTTGTCCATGGTCCCCACGATCGTCATCAGTGCACTCATCGTGCCCTTGGTTGCTCAGCTGGCCTGTACCCCGGTGCTCGTGGCGATCGACCCGCGGATCGGGCTGTGGTCGGTGGCAGCGAACGCGCTCGCCGCCCCTGCTGTCCTGCCGGCCACCGTTCTGGGGTTCGTGTCGATGGTGTGCGGGGGACTCGGGCTCCTCGGCGTTCCCGGCCTGCTGTGGTGTGCGCAGGTGCCCGCCTGGCTCGGTTCACTGTGCGCATGGTGGATCGTCGGCGTGGCCAGGATCTGTGCCGGACTGCCCGGGGCAGCCCTGGACTGGCCGAAACCTCCTGTGGGGACACTGGCAGCACTCGGGCTCCTCATCCTGCTGGCCGCGGGCCTATGGATGCTGGTGCGCAGGAAGCTGTGGGGGATCCCCACCGTCGTCGTCTGCATCTGCCTGACGGCGCTGATCATCGTCGTCGGCAGGACGAAGCCACCGGCCGATGACTGGCTGGTCATGATCTGCGATGTGGGGCAGGGCTCGGCAACGGTGATCAACCTCGGCGAGGGGGCAGGGCTCGTCGTGGACACGGGGAAGGATCCGAAGCCCGTCGATGTGTGCCTCGATGAGGGTGGGATCGAGGACTTCGACCTCGTCATCTCCCACTTCGACGCCGATCACAGCGCCGGGTATGCCGGGACCACCTGGTCGCGGATCCTCCATCGTCTGTGGGTCTCCAGCAACGTCAGTGGGGGAGCAGAGGTCCGCGGTCTCGTCGCAGACACCGGTGCGAAGGTAGTGCCGACAACACGTGGACGCAGCCTCGACGCAGATGGGGCCCGAATCGAGGTGCTCTGGCCGCCGGCGCGAGAGACCGCAGAGACAGATAGAGGGGAGGAAGCAGACGGGAATGAGGAGACAGACGTGGGTGAAGAGACAGTGGGGACCGAGGTGCGCAATGAAGACTCCCTGGTCCTACGGGTCGAACTCGAGGGGCTGAGCTTCCTCGTCCCCGGCGACATCGGCGAAGACGAACAGTTCATTCTCGCCCAGAGCCTGGAACCCGTTGATCTGCTCATCGCACCCCACCACGGTTCCTCGGACCTGGCAGAGGACTTCTTCACGGCAGCAGGCGCTCGCCTCGGAGTCATCTCCGTGGGCGAGAACAGCTACGGACATCCCACCCCGCGTGCCCAACGGGCATTCGGTCCGGTCCCCGTCCTGCGCACCGACCGCTGCGGCACCGTCGCCGTCTACGCACACGCGAAGTACAGCACCGCGCGAGACTGTCACGGGGACGAGCAATGAGCCTATCGAGGGAGACACCTGTGACCGTTGCGCATCGTGTCCGCGGCTGACGATAGGCTTGGCCCATGGCAGTGAAGAAGACCCTGATCCCGTGGAGTTCCGCGAAGCCCGCGCCCGTTGTGATGATCTCCGGGAACGAGCCGGTGCTCATCCGTATGGCTAAGGACCGGATCGTGGCTGCCGCACGGAAGAAGGACCCGGAAGAGGTGGAATTCGACGCCGCCGGATATCAGGGTGGAGAGCTGCTCATGGCCGCTTCACCCTCCTTGTTCTCCACTGCGAAGCTCATCATCGTCGACAGCGTTGAGAAGTGCTCGGAGGCGTTCCTGGCTGATGCGCTCGCCTACCTCGATGAACCCAATGACGACGCCGTCGTCCTTCTCCTCCACGGAGGCGGCAATCGCGGTGCCAAATTGGTCAAGAAGATCGAGGCCAACGGTTTCCCCCGGGTCGATGCGGCGGCACTGAAGAATGAGAGTGACCGGGCCAAGTTCGCTCAGGGTCGGTTCAAGGCCGCGAAGAGGCAGATCGACGAATCCGGGATGGCAGCGCTGATGTCTGCGCTCGGAGCTGATCTGTCCGAACTCAATGCCGGAGTCGAACAGCTCATCGAGGACACTGAGGGCACCATCACCGCTCAGATCGTCGATCAGTACTACGGCGGCCGAGTGGAGGCCACTGGCTTCAAGGTCGCCGACGCTGCAGTCGGGGGAGATGTGAAGAGTGCGCTGAGCCTGCTGCGTCACGCTCTGTCGACCGGTTCGGACCCTGTTCCCCTGGTGGCCGCCGTTGCGATGAAATTGCGGGGGATGGCCAAGGTGCAGGGCTTCTCTGGATCAAGCGGTGAACTGGCAGCGGAGCTGAAGATGGCTCCGTGGCAGGTCGACCGTGCCAGGCGTGAGGTGCGCCGGTGGAACGAAGTGGCACTGGGACAGTCTCTGATCGCGGCGGCCGAGGCTGATGAGGCGGTCAAAGGCGGCGGTCGTGACCCGGTCTATGCCGTCGAATGGTTCGTCTCCGAAGTCTGCCGGCTGGCTCGCCAACGCTGAACCGAACAGTGAGCCGAACCGAACGGTGAATAGTTGAGGGGCCCGATCCAAATGGATCGGGCCCCTCGAAGCTATAGCCTCAGTGATCGACTCAGAGAGCGTTGATCTGCGTGGCCATGCGCGACTTGCGGTTCGCAGCGTTGTTCTTGTGCAGAACACCCTTCGAAACAGCCTTGTCGAGCTTGCGGGCGGCAACAGCATAAGCCTGCTGTGCTTCGTCCTTCTTGCCGGCAGCAATGTTCTCGCGGACGACGCGGACGTGTGACCGAACCTCGGACCGCACAGCCTTGTTGCGCTGGCGAGCCTTCTCGTTGGTTTCAATCCGCTTGATCTGTGACTTGATATTAGCCAATTTCAACACTCTTTCGTGTTAGTGGAACATGGTCGTGAGGGCACATCTGACCGACATACTCATCTCCGCGGGGAAACACATCGACGATATCGAGCCTGATGGCATCTTCACCCGACCTAGACGAGACACACGCCATTGATGAAGATACACAGCCAACGATACAGGCTGAACCGGTCAAGCAGAAATTATCGGTGTCCGGGATTCGACTCAGCCCGCGTTGACGTTGTTCGCGACCTGTTCGAAGATCTCGCGAGGCATGATCGAGCCTTCGCGGCGGATGGTCTCCGGATCGAGTCGGATCACACGGTCGAGACGGATCTCAGAGGGCCTGCCCTGTGAGTCCCACTCTCCGCTGCCGATGTTCATCCACTTGGCGTGGCGGTCCTCGCGGACCTCTCCGACGCCACCTGGAATGTGGTCCGTGCTGGTGAGCATGAGTGCCAGTACCCAGCGTCCGTCTTTGCCCACGACCAAGGACGGGCGATCCTTGCCTTGGCTGTGGTCCTCTTCGAAGGGGATCCATCCCCAGACGACTTCGCCCGGATCGGCGTCGCCGTCGAGATCGGGTGCATAGGAGACGTTGACCGCGCCGCGGTAGTCACCGGGGTAGTCGCCTCCCTTCGCCGAGGCGGATCCCGACGACCGTCCATCACCCTGTGGGGGACCGCTGGGGCGCGGTTCCGAACCCTGCGAACCTGACTTCTTCCGCTGTGAATCTTTGTAGTATTTGACGCCTTCTCTGACGCCGATCCTGACGACGCGACTGACCAGTGATTTCCAACTCATGTGCACTGATCCTAATCGACGCGGCGCAGAACCGCTTCGACCGGAAAGTGGTCGGAGGGATATTCGCCACCAGCGGAGAAGGTATTGATCCGGGTCGACACGGTCTGCAGGTCTGATGTCGTGAGGATCCAATCGATGCGAGGGTCGCCGTCCTTCGGCCCCTTGTAGCGGTGGAAGGTGCCGATGTTCTCACCCGGGACGGCAGCCCCTGTGTCGGTGAGTCCCAGCTCGGTGCAGAAATAGTTGTACACGGGGGATCCGGTGGCGACATTGAAATCTCCGGTGACCACGCAAGGTCCGGCCGCCTCGGCGAGGTGATCGGCCATGATCTTCCCCGACTCCAGACGAGCCTCCTCTGATCTGTGGTCGAGGTGGGTGTTGAGCAGGCGCAGCGGCTGCTTGGTCACCAGGTCACGGAAGTCCACGACCGTCAGGGTCCGGGCATGGGAGACGCCCCAGGATTCGGAGGCGACTGTCTCCGGCTGTTCGGAGAGCCAGCTGATGTCGACCCTGTCGACGTCGAAGCGGGACGAATCGTAGATGACGGCGGTGAATTCCCCGGAGTTGCCGCCCGAATGGCCCTCGCCCAGCCAGACGTACTCCTTGGGGAGAAGACTGATGAGATTCTCGAGCTGGTCGAGTTCACCCTCCTGCGTGCCGATGATGTGAGGGCGAGCCTGGGTGATGAGCTCGGCGGCGATGGGCAGCCGTGTGGCCACGGGGTGCCCGTCGAGAGCGGGATATCTGAGGTTGAAGGTCATGATCGAGAAGTCGCTCATGGCACAATCTTCGCCGATCAGGGCCGAAAGTGGGGGATCAGAGCCCGAATTCTCGGTGAGTTCGTGTGACTTCGTCCCGACTCTATGTGTGGCTTTGCAGAGCAGGGGAGAGCACGCTCGGGGGTGCGGAGGATTCCAGTCTGGCGCACAACCCATGGAACAATGGAGATTCTGGTCTGTCGAAGGAAGGGCGTTCATGTCACCTCAGGTGAAGCCACAAGCACTCGAACGGATTTCTCCGTCCGCTACATCACCCGAGTTGATCCGCAATTTCTGCATCATCGCTCACATCGACCACGGCAAATCGACCCTGGCCGACAGGATGCTCCAGGTTACCGGTGCGGTTCAGCCGCGTGATATGCGTGCTCAGTACCTCGACCGGATGGACATCGAACGCGAACGCGGAATCACGATCAAGTCCCAGGCTGTGCGTATGGCCTGGGAGAACGAGGGCACTCCCTTCGCTCTGAATATGATCGACACTCCGGGACACGTTGACTTCAGCTACGAGGTCTCCAGGTCCCTGGCTGCCTGCGAAGGTGCCCTCCTCCTCGTCGACGCAGCACAGGGCATCGAAGCCCAGACGCTGGCCAACCTCTACATGGCCATGGAGAACGATCTTGCGATCATTCCAGTGCTCAACAAGATCGACCTCCCCGCTGCCCAGCCTGAGAAGTACGCGGAAGAACTCGCGAACCTCATCGGTTGCGAACCCGAAGACTGCCTGCTGGTGTCCGGCAAGACCGGCGAAGGCGTCGACGCGGTCCTCGACCGCATCATCTCCGACATTCCTGCACCTGTCGGCGATGCCGATGCCCCGGCGCGAGCCATGATCTTCGACTCCGTCTACGACACCTACCGGGGTGTCGTGACGTACGTCCGCCTTATCGACGGTGCCCTGCACCCGCGTGAGAAGCTGACGATGATGTCGACCGGCAGCACCCACGAACTTCTTGAGATCGGGGTCTCCTCTCCGGAGCCGAAGGCTACGAAGGGCCTCGGCGTCGGTGAGGTCGGCTACCTCATCACCGGAGTCAAGGACGTGCGCCTGTCCAAGGTCGGCGATACTGTCACCCTGAATTCCGCTCCAGCTACGCAGGCGCTCGACGGCTACAAAGAACCCAAGCCCATGGTGTACTCCGGGCTGTTCCCGATCGACGGTTCGGACTACCCGGTCCTGCGCGACGCGCTCGACAAGCTCAAGCTCAACGACGCTTCGCTGGCCTATGAGCCGGAGACCTCGACGGCGCTGGGCTTCGGCTTCCGCTGCGGGTTCCTCGGGCTCCTCCACCTCGAAGTTCTGCGCGACCGACTCGAACGCGAATACGACCTCGACCTCATTTCCACCGCACCCAGCGTGATCTACGACGTCACCCTGGAAGACGGAACGGAGATGGAGGTCACGAACCCCAGCGAGTATCCGACGGGCAAGATCAAAGAGGTCCGCGAACCCATGGTCAAAGCCACGATCCTCACCCCGAGCGACTACATCGGTGCGGTCATGGAACTGTGCCAGACGCGTCGCGGCAGCCTGCAGGGGATGGACTATCTGTCCTCAGACCGAGTCGAGATCCGCTACCGACTGCCGTTGGCGGAGATCGTCTTCGACTTCTTCGACCAGCTGAAGTCGAAGACCAAGGGCTACGCGACCCTCGACTACTCCGATGACGGACAGGACGCAGCGGATCTGGTCAAGGTCGATATCCTGCTCCATGGGGATCAGGTCGATGCCTTCTCTGCGATCGTCCACCGCGACAACTCTTACTCCTACGGCGTGCTCATGGCTGGCAAGCTGCGCAAACTGATCCCGCGCCAGCAGTTCGAGGTGCCGATCCAGGCCGCCATCGGTTCGCGCATCATCGCCCGCGAGACCATTCGTGCCATCCGCAAGGACGTTCTGAGCAAGTGCTACGGCGGCGACATCAGCCGTAAGCGCAAGCTGCTCGAGAAGCAGAAGGAAGGCAAGAAGCGGATGAAGGTGGTCGGCAACGTCGAGGTCCCTCAGGAGGCCTTCATCGCCGCGCTGTCCTCCGATGAGCCGGAGACCAAGAAAGACGCCAAGAAGTAAGTGCCGGCACAACCGACTGGGGAGACTCCACCGCTCGACGGTTCGCTGCCGGCGTCGGCCGGGGTCGGCGCGGCCGCTCGCGGCCTGAGCCTCTACGTTCACGTCCCCTATTGCCGAGTCCGCTGCGGCTACTGCGACTTCAACACCTACACGGCAGAAGATCTGGGCCCTGGGGCCTCCCGCGACGACTACCGCAGCAATCTTTCCCGAGAGCTCGACCTCTCGGTCCGTGTCCTCGCCGAGGCGGGTGCTGGTGACCGTGAGGTGACGACGATCTTCTTCGGTGGCGGCACCCCGACGATGTTGGCCGCCGAGGTGTTGGCCGGGGTGATGGATGACATCCGTGGTCGTTTCCGGCTGGCTCCCGATGTGGAGGTCACGACCGAAGCGAACCCGGACACTTTGGATCCGGCTTATATCGCGACCCTGGCCGCTGCCGGGTTCACCAGGATCTCCTTGGGCATGCAGTCAGCTGTACCCCATGTGCTCGCTACCCTCGATCGCACTCACGATCCGGCGAAGATTCCGGATGTGGCTCGGTGGATCAAAGAGGCCGGTCTGGAACTCAGCCTCGACCTCATCTACGGAACACCGGGGGAGTCCATCGACGACTGGCGCAGGTCACTTGAGGTCGCGCTGAGCAACGACGTCGACCATATCTCTGCCTATTCGCTCATCGTCGAACCCGGCACGAAGATGGGCGCCATGGTTCGCCGTGGTGAACTGCCGATGCCCGACGAAGACGATCTGGCCGATAAGTATGAGATCGCCGATGCCGCCATGGCGGCTGCTGGTCTGCACTGGTACGAGGTCAGCAACTGGTCGACGTCAGCCGAGACCCGCTGTGACCACAACATGGCCTACTGGCGCAATGCCGATTGGTGGGGTTTCGGACCCGGAGCCCACTCGCACGTCGGGGGAGTGCGGTTCTGGAACGCCAAACATCCCCGTGCCTGGTCCGACCGATTGCTCGCAGGCGAGTCACCTGCCATCGGACGTGAGGTCCTCGACGAGTCGACGCAGGAGATCGAGCGGATCATGCTCGCAGCCCGCATCGATTCGGAACTGCCACTGGACTCGTTGGGAGCAGGCAGCGAGCGGGCGATCCGCGGCTTTGTGAAACAGGGACTGCTCGATGGCGACGCCGTGGACGAAGGTCGCTTCGAACCCACTCTGCAGGGACGGCTCATGGCGGACTATATGGTTCGTATCCTGACCGACTACGTGGACTGAATCGGCTCCGAGGCCTGAACTCGGTCAGCTGAACGCAGGCCCAGCGAACTGAACCGAACGCGAAGAAGCCGCTGTCATCGATTGCGATGGCAGCGGCTTCTTGATGCTGAAACGACTCTCAGCTCATGGGGTGGACCTGATCACTTCACGAAGTTGATCACGAGGGGGAACTGATAGCCCTCTCCCTTGCTCCCGGCTACAGCGGCGATGATGTAGAGCACCGTGTAGAGGAGCGGGACGAGGAATGCCAGGAAATAGACGAAGAACCCGAGACCGAAGGTGACGAGCGCGAGGACGAAGCCGATGACCATGAACACCATGACGGCCGCGAACGTGGCGATGAGGTTCGTGATCATGGCGTTGAGGCCCTGTCGTGAATGTTCGCGCACGTAGGGCGATTCGTCCTTCTTGATGAGGAACATGATCAGGGGCAGGAACCCGACGATGATCGACCCGAGGTGTGTCCAGAGAACTGTGGTTCTGTCGTTCTCGCTGGCCTGCCAGAACATCTCGGAGCCGGGGCCGTAGGCATTCTCCGGGAGCATCCGTGAGTCGAACAGCGCCGGATTTCCGACCGGTTGTCCTGGTCCGTAGCCGTACGCCTGCTGCCCATAGGGCTGCTGGGCATACTGCTGTTGACCCTGCCCATACTGTCCCTGGCCGTACGCTTGCTGTTGCCCGGACTGCTGCTGGCCGCTGTAGGCCTGCTGCGAACCGTAACCTGGCTGCTGCGAACCGTAGTTCGGCTGCTGACCGGGCTGCTGCGATCCGAAACCGGGCTGAGCCGGCTGGCCCTGCTGTGAACCGTAGGTCTGCGGAGCGGGATTCGGCTGCTGGGAACCATAGTTCTGGTTCTGCTGGCTGTAGGGCTGTTGGGGTCCAGAGGCCTGAGAATAGTTCGGTGGCATGGGACGCGACTGGTCAGAGCCGTTGTTGGGCTGCTGGGGGTTATAAGACATGCGGGTCCTTTCAGAGCTTCTGGTCATTCACACTATCGGAAATGCTCTGGCGCCGAATGGGGGAAAGCCCGAATCGTGTACCAGATCGATCACAAACTCCCTGGGGCCTCAACTGACCTGCGTTTTCCCCGTCCCGGTGGCTTATCCGAACGGCGTCTCACCCGACCGTCACAAAGTCGATGAGCTCCTCGACTCGACCGGAGAGCGTGGGTTCGACGTCGGCGATGGTGCTGACCTTGCCCAGAATGCGAACCCAGCCGCGTGCCACATCCCGGTGATCGGCGTGGGGCCAGCCGATTCGCTTCAGGATTCCCGTCTTCCAGTCCTCGCCCCGGGGGACGACGGGCCATTCCCTGATGCCCACGACATGAGGCTTGACCGCCTGCCAGATGTCGACATAGGGGTGTCCGATGATGTGGACGACATCGCGATAGCGAGGATCGGCACGCACCGCATCGGCGATCTTGGACTCCTTGGTGCCAGAGACCAGATGGTCGGCGAGAACCCCGACGCGGTGCTCCTTGTCGGGACCGAAGGCAGCGAGCTTGTCAGCGACGTCATCCAAGCCGCCCAGGGGTTCGACGACGACTCCCTCGATGCGCAGATCGTCACCCCAGATCTTCTCCACCAGTTCAGCATCATGTTTGCCCTCGACCCAGATGCGCGATCCCCGAGCCACTCGAGCCCGCGCATTGCCGACTGCCCGCGACCCCGAGGCCGTGCGACCTGGGGCCGATTTCTTCTTGGCAGGGAGCTTGATGTCTACGGGTTTGCCCTCAAGCAGGAAGCCGGGCCCCAGCGGGAATGCGCGGACCTTGCCTGCACGGTCCTCGAGATTGACGACGACGCCGGCGGTGGTCTTCTCGGCGCCGACGACGGCACCGACATATCCGGTCATGGCATCCTCGAGGACCATTCCGAGTGCGAGCTCGACAGGGGTGGACTTCTTGGGCCGGTGCGAGGAAGGAGAGGAACCTGCCAGTACATCGGGTCCGTAGCGATCAAAGGTATTCACGGTCAACCACCCTAATCAAGGACTCGGCGCGATGGGCGGTGACCCGCTGGGACAGGGGCGAAAGTGAATTCGAACTGCAAGAGGCGTAGAATTGGCACTCAAGGCAGATGAGTGCCAAATGCAGCGCCGAACTCAAGGAGGGACGAATGAACGACAGCAGACGAGCACAGGTTCTGCGTGCGATCGTCGAAGACTTCGTCGCCACCAATGAACCCGTCGGTTCGAAGGCCATCGTTCAGCGCCATACGCTCGGAGTTTCGCCGGCCACGATCCGCAACGACATGGCTCACCTCGAGCAGGAGGGCTACATCGCGCAGCCCCATACCTCCGCCGGTCGGATCCCAACCGACCTGGGCTACCGGATGTTCGTTGACCGCATCGACGACTTCAAACCGCTGACCCAGGCTGAGCGGCGTGCGATCTTCCAGCTCATCGACGGAAACGGGGACCTCGATGACATGCTCGACCGTACGGTGCGAGTCCTCTCGGGTCTGACCCACCAGGTGGCCCTGATCCAGTACCCGACGGTCTCTCGCGCCACGATCAAACACATCGAGGTCGTGGGCCTGGGGCCCAACCGCATCCTCGTCGTCCTCATCACCGATGCCGGTCAGGTCGAACAGAAGGTCGTGATCACACCGGGAGTCATCGACGACGAATCACTGCGCGGAATCCGCGATGAGGTCAACACCGAATTCTCCGGCCAGAAGCTCTCAAAGGTGATGAGCACGGTCACCCCCAGCACCACGGGCGCGGTCGCCGACGGCACCGAGACAGAACCCCTCGGCGGAGCCAACTCAGTCGGCGCTGAGCTCGCCGCGGCTCTGACGCAGGTGCGAGCCGCAGTCACAGATCTTGTCATCGCCACGCGTGAAGAACGCATCATCATGGCAGGCACCGCGAACCTGGCTCGCTCCGGACGGGAGTTCGGTGAGAAGATGGCACCGATCCTCGAAGCTTTCGAAGAGCAGGTCGTACTGCTCAAGCTGCTGACATCGATGGCCGAGGACCAAGAGGAGATCAGCGTTCGGATCGGTCGTGAGAATACTCACGAGTCATTCAGCTCGACATCCCTCGTGGCCGCCGAATATGGTCATGACGCGGGCTCCTCCGCGCGATTGGCTGTGCTCGGGCCGACCCGGATGGACTATCCGACGACGATCACCGCTGTGCGAGCCGTGGCGAAGTACGTCTCCTCTGTCCTCGATCAGAGCTAGATGTACCGATCCGACAGCGCACAGCACAGCGCGAACAAGCACCACACTGCGAACAGGCACGACAACGCGAACAACCCACACCACCAGGGAGAGAGAAGTTTCTGTGGCCGATCACTATGAAACACTCGGAGTGTCCAAAGACGCTTCGGCGGCTGAAATCAAATCGTCCTACCGAAAGCTGGCCCGGAAGTATCACCCCGATGTGAACCCCGGCCACGAGGATGAGTTCAAAGCCATTTCCCTTGCCTACGACGTTCTCTCCGACTCGGAGAAGCGCCGCAACTACGACATGGGCGGCGGCGAGAACGGACAGGGCTTCCCTGCCGGCGGTGGCGGCTTCGGCGGCTTCGGCGACATCTTCGAAACCTTCTTCGGCGGAGGGGCCGGCTCAGCCGGTGGCCCGATGCCGCGCACGCAGCGTGGCAAGGACGCGCTCGTGGGAGTCAACATCGACCTGGAGACCGCCGCATTCGGCGGCAACATCGACCTCGACGTCGCTACTGCCGTGGTCTGTGACACCTGTTCGGGTGCTGGAACACAGCAGGGCACCTCCGTTGAGACCTGCACCCTGTGCCACGGAGCCGGCAGCGTCCAGCGCATGACCCGGACACTGCTGGGCCAGATGGTGACTAACCAGACCTGCAACTCCTGCCACGGCTACGGCACCGTCATTCCCAACCCCTGCCTCAACTGCCAGGGAGACGGCCGCGTCCGCAAGCAGCGGACCATGAAGATCCGCATCCCCGCCGGAGTCTCCGACGGAACGCGCATCCAGCTCTCCTCCCAGGGCGAGGTGGGACCCGGAGGTGGACCTGCCGGCGATCTCTTCGTCGAGGTCATGGTGACCCGTCACGAAGTCTTCCAGCGCGACGGTGACAACCTGCGCGCCTCCGTTTCGGTGCCGATGACCGCGGCCGCCCTCGGCGCCTCGATCCCGTTCGATACCTTCGACGGCACTCAGGATCTCTCGATCGAGGCCGGCATCCAGTCCGGCACCGTCGTCAAGCTTCCCGGACTCGGCGCCTCCCGTCTGCGTTCGGAGACCCGAGGCGACCTCCTCATCACGGTCGACGTGATGACACCGGACAAACTCGACGATGAGCAGAAGGACCTGCTGTCGCAGTTGGCGAAGCTGCGCGATGAGGAGACTCCACGCGCGCAGATCACCACCCAGAACCGAGGCATGTTCTCCCGCATGCGTGAGAAGTTCGCCGGTCGGTGAGTCTTCCCGTCTTCTTCTCCTCCCAGGTCGCCGAGGCGGCCGCCGGTCAGGTGCTCACTTTCGGTGAGGACGTGGCCGGGCACGCGGTCCGAGTCCGCAGACTCGGACCCGGGGATGAGCTCGAAGTCGTCGACGGAGCCGGCACTCGCGTGCGCGGAACCGTTACGAGCGCCTCGGCGAATGAAATGGGACTTCAGGTTGCTTCGGTGACCCACGCCGAGGTGGAACGACCGCGGTTGGTCCTCGTGCAGGCTCTGGCGAAAGCCGACCGCGATCTGCAGGCGATCGAAGCCGCCACAGAGATCGGAGTCGACGAGGTGGTCCCGTGGGCCGCCGAACGCTCGATCGCCGATTGGCCCGCGAAGAAGCGCGACAAACTCGCCGCCAAATGGGACAACGTCCTGCGGGCTGCGTCTCTGCAGGCCAGACGCGCCCGCTTCCCACTGCGTCACGATCTGGTCCGCGGCACCGGATTGGCAGGGGCACTGTCCGAGGGCGATACCGTCTACGTCCTCCACGAGGCGGCCGAGCTGAAACTCTCCCAGGCACTGTCTCGGTTTGATGCCGGTTCGGACCGCATCGTCTTGGTCGTGGGACCCGAAGGCGGCATCAGCGACGCCGAGCTCGAGGCCCTGTCGGCCATCGGCGCCGACACAGTGCTCCTGGGCCCGACGGTCCTGCGTTCGTCCTCGGCCGGAGCAGCCGGCCTCGTCATGGCTCAGAATTCATTGGGCCGTTGGTGACGAAGCGGACTACGATGGAAGCACACAATTGCAGTACTCCCACAAGTACTCACAGTCACTAAGGATCATTCTGGACACCTCCACTCAGCCCACGAACTCTGTGAACAGCACACCTGCCGAAGCAGCCTCATCGGACACAGTGCGTCTCGTGATTCCCGACTCCATCGATCTGGTCGAGTTCTTCGGGCCGGGGGAGTCGAACCTGCGGAAGCTCGAGCGCGTCTTCCCCGAGCTCAATCTGCATGTGCGCGCCAACCAGGTGCAGGCCAGCGGTGAGCCGACGCGCGTGGCGGCATTCGTCTCCGTGATCGGGGAACTCAAGAAGCTGCACGCCTCGGGCCACCGCATCAACGAGGAGACGATCGACAGGGTCGCGTCGTTCTCCTCTGAAGGACAGGCCGCCTCGGCGGTGATGGGCACGAACATCCTGTCCACACGCGGAAAGTCGATCCGTCCCAAGACGATGGGCCAGCACGACTATGTGAAGGCGATCCGCAATCACACGATCACCTTCGGCATCGGTCCTGCAGGCACGGGCAAGACGTACCTCGCCATGGCGATGGCCATCAACGCCCTGCAGCACAAAGAGGTCTCACGCATCATCCTCACCCGCCCGGCCGTCGAGGCAGGGGAGAGCCTGGGCTACCTGCCCGGGACGCTGAACGAGAAGATCGACCCCTACGTGCGTCCCCTCTACGACGCCCTGCACGACATGGTCGACCCCGAGTCGATCCCGCTGCTCATCGAAACGGGCACGATCGAGGTGGCCCCGCTGGCGTATATGCGCGGCCGCACTCTCAACGATGCGTTCATCATCCTCGACGAGGCGCAGAACACGACCGGTGAGCAGATGAAGATGTTCCTCACCCGTCTGGGCTTCGGAGCTCGCATGGTCGTCACCGGTGACGTCTCTCAGATCGACCTGCCGGGCAAGACCCGCAGCGGTCTCAACGTCGTCCAGGACATCCTGACCGGAATCGAAGACCTGAAATTCTGCCACTTGGGCAGCAAGGACGTCGTCCGCCACTCGCTGGTGACGAAGATCGTCGACGCCTACGACCTGTGGGGAAGCAGCGAATGAATACCGAGATCTCCAACGAAACCGATGAGTCGATCGACCTCGACGAGGTTGTCGCTCTGACCGAATACCTGGGTCAGGCTCTGCACATGCACCCCGGCGCCGAACTCGCGGTGACCATGGTCGATGCCACGGCGATGGCAGAACTCCACGTCACCTGGATGGACCTCGAGGGACCCACCGACGTGATGTCGTTCCCGATGGACCAGCTCACCCAGGGCCAGCCCGGTGCTCCCACCGAGGGCCAGATGGGCGACATCATCATCTGCCCCGAGGTGGCCGCTGCCCAGGCATCGTCGTCTGGCCATACGACCATGGACGAGGTGCTGCTGCTGACGGTCCACGGTTTCCTGCACCTGCTCGGCTATGACCACGGTGAGCCCGCGGAGAAGGAAGAGATGTTCGCCCTGCAGCGTCATCTTCTGCTGACCTTCTTCGCCGCCCGCTACGACGGTCGCACCGACATCCCCTCACCGACCGAGGTCTGAGCCGTGCTCTGGCTGTTCCTCGGCGCCGCCCTGTGTCTCGTGATCTCGGCGACGCTGTCCGCGGTGGACGCGGCTCTGCTCAGCGTCTCCCATCAGGCGATCCAGGAGGCGAAGGACGAAGGTAAGAAGGCCGCATTCCGGGCCGAGAAGATCCTCGTCGATCTGCCCACCAACATCAACGTCATCATCTTCGTCCGCAACTTCCTCGAAGCACTGGCGACGGTCTTCATCGCGTTGGCGTATAACTCGATCTACTCGGTGGGACCGCTCATGGTCGTGCTCACCGTGCTGACCGCCTCGATCGCGGTCTTCGTCGTCGCCGGAGTGTCCCCGCGGACCATCGGGCGACGTCGTTCCCTGGCCGTGTGCCTCAACCTCAGCTGGGTCGTGGGTGCGGCACTCGTCGTGCTCAAGCCGCTGACGAAGATCCTCGTCCTCCTCGGCAACCTGCTGACCCCGGACCGTGTCTACAAGGACGGACCGTTCGTGACCTCGGATCAGCTGCGTGACCTCGTCGAGCGAGCCAGCGAATCGGATGTCATCGAAGACGGCGAACGCGAGATGATCCAGTCCGTGTTCAACCTCTCCGACACCTCGGCGAATGAGGTCATGGTCCCGCGCACGGACCTCGTGACCGTCAACTCCGGCACTCCGCTGTCGAAGGTGATGAACCTCTTCTTCCGGTCGGGATTCTCACGGATCCCCGTCAGCGGTGAGGACCTCGATGACATTCGCGGGGTCGCCTACCTCAAGGACGTCGCCCGCCGTCTCCACCTCCACCCGAAGGACGCGGAGCGACCGGTCGACATTCTGGCGCGAGGAGTTCTCTTCGTTCCCGAAACCAAACCCGCCGATGACCTGATGGAGCAGATGCAGGTCGATTCGACGCACCTGGCGATCCTCATCGACGAATACGGCGGCACCGCCGGACTCGTCACCATCGAAGACATCGTCGAGGAGATCGTCGGCGAGATCGAAGACGAATACGACACCAGCGATGATGAGCTCGTCGAGGTCGATGACGGGTCATTCGTCATCAGCACCCGCATGTCCATCTCCGACTTCGCCGACTACTTCGATGTGAAGATCGACGAAGACGACGTCAACAGCGTCGGCGGACTTCTCACGAAGCTCATCGGCCGCGTTCCCATCGACGGCTCGAACGCACGGATCGAGGGTCTCATCATCGAAGCGATGGAGGGCCAGGGCCGCCGCCACCGCATCACCCACGTCAGGGTCACGAAGGAAGAGAACTGAAATGGAATTTCGCACGGACTATCCTGAGAACTACCGAGCCGGATTCGCCTGCTTCGTGGGCAGGCCCAACACCGGGAAATCGACGCTGACGAACGCTCTGGTGGGGGAGAAGGTGGCGATCACCTCGGCGAAGCCCCAGACCACCCGGCACACGATCCGCGGCATCGTCCACAAAGACGATCACCAGCTGATCCTCGTCGACACCCCGGGACTCCACAAGCCGCGGACGCTGCTGGGCAGCCGCCTCAACGACCTCGTGGCCTCGACGCTGAGCGAAGTCGACGTCATCGGCTTCTGCCTGCCCGCCGATGAGCCCATCGGCCCCGGTGACCGATACATCGCCTCACAGCTCGAACTCCTCGACGGCCGCACCCCGATCGTGGCGCTGGTGACGAAGACCGACAAGGTCCCCCAGGAGAAGGTCGCCGAGGCGCTGCTGGCAGTCGGCCAACTCGCCGACTTCGCCGATGTGGTCCCCGTCTCCGCCGTCGACGGGTTCCAGATCGACACGGTCGATACCGTGCTGACCGGTCACCTGCCCGTCTCACCGCCGCTCTACCCGGAGGGCGAGCTCACCGACGAACCCGAAGAGATGATGATCGCCGAACTCGTTCGCGAAGCCGCGCTCGAGGGAGTCCGCGATGAGCTGCCCCACTCCCTGGCCGCACAGGTCGAGGAGATGTACCCCCGTGAGGGACGCAGCGAGGACAATCCGCTGTGGAACGTCCACGTCAACCTCTATGTCGAACGATCCAGCCAGAAGGCGATCATCATCGGCAAGGGCGGCAGCCGACTCAAGGCGATCGGAAGCGAATCCCGGCGCGGCATCGAAGCACTGCTCGGAACCAAGGTCTACCTCGACCTGCATGTGAAGATCGCCAAGGACTGGCAGCGTGATCCCAAGCAGCTGGGGCGTCTGGGCTTCGACTTCAGCTGAGAGGACTCTCACGCCGGGCTCAGTTGATTGACAGCGTGTGGCCTGCAATAGACTAGGCCGGGTGAATGCCGAGCAGACTCTGGTCGCCCTGAGCGACCGTTCCCCCCAAGTTGCACCCGACGAACTCATTGCGGGCCTCGTCCCGCCACCGCAGTTCCATGACGTGTCCTTCGCCAGCTACCGCACCGACGACACGGAGCCCTCGCAGGCCCAGGCACGCAACAAACTTGAGGAGTTCGTGGCGTCGTCAACGTCGAAGGGCTTCCTGGACAAGCTGTTCTCGAAGGGAAAGGACGGCCCCAAAGGCGTCTACCTCGACGGCGGCTATGGTGTGGGCAAGACCCACCTTCTGGCCGCGGCATGGCATGCCAATGAGAAGCCTGCGACCTTCGGCACCTTCGTCGAATACACGAACCTCGTCGGCGCGCTCGGATTCATCCGTGCCCGTGACGATCTCTCACAGATGAAACTCGTCTGCGTCGATGAGTTCGAACTCGACGATCCCGGTGACACGGTGCTGATGTCACGGCTCATGCGCGAACTCACCGACGCCGGCGTGAAGATCATCGCCACCTCCAACACTCTGCCCGGGTCGTTGGGGGAGGGCCGCTTTGCCGCACAGGACTTCCTCCGTGAGATCCAGGCACTTGCCGACCAATTCGACATCTATCGCATCGAGGGCAAGGACTACCGTCATCGTGGGTTGAGCGAGCCGGCCGAACCCGTCCCGGCTGAGAACCTCGATGCCGTGACCGCCGAACTGGCCGGCACAGTCGCCCGCGACGACTTCCCGACACTTCTGAGTCATCTCTCGACCGTCCATCCCTCTCGGTACGGTCGCATGGTCGACGGTCTGGACGCAGCCGTGTGGGAAGACGTGAAGACGATCGACAACGAGGGCGTGGCGCTGCGCTTCGTCGCACTCGTCGACAGGCTCTACGATCGCAACGTGACGATCATCAACTCGGGACAGGCGCTGAACCAGGTCTTCACCGAAGAGTCACTGGCCGGGGGCTACCGGAAGAAGTACATGCGCAGCCTCTCACGCCTGACGGCACTCTCCTCGCAGTAGTAGGCGCTCTTGGCGACAGCCGGCGCTCTGCGCCGTCGCCTCGGCGCTATTGCAGCTCGAGGTATTTGAGGACCTCGAGCTCGGGAACCCAGTCGGGGAGCCCGATGATCCTGAAAGCGGTCCAGACGACGAGAGCGACGAACGCTGCTGTGACCGCACCGACCGTCCAGCGCACCCACAGCGGCCGCGCCATGATCCAGTGCGTCCACCTCTCGACGTGGACTCGGACGAAGCGCAGAATCCTCTGCGCCCAGTGGAACTCGCTGGAGATGACGAACAGTCCGATGATGACGATGAGCCATCCCGGGCCAGGCAATGGCACGAGCAGCAACCCGATCAGCACGATGAGTGTGCCCACCGCACCGACGACGATTCGATAGAGCCGTGCCGCGTGCGGGTTGGCCATGACGTTTCCGCGCCAGCGCAGGAAGCTCAGACGCGTTTTGCGCCAGGGGCGCACACCTTGCTTGTGATGGCGCGACAGCCACCCTTTGGGGCGCTTGTCCTGGGGATCGTCGTTCACACTTCCAATATAAGTCGAAGAGCCTGAAAGCTCGATTCGCGTGTGTGACCACGATCACTCGAATCTGATTTTGCATGGACCCCCACCTGCGTATAGAGTTGTATCTCGTTGCCAGGGAAACCGGGCAGTGAGAAATGCGGATGTGGCTCAGCTGGTAGAGCATCACCTTGCCAAGGTGAGGGTCGCGGGTTCGAATCCCGTCATCCGCTCGAAGGCGTCATGGCACTGCCTTGATGGTGGCGTGGCCGAGAGGCGAGGCAGCGGCCTGCAAAGCCGTATACACGGGTTCGAATCCCGTCGCCACCTCGGATTCGTCCAACGGTTCGCTGTTGGTGAGTCGGCGCGATTGGCGCAGCGGTAGCGCGCTTCCTTCACACGGAAGAGGTCACTGGTTCGATCCCAGTATCGCGCACAGGGACCTAGTGTTCCGGTGCAACAACTGAATAAGGCGCGATTGGCGCAGCGGTAGCGCGCTTCCCTGACACGGAAGAGGTCACTGGTTCGATCCCAGTATCGCGCACAGAAGAAGCCCCCGAGTGACTCACTCGGGGGCTTCGTGCATTCATCGTCCGTTCCTTCTCGCCGTGACGTGCTTGGCTCGATGTGTCGGTCGTGTGTCAGGACTGCCACGTGGGTGCCATGGGGAAAGCAACATATTAACTAGTACGCTAGTGAGGGTAACCATCGACGAAGACTTCGGAGCACTCATGTCTACTCCTCAGAACCCGTATGAACCGAATAACGGTTCTGGAAATCAGAACCCCAACGGTCCGGGCCCCGACAACCAGCCGCCCAACGCGCCAGGTTTTTCGGGCGATCAGAACAGCGCGCCGCAGTACGGTTCGCAGAGCAACGGGCAGCAGCCGCCTCAGTACGGCTCACAGAACGATCCGAATCAGCAGCCTCAGTACGGTTCGCAGCCTCAGTACGGTCAGCCGAACGATCCGGGTGCTCCAGGCTACGACCAGAATCAGGGCGGCTACGGTCAGGGCTACGACCCCAACGCACAGGGTTACAACCAGGACCCGTATGGCCAGAACCAGGACGGCTACGGCCAGGGTTATGACCCCAATGCGCAGGGCTACGACCCCAACGCGCAGGGCTACGACGCGAACCAGTACGGCCAGCAGCCTGCCTATGTCGGTGCCGACGGTTCTTCGGACCAGTTCATCCCAGCCAACCCCAATGCGAGCTATGGATCGTATTCGGCTGGTTCGGGTGGCAACAAGTCGAAGAACATCTGGGGGATTCTCGCGCTGGTCGGCGGCATCGCCGGCATCGTCCTGTCCATTTTCTTCGGGATCGGATTCCTCTTCGGCGTCGCCGGTGTGATCTTCGCCTTCGTCGGTCTCTCCGCGATCAAGAAGGGGCTGGCCAACAACAAGGGCATGACGATCACCGGCATGATCCTCAGCTTCATCGCCATCCTGTTCTCGATCATCTCGGTCATCGTCACCTTCATCTTCGGCGGCCTGTTCATCTCTGCGATCGACGAGGCTGCCAACGAGGCATCCTCATCCGCGTCACCGATCCAGAACCAGTCCGAGCCTGCACAGGACCCCAGCCAGGGCGCAGACCCCTCTGACGGCGGCGAAGAAGCCGCTCCTCCTCCTGTCGAAGAAGGGGGAGTCGAGATCGGCACCGATCTGACCGCGGCTGTCCGTGTGCAACCGGGTACCGCGTCCGACACTGCGGCTGGTGCGGAGGACACCAATGGCCAGATCGCTGTCGTGACCGTGACTTTGAAGAACAACTCCGGCTCCGATATCGATATGAGCAGCGCTCAGATGTCTGCGGACGATGGCGCCGGCAAGGAATATGCCGACGTCTTCGAGAGCGGCAAGTACAAGGCCAGCCTCGTGTTCGACACAACGGTTCCTGCCGGCGGCGAAAAGACCGTCCAACTCGCATATGGTGTTCCTTCGTCTGAACTCGACAAGGTCCACCTGAAGCTCGCACTGGGCGAAGATCTGGGCAAGGGCAAGAATTTCGAATTCAGCAAGGCCGCGTGATCGAAGTCGGGACGACGCTCCGATCCCGACTGACATAACAGGAAACAGCGCAAGCATCGAAAATTGCGTATGATTCACCAGTTGGGTGGCAGTCTCACGACTGCCACCCAACTGATTTGGCACCGTCGTTTTGGTATTAGACTCTAATGGCGAGGCACCCCAACACAGACGAACGGAGAAGATCAGTGGCAGACAGCATTGACTGCGCGGGAGAGACCATTCCTTGGAAACAGGGGCTGACTGGCACGGAGATCTTCTCCACGGACCGCACGGTCGTTGCAATGTGGCTCGATGGGCAGCCTGTCGACCTCAGTTGCGAACTTGCCGCTGGCGACCAGATCGCCCCGATCACCATTGACTCTTCGGCAGGACTCGACATCCTGCGCCACTCGGCCGCGCACGTGACCGCTCAGGCTGTCCAGGACCTGTTCCCCGAAGCGAAGCTCGGCATCGGCCCCTACATCACCGATGGCTACTACTTCGACTTCGACGTCGCAGAGCCCTTCACCCCTGAAGACCTCAAGGCGATTCAGAAGAAGTCCGCCCAGATCGTGAAAGCCGGTCAGATCTTCAACCGCGTCGTCGTCACCGAAGACGAGGCGAAGGCGCGCATGGCCAACGAGCCCTACAAACTTGAGCTCATCACCGACAAGGGTGCTGGTTCCGATGATTCTGCCTCCATTGAGGTCGGCGCCGGCGAGCTCACCGTCTATGAGAACCTCGACCGCAAGGGTGAAGTCGTATGGCAGGACCTCTGCCGCGGACCGCACCTGCCCACCACCAAACTGATCGGCAACGGATTCGCCGTCACCCGCTCCTCGGCGGCCTACTGGCGCGGAGACCAGGCCAATGCGAGCCTGCAGCGCGTCTACGGCACGGCTTGGGCCTCGAAAGAGGATCTCAAGGCCCACCAGGATCGCCTCGCGGAGGCAGAGCGCCGGGACCACCGGAGGCTCGGTGCCGAACTCGATTTGTTCTCGTTCCCCGAGGAGCTCGGTTCCGGCCTGCCCGTTTTCCACCCCAAGGGCGGTGTCGTCAAGCGCGAGATGGAGGATTACGTCCGCGCCCGCCACATCGAGGAGGGCTTCGAATACGTCGGCACTCCGCACATCTCGAAGGAAGCCCTCTACTACACCTCCGGGCACCTGCCGTACTACGGCGAGAACATGTTCCCGCCGATCTCCGTCGACGAAGTCCGCGACGAAGCGGGAGAGATCGTCAAGGAGGGTACTCCGTACCGCCTCAAGGCGATGAACTGCCCGATGCACAACCTCATCTACCGCTCGCGGGGCCGGTCCTACCGCGAACTCCCGCTGCGTCTCTTCGAATTCGGCACGGTCTACCGCGATGAACCCTCGGGAGTCGTCCACGGTCTCACTCGTGTGCGCGCACTGACCCAGGACGATTCGCACTCCTACGTGGCTCAGGAGGACGCCGCAGCGGAGATCCGCCACCTCCTCGACTTCGTCCTCAGCCTGCTGCGCGATTTCGGGCTCGATGACTTCTACCTCGAACTGTCCACCCGTGATGAGGACGGGAAGAAGAAGGACAAGTTCATCGGCTCGGATGAGCAGTGGGCCGAAGCCACGCAGGTCCTCGAAGAGGTCGCGATGGAGACCGGTCTCGAGCTCGTCCCCGATCCCGGCGGAGCCGCCTTCTACGGTCCCAAGGTCTCCGTCCAGGCACGCGATGCCATCGGCCGGACCTGGCAGATGTCGACCGTTCAGCTCGACTTCAACCAACCGGAGCGCTTCGGCCTGGAGTATCAGGCCGCCGACGGAACTCGCAAACAGCCGGTGATGATCCACTCAGCGAAGTTCGGGTCCATCGAGCGATTCATGGGTGTGCTCATCGAACACTATGCGGGCGCATTCCCCGTCTGGCTGGCACCTGTCCAGGTCACCTGCATTCCCGTGGCCGAGGAATTCAACGACTACCTCGCCGAGGTGGCCGCACAGCTGCGAGCCGTCGGCGTTCGCGTCGAGATCGATGACAGCGACGATCGGTTCCCGAAGAAGATCCGCAACGCCTCGAAGTCGAAGGTGCCCTTCGTGCTCATCGCCGGTGGGGAGGACCGCGACGCCAACGCCGTGTCGTTCCGTTTCCGCAATGGTGAGCAGGACAACGGCGTGTCCGTCGCCGAGGCGGTCACCAGGATCGTTGAATCCATCGAAACCAAGGCCCAGGTATGACGGAGGACCCACACAACCACCTCGGCCAGGGCAGCCCCGATCACCTTCGCGACATTCCTGAGCCGGAGGCGGCTGCGGGCTTTCCCGGGGAGCCTGATGGCTTCCAGCGGCTGTGGACACCGCACCGCATGGTCTACATCGGGGGACAGGACAAGCCCAAGGACTCCGGCATCGCCGAGTGCCCGTTCTGTACGGCGCCGACGAAGTCCGACGAGCAGGGCCTGATCGTGGCCCGTGGTGCGGAGGTGTACGCGGTGCTCAACCTGTACCCGTACAACCCCGGCCACCTCCTCATCTGCCCCTACCGTCACGTTGCCGACTACACGGATCTGAGCGAGTCGGAGACCGCTGAACTCGCTCACTTCTCGCAGAAGGCGATGACCGTGATCCGTGCCGTCTCGTCCCCGGACGGCTTCAACCTGGGAATGAACCAAGGACCCGTGGCAGGTGCCGGCATCGCCGCGCACCTCCACCAGCACATTGTGCCCAGATGGGGCGGGGACTCGAACTTCCTGCCCGTCGTAGCACAGACCAAAGCTCTGCCGCAGGTGCACGCCGATGTGCAGGCAGCGCTGTCAAAGGAATGGAACAGATGAACCCCGAAGACCTCGACGCCCTCGCCGAGTACTCATCCCCACTGGTGCGAGGCAGCGAAGCCGTCATCACGATCACCCGCCCCGATCTGGAGTCCAACAGCTACCTCTCGCAGCTGTTCGCCCTGTCCGGGGAGTCCTCGAGACGGCTGACCCACAATTGGCGCGACTACGCTCCCGAGATCCGCAGCAGCTGGTCGGGATACCTCAGTGCGGCCAAGAAGGAAGCAGGCCAGCTCTTCGTCGGCTCCACCCTCGAAACGGCTCACCGGATCACGGACAACCACCTCGGCGTCTCCGAATTCGCACTCGATGACGAGGGTGCACGGGGGCTCTACGTCGCACGGGTGGCCGAACCGGGTCGCTATGGCCAGGACGAGGACATTCCAGCCAGTGAGGAAGCTCCACGGCGGATCACCTCGGCGGCTTACCTGAGCAATGGTCTCGGGTACACGAACGACCGTCCGGCACGGGCATTCATCGTCGACCTCGTCGAACCGGGACTGGGGAAGTCGGGCATCGCCGGCGGTGCCGAAGTCCCACTGTCCACGCTCCTGAAGACTCCGGAGTCCGATGTCCACGACCCGCAGTTCTCACCCAGCGGAAACCGCGTCAGCGTGGTTGCCGCACTGGCGCCTGACCACGGTGAGCCCGACCTGCGCTCGACCGTGTGGCTGCTCGGCGGGGATCACCCGGAGGCACTGCAGCTGCCGCGAATGAGCGTGCACCTGCACCGCTGGGTCGACGACGAGACCGTGCTGCTCGTCGGCAACGAACTGGTTCGAGACGAACTCGACTTCGTCGCTCAGATGCCAGGACTCTTCGTCCACGATACGACTGCCGGCACGACCAGACGCCTGAGTGACCCGGAGACCGTCGCAATCACCTCCATCCGGCCTCAGATCGTGGGCCACGGCATCGACGGCTCAGTCCTCGACGACGCCTCTGTCATCGCCGTCGTGGACGCAGACGGTGCCTCCCGCATCGTGTCGATCGATCTCACGGCTGAGAATGTGGGCTTCGACGAACTGACTTTCCTCACGGATGAGACGACCGTCGTCAACGGCTTCGACCTCGACGGCGACACGGTGGTCTTCACCGCTCAGACCCCGAGCAACGGCGCAGTCCTGGCACAGGCGGGCATCACCACCTCACGTGATGCCCACGCGAATGCGGACGCTTCCCGGCCGGCTGCAGCCACACTCCGTGAGCATCCAGCGCCCGCGAACTCCGTCCTTCCACAGGTCCTGCGCGTCGACGGTGAGGGCGGACCCATCACCGGATGGCTGGCCAAACCCACCGGAGAGGGACCGTTCCCGGTCATTCTCAACATCCACGGCGGACCCTTCGCGCAGTACACACACGGATGGTTCGACGAGACTCAGGTGCTCACCTCGGCGGGATATGCCGTGGTCTACGCGAACCCTCGCGGCTCAGGCGGACGCACCCGCGAATGGGGGACAGCGGTGCAGGGGAACATGGCGGCCCCAGCGATGGCCGACGTCCTCGCAGTCCTCGAGCGCGCACTGGCCGGTGACCCGCAGCTCGATTCCAGCCGCCTCGGCGTCCAGGGCGGTTCCTACGGCGGCTATCTCACCGCCATGATCACCGCCGCCGACCATCGGTTCCAGGCAGCCATCGTCGAACGCGGCTATCTTGATCCCGACAGCTTCGTCGGCACCTCCGATATCGGACGGTTCTTCACCGAGGAGTACACCACCCGTGACCGGCAGGCCATCGACAGGCAGTCGCCTTTGGCACACGCCTCACAGGTGCGCACACCCAGCCTGGTGATGCACTCGGAACTGGACTTCCGCTGCCCGCTCGAACAGGCTCAGCAGTACTATGCCGCCCTGCAGCGTGCCGGGGTGGACACCGAACTGCTCATCTTCCCCGGAGAGAACCACGAACTCTCACGCGCGGGTCAGCCGCGGCACCGCCGGCAGCGCTTCGAAGCGATGCTCGACTGGTGGGATCAGCATCTGGGCGGAAACGTCGATGCTGACCTCGACGATCCGACCACCTCGGCGAACAGCTGAGCCGATGACCATCCCCACCGCCTCCAAGGCGCTCACCCGACCCCTCCTGTACCTGGCCAGAACACACCCCAAGTCGGTGATTCGTCACATTGACCGCCTCCAGGTTGGTCGAGTGGACACTTCCCGATATCGTTCTGTCGGTTACGATTGCGGTCTTGCTGCTTGCTTGCCGCTTCACTATTCTGCACAGACTGCGTCCGTCCATCGTCAACTCCTGGAGAACCATGAAACCTCGTAAAGCCTCACGGGTCGTATTACTCAATGAGCGCGACGAGGTTCTCCTGATTCGAGCTCAGGACCTGCTCACGCCCACACACCAGTGGTGGATGACCTGCGGCGGCGGTTCCGAACTGGGGGAGTCGGCCGCTCAGACCGCAGCCCGCGAACTCGCCGAGGAGACCGGAATCGAATTCGAACCCGGCGAACTCATCGGCCCCTTGGCCACACGTGACGAGGTCTTCGAATTCACGGAGAAGTCGCTGCATCAGCAGGAGACCTACTTCGCCTTCCGAACGAGCGAGGACATCGAACTCGAAGACGCCGTCTGGACGGACATCGAGAAGCGCAGTCTGCTCGAATTCCGGTGGTGGTCGCGGGAAGAGCTGATGACGACGACCGAGACGATCTATCCGAAGAATCTGCTCAGCCTCATGGACCTCGTCACGGCAGGCTCCGTGCCCGACGTTCCCCTCGTCATCGACTGAGAGACCCTCGTCATCGGTTGAGAGACCGTGGCGCAGGCGCAGGGAGCTGCCTTGCGTGGCTCAGCGCACATGACGATGTGCTGAGCGTATAGACTCTAGGGGCTGTATCTATAGGAAGGAACACCAGTGTCAGGTCATTCCAAGTGGGCAACGACTAAACACAAAAAAGCTGCCATCGATTCGAAGCGGGCCAAGCTCTTTGCCAAGCTGATCAAGAACATCGAGGTTGCCGCTCGCAACGGTGGACCTGATCTCGACGGCAACCCGACGCTGTTCGATGCTGTGCAGAAGGCGAAGAAGAACTCCGTTCCCGCCGACAACATCACCCGTGCGGTCAAGCGCGGCGGCGGTCTCGACGGCTCTGCCGTCAACTACGAGAACATTCTGTACGAAGGCTACGCCGCCGGCGGTGTCGCCCTCCTCATCGAGTGCCTGACCGACAACCGCAACCGTGCAGCCTCCGAGGTCCGTGTGGCAGTCACACGCAACGGCGGCACCATGGCCGACCCCGGATCGGTGACCTACAACTTCGACCGCAAGGGCGTCATCATCGTGCCCGCAGAGGGTACCGACGAGGACTCGATCCTCTTGGCCACCATGGACGCAGGAGCCGAAGAGGTCAAGGACGAAGGCGAGAACTTCGAGATCATCTGTGAAGCCACCGACTTGGTTGCCGTGCGCACAGCACTCGTTGATGCAGGCATCGACTATGACTCGGCAGAGGCCTCGTTCGTGCCCGGAATCGAAGTCAGCTTGGACGCGGACACCGCCAGCAAGGTCTTCAACCTCATCGATGCGCTCGAAGACAGCGACGAGGTGCAGAACGTCTACTCCAATGCTGATGTCAGCGATGAGGTTCTCGCCGAACTTGATTCCTGATGAGACTGAATCGGGTGACTGGTGAGAATCCTCGGCGTTGATCCGGGCCTGACGCGTTGCGGGCTGGGTGTCATCGACACCCTGCCCGCACGCAAGGCGAAGATGGTGTCCGTGGATGTGCTGCGCACACCGTCGACCGATTCCGTGGACCTGCGCTTGGGTGCCCTCGCCGAGGCGTTCGACAGCTGGCTCGACACCTACCGTCCTGATGTCGTGGCCATCGAGCGGGTGTTCGCCCGCAACGACGTCTCCACGATCATGGGCACCGCCCAGGTCTCCGGCCTGACCATGGGGCTGGCCGCCAGGCGCGGGCTGCCCGTGGCGATGCACACGCCCTCCGAAGTCAAGGCAGCCATCACCGGTTCGGGACGGGCCGATAAGAAACAGGTCACGAACATGGTGACCCGAATCCTCGAGCTCGAGGCCGCACCGAAGCCCGCCGATGCCGCGGACGCACTGGCGATCGCCATCTGCCACTCATGGCGCGGGGCTCTCAGCGGGCAATCGACCCCTGGAGCGAACAAGGACCTCAACGAGCGCAAGAGCGCCGGCCGTCAGGGCACAGGTCTGACAAAAGCTCAGGAGCAGTGGGCCAAAGCGCTACGCAACGCTAAGTAGGGTTCTCGCGTCGCGAGCCTTGGTATCGTCGGTATGTCGAACCTGGTGCTCAACGCCAAGCTGATAGCCTGGATTCGTACACGTGTTCCCACTCGAAAGGCAGGCCGTGATCAGTTTCCTCAGCGGTACGGTTCATCGCATCGCAGCTGACCACCTCGTCATTCTCACCTATGGTGTCGGACGCAGAGTCAACGTCACTCCGGATACCCTGTCGAACACCCGCCACGGCGCCGATATCGAACTCGTGACCACGCTCGTGGTCCGTGAAGACTCGATGACGCTCTTCGGCTTCGGCACCGAAGATGAGAATCACACCTTCGAAGTGCTGCTGTCGATCTCCGGAATCGGGCCGCGCCTGGCCATGGCGATCCTGTCTGTGATGGGCCCCGGTGAACTTGCCGCAGCGATTTCGAACCAAGACGCCAACGCACTGACACGGGTGCCTGGCATCGGCAAGAAGGGGGCCTCCAGGATCATTCTCGAACTTGAGAACAAACTGCCGAAGCTCTCCGCCTCGGAACCCGGACCGCAGCTGTCGTTCGGCGGCGCGAACCAGCAGGTTGTCGATGCCCTGGTCGGACTCGGCTGGAAAGAGGCCCAGGCGGCAGACGTCGTTCAGGAAGTGGTCAATGATCTTGGCCAGAACGCCGGCACATCGGCGTTGCTGAAAGCCTCGCTCAAGGTTCTGGGTGCTCGGAAGTGACGAGCTCCTTTGATGACGGCAGCGCCTCCTACGAACTGGAATTCGGTGATCAGAAGCTCACCGGCGCCGAAGAGGAACGGCTGGTCTCAGGTCGAGCAGAGACCGCCGAACGCGATGCGGAAGCCGCCCTGCGTCCTAAGGGACTGCAGGACTTCATCGGCCAGCCCCAGGTCCGAGAGCAGCTCTCCCTGGTACTCGATGCTGCGAAGGCCCGAAATCGAGCCCCTGACCATGTCCTTCTCTCCGGTCCTCCCGGATTGGGGAAGACGACGCTGGCGATGATCATCGCGCATGAGATGCAGACGAGCCTGCGAGTCACTTCGGGCCCGGCTGTTCAACATGCCGGTGACCTGGCCGCGATCCTCTCGTCGTTGGAGGAGGGGGAAGTCCTCTTCATCGATGAGATCCACCGGATGGCTCGTGCCGCAGAAGAGATGCTCTACGTCGCGATGGAGGACTTCCGCGTCGACGTCATCGTCGGCAAAGGTCCCGGTGCGACGGCTATTCCACTCGACCTGCCCCAGTTCACGATGGTCGGCGCCACAACCCGGTCCGGTCTGCTTCCCGCGCCATTGCGAGACCGCTTCGGATTCACGGGACTCCTCGACTTCTACTCAAGCAACGATCTGCTGACCGTGCTCAAACGTTCAGCTCACATGCTCGGAATCGAAGCAGAACTTGCAGGTCTGAAAGAGATCTCAACCAGATCTCGCGGCACTCCGCGCGTAGCCAACCGACTTCTGCGAAGAGTCAGAGACTGGGCGCAGGTGCGCGGAACAGGCATCATCGATGAGGCCGCGGCCCTGTCGGCCCTGAAGGTCTACGAAGTCGACGAACTCGGCCTTGATCGCCTTGACCGGTCCGTGCTGCAAGTGCTGTGCAAGCGATTCGGCGGGGGACCGGTCGGTCTGGGGACCATCGCAGTCTCCGTCGGAGAAGAGGCCGACACCGTGGAGACAGTTTCGGAACCCTACCTTGTGCGAGAAGGTCTGATCAGTCGCACTCCGCGAGGCCGGGTTGCCACATCCGCGGCTTGGAAGCACCTGGGAATGCAGATCCCAGCAAACTATGAGTTCTGATCCCGGCAATTGAGTTCGCCTTGAGTACTGACTACGAACTAAGGTAGTGGACTGGTTCGTTCTTATGAAAGGTAGATACCTGTGGATTTATTGATCCCTCTCGCGCTTGCTGCGTTGCTTATTTTTTTCCTGTTCAATTCTCGGCGTAAGCAGAAGGCGCGTGCAGAGGAGATCAAGTCGGGCCTTGTCCCCGGCGCTACCGTGATGACGACGTTCGGCGTATTCGGCACCGTCCTGTCCATCGACGAGGAGAACAACCAGGTCACCCTCGAATCGGGTCCCGGCACCGTGCTTCGAGTCCACCGCCAGGCCATCGGCCAGATCAGCAATCCTGAAGCTACAGGCGCTGCCGCTGGCGGTGCTGTTGCAGACGCACCAGAGGCTGCTGACGATGCTGAGAGCACCGACACCCCGGCGATCACCGACGCTGAACTCGACGCGATGAATGAGCGTAAGCGGGCTGAAAAGACCAGCGGCGACACCGATCTTCCAGCGGACGACGTTGTCGATTCCGATTCGGAACTGAAGTCGGACACGACTCAGGTTGAAGCAGACGAAACCGATTCCGTGATCGATGACGCCACCGGCTCGAAGAATGCCGACGATGCTGTGGATGGCACCGGTGAGACCGATGCGGACGCATTCGGCACCGATTCTTCCGATCCTGAGAATCCCAAGAAGAACTGACTTCGCTCACTGCACTCAATCGAAAGCTGAAACGTGTCCGATATTGAAGAAAAGCCACGTCCTGGTTTGCGCTTCGTGTGGCTGGGGATCGTCACTGCACTGCTCCTCGGCATCATCGCCGCAGGCGTCGTGTGGTCAGATGCCACAACCACGCCGAAGCTCGCTCTCGACCTCGAGGGCGGAACCTCGATCATCCTGGAACCCCAGGTATCGGAGGACACGGACATCAGCAAGGAGCAGCTTGACCAGGCTGTGTCGATCATTCGACAGCGCGTCGACTCGACCGGTGTCTCTGAAGCAGAGATCACGACTCAGGGTGACCGCAACATTGTTGTGAACCTGCCGGGCAATCCGGATGAGGAAACACGCAATCTGGTTCGTTCTTCCGCGCAGCTCGTCTTCCGTCGAGTCGCCCTTGTCGGTGACCCGCGTTCCCAGGAGCAGATCCAGAAGGAACAGGAGCAGGGCGGCGGGGAAGAACAGCAGGACCCCTCCGAGGGACTCACCGACGAGCAGAAGAAACGCCTCGAGGAACTCACCGGTGGCAGCGCCGGCGCTCAGGCGGATGCCGGAGCGCAAGGCGATGGCAGCGGACAGGGCGGAGCAGAAGCACCTGCAGGCGGCGGCGAAGTCGCCAAGTCTGGCAGCGACGCCGCCAATTCTGGTGGCGATGTCGCCAACGCCGGTGGAAGCGTTCCCGGACCAGCAGGCAAAGACGCTGAGAAATCCGGAGAAGCGAGCAGCGAACAGGCGACCGAAGAGAGCGGTTCCGCTAAGGGCGACGACACGAAGGTCACTGATTCGACGCCGCGGCCACTCTTCGATCCTGAGAAAGACGTCGACGAATGGCAGACCGACAAGATCATCAAGAAGTACACGGAGCTTGACTGCACCGATCCGAAGAACCGGACCGGTGGACAGCAGCAGCCAGCAGATGAACCAGTCGTCGCCTGTGGCAAGGACGGAGAGGCTAAGTACATTCTGGGCCCCGTCGAACTCTCAGGCGAGCACCTGGCGGACGCAAACTTCGGCTATGCGGCGGGCGCCAACGGTGTCCAGACCAACCAGCCGGCTGTGAACCTCAAGTTCGACAACGTCGGGCGCGAGATCTTCAAGCAGATCACCTCGGACATCACCGGGAAGCAGCAGCCGTACAACCAGTTCGCCATTGCTCTTGACGGGAATGTGCTTTCGGCACCGTCATCGAACGCAGCGATCACCGACGGCAACGCCGAGATCTCAGGCAACTTCACCCTTGACGAGGCTCAGACCCTGGCCGATCAGCTCAAGAACGGCTCCCTGCCGTTGAGCTTCCAAGTCCAGAGCGAGGACCAGATCTCACCGACATTGGGTTCCAACTACCTCAACATCGGTCTGCTCACCGGTCTCGTCGGACTCATACTCGTCGTCATCTATTCGCTCCTGCAGTACCGGGTGCTCGGACTCGTCACAGTCTCGAGCCTCGTTGTCGCAGGTGTGCTGACCTATCTGCTGCTGCTCTTGGCTTCGTGGCGATACGGCTACCGACTGTCATTGGCTGGTGTCGCCGGTATCATCATCGGCATCGGCATGGCCGCGGACTCGTTCATCGTCTACTTCGAACGAGTCAGAGACGAGTTGCGCAGCGGTCGAAATCTGCTCTCCGCAGTCGAAGTCGGTTGGGACCGCGCCAAACGCACCATCTGGGCATCCAAGGCAGTGAACATGCTCGCCGCGGTCATCCTCTACATCTTGGCTGTCGGCTCCGTGCGAGGCTTCGCCTTCACCCTGGGACTGACCGTGATCATCGACGTGCTCATCGTCTTCCTGTTCACACACCCCATGTTGGAAGTCCTCGCCCGCACCAAGTTCTTCGGCCAGGGCCATCCGATGTCCGGTATGGATCCGCGTCTGCTGGGAGTCAAGCCCGCCGCCTATCGTGGTGCGCTCAACCTCAGCATCGATGACGACGAGAAGTCACCCGAGGCACGCCGACGGGAGAAGGCTCGAACCCGGAAGGCAGGAATGTCGTCCGACACCGAGGCGGAATCGACCGAAGAATCGACTGTCGATTCGACATCCTCATCGACTGAATCCTCGTCCGCATCGTCGAAGTCGAAGGCAGGTGCCGAATCAGAATCTTCGGGCCAGCCTCGCGGCACGACGACGACCAAACGGTCGAAGAAGCCTCAGTCCGCCGACTCCGACGAGGTCTCAGCTTCCGCCGAGCCAGCCGATGAGGCGACCGAGGCGGAGCCCAAGAAGAAGCCTAAGAAGAAGACGAAGTCTGCGACGAATCCGGCACCAGCCGGTGGCACCATCGCGGAGCGGAAGGCGGCTGCGAAGAAGGCAGCCGAAGAATCTGCCGACAAGGGCAAGGAGGCAGACAAGTGAAACGGTTCTTTGCTTGGGGCAACCGGCTCCACAACGGTGAGTCGTCGATTCCCTTCGTCGGGAAGGCCAAACTCTGGCTGATGATCTCCGGCGCCCTGGTGCTCCTGTCACTTCTCGTGCCGTTGATCGCGGGATTCAACTTCGGTATTGCCTTCAAGGGCGGATCTCAGTTCCAAGTCGACCACGTCTCAGACACTGCACCTGCCAAGGGCGAAGATCTCGTCTCTGAGGTGGTGCCGGGCTCTGAACCGCGCCTGACTCCGACGAGTGACACTGCGGTGCGCATCGAGACGAACCAGCTCAGCGATGACCAGATGCAGGAAGTCCGTGACGCTCTCGTAGGCGGCTACGACGTTAAAGCAGAGGACGTCACATCGACGTTCGTCGGTCCTGAGTGGGGCCAAGACGTGACTGAGAAGATGATTCGGGCCCTTGTCATCTTCGTCGGCATCGCCATGGTCGTGATGGCTCTGTACTTCCGGACCTGGAAGATGTCTCTGGCCGCGATCGTGGGACTGTTCGTCGTCATGATCGTGACGACGGGCATCTATTCCGCGACAGGGTTCGAGATCACCCCCGAGGCCGTGATCGGGTTCCTCACCGTCTTGAGCTTCTCGCTCTACGACACCGTGGTGGTCTTCGACAAGATCAGAGAGAACACGACGCGGTTCAAGGACAAACGCGACCTGAAGTTCTCCGAGCTGGTCAACCTCGGCATCAACCAGACGACAGTGCGCTCGATCAACACCTCGGTCGTCTCGGTGCTGCCGATCGCCTCGATTCTGTTCATCGGTGTGTTCCTGCTGGGTGCCGGCACATTGGTCGACATCTCTCTGTCGCTGTTCATCGGTACGATTGTGGCAGCAGCTTCGACGTTGTTCGTTGCCAGCCCTCTCTACGCCCTGCTGCGGGCGAATGAACCCGCAGTCAAGGAGCAGGAAGAGGCCGTGCGTGAATTACGCTTGAAGAATGGAGCAGAAGATGTTCCACCGGTGATTCACGCCGAGGTCTGAGCAGAAAGGGGATGTCATGGCTTCTTCCGCCGATTCGCGCCGTCCGCGAGGCATCTCCCGCTTAGCTTGGTGGGCGGCCAGGGCACAGAACAACCCTGGCTACCCCCGTGTCCTGGGTCCGATGATCAGGGCACTGCAGTCCAACCACCCGAAGGCCGATATCGACCTGGTGGTCCGGGCGTACAAGATCGCAGAGCAGGCTCATCGTGGCCAGACCCGGAAATCCGGTGATGACTACATCACCCACCCGGTGGCGGTGGCCACGATCTTGGCCGAGATCGGCATGCTGCCGGTCACCCTCGCCGCTGCGCTGCTGCATGACACGGTCGAGGACACGTCCTATTCGCTGAATGAGCTCACCGAGGAATTCGGCCCCGAGGTCGCAGCCATGGTCGATGGGGTGACCAAGCTCGACAAACTCACCTACGGTCAGGCTGCGCAGTCTGAGACCGTGCGCAAGATGATCGTCGCGATGGCCAAGGACATCCGCGTCCTCGTGATCAAACTGGCCGACCGTCTTCACAACGCCCGCACGTGGCGTTTCGTGCCCGCTTCGTCGAGTACGAAGAAGGCTCGGGAGACCCTCGAGATCTATGCGCCGCTGGCTCATCGACTGGGCATGAACACGATCAAGTGGGAACTTGAGGATCTGTCCTTCCAAGTTCTCCACCCCAAGGTCTATGACGAAGTGGTCCGGCTCGTCGCGGACAGGGCACCCGAACGCGAGAAGTACCTGGCCACTGTCTCCAACGAACTCCAGTCCGAGCTCGTGGAGTCCAATATCCAAGCCGCGATCACGGGCCGCCCGAAGCACTACTATTCGATCTATCAGAAGATGGTCGTGCGCGGGCACGAGTTCGCTGACATCTACGACCTCGTCGGTGTCCGTGTCCTCGTTGAGACCGTTCGCGAATGCTATGCCACGCTGGGCATCGTGCACGCCCGGTGGAATCCAGTCCCCGGACGGTTCAAGGACTACATCGCGATGCCGAAGTACAACATGTACCAGAGCTTGCACACGACGGTGATCGGCCCGAACGGCAAACCCGTGGAAATCCAGATCCGCACCCATGAGATGGATCGCCGCGCTGAATTCGGTGTTGCCGCCCACTGGAAGTACAAGGATCGACGCAACGTCTCGAAGGCCGTGACGTCGAATACCGCTCGCTCGGTCAAGGTCTCCGACGACGGCGAAGTCGATGACGCGGCATGGCTGCGGCAGCTGCTGGAATGGCAACGTGAGGTCAGCGACCCTGACGAGTTCCTCGACAATCTCCGCTATGAGGTGAACTCCAGGGAGGTCTACGTGTTCACCCCCAAGGGTGACGTGATGAGCCTTCCTGCGGGGGCGACTCCTGTCGACTTCTCCTACGCGGTTCACACCGAGGTCGGGCATAAGACCATGGGCGCCCGAGTCAACGGTCGTCTGGTCGCACTCGACACCGAACTGAAGAACGGCGACTCTGTCGAAGTCTTCACGTCCAAAGATGAGAATGCGGGCCCCAGCCGTGACTGGCTGGGCTTCGTCAAGAGCCCCCGCGCACGCAGCAAGATCCGCCAGTGGTTCTCGAAGGAACGCCGCGAGGAAGCGATCGAGAACGGTCGCGAACAGCTGGCGCGGGCAATGCGCCGCCACACTCTGTCGGCTTCGTCGCTGATGAGCCAGGAGGCACTGCAGGTCGTCGCCACTGAGCTGCGGCTGCCAGATGTGTCCGCGCTCTACGCTGCTATCGGCAATGGAGTGAGCTCGGCGGCTCATGTCGTCGATCTGCTGGCCAAGGAGGTCGGAGGTGTTGACGATGATGAGACCGTGTTGCCGCCGTCGCCGCGCAATCGCACCGGCCAGTCCTCGGGACACCATTCGTCGTCCGGGGGAGTCACGGTCAGAGGTGTCGACGATGTCCTGGTGAAACTGGCACGATGCTGCACACCGGTTCCCGGCGATGAGATCCTCGGATTCGTCACGCGCGGTTCGGGAGTATCCGTCCACCGTGTGGACTGTCCTAACATCGCCTCTCTGGAGCGAGAGCCTGAGCGGATGGTCGATGTCTCCTGGGGCGAGACGACCAGCGGCATCTATCTGGTTCAGATCCAGGTGGAGGCCCTGGATCGTTCCGGTCTGCTCTCAGACATCACGAAGGTGCTCACCGAGACCCACGTCAATATTCTCTCTGCCACGGTCGCCACCTCACGGGCCAGAGTAGCCCAGTCGAAGTTCGTCTTCGAGATGAGCGATGCGAGCCATCTCGACACCGTGCTCTCGGCAGTTCGCAAAGTCGAAGGCGTCTTCGACGTCTACCGCATCGCCGGCGGCTGACACCGCCGTCACTGCCATCGCCGGCAACGGCAACGGCAACGTCAATGTCAGCGTCTGTCGCGGTCTGAGGCGGCGCAGGCGCGTTCGAAGACGGTGCGCATATGAGCGACGTAGGGTCGGCGTGACATCTCCGCCATATACAGCCGGAACTGCTGCCGGGCCTGGCCGGGGAGTTCATCGACGAGATTCCCCACCGTCTGAGCAGACCATTCGTCGGGACTGCGCAAGTGCGGAAGCAGCAGATCGTAGAGCGTTCTGTCCGGTGTCGTGATGGGCAGATCGTTGATGAGCTCCCACTCGTGCGCAGCAATCGTGAGTTCATGAACGACGACATCGGCCCCGTCGACGTAGCGGCGCCGGGGGTAGGTGATGAACGTCAGCGGACTCGGGGCCCTGCCCAGGCCGCTGTGGACCCACCACGCAATGTCATGGGAGAGCACAAGACGTGGAGGGATCTGCGCACGCAGCGCCGTGATTCTGTCCGCGGCGTTGAGCACAGCGCCCTTGCGCACCCAGGTGGACTCGGTCAGGCGTGTCAGCAGCCCGTCAAGAGTCAGTTCCGTGAGGTGTTCATAGCTGTAGTCGCGCAGATGAAACATCGCCTCCATACAGCCACTATTGCGCTGTAGGGAGGCGATGTTCAAGGCCGCAGGGTCAATCTGTGGATAAAGCGCGACTTATGCTCGTGGTGCTGTGGACGCCGAATCAGTCCAGCTCAGCCGCGGTCTGAGCCAGCTGGTCACGCCAGGCGCGACGCGCATCGAGTGCGGACTGCGCATCAGCGACAGCCTTCTCATCGCCACCCGCCTTCGCCTTCTCGTACTTCTGCTCCAACTCGGCAATCGAGTCGTCGAGCTGGCTCAGCGCACCGGACGTGCGGGCCTTGGTCTCGGGGTTGCTGCGCTTCCACTCAGCATCTTCTGCATCGGCGAGGGCACGTTCGACCTCACGCAGTCCGTTCTCCATGCGCGAGACGTCGGCACGAGGAACCTTGCCCGCAGCCTCCCATTCGTCCTGAATGACGCGCAGCTCCTTCTTCGCCACACTGATATCGCCGATCGGCAGCAGACCTTGAGCTCTGGCCAGAATCTCCTCTTTGACCACAAGGTTGCCCTTGTACTCCTCATCAACGGCAGCATTCTCTGCATCACGGGCGGCGAAGAAGACGTCCTGAGCGGCACGGAACCGAGCCCACAGGGCATCGTCGTCCTTGCGTGAGGCCCGCGGAGCCTTCTTCCACTGGCTCATGAGGTCCTTGTACTTCTGGGACACATTGCGGAAGTCTGTCGAGTTCGACAGCGACTCCGCCTCGACCACGAGCTTCTCCTTGATGCGTTTGCCCTCGGAGTTCTGCTTGTCGAGCTCGGAGAAGAACTCCTTGCGCTTGTGCTCGAAAGTATTGCGAGCCTGCGAGAAGCGGCCCCACAGCTCCTGGTCCACTGCACGCGGCAGTCGGGGACCGCTGCGCTGCATGTCCTTCCACTGGCCGAAGAGCTCACGCAGACGTGCTCCGGACTGCTTCCACTGGATCTTCGAGGGATCGCGCTTGGCCAGCGATTCAGCCTCGGCGACGATCTCTTCACGTTCCTGTGCGGCTTCGAGCTTGGCTGCCTCGGCACGGGCAGCCTGCTTCGACTCGGTGGCCTGCGCATCTGAGATCAGGGTGTCCAAGGTGGCGGACAGACCCTTGAGATCGCCGACGACGTTGGCCTCGGGCAGGGTCTCCTGCAGCGTCTTCGCTGCCGAGACGATCTCGCGACCCGGGGCACCGGCGGAGAGTCGATTGCGCAGAAGTGCCGCGTTCTCCATGAGATCCACGTACTTCTTGGCGAAGTATTCCAAGGCTTCCTCGGGAGTGGCATCGGGATACTGCCCGACCGCACGCTCGCCGTCGGCCGTGACGACGAAGACGTTGCCCTCCTGATCCGCGCGACCGTGCTCGACTGCGCGCCGGACTTCCGCATCATGATCAACGGTTGTCCCGGTCACTGTCTGGGCCGCCTGTGGGCGGGGCAGAGAGGACGGGCGCGGGACCGGCTTCGGTGTCGGGGTCGACATGATTCTCACCTTGTTTCCATCGGTCGAACCTGCAGGACTCTGTGCCTGCAGATCACTCGATTTCCTGATTGACGTTATCCCAGCATAACCAAGCCTCAGGCTCTGGATAGACTTTGAGCATGGATGTATTTGTGACCAGCGCCGAATTTCTCGAAGTCAACTGTTATGCCGTGCGTGCCGAAGGCCATGATGAGGCCATATTCATCGACTCCGGATTCGATTGCGCACCGGGACTTGCCGAAATCGTCGCCGAGGAGGATCTGGTGCCCAGCGCCGTCTTCCTCACCCACGGCCACCCCGACCACATCCTCGGCCTGACCAACGTCCTCAGCCGCTGGAATGTGCCCGTCTACCTGGGAGATGCCGACCGCTACCGCCTGGACAAACCAGCCGAAACCCTCAGCCCGCAGTTCGCTCAGATGCTGCAGCCACTCGTCGAAGGCTGGTCCGCCCCCGAGGTCACCGCCCTTGTCGACGCCCAGACCGTGGAGGTCGCCGGTCTCACGATCACCGCTGTGGCCGCTCCCGGGCACACCGAAGGATCGACCCTCCTGCGAGTCCAAGCCGACGATGAGGAGATCATCTTCACCGGTGATGTGGTCTTCGCCGGAGCGATCGGACGGGTCGACCTGCCAGGGGGAGACGCCTCGGCGATGGCAGAATCACTGCGGGCGTTTGCGACGCTTCCCGACGTTCCCATCTATCCTGGACACGGTCCCGGCTCCCGAGTCGGTCACGAGCTGACGACGAACCCGTTCTTCTAGAGTTGAACCAGGTTCCCTGACGGCGACGACCGACCACAGGCAGCACCCGAACCCCACCAGAGACGAAGAGCACCAAGGAGAACAATGGCGAAGTCAGCCCGACTGTCCGGATTCCCGGAACGACTTCCAGCAGAACGCGTGATCGAGAAGTCGATCATCGACATCCTCGACCACACCTTCGCGCTGCATGGATACTCGGCACTCAACCACCGGGCAGTCGAACCGATCAGCCAGCTCGCCAAAGACGGAGAGATCGACAAGGAGATCTTCGCCGTCAGCCGCCTGCACTCCGAAGGCACGGAGCGCAATCCACTGGGGCTGCACTTCGACCTCACGGTGCCGCTGGCACGATTCATCGCCGACAACGCGAACGAGCTCTCCTTCCCCTTCAAAGCCGCCCGAATCCAGCCGGTCTGGCGCGGCGAACGCCCCCAGCAGGGCCGCTACCGCGAGTTCATCCAAGCCGATATCGATGTCATCGCCGAGGCGGAGCTGCCCGGACACTTCGAAGTGGAGATTCCGCTTGCCGTCGCCGATGCCTTCAGCAGGCTGGCGCCCTTGGGCGTGCCCGGAGTCAAGATCGTCGTCAACGATCGCAGGCTCCTCGAAGGATTCGCTCGTGGCATCGGGCTGACCAACATCCAGGCTGTCCTGCGCTGCCTGGACAAGTACGACAAGATCGGTCCCGCCGAGGTGGGCAAACTGTTGGCCACGGAAGCCGAGGCCGACGAGGAACAGCAGCGACTGTGCCTGGCCCTGGCCGCGATCGAATCGGATTCGCCGGACTTCGCCGACGAAGTGCGTGCGCTCGGAGTCGAACACCCCCTGCTGGAGGAGGGCCTCGATTCTCTGACCACGATGCTCCGGGCCGCCCATGAGCGCGCCCCCGGCGTTGTCGTGGCACAGCTGAAGATCGCACGCGGACTCGACTACTACACGGGAGCCGTCTACGAGACTCAGCTGATCGGGCACGAAGAGCTCGGCTCGGTCGCCTCCGGCGGTCGCTATGACTCGCTCGTGACGGTGGGGAAGAAGAGCTACCCGGGTGTCGGAATGTCGATCGGCGTCTCTCGCCTCATGGCCTTCATTCTCGATGCGAACAGCGGCATCAAAGCCACACGCGGAACACCCTCGGTCGTCGTTGTCGCCGTGACTGATGAGGACAAGCGCGGGGAAGCCGATGCGGTTGCCACCGCTCTGCGTGCCCGCGACATCGCCTGCGAGGTCTCACCGAGTGCGGCGAAGTTCGGCAAGCAGATCCGCTATGCCGAACGTCGGGGGATTCCCTTCGTATGGTTCACCGATGGTGAGTCTGGTCACGAAATCAAGGACATCCGCTCCGGCGAGCAGGTCACGGCAGACCCGGCGACCTGGGAGCCTGTCGAGGCAGATCGCAAGCCACGGGTGTACCGCGACTGATCAGCCTCAGGAATCGCTCACGGGCGGGTCGGGTGCCAGGGATCCGTCCGGGGCGATGTGCTCGAAGATCTCTCGCACCATGGAGACCACGTGCGGGTCATCGACGGTGTAGAAGATCCGCCTCCCGTCACGGCGGGAGGAGATCAGGCCAGCCAACCTCATCTTCGCCAGATGCTGACTCACGGTGGGCACTGCCGCACCGATCGCCTCGGCGAGGGAAGAGACATCGAGTTCCTGATTGACCAGGGTCCAGACCAGCCGCAGACGCGTCCCGGAGGCGAGCATGCGAAACGTCTCCGCTGCCACCTCGACCTGCGCCGAGGTGGGGTCACCTCCCAAATCCGCGGCGGGATCTTCCGGGCCTGTACCACCAGTGCTCATGTCATCCTCTTCATCGTCCCCACAGCAGTCGGCCCGCAGTGGGCCGTGCCAGCAAACATGCAGCGAGCGACTATCATTGTTCACGCGCTGCCACATAAACATCGTAAAGGAGCCCTAGGTGCTGCGAAGCCATGAAACCGGAAGCCTGCGAGCCTCACACGCAGGACAGACCGTCACCCTCTCCGGGTGGGTCGACCGTCGTCGCGATCACGGAGGTGTCGCCTTCATCGATCTGCGTGACGCATCGGGGATCGTCCAGGTCGTCGTCCGTGAGGACGATGCCCACGCACTGCGCAACGAATCCGTCGTCAAGGTCACCGGTACCGTGTCCCTGCGCCCCGAGGGCAACACCAACGCGAACCTGCCCACAGGTGATATCGAGGTCATCGACACGAAGGTCGAGATCCTCAGCCAGGCCGAGGCTCTGCCCTTCCAGGTCTCCGACCATGCCGAAGATGCCGGCACCGTCGGCGAAGAGACCCGCCTGCGCTACCGCTACCTCGACCTGCGTCGGTCCGGTCCCGCCGCGACCATGCGTCTGCGTTCGGCAGCGAACCGGGCAGCCCGCAACGTCCTCGACGAGCAGGACTTCCTCGAGATCGAGACCCCGACCCTGACCCGGTCCACACCTGAGGGTGCCCGCGACTTCCTCGTTCCGGCTCGTCTGCAGCCCGGCTCCTGGTACGCGCTTCCGCAGTCACCGCAGCTGTTCAAGCAGCTGCTGCAGGTTGCCGGCATGGAACGCTACTACCAGATGGCACGCTGCTACCGCGACGAGGACTTCCGCGCCGACCGTCAGCCCGAGTTCACCCAGCTCGACATCGAAGCCTCCTTCGTCGAGCAGGAGGACATCATCGAGCTCGCCGAGAAGATCCTCGTGGCTCTGTGGAAGCTCATCGGCCACGAGATCACCACTCCGATCCCACACATCACCTACGCCGAGGCGATGGAGAAGTACGGCAGCGACAAGCCAGATCTGCGCTTCGAGCTCGAACTGCACAACCTCACGGATTTCTTCAAGGACACCCCGTTCCGGGTCTTCCAGTCCGAGTACGTCGGCTCCGTCGTCTACCCCGGCGGCGGCTCCCTGCCCCGTCGTCAGCTCGACGGCTGGCAGGACTGGGCCAAGCAGCGCGGTGCCAAGGGCTTGGCCTACGTTCTCGTGGCCGAGGACGGCACTCTGACCGGACCTGTCGCCAAGAACATCTCCGAGGATGAGAAGGCCGGCCTCGTCGAAGCCGCCGGAGCCAACCCCGGTGACGCAATCTTCTTCGCCGCCGGTGACCCTGCGAGCTCACGCTCGCTGCTGGGTGCCGCCCGCAACGAGATCGCTGAGCGCACCGGCCTGATCAAGGAAGGCGACTGGGCCTTCGTGTGGGTCGTCGACGCACCGCTCTTCGAATCCGCAGCCGCAGCGCAGGCCGCGGGCGATGTCGCCGTCGGTGAAGGGTCATGGACCGCCGTCCACCACGCCTTCACCGCTCCGAAGCCCGAATTCCTCGACACCCTCGAATCCGATCCCGGCGCTGCCCTGGCCTACGCCTACGACATCGTCTGCAACGGCAACGAGATCGGCGGCGGTTCGATCCGCATCCACCGCAAGGATGTCCAGGAACGCGTCTTCAAGATCATGGGCATCTCGGAAGAGGACGCACAGGAGAAGTTCGGCTTCCTCCTCGAAGCCTTCAAGTTCGGCGCACCCCCACACGGAGGCATCGCCTTCGGCTGGGACCGCATCGTGTCCCTGCTGGCCGGAGTCGACTCGATCCGCGAGGTCATCGCCTTCCCGAAGACCGGTGCCGGATACGATCCGCTCACCCAGGCACCCGCACCGATCACCGACGCCCAGCGCGCCGAGGCCGGCGTGGACTTCGAACCGGAAGACGACGACGCCGAGGCCTGATGACCAACGGTCCTGACCTCTTCTCCTCCGACGGCCCGGACCAGGGACTCCCTGGTCCGGGCGTCGGCGGTTCCTCTGCCGATTCGGGCCGTGCCCTCGATCCGCTGGCAGTGCGGATGCGTCCGCGCACCATCGCCGAGGTGGTCGGCCAGGACCATCTGACGTTCCCCGGCTCACCGCTGGTTCAACTCGTCGAAGCCAGCGGGGGAGACCGGGCCGGAGCCTCCTCGGTGATCCTGTGGGGTCCGCCCGGGGTCGGCAAGACCACCCTGGCTCACGTCATCTCCCACGCACCCGGGCGCACCTTCGTCGAACTCTCCGCGATCACCGCCGGGGTCAAGGACGTGCGCCAGGTGATCGAGAACGCCAGGCGTGAACGTGACATGTACCAGCGCACGACGGTGCTCTTCCTCGACGAGATCCACAGGTTCTCCAAGGCACAGCAGGACGCACTGCTGCCGGCCGTGGAGAACCGCCTCGTCGTCCTCGTCGCAGCCACGACCGAGAACCCGTCCTTCTCCGTCATCTCCCCGCTGTTGTCCCGCTCGCTCCTGCTCACACTGCGCCCACTCGACGACGCGGCCATCGCCGATCTCCTCGATCGTGCAGTCGTCAGCGAGCGAGGTCTGGCCGGTCAGTTCGAACTTGAGCCGGCGGCCAAGGACTTCATCGTGCGCATCGCCGGTGCCGATGCCCGACGCTCCCTGACGATCCTCGAAGCCGCGGCAGGCATCGCCGCCGCACAGGCACAATTCGCCAAGGCGACCGCCGGAGACTCGACTGATGCTGATGCTGATGCTGATGCTGAGGACGAGGACGAGGGCGATGCTGAGGTCGATTCTGAGGACTCCTCGGATTCCGAGCCTCGAGCGATTCTCATCACCGAGGCCGCCTGTGCCGAGGCCAGCTCCGAGACAGTGCTGCGCTACGACAAGAACGGGGACCAGCACTACGATGTCGTCTCCGCATTCATCAAGTCGATTCGCGGCTCAGACGTCGATGCCGCGCTGCACTACCTGGCCAGGATGATCGTCGCCGGGGAGGACCCGCGCTTCATCGCGCGGCGCGTTGTCATCTCGGCTGCCGAGGACATCGGCATGGCCGATCCGCAGGCACTGCCGATCGCGGTCGCGGCATCAACGGCCGTGCAGAACATCGGCATGCCCGAAGGCCGCATCCCCCTCGCCGAGGCGGTCACCTATCTGGCCATGGCGCCGAAGTCGAACGCGAGCTACCGGGCACTCGACGCAGCGATCGCCGATGTCAAGAACGGCTTCTCAGGACAGGTGCCCACACATCTGCGCGACGCGCACTATCCCGGCGCCAAGGAACTCGGCCACGGCGAAGGCTACAAATACTCCCACGATCATCCTCACGGAGTCGCCGCCCAGGAATACCTGCCCGAAACACTGCGCGGCAAGCGATACTACGAACCCACGGGCAATGGCATGGAGCGCTCCCTAGGGGAGAGACTCGAGATGCTGCAGAGACTGCTCCGCCCCTGATAGCCACGACGGATGTCGTAGCGCCGAGCCGGCTGACACGGTAGTTTTGTTCACAAGATGAACACGTGCCGCCGCCGCTGTCGGTGAGTCGGCGCAGTAGGGGCCGAGGAGGGGCGACGTGCAGGACATCATCGTCACCATCGCGGCCGCCCTCGCCCTGGGGCTGGTGGCACGTGAACTGCGCATTCCACCATTGGTGGGCTTCCTCGGCGCCGGCTTCCTGCTTCACTACCTCGGTTTCACCGCGTTCGACGGTCTCGAACGGGTCTCCGACCTCGGCGTGGTTCTGCTCCTCTTCACCATCGGGCTCAAATTCGATCTGCGATCCCTGCTGCAACCCGAGGCCTACGGCACGGCTGCACTCCATATGATCTCCAGTGTCCTCGTCGGAGCCGGCACGATCGGACTCGCCGCGGTCGTGGGCGTTGTGTCACTCGACGGTGGTCTGGGCACGATCGGTCTGCTCGGCTTCGCCTTGTCTTTCTCCTCAACGGTGCTCGTGGTCAAGGTGCTCGAAGATCGCTCCGACGACGGGTCGTACTACGGTCAGATCGCCATCGCCATCCTCGTCATCCAAGACATTGCGGCCGTCGCCTTCATCACCATCGCAGGGGAAGAGCCACCGAGCCCGTGGGCCTTCGCTCTCGTTCTCCTCGTCCCCGCTGCATGGGTGCTGCGCCGCGTCCTCGAGCGTGTCGGCCGAGGAGAACTGCTGGTGCTCTTCGGCGTGGTCATGGCTCTGGGCCCGGGATACGTGGCGTTCGAGTCCGTGGGCATTCACGGTGACTTGGGCGCTTTGGTGATGGGACTTCTCTTTGCCAGCCATCCAAGATCCACCGAGCTGTCGAAGTCCCTATTCAGCGTCAAGGAACTTTTCCTCGTCGCCTTCTTCGTCACCATCGGACTGCAGGCGGTCCCGACCTGGGCCGACTTGTTGATGTCCCTGATCCTGTGCGTGATCCTTCTTCCCTTCAACTTCCTCAGCTTCTACCTGATGGGCCGCCTCTTCGGCCTGCGCAATCGGACCAGCTTCCGCACCAGTCTTGCGCTGAGCAACTTCTCCGAATTCGCCCTCATCGTGGTGGCCGTCGGCGCCGGCAACGGAGTTTTCGAGGACAGCTGGCTGACCGTGACCGCCCTGGCCGTGGCCATCGGCATGATCATCTCCTCACTGGCCAATGCCTACAGCCTGCAGATCGTCGGCCGACTCGACGCGATCCTGCCCGACGAGAACGAATCCAAGCTGAGACCACTGGATCGTCCGATCGACACCGGTTCCGCCGAGGTGGTGGTGCTGGGCATGGGGCGCATCGGTCGCGGCGCCTACGAACGCCTCGTTCACAGCGGAGGGCTCTCAGTCATCGGTGTCGACAACGATCACCTGGTGGTGGAAGAGCTGAAACGCGAACAGTTCAATGTGCTCGAAGGTGACGCCACCGATCACGAGTTCTGGCACCGCCTGGTCGTTGGCGGCACCGCCCGAACCGTGATTTTGGCTATGGCGATCCATGACTCGAACACCTTCGCGCTCGAACAGCTGAGAATAGCTGGATTCGGCGGCGCCATTGCCGCAGTGGTCCAGCGTCAGGATCAAGCCGATGCACTGACCACGGCAGGAGTTCACACTGTCGTTAATATCTACGGTGGTTCGGGGGCCGAGGTCGCCGATGCGGCATTGCGGCTGCCGACCGGACGAGGGACCGACGGCGAAGCCGGCGACACCGATATTGCTGGCGACACAGATGTTGCCGGCCATGCCGGCGATGCCGGCGATGTAGGCGATGTAGGCGATGTAGGCGATGCTGAAATCTGACTTTTCAGCAGATCTCCGGGAGAAACCCCTTCTGTGCTGCGATGAGACGGCTGATGAGCAGGACCGGATCGACAATTTCGCCTGTGCTGATGAGCTCGTCGAACGCGGACACTGACATTTCCACAGTCCGCACCTCCTCTTGGGGGTCGTCATCTATGGGTGTGCCTGCAGTGACCGATCGGCAGAAATAGAGATGAATCGGTGTGGGGGAGCGACTCGGGTTCTGATAGAACGTATGCAGGTGAACGAGATCGATCGGGCGCAGGCCTGTCTCTTCTTCGTACTCTCTTCGCGCAGCATCGGCAGGATCCTCACCGCTGTTCGCAGCACCACCCGGCAGATCATAGATCCACGTGCCAACGGGGTAACGGTATTCCCGAGCCAGCCGCAGCATTCCGTCCTCGGTCAGGCCGAGAACCGCGAACCCGCAGGGGGGCGGACTCATCGACCTCATATCGGGTCACATCACCCTTGGGGAGCATGACCTCATGTTCGGTCAGGGTGACGTAGCCACGGTGGATATCTCGTTTCGACAGGAGCTCCCAGCCAGGTTCGTCCATGAGCGCCATCATAGGCATCGTCGGAGTCGAAGGGTAGCTTCCGGCCGTCGCCCTGCCTGGTCGAGTCATACAGACAAGGCACATATGCTTTGGTCTCTCGGCAAGGAATTTTGTCAGTAGACGAAGGAAATGTAAGATCAAATGTAGTAGCCGTTCCCTTGAAACCAGTCACTTGCAGATGTGCGATCTGACCACCTGACCCGGTGACGAGGGAGTTGCTCGACAGGAGAACGCCAGCCCGATGGAGGGACGCTAGTGATGACCACCTGCATTGACGTTTCCAATCTGAGCAAACGCTACGGCGACATCCACGCAGTCAGCGATCTGTCCTTCAGCGTGGAGCAAGGCGAAATATTCGGGCTGCTCGGACCCAACGGTGCAGGGAAGACGACCACCCTGGAGATGCTTGCCGGAATCCGCCGTGCCAGCAGCGGTCAGGTGGCGATCATGGGGCACGATCCCTACCGCGACAGAAAATTTACGGTAGAGCATGTTGCCCTCCAGCAGCAGGAATCAAGTGTCTTCCAGTATCTGACCGTTTCCGAACTCGTCGAGCTGCACGCATCGTTCTATTCCGATCCGAGAAAACCGGACGATGCTATCGAATTTGCAGGACTCCTTGACCACCGTGGCCAACGCTTCTCGAAACTCTCAGGCGGGCAGAAACGGCGTCTGGCATTCAGTCTCGCAGTCGTCGGCAACACGGACATCCTCATCCTCGACGAACCAGCGGCCGGTTTGGATCCCGCGGCGCGCACGGAGCTGCAGGTGTCGATTCGGCGACTGCAGTCGCTGGGCAAGACGATCGTGTATACGACCCATCATCTCGAAGAGGCGACCGAGCTGTGTGATCGAGTCGCCATCATGGTCGACGGCCGAATGCGGATCGCAGGGTCTCCCGGCGCGTTGATCAATCAATTCGATTCCACCGCGAACATCGATTTCACAATGCTCGATCCCGGTCAGGGCGAGTCGGCGCGGGCCTGGTGTGAGACCCATGCGCTGGTTGAACAGTCGAGACTCTCGCCCGGCGGCATCGTCACTGTCACGACAGAGGATTCGGATTCGTTCATCAGAAGCCTGTACAGCTCAGATCTCCGATTCAAAAACCTGCGAATCCGAGCGGGCAGCCTCAACGATGTCTACACCTCGCTGGTCAGAGGGGAATGAGATGACAAGCTCCAAGACCACCTCGGGCACGGCCCTGCAGACGCTGATTCGTGCCAACTTCAAGGAACTGCTTCGTGACAGCAGATCACTCATCAGCATGTCCGTGTTCTTCGTAGTGACAGTTCTAGTGCTCATCGCACTCCAAGCGATGATCAACGGCGGTGGAAGCACGCCGCGACTGCTCCTCACTGACACGGTCGAGTCGAAAATCACCGATCAGCTTGACGCCGCGAACGGGATCGAGACGAGCAACGAAGCTTCCGGTGACGCCGCCGCTGCCAATGCCGAGCTCACACGCGAGGGATCAGGAGCCGGCTACACAGTCGTCATCTCTTCCGAAGATCGACCAGACTGGCTGCGCATCGTGGAGGCACTTGAGTCTGCTGGAGTTCCCCACTCCGAGATCACCGTGGTCGATGATGAGGGGAGTCCCCAGATCGACTTTCTGAGACAGAACCTGTCGCTGGCGCTGTTGACCGGGTACGCCGCCATCGCCTTCGTCGGCACGGCCGCGCCCTTCGCCCGCATGCGAAACGAGGGCGTCATGACGATGCTGGGTACGACACCCGTCAGGGCCCGCGATATCCTCATCGCCCACGCACCACCACGCATCCTGATGTGCCTTGTGGAGACGATGATCGTGTTGGCGATCGCCTTCTTCAGCGGGTACATGCACGGCGGGAGCTGGCCGCGACTGATCGTATCGCTGCTGCTCGCCTTCGGATTCATATTCAGCATCGGCTTCCTCCTTGCCGCACGAGCGAAGAACCCCGACCTGGTGACGCAGCTGGCAGGTTTGGTGCCGATCATAGTCTTGTTCGGATCGGGCACCGTCATTCCAATTCCGTACCTCAGCGATGTGCCCTGGGTGCGCTATCTCATCCCCACCAATTGGATGGCGGATGCCATCAATCTCGATCTCTCAGGCATCGCTCCGACCCTGCCGTGGGGATTGCTGTGGGCACTCATGGTCCTTGGAACTGTGGTGCTCTTCGGACTAAGCATACGGCTCTTCAAATGGACCGAATCCGATACCTGATCTTCAAGGGAACATTCGGGCCATCGGCGGCCCACCTCGGCGCCGGAAGACCCGGACATCGGGCGCCGAAACACCCCGACGCTGGGTGCCGGAAGACCCAGACGATCACCATCGATTCCGCTTTGCGCAGGGGGAATGGAATCGGCTAAGATAGGTTGCTGTTGTGCCTGCAAGCTAAAGGCGGTCGGTGCGAGCGTATCTCGACGCTCAATCCCTCTTTCCCATCCTGGGAAACAACCGTTTCGACTCGGGCGAGAACCTATGGCCAGTCGTGACACACCATATTGATGAAAGGTAATACAGTGCCAGCACCAGCACGTAACCGCCGGATGACGCGCGTCTCGCGCGCCCTCGGCATGCCGCTGACTCCGAAGGCGGAGAAGTACTTCGAGCGTCGCCCGTATCCTCCAGGCGAGCACGGCCGCGCACGTCGTCGCAATGACAGCGACTACTCGGTCCGTCTCAAGGAGAAGCAGCGTCTTCGCGCCCAGTACGGCATCCGTGAAGCTCAGATGCTCAAGACTTACAAAGAAGCCAGCCGCCTCTCCGGTCTGACCGGTGAGACCATGGTTGAGCTCCTCGAAATGCGTCTCGACGCCCTTGTCCTGCGTTCGGGCTTCGCCCGCACCATCGCCCAGGCACGTCAGTTCGTCGTGCACCGTCACATCACCGTTGACGGACAGCGCGTCGACCGCCCCTCCTTCCGCGTGAAGGAAGGACAGACCATCCAGGTGCACGAGCGCAGCGCATCGATGGATCCGTTCCAGGTCGCTGCAGCCGGTGGACACAAGGATGTTCTCCCTGCAGTTCCGGGTTACCTCAACGTCAACCTCGAGGGACTGCAGACCACTCTGCTTCGTCGCCCGAAGCGCGAAGAGGTTCCTGTGACCGTCGACGTTCAGCTGGTCGTCGAGCACTACTCGCGCTGATCACCCCAGAGGGATCGCACGGCAGCAACTGCCCGGAACATCGAGTTCCGGGCAGTTGTGCATTCACCCCCAATTCGTTCGGACGGTGAACAACCGCCCGACAATCGCTCAACCACAGGACCGAACCTAAAGCTGATCTCGGGGTGACCAGCGGGTCGGCGGCGCGCAGCGTCGGCACCTCGCATAATGTGGTTGAGTCACTAAACTAGTCACTGATGAGTGCAAGAGTGCACACGCAACATGTGAAAGGCCTTGGATGAAGACGGCAGAGATCAAACAGCGCTGGTTGGACTACTTCGAAGCGAATGGGCACGCGGTCGTCCCCTCAGCGTCGGTGATCAGCTCCGATCCATCGATCCTGTTCAACATCGCAGGAATGGTGCAGTTCATCCCTTACCTCACCGGTCGGGAACCTGCTCCGTTCAATCGGGCCACGAGCGTGCAGAAGTGCGTGCGCACCGGCGACATCGAAGAAGTCGGAAAGACCACCCGCCACGGCACGTTCTTCCAGATGAACGGCAACTTCTCCTTCGGCGATTACTTCAAGCGCGAGGCCATCCGCTTCGCCTGGGGCCTGCTGACGAACTCTGTGGACGACGGTGGGCTCGGCTTCGACAAGAACCTCCTGTGGGCGACAGTCCACGAAGACGACCTCGAGACCATCGACCTGTGGCTCGAAGAGACCTCGATTCCCCGTGACCGCATCCAGCCGCGCGACAACGAGGACAACTTCTGGCACACCGGGCAGCCCGGTCCCGGCGGTTACTGCTCCGAGATCTACTTCGACCGCGGCCCCGAATACGGAGTCGAAGGCGGCCCTGTGGCCGACGAGGATCGCTACATCGAGATCTGGAACCTCGTGTTCATGGAGTTCGAACTCAGCGATGTCCGGTCCAAGGTCGACTTCGACATCGCAGGCGAGCTCCCCGCCAAGAACATCGACACCGGCATGGGCCTGGAACGCGTCGCCTTCCTGCTCCAAGGCGTCGAGAACATGTATGAGATCGACGAGGTCTTCCCCGTCATCGAAGCCGCCAGCCGACTCTCCGGACACCGTTACGGTGCCGATCACGAAGCCGATGTGCAGATGCGCGTCGTGGCTGACCACGTGCGTTCCTCCCTCATCATCATCGGCGACGGTGTTCGCCCCGGCAACGAAGGACGCGGCTACATCCTGCGCCGTCTCCTGCGCCGTGCCGTGCGTGCGATGCGTCTCCTCGGCGTGACCAGCGAGGTCCTGCCCGAACTGCTCCCGGTGTCGATGGAGTCGATGAAGCTCTCCTACCCGGAGCTCGAGACCGACTTCGACCGCATCTCCCGCATCGCCTATGCCGAGGAGAAGGCGTTCCTGCGGACCCTGGAGTCCGGCACTCAGCTGTTCCAGAACGCGGCAGCCTCACTGCCCGCATCGGACAAGACCCTCAGCGGCGACGTTGCGTTCGCTCTGCACGACACCCATGGCTTCCCCATCGACCTGACCTTGGAAATGGCCTCCGAGCAGGGCGTGAATGTCGACGAAGAGGGATTCCGTGCCCTCATGAGCGAACAGCGGACCCGGGCGAAGGCCGACGCGAAGGCGAAGAAGGGCGGCGGACATGCCGACCTCTCGGCCTATTCGGCACTGCTCGAAGACGGTGTCTCCGAATTCGTCGGCTACGACAGGCTCGAAGCCGACTCTCGGGTGCGCGGGATCGTCGTCGATGGTCTCGCCCAGGAAGTCCTGACACCCGGACAGACCGCCGACCTCATCCTCGATCTGACCCCGTTCTACGCCGAGGCAGGCGGGCAGCGTGCCGACATCGGCCTCATCAAGGGCCATGGCTTCACCGCTCGTGTCCTCGACGTGCAGAATCCCATCAAGGGTCTGCCCGCTCACAGGGTCGAAGTCATCGACGGCGAGATCCACGTCGGCGCCGAGGTCCTGGCCGTCGTCGACCACGACCACCGGTTCCAGGGTTCACAGGCACACACCGCCACCCACCTCGTCCACGCAGCACTGCGGGAGATCCTGGGCACCCACGCAGTTCAGGCCGGATCGATGAACCAGCCCGGTTATATGCGCTTCGACTACTCGTTCCCCGAAGCACCCAGCCAGCAGATGCGTGCGGAGATCGAAGACGTCGCCAACCTCGCGGTGCGCTCGAACTATGAGGTCGGCACCGAATTCCTGCCCTTCGAAGACGCCCGGAAGTCCGGTGCGATGGCACTCTTCGGCGAGAAGTACCCGAACATCGTGCGCGTCGTCGACATCGGCGGACCCTTCTCCCGTGAACTCTGCGGAGGCACCCACGTCGGTTCTTCCTCGGAAGTCGGGCCGATCTCCGTGCTCTCCGAAGCCTCCGTGGGCTCCGGTGTGCGCCGCATCGAGGCCGCAGTCGGCATGGACGCCTTCCGCTCCCTGGCCGCAGAACGCAGCAGCGTGTCCTCCCTCTCCGACATGCTCAAGGTGCCAGGCACCGATGTGCAGGAACGCGTCGGGGACCTGATGAGCAAACTCAAGGACGCGGAGAAGGAAATCGCCCGCCTGAACTCCCAGCAGCTGTTGGCCTCAGCCGGCAAGTTCCTCGACAATGCCGAGACCGTGGGATCAACCCTGTTCGTCGTCGCCGACCTCGGCGACGTCTCCAACGCAGGGGACATCCGCACCGTCGTCACCGACCTGCGCGGCCGAGTCAGCGAACGGTCCGCTGTGGTTCTGGGAATCGGCACAAGCAACTCGAAGCCGGTCGTCGTGATCGCCACGACCGCCGCCGCACGTGAAGAGGGACACCAAGCTGGGAAGCTCGTCTCCCTGGCCTGCGGTGAACTCGGCGGCGGCGGAGGCGGCAAGCCCGACCTCGCCCAGGGCGGCGGCAGCGATGTCAGCGCGATTCCCTCTGCCATCGCAGCAGTCAAGGCAGCTCTCCAGTGAGTTTCCGCCGGGGCCGTCGATTGGGCCTCGACATCGGTTCGGTGCGCATCGGGGTGGCCGCCAGCGACCCCGATGGCATCCTCGCCACGCCACTGACCGTGGTGAGGCGGACCGATGAACCCGCAGCGTTGAAGACGCTGCGGGAGATCATCGACGAATACGAACCGATCGAACTACTCATCGGCGACCCGAAATCCCTCGACGGATCGGCCCGAGCGGCAGCAGCAACAGCCTTGGAGTTCGCGAAGCGGATCAGCGCTGCCACGGCGACGCCGATCCGCCTCGTCGATGAGCGCTTCACCACTGTCGAAGCCCACCACGCCCTCGCAGCCGCAGGGAAGAACTCGCGTCAGCGCCGAGAGATCGTCGACGCCCAGGCCGCAGTCATCATTCTGCAGAACGCCCTCGAATACGAACACAACACCGGACAACCGGCCGGTCGAGCAATGCCCGACGAGGAGAGTGAGCAATGAGCCCGTTCCCAGGCGAGTTTTCGGAAGACGAAGGGCTGTCCAGGTCCGATCTCAAAGCCAAGAAGCACCGCCGGATGATGCGCAGACGCAGGACGACGGCCATCGTCGTCGTCTGTGTTCTCGTCTTCGGCATCGGCGGTTTCTTCGGTGTCAGAGCCGCCGGCGGAGTCTTCGACGACCTGTTCGGTCCCAAAGGCGACTATGAGGGCGCCGGCACCAGCGAGGTCTCTGTGGAGATCCCGCCGGGAGCCTCGGCCCGTTCCGTGGCCAACCAGCTCGTCGAAGCCGGAGTGATCATGAACTCCGAGCCGTTCCTCGATGAGGTCGAACGTCGAGACATCACGATTCAGGCCGGTCCGATCATCTTGCGCGAGAAGATGAGTTCCAAGGCAGCAGTCGAAGCGTTCGTCAATCCCATCAAACCGCCCAAGATCACGATCGCCGAGGGGCGCAAGATCGAGCAGATCAAGTCCACGATGGTTGAATCGGGGATGAAGGCCGAGGCGGTCGACAAAGCCATCGACGATAAGACCCCGAAGGACTACGGCCTCGACGTCGATGCTCCCAGCCTTGAGGGCTATCTGTACCCAGCGACGTACGATCTCGACAAGGAGAAGACCGCCCAGGCTGTTGTGTCCGAAATGGTCGCCAAGACGAAGACCGAGATCGAGAACTCCGGCATCGACCTTGATGACGCGAATCGGATCATGACTCTGGCCAGCCTCGTCGAGATCGAATCGCCTGGTGACGAGGACGTCCGGAAGAAGGTGGCGCGCGTCTTCCTCAACCGCATCTCCGATGATTCGAAGACCGGCAAACTCCTCCAATCTGATGCCACCGTCGCCTACATCCACGGTGCCCGCAGCGACCTGACGACGACGAAGGAAGAACGCCAGTCAGACAGCCCGTACAACACGTACAAGCAGAAGGGGCTGCCTCCAGGGCCGATCAACTCGCCGAGCTCCGGTGCTGTCGATGCCGCACTCAACCCGACAGAAGGCGACTGGCAGTTCTTCGTTGCCACGAACCCGGACACAGGGGAGACCAAGTTCGCCGACACCTTCGACGAGCACCGGAAGAACGTCGAGATCTACCGGAAGTGGCTCAAGGAACATAACAAAGGCAACGGCGACGGATGACGATTTCGGCTGCGGTGCTCGGTCGCCCGATCGCTCATTCCAAGTCACCGCTGCTTCATCGTGCGGCGTTCCAGGCGCTGGGACTTCACGGCAGCGAATACGCCAGCTACGACCTCGGTGCCGATGAGCTCGAGGCGTTTCTGGCGGATCATGATCAGGAAGTCGGATTCTCCCTGACGATGCCGCTGAAGGAGCAGCTCGTCGAGCTCGCACGCGCTCATGGGTGGGATCTCGACGACACTGCCGGGCTGACCGGTGTCGCGAACACCCTTGTCCGTTCAGCGAGTTCGACGGCAGTGGCCAATACCGATGTCCAGGGGATCGTGCGAGCCCTGGCACCAGGGCTGACCACGTGCGACACGGAATATGGTGACAGGGCCACGATCCTCGGTGCGGGAGCGACTGCGGCCTCTGCGCTGCTGGCCTGCCACGAATTGGGCATCACCTCGATCGAGTTCCTCGTGCGGAACCCTGATCGGGCGCGTCGGGTCCTCGAACTCAGTCAACGGCTCGGGATCACGGCGACCACCGCACCGCTGAGGCGGATCGAACCCGCTGCCATCGTCATCTCCACCCTCCCCGCCGAGGCGGTTCCCGAGCTGCAGTGGTCACCCGACTTTCACAGCGGAGTGGCACTTGATGTCGCCTATGCCGCCGAATCCGGCTTCCTTCGAGCGGCCGAGGCACATGGCCTGATCCCGGTCGAAGGCACGGTGATGCTCGTCGAGCAGGCTGTGGCGCAGTCGGAGATGTTCATCGCCGCAGCCGAGTCGCAGAACGCTGAGGCTGAGTTGCGGAACACGGAGACTGCAGACGGCGGAGACCGACGCACGAGGGACTCTGCACGTCGAGCAGCCATCACCGTGGCCATGTATCGAGCCCTCGAGGACGCACCTGGACCGGTAGGCGACTGACGACGGAGACGGGAAGGGCAGGCGAGGGTGGACATCGGAGTTCTCCACGTATGGCCGATCGGGGTCAGCGCCCTCATCAGCGCTGGCTTCGGACTGCTCCTGTCTCGCTCGACTTCATGGTGGACAGCCGATGACGGACACGTCGGCGTGCTCGCGAGATCACATGCCTTCCGCCCGCTGCCCTTGGCAGTCCTGGGCATCGTGCTCGCAACCGTTGCCACCCTGCTCTTCCCCGGGATCGGTCCCGCCTCCGTCGCTGGATCCTCGACGGCTTCCAACCCCGTCGCTGGCTCCTCGGCTGGCCTAGGGGCGTTCGACGCATTTCTGCTGGCGCTGAGCCTGGGCACAGCAGCCGCGGCCACACCATTCCTCGTCGTCGTCGACTTCGTCATCCACCGGCTGCCGGACAGGATCATGTACCCGCTCATCGGCGCCGAACTGTTGGTCCTCGCCCTCGGATCGCTCCTGGGAGAGTCCCAGATGTGGGTTCTGGCCCTGATCGCCGGTGGCGCCGGGGTGCTGTTCTTCGGCATCCTCCACCTGATCGGGCGAGTCATGCATGCACGCACCATGGGCCTCGGCGACGTCAAACTCGCCTTCGTCGTGTTCGGCGTGCCCACGCTGTTCTCGGTATGGGCGCCAGCTCTCGTCCTCATCATCATGATGCTCATCGCCGGCCTCGCGGCACTGCTGTCGGCGGCCGCACGACGCAGTCTGAAGACGACGACGATCGCATTCGGACCCGCAATGCTATCCGGAATGTGGTTCGGGTCGGTGCTTGCGCCAATCCTTTTGTAGAATCGGTTGAATGTTGAGATGGCTGACTGCAGGCGAATCCCACGGCGAAGCGCTGACTGGGATCATTGAAGGGCTTCCCGCCCACGTTCCGATCACCAGGGAAGATATCCGCGCGAGATTGGCTCGACGCCGATTGGGCTACGGCCGTGGAGCACGGATGAAGTTCGAAGCCGACGAGGTTCGCCTCCTCGGCGGAGTCCGACACGGTCAGACACTGGGTTCACCGGTGGCCGTTGAAGTCGGGAACACCGAATGGCCCAAATGGGAATCCGTGATGAGCCCCGACCCGATCGACGAGGACGAGCTCGCCGGTCAGGCCCGCAACGCCCCGCTGACCCGCCCGCGGCCCGGCCACGCCGATATCGTCGGAATGCAGAAATACGGGTTCGACGAGGCACGCCCGATCCTCGAACGCGCCTCCGCCCGAGAGACCGCGATGCGTGTAGCCCTGGGAACTATCGCCGCGAACTTCCTCGGCGAACTGGGCATCACACTCGTCTCCCACACCGTGGCAATCGGCACGGCTGCGGAGTCCACAGAAGCCACGTCCGAGCCAGCTTTGCCGCTCGCCTCGGACGTCGACGCACTCGACGCCGATCCCGTGCGCTGCTTCGACCCGGAACTCTCCGCACGCATGGTGGCCGAGATCGATGCTGCGAAGAAGGCCGGGGACACCCTCGGCGGTGTCGTCGAGGTCCTCGCCTACAACCTTCCGCCCGGACTGGGCTCGCATGTCCACTGGGACCGTCGGCTCGACTCCCGACTCGCTGGAGCCCTAATGGGCATTCAGGCGATCAAGGGCGTCGAGGTCGGCGACGGCTTCCTCACCACCCGGCGCCCCGGGTCCGCGGCCCACGACGAACTCGCTGTGGGTGACGACGGCATCCGACGCGTGAGCAACCGAGCCGGCGGCACCGAAGGCGGAATGTCGACAGGTGGTCCGCTGCGAGTCCGTGCAGGCATGAAGCCCATTGCCACGGTCCCACGCGCCCTGGCCACCGTCGACGTCGTCACCGGTGAACCCGCCAAGGCCAACCACCAGCGCTCCGACGTCTGTGCGGTTCCGGCGTCGGGAGTCGTGGCCGAGGCCATGGTGGCTCTCGTTCTCGCCGAGGCAGTGGTGGAGAAGTTCGGGGGAGACTCCGTGGCCGAGACCAAACGGAACCTGGATGCCTACGTGGCGGCCATTCCGGAGAACCTCCGAATCGGCCAATGACTCAACGCCCGCACCCGAAACCGGTTCCACCATTGGAACCGGTCCCGGCCTCGCAGTCGCGCATCGTCCTGACCGGGCCGCCTGCCGCCGGCAAATCCACGATCGGTCGGCTCTTGGCCGATCGACTCGATCTGCCGCTCATCGACACGGATGCGAATATCGTCGACAAGTACGGTGTCATCGCAGAGATCTTCGTCGAACGCGGTGAGGACCACTTCCGGCGGATCGAACGCGAGGTCGTCCGACGTGCCCTGCGTCGTCTCCTCGACCGTCCGGGAATCGTATCCCTGGGCGGGGGAGCGATCCTCAATTCGGGCACCCGAGCGCAGCTGGGTCATCCGGCGATCAAGGTCGTGCACATCGATATCGACGTTGACACCGTCATGACGCGATTGAACTCGCCGCATCGGCCTCTGCTGCGGGGTGCGGGAACGCCGGTCGAGAACTGGTTGGCACTCGTGAAAGAACGGGAGCCGCTCTACGACCAGGTCGCGACCTTCCGCGTCCACGCGTCGAATTCGCATCCTTCGACCATCGTCAACCGCGTCGTCGATGTCCTCACCGGGCTGCAGCGAGCCGAAGAGTATGCCAAGTACTCGGACCGGGAAGCAGAGAGTTAGGCTTGGGGACGCAAGACGTTCAGAAGTCAGCCACCGCGGTCATCACCGACGCGGAGGCAGCAAAGGGGAAAGTGCACGAATGAGTCTCACACGCATCAACGTCGAAGCCGGCGGGAACTACCCGGTTCTCGTGGGGCAGGGGCTCCTGGGTGAACTTCCCGAGCTTCTGGGGCCACGGGTCGAGAAGGTGCTCGTCATCCATCCTCGGGCTCTGCGGACGACGGGGGAGACGGTCCGTGACGACCTGCGCGCAACCGGCCTCGATGCCATCGTCGCCGAGATCCCCGATGCCGAGGAAGCCAAGCACGTCCAGGTCGCAGCATTCTGCTGGCAGGTGCTCGGCCAGAGTGATTTCACTCGCTCCGATGCCATCATCACGGTCGGCGGGGGAGCTGTCTCCGACCTCGGCGGCTTCGTCGCGGCCACCTGGCTGCGGGGAATCTCCGTCATCCACATCCCCACCACGGTGCTGGGAATGGTCGATGCGGCCATCGGCGGCAAGACGGGCATCAACACCGCCGAAGGCAAGAACCTCGTCGGTTCCTTCCATGCCCCCTCGGGTGTCCTCGTCGACCTCGACACGCTGCAGACGCTGCCGGAGAACGAGCTCTTCACCGGCCTCGCCGAGGTGGTCAAGACCGGCTTCATCGCCGATCCCAAGATCCTCGATCTGGTGAGCAGTCATTCGAAGGCAGAGATCGCCGAGGTGGACGGTCCCGTCCTGCGCGAGCTCATCGAACGCTCCATCGCTGTCAAGGCCGAGGTCGTCGCCGATGACTTCAAGGAATCCGGTCGACGCGAGATCCTCAACTACGGCCATACCTTGGCACACGCCATCGAGCACAAGGAACGATACCAGTGGCGCCATGGTGCCGCCGTGTCCGTGGGCATGGTCTTCGCCGCCGAGGTGGCGGCGATGGTCAAGAGTCTTCCTCCCGAGACCGTCGACCTCCACCGTGAGCTGCTGACCAAACTGGGTCTGCCCGTGGCCTACCGTGCCGATGTCTGGCCACAGCTGCTGGACACTATGAAGCGCGACAAGAAGGCCCGCGGCTCCATGCTGCGCATGGTGCTGCTGGGTGAGGTCGGGGCACCTTCGACCGTGGAGATCCCAGATGTCTCGATCCTCCATACGGCCTACCAGGAGATCGGGGAGGACTCGCCGCGGGTCATGCTCGGTGCGGACCTGGGCTGAAGTCAGCGCTCGGGGCAACCTGAGAGCGCATCCTGAGCCGAGTTCGCGGGCCCGAGATGGCAGCCCCCGCAGGAGCTTGCTAGAATTGCTGTTTGGCGAAACTGCCAACCAATGCCAAACACACCCAATCACCTCGCGGTGGCCAAGACTGACACGAAGAAGGACGGATTAGTGGCTTCAACCAACGACCTGAAGAACGGCCTTGTGCTCAATATCGACAAGCAGCTGTGGCAGGTGCTGGAGTTCCAGCACGTCAAGCCCGGCAAGGGTCCGGCATTCGTCCGCACCAAGCTCAAGAACGTCATCTCCGGCAAGATCATCGACAAGACCTTCAACGCCGGAACCAAGGTCGAGACAGCCAACGTCGACCGTCGCGACATGCAGTACCTCTACCATGACGGCACCGACTACGTGTTCATGGACGCTGAGGACTACGACCAGGTCAGCGTCTCGCCTGAGCTCGTCGGTGATGCCGCCAACTACATGCTCGAGAACCAGAACCTGCAGATCTCCTTCCACGAGGGCACGGCGCTCTCCGTAGAGCTGCCGCCGTCGGTCGAGCTGCTGATCACCCACACCGAGCCCGGCCTGCAGGGCGACCGCTCCACCGGCGGCTCGAAGCCTGCGACGCTGGAGACCGGATACGACATTCAGGTGCCTCTGTTCCTCGAAGAGGGCACCAAGGTCAAGGTCGACACCCGCAACGGCGACTACCTGGGTCGCGTCAAGTAAGTGTCAGCACGTACGCGGGCCCGCCGTCGGGCCCTGGAACTGATGTTCGAGGCCGGTCAGCGACGCCTCGACACCGAGCAGATCGTGACCATGAGGTCCAACGATCCCGACTATCCGATGAAGGCCTACGCGGTGGAGATCGTCGAAGGAATCACGAGTCATCGTGAGGAGATCGACGAGATCATCGCCACCTATGCGGAGGGCTGGACTCTGGAGCGGATGCCGGCCGTTGATCTGGCGCTGCTCCAGATCGGGACCTGGGAGATCATCTTCAACGACGAGGTGCCCGACAAGGCAGCGATCGACGAAGCGGTGTCCCTGGCCAGGCAGTTCTCAACCGATGACTCACCCGGCTTCATCTCGGGTCTGCTCTCACGCGTCCTGGACGTCAAGCCGACCCTGATCTGAGTCCGCGGGTCCGGAATCCGGACCCGCGAACCGACCTCGCTCAACCGAGGTCTACAATCGAATCGAACCACTCCTTTAACCACCGTCCGGAGAGGCGGAGAAGGGGAAGCATGACACAGCGAACAGTGCTCGATGCCCCAGATATGAAACGGGCAATGACCCGTATCGCCCACGAGATCATCGAGTCCAACAAGGGCAGCGATGACCTCGTCCTCCTAGGGATTCCACGCCGCGGGGTGCCCCTGGCCACCCGGCTGGCCGAACAGATCGCCTCGATCTCGGCACGACCGGAGATGGCAGGCGAACTCGTCGGTAGCCTCGACATCACCATGTACCGTGATGACCTGCGCAGCGGCGCCTACCGCGCCCCGGAGCCCACCACCATTCCCGCCGCCGGCATCGATGCCAAGACCGTCGTCCTCGTCGACGATGTGCTCTTCTCCGGCCGCACCATCAGAGCCGCACTCGATGCGCTCTCGGATCTGGGCCGTCCGTCCAAGGTTCGGCTGGCCGTGCTCGTGGACCGTGGCCACCGGGACCTGCCGATCAGGGCCGATCACGTCGGGAAGAACCTCCCCACCTCCAGCAGCGAACGCGTCAATGTCTCCCTGGCTGAGATCGACGGCGAAGACGGCGTGACCATCTCGGGAGGCCGCGAATGAAGCACCTCCTCGACACCGTGTCGCTGAGCCGCGAGGACTCCATCTCGATTCTCGACATCGCCGAAGAGATGACACAGGTCTCTGACCGTGAGGTCAAGAAGCTGCCTGTTCTGCGTGGACGCACCGTGGTCAACCTCTTCTTCGAAGACTCGACACGGACCCGTCTTTCCTTCGAGGCAGCGGCCAAGCGGCTTTCCGCCGACGTCCTCAACTTCTCCGCCAAGGGCTCTTCGGTATCCAAGGGCGAGAGCCTGCAGGACACCATCCAGACGATCTCGGCCATGGGCGCCGATGCGCTCGTCGTTCGGCATCCCGGATCCGGCACCCCGCATCGCCTGGCCCACACCGGTTGGATCGATGTTCCCGTCGTCAACGCCGGCGACGGCACTCACGAACACCCCACTCAGGCACTGCTCGACGCCTTCACCCTGCGCCGTGCCCTCGGCGGATTCTCCGCCTCGGGTGCTGTCAAGGACGGCCCACGCGGACGCGGTCTCGACGGGGCGAAGGTCGCCATCGTCGGCGACGTCCTCCACTCCCGGGTAGCCCGCTCGAATGTTCACCTGCTGGCCAACCTCGGCGCCGAAGTCCATCTGGTCGCACCCCCGACGCTGCTGCCCTGGGGCGTCGAGACCTGGCCTGTGACCCTGCACTACGACCTCGACGAGGCGCTGCACAGCGAAGACTTCGCAGCCGTGATGATGCTGCGTGTCCAGCACGAGCGCATGCACGAATCGTTCTTCCCCAACGAACGCGAATACGCACGATTGTGGGGACTCTCCGCGGCCCGCCTGGCGGGACTGCCGAAGGAGACCTTCATCATGCACCCGGGGCCGATGAACCGCGGCTTCGAAATCTCAGCGGCAGCCGCCGACTCACCGCGCGCCCTCATCCTCGACCAGGTCGAGAACGGAGTCAGCGTGCGCATGGCGGTCCTGTACCGCCTCTTGACAGGCCAGGAGGAGACCAATGACTGACTATCTGATCCGCGGTGCGAACGTGCTGGGCCAGGGAAGTGCCGATATCGCCATCAAGGACTCGACGATCGTCGATCCGGATCTGCTCGATCCCGACGACACCTCGGTGGAAGTCGTGAGTGCAGAAGGACTGATCGCTCTGCCTGGGCTCGTCGACATGCATACGCATCTTCGCGAACCGGGAAAGGAAGACGCGGAGACGATCCTGAGCGGGTCACGAGCGGCCGCGGCGGGCGGGTTCACCTGCGTCCATGCGATGGCGAACACCGCACCTGTCGCCGACACCGCAGGCGTGGTCGAACAGGTCCACCGCCTCGGGCGTACCGCCGGCTACACCGAAGTCGTGCCCATCGGTGCCGTGACAATCGGACTCGAAGGCAAGAACCTCGCCGAAATCGGAGCCATGGCCCGATCGGCGGCTCGCGTCCGCATCTTCTCCGACGACGGGATCTGCGTCTCCGACCCGCTGCTCATGCGCCGGGCCCTCGAATACGTCAAGACCTTCGACGGAGTCATCGCCCAGCATGCACAGGAACCGCGCCTGACCGAGGGCGCGCAGATGAACGAGGGTGTCGTCTCCGCTGAGCTGGGACTGCCCGGCTGGCCCGCCGTCGCCGAGGAATCGATCATCGCCCGCGATGTGCTCCTGGCCGAGCATGTGGGCTCACGGCTGCACATCTGCCACGTCTCGACCAAAGGCAGCGTCGACATCATCCGCTGGGCGAAGTCGCGCGGAGTCGAGATCACCGCCGAGGTTACCCCGCACCATCTCATGCTCACCGACGAACTCGTCCGCAGCTTCGACCCTGTATACAAGGTCAACCCGCCGCTGCGCACCGAGGCCGATGTCACCGCACTGCGCGAGGCGCTGGCCGACGGCACGATCGACGTCATCGGCACCGACCACGCCCCACACACCGCCGAACACAAATGCAGCGAGTGGACGGCCGCGGCCATGGGCATGGTCGGCATGGAGACGGCACTGTCCATCGTCGTCGAGGCGATGGCGGACTACGACTTCGACTACGGCGACCTCGCCCGGGTCATGTCGGTGACTCCGGCGCGGATCACCGGGGCCACCGGCCATGGCAGCCTCGAAATCGGCTCCAGTGCCAACATCGTGCTCATCGACCCGAACTCGACGCACACGATCGTGCCCGATGACCACGCGACGAAGGGCCGCAACAACCCCTTCGCCGGTCTTGAGGTCTCCACCTCGATCACCGACACATTCTTCTACGGCCACCGGGTTCTCTCCGGCGGACGACTCAGCACACCCCATCCGGCAGGAGCATCATGGACAGACCAGTAAGCGTCATCATCATCGCGGTCGTCTTCCTGCTGCTGGTCCTCGCCATCACCTGGGGGTGGAGCCGACGAAAGAAGAGCCAGACCGACGTCCCGCAGCCAGCGAAGCCGCATATGGGAATCAAGCCCGTCGCAGAACCTGTCGAAGGCTCCTATGTGTCGACGACCCTGGCCGGGCACCCACTCGAACGCGTCGCCGTCCATGGTCTCGGCATCCGCACCACGGGAGAGATCGTCGTCACCGACGGGGGAGTCATCATGGACCTCGCCGGACGTGAGGACTTCCTTATCCCCAGGCGCGACATCGTCTCCGTCGACACCACCGCCGGCATGATCGGCAAATTCGTCGAACGCGGCGGCATCGTCCGCATCACCTGGCGGCTGGGGGAGACCCTCGTCGACACAGGCTTCCGCGCCCGTTACGCCGCCAGCACCACCCCCACCGTCGACCGCATCCGCGAAATGATCGAAGAGGCACAATGACACTGTCCACCACACCTGCCGTCCTCGTCCTCGAAGACGGACGCACCTTCCGAGGCTCTGCCTACGGCGCCATCGGAGAGACCCTGGGCGAAGCGGTCTTCGTCACCGCCATGTCGGGCTATCAGGAGACACTGACCGACCCGTCCTATCACCGTCAGATCGTGATCCAGACCGCGCCGCACATCGGCAACACGGGAATCACCGATGATGACGACGAATCGGCCAAGATCTGGGTCGCCGGCTATGTCGTCCGCGACGCCTCCCGCGTGTCCTCGAACTGGCGCTCCATCGGAGACCTGTCCACGCGCCTCGAAGAATCCGGCATCGTGGGCATCAGCGACGTCGACACCCGTGCCCTGACCCTGCATCTGCGCGAAGCCGGTGCCATGCGCATGGGCATCTTCTCCGGTCCCGCCGCCGATGCCGATGACAAAGAGCTGCTGGCCAAGGTCCAGGCCTCACCGCATATGGCCGGCGCGAAACTGGCCGAAGAGGTCTCGATCACCGAGCCCCAGCTCATCCCCGCTGTGGGAGAGCGGAAGTTCAGTGTCGCGGCCCTGGACCTGGGCATCAAATCGATGACGCCGGAACGCCTGAGCGAACGCGGCATCGACGTCCACCTCCTGCCCGCCACGACGAGCTTCGACGAGATCAAGGCGCTGGGCGTCGACGGAGTCTTCTTCTCCAACGGCCCCGGGGATCCGGCGACCGCCGATGACCAGGTCGGACTCCTGCGCGAGGTCCTGGCTGCGAAGATCCCGTTCTTCGGCATCTGCTTCGGCAACCAGCTGCTGGGCCGAGCACTGGGCTTCGGCACGTACAAACTGCCCTTCGGTCACCGCGGCATCAACGTCCCGGTCATGGACCGCACCACCGACAAGGTGGAGATCACCTCGCAGAACCACGGATTCGCCGTCGACGCGCCCCTGGAGGGCGAGACGCAGGCACCACACGACGCGGACTTCGGTCGAGTCACCGTCTCCCACGTGTGCCTCAATGACGACGTGGTCGAAGGCCTCCAGTGCCTCGACATTCCGGCGTTCTCCGTCCAGTTCCACCCGGAGGCCGCCGCCGGGCCTCACGATTCGAGCTACCTGTTCGATCGCTTCATCGACCTCATGTCCACTTCCCAGGTCGCACAGGCCTAAGGAGCACTCATGCCACTCAGACAAGATCTCAAATCCGTCCTGGTCATCGGTTCCGGACCGATCGTCATCGGTCAGGCCTGTGAATTCGACTACTCGGGCACCCAGGCCTGCCGTGTGCTGCGCGAAGAGGGCCTGCGCGTCATCCTCATCAACTCGAACCCGGCGACGATCATGACCGATCCCGATGTCGCCGACGCCACCTATGTCGAGCCCATCGATCCCGACATCATCGAATCGATTATCGAGAAGGAACGCCCCGACGCGATCCTGCCGACCCTGGGCGGTCAGACGGCGCTCAACGCCGCGATCGAACTCCACGACGCAGGAACCCTCGAGAAGTACGGGGTCGAACTCATCGGCGCCGACGTCGAAGCCATCCAGCGCGGCGAGGACCGTCAGAAGTTCAAGACCATCGTCGAAGAGTGCGGCGCAGAATCGGCCAAGTCCGTCATCTGCCACACCATCGACGAGGCACTTGCTGGTGCCGAAGAGCTCAACTATCCCGTCGTCGTGCGGCCGTCGTTCACCATGGGCGGGCTCGGCTCGGGCATGGCCTATGACGAAGCCGACCTGCGCCGCATCGCCGGAGCTGGACTGGGCGATTCGATGAACCACGAGGTGCTCCTCGAGGAATCGATCCTCGGCTGGAAGGAATACGAACTCGAACTCATGCGCGACCACAAGGACAACGTGGTCGTCATCTGCTCGATCGAGAACGTCGACCCTGTGGGCGTGCACACCGGTGACTCGATCACGGTGGCACCCTCGCTGACGCTGACCGACCGCGAATACCAGAAGATGCGCGACATCGGCATCGACGTCATCCGCGCCGTCGGCGTCGCCACCGGCGGCTGCAACATCCAGTACGCCGTGGATCCGAAGACCGGCCGCATCGTCGTCATCGAAATGAACCCGAGAGTCTCGCGCTCCTCGGCCCTGGCTTCGAAGGCCACCGGATTCCCGATCGCGAAGATGGCCGCGAAGCTGGCCGTCGGCTATTCGCTCGACGAGATCCCCAACGACATCACGAAGGTCACCCCTGCCAGCTTCGAACCGACGCTGGACTATGTCGTGGTCAAGATCCCACGGTTCACCTTCGAGAAGTTCCCCGCAGCCGACCCGACGCTGACGACGACCATGAAGTCCGTGGGCGAGGTCATGGCCCTGGGCCGTAACTTCACCACCGCCTTGCAGAAGGCCATGCGCTCGATGGAGCAGCGAAAGGCCTCATTCTCCTGGACCGACCTGCCCGACATCAGCGACGAGGACGTCAGAGAGTCCGTCCTCGAAGCCATCTCGCATGCCACCGCGGATCGCATCCACTCCGTGCAGCGGGGTCTGGCTGCGGGACTGACCAATGCGGAGGTCTTCGAGGCCTGCGAGATCGATCCCTGGTTCCTCGACCAGATCGAACTCATCAATGAGGTCGCCGAGTTCATCTCCGCAGCAGACGAACTCGATCCCCAGGTGCTCAAGGTCGCGAAGAACCACGGTTTCTCCGATGAGCAGATCGCCGAACTGCGCAGCATGGAGACCGGTGTCGTCACCGGTGTCCGCCACGCCCTGCGGATCCGCCCCGTGTTCAAGACCGTTGACACCTGTGCCGGTGAGTTCGCCGCACACACCCCGTACCACTACTCGAGCTACGACGAGGAGACCGAGGTCGCCCCGCGTGAGAAGCCGGCCGTGCTCATCCTCGGTTCGGGTCCGAACCGGATCGGTCAGGGCATCGAGTTCGACTACTCATGCGTGCACGCGACGATGGCCATCTCCGAGGCAGGCTTCGAGACCATCATGGTCAACTGCAACCCCGAGACCGTGTCGACGGACTATGACACGGCCGATCGTCTCTACTTCGAACCTCTGACCTTTGAGGATGTCATGGAGGTCTACCACGCCGAGGTGGCCGCCGGTCCCATGCTCGGTGTCGTCTGCACCCTGGGTGGGCAGACCCCGCTGGGCTTGGCCGATAAGCTCAAGGCCGCAGGCGTGCCGGTCCTCGGCACCCAGCCTGAGGCCATCGACCTGGCCGAAGACCGCGGCGAGTTCGGGGCCGTGCTCGACCGTGCCGGGCTCACCGCACCGAAGCACGGCACCGCCGTGACCTACTCCGAGGCCGAGAAGATCGCCGAGGAGATCGGCTACCCGGTCCTCGTGCGTCCGTCCTATGTTCTCGGTGGCCGCGGAATGCAGATCGTCTACGATCGCACGCAGCTGGTGGACTACATGGCCACGGCCACGGAGATCTCCGTGGACCGTCCGGTCCTCGTCGACAGGTTCCTCGAAGATGCCATCGAAATCGACGTCGATGCCCTCTATGACGGCACCGACATCTTCATCGGCGGCATCATGGAGCACATCGAGGAGGCCGGTATCCACTCCGGTGACTCGGCGTGCGTGCTGCCCTCGCTGACCTTGGGTGAGGATGTGCTCGAACGCGTGCGCACCGCCACCGCGGCGATCGCCGAAGGCACCAATGTGCGCGGACTGCTCAATATCCAGTTCGCCATCACCGCCGACGTGCTCCACGTCATCGAGGCCAACCCCCGCGCCTCGCGGACCGTGCCCTTCGTCTCGAAGGCCACGTCCACTCAGCTGGCCAAGGCAGCAGCGCTCATCGCGGTCGGCCGCACCATCGCAGATCTGCGCGGGGACATGCTCCCCGAGACCGGCGACGGTTCGCGGCTGCCTCTGGACCACCCGATCGCGGTCAAGGAAGCGGTCCTGCCGTTCCGACGGTTCAGGACCGTCGAGGGCAAGGTCGTCGACTCGATCCTCGGACCGGAGATGCGCTCTACGGGTGAGGTCATGGGCATCGACCACGACTTCCCGACGGCCTTCGCCAAGGGTCTCCTGGGCGCATCGGTGAAGCTGCCGACCTCCGGTACGGTGTTCGTCTCGGTCGCTGACCGGGACAAGCGCGCCATGGTCCTGCCCGTGAAGGAACTCGTCGACATGGGCTTCGACGTCGTCGCGACCACCGGCACGGCCGCGGTCCTGTCCCGCTACGGCATCAAGACCACTCAGGTGCACAAGCACTTCGAGGCCGATGCCGAGGATCGCACCATCCTCGACTACCTGGCAGCGGGGACGATCGATATGGTCATCAACGTTCCGTCCGGCCGTCAGGAACGCGCAGACGGCTACGAGATCCGTGCTTCTGCCACAGCGAACTCCGTGCCGCTGATCACCACTTTGGCCGAATTCGCCGCGGCAGTCACCTCGCTCGAGGTCGTCCGCGACAAGACGTTCAAGGTTCGCAGTCTGCAGGATTGGAGCGCGTGATGTTCGGCGCCCGCCTCCAGGCGGCCATGGACGAGCACGGACCACTGTGCGTGGGCATCGACCCCCACGATCATCTTCTCGAGGCCTGGGGACTGCCGCGCACGGCGGAAGGTGTGCGCGAATTCTCTCTGCGCACGGTGTCTGAACTGTCCGGGACTGTGGCCGCCGTGAAACCGCAGTCGGCCTTCTACGAACAATACGGTTCGGCCGGGGTCGCTGCGCTCGAAGAGACTCTGGCTGCCTGCCGGGAACACGAGCTCATCAGCGTCCTCGACATCAAACGCGGGGACATCGGGTCGACCATGGGAGCGTACGCACGCGCCTACCTGGAGCCCACCTCGGCGCTGGCAGCGGATTCGATCACGGTCTCCCCGTATCTCGGATTCGGGGCACTGGACCCGGCGTTCGACCTCGCCGAGGCGCATGATCGGGGCGTCTTCGTCCTGGCCCTGACCTCGAATCCCGAAGGTGCGGAAGTTCAGCACGCACGACGTGGTGAGGCCGCAGACGGCTTCGGTGACTCGGTCGCCGGGTCGATCGTGTCCCAGGTCGCCGCGCGCAACGAGGCAGACTCCACCGAGGGCTTGGGCCGGTTCGGCCTGGTGGTCGGTGCCACGATCGGGTCCGCGGCCCGTGACCTCGGCTTCGACCCGGCCGCATGCGGCGGTCCGATCCTGGCACCCGGGGTCGGTGCTCAGGGAGCAGGGATCGCCGAGCTGATCGATGTCTTCGGATCCGAGGCCATCGCGGCCAACCAGATCCTGGCCACCACCTCACGGGCCGTGCTCAGCGCAGGACCCGAAGGCGTGCGGGCAGCGGCAAAGTCGCTCAACGAGTCCCTGACACAGGTGATCTGAGACTCGCAGGACATGTCAGCCGGTCGCGCAGGAGCTGTTTGAGACCACCTGAGCGTGTGTCTGATCTCACTGCGCTTAAGGCGTGCAGGCAGCGTCATTGTGCGGCCTGCACGCCTTCTCTCGTTGCCTGCTCTGTGCCGATTGCCTGAATGCTCTCCTCCGATTTTCTGCGTCGCCTGAGGTGGAGTGGGGTGGACCCGAAGTGAGCAGTTCTGCGAGCAATTGAGTTTTCTTTGCCGCTTTATGCCTCTCACGAGGGTTTTTGTTTTAGACTGAAGCAACTTCCCTACCTGCCCGTTCATGGTGACAGAGGAGATAATGTGGCACTCGAACCTTTGACCCCGCAACAGCGTTCAGCCGCTCTTGACAAGGCTTTCAAAGCGCGTCAGGCGCGAGCCGAGGTCAAATCAGCGCTGAAGAATGGTCAAACCGATCTCGCCGCCGTGCTGAAGAAGGCCGACGCAGACGAAGCACTCGCGAAGATGCGCGTCGTCGATCTGCTGAGATCCCTTCCGGGAGTCGGCGACCGGCGTGCGGAAGCGGCCATGGACGACGTGGGCATCGCCTCGTCACGTCGGATCAAGGGCCTGGGCGTACACCAGAAGAATGCCCTGTTGGAGAAATACTCCTGAATGTGTGAACAATAGATCTGTGAATAATCGACTGACCGTTCTCGCGGGTCCCACCGCGGTCGGAAAAGGCACCATCAGCGCGTACATCAGAGATCACCATCCCGAGGTCTGGTTCTCCGTCTCCGCCACCACGCGGCCACGGCGGCCCGGCGAAGTCGATGGTGTTCATTATCACTTCATCAGCGATGACGAATTCGACTCGCTCATCGCCGCCGGTGAGCTGCTCGAGTACGCCGTGGTCCATGGTCGCCACCGCTACGGCACGCCCTCGGCCCAAGTGCAGGAGAAGCTTGCTCAGGGGATTCCGGCCCTGTTGGAGATCGATCTGCAGGGCGCACGCCAGGTCAAGGACAAGATGCCGGAGGCGCTGTTCGTCTTCCTGGCACCACCCAGCTGGGACGAGCTCGTGTCGAGACTCACCGGTCGCGGAACGGAATCAGAGGCCGAACAGGAGCGTCGACTCACCACTGCCAAGCAGGAATTGGCGGCCGAATCCGAGTTCAACGTCACCATCGTCAATGACCACGTTCGCACTGCGGCCGAAGAACTCATATCATTGATGGGTATATCCACTACCGATTAGATTGGACATTCATTGCCTGCACAACCTGAAGGCATCACCAATCCACCGATTGATGATCTGCTGGCCGTGACCAGCTCGAAGTACGAACTGGTCTCGATTGCGGCTCAGCGAGCCCGCCAGATCAATTCCTACTACGCCCAGCTCCAAGAGGGACTGCTCGAAAACGTCGGTCCGCTGGTGACCCCCGGCACCCATGAGAAGCCGCTGTCGATCGCGCTCCGCGAGATCAACGAGGGCAAGATCGTGGCTCGCGAAGTCACCGAAGCCGACTTCGGTGGCCTCAGCCAGGAGCCTGCGCAGCCCGCTGCCAGCAACGATGGCGCACTGGACTTCAGCGACCAGTGAGAACCGTACTCGGCGTCGCCGGTGGAATCGCCGCCTACAAGGCGTGCCATGTCATTCGGCGGCTCCGGGAGCTCGGGCACAGCGTCAAGGTCGTGCCCACTGCCAGCGCGCTGAACTTCGTCGGTGCCGCCACCTTTGAGGCACTGTCCTCGCAGACCGTGAGCACCGACGTCTTCGACGAGGTCGAGTCGGTCAACCATGTCCGCATCGGGCAGGATGCCGAACTCGTCGTCATTGCGCCGGCCACAGCCAATACCCTGGCCAAACTGGCCGCAGGCATCGCCGATGACCTGCTCACCGCAACGGTCCTGACGACGACCGCCGAGGTGGTCGTCGCCCCGGCCATGCACACCGAGATGTGGCAGAACGCTGCCACCGTCGCCAACATTGCGACCTTGAAGCAGCGCGGCATCCATGTCCTCGAACCCGCTGTGGGACGACTCACCGGACCCGACTCCGGTCCCGGGCGCCTGCCCGAACCCGAGACGATCGTTGATTTCGCCCTTGCCGCCGCTGCGAACGCTGCGGCCGCCAAGCTCGGCGGACCGCTGCAGGGCAAGCGCCTTGTCGTCAGTGCCGGCGGAACCCGAGAACCACTCGATCCCGTGAGATTCCTCGGCAACCGCTCCTCAGGCAAACAGGGCATCGCACTGGCACGAGCCGCCGCCGCAGCCGGAGCCCACGTGGACCTGGTCGCGGCCAACATCGACACGGGACTCCTGTCCGGTCTGCCGGAGAACGTGCGCATCACGAACGTCGAATCCACGCTCGAACTCCAGACCCAGATGCTCGCCTCTCAACCCGAGGCCGATGCCATCATCATGGCCGCAGCCGTCGCCGACTACCGGCCGGCACAGCGCACCGATTCGAAGATGAAGAAGTCCGGCGGTGAGGGCCTGACCCTCAACCTGGTGCAGAACCCCGATGTGCTCGTTGGGCTCGTGCAGTCACGCCCCGAGTCGCAGATCATCGTCGGATTCGCCGCCGAGACCGGAGATTCTCATCACAGTGCGCTCGACTACGCCAAGGCGAAGTTCCGGCGCAAGGGTGTCGACCTCCTGGTCTTCAACAATGTCTCCGAGGACAGAGCCTTCGGCCACGATGACAACGCCGTCCAGATCCTCAGCGCTGACGGCACTGACGTCGACGCATCCGTGGAATTCCACGGCAGCAAGGACGATGTTTCGGAAAAGGTCATCGCGGCTCTCGTGAATCGAATGGAATGCGTAGAATCGACGCCGTGAGTCAATCAAATCTGCGTTTCTTCTCGTCCGAATCCGTCACCGAGGGCCATCCCGACAAGATCTGCGACCAGATCAGCGATGCCGTTCTCGACGATCTGCTGAGTCAGGACCCGAACGCCAAGGTCGCAGTCGAGACGATGGTCACCACCGGTCTCGTCCACGTCGCCGGCGAGGTCAACACCGCGGCCTACGCCGATGTCGCCGGCATCGTCCGCCGGCTCATCACAGGAATCGGCTATGACTCCTCCGACACCGGATTCGACGGACACTCCTGCGGAGTCTCCGTGTCCATCGGCAGCCAGTCCACCGACATCCATTCCGGTGTGACCAACCCGCTGGACTTCCGTGAAGCCGTGGAATCCGACCACGGCTCAAGCCTGGGCGCCGGAGACCAGGGGTTGATGTTCGGCTATGCCGACAACGCCACCGATGTCCTCATGCCGGTGCCGATCCACCTGGCCTCACGCATGGCCGAGAAGCTGTCCGAGGTGCGCAAGACCGGCGCCCTTGACTACCTGCGCCCCGACGGCAAAACCCAGCTGACACTCGGCTACGATGGCGACGAAGCCGTGTCGATCGAGAACATCGTCGTCTCGACCCAGCACGCGGCACACGTGAACCAGGCCCAGCTGCATTCCGAGATCAAGGACTTCGTCATCGATCCGGTCATCGCCGGTTCCGGTCTCGACGACTCTCATGCCAACATCCACATCAACCCGGCCGGTCCCTTCGTCACCGGCGGACCGATGGGCGATGCCGGACTGACCGGTCGCAAGATCATCGTCGACACCTACGGCGGCTACTCCCGCCACGGTGGAGGTGCCTTCTCTGGGAAGGACCCGTCGAAGGTCGACCGCTCTGCTGCCTATGCCATGCGTTGGGTGGCGAAGAACGTCGTGGCGGCCGGGCTCGCCGACCGCGCCGAGGTGCAGGTCTCCTACGCCATCGGCCGTGTCGACCCGATGGGCCTCTACGTCGAGACCTTCGGCACCGAGAAGGTCGACCCGAACGCGATCTCGAAGGCGATTCGCGAGGTCTTCGATCTGCGACCGGCCGTGATCATCCGGGACCTCAACCTCCTGCGCCCGATCTACTCCCAGACGTCGACCTACGGTCACTTCGGCCGCGAGCTCCCTGATTTTACTTGGGAGGTCACGGACCGCGCCGACGATCTGCTGCGTGCAGTCTCCTCGGCTTGATGGACGAACCTCTTCCGATCGACACCGGCACCTCTGCCCTCGGACAGGTGCCGGTGGCTGCGGAGGATCCCGTGGCCCGAGTGCTCATCGATCACCCGGTGCCGCACCTGGCCCGTGCCTTCGACTACGCGGTGCCGGAGAAGTTCGCCGACACCGCCCGTCCGGGTGTACGAGTACGGGTCAAGTTCGCAGGTAAGCTGCGTGACGGTTTCCTGCTCGAGCGGGTCGAGTCATCCGATCACATCGGACCACTGGCCACGATCGAACGCATCACCAGTCCGGTCGCAGTCCTCACCCCCGAGCTGCTGCGTCTCGGCACCGCCACCGCCCGCCGCTACGCCGGCACACTCTCCGACGTCCTTCGGCTGGCGATCCCACCACGCCACGCCCGCGCCGAGAAGGCCGTTCTCAAGGCTGAGAAGACGCGTGAGCAGAACGCGAGCAGTTCCAGCGCACCGACAGACTCCGGTAACGCGAGCACGGCGTCCGAGAACTCGACCACCGCTGCAGACAACGAGACGGCGACTGCCGAGGACACGGTCGGCCGCCTCGGCGAATGGGTCCTCAGACATTCCCCGTCCGACCAGGCAGAGGACTTCCCCGCCGCCGAACATCCGCGCATCGCACTGACCTGCGTACCCGGGCCCACCCCGGGACTCAGTTGGATCACCGCCGGACTGGCCGCAGCCAGGGCCACACTGGCCGCGGGGGAGTCCGTGCTGTGGCTGGTGCCCGATCACCGCGAACTTGCTGTCCTCTCAGCGGCCCTCGACGCCAGCGCGGACATCGACTCGCACTCGGTGCTCAGCGCCGACCAATCGCCCGAACAGCGGTGGAATGCCTGGCTGCGGGGACTGCTGGGACACACACGCATAACGATCGGCACCAGAGCCGCGGCCTTCGCTCCCGTCGCAGACCTGGGCCTCATCATCTGCTTCGACGACTCGAACTCGAACTACCTCGACCAGCACGCTCCCTACCCGCACGCCAGAGAGGTCTGCCTGCTGAGGTCGACCATCGAGACCACCGGGCTGCTGTTCGTCTCCACCGACCGCAGCGCCGAGATCCAGCGTCTCGTGGAAGTCGGGTGGCTGCGCGACAGTACGCCCACCGGCCCGGAACGTCGCGAGGGAGCACCCCGAGTATTCGTCCCCGATGAGGAACGTGACCCCTTCGCCTGGCAGCGCATCCCCTCGCGGGCCTGGCAGCTCATGCGTGGTGCCCTGCGCCCCGGAACCAAGGACACCAACGCGGTCGGCCCCGTCCTCGTCCAGGTCCCACGAGCCGGGTATTACCCGGTGTTCGCCTGCGCACGATGCCAAGAGGTCGCCCGCTGCCCCAACTGTTCGGCCACGCTGACCACCCAGTCCGAGGTGGGGCCCTTCGCCTGCCGATCCTGCGGCTTCCACTCCGAGACCTTCTCCTGCGGGCGCTGCCGCTCGAACCAGGTGCGGTCGATCGTGCGCGGCAGGGGTCGCACCGTCGAAGAGCTGCGCAAGGCCATGCCGGGGATCGAAATCCTAGAATCCGGCGGGGATGACATTCCCGTCGCCATCGATGACACTGCCCGCATCGTCGTCGCCACCACCGGAGCCGAACCCTATGCTCTCGGGGGCTACGCCTGCGCCATTCTGCTCGACTCGCTGTGGCCTGGGCCTTGGATGCGCTCAACCGACGAGGGGATCAGCCGACGACTGCGTGCGGCAGTCCTCGTGAGATCACGCACTGCCGGGGGAGTCGTCTACCTCGGCGACACCGACGAGGCAATCCGGAGCACGGTGACCACCTTCGACCCGGTCACCAGCATGTCCAGAGCACTCGGCGATCGCAGGGAACTCGGATTCCCGCCCTACCGTCGCATCGTCGAACTCACCGGTCCCGGCACCGGCATCGACGCAGTCCTCGCCGAGGTGCCCGAACTGACCGAACTCATCCGCGACTCCGACGGCGATGACCAGAAAGCGGTCGCAGCCTATCCGATCGCGGCTGGCGACGCGGTGGGGGAATCACTGGCCCATCTCATCGCCTCGCGGTCGGCGAAGAAGCTGCCCCAAGTCCGTATCCGCATCGACGATCCGCGGTCGCTGTGAGCCCGATGATGCCCGGGCGCCGCACCTGCGGACCGAACAAGTAGAATTCCTCAAGTGGATATCGTCTTCGCCGGAACCCCGGATGCCGCAGTGCCAGCCCTCGAGGCCTTTGTCGAATCTCGACACCGCATCCGTGCCGTCCTCACCCGACCCGACGCCCCGGTGGGACGCAAGCGAGTCCTCACCCCCTCGCCGGTCAAGGCCCGCGCACTTGAGCTGGGTCTCGATGTCATCGAAGCGAGTCGTCTCCGCGGTGAGGTCATCGCCGAACTCCGCGCGCTCAAGGTCGATGCCGTGGCCGTCGTCGCCTATGGAGCAATCGCCGGACCGGCAGCCCTATCCACCGCCGAACTCGGCTGGTTCAACCTCCACTTCTCCCTCCTGCCCGCCCATCGCGGAGCCGCACCCGTCCAGCGAGCCCTGATCGAGGGCCGACAGCACAGCGGGGTGAGCGTGTTCAGAATCGACGAGGGCATGGACTCCGGCCCCGTCCTGCGTCGCCTCGAACTGCCGCTTGACCATCCCGACGTCGCCACCGCACTCGATGACTACGCTCACAAAGGCGCGGCAGAACTGGTCGCCGCCTTCGACGACCTCGAGGACGGAACCGCAGTCCTCACCCCACAGTCCGGAGAGGCGACCCACGCGGACAAGATCGGCGTCGATGATGCTCATCTCGACTTCACCGAACCAGCACAGGCCATCATCGACCGCTCCCGGGGAGTCAGCCCCAGCCCCGGACCATGGGCCGATGTCGATGGGAAGCGGACCAAACTCTTCGGTCTCACACCTGCTCCCGAGGTCACCGACCCGCCAGAGGTCGGCCTCCTGACATCCTGGGAGAAGACCGCCGTGCTTGGCTGCGGCGACGGATGGGTCCACGTGGCGGAGATCCAACCCTTCGGCAAAGCACGCATGGCCGCCGTTGACTTCCTGCGCGGCCGCGGCGACATCCGATTCGATCCCCTGGAAACCAGCGCCGAGCCGGCGGCCGATCCCGAGCAAGGAGCATGAGACAGATGCCAGCAGAAGAGCGCAGGCCACGGAAGCAGCCAGCCGGGAACGCAGCCGGCAACTCACGCCGGAAAGCAGGTGGAGCCGGCAGGAAGTCGGCTCCGCGCCGACAGCAGACGGAGCGTGAGCCCAGACAGGCGAAGAACCTGCCGCGGCGCATCGCCTGGGAGGTCCTCCTCGACGTAGAGACGAAGGACTCCTACGCGAACCTGCTCCTGCCCGCCAAGTTGGCCCGCACGCACATGGAACCCCAGGACGCGGCGTTCACAACGGAACTGACGTACGGCGCCCTGCGCCAACAGGAGTTCTACGATGCGATCATCGCCAGGGCCGCGAACCGGCCCATCGACAGCATCGACGCCGAACCGCTGGCCGGAATGCGCCTCGGCGCCCACCAGATCCTGTCCATGCGCGTGCCCGACCATGCAGCACTGTCTGAGACCGTCGCCGTGATCAAGACCAATGCACCGAAGACCGCCGGATTCGTCAACGCCGTGCTGCGTCGGATCTCCGAGGTCGACCGGGCCGAATGGCTGCGTCGCGTGACTGACGGTGCCACCGCTGTGGGCGAACAGGCCATCGAATACTCTCATCCCGAATGGATCGTTCGGGCCATGACCCAAGCACTCAAGGGCCATGGTCGTCAGGCCTCCGAACTGCAGGCACTGCTGGAGGCAGACAATGCGGCGGCCAAGGTCAGCGTCTCCGCCCTGCCCGGACTCGTGGACCGCAGCGAGCTGCCTGGGGCCCCGACCGAATTCTCTCCCATCGGCGTCACCCTCGAGACCGCCGTGCCCAAGAACGTCGATGCCGTCGCCACCGGCCGCGCCCGTGTGCAGGACGAAGGCTCCGCACTGGTGGCGCTGGCGCTGGCACAGGTTGAGGCACCGGCAGGCAACTGGGCAGACCTGTGCGCCGGCCCCGGCGGCAAGGCCGCAGTCCTGGCAGCGATCGCCAAACAGCAGGGCGGTGCCCTCGACGCTTTCGACTCCAGTGAGCACCGGGTTGAACTCGTGAGGTCTTCCACCCAGGCACTCGACAACGTCACCACCCGCGTCCAAGATGCCCGTGATGCCACCGGTCCCTACGCGAAGGTCCTCGTCGACGTCCCCTGCTCGGGCCTCGGCGCCCTGCGGCGTCGTCCCGAAGCCCGCTACCGGCGGCGCCCCGAGGACATCAATGCCCTGGCTGGGCTGCAGCGCGAGCTTCTGCGTGCGGCCTTGGACGCCTGCGCTCCCGGGGGAGTCGTGGCCTACTCCACCTGTTCTTCCCACTACGCAGAGACCGTGCTCGTCGTCGACGATGTCCTGCGCAAAACCGACGTCGAGATCCTCGACGCACCGGCGGTCCTCGCCGAGGTCACCGGCACCGACGCCGAGGGGTTTGCCTCGGTGACCAGGGGAGCGGGACGGTACGCTCAGCTGTGGCCCCATGTCCACAACACCGATGGAATGTTCTTGGCTCTGATGCGGAAGGCGAACTGAAATGGCGATCGAGATCAATCCCAGCATCCTCAGCTCCGATTTCTCGGACCTGCGGGGCGAACTGGCGAAGATCAGCACGGCAGATATGGCTCACATCGACGTGATGGATAACCATTTCGTCCCCAATCTGACATTCGGTCCTCCCGTGGTCGAACGGATCCAGGCGATCAGCCCGATCCCACTCGACGCTCACCTGATGATCGCCGAGGCGGACAGGCACGCCCCCGTCTACGCCGAACTCGGCTGTGCCTCGGTGACCTTCCACGCCGAGGCGGCCGCCGCACCCGTGCGTCTGGCCAGGGAGATCCGGAAGCTGGGAGCCAAAGCCAGCCTCGCACTCAAGCCGGCGACTCCGATCGAACCCTTCATCGACCTCCTCGGCGAGTTCGATCAGATCCTCATCATGACCGTTGAACCCGGGTTCGGCGGGCAGAAGTTCCTCGATGTGTGCCTGCCGAAGATCCGGCGCACGCGTGAAGCGATTTCGGCTTCCGGGCTTGAGATCAAACTTCAGGTCGATGGGGGAGTGTCGACCTCGACGGTCGAACGCGTTGTCGACGCCGGTGCCGATGTGCTCGTGGCCGGCTCCGCCGTCTACGGACCCGAAGACGCCGCCGCCGCGATCTCAGGGCTGCGTGAACTCGCAGCATCACACGTGCACTGAAGAAGGCCGATATGGAACTGCTCGACTGGCTGAACACGCCGGCATTCGAACTGCTGGGCAAACCAGTGCCGTACTCCGACCTGTTCGGCAACATCTGCGCCCTGGCCACTGTGGTCCTGGCGCTGCGCCGCAACATCCTGTCCTGGCCGGTGCAGATCCTCGGTTCCATCCTGCTCTTCGCCGCGAGCATCTCCGCGGGCCTGGGCGGCAACGCCTCCCGGCAGGTCGTCATCATCGTCGCCGCGGTGTGGGGCTGGACGCAGTGGAACAAATCGCGCGAAGCCGCAGGAGAGGTCCTCGTCCGCTGGGCCACCTGGAAGGAACGATTCCTCCTGATCGGTGCCCTGCTGCTGGGCACCGCGGTGTTCGGCTATGTCCTGGCACTGGGCGGATGGTCATGGAACCCCTACCCAGACGCTTACATCTTCATCGGATCACTCGTGGCGATGTACGCCCAGGGACGGGCGATCGTCGAATTCTGGTTCGTGTGGCTGGCCGTCGACCTCGTCGGCATTCCCCTGGCAGTAGCCGGAGGCCTCGTGTTCTCCGGGGCTGTGTACCTCATCTTCCTCGTCATGGTCGTCATCGGCTTCATCGACTGGTCGAAGAGATCACGGCAGACGATCTCTGCGCCCCACCTCGGCGCAACGGACATCAACCGCAGCCCGGAGGAATGAGACCGTTCCGCTCACTGGGGCTGTCCCGCTGGTCGAGACCCTGTGCGGACGCGAAGTAGGCGATGTATTAGGCTGGATTCGTGAAGACCTTTGACTCGCTCTACGCCGAACTCCTGCAGAAATCCCTCGATCGCCCCGAAGGCTCGAAGACCGTGGCCGAACTCGACGCCGGAGTCCATGCGATCGGAAAGAAGGTCGTCGAAGAAGCCGCAGAGGTCTGGATGGCGGCCGAGTACGAGACCAAGGACGAGCTTGCCGGGGAGATCTCCCAGCTGCTCTACCACCTCCAGGTGCTCATGGTCGCCAAGGATCTCAGCCTCGACGACGTCAACTCGCATCTGTAGAGACCGCCTGAACCAGAGACCGCCTGAACCGCAGTCCGAGCACCACTCACAACCGTTGACGATGAAACACAAAAGGACACCATGCTGCGTGTAGCCGTGCCGAACAAGGGCGCACTGTCCGAAGCCGCCTCCGAAATGCTCAGCGAGGCCGGATACTCCACCCGCCGGGGAAGCAAGACCCTGGTCCATCAGGATGAAGTCAACGGCGTCGAATTCTTCTACCTGCGCCCCCGCGACATCGCCGTCTACGTCGGGTCGGGAATCCTCGACGCCGGCATCACCGGTCGCGATCTGCTTCTGGAGTCGAAGGCCGAGGCGCAGGAAGTCATCGGACTCGGATTCGGTGCCTCCCGCTTCTTCTACGCCGGTGTCAGCGGTTCCTACACCTCCCCGGCACAGCTCGAGGGTGCCCGCATCGCCACCAGCTTCCCCAACCTCGTCGACGCCGACCTGCAGGCCAGAGGCATCGATGCGAAGACCGTGCAGCTCGACGGAGCGATCGAAGTCTCCATCCAGCTCGGCGTCGCCGATGCCATCGCCGATGTGGTCGAAACCGGCAGCACCCTGCGCGCGGCAGGACTTGAGACCTTCGGCGAACCCCTGCTGGAGTCCGAGGCCGTCCTCGTCCAACGCGATGGGGCAGCCGAGACCATCGAGGTGCTCAAGCGCCGGCTCGAATCGGTGATGGTGGCCCGTCAGTACGTTCTCGTCGACTACAACATCGAAGAGCGCCTCCTGCCACAAGCTCTCGGGCTGACCCCCGGCCTCGAATCACCCACGATCTCCCCACTGCAGGAGACTGGCTGGGTCGCCGCCCGCGTCATGGTCGAATCCAAAGAGGTCAACAACGTCATGGACCGCCTCTACGCGGTCGGTGCACGTGCGATTCTGGTGACGAACATTGGCGCCTGCCGAATCTGATTTCCGCGTCTTCCGACCCCGCCAGGTGCGCGTCATCAGCACCGTCGGCGCAGTGGTGGTGTTCATCGGCTTTGCCGTGCTCTCCGTGGCACTGCTCGTCGTGGACTGGGACCCTTGGACCCCGCTCGATGTGGTCTGGATGAACCTGCTGGGAATCATCTCCGCAGCCGCCCTGCTGCGCGTCGCCGACATCCAGGCCCGACCCAGCGAATCCGGCCTGGTCGTGAAGAACATGGTCAGGACGCGGACCTTCGCCTGGGGTCAGATTCTCGGCGTCGCTTTCTCCCCGGAGGGAGACGACCCCTGGCCGACCCTCGATCTGACCGACGGAACCACCTACAGCGTGATGGCGATCCAGCATGCGGATGGCCCCCGAGCCCACGAGGAATGTCAGCGATTGCGTATGCTCATCGCTAGATGGACCCACTTCAAGGAGGAATAGGAATGTCGAACGACACAATCACAGGGGTCGAAGGCCCACTGACCGGATACACGGTCATCGACCTCTCTCGCGCATTGGCCGGCCCACATGCGGGAATGATGTTCGGCGACCTCGGCGCCCGAGTGATCAAGGTCGAGAACCCGGGCAAGGGCGATGACTCGCGGTCCTGGGGACCTCCCTTCGTAGGACCCGAAGACGACCCGCAGGCAACGTACTTCTTCTCCTGCAACCGCAATAAGGAATCCATCGCCCTCGACCTCAAGTCGGACACCGGCAAGCAGACGCTGCGCGAACTCATCTCCCGGGCCGACGTGCTCATCGAGAACTTCCGCTCCGGCGTCCTCGACCGCCTCGGCTTCTCCACCACGGTGTGCATGGAGATCAACCCGCGCCTGGTGCTCCTGTCGATCACCGGCTTCGGCCACGACGGACCCGAATCCTCCCGCGCCGGCTACGACCAGATCGCTCAGGGCGAAGCGGGCCTGATGTCACTGACAGGGTCGGGGCCAGACGACATGCAGCGCGTCGGAGTCCCCATCGCAGACCTCCTGGCCGGGATCTACGGCTCCTACGGTGTCCTCGCCGCCCTGCTCGAACGTGAACGCACCGGCAAGGGCAAGGTCGTCCGCACCTCCCTCATCGCCGGAATGGTCGGAGTCCACGCCTTCCAGGGCACCCGCGCCACAGTGGCCGGGCAGAACCCGCAGCCCGGCGGCAACCACCATCCTTCTCTGTCTCCCTACGGACTCTTCAAATGCCATGAAGGCGCCGTGCAGATCTCCGTGGGCAACGAGAACCTGTGGCAGAAGTTCTGCGCCGCATTCGACATCGACCCGGCCACCGAAGGCATGTCCGACAACGCCTCCCGCGTTGCGAACCGCCCGGCCGTGATCGAGCTCATCGAGAGCAAGTTCGCCGCCTTCGGGCCAGAGGACCTGCTCGCCAAGCTCGGCGACGCAGGGATCCCGTCCGGCACGGTGCGCACTCTCGAAGAGGTCTACTCCTGGGACCAGGCGCTGAGCCAGGGACTCAAGGTCTCCGTCGATCACCCGGTCCTCGGCGACATCGACCTGCCGGGACCGCCACTGCGCTTCTTCGACGCCGATGGTGAGGCCGAGGTCGAGACCACGCGGACCGCACACGATGCCCCACCGCTGCTGAACGAGGACGCCGAGGCGATCGTGTCCTGGCTCGACTCGGACGGCTGAGACTCCCGAGCACAGCAGGCCCAACACAGCAGGTCCAACACCGCTTTACCGTTCGTCAGACACATCTGAAACAGGAGATACGCACGTGGCACGGTTGAATGCTCATGAACTCGTCGACATCGTCGTGGACGACGGATCCTTCGTGTCCTGGGACACGACTCCGATCACACCCGCCGGAGGAATCTCCGACGAGTACGCGGCCGAACTCGCCGCCGCTAAGGAGAAGTCCGGAGTCGACGAAGCCATCATCACCGGAGAGGGGCGGATCGAGGGTCGTCGCGTTGCCATCGTCGCCGGCGAATTCCGTTTCCTCGCCGGTTCGATCGGCGTGGCCGCGGCCCAGCGGCTCGTCGACGCGATCGAACGTGCGACGCTCGAAGGGCTGCCGCTGCTGGCGGGTCCCGCCTCGGGCGGTACCAGAATGCAGGAAGGCACGATCGCGTTCCTGTCGATGGTCAAAATCACCAACGCCGTCATGGCCCACCGCCGGGCAGCTCTGCCCTACCTCGTGTACCTGCGGCATCCGACCACCGGCGGGGTGTTCGCGTCCTGGGGTTCGATGGGCCACGTCACCGTCGCCGAGGCGGGATCGCTCATCGGCTTCCTCGGACCGCGGGTCTACGAAGCCATCTACGGGGAGAAGTTCCCGGAGAACGTGCAGACGGGTGAGAACCTGCACAAGCACGGAATCATCGATGCCGTGATCAGTCCCGAGCGTATTCAGACCACCCTCGCTCGGGTCCTCGATGTCCTCATGGGAGCCAAGGAGATTCCCTGCCGAGTGAGCGACCCGGACACCCGCCCCGAGGTGGTCGACCCGAAGTCCGACGCCTGGGAGGCGATCACGCGTTCCCGCAAGGCCGATCGGCCCGGGGTCCGCGACCTGCTGCGCACCGCAGCCAACACCGTGCTGCCCCTCAACGGCACGGGACAGGGTGAGAAGGATCCCGGACTGCTGTTGGCGCTGGCGAAGTTCGGATCCGCCCCCTGCATCGTCCTCGGACAGGACCGGTTCCGGCAGGACTCCCGTGCGCCGCTGGGCCCGGCGGCTCTGCGCGAGGCCAGGCGCGGCATGCGACTGGCCGCCGAACTCGACCTGCCGCTCGTGACGGTCATCGACACACCAGGAGCCGCACTGTCGAAATCGGCGGAGGAAGGCGGCATCGCCGGAGAGATCGCACGCAGCCTCGCCGACCTCGCGAACCTCGACGCCCCCTCGGTCTCACTCATCCTGGGTGAAGGCTCCGGCGGGGGAGCCCTCGCCCTGATCCCCGCGGATCGTGTGCTCAGCGCGGAGAACGGGTGGCTCTCACCTCTGCCTCCGGAAGGAGCCTCGGCGATCGTGCATCGCACGACCGACCGTGCACCGGAGATGGCACAGAGCCAAGGGGTGCATGCCCCGATGCTCAAGGAGACAGGAGTCGTCGACCGCATCATCGCCGAACACCCGGACGCGAGTAAGGAGCCATTGGACTTCGTGTCCCGGGTGGGTGCGACACTTGAGTACGAACTCATCGAGCTCATGCGCGAACCCTCCGACCGTCGTCTCGCACGGCGGATGGAACGGTATCGCACCCTTGGAATCTAATCGTCGACCGGGAAACTAGGAGAGTCATATGGTTGCCATCAGAGTCATTCCGTGTCTGGACGTCGACGAGGGACGTGTCGTCAAGGGAGTGAAGTTCGCCGATCTCAAGGACGCCGGCGATCCGGTCGAACTGGCCCGACGCTACGGGGAATCAGGGGCAGATGAGCTGACGTTCCTCGACGTCACCGCCAGCAGCGGCGACCGGGAGACGGTTCACGATATCGTCCGCTCCTGTGCCGAAGAGGTCTTCATCCCTCTGACCGTCGGCGGCGGCATCCGCAGCGTCTCCGACGTCGATCGCCTCCTGCGTGATGGGGCCGACAAGGTCTCCGTCAACACCTCGGCGGTCGCGAACCCGCAGCTCATCAGCGACATCGCCCACCATTTCGGCAACCAGGTCCTCGTCCTGTCCCTCGACGCCAGACGGAGCCAGGGGACGCAGACACGTTCCGGCTTCGAAGTCACCACCCGCGGCGGCAGAGAGGGCACAGGTCGCTGCGCCATCGACTGGATCACCGAGGCCGCCGAGCGCGGCGTGGGTGAGATCCTGCTCAACTCCATCGACGCAGACGGCACTCACGATGGCTTCGATCTCGAACTCATCGCCGCCGCACGGGCAGCCGTCGACGTTCCGCTCATCGCCTCCGGGGGAGCCGGACGGGTCGAGCACTTCGCTCCCGCCGTGGCGGCCGGAGCCGATGCGCTGCTGGCCGCGAGCGTCTTCCACTTCGGAACTCTGAGCATCGCCGAGGTCAAGGACGCACTCCGGAACGAAGGGATCGAAGTCCGATGAGCACACACGAGACCACCACGCAGATCGACGCGACCCCGGAGAACTGGCGCGAACTGATCACTCTCAACTCCGACGGGCTCATCCCCGTCATCGTCCAGGAGGTCAACACCCGGGAGGTGCTGATGATGGCCTGGATGGACGTGGAAGCCATCGAGCGCACCCTGAGCACCGGCGCCGCAGTCTACTGGTCCCGGTCCAGGCAGGAATACTGGGTCAAGGGCGAAACCTCGGGGAACACACAGAAGGTGGCCTCCCTGAGCCTCGACTGCGACGCAGACGCTCTGCTCATGGAGGTCGAACAGACCGGACCGGCCTGCCATACTCTGACCCCGACGTGCTTCACCGGAAGGACCATCAGTGCCAACTGAGACTTCGACGACGTCCACTTCGACGACCGAGACCGGGCTGACGATCCGTCCCAGTCTCGAAGAATTTCGAGCCTCGGGCGCCGACCACCGCCTGGTGCCTGTCCATGCGGAGGTGCTTGCCGACACGGAGACTCCCTTGAGTCTGTACCGCAAGCTCACCGACGGCGGGCCCGGCAGCTTTCTCTTCGAGTCGGCCGTGTCCGGAGCCTGGGCACGGTACTCATTCATCGGCTCGGCTCCCGTGGCCACTCTGATCTCCGAGGGCGAGAGTTTCCGCTGGGAAGGCACACCGCCGGTGGGAATCCCCGCCGAGGGCAGCGTTCTCGACGCCGTGACCGCGACCCTGGAACTGCTCGCCGTCGATGAGACCGAGTCGGTGCTGGCACCGATGGTCTCAAGCTTCGTCGGCTACTTCGGTTGGGACATCGTCCGCCAGTTCGAAAAGCTCGGCCCGGCACCGGCCAATGAGCACCATCTGCCGACCGTGCAGCTGATGATCCCCGGCGACATCGCGGTCTACGATCACTACTCAGGAACCCTGACGCTCGTCGCCAACATCTTCAACGTCAACGGTGCCGACACCGGCATCGACGAGGCTTACCACGCGGGTGTCGACCGGATCGAAGCGATGCTGGCCAGAATCACCGAACCCGTCGACGCCGAGATCTCAAGCACTCACTTCGTCCCGCCGCAGGTCTCGACACGCACCGACCCACAGGTCTACCTCGACAACGTCGAACGAGCCAAGCAAGAGATCGTCAACGGCGAGATCTTCCAGGTCGTCCTCGGACAGCGCTTCGACACCGAGTGCACCGCCGACCCGCTGACGGTCTACCGGATGCTGCGCCATTCGAACCCCAGCCCCTTCATGTACCTGCTCAACCTCCACGATGATCAGGGCCAGCCCGCCAGCATCATCGGTTCTTCTCCGGAGGCCCTCGTGACGGTTCGCTCCGGTGACGTCGTCACCCATCCGATCGCCGGATCCAGGCCCCGAGGCGCCACCACTGAAGAGGACTCGGCCCTGGCCAGAGACCTCATCAACGACGAGAAGGAACTGGCCGAGCACCTGATGCTCGTCGACCTTGCCCGCAACGACCTGGCGAAGGTCTGCCAGGCGGGGACCGTGGATGTCAGCGAGTTCATGGACATTGTGCGCTACAGCCACATCATGCACATCTCATCGACCGTGCGCGGAGAACTCGCGCCGGGCAAGGGGGCCGTGGACGTGCTTCGTGCCACGTTCCCGGCGGGCACCCTCTCCGGGGCTCCCAAACCCCGTGCTCTGCAGATCATCGACGAGCTCGAGACCATCGGCCGCGGAATCTACGGGGGTGTCGTCGGCTACATGTCATTCACCGGAGACCTCGACCTGGCGATCGCCATCCGCACCGGCGTCCTCCGCGACTCGGTCATGAGCGTCTACGCCGGCGGTGGTCTCGTCGCGGATTCGGTTCCCGAAACCGAATATCAGGAATCACAGAACAAGGCGGCCGCCGTCTTGGGTGCAGCATCGGCAGCCAGCGCGGTGACGAAGCTCGGAGAGCCGAGAGAGGAATGGACCTGAGATGACCAAATCACGCGGTGTCCTCCTCGTCCTCATTCTTGCGGGAGCCCTGTGGGCGATCAGCCTCGCCTCCTGGCAGGCAGGGGTCGCCGGCGACACGCTCGGACCAGCAGGTGTGGCCGACGTCACGGAAGACGCGAGCTCTCAGGCCTCGCCGGTCGCCACCGCCTGCGTCGCAATCATCGCCGTCACCGGACTGCTCTCGGCCATGCTGGGAAAGATCGGACGCTTCGTCGTCCTCGGCTTCGCCGGCCTGGCCGCCGTGGGCTACGGCATGACCGCGCTGCAGTCCGTGTCAGCCCCCGGAGCTACCGCGTGGCCGATCGTGGGCCTGTGCGCGGCAGCCATCGCGCTCATCGTCATCGTCTACGTCGCCTTCTCCTCGGCGAGCTGGACGAACTCGAACCGGTACGCCCGGACGGCAGAGGCCGGAGGTGAAGAGTTCGACTCGGCCGCGACCTGGGACGCACTTTCCCGCGGAGACGATCCCGACTCCGCCGCTGGTGGGGCCGACGATGAATCGAAATGACCTCGTGACCGGGTCGGTGTCTCGACCCAACTCGAAGCGTGTCACAATGGATGCAACAAGTTTTCACGCGTGCCACGCCTGCATCTCTAAGGAGCACCATGTCGCAAACCGTCGCTCGTAACGGCGCAACCGATCTCGACAAATCGACGATCGACTATGCCGCCATCGCCGACCCAGGACACGGAAACTCCGTGGCCGGCTGGACCGGAGTCATCATCATCCTGATCGGTGTCGCCATCGGCTGCGTCGGCTTCACGATTCACACCGCGATGATCACCTACGTCGGCGTCGGAGTCGTCGTACTCGGCCTCATCGTGGGCATCATCCTGCGTGCCGTCGGCCTGGGAAACAAGCCGAAGAAGAAATGACAGTTCTCGACGACATCGTCGCCGGTGTACGCGAAGATCTCGAGGAGCGCCGCAAGCAGGTCGGACTGAGCGAGATCGTCGAACGTGCGCGGGCGGCCGAGCCTGCCCGTGCCTTCGACCTCGACGCGGACTTCGGCGTCATCGCCGAGGTGAAGCGACGCTCTCCCTCGCGCGGCGACCTTGCGCACATCCCCGATCCCGGCACCCTCGCCCGGCTCTATGCCGCCGGCGGTGCACGGGCGATCAGCGTCCTCACGGAGGCGCGTCGTTTCTCGGGCAGCCTCGACGACCTCGATTCGGTCAGAGCCGCCGTGGACATCCCCGTGCTCCGCAAGGACTTCATGGTCGATGAGTACCAGTTCCACGAGGCCAGGGCCCACGGCGCCGACCTCGTGCTCCTCATCGTCGCTGCCCTCGACCCGACGCAGCTGAGCGAATTCCACGCCCTGGCGAACGATCTGGGGATGACGGCGCTCGTCGAGACGCACAACGAGGCAGAACTCGAGATCGCCATGGACCTCGGTGCCCCGCTCATCGGCGTCAACACCCGCAATCTCAAAGACCTCAGCGTCGACACGGGCCGCTTCGCTCCTCTGGCAGCACGTGCGCCGAAGGGCTGCACCCTCGTCGCCGAATCCGGAGTCGCAGGACCCGCGGACGTCGCCGGCTACGCGGATGCCGGTGCTGATCTCGTCCTCGTCGGCGAAGCGCTCGTCACCGGCGGAGATCCAGAGGCAGCCGTCGCGACCTTCACCGCGACAGGGCAGGAGCACCGGGCGCGCGTCGTCTCCTGAACCGACTACCCGAACCAACTCGCACCACGAAGAGGACTGCAATGACCGATGTGAGCCAGGAGAACGGACCCTACTTCGGTTCGTACGGAGGCAGGTACTTCCCGGAAGCGCTGATTCCCGCACTCGATGAGATCGAGGAGACCTGGCGCAAGTCCCAGGTCGATCCGGAATTCACCGAGCAGCTGCTCGACCTGCAACTGAACTACATCGGCCGCCCCAGCCTGCTCACCGAGGCGACCCGCTTCTCCGCCCACTGCGGAGGAGCGAGGATCTTCCTCAAGCGTGAGGATCTCAACCACACCGGCAGCCACAAGATCAACAACGCCCTCGGACAGGCGCTGCTGGCCAAGCGCATGGGCAAGACCCGAGTCATCGCCGAGACCGGCGCAGGCCAGCACGGAGTCGCCACCGCCACAGCCGCTGCACTCCTCGACATGGAGTGCGAGGTCTACATGGGCGAAGAGGACACCCAGCGACAGGCTCTCAACGTCGCCCGGATGCGGCTGCTCGGAGCGAAGGTCAACGCGGTGAGCAACGGCACGCGCACGCTCAAAGACGCGATGAACGAGGCCATGCGCGACTGGGTCGCCAATGTCGCCGATACCCACTACATCATCGGCACGGTCGCCGGTCCGCACCCGTTCCCGGCCATGGTCCGCTCCTTCCAGAACGTCATCGGCGTCGAAGCTCGTGAGCAGATCCGCAACGCCGCCGGGCGTCTCCCCGACGCGGTCTGCGCGTGTGTGGGCGGCGGGTCGAACGCGATGGGAATCTTCGCCGCGTTCCTCGCCGACGCCGAGGTGAAGGTCTACGGCTTCGAAGCCGGGGGAGAGGGCATCGAATCCGGGCGCCACGCCGCACGCTTCTCCGGTGGTCGCCCCGGTGTCCTCCACGGTTCCGCCACGTACATCCTGCAGGACGAGGATGGACAGACCCGAGGCTCGCATTCGATCTCGGCAGGATTGGACTATCCCTCGGTCGGACCTGAGCATTCGCACCTCCACGACACCGGGCGCGTGATCTACGAACCCGTCGTCGACGAGGAGGCTATGGAAGCCATGCGTCTGCTCTCACGCACCGAAGGCATCATCCCCGCCATCGAATCCGCACACGCTCTGGCCGGGGCCATGCGTGTGGGCCAGAGCCTCGGCAGCGACGCCGTCATCCTCGTCAATCTCTCCGGCCGCGGGGACAAGGACATGACGACCGCTGCCAAATGGTTCGACTACATCGACGAAGGAGCTGTGCAGGAATGACGACTTCAGGACGCAGAACCGGCACCACACTCGACGCCGTCGACGAAGCCGGCCGCAGCGCCGCGCTCATCGGCTACCTCCCTGTCGGCTTCCCGTCCGTGGACGGGTCGATCGAGGCCATGGTCGAGCTGGTGAAGTCCGGCGTCGACATCGTCGAGGTCGGCATGCCCTATTCCGACCCGGGCATGGACGGTCCTGTCATCCAGCACGCCGCCGAGCGCGGCCTGGAGGCAGGAGTCAGGACGAAGGACGTGCTCACAGCGGTCTCAGCCATCGCAGAGGCGGGCGGAACCGCCGTGGTCATGAGCTATTGGAACCTCGTCCTGCAGTACGGCGTCTCCGCGTTCGCCCGCGATCTCGACTCGGCAGGCGGTTCGGGCATCATCACTCCAGACCTCATTCCGGATGAGGCCGCCGAGTGGACGCAGGCCTCAGACGACTACGATCTCGACCGCATCTTCCTCGCCGCTCCTTCGTCGACGCCCGAGCGGCTGTCGACGATCGTCGGCGCCAGCCGGGGATTCGTCTACGCGGCTTCGACGATGGGCGTGACCGGAGTCCGCTCTGAGGTCGACAACCATGCACGGGACCTGGTCTCCCGGCTCAAGGACGCCGGTGCGCAGCGTGCCTGCGTCGGACTCGGGGTCTCGACCCGTGAACAGGCGGCAGAGGTCGCCGAATACGCCGACGGAGTCATCGTCGGTTCCGCCCTCGTCCGTGCTCTCGACTCAGATGGTGTGCCCGGCATCTCAGCGCTGGCGTCCGAGCTTGCAGAGGGCTGTGCATGAGGCGGGCCCAACAGCTCGTTTCCGACACCATCGGCCTCGGGGCTCTGACGATCCCGGTCTGGGTCCTGTGGGTGGCCGCGGTCGTCGTCGTCTGCATCATCGTGACGACCATCATCGTGCGCATCAATCGCCGTGCCCGGAAGATCGCGCGCGCCTCGAGCGAGGCTGGGCAGACGGGCGCAGAGAACGGACGAGCACCCGGTTTCGGATTCTACGGAGCCGTCACCTCGGCGATCTCCATCACTCCTGATGTGAAGTCGAAATCACGGCGCGGCGAGGACCCGAAGTCCGGCGAGTGAGACGTTTTGGTTCACTGTTCGATCCTTTCTCAACTTCGTCTCTTGCGTCACAGGGTGTAAATTAGATACCCGGCCGTGAGAACCACGTCACACATCTATGTCCAAGGACGATCTTCGAAGGGCATGTTTTCAGTCAGCTAGGGACAGCGCCGTCTTTAACGATCATTACTAGACCCCGTAAAGGCAGCGATGCACAGTGAACACCAGACGAACCCGAAATCTTCGCACCACCCAGTCCGCGACGGGCTCTACGATCCGGCACTCGAACATGATGCCTGCGGCCTCGCGCTCATCGTCCGCTACCGCGGCAACCCCGACCATGAGGTCGTCGATCAGGCCCTGACGGCCCTGCGCAAGCTCGAACACCGCGGCGGAATCGGCTCCGATGAGGGCACCGGCGACGGAGCGGGCATCACCCTCCAGGTTCCGCACGACTACTTCGCCGAGGTGCTCGCCGGAGACGGCGTCGAACTTCCCGCACCGGGATCCTACGCAGTGGGCATCGGATTCTTCGCTCAGAACTACAACGACGACCTGGTTCCGGCCGGAGACATCCTCGGCCGCGACAACGACGCAGTTGAGGCTCCCGCGGATGCCGATCAGGACGAACTGGTGGCGCGTCTGGCGGGTGAAGAGGGTCTGAGCGTCCTCGCCTTCCGCGATGTGCCCCATGATGAGAGCGTGCTCGGCGATATCGCGCTGACGACGATGCCGCGGATGCGTCAGGTCTTCTTCACGCTCGCACCGGACTACCCGGCCAGGGACGATCAGGACCTCACCCGCCGCGCCTACATCCTGCGCAAGCGACTCGATCACGAGGGGCTCTACTTCCCTTCGCTCTCACCTGCGACGATCACCTACAAGGGCATGCTCTCGACGGGCCAGCTCTCATCGTTCTACACGGAACTCAACGATGAGCGCGTGACCTCGCGGATCGCTCTCGTCCACTCTCGTTTCTCGACGAACACCTTCCCTTCCTGGCAGCTGGCCCAGCCGTTCGGCACGATCGCCCACAACGGCGAGATCAACACGGTGCGCGGCAACCGCAACTGGATGCAGGCGCGAGAATCGATGCTGGCCTCCGACCTCCTCGAGTCTCCTGTGCCTGAGACCTCACGCAGCCTCGATCGACTGTGTCCGATCGTGCCCTCGGGTGCGTCCGACTCGGCATCGTTCAACGCGGTGCTCGAACTCATGGTCGCCTCGGGCAGGTCGCTGCCGCAGGCGATGCTGATGATGATCCCCGAAGCCTGGGAGAACAACCCCGGCATGGGCGAATCACGCAAGGCCTTCTACGAGTACCACTCGCTGCTCATGGAGCCGTGGGATGGTCCGGCCTGCGTCGCCTTCACCGACGGAAAGCTCGCTGGCGCTGTCCTCGACCGCAACGGCCTACGCCCTGCCCGCTACGTCATGACCTCGGATACCGTCGTGCTCGCCAGCGAGATCGGCGTCGTCGACCTTCCCGAGGCGGAGATCGTGTCCCGCGGCCGACTCACTCCGGGACGTATGTTCCTCGTCGACATCGAGTCAGAGCGGATCATCTCCGACACCGAGATCAAGAACCAGCTCGCCACCCAGCATCCGTATGAGGAATGGGTCGCCGACTGCTCCAAGCGTCTCGACGAGCTGCCGACACGGGTCCACGTCACCCACCCTCAGGCCTCCGTGCGACGCCGCCAGCGCACCTTCGGCTACACCGAGGAGGAGCTGCGGGTCCTCATCGCCCCGATGGCCGAAACCGGAGCGGAACCGCTCGGAGCCATGGGCACCGATACGGCCGTCGCGGCTCTCAGCCAGCGTCCCCGGCTGCTCTTCGACTACTTCCATCAGAACTTCGCGCAGGTGACGAACCCGCCGCTGGACTCGATCCGCGAGGACATCGTGACCAGCATGTCCTCGGGCATCGGTCGCGAGGGAAACCTGCTGGAGTTCTCACAGCCGGACTCAGCACACATTCTGCTCGACCAGCCTGTCATCGACAACGACGAGCTCACGGCGATCGCCCACATTCAGGGCCGCCACCTCGGCGTCGATGATCCTCGCCCCAGCGTCATCCTGTCCGGCCTCTACTCGGTCAACGCCGGACCAGAGGCCATGAAGCACCGTCTCGCGGCTCTCTGCGAGGAGGCGGATGCGGCAGTCGAAGCAGGCGCCGTCTTCATCATCCTCAGCGACCGTGACTCGACCGCTGATCTGGCGCCGATTCCCTCGCTTCTGCTCACCTCAGCGCTCCACCACCATCTGGTGCGGCAGCGGTCGCGGACTCGGGTATCGATCATCGTCGAAGCCGGTGACGTCCGCGAGGTCCACCATGTGGCTACGCTCGTGTCCTTCGGCGCTTCGGCTGTCAACCCCTACCTCGTCATGGAGACGGCGGAAGCCCTGGTGCGCTCCGACAGGATCCGCGGAATCAGCGAGTCCGCCGCCGTCGCCAATGTGCTTACGGCGCTGAATAAGGGCCTGTTGAAGATCATGTCGAAGATGGGCATCTCGACCGTGCAGTCCTATCACGGTGCGCAGACGTTTGAAGCCCTCGGGCTGGCTGATGCCTTCGTCGACGAGTACTTCACTTCGACTCCGCATCAGCTCGGCGGCAAGGGGATCGTCGAGATCACCGCAGAGTCGAGCGCACGGCACGCCGATGCCTACCGCGACGACCATCCGCGCCCTTCCCACCGCAACCTGCTGGTCGGTGGCGAATACCAGTGGCGCAGAGAAGGTCCCGAACACCTCTTCAACCCGGAGACCATCTTCAAGCTCCAGCACTCGACGGCTACTGGTCGCTTCGACATCTTCGGCGAGTACACGAAGGCCATCGATGAGCAGTCGCGGGAGCTGATGACGCTGCGTGGACTCTTCGATCTCGTTCCCACCGAATCGGGCCCGATCGACATCTCAGAGGTCGAGCCGGCCTCCGAGATCATGAAGCGCTTCTCCACCGGTGCGATGAGCTACGGCTCGCTGTCCCAGGAAGCGCACGAGACCCTGGCCATCGCCATGAACCGGATCGGCGGCAAGTCGAACACCGGTGAGGGCGGGGAGGATACTGAGCGTCTCGTCGATCCCGAGCGTCGCTCGGCGATCAAGCAGATCGCCAGCGGTCGCTTCGGCGTCACGAGCCACTACCTCACCGAGGCCGATGATCTCCAGATCAAGATGGCCCAGGGAGCCAAGCCCGGAGAGGGCGGCCAGCTTCCGGGCACCAAGGTCTACCCGTGGATCGCGCAGACCCGCCACGCCACCCCAGGCGTCGGCCTCATCTCGCCTCCGCCGCACCACGACATCTACTCGATCGAGGACCTCGCACAGCTCATCCACGACCTCGGTCGTGCCAACGCCAAGGCGCGAGTCCACGTCAAGCTGGTCTCGGCCATCGGTGTGGGAACGGTCGCCGCGGGCGTCGCGAAGGCAGGAGCCGATGTCGTCCTCATCTCCGGCCATGACGGAGGAACGGGCGCCAGTCCGCTCAATTCGCTCAAGCACGCAGGCACACCCTGGGAGCTCGGCCTCGCCGAGGCTCAGCAGACCCTCGTCCTCAACGGCCTTCGCGAGAAGGTCAGCGTGCAGGTCGACGGTCAGCTGAAGACCGGCCGCGATGTCATCATCGCTGCCCTGCTCGGCGGTGAGGAGTTCGGCTTCGCCACGACGGCTCTTGTGGTCTCCGGCTGCATCATGATGCGTGTCTGCCACAAGGACACCTGCCCCGTGGGCGTGGCCACTCAGAACCCGAAGCTGCGCGAGCGCTTCCACGGTCAGGCCGATCACGTCGTCAACTTCTTCACCTTCATCGCCGAGGAGGTCCGCGGGTATCTCGCGGCACTGGGCCTGCGTTCCCTCGACGAGGCGATCGGCGCTGTCGAACGCCTGCGCGTCGATGAGGAGCGGGCAGCCGCCTCGGGCCTCGACCTCGATCTGGAGTCGATCCTCAAGGTTCCCGCCGATGTCCACGGCCGCACCGATGTGGAGCGCAAATGCTCCACCGGCGTCGACCGCGACTTCGCCGAGGAGCTCGACCTGCGCCTGCTCGCTCAGGCACGGGAGGCCATCACGTCGGGGAACGAGCTCACCATCACCTCGGCGATCGAGAACACCGACCGCAGCGTTGGCACCCTGCTCGGCCACCACGTCACGCTCGAGCATGCAGATGCAGGACTGCCTGAGCACACGATCCGGCTCGATCTCCACGGCACCGCCGGCCAGTCGCTCGGTGCCTACCTGCCGCGCGGCGTGAGCATCGACCTGCACGGCGATGCCAACGACTACGTCGGCAAGGGTCTCTCAGGCGGCACCATCAGCGTGGCGCCGCACCCGGAGAACCCGACCCGGCCTGAGTACAACGTCATCGCCGGCAACGTCCTCGGCTACGGGGCGACGGCAGGCAAGCTGTTCGTCTCCGGCCAGGTGGGGGAGCGCTTCATGGTGCGCAACTCCGGCGCCGAGGCGGTCGTCGAGGGCATCGGCGACCACGGGCTTGAGTACATGACCGGCGGCATCGCCGTCATCCTCGGGTCCACCGGCCGCAACTTCGCCGCGGGAATGTCGGGAGGCACCGCCTACGTCCTCGACTTCAACCCGGCCAGGCTCAATCCGAAGGAACGTGCAGCGGGTATCTTCCGCTTCACGGGAGTCGGCGTCGACGATATGGCTGTGCTCCAGCGACTGCTGGACGAACACGTTCAGTGGACAGGGTCGCCGTTGGCCTCCCAGCTCCTCGACGGGCTCCGCCGCGGAGAGGACGTCCTCTCGCGCTTCACGAAGATCATTCCCGTCACCTATGCACGGGTCAAGGACATCCAGGACGAGTTCGCCGCCGCAGGTCAGCCTGCCGATTCGGACGCCGCCTGGCACAAGATTCTGGAGGCCACCAATGGCTGATCCGCACGGATTCCTCACCATCGAAAATCGGGAGACGCCTCGCCGTCGGCCCGTGCCCATCCGCCTCATGGACTACCGTGAAGTCTACGAAGCGGGCGACCCCGAACAGCTGCGCAGGCAGGCCTCGCGATGCATGGACTGCGGCGTGCCCTTCTGCCATCAGGGATGCCCGTTGGGCAACCTGATTCCCGAGTTCAACGATGCGATGTACCGGGGCGAGCTGCCGCGGGCCGTCGAACTCCTGCATGCCACGAACAACTTCCCGGAGTTCACCGGCAGGGCCTGCCCGGCGCCGTGTGAGAACGCGTGCGTCCTCGGCATCAACCAGCCAGCGGTGACGATCAAGCAGGTCGAGGTCACCATCGTCGACCAGGGATTCGCAGCCGGACTCATCCAGCCGGCGATTCCCGACCGGATCACCGGACACACGGTGGCCGTCATCGGCTCGGGTCCGACCGGGCTCGCCGCAGCCCAGCAGCTGACCCGCGCCGGTCACACCGTCGTCGTCCATGAACGTGACGACCGCCTCGGCGGCCTGCTGCGCTACGGAATCCCGGACTTCAAGCTCGAGAAGCACCACATCGATCGCCGCATCGATCAGATGCGGGCCGAAGGCACGCGGTTCAAGACCTCGGTCGAGATCGGCGTCGACATCACCCTCGACGATCTGCGGTCGAGCTTCGACGCGGTCATCGTCTGCACCGGTGCCACCGTGCCCCGCGACATGGCGATCGGCGGGCGCGAGCTCGACGGCGTCGAGTTCGCGATGGACTACCTCGTGCCCTCGAACCGGTCCCAGGCCGGTGAGCGTCCGGGCGGCGACGCGATCGTCGACGCACAGTTCGATGCGCGGGACAAGAACGTGATCATCATCGGCGGCGGAGACACCGGAGCCGACTGCCTCGGCACCGCTCTGCGGCAGAAGGCCGCCTCGGTGACGACCCTGGCGATCGGCGCTCAGCCGCCAGAAGAGCGCAGCGAGATGGACCCGTGGCCGACGGTGCCCCGCGTCTTCGAAGTCCAGTCCTCACACGAGGAGGGTGGTACGCGCCAGTATTTGGCATCGACGACGGGATTCGTCGGCGATGAGACCGGTCGGGTGACGGGCATCGAGGTCGCCAAGACGCAGTTCGTCGACGGTCGTCGCGTCCCGACCCCGGGAACAGAGCATCGGCTCGACGCCGATCTCATCCTGCTGGCGCTCGGCTTCTCAGGGCCGGAGTCGGAGTCCCTGGCTCTCGAGGTGGCCGCGAACGGTGCATTCGACCGTGACGCGTCCTATCAGGGGTCTCAGCCAGGCGTCTTCATCGCCGGAGATGCCGGGCGCGGACAGTCGCTCATCGTCTGGGCGATCGCGGAGGGCCGCTCCGTGGCCGCTGAGGTCGATCGCTTCCTCACCGGGTCGACGAGGCTGCCAGCACCGGTCGGACCACAGGACACGAGTTTTAAATGCTAAGATGATTCGTGTCATTAAATGAGAAGACCGCACATTGTGGTGCGTGATCTTTCAACGACGAGCAGACGTGACGGGCGGGTCGAACCGCCCGTCACGATGCAGGTAGGGTGGTGTACATGAGGCGTGCAAAGATAGTCGCAACATTAGGTCCGAATCAGAATTCCTATGAAGAGATCCGCGCACTCGTAGACGAGGGCGTCGATGTAGCCAGGTTCAATCTCAGCCATGGCAACCGCGAAGAGCACGAAGAGAAGTTCGCCTGGGTCCGCCAGGCCGCACTCGATACCGGACGCGCAGTAGCCGTGCTGCTCGACCTCCAGGGCCCCAAGATCAGGGTGGGCAATTTCGCCAACGGCAAGGAAGAGCTCGTCGAGGGCGCAACGTTCACCATCACCAACCGCGATGTCGACGGCACCGCCGAGGTGGTGAGCACGACTCTGTCGACGCTGCCCGGGGATGTCTCCGTAGGCGATCCACTGCTCATCGACGACGGGCGCCTGCGCCTGCGGGCCACCGAGGTCACCGATACCGACGTCGTCACCGAGGTGGAGATCGGCGGAACGATCTCCAACCACAAGGGCATCAACCTGCCCGGCGTTCCGGTATCCGTCCCAGCTTTGTCGGAGAAGGACATCGAGGACCTCAAATGGGGTCTCAGCCTCGGGTTCGACTGGGTGGCGCTGTCCTTCGTGCGCAGCCCCGAAGACATGGACGATGTCAAAGCAGTCATGGACGAGGTCGGCATCACCGCCCCCGTCATCGCCAAGCTTGAGAAGCCACAGGCCGTGGAGCAGCTCGACGCCGTCATCGACGCCTTCGACGGAATCATGGTCGCCCGCGGCGACCTCGGCGGGGAACTGCCGCTCGAGCAGGTCCCCATCGTGCAGAAGCGCGCGGTCGAGATCGCACGTCAGCAGGCCAAGCCGGTCATCGTGGCCACGCAGATGCTCGAGACCATGATCGATGCGGCCAGGCCGACGCGCGCCGAGGCCAGCGACTGTGCCAATGCCGTCCTCGACGGCGCCGATGCCCTCATGCTCTCCGGTGAAACCTCTGTCGGTGATTACTGGGTCGAAGCGATCCGGACCATGAGCCGGATCATCGAATCAACCGAGGAACACGGCATGGAGCGGATTCCTCAGCTGGGCACCGTTCCCCACACCAAGGGTGGTGCCGTCACCGCAGCGGCCGTTCAGATCGCCGAGCAGCTTGATATCGATCTGCTCTGCACGTTCTCGCAGACGGGTGACTCCGTCCGCCGGATGTCGCGGCTGCGTCCGGCCTGGCCGATCCTCGGCTTCACTCCTGATCCACAGGTGCGCCACCAGCTGGCGCTGACCTGGGGCGTGCGTCCCTATCTCGTGAAGACCGTGCGTCATACGGACCAGATGGCCAGGCAGGTCGATGCTGTGCTGCTGGCCGACGGAACCGCGCGCGAGGGAGATCAGAGCATCCTCGTTGCCGGGTCCCCTCCCGGAATTCCCGGCTCGACCAACGCTCTGCGCATCCACACGATGGGTGATGCGGCCAAGGGCGTTGCCGCGGCGTACGAAGACTCCTCGGACAACGAGGAGGATCCGTTGGCCGGATACGGCATCGTGTCCGAGTCGCCGATCACTCGTGAGGTGCCGATCGTCAAAGAGAGCGGCACACCCAGGCACTGAGGCGTCGACAACGGCGGCCACCCCGAGTCGGGGTGGCCGCCGTTGTCATGTGCCCAGGCAGGCGAAGAGCCAGTGAGATGCACTTCACTCGAACTTGCGGAATTTCCGAGATTGCTCAACAGTTGTGCTGTGGGTGAACGGCTCGTGAGATGAGCCTTGCCCGGAAACCAACAGACGAAGAAGAGGAATGGCATGAGATTGCCCAAATGGAGCCGATCATTCGGGGTGCAGGTCACCATAGCCCTGATTGCGGGCGTGATCCTCGGACTGATTGCCCGCTCCTGGGGGCCGGTCAGCGAAGACCAGGATAACTGGCTCGGAACGACCCTGGACACCATCGGATCCTCCTATGTGACCCTCCTCAAGGCAGCTGTCGTGCCGCTCGTGATCACCGCGATCATTGCCAGCATCGGCAATCTGCGCAAGGTCACCAACGCGGCCAGACTCGCCGTCTCCACGCTCCTGTGGTTCGCATTCACGGCGCTCATCGCCGTTCTCATCGGACTCATCCTCGGCGTCGTGATTCAGCCGGGCATGCACGCTGACGCCACATCGTTGAGCGGTTCGGCCCCCGATTCGGAAGGCAGCTGGATCGGATTCCTCACCGGACTCGTACCCGTCAACTTCCTCGGGCTCGAGGTCGGCACCTCCGCCGATGAGGCCGGCGGATTGGTCTCCGAGGTCGACTTCAACATCCTTCAGCTCATCATCGTCTCCGGCGCGATCGGCATCGCCGCGGTCAAGGTCGGCAAGGCCGCTGAACCCTTCCTCCAGTTCACCGAGGCGGCACTGGCCGTCGTGCAGAAGGTTGTGTGGTGGATCGTGCGCATCGCACCGATCGGCACCCTTGGCCTCATCGGCAATGCCGTGAACTCCTACGGCTGGTCGACCATGGGTTCCCTGCTGTGGTTCGTCGTCGCGGTCTACGTGGGGCTGGCGATCGTATTCTTCGTCGTCTACCCGACTCTGGCCAAGCTCAACGGTCTCTCCGTTCGCCAGTACTTCTCTGGTGTGTGGCCGGCCGCGCAGATGGGCTTCGTCTCCCGGTCATCGATCGGCACTATGCCGGTGACCCAGAAGGTCGCCACCGACAACTTCGGTGTTCCCCAGAGCTACGCGGCCTTCGCGGTGCCCTTCGGTGCGACCACGAAGATGGACGGCTGTGCTGCGATCTACCCCGCGATCGCCGCCGTGTTCGTGGCTCAGTTCTTCGGAATCGATCTCACGATCGTCCAGTACTTCCTCATCGTCTTCGTCTCGGTCATCGGTTCGGCGGCAACGGCAGGAACGACCGGTGCCACGGTCATGCTGACTCTGACGCTGTCCACGCTCGGTCTGCCGCTCGAAGGTGTGGGACTGCTGCTGGCGATCGAACCGATCGTCGACATGGGGCGCACGGCTCTCAACGTCTCCGGACAGGCACTCATCCCGGCGATCGTCGCGAAGCGCCACGGCATCCTCGATGAGGTGCGCTATGATTCCGATCGCATCGACGGCTATGTGCCAGTCGATGAGGATGCGGACGAGAGCGTTCTTGCCGGCAGCAGCGCCGAAGGTTCCGACGAGGCTGAACTCGAACAGCCGTCGGGCGGGACTCGAGCCTGAGCGGCTTCGACGCCTGCTGGCCCTGAGCGCCGAGCACTGATGCACAAGACCCCCGAACCTGAGTTCGGGGGTCTTGTGCATCTGAGCGCTGATTCATCTGCGCACTGAATCTCAGAACAAACTGAGACTTGGAGCTATTTGTACCGGATGTGGGACTCGAACCCACACGTCTCTCGACAATGCATTTTGAGTGCACCGCGTCTACCGATTCCGCCAATCCGGCTGGGCCGCGGATGGAATCCGCGACAGGGACGAGTTTACGACAGCTTTTATGTGATTGCACAATCGGTGCCGAGGCTCGGTGCTGCCGCCGTTTCCAGTTCCTGTTCGGTGGCGACGATCACACGGGTGGCTACCATCACAGAAGAAACTTGGGTACCGATGTCGGTGCACGGATGAGGCCTGGTTTAGACTGGTGCCGTGCTTTCAAACAGCGAACAACCAACTTCAGATGAGTCCGTGCCGGTTCGCCGCGTCGTAGTGGCGGAAGACGAGGCCGTGATTCGTCTCGATATCGTCGAGATGCTGCGCGAGGTCGGATACGACGTCGTCGGCGAAGCCGCAGACGGCGAATCCGCTATCCGCCTGGCCGAAGAGCTGCGCCCAGATCTCGTCGTGATGGACATCAAGATGCCCATCCTCGACGGAATCTCCGCAGCGGAGAGGATCGCCAAGGCGCGCATCGCCCCGGTGGTCCTGCTCACCGCCTTCTCGCAGAAGGAGCTCGTCGAGCGAGCTCGCGATGCCGGAGCAATGGCCTACGTGGTCAAGCCCTTCACGGCCGCGGACCTCATCCCAGCCCTCGAGATCGCCCTGTCGCGTCACGCGGAGATCAGCTCCCTGGAGAGTGAGATCTCCGACCTGACCGAACGCTTCGAGACCCGCAAGGTCGTCGAACGCGCCAAGAGCCTGCTCCAGACCTCGATGGGTCTCAACGAGCCCGAGGCCTTCCGGTGGATCCAGAAGACCTCGATGGACCGCCGCCTGACCATGCGTGAGGTTGCCGATACCGTTCTCAAGCAGATCGGCTCCAGCAAGTAGCTCACACCCCACCCGAACACATACTGAGGCCGGCGAATCCGATGAGGATTCGCCGGCCTCCTTCATTCAGCGGTGACAGCCTGTCGGCCGGTCACCGGCCGCTGCTCACTTGGGTTCGGTCTTGAGGATCATGTTCGTGATCCGCACGATCGAGAGAAGCCGGCCGGCGGCATCGGTCATCTTCACCTCATGGGACACGATCGTACGTCCCTGGTGGAGCACCTCGGCGCGGCCGGTCACCGTACCGTCTCGAGCCGCGCGCAGATGCGTGGCGTTGAGGTCGACTCCGACCACGTTCTTGCCACCGGAGATGAGGAACGAGTGCATCGAGGCCAGGGACTCGGCCAGCACGACATGACCGCCGCCGTGGAAGAGGCCCATCGGCTGAGTGTTGTCCGTCACCGGCACCGCTCCCGTGACATGGTCATGGCTGAGTTCTGTGAACTCGATGCCCATCTTCGCGGCGAGGGCACCGACCGCTTCTGGACTGTTGAGCTGGCCGAGCATCTCCCGACACTGATCTTCAGTGGTGTGAGCGCTCAGCGATGCGGTCGGAATGAACATCGTTCTCCTTCATGTCAGTTTTGAACGATAGGCTATGTCATGTGACTCAAGTAAACGAATCCCTCCTGCTCATCGATGGACACTCTCTGGCCTACCGGGCATTCCACGCCCTTCCGGTGGAGAACTTCTCCACCAGCACCGGCCAGTCGACGAACGCCATCTACGGCTTCATCTCGATGCTCATCAATGTCCTCAGGGACGAGTCACCCAGCCACGTGGCCGTGGCCTTCGACCTGGGGCGACAGACCTTCCGCCTCGAGGAGTACCCCGAATACAAGGCAGGACGAGCCAAAACGCCGCCGGAGTTCCACCCGCAGATCGATCTGATCAAGGACATCGTGGTGGCCATGGGCATCACAGTGGTGACCAAAGAGGGCTTCGAAGCAGACGATGCGCTGGCGACCATGGCGCGTATGGGCACCGAAGCCGGTGCGCAGGTCGAGGTGATGAGCGGGGACAAGGACTCCTTCCAGCTCTCCAACGACTCCGTGACGATCCTCTACCCCAAACGCGGAGTCAGCGACCTCAATCGCATGACCCCGGCAGCGATCGAAGAGAAATACGCGGTCACGCCCGTGAACTACCGTGGGCTCGCGGCCCTGGTGGGGGAGAAGGCCGACAATCTTCCCGGCGTCCCCGGGGTCGGTGACAAGACCGCAGCGAAGTGGTTGGCCGCCTACGGTGATCTGCCGGGTGTGCTGGAGAACGCGGACGCGATCAAAGGCAAGGTCGGGGAGAAGCTGCGCGACCACATTTCTGAGGTCGAACGCAATTTCCGACTCAACCGCCTCCTCGACGATGTCGACCTGGGCCTGACCTATGCCGATCTCAAATGGGGAGAGGGCGACCCGAGCGAGCTCTCGAGCCTGTTCGACCAACTCGAATTCCAGGCCCTCGGCAAACGACTGAGTGCGATCTTCGGCGAAGAGGCCGTCCCAGAGGAGGCTTCGGGTCCCGCCCGCGAGGTCTCCGTTGAGACCCTCGACGTGCCCGCACTTCTGGAGAAGATGGCGGACTCCGATGTGCTCGCCCTCGATTCCGATGCGCGGTACGAACTCGGACACGGTGACGTGCGGATCCTTGCCGTGTCCGGTGCGCCCGACGAGGCCTGGGTCGTCGACCTCGCCGAGGCGGGGGAAGCCGATGTCTCGAAACTGAGCTCGGCGCTGCGGTCGAAGACCCTCATCCTGCACAGTTCGAAGACACAGATCAAGGCCTGGCGTTCACTGGGCCTGGACGTCGACGACGTTGCCGGTGACACGGCCCTGGCTGCCTACCTGCTGGTGCCCGATCAGCGCAGCTACGAACTGCAGCAGATCGCACTCGAACGCGCCGGGATAGAACTCAGCGATGCCGAGTCCGACAGCGGGCAGCTGGCACTTGACCTCGAATCCGATCAAACCGCTCAGACCCACGGGCACAGGGCGGCCGCGCTGCTCGAGGTCCATGACATTCTGGCGGCGAAGATCGACGAAGCCAATATGAGCCAGGTCTATCGCGATATCGAACTGCCGTTGGTGCCTGTGCTGGCCAGAATGGAACTGGCCGGCATCGCCGTCGACGAGGCAGGACTGTCCGGACTCATCGACGAATTCACGAAGCAGGCCAACGCGAGCGCAGAACTCGCCTATGAGGCGATCGGCCATGAGGTCAACCTCGGGTCGCCGAAGCAGCTGCAGACCGTGCTCTTCGACGAGCTCGACATGCCCAAGACCAAGCGCACGAAGACCGGGTACACCACCGACGCCGAGGCGTTGGCGGAGCTGTTCATCAAGACCGAGCACCCGTTCCTGCAGCACCTGCTGGCCTACCGTGACTCCACGAAGCTCAAGCAGACCGTCGTCGGACTTCTCAAAACCGTGGCCGAGGACGGACGCATCCACACCACCTACCAGCAGACCGTCGCTGCGACAGGGCGGCTGTCCTCACTCGACCCGAACCTGCAGAACATTCCGGTGCGCACCGAATCGGGGCGACGGATCCGCGAGATCTTCATCGCCGACCCACACGTCGACGACGCTCGACTGCTCACGGCTGACTACTCGCAGATCGAAATGCGCATCATGGCCCACCTCTCTGGCGACGCCGCACTGATCCAGGCATTCAAGGACGGCGAGGACCTGCACTCCTACGTCGGGTCTAAGGTCTTCGGCGTCGGCATCGACGAGGTCGACTCGGCGATGCGTTCGAAGGTCAAGGCCATGTCCTACGGTCTGGTCTACGGACTCTCCGCCTATGGTCTCTCCCGCCAGCTGGCCATCGGCGTCGACGAGGCGAAGAATCTCATGGAGCAGTACTTCGAACGCTTCGGAGCAGTCAAGGACTACCTCGACGAGATCGTCGAACAGGCACGCGCCAACGGCTACACCGAGACCATCATGGGTCGCAGGCGCTACCTGCCGGCACTGCACAGCGACCGGCGACAGCTGCGGGACATGGCCGAACGCGCTGCGCTCAACGCCCCGATCCAGGGATCTGCCGCGGACATCATGAAGATCGCCATGCTCAAGGTCAGCGACCGCCTCGGTGATCACAAGTCAACGGTCCTGTTGCAGGTCCATGACGAGATCATCGTCGACGTCCACCCCGAGGAGATCGACTCTGTCACGCAGATCGTCACCGAGGAGATGGGCTCAGCCTTCGAACTCGACGTGCCGCTCGACGTCAACGTCGGCACCGGAACCTCCTGGCACGACGCAGCGCACTGAGCCCGGAGTCAGTCCTTGTTGAGCGTGGTGGAGAAGATGACGGTGCCGGGCATGAGGGAGCCGCGCAGCGGAGACCAGCCGCCCCAGGCCGTCTGATTGGACTCCGGCCATTCCGGCTCGGTCACCGAATCGATCGTGAAGCCGGCCGTGACCAGCAGATTCACCCAATCTCCCATCGTGCGATGGTGCTCGGCGTAGACGGGCTGTCCATCGGAGGAGATCTCGACGTAGGGGGTGCGGTCGAAGTAGGAGTATTCGACCGTCAGGCCCGCTTCACCGGGCACATCGGGGAACATCCACCGCATCGGATGGGTCGTTGAGAACGCCCACCGTCCACCGGGGCGGACCACACGTGCGACCTCGGACAGAACCACCTCGGCGTCCTTGACGAAGGGAAGGGCACCGTAGGAGGAGAACGCGACATCGAAGCTGTTCGAAGCGAACGGCAGTTCTCGGGCATCAGCGTGGAGGAACGTCGGGGGAGTGGCGTCCTCGCTGAGGGGATGCTCTCGCTGCAGGCGAGAAGCCTGCTCGAGCATGCCGGCGGAGACGTCTACGCCCGTGGCGATGGCACCTTCTTCGGCCAACCAGCGCGAGCACTGACCGGCACCGCAGCCGACCTCGAGGATCTGGCGTCGGCGCACATCGCCGAGCAGATTCACATCGGATTCGTGAATTCCCTCGGGACACCACATGAACTCCGAGGCGCCCAGGAAACTGCCGTGTTCGGCGAGGTACTCCTCGGCGGAATTGTCCCAATACCCTCTGTTGGCGCGTACTGAGGCCTCTTCATCGATGGGCAGATAGCCACCGCTGATGACCTCGGCTTGATAACTTCCGTCGCTCATCATTCCTCCGTGGCGATCGCCATGTTTCTTTTCCGACTTCGGCGTGCATTCACGCCATGGATGATGCTAGTATTGACAACCGTATGCGCGTATGCATACATGTCCAAAATCGTAATCGAGACCGGATCCAGTTCTCGGGCTGTTTCACAGCATCGCCTCAGAGTATCGGATCTGGACCATAATTCCATCGGAGTCCCAACCTATATGACCACCACCACGCCGGAATCGGTGCAGCCGAAGCAGGTCGCTGTCAACGACATCGGAACCGCTGAGGACTTTCTCGCCGCAGTCGACGAAACGATCAAGTACTTCAACGATGGCGACATCGTTGAGGGCACCGTCGTCAAGGTCGATCGCGACGAAGTGCTCGTCGACATCGGATACAAGACGGAAGGCGTCGTCCTTTCGCGAGAACTCTCCATCAAGCATGATGTCGATCCCGGCGAAGTCGTCGAGGTCGGGGACGAAATCGAAGCCCTCGTTCTTCAGAAGGAAGACAAAGAAGGCCGACTCATGTTGTCCAAGAAGCGCGCTCAGTACGAGCGTGCCTGGGGCGACATCGAAAAGATCAAGGAAGACGACGGTGTTGTCACCGGTACGGTCATCGAGGTTGTCAAGGGCGGCCTGATCGTCGACATCGGACTGCGCGGCTTCCTGCCCGCTTCCCTCGTCGAGATGCGTCGCGTCCGCGACCTTGCTCCTTACATCGGCCAGCAGGTCGAAGCCAAGATCATCGAACTGGACAAGAACCGCAACAACGTCGTTCTGTCCCGTCGCGCATGGCTCGAGCAGACCCAGTCCGCTGTCCGCCACGACTTCCTGCAGACCCTGCAGAAGGGCCAGGTCCGTCCCGGCGTCGTTTCCTCGATCGTCAACTTCGGTGCATTCGTCGACCTCGGTGGTGTCGATGGACTCGTACACGTGTCTGAACTGTCTTGGAAGCACATCGATCACCCAGGCGAGGTCGTCACCGTTGGTGACGAGGTCACCGTTGAGGTGCTCGACGTCGACATGGATCGCGAACGCGTCTCCCTGTCGCTCAAGGCGACTCAGGAAGACCCATGGCAGCACTTCGCTCGCACCCACGTCATCGGCCAGATCGTTCCCGGCAAGGTCACCAAGCTGGTTCCGTTCGGTGCGTTCGTGCGCGTCGAAGACGGCATCGAAGGCCTCGTCCACATCTCCGAACTCGCAGTTCGCCACGTGGACCTGCCAGAACAGGTCGTCTCCGTTGACGAGACCATCTACGTCAAGGTCATCGACATCGACCTCGAACGTCGCCGCATCTCGCTGTCGCTGAAGCAGGCGAACGAAGGCGTCGACCCAGAGGCCGACGAATTCCTCGACCCTGCCCTCTACGGCATGCCGCAGGAATACGACGAAGACGGCAACTACAAGTACCCAGAAGGCTTCGATCCCGAGACCAACGAGTGGATGGAAGGCTTCGATTCACAGCGCGAGGTCTGGGAGCAGCAGTACGCTGCCGCTCAGGAACGCTGGGAAGAGCACAAGAAGCAGGTCGCCAAGGCGATCGCTGCGGATGCCGAAGCCGGCTCCGAAGAAGCAGGCAGCGCTCCTGCCGAAGCTGCTCCAGCCACCGGATCGTTCTCCTCGGAAGAGGCAGGCGACGAAGGAACACTGGCCAGCGACGAAGCTCTCGCAGCTCTGCGTGAGAAGCTTGCAGGCAGCTGATAACAGCACTCACAAGGGCTCCCGGTCGATTGATCGGGAGCCCTTTGTGTTTGCTCCCACTCTGCGACAGCGGGCTCGTCCCTGGCTGTGGTACGCGCTTCTGCTGACCGTTGTCAGCATCTGTGTGTTCGGGCAGGTCGCTGCCGATCCCGGTGGGCAGGTCGTCGCAAGCAATGACGACTCATCGCTGTTCATCTGGTGGCTCGGACATGCGGCCGAGCTGCTCGGCTCACAGCTCGGCTTGGGAAACGACGCAGCTCAGGGCGGAACCGCGGACGGCTACCTCTACACGGAGGCGATGAACACTCTCCACGGGGGAGTCAACGGCGCTTGGAACACCTCCCTGGCCGGACTGGGGCTGATCTTAGCGCCCATCACCTGGGCAGCGGGACCCGTCGTCAGCTACAACCTGCTCATCATCTCCATCCCTGTCCTCGTGAGTCTGGCGACCGCGGCGCTGTTCTCACGGTTCCTCACCCACGTCCCCGCCTTCGTCGCGGCCGGCGGTGTCGGCTTCTCCAGCTACGTCATCGCACAGGCCTCCGGCCATCCCAACCTCGCCTTCGGCGTCGCCCCGCCACTGGTGGCGCTGATCATCATCAAACTGGTCCTGCGGGCTCCGCAGACGGGCTTCGCCAGCCGTGAGTTCTGGGCGCTGAGCCTCGGACTCGGCGCCGTCCTCGGCTTCCAGTTCTACGTCTCCACCGAGGTGCTCGCCGGAACCTTCATCGCGGCACTGTGTCTGCTCATCTCCATCGCCGTCTTCGGCCGAAGAGCGTGGACCCTGGCCGGTTGGCTGCGGTTAGGGCTTGGTGGTGTGATCGGCTCTGCCCTTGCACTGCTGCTCGCGATTCCCCTGCTGCTGACCATGCGCGGCCCGAACGCCCCCACAGGCGCAATCAGACCCCATGGGGTGTGGAACACCGACCTGCTCGACCCCATCATCCCCGCAGGCCCGACGCTGCTCGGGTCCGGATCATCGCCGATCCCGCGCGTCATGGACATCGATTCCGCCGAGCTCGGAGCCTATGTCGGCATTCCCGCGCTCATCGCCGCCGTCATCATCGTCATCTGCCTGATCCGCAGTCGAAGGTATAAGACGATCCTGGCCATCGCCTCGGCGACGGGGTTCCTGGTCTTCGTCCTTTCACTGGGCTCACCCGTCCTCCTCAACGGGACGGTCGTATCCGGGGTCGGTCCCTTCGCGCTGATCGAAGCGATCCCCGTGCTCAACAACATTCTGCCCATGCGCCTGGTCCTGCATTCGACGATCGCCCTGTTCGCGATCCTCGGCTGCGGGCTGCAATGGGCCCTGGAGAATATCCGAAGGCGCCGAGCCCAGGCGCTGCTGGGACTGCTCGTCATCTCCGCGGTGGTCGTGGTCCCCGGGGTGCAGACCTCGCGAGAGGTCTACATGCCGGACTTCTACACCGAGTCCATCACCGAGGTGGTCCCCGCCGGGTCCGTGGTCAAGACCGTGCCGCGCCCCCTGGCCTGGGCCGAACCGCATGCCGATGAGGCCATGGTGTGGCAGGCCGTGAGCGGCTTTCACTACCGGGAGACCGGCGGGTACTTCATCGGCTCGAGCCCGGAGTCGGACGTCACCTATGCGGCCCCCGAAGACGCTCTCGACGAGGTCCTCTCCGACACGGTCTTCGCCGGCGCACCATTCCCCGACCCCGACAGCGCCGAAGTCCGTGCCGCCGTCGACGAGCTGCGCGCCTCGGGAGTCGACTATGTGATACTCGCCCCTGATGCCCCACTGCTGCCCGGCGAACCCGGTGACTACGAAGACTTCCTCAACTCGAGCCTCGGCGAGCCGATGTTCGATTACGAGGGTGTTCTCGTCTACCCACTGAATCGCTAGCGCCGGGTCATATCGCTAGGCTGAAGGCATGTTGAAAATAGGTCTCACCGGCGGCATCGGTGCCGGGAAGTCAACCGTCTCCGAGATCCTCGCCGACCATGGCGCGGCCATCATCGACGCCGACAAGATCGCGCGTGAAGTCGTCGCACCGGGAGAGCCGCTGCTGGCTCAGCTCGCCCAGCGGTTCGGTGAGGACGTCATCGCCGACGATGGGGGACTCGACCGAGCTCAGCTGGCGGCCGCGGCCTTCGGGGACGAAGAGTCGACCGCGGCACTCAACGCCCTCATGCATCCGGCCATCCGCGATCGCACGATCGCACACTTCGCCGAACATGCCGACGCCGAGGTGGTCGTCCACGATGTCCCCCTTCTCGTCGAGAACGGGATGACCCCGTCCTACCACCTCAACCTCCTCGTCGATGTGCCAGCCGAACTTCGACTGCAGCGGCTGATGAGCGCCCGAGGCATGGACCGCGCCGATGCCCAGTCACGCATCGCCCGCCAGGCCACCGATGAACAGCGCTACGCGGTCTGCGACGTCATCATCGACAACGCAGGAGAGGTCAGCGACACCCGGGACACCGTCGCCCGGCTGGTCGAAGACCGGATCCTCCCGTTTGCGGCCAATCTGGCCAAACGGAAACTTGCCCAGCGCGGACCGGCCGAACTCGTCGAGCCCGTTGGCCACGACTGGTCGCTGCAGGCACAGCGGATCATCGCCAAACTCCACCACGGTCTCGGCGATCATTTCCGCATCGATCACATCGGATCAACAGCGGTGCCCGATCTCGCCGCGAAGGACATCATCGATCTGCAGCTCCTCGTCTCCGATCTCGGCGTTGCACGTGATCTGTCCGACCGCTTGGCGGAGCTGGGATTTCCCGGCCAGGATGCGGTCGACAACCTCGGCGAGGGGCAGCAGGAGGCCAAACGATTTCACGCGAACACGGACCCGGGCCAGGCAGTCAACCTCCACGTCCGAACGACGGATTCCGTCGGCGCCGCCTTCGCACGGAAGTTCGTTGAGCTCCTGAGCAGCGACGAGAGCGAACGACGCAGGTATGAGCAGCTGAAACGAGCTCTGGCCCACGAACATGCCGATCATGGAGACTCCCACGGCTATGCGGAGGCGAAGGAACCCTACTTCCTGGCGATGCGCCGACAGCTCGTCCCAGCCAGCTTCGACTGAACAGCGCACACCGGAGTCTCGTCCCAACAATTCACTGTGTCATGGGCGGGGGCTAGGGTTGGACCATGAGCACAGAACGTCCCCTTCCAGCCATCGGCCACCGGCCTGATGTCACGCGCACAGTCGCCCCGTTCGAAGTCGTGTCCGAATACTCCCCATCCGGTGATCAGCCCACGGCGATCACCGAGATCTCCGAACGCCTCGATCAGGGGGAGCGGGACATTGTTCTCCTGGGTGCCACCGGTACAGGCAAGTCCGCGACCACAGCCTGGCTGATCGAACAGGTGCAGCGCCCGACGCTGATCATGGCGCCGAACAAGACCCTGGCCGCGCAGCTGGCCAACGAGTTCCGACAGCTGCTGCCCAACAACGCCGTTGAGTACTTCGTCTCCTACTACGACTACTACCAGCCTGAAGCCTACGTTCCTCAGACCGACACCTTCATCGAGAAGGACTCCTCGGTCAACGACGAGGTCGAGCGGCTGCGCCACTCCGCAACGAACTCCCTGCTGACTCGGCGTGACGTCGTCGTGGTCTCGACCGTGTCCTGCATCTATGGTCTGGGCACACCGGAGGAATATGTCGACCGGATGGTGACGCTGCAGAGAGGCGAGCAGTGTGACCGTGACGAACTGCTCAAACGCTTCGTGTCGATGCAGTACGCACGCAACGATATGGCGTTCACTCGCGGAACCTTCCGGGTCAGGGGCGATACGGTCGAGATCATCCCGCAGTATGAGGAGCTGGCCCTGCGCATCGAGTTCTTCGGCGATGAGATCGAATCCCTGCAGACGCTGCACCCGCTGACCGGTGAGATCGTCCGTGAGGAGGAGACCATCCACGTCTTCCCCGCCTCGCACTATGTCGCCGGTGAGAATCGGATGGGTCGGGCCGTCAGTGAGATCGAGGACGAGCTGCAGAAGCGGCTGAGCGAATTCGAATCACAGAACAAGCTCCTCGAGGCACAGCGCCTGAAGATGCGCACCACCTACGACCTCGAGATGATGGAGTCCATGGGCTTCACCTCCGGCATTGAGAACTACTCCCGCCACATCGACGGACGCCCCGCCGGATCGGCACCGAACTGTCTGCTCGACTACTTCCCCGAAGACTTCCTCCTCGTCGTCGACGAGTCCCATGTGACGGTGCCCCAGATCGGCGGCATGTACGAGGGCGACATGTCGCGCAAACGCACCTTGGTCGAACACGGTTTCCGCCTGCCCAGTGCGATGGACAACCGTCCCCTGAAATTCGACGAGTTCCGTGAACGCATCGGGCAGGCCGTGTATCTGTCCGCGACCCCGGGCAATTTCGAACTGGGCAACGCGAACGGCTATGTCCAGCAGATCATCCGACCCACAGGCCTGGTCGATCCGGAGATCGTCGTCAAACCAACGAAGGGACAGATCGACGATCTGCTCGACGAGATCAGAACCCGCGTCGATGCCCAGGAGAGAGTCCTAGTCACCACGTTGACGAAGAAGATGGCCGAGGACCTCACGGACTATCTCCTCGAACACGATGTGCGCGTTCAGTACCTTCACTCCGACGTCGACACTCTGCGCCGAGTCGAACTCCTGACCGAGCTGCGGGCCGGAGAGTTCGACGTGCTCGTGGGCATCAACCTTCTGCGTGAGGGTCTCGACCTGCCCGAAGTCTCCCTGGTGGCCATCCTCGACGCCGACAAGGAAGGCTTCCTGCGTTCGGCGACTTCGCTGATTCAGACGATTGGTCGCGCGGCTCGAAATATCAACGGCCAGGTGCATATGTACGCCGACACGATCACCCGGTCGATGCGAGAGGCCATCGACGAGACTGATCGCCGACGCGAAATACAGGTTGCTCACAATAAGGAACACGGCATCGACCCCATGCCGCTGGTCAAGAAGATCGCGGACATCACCGAACGCCTGCAGCGCGAGGACGCAGACACGCGTGAGCTCCTCACCGAATTCGACTACGGCAAGGGCAAACGCGGATACAACTCGACGCTGACCGATGAACAGCGCCAGGCCGCAGGAAAGTCGGGATCGCTGCGCCCACCTGCTGCTGACCTGACCGAACTCATCGAGTCCCTGACCTCGCAGATGCACACAGCCGCAGCGGAGCTCCAGTTCGAGCTCGCCGCACGGCTGAGAGACGAACTCTCGGATCTCAAGCAGGAGCTGCGGCAGATGAAGCAGGCCGGGCACGCCTGATTCGACCCGCGTGCAAGTGCACGAGCAGCCACGCGACTATACTGGTAAGGCTGGCGAAAGGGAGTATCCCGTCCATCCGTGCTCGTCATCACGATCCCACAGAGGGTCCGGGCGCGGAGCGCACGCCGCCACTGCTGCAGTGGACTTAGCGTGGGAGAGACTTTCGGCACGGATACACTCCCGACACCTTTGAAAGGCATTCATGGATATCCTGTCCTCCACACTCGCAGCAGGCGGTCAAGCCGCAGCTGGGGGTGAATCCGCCATTCCCCCGTGGTTCATGATCACATCGGGCATCGTCGTCGTCGCCATCCTCGTCTTCGATCTCCTTCTCGTCATCAAGCGCCCCCACACTCCTTCGATGAAGGAAGCCGGCATCTGGGTCGCCTTCTACGTCGGCCTCGCCATCATCTTCGCCGGTGCGCTCTTCGCCATCGGAGACGCCACACACGGCAGCGAATTCCTCACCGGCTGGCTGCTCGAATACTCGTTGAGCATCGACAACCTGTTCGTGTTCATCATCATCATGGGCAGCTTCTCGGTTCCGCGGAAGTATCAGCAGGAAGTCCTCATGGTGGGCATCATCATCGCCATCGTCTTCCGCGGCATCTTCATCCTGGCCGGTTCTGCGATCATCACCGCATTCGTCGAGGTCTTCTTCATCTTCGGCATCTTCCTCCTCATCGTCGCCTACAGGCAGGCATTCAGTGATGAGGACGAAGGCGATGGAGAGAACGGGTTCATCCGCCTTCTGCGCAAACGGATCAACGTCGTCGACGAATACCACGGCAACAGCCTGCGCGTGACGATCGAAGGCAAGAAGTACTGGACGCCCATGTTCATCGTCTTCATCGCGATCGGATCCACAGACGTCATGTTCGCGCTGGACTCGATTCCAGCGATCTTCGGAGTCACACAGAATACGTTCCTGGTCTTCACGGCCAACGTGTTCGCACTGATGGGGCTGCGTCAGCTCTACTTCCTGCTCGGAGGCCTCGTCGACAAGCTCGTCTACCTCCACTACGGAATTGCGGCGATCCTTGCCTTCATCGGCGTCAAACTCTTCATCCATGCTCTGCACGAGTCGGGCTGGGAGTTCCTGTCCTGGGGCAGCAACATCCCTGAGGTGCCGACGTGGCTGTCGTTGAGCTTCATCGTGGTCGCCATGGGTGTGGCGACACTCGCCTCCCTGGCGAAGATGAAGAAGGAAGGCATCCCCATCCGCAGCACGAATGCCGAGGACTCAGACGACTCGCAGGACTGAGCGGCTGTTCCTTCTCGCAGCAGATGCGACTGTTCGCGGGAGCCCTCCCTCGGGAGAGCACCCGCGCACATGGGCAAAAGGGCCTGGCGGCCAGTTTGCCGAGAACAGCCTCAGGCTTGGGAGAATGGACCGAAGACCGGTGTCCACTCCCGAACGATCGTCTCGTCGATCACACCGACGGAAGCATAGGGGTCATTGGCCAGATGAGCTTCGATGTCCTCGCGGCTCGCAGCCTGCATCAGCAGAAGACCGCCGGGGGCCGGAACATTGTCCAGAGGTCCTGAAGCCAGAACGGTTCCGGCTTCGTACAGTTCGGACTGCCACGCACGATGGGCGGGCCGTGATTCCATCCGGGTGTCAGTATCTGGACCATAGACATAGTTGACAGCGAAAACCGGCATCTGAAACTCCTGAGGTTCGATCAATAGGATGGACATCAGTCTAAACGGAAAGGTCTGTGCATAGTTGTGGTGCGATTGCAGGAGATCCCAGCGGAATTCGCTGATGAAGACGCAGTGTACGAGGCCTTCGGCAGTTACTGCCAGGAGCTGGGAATCGAACCGTACCCTGCTCAGGACGAAGCCATCCTCAATATCCTGGCCGGGGACAACACGATCGTGGCCACCCCCACAGGCTCGGGCAAGTCCCTTGTGGCTCTGTTCGCTCTCTACCAATCGTTCACCCGTGGGATCCGTGCCTACTACACGGCCCCGCTCAAGGCTCTGGTGAGTGAGAAGTTCTTCTCCCTCATCGATGCCTTCGGCGCTGAGAACGTCGGTATGATCACCGGCGACTCCACGGTCAACGGGGATGCCCCTGTCATCTGCGCGACGGCTGAGATCCTGGCCAACCAGGCTCTGCGCGAAGGCGGGCTGGTCGACGCGGGCATGGTCGTCATGGACGAATTCCACTATGTCGCCGACCCCTCACGAGGGTGGGCGTGGCAGGTTCCTCTCCTCGAGATGCCTCAGGCGCAGTTCGTGCTCATGTCGGCTACATTGGGCGATACGAGTGAAATCTGTCGCACCATGGAAGACACCACCGGCCGCGACAGCTCCGTGGTCACCTCGGCGACTCGACCGGTTCCTCTCGAGTACGAATACTCCACCGAGACCCTCTCCGACACTCTGCGCTCACTCGTGCGCAACGACAAGGCCCCCGTCTACGTCGTGTCCTACTCACAGGCCGGGGCCATCGACCTCGCCACCGGCCTGCTGTCCGTCGATCTCGCATCGAAGGAGCAGAAAGCCGCGATCGCGGCAGCCATCAAGGGCTTCACCTTCGCGAAGGGATTCGGGCAGAGCCTGCGCAAGCTCCTCCTGCACGGCGTCGGCGTCCACCACGCAGGCATGCTGCCCAAATACCGCAGGCTGGTCGAACAGCTCGCGCTCAAGGGGCTGCTGCTGGTCATCTCCGGCACCGATACGCTCGGCGTCGGCATCAACGTTCCCATCCGCTCCGTACTGCTGACAGGGCTGACGAAGTTCGACGGCCGGAAGATGCGCAAACTCAGCGTCCGCGAATTCCAGCAGCTGGCAGGCCGTGCCGGACGTGCCGGCTTCGACACCCGCGGCTACGTGATCGCACAGGCGCCCGAGCATGTCATCGAGAACATGCGGGCAGAAGCCAAGGCAGCCAACACAGACAAGAAAAAGAAGAAGGTCAAGAAGAAATCCGCACCGGCCGGGTTCGTCGGGTGGTCCGAGGAGACCTTCACGAAGCTCATCGAGTCCCAGGCGGAATCCCTGCGCTCACGCATGAAGATCGACCATTCGACGATCCTCAACCTCGTCGCCCGCCCGGGCTCGGACGTGTCCACGATCAGCCGCTTCATCGACAAGACCCACGAAAGCCGGGAACGTCACCTCGACCTCAAACTCACAGCCCTGAGAATCGGGCGCTCACTCATCGACGCCGGACTCATCGAAGTCAGGGACGGCGAACTGGTCCCGACCACGGATCTGGGACCGCAGTTCGCGCTCAACCAGCCGCTGGCACCCTTCGTGCTCGCCGCACTCGAGATGCTCGAGCCGGAAGCGGAGACCTACGCCCTCGACGTGGTCTCCCTCGTCGAATCCACCACACCGGTGCCGTTCCCCGTCCTCAAGGGCCAACTCGACAGGATCAAGAAGGACACCTTGGCCGAGCTCAAGGCCGACGGTCTCGAATACCCGGAACGCATGGCGATACTCGACGAGATCGAAGGACCGAAGCCGCTGGCAGAGATCCTCGACCCCGCGTTCGAACACTTCATCGAGGCCCACCCGTGGCTGCGTGCCGGGAACTTCGAACCGAAGTCGATCGTGCGCGACATGATCGAACAGGCGATGGGCTTCACCCAGTTCGTCAGCTATTACAGTCTCACCCGGGTCGAAGGCAGCCTCCTGCGCTACCTCACCGATGTCTTCCGCGCACTGACGCACAATGTTCCCGCCGACGACAGGAATGAGGAGCTCTCAACCATCATCGAATGGCTGGGGGAGACGATCGCGAGAACCGACTCATCCCTGCTCGACGAATGGCGGACCCTGCAGGGTCTGTCCCCGACTGATTTCGCCGACGAGGAGCTGCCCGACCTCGACCGCAAGTTCTCCGACAATGTGAAGGTCTTCACCGCCGAGGTCCGCAACGCCCTGTTCCACCGGGTGCTGCTGGCCGAACGCGCCGACTACGCAGAGCTGGGCCGCCTCGATGCCGAGGACGGCTTCGACGCCACAGCCTGGGAGGACGCGATCGAAGACTTCTACGAGGAATACGGCGACCTCCTCACCGACGGGAAGGCCAGAGGCAAGGAATATATCTCGATCGAACCTGGTTCACAGACGTGGACCGTCCGACAGACCTTGGCCGATCCCGATGACAACAGGGACTGGGCCTTCGACGCCGAGGTGGATGTGCCCGCGAGTGATGAAGCCGGAGACATCGTGCTCCGAATCCTCGCGGTCGGAGAGATCAGTGCCCGTCCCCATTCAAGCAATGTCAGTGCCGAGTAATACAGTGGACAGGTGATGAAAACTAACAGCGGTGAGCAGTCTGCAGGCGTGTCGCATCTCGACACTCTGTGGGTCAAGGGCGCACGCGCCCACAACCTCAAGAACGTGGAGATCGCCCTGCCCCGCGACTCCATGGTCGTCTTCACAGGTCTCTCGGGGTCGGGGAAGTCCTCCTTGGCCTTCGACACGATCTTCGCCGAGGGGCAGCGCCGTTACGTCGAGTCCCTGTCCTCCTACGCCCGCATGTTCCTGGGCCAGATGGACAAGCCCGACGTCGATTTCATCGAGGGCCTGTCACCGGCGGTGTCGATCGATCAGAAGTCGACGTCCCGCAACCCGCGATCCACGGTCGGCACCATCACCGAGGTGTATGACTTCCTGCGCCTCCTGTGGGCTCGGATCGGTGTGCCGCACTGTCCCGTGTGCGGTGAGATCATCACCAAACAGACCCCACAGCAGATCGTTGATCAGCTGCTCGAACTCGAGGAGAGGACGAAGTTCCTCGTCCTGGCGCCGATCGTGAGGTCCCGGAAGGGCGAGTTCGTCGACCTCTTCACCGAGCTGCAGGCCAAGGGATTCGCCCGCGCCATCGTCGATGGTGAGCAGATCAGCCTCAGCGAACCACCCACATTGGAAAAGCAGTACAAGCACACGATCTCCGTCGTCGTCGACCGTCTGGTGGCGAAGTCGGGACTGCGCCCGCGCCTGACCGACTCCGTCGAGACGGCACTCGGTCTTGCCGACGGCCGCATGGATGTCGATATGGTCGACGAAGGCATCACTCGGACGTTCTCTGAGCACATGTCGTGCCCGAATGAGCACGCCCTGGCCATCGACGAGATCGAGCCGCGGACCTTCTCATTCAACTCACCCTTCGGCGCCTGCCCGACCTGTGACGGCATCGGCACTCGACTGCAGGTCGATGAGACACTCGTCGTCCCCGATGAGGACCTCAGCCTCGGTCAGGGAGCAATCGCCCCGTGGGCCGGCGGCAAACAGGTCACGAAGTACTTCAACCGACTCCTCAAGGGTCTCGGAGACGAACTCGGTTTCGACATGAAGACCGCGTGGAAGGACCTGTCGAAGGCGGACAAGTCAGCGATCCTGACCGGCAAGGACTACAAGGTCCACGTCAAATACAAGAACCGCTTCGGCCGCGAACGCACCTACTCAACCGGGTTCGAAGGCGTCTACCAGTACATCCAGCGCAAACACGAGGAAACCGAGTCCGACTGGTCGCGGGAACGCTATGAGTCCTATATGCGTGAGATCCCCTGTGCCAGCTGCAACGGAGCTCGCCTCAAACCGGAGATCCTGGCGGTCAAGGTCGGCGGAAAGTCGATCGCCGAGGTCTCGGAGCTCGCTCTCGACGAATCCGCGGAGTTCCTCTCGCAACTGGAGCTGGACTCCCGTGACGCGGCAGTCGCAGCTCAGGTGATGAAGGAGATCAACGCCCGACTCGGCTTCCTCCTCGATGTCGGACTCGACTACCTCAGCCTCGACCGCCCTGCCGGCTCCCTGTCCGGCGGAGAGGCCCAGCGCATCCGCTTGGCCACGCAGATCGGTTCGGGCCTCGTCGGGGTCCTCTACGTCCTCGACGAACCCTCGATCGGTCTCCACCAGCGCGACAACAGGCGCCTCATCGAGACTCTGAACAAGCTCAAAGAACTCGGCAACACCCTCATCGTCGTCGAACACGATGAGGACACCATCGCCTCGGCGGACTGGATCGTCGACATCGGTCCTGGGGCGGGCGAGCACGGGGGAGAGGTCATCTACTCAGGCCCGGTTCCCGGGCTCAAGGACGCAGACCGCTCCATCACCGGCGACTACCTCGCCGGTCGCAGGTCGATCCAGGTTCCCACGACCCGTCGGCCGGTGGACAAGGACCGTGTCGTCACAGTTGAGAAGGCCGTCGAGAACAACCTTCGCGATGTCTCCGTCTCGTTCCCGCTCGGGGTGCTCACCGCCGTCACCGGCGTTTCCGGCTCCGGCAAGTCGACACTGGTCAACGAGATCCTCTACACCCAGATGGCCAACGTCCTCAACGGTGCCTCGCGGGTGCCGGGTCGGCACAAGCGGGTCACCGGACTGGACAACCTCGACAAGGTCGTCCACGTCGACCAGTCGCCGATCGGTCGCACCCCGCGATCGAACCCGGCGACCTACACGGGCGTCTTCGACCGCATCCGGCGCCTGTTCGCCGAGACCGAATCGGCCAAGATCCGCGGCTATCAGCCGGGCCGGTTCTCCTTCAACGTCAAGGGCGGACGCTGCGAGAACTGCAGCGGCGACGGGACGATCAAGATCGAGATGAACTTCCTGCCCGACGTCTACGTCACCTGTGAGGTCTGCGGGGGAGCCCGATACAACCGGGAAACTCTTGAAGTCACCTTCAAGGGCAAATCCATCGCCGAGGTGCTGGAGATGCCCATCGAGCAGGGCGCTGAATTCTTCGCCGCGATCCCCGCGATCTCCCGTCACCTCAACACACTGGTCGAGGTCGGCCTGGGCTATGTCCGTCTGGGGCAGCCGGCGACCACGCTCTCCGGTGGCGAAGCCCAGCGTGTGAAACTCGCAGCCGAACTCCAGAAGCGCTCCCGCGGGCGCACCGCCTACGTCCTTGACGAACCGACCACGGGCCTGCACTTCGAAGACATCTCGAAGCTGCTGCATGTCCTGCAGGGACTCGTCGACAAGGGCAACACCGTCATCGTCATCGAACACAACCTCGATGTCATCGGCAACGCCGACCACGTCATCGACCTGGGTCCCGAAGGCGGACGAGGCGGTGGAAAGATCATCGCCCAGGGCACACCAGAAGAGGTGGCCGGCAACAAGAAGAGCCACACGGGACGGTTCCTCAAAGCGATGCTCGATGGCTGACCCAGCATCCTACCGCCCGGCCACGGGCAGCATTCCAACCTCGGCGGGGGTCTACAAGTTCCGCGACCCCGACCGGCGGGTGATCTATGTCGGGAAGGCGAAGAACCTCCGCAACCGGTTGAACTCGTACTTCTCGAACCCTGCCCAACTGCACCCGCGCACCTCGACGATGGTCCACACCGCAGCCTCTGTGGAATGGACTGTCGTCGACACCGAGGTCGAGGCGCTGCAGCTCGAGTGGACGTGGATCAACGAATTCAACCCGCGGTTCAACGTCATGTTCCGCGACGACAAGTCCTACCCGTACTTGGCGATCACAATGAACGATGAGGTTCCCCGGGCCTTCATCACCCGCGGAAAGCGCCGCAAGGGAGTCAAGTACTTCGGTCCCTTCGCCCAGGTGTGGGCGATCAAGGACACACTCGACCTGCTGCTGCGTGCCTTCCCGATGCGCACCTGCACCGCCGGGGTGTACAGACGCGCCGAACGCAGCGGCCGCCCCTGCCTGCTGGGCTACATCGACAAATGTGCAGCCCCCTGCGTGGGGCAGATCAGCGTGGAAGGTCATAAGGACCTGGCGCGCAGCATCTCCGACTTCATGTCCGGCAACACCGGGCGATTCATCAGCTACCGGCAGAAGGAGATGGCCTCGGCCGCAGAGGAACTCGACTACGAACGGGCGGCACGCCTGCGAGACGAGATCACCGCACTGCAGAAGGTCCTCGACAAGTCGGCTGTGGTCCTCTCCGTCAACGCCGACTGCGATGTGTTCGCGCTCGTCACCGAGGAGCTCGAAGCCTCGGTGCAGGTCTTCCACGTCCGGCAGGGCCGCATCCGCGGTCAGCGCGGATGGATCATCGAACGCTCCGACGATCACAGCCCCGCCGAACTCACCACCGACTACCTCCGCCAGGCGTACACAGGTCTCGACGCGGACGCGATTCCCCGCGAGATCCTCGTCGACACCGTCCCCGCCGATATCGAATCACTCGAGAGCTGGCTGAGCGAACAGCGCGGCTCCCGGGTCACCGTCCGAGTCCCGGAACGCGGAGAGAAGAAGGCCGTACTTGAGACCGTCGCGAAGAACGCGAAGGAGGCCCTGCTCCAGCACAAGCTCAAACGCTCCTCCGATCTGACCACCCGGAGCACGGCACTCAAAGAGATCCAGGAATACCTGTCGCTGCCTGAGGCCCCTCTGCGCATCGAATGCATCGACATCTCCCACACCCAAGGATCCAATGTCGTCGCCTCCCTCGTGGTGTTCGAAGACGGGCTGGTGAAGAAGCGCGACTACCGTCACTTCGCCATCCACGGTGAGGCTGCCACCGATGACACGGCGTCGATGTACGACGTCGTCTCACGTCGGTTCAGTCGCTACCTCGAGCAGATGAGCTCCGATGAACCCGACGAACGTTTCGGGTACCGCCCCAGCCTCCTCGTCGTCGACGGTGCCGGTCCACAGGTGGCGGCGGCGACTCGAGCACTGCACGACCTGGGCATCGTCGACATCTCGGTGGTAGGTCTGGCCAAGCGTCTTGAGGAGGTCTGGGTTCCCGAGGATCCGTTCCCCGTCATCCTGCCCCGCAACTCCGAAGGCCTGTTCCTCATGCAGCGCCTGCGCGACGAGGCGCACCGCTTCGCCATCAGCTACCACCGCTCGAAGCGGGCGAAGGCGATGACGAGTTCCGTCCTCGACGACATCTCCGGATTGGGCGAATCCAAACGGACCGCACTGCTGCGCCACTTCGGCTCAGTGAAGAAGGTGCGGGCAGCCAGCATCGAAGAGCTGTGCGAGGTCAAGGGCATCGGCCAGGCCCTCGCAGAGAAGGTTGCCGCGGCCCTGGCCGAGTGACAGTTTGGCCGGCGCTGAGCCCTCCAGCAGTCAACTGATCTAGAGTAGTCCTCGACAGCTGTCTTCAACCGCGCAGCCCCAGGAGGACGTGTGAGTACGCAGGCCGAATCAAACGGTGCCGACCATCCCATCGAGGTCGTCCTCGTGACCGGAATGTCCGGAGCAGGACGGACCACCGTGGCCAACGTGCTTGAGGACATGGACTGGTACGTCGTCGACAACCTGCCGCCGCAGATGATGCGCACCCTCGTCGAACTCGTCGCCCGTGCAGACGGGGCGGTGCCGAAGATCGCCATCGTCACTGATTCGAAGGGCCGAGCGAAGTACACAGAACTCGAAGAGACGATCAGCGACTTCATCGATCAGGGTCTCTCGCTGCGCATCCTCTATCTCGATGCCGCCGACGAGGTCCTCGTCCGGCGCTTCGAATCAACGCGCAGGCCGCACCCGCTCCAGGGCGAGGGCACGCTGCTGGAAGGCATCGAAGGTGAACGCTCGGCACTCGAATCCCTCAAACACCGTGCCGACATCATCATCGACACCTCGGAACTCAACGTTCACCAGCTCTCGGCTCAGGTACGCAAACGCTTCAGCACCATCGACACCCCGCTGCTGCGCCTGACCGTGATGAGCTTCGGCTTCAAATACGGGCTGCCGAAGGATGCTGACCACGTCGCCGATGTCCGTTTCCTGCCCAACCCCTATTGGATCCCGCACCTGCGTGGCAACAACGGGCTGGACTCCGATGTCGCGGACTTCGTGCTGGGACAGAACGGCGCGGAAGAATTCATCGAACGCTACACCGCGACCTTGGACACCGTCTCGCAGGGCTACCTCCACGAAGGCCGTGGCTACGCGATGATCGGCATCGGCTGCACCGGCGGCAAGCACCGTTCGGTCGCGATCAGCGAACGTGTCGCCAAAAGCCTCGCCGCGCAGACCGGCATTCCGGTCACTGTGCGCCACCGCGATCTGGGGAGAGAGTGAGATGGAGACCGAGGATCTCCCTCAGATCATCCCCTCCGTCAAGGACAAGGGACCCAAGATCGTCTCCTTCGGCGGAGGACACGGCCTCTACGCCGCCCTGCGTGCGTTCCGTCTGCTCACCGAGTCGCTGACCGCAGTCGTCACGGTGGCCGATGACGGAGGCTCCTCCGGTCGGCTCCGCGACGAACTCGGTGGTCTGCCCCCTGGAGACCTGCGCATGGCATTGGCAGCCCTCTGCGATGACGGGAACTGGGGCAAGACCTGGCGCGATGTGATCCAGCACCGCTTCGATTCCGACGGTGAGCTCAGCGGACATTCCGTGGGCAACCTGCTCATCTCCGCCCTGTGGCAGATCCACGGCGACCACGTCGCCGGCCTCGACTGGATGGCCAAGCTTCTGCGCGCCCACGGTCGAGTCCTGCCGATGTCCTCGGTCCCGCTGACGATCGAAGCCGATGTGAAGTTCCCCGGATCCTTCCAGGTCGTGCGCGGGCAGTCCGTGCTCGCCTCCACCCTCGGCCACGTTGAGACCGTGCGGCTTGATCCACCCGACCCACCGGCACGACACGAAACGATCGAAGCCGTCGCCGAAGCCGATGTGCTCAATCTCGGCCCCGGATCCTGGTACACCTCGGTAATGCCCCATCTCCTGGTTCCATCCCTCGCCGCTGCCATCGAACGATCCTCTGCAGTGAAGTCCCTCACCTTGAATCTCGGGTCCAGCGACGGAGAAACGAGAGATCTCAGTCTCAGCGAGCACCTCATGTCACTGCACAGGCATGCCCCTTCCCTCGAGCTGAGCTATGTGCTCGTCGACGAGGCGGCAACCCTGGCAGAACCTGAGCTCGAGCGGTGCGCCAGAGAGATGTTCAATGCCAAACTCTGGGCCCGTCCACTGCACTCTCGCCGGGCAGGACAGCATGACAGCCTCAAGCTCGCCGCGTGTTACCGTGACATGTTGGTGGACGCCGGGATCGGCGTGGACGAGCAGTGGTAACCAATTCAGTTGCAGGAGGACGAACAATGGCACTGACCGCTCAGGTCAAGGATGAGTTGGCACGGGTGAAGATCACCCGCACTTCTGCTCGCAAAGCCGAAGTGTCTGCGATCTTCCGTTTCTCCTCTGCACTCCACCTCGTCAACGGGTCGATCGTCCTCGAAGCCGAACTCGACACCGCGCAGGCGGCCAAACGTCTCCGCAGCGAGATCAAGGACCTCTACGGCCAATATGCCGACATCGTCGTCATCAATGCCGCCGGAATCCGCCGTTCCAACCGCTACCTCCTACGCGTCACCCGTGACGGCGGTGCCCTGGCCCGCCAGACCGGTCTCGTGGACAACCGCGGACGTCCCGTCCGCGGCCTGCCCTCAGCGATCGTCAACGGGTCCGTCGCCGATGCCGAAGCCGCCTGGCGCGGCGCATTCCTCGCCCACGGATCATTGACTGAACCCGGGCGCTCCTCCGCACTGGAGGTCACCTGCCCCGGCCCAGAGGCAGCACTTGCTCTCGTTGGTGCCGCTCGGCGCCTGGGACTGAGCGCGAAGGCCCGCGAAGTGCGCGGAGTCGACCGTGTCGTCATCCGCGATGGCGACGACATTGCCGCACTGCTGACCCGCATGGGGTCCCACAGCGCCGTGCTCGTGTGGGAAGAACGTCGGATGCGGCGCGAGGTCCGCGCCACAGCGAACCGGCTGGCCAACTTCGACGATGCGAACCTGCGTCGCTCAGCCCGAGCCGCAGTCGCGGCCGGAGCCAGAGTCGAACGTGCCCTGGAGATCCTCGGCGACGAGGTCCCCGAACACCTGCGCTATGCCGGCCAGCTGCGCGTGACGCACAAGCAGGCATCCTTGGAGGAACTGGGCCAACTGGCCGATCCGCCGATGACCAAAGATGCCGTCGCAGGTCGTATCCGACGCCTGCTGTCCACCGCCGACAAACATGCCGAAGATCTGGGAATTCCCGGCACAGAGGCCAGTCTCACCCCGGAAATGCTCGAAGATCGTTAAGATCGAGTCATGAGACGAATCGCCATCAACGGCTTCGGCCGCATCGGTCGTGCCCTGTACCGTCTATCCCTCGAACCCGGCTCCGACCTCCAAGTCGTCGCCATCAATGACCTCACCGACACACAGACACTGGCCCACCTGCTGGCCTATGACTCCGTGTGGCCGCGCTTCGACCACACCGTCGAAGCCAGCGACGAGACACTGACCGTTGATGGGACCACCATCTCAGTGCTCAGCCAGGCTGACCCGGCCGAGATCGACTGGTCGGCACACGAGGTCGAACTCGTCGTCGAGTCCACCGGACGATTCACCCGCCGCGACCAAGCCGAGGTCCACCTCGGCGGAACCGTGAAGACCGTTGTGCTCTCGGCACCGGGCAAAGACGTCGACGGAACCTTCGTCATGGGCGTCAACGAAGCCGACTTCGACCCGGCCCAGCACACCGTCGTCTCCAACGCCTCCTGCACGACGAACTGCATGGCCACCGTCGTCAAGGCCGTCGACGACGCTCTTGGGGTCGAATCCGGCCTGCTCAACACCGTCCATGCCTACACCGGCGACCAGATGCTCGTCGACGGGCCCCACCGCGACCTGCGTCGTGCTCGTGCCGCAGCCGTGAACATCGTCCCGACGACGACCGGTGCCGCACGCACCGTCGGCAAGGTGATGCCGCACCTGGCCGGCAAACTCGACGGCCTCGCGGTCCGCGTTCCCGTCCCCGCCGGATCGATCATCGACTTCACCTTCACCCCGAAGAAGAACGCCACGACCGAAGAGGTCAACGAGATCTTGGCCAAGGCCGCGGAATCCTCGCCGTACCTCGAATACAGCACGGCACCTCTGGTGTCGACCGACATCGTCGGCACCACCGCCTCGGCGATCGTGGATTCCCAGCTCACGATGACGCTTGGGAACCAGATCAAGGTCGTGGCCTGGTATGACAACGAATGGGGCTACACCAATCGCCTCAAGGACATGGTCAGCTACATCCTCGGCGAAAGGAACAAATGAGGACTTACGACGACCCGCAGATCTTCTCCCACCGCACGGTCCTCGTTCGCAGTGACCTGAACGTGCCGATGGATGAGGGCACGATCACCGACCGTGGTCGCATCCTGGCCTCGGCCGGCACGATCAAGGCCCTCGCCGAGGCGGGGGCGCGGGTGATCGTCATGTCTCACCTGGGTCGACCCAAGGGGGAACCCGACCCGCAGTTCTCACTGCATCCGCTGGCTCCCGAGCTCGCGAAGGCGATCGGCCGCGATGTCGCATTCGCCGCCGACACCGTCGGTGAGGAGGCAAGGATCAAAGCAGCGGAACTGGCCGACGGTGAGGTTCTCCTGCTCGAGAACCTGCGCTTCAACCCGGGCGAGACCTCGAAGGACGACAGCGAGCGGCAGGCCTTCGCCGCTCAGCTTGCCGAACTGGCAGACGACTTCGTCTCCGACGGCTTCGGAGTCGTCCACCGCAAGCAGGCTTCGGTCTACGACATCGCGGCTCTGCTGCCCCACTACGCCGGATCTCTCGTCCGGGCCGAGGTCGAAGTCAGCGACCGTCTGCTGAACTCACCGCAGTCGCCCTTCACCGTCGTCCTCGGCGGGTCGAAGGTCTCCGACAAGCTCGGCGTCATCGACAATCTCATCGACCGGGCTGACAACCTCCTCATCGGCGGGGGAATGGTCTTCACCTTCCTCGCCGCGCTCGGCCACGACATCGGGTCCAGCCTCGTGGAGAAGGACCGCGTCGACGACGTCAAGGGCTACCTCGAACGTGCCGAGGCCGGGGGTGCGAACATCGTGTTGCCCACGGATATCGTCATGGCCGCGTCATTCGCAGCCGAGGCCGAGAACTGGGTGTGTCCGATCGCGGATCTCGAATCCACGCCTGCCGGTGCGCAGGGACTGGGCCTCGACATCGGGCCCGACTCGGCGCAGGCATACGCCGACGTCATCTCGAACTCGACCACCGTGTTCTGGAACGGCCCCATGGGAGTATTCGAGTTCCCGGCCTTCTCCGCCGGGACCAAGGCCGTCGCATCCGCACTGACGAACCAGGCAGGATCTGACAGTGCACGTCTGACCGTCGTCGGCGGCGGCGACTCGGCAGCGGCCGTGCGCACGCTCGGCTTCGCCGACGACGAGTTCGGCCATATCTCCACCGGTGGCGGCGCCAGCCTCGAATACCTCGAAGGCAAGACGCTGCCCGGACTCGAAGCACTCGCGTGAGAAAGAAGACGACAATGAGCGACCGCACCCTGCTTCTGGCCGGCAACTGGAAGATGAACCACGATCACCTCGAAGCGATCTCGAGCGTCCAGAAACTTGCCTGGGCACTCGAGGACGCCAAACTCGACGGAACACAGTGCGACGTCGTCGTGATTCCTCCGTTCACCGACATCCGGTCCGTGCAGACACTCATCCAGGGCGACAAACTGTGGCTGACCTACGGGGCACAGGACGTCTCCCAGTACGAACCAGGCGCTCACACCGGAGAGATCGCCGCTTCGTTCCTGTCCCGCCTCGGCTGCACCTACGTCGTGATCGGACACAGCGAACGGCGGGCGAACAATCATGAGACCAACGACGTCGTCGCGGCCAAGGTCAAGGCGGCGCTGGCTCAGGGCATCACGCCCATCCTGTGCATCGGCGAGTCATTGGAACAGCGTCAGGAGAAGACACATGTGGACTTCACCCTCACGCAGCTCGAAGAATCCCTGAGCGGCTTCGACTCGGCAGCGCTGGAAGGGATCGTCATCGCCTACGAACCTGTCTGGGCAATCGGCACAGGGGAGACCGCGACGGCCGACGACGCTGCAGAGATGGCGGCGGCCATCCGAGCCCACCTGGAAGAGAAGTACGGTTCCGCACTGGCGTCGAGCACGCGGATCCTCTACGGTGGTTCGGTCAAGACCGACAACGTCGCCGAGATCCTCGCATCCGACGATGTCGACGGCGCACTTGTCGGGGGAGCGAGCCTCAACGGGCCCGATTTCGCCGCTTTGTGCAAGGCCGCAGTGGCAAAGTAGACTGACCAAGACATCCTCTGACGAAATATAGGTAGTTCTCGACGTGGAAATCCTCAACATCATACTCATCGTGCTGCTCGTCATCACGAGCATCTTCCTGACACTCCTCATCCTCATGCACAAAGGCAAGGGCGGAGGCATGTCAGACATGTTCGGTGGAGGCATGTCCTCATCGCTGGGATCCTCGGGTGTCGCCGAGCGCAACCTCAACCGGTTCACGACCCTGATGGCGATCATCTGGGGCGCATGCATCATTCTGCTGGGTCTCATCACCCGCTTCAATGCCTGAGTGCGTCTGACTGGAAGCACGAACCACGTAATACGACGAAGGACCCTGACCATGTGGTCAGGGTCCTTCGTCGTCAGCAGATGATTTCAGCTGACTAGGCGGTCGGTGAGACCGTCGTCAGTCAGTCGACACCGAAATGATGTTTCGGCTCGACAGCTGCGATCGCGCGACCCAGCTGCTCGAGGCCCTGTGCGCGGTCGAGCAGATGAACGCGGAGGACGGGACGGCCCTTCTCCTGCAATGCCGCGGCATCGCCGAGAGCCTGCGCCCGCTGCAGTTCGGTGAAGCCATAGTGGCGTCCGGGAACCAGCAGATCCGTCCGGGGATCCGCAGTGATCTGCAGATACACACCGTTGGGGTGGCCGCCTTTGTGGTACTGACCCGTCGAATGCAGGTACCGAGGCCCGAACCCGAATGTGGTCTGCACACCCGCATGCTGGGAGACCAGTGCGCGAAGGTCCTCGGCATGGGCGTCGGCGATGCGGTCGAGGAACGCCTGCACACCGACATAACCGTATTCATCGACCTGTGCAAAGAGTTCGCCGATGGCACCGACGAGGTCGGTGGCTTCGTCGAACTCGCCGAAGACTTCGATCTGCTCCTCGCGGAACGCCGGCTGCGCGGGTGCGCTCGACGAGCCCTGTGAGAGAGCCTGCCTGGCATGTGCCTTCGCCGACTCCACATCCGGCTGGTCGAAGGGGTCGACGCCGATGCTGTATCCGGCAATGGCAGTCGCGAACTCCCAGAACACGAACAGCTCGCCAAGGTCACCGTCGAGGTCGGAATCGAAGCCTGATGGCGCCGTGACGTCGGTGGCAGGACCCAGGGTGCACAGCATGGCGTCTGCTCGGGCATCAGAGAAGCCGACGTCGCCGGTTCCGTCGACAACGACGGGCAGGATTCCCTGGCCGTCCTTGCCCAGGGATTCGGCCACGAGCTGCTCGACCCATTTGCTCAATCCCGACAATGCGGGTGTGGTCTCCGCGAGCACGAGCTTCTCTGTCGCCCGGGCATGCCCGATGCCCAACCAGGTCCCGAACTGCAGGGCGGGATTGTCAGGTGCATCGGCTGCGAACCCGTCGACGGCCGCTGCCGCCGAGTCTGCGATCGCGCGGATGTCGACGCCTGCGAGACCTGCTGGGACGAGACCGAAGGCCGACAATGCGCTGTAGCGGCCTCCCACCGTCGGATCCGCGTGGAAGGTGGCCAGGAAGCCCTGCTCTGTGGCCAATTCGTCGAGTTCTGTACCCGGATCGGTGATCGCGATCAGGCGCGATGCGGGATCGATGCCCACCGATTCGAAGGCCGCGGAGAAGGCTCGGCGGATCGCATCCGTCTCGATCGTCGTTCCAGACTTGGACGCGACGATGAGCACGGTGTGGGACAGATCGGTCCCGATCGCCTCGGCGACCTGGTTAGGGTCGGTGGAGTCGACCACTTCGAGTCTGACTCCGGCGGCCTCGGCCATAACCTCAGGGGCCAGGGACGAACCGCCCATCCCGGTCAGGCTGATGGAACGCAGTCCCTGTGCCTCCAGCCGGGAGCGCAGAGATTCGATCTCGTCGACGAGCTGCGCAGCCCTCTGCGGCAGATCCACCCAGCCCATGCGCTGCACAGTATCCACGGCGTCGGTGAACAACGTGGAATCTTTGGCACCCAGGCGGGAGGGCACACGTGATTCGAGGAGGCGAGCTGCTTCGGCTTCGTAGTCCTCGGTGACCGGGACGCTGTGCTGCAGTCTCATGCCCGGTCCAATGCTGTGCGAATCGTCTCCTGCAGCTCCGCCCAGCTGACGTCGAACTTCTCAAGTCCCTGAGTCTCAAGCACGGTCATCACCTCCGCATAGTCGATTCCAAGCCGCGCCAAACGGTCGAAGACCTCATCGGCGGCCCGGTAGTTCTCCGGCGAGATCTCGGCAGTGACCTCGCCGTGATCGGCAAAAGCCTGCATCGTGGGTTCTGGCATCGTGTTCACGGTGTTCGCAGACACCAGCCCCGAGACATACATGGTGTCCGGGTAGTCGGGGTTCTTGACTCCGGTCGAAGCCCACAGCAGCCGCTGCGGTGTGGCACCGGCAAGCTCGAGGACCCGGAACCGCTCGGAGGTGAACAGCTGCGAATGGATCTCATGGGCCAGGACGCAGTTCGCGATGCCTGCACGGCCCTTGAGCTCAGCTCCAGCCGGATCATCGAGGCCATCCAAGCGTGCGTCGATTTCCGCGTCCACGCGAGAGACAAAGATCGAGGCCACCGACTTGATCTGGCTGAGGTCATGTCCCGCCGCTCGAGCCTTCTCCAGCCCCTGGAGGAACGCTTCGACGACGTGGCGGTAGCGAGTGAGCGAGAACACCAGGGTGACGTTGACGCTGATGCCCGCGGCGATCGTCTCAGAGATCGCACGCAGTCCGGCTTCGGTCGCCGGGATCTTGATCATCGCATTGGGTTCGCCGACTCGTTCCCACAGGGCCTTCGCCGCCGCGACTGTACCCTCGGCATCGTGTGCCAATGGGGGAGCGACCTCGATCGACACCCGCCCGTCGTCGCCGTTGGTGGCGTCATAGACGGGGCGGAAGAGTCGGGCGGCCGCTGCGACATCCGAGGTGGTCAGTGATTCGATCGCCTCATCGGCGGTGACCTTGTCGGCGCCGAGTTCGGCAAGCGTGGAGTCATAGCTGTCGGATCCGGCGATGGCATTGGCGAAGATCGTCGGATTCGTCGTCACTCCGGTGACGTTCGAGTCCTCGATGAGTCGTGCCAGATCACCGGACTCGAGGCGAGTCCGTGACAGATCATCGAGCCAGATGGAGACACCGTGCTCGCTCAGCTTCGTCAGATTGGTGCTCATGCGTCCGCCTTCGCCGCTGCGATCGATTCCTTGGCGGCAGTAACGACCGCGGCCGGGGTGATTCCGAACTTCTCATACAGGGTCGCGTAGTCGGCAGAGGCACCGAAGTGCTCGATCGACACGGCACGACCGGCATCGCCGAGGTACTTGTGCCAGCTCATCGCCGATGCGGCTTCGATGCTCACACGCGCCTTCAGGCCACGGGGGAGGACCGCTGCACGGTAGTCCGCGGGCTGCGCGTCGAACCACTCCTGGCACGGCATCGAGATGACGCGTGCAGCGGTGCCTGCGGCCTGCAGCTCCTCGGCAGCGGCGATCGCGATGGCGACCTCGGAACCGCTGGCGAGGATGGCGACCTCGGGCTCGTCGGCAGTGTCGAGGAGGACATAGCCGCCACGAGCAGCCTCGGAGGCGGGAGCGTACTTCTCACGGTCGAGGACCGGAACGGCCTGACGGGTGAGCACGAGCCCGCTGGGGCCGTCGGTGCGGTCGAGAACCTTGCGCCAGACGACCGAGGTCTCGTTCGCATCGGCAGGGCGGACCAGGTCGAGACCGGGAATCGCACGCAGTGCGGAGAGGTGCTCGATCGGCTGGTGGGTGGGTCCGTCTTCGCCGAGGCCGATCGAATCGTGAGTCCACACGAAGACGTTGGGCAGCTGCTGCAGGGCGGCCAGACGGATGGCTGGACGCTGGTAGTCGCTGAAGACGAGGAAGGTGCCGCTGTAGGGGCGAGTTCCGCCGTGGAGGGCGATGCCGTTGCCGATGAGTCCGGCAGAGAATTCGCGGACACCGAAGTGGATGTTGCGCCCGTACTCATTGCCGGAGAATGCGCCGGTCGAACGATGCTCGGGCAGGAAGCTCGGGTCGCCCTTGATCAGCGTGTTGTTCGAGCCTGCCAGGTCGGCCGAGCCGCCCCACAGCTCGGGCATGGTTGCGGCGATGGCATTGAGAACCTGTCCGGAGGCGGCGCGGGTCGCGATGCCCTTGTCGCTGGTTTCGAACACTGGGAACTGGTCGTCAAGATCTGCTGGCAGTTCGCGCTTGGCCAGACGATCGAAGAGCTCGGCATTGGCGGGGTTAGCCTCGCGCCACGCAGTGTAGGACTCGTCCCACTCGATGTGGGCGCTGCGACCGCGGTCCAGTGCTGAACGGGTGTGGTTGAGCACCTCGGCGGGAACCTCGAATTTCTGCTCGGGGTCGAAGCCGAGGATCTCCTTGGTTGCCTTGATCTCGTCGTCGCCGAGTGCGGAACCGTGCGAGCCGCCGGTGTTCTGCGCATTCGGAGCGGGCCAGGCGATGATCGTCGAGAGACGGATGAAGGACGGACGGGAATCTGCCTTCGCAGCCTCCATCGCTGCATGGAAAGCGTTCAGGTCTTCGTTGTATTCGTCACCGGCGCGGAAGTCGACGTGCTGGACGTGCCAGCCGTAGGCCGCATAGCGGGCGGCAGTGTCCTCGCTGAAGGCGATCGCGGTGTCATCTTCGATCGAGATCCGGTTATCGTCCCAGATGACGACCAGGTTCGACAGTTCCTGGGTTCCGGCCAAGGAGGAAGCCTCACCGGAGACGCCTTCTTCGAGGTCACCATCGGAGGCGAGAACCACAACGGAATGGTCGAAGGGAGAGGCGCCCGGAGCAGCCTCAGGGTCAAAGAGACCGCGTTCGCGACGGGAGGCCATGGCCATTCCCACCGCGGAGGCAAGCCCGGAGCCCAGTGGTCCCGTGGTGATCTCGACACCGGCGGTGTGTCCCACCTCGGGGTGGCCTGGAGTCAGAGAACCCCAGGTGCGCAGCGCCTTCAGATCGTCGAGCTCAAGACCGAAGCCCGAGAGGTAGAGCTGGACGTACTGGGTCAGTGAGCTGTGCCCACAGGAGAGAACGAAGCGATCACGGCCTGCCCAGGTCGGATCGGCGGGATCATGCTTGAGACCGTGCTGGTAGAGATAGTGAGCAACGGGAGCGAGACTCATCGCGGTTCCGGGGTGACCGTGTCCGGCCTTCTGCACTGCATCTGCGGCGAGGAGGCGGGCGGTGTCGACTGCGCGGTTGTCGAGTTCTGTCCAGGACAGGGAGTTCATGTCTTCGAGCGATCCTTCGTTCGTCTTAGAGGCGTGCACTCAAACTCTACCGTGCCGGGTGATAAACGCGAGGGGTGAGATCACCAACGCTGAGATCGCGACCGCAGTGGTGCTCAGCAGCGAGGTGGTGGTTCCTGTTTGCGGCGGTCGGCGGCATCATCTGGATCCCGCTGTTCCTTTCTGGTCCAGTGCTCCTTTCGGCTCCAGAATCGGACTCCGAAACGCATCCGCCACCGACTGGCAAAATATTCGACAGAGGGTAGAATCGAGTGCGTGAGTGAACTTCGTCAGAACCAGGACACGCAGAGTGAACGCCCTCTGCAGAGGGCAATCGACGAGGAGCGACTCTCAAAACGTCCCCGCTCGATCATCAGTGCCTACATTGCACTGACCAAGCCTCGAGTGATCGAACTCCTGCTGGTGACCACCGCTCCGGTGATGTTCCTCGCCGCGCAGGGAATGCCGAATATCTGGCTGGTCATCAACACGCTCATCGGCGGCGCGGCAGCTGCCGCCTCCGCTTCGGTGTTCAACTGCTATGTCGACCGTGACATCGACGCGAAGATGGAACGGACCAAGCACCGTCCGCTCGTGACTGGTGAGATCACGCCCCGGGCCGCACTCATCTTTGCCTTTGCCCTGGGCCTGGGATCGATCTTCTGGCTCGGCGGCACCACCAACTGGGTGACCGCCGGCCTCACCGCTTGTGCGATCCTGCTCTACGCGGTCTTCTACACGCTGATCCTCAAACGTCGCACCACGCAGAACATCGTCTGGGGCGGCGCCGCGGGCTGCATGCCCGTCCTCATCGGCTGGTCCGCTGTCACCGGCGGACTCGCATGGGAAGCGCTCCTCCTGTTCCTCGTAGTCTTCTTCTGGACCCCGCCGCACTACTGGCCGCTGGCGATCAAATACAAGGCCGACTATGACGCCGCAGACGTTCCGATGCTGCCGTCGAAGGTGCCGCCGACGAACGTCGGTCGCCAGATGATCGCGTACACCTGGGCCATGGTGCTGTGCTCGCTGGCACTCATTCCGCTTGCCCCCATGGGCCCCGTCTACACGGCTGTGGCTGTTCTCGCCGGCGCTTGGTTCCTGTTCTCCTGCTACGCCCTCGTCTCTCGGGCGAAGAAGGGTAAGAGCGGAACATCACTGAAGGCGATGAAGGTCTTCCACGGCTCGATCACCTACCTGTCGCTGCTCTTCCTCGCAGTCGCAATCGACCCGTTCGTTCTCCCCGGCTTCTGGTAAGTCGCTGCTCGTAAGCCCGGCCGAGTAACGGTTCTACAAATGCCAGCGGCGTATTCTGCCGCTGGCATTTGTATTTCCTCAGTTAGCGCGGCAGCAGAGGCCGCCCGCGCCAGCGTGCCCCACCCAGCGTGACTCAATCACCCGGCGTTGATGAGGTCCTCGATGACGATCTTCTTCATTCCCATCAGCGCCTTGATCTGCGCATCGCCGGTCATCAGCTCGCCCAGATTCGCGGGAACGATCTGCCAGCTCAGTCCGTACTTGTCCTTGAGCCAACCGCACTGTTCGGACTCGGGGACAGCGGACAGTGAGGTCCAGTAGTGGTCGATCTCGGCCTGATCAGCGCATTCGACCGTCAATGAGATCGCTTCGTTGAAGTGGAACATGGGGCCGCCGTCGAGGCAGATGAAACGGGTTCCGTCGAGGACGAAGACCCCGGTGATGACCTTCCCGCTCATTCCCTTGTAATGGGGATCCAGCGACTCATCGGGATAGCGTTCGATGGAGACGATGTGCGAGTTCGGGAAGACGGAGCAGTAGAACTCCATCGCCTCCTCGGCGTGATCAGTGAACCACAGGCTGGGCACGATCGGTGTTGGCATGGGTACTCCTCGAGTATGCGCTGTCCAGGACGGCAACGCTTGCCGCGATCGTAGCCGAGAGCCCGATCATATGGAATGCCACGAGGACGATCGGCACACCGGTGAAGTACTGGACATAGCCGATGAGACCCTGCGCGAGCTCGACGATGAGGAGCACGACGAGGGGCTTGACCATGACGCTGTGCCGCTTGATCGCGATGGAGAGGGCCACGATCGTGGCGATGACCATGAGCCAGACAGGGAAGGCATGCGCGCGGGTGATCCAGATGTTGTCCAGACCATTGCGTGTCGACATGGTCGAGCCCGAGTGCGGGCCGGCACCGGTGGTCAGCACACCGAAGAAGACGACGATCGCGGTGAGGACGAGGATGGTCCAGCCCAGCGCGGGCAGCGGAGACGGTGCTTTCTCACCGGTGCGAATGCCCGTGTCGTAGGTGCGGCGTACGAAGTAGGCGGCGACTCCCACCGCAATGGCGGAGGGGACGAAGTGCCCAGCCACGACCCAGGGGTTGAGCTTCGTCCACACGGTGATTCCGCCGACGATGGCTTGGACGGGCACGATGGCCAGCAGTCCGAGGTTGAGCCAGAACAGGTCGGGACGCTGCTTCCGCGACTTCCAGAGCATGAGGAAGATGACGACGCCGATCATGGCGAGAACCACCGCCAGCGTGCGGTTCCCGAATTCGATGAGGCCGTGAATGCCCATCTCCGGTGTCGTCACCAGGGAGTCCGGGGTGCATTTCGGCCAGTCGGTGCAGCCGAGGCCAGACCCAGTGAGCCTGACGATGCCACCGCTGAAGATGATGCCGGCCTGTGCGATGAGCATGACCCAGGCAGCGACGCGGATCTTCTTTGTGACCATTTCTCTCCTCATTCGAATCGGAACCACCTGCGTGCCGCAAGCGTTCCCAACAGCCCCCACACGAGGAGCACGATCAGTGCCTTGATATCGAAGCCAGCTCCGCCGACGGCCGCACGCATGGCATCGCCGAGAGCACCAGAAGGCAGATAGCCGACCACGGTGCCCCATTCTCCGGGATGTGCGATGACGAGCCCGCCCACGCCTGCCATGAGCACCCAGATCAGGTTGGCGCCGGCCAGAGTGGCCTCGGCGCGCACCGTTCCTGCCATGAGCAAGCCTAAGGACAGGAGTGCCGCGGTGCCAAGCAGTGTGGTCAGGATCAGTGCGAAGGCGTTGACGGGGCCATCGAAGCCCAGCCCCAGCGCGATGGCGAAGGCAAGTAGGAACTGGATGATGACGACGGTGATGACGGCGCCGAGCTTGCCGAGGATGAGTCCGTTGGCACCCAGCGGCGTCGTCGCCAACTGGCGCAGGACCCCATAGCGACGGTCGAAGGCCGTGGCGATCGCCTGCCCCGTGAACGCGGTCGATGCCAGGCAGAGACTCAGCGCACCGGGAAGTGCCACGGTCAGTGGGTCGGTGCCCTCCGGGACGAGGCCGAGGGCGCCCAGCAGCGGGGTCTTCGCGAGGAAGATGAGCATCCCCAGCGGCAGAATGAGGGAGAGCAGCAGCTGTTCGCCGTTGCGCAGGACCGAGATGGTCTCGAACTTCGTCTGCGCGATGACGCGCTTCGTTCTCATGCGAGGCATCTGGTTTGTCGGGGGCATCTGGTTCATCGCAGCGGCCTGCCCGTGAGTTCGAAGAACACGTCGGCCAGCGACTGCGAGTGCATGTCGATGTCTGTGATCGCCAGACCCGCCTCGGCGACGGCAGTGCACAGGGCCGCGATCTGGCCGCTGCTCAGGTCTCCGTCGATGACGAAGCCCGATCCCACCGCCGAGGTGGGGGCGATGGTGCTCATCGTGGAGCTGAGTTCGCGGTGTGTCTGGTCCAATGGACGATCGACGGTGATGACGAGTCGGCGGCCGGCGGGGGAGGCGTTGCGCAGATCTTCGGGCGCACCCTGGGCGATGATGCGTCCCCGATCGATGACGATGACCTCATCGGCAAGCTCCTCCGCCTCGGCGAGGTCATGGGTCGTCAGGACCACCGCCACCGAGGCGGCCGCGAGCTCACGGATGAAATCGTGGACGACCGCGCGTGCCTGCGGATCGAGACCGGCGCAGGGCTCATCGAGGAAGACCAGTCGCGGTCGGCCGATGAGTGCGGCGGCCAGGGCCACGCGCTGCTTCTGGCCGCCGGAGAGTCGGCGGATCGTGCGTGAGGCGAACTCATGGATGCCCAACGGCTCGGCGAGTTCGTCGATGGTCAGCGGATTGGGATACAGCGACGCCAGATGCCGCAGGACCTGGAGCGGCTTGGCGCTCATCGGCAGACCGCCGTCCTGGAGCATGACACCGGCAAGAAGGGAAGTCTGGTCGTGGCGGCGGTAAGGGTCGAGCCCGAAGATCTCGATCTGACCGGCATCCGGAGGCCTCGTGCCCACGGCCAGAGAGATCGTCGTCGACTTGCCTGCACCATTGGGGCCGAGCACACCGAGGATGGATCCGGTGGTGGCATCGAGGTCGATTCCGTCGACGACGTGGTGTGCGCCGTACGAGTAATGGAGACCACGAATGGTGAGGGCCGATTCTGACACCACACCATTCTACGACGCGTCGAATCGGCCCGTAGTTAGGCTCACCTAGTTTTACGAAACAAATTACGCAACAATAGTGTTGTGTTAGTCAAGGAGGTGGAGAATGGCTGCGAACGACACAGAAGATCGCCGTACCAGGGAGAAGGTATTTCGATCGGTGCTCGATGAAGGGCCGATCACTGCCTCGGCGTTGGCGAAAAGCCTCGACCTGACTCCCGCGGCGATTCGTCGTCACATGGATGCGCTGGAGACCGAGGGCCTCATCGAGGTCCGCGAGCTCGCCGGCAAGCAGGCAGGCCGTGGAAGACCGGCCAGGCATTACGTGGTCACCTCGCGTGGCCATGGGTCCGTCACCCACTCATATGACCAGCTGGCAGTCGATATCCTGCGGTTTATGAAGGACCGAGTCGGTCCCGAAGCCGTTGAGGAATTCACCGAGGACCTGGTCGCGAAACTCCGCGACAACCTCGGCGGGGAACTGGACCGACGGGGAGGCACCACAGTGGCTTCCCGCTCCCGGGGCCTGGCTGCGGCATTGACCAAGGAGGGTTACGCCGCTTCGGCGACACCGGTGGCGGCCGGAACCCCTCTCGAAGCGATGCAGCTGTGCCAAGAACATTGTCCGATCCAGGCAGTCGCCTCCGAGTTCCCCGAGATCTGTGAAGCAGAGCTCGCCATGTTCTCGGACTACCTGGGCGTCGATGTCCGCCGTCTGTCCTCATTGGCCCACGGCGACCACGTCTGCACCACCCACATTCCGACCTCGGAACTCACCAGACCACTCATCCACAGCAATGATCGACCTCAAGGAGGTTCACGATGACTGACACAGGCAATCGGATCATCGATGCGAATCCCGAGCTCAAAGACCTCGGACAGTACGCATACGGTTGGCACGACGGAAACGACGCCGGCGAGTTCGCCGCGCGCGGACTCTCGGAAGAAGTCGTCCGCAACATCTCGAAGTTGAAGGACGAGCCGGACTGGATGCTGCAGCGTCGACTCAAGGCGCTGAAGCTGTTCGAGAAGAAGCCGATGCCCAGCTGGGGTGCAGACCTCACGGGAATCCACTTCGACGACATCAAGTACTTCGTCCGCTCCACCGAGGGACAGGCCACCTCCTGGGAGGACCTGCCCGAGGACATCCGCAACACCTATGACAAGCTCGGCATCCCCGAGGCGGAGAAGCAGCGCCTCGTCGCCGGTGTCGCCGCTCAGTACGAGTCAGAGGTCGTCTACCACCAGATCAATGAAGAGCTCGAGAAGCAGGGCGTCATCTTCATGGACACCGACACCGGTCTGCGTGAGTACCCGGAGATCTTCGAAGAGTACTTCGGTTCGATCATTCCCTCCGGTGACAACAAGTTCTCAGCGCTGAACACCGCGGTCTGGTCCGGCGGCTCCTTCGTCTACGTCCCCAAGGGCGTCCACGTCGAGATCCCGCTGCAGGCCTACTTCCGCATCAACACCGAGAACATGGGCCAGTTCGAGCGCACCCTCATCATCGCCGACGAAGGCTCGTCGGTGCACTACGTCGAGGGCTGTACAGCACCGATCTACAAGACCGACTCGCTGCACTCGGCAGTCGTCGAGATCGTGGCCAAGAAGGATGCGAAGGTCCGTTACACGACCATCCAGAACTGGTCGAACAACGTCTACAACCTCGTCACCAAGCGTGCCATCGCCGAAGAGGGCGCTTCCATGGAATGGGTCGACGGCAACATCGGCTCCAAGGTCACCATGAAGTACCCGGCCATCTGGCTCACAGGGGAGCACGCCAGGGGAGAGACCCTGTCCGTGGCATTCGCCGGCGAGGGCCAGCACCAGGACACCGGTGCGAAGATGGTTCACGCCGCTCCGAACACCCACTCCTCGATCGTGTCGAAGTCCGTGGCCCGTGGCGGCGGACGTTCCGGCTACCGTGGACTCGTCCACGTGAACCCCGGAGCCAAGGGCTCGTCGAACAACGTCCTCTGTGACGCACTCCTGGTCGACAACATCTCCCGGTCGGACACGTACCCCTACATCGACATCCGCGAGGACGATGTGACTCTGGGTCACGAGGCCACCGTGTCCAAGGTCAGTGAGGATCAGCTCTTCTACCTCATGAGCCGCGGCATGGAAGAGACCGAGGCAATGGCGATGATCGTGCGCGGGTTCGTCGAACCGATCGCTCGCGAGCTGCCGATGGAATACGCCCTCGAGCTCAACCGCCTCATCGAAATCCAGATGGAAGGTGGCGTGGGCTGAGTCAGCCTGCCACCGTCTGCTAAAGGAGTTTTAAGTGACTGATACCACCAATCCGCTGGGCCTTGATGAGCACTCTCATGGCGCCGGCGTCCAGGTTCCCGATTCCAAGCGGGACGCACGTACACGCAGCTTCGATGTCGCCGACTTCCCCGTCCCACACGGACGCGAAGAGGAATGGCGCTTCTCCCCGGTGCGCAAGCTCAGTGATTTTTTCACCGATGCTGCCTCCGAGTCGAAGCTGACCACGAAGGGCGACCTGCCCGAGGGCATCTCCGTCGAGGAGATCTCGCTCGAGGCCGCTCAGGAACTGGGCATCCTCGAACCCGAGGACCGGGCCGCAGTCGTGGCCGCCAACCGCGCCTCGACCGTGACCCACTACTCGGTTCCGGCCAACACCGAACTGAGCGGTGCCGCAATCATCCACGCTGACGGCACCGGCGACGACATCTCCCACGGACATGTCGTCGTCTCGGTCGGCGCGAACGCGAAGGCGACCGTCGTCATCGAGCACGAAGGTCTGGCCCGGCATTCCGAGCTGGTCTCCCTCGTGGTCGGAGACGGCGCCGACGTGACCTTCGTGTCCCTGCAGCTCTGGGACGACGCGTCACAGCACCTGGGCCAGCACGACGCGATCGTGGGCAAGGATGCGAAGCTTAAGCACATCGCCATCAGCCTCGGTGGAGACATCGTGCGCCTGAACACGAACGTGCGCTACTCCGCAGCCGGGGGAGAGGCCGAACTGCTCGGACTCTACTTCGCCGATGCCGGACAGCACTTCGAGCACCGCACCTACATCGACCACAACACGCCGAAGGCCACGTCGAACGTCCACTACAAGGGCGCTCTTCAGGGCAAGGACGCACGCAGCGTCTGGATCGGCGACGTGCTCATCCGCCCCGAAGCTCTCGACATCGACACTTACGAGCTCAACCGCAACCTCATCCTCAGCGATGGTGCGCGTGCCGACTCGGTGCCGAACCTCGAGATCGAGACCGGCGACATCGCCGGTGCGGGACACGCCTCCTCGACCGGACGCTTCGATGAGGAGCACCTGTTCTACCTGATGAGCCGCGGCATCCCCGAGGAAGTCGCCCGTCAGCTCGTGGTCCGCGGATTCTTCAACGAAGTGATCCAGCAGATCCAGGTCCCCGAGATCGAAGAGGTCCTCAACGAGCGAATCGAGGAAGAACTCTCCCGGAGCGTTCTGTGACCATGATCGACGTTGCGGCCGCCGACGAGGTGGCCGCGGGAGCGACGATGCGCATCGAAGTCGACAACTTCGAGATCTGCATCGCCCGCGACTCCGATGGCACGATCCACGCCGTCGACGATCTCTGCACTCACGGCGAAGTATCGCTGGCCGAGGGCGAAGTGGAAGGATGCGCCATCGAATGCTGGCTGCACGGCTCCCAGTTCGATCTCACCTCCGGCAAGCCGCTGAGCCCACCGGCCTTCGAACCGATCGCAGTCTATGACTGCAAGGAGATCGCCGGCCGCATCCTGATTGACCCGAGCACAGTGCTCAATTGACCAGCACGCTCAACTGATCACCACGCTTACCTGAACTGAAAAGGATTGACATGTCCACTCTGAAAATCACTGACCTGCACGTCAGCGTCAACACCGAAACCGGTCCCAAGCCGATCCTCAACGGCATCAACCTGGAGATCAACTCCAACGAGACCCACGCCATCATGGGCCCCAACGGCTCCGGCAAGTCCACCCTGGCCTACTCCCTGGCCGGTCACCCGAAGTACCAGGTGACCTCGGGCACCGTCACCCTCGACGGTGAAGACGTCCTCGCGATGTCCGTCGACGAGCGTGCCAAGGCAGGCGTGTTCCTGGCCATGCAGTACCCAGTCGAGGTTCCCGGCGTGACCGTGACGAACTTCCTGCGTTCGGCTAAGACCGCAATCGACGGCGAAGCTCCGAAGCTGCGTCACTGGACCAAGGACCTCAAGTCCGCGATGGAGAACCTCCGCGTGGATCCCGAGTTCGCCAGCCGCAACGTCAACGAAGGATTCTCCGGCGGTGAGAAGAAGCGCCACGAGATCCTCCAGATGGAGATGCTCAAGCCCAAGTTCTCGGTCCTCGACGAGACCGACTCCGGCCTCGACGTCGATGCCCTGCGAATCGTGTCCGAGGGCATCAACCGGGTCCGCGAGACGACCAATGTCGGCGTTCTCCTCATCACGCACTACACGCGTATCCTCAGCTACGTCAAGCCTGACCACGTGCACGTGATCATCAAGGGCAAGGTCGCTGAAGAAGGCGGACCGGAACTGGCCGAACGCCTCGAGAACGAAGGCTACGACCGCTTCCTGCAAGCACCGGCCTGATGTTCGCTCGACTTCGGAACGACTTCCCGATCCTGGACACCAGGGTCGGGGAGTCGCCTCTGAGCTATCTTGACTCGGGCGCGACTTCGCAGAAGCCGCAGTGTGTCATCGACACATTCACCGAGTACTACTCGCAGCGCAACGCCGCTGTCCATCGCGGGGCGCATTCGCTCGCGGTGATGGCCACCGACGCGTTCGAGGCCGGCCGGGAAGCTGTGGCCAACCTCGTCGGCGGAACACCGGAACAGGTGTGCTGGACGAAGAACGCCACCGAGGCCCTCAACGTGGTCGCGCTCGGCATCGACCGAGCCAGCCACGGCTTCGGCGGGGAATCCGCGCAGCGCTTCAACCTCGGGTCCGGCGATTCGATCGTCGTGACCGAGATGGAGCACCACGCGAACCTCGTGCCCTGGCAGCAGTTGGCGCACTCGACCGGCGCCACGCTCCGGTGGATTCCCGTCACTGATTCCGGTGAGCTCGACCTCAGTGATCTGGACACCATCGTCGATGAGACCACGAAGGTCTTCGCCTTCACCCATGTCTCCAACGTGCTCGGCACCATCAACCCGGTCGACACACTCGTCGCCCGAGCTCGAGAGGTCGGCGCCCTCGTCGTCCTCGACGCGTGCCAATCGGTCCCGCACATGCCCGTGAACTTCGTTGACCTCGATGTCGACTTCGCGGCCTTCTCCGCGCACAAGGCACTGGGGCCCACCGGCCTCGGCACCCTGTGGGGCAAGTCGGAGCTGCTCAATGCACTGCCCCCGGTCCTGACCGGCGGATCCATGATCACCACGGTGACCATGGAGGATTCAGAGTTCATGGACGCACCACAGCGCTTCGAGGCCGGAACCCAGCCCGTGGCCGAGGTTGCGGCGTTCACCACCGCGGTCAACTACCTCGCCGAGGTGGGCCTGGACAAAATCTTCGACCATGAGCGAGACCTCACCCGAGTTCTCCTCGACGGAATCGCAGAGATTCCCGGCATCACCGTGCTCGGCTCGGCCGAGGACCGGATCGGCACCGTGGCCTTCGACGTCGACGGCGTCCACGCCCACGATGTCGGCCAGTATCTTGATTCCCAGGGCGTCGCGGTCCGGGTCGGTCACCACTGTGCTCAGCCGCTGCACCGGCGTTTCGGCGTCACCGCCACAACCCGGGCGAGCACCTACCTGTACAACAACACCGAGGACTGTGAGCGGTTCCTGACCGCTCTGGCCGAGGTACGTCCCTTCTTCGGCGTTCAGTGAGGTCTCGGTCATGAGCACACAGATGCAGCAGCTCTACCAACAGGTCATCCTCGACCACTCGCGGGAACGGATCGGCAACGCTGATCTGCTCGGAGACATGGCCGCGGGGCCGCACGGCTCCTCGCACCAGATCAATCCCACGTGTGGGGACGAGATCGAACTCGAAACCGAGTTGGGCAGCGACGGCAGCATCGTCGTGCGCTGGACCGGCGACGGGTGCTCGATCTCGATGGCCTCGGCTTCGGTTCTGTCCGAGCTCGCCGAGGAGAACACGCTCGAGGGCATGCTCGATGTCGAAGCGAAGTTCCACGAACTCATGCACTCCCGTGGGACAATGGCAGGGGACGAGGAAATACTCGGCGACGCCGCGGCGTTCTCCGGAGTGTCGAAGTTCCCGGCCAGGATCAAGTGCGCACTCCTGTCCTGGGTGGCGTTCAAGGATGCACTCAACCAAGCCCAAACGTCTCTGAAGGAGTAAGAATGCCCGAAGTGATAGACGCACCGCAGAATGCAAGCATCGACGAGGTGCGCGAAGCGATGATGGATGTCGTCGACCCTGAGCTCGGCGTCAACATCGTCGATCTCGGACTCGTCTACGGCCTCTCAGTCGAAGACGACGGAACCGCCGTCGTCGAAATGACGCTGACCTCAGCGGCCTGCCCGCTGACCGACGTCATCGAGGACCAGACGGCTCAGTGCCTCGAAGGCATCGTGCCGGCCTACCGGATCAACTGGGTCTGGATGCCGCCATGGGGTCCGGAGAAGATCACAGACGACGGTCGCGAACAGATGCGCGCCCTCGGCTTCAACATCTGATCTTCGTCACCTGAGACGTCCCCGCGGGGACGTCGCACCCTCACCTCGCCGAGGTGGGAGCATCGATTCCGGTGCCCCCACCTCGGCGATGTTCGTGAGTACCTGTGTACCGGTCCCGAGCCGGCAGGGGTTGTGCAGATCACCCGCCCTGAACGCGGGGGCACGGGCTCGGCATGAAAGAATGAAGACCGACTTTCCTAGGAGAACCATTGACGATCATCGCGGCCGCAGACGGGTCAGCCCTCGGCAACCCCGGACCCGCCGGCTGGGCTTGGTATGTCGACGATGACTGCTGGCACGCCGGCGGATGGAAAGAATCGACGAACAACCGCGGTGAGCTCATGGCCGTCCTCGACCTGCTGAACTCCACAGCCGACGCCGGTGAGGACCTCAAGGTCTTCTGCGACTCCAAGTACGTCATCAACGCCCTGACGAAGTGGATGCCCGGCTGGAAGCGCAAGGGATGGAAGAAGGCTGACGGCAAGGACGTCCTCAACAAGGATCTCCTCGAACAGCTCGACTCTGCGCTGAAGGGCCGTGAGGTCGAATTCGAATGGGTCAAGGGCCACAGCAATCATGCGATGAACGAGGCCGCCGACGATCGCGCCCGGGCCGCCGCGACCGCCTATCAGAAGAACTCCACGGTTCCCTCCGGGCCCGGATACGTCCCCGCGGGGACGTCGGAGTCGGTCACCGCGCCCTCAGCCGAAGACGATCTGGTTGCAGAAGAGGCTCCGGTCGCAGGTACAGCACCCGTCGCAGACGAGGCCACGACCTTGGTCTCCTGTCGCGTCCCCACTCACATCGCAGACGAACTCGTCTCCCGGGCACAGGCTCAGGGAATCCACCCGCAAGAATTCTTGGCCGACATCATCGGTCGCAGTTTGGAGAATGAATGATTCAGGCATCCGACCTCGAAGTCAACGTCGGCGCCCGTACGCTGATGTCCGAGGTCTCCTTCCGTGTCGACAAGGGCGACCGTGTCGGCCTCGTCGGACGCAACGGTGCGGGCAAGACCACCCTGACGAAGGTGATCATGGGAGGGCACAGCGCCGCGAAGGGCAGTGTCTCCGTGTCGGGATCGGTGGGCTACCTGCCGCAGGATCCCCGCAGCGGCGACCCGCAGGCCACCGGTATGGAGCGCATCCTCTCCGCTCGCGAGCTCGACGTCCTCGTCAAGCGTCTGCGCAAGGCCGAGCACCAGATGGCCTCTCCCGATGAGAACGTTTCGATGAAGGCCATCGACCGCTACCCGCGCATCGAAGCCGAATTCATGGCAGCAGGAGGCTATTCGGCCGAGTCCGAGGCCTACGCCATCGCAGCCAACCTCGGCCTTGACGAAGATCTCATCAATCAGGAGATCGGCACCCTCTCCGGTGGTCAGCGGCGCCGCGTGGAACTGGCCCGAATCCTGTTCTCGGCACCTGACACCATGATCCTCGACGAGCCGACGAACCACCTCGACGCCGAGTCCGTGCTGTGGCTGCGCGACTACCTCAAGGGCTACTCCGGTGGGCTCATCATCATCAGTCACGACCTCGATCTCATCGATGAAGTCGTCAACAAGGTGTTCTTCCTCGACGCGACCCGCCAGACCATCGACATCTACTCGATGGGCTACCGCCTCTACCTCAAGCAGCGTGAAGACGATGAGCGTCGTCGCCGTCGTGAGCGCGCCAATGCTGAGAAGAAGGCCTCGGCACTGACCGCCCAGGCCAACAAGATGATGGCCAAGGCCACGAAGACTGTCGCCGCCCAGCAGATGGCCAAACGCGCCGAACGTCTGCTGTCGGGCCTCGACGCCGAACGCAGCTCCGAGAAGGTCGCGAACCTGCGATTCCCGGCCCCGGCAGACTGCGGACGCGTGCCGTTGACAGCAGAGGGACTCTCACGCAGCTTCGGCTCGACCGAGGTGTTCACCGGCGTCGACCTGGCCATCGACAAGGGCTCTCGCGTTGTCATCCTCGGCTACAACGGTGCCGGTAAGACCACCCTGCTGCGCCTGCTGGCCGGCCTCGACGAACCAGACTCGGGTGAGGTCGTGCCCGGCTTCGGGCTCAAGCTCGGCTACTACGCGCAGGAACACGAAACGCTCGATCTCGAACGCAGCGTGTTGGAGAACATGAAGCGCAACTCGCCGCACCTTGATGACACCGCGGTGCGCAATGTGCTCGGTTCGTTCCTGTTCTCCGGCGATGACGTCCACAAACCCTCGAAGGTGCTCTCCGGTGGCGAGAAGACTCGTCTGGCTCTGGCCACACTCGTGGTCTCCAGCGCCAACGTCCTCCTCCTCGACGAGCCGACGAACAACCTCGACCCGGCCTCGCGTGAGGAGATCCTCTCGGCCATTCGCCGCTATGAGGGTGCCATCATCCTCGTCACCCACGATGAGGGAGCCGTCTCCGCACTCGATCCTGATCGTGTGCTGCTGCTGCCCGACGGTGACGAAGACCTGTGGAACGACACCTACCTGGACCTCGTCACGCTGGCCTGAGGCTCGACCGCTGGCTCAGCTGTGCCGGAAGCGTGCTCAGCTGTGCCTGAAGCGGTCCTCGATGTACTCGTCTTCTTCGGCCTCGGCACGACCGTGCACGCTGGCTGATCTCAATCGGTTGCGGCCGTAGCGGTTGCCGGGCTGCGAGATCTTCGCACCCGCGCCCAGCGCCGCCTTGTCGATCACGACGTACTCGACGTCACCGGTGACCTTCTCGGCAGCCTCGTCGTCGGCTCGTCGCTCACGCCTGGCTGAGATCGACACGGCGATGATGATCATGATGCCGAAGGTGAACCACTGGAGCATGTAGGACAGATGGTTGCCCGGGTCGAGGTCGGGCGCAGGCAGGGGAGTCAGCCCGGACTCATCGGGCAGGCCGTTTCCGGTGTGGACGGCTTCGGCGTAGACATTGTCATAGGCCGAGTCCATGCCGGGGATGCGGGCAGGATCGATGGCCTTGATCAGCCCATCGGGATTCTTATCCTCGGATCCGTCCTGCGCCGGCTGGAGGCGGGCGTTGATGGTCTGCTCACCTGACGGGGCCGGCGGTACCTCGTCGGGTTCCGCGACCCAGCCTCTGACGATCGCGATCGTGTCACCCGAGGTGAGCTCAAACGGGACGACGACGTAGTAGCCGACCTTGTCATTGACCGTGCGGTTGCGGGCGAAGACGGTATCGGATGTCTGGTAGTGCCCGGTCAGCGAGACCTGGCGCCATTCGTCCTCTTCATCGAGCGTTGCCGAGGTGGACGGCAGGATGCTGTCGATGTCGACCGGAGTCGCGGAATAGTTCGCGTTGATCGTGTCGATCTCGTGTTCACGCTGCTCGCGACGATCCTTCTGCCACAGGGCGAGGAAGATGCAGGCAATGACGACGATGATCGTCATCGCGATGTATTTCAGCCACCGTGGGCTGAAGAGGAAGGAATAGCGTGCCATCAACCCGCGTCCTCCGGGATGTCGTCGATGGCGACGTCGCTTTGGTAGAAGCTGCGCAGGGTGAGGAACTCGCGCAGATAGTCGAGATGTTCATCACAGGCCAGCCAGGTCTTACGGCGTTTGGGCATGTGCAGTCTCGGGTTGTTCCACAGGATTGCCCGCGTGGCGTCTGCCCGGCATCCCTTCGCCGAGCACGGGAGCTTCTCGGTCATGCACGATCACCTCGAGTCGGGTCAGTGGGGTCGGCGCTGCCGTCAGCAGACGCAGTGCTGTCAGTGTCGTCGGTGACCGAGCCGTCTGCTTCCCCGGAAACGGTCTCCCCAGGAACGGTGTCACCGGAGATCGTGTCTCCAGAGATCGTGTCTCCGGTGGCCGGCGGCAGCTCGGGCATGGGCGCGTTGTCGATCAAGGCGTTGTCAGAATTGCTGGAGCGTTCCCGGCCGGCATTGGCGAAGATCACGGCGGGGTAGGGGAGGAGCACAGCACCGCCGACGCAGACCCACATCAGCACATGCAGATCCGCCCGGAACATGAAGTAGGCCGCCACGAAGCAGAACGTGCGAATCGCCATGGTGATCGAATATTTGATGATCCGCGACTTCATGTCGTCATCAAGGGCAGTGTCTGCCGTGGTGATCTGCTGCGGGTGCTTGGACATATCCTTCTTCGCTCGATTTCTCCTACAAAATCATACTCTTCGTTTGTGTGAGTCGTATCGACGCCCGCCGGTTCACGATAGGTTAGTGGCGGTAGGTTTGATCCCCATCGTGGATCAATCTGTATTGTCCACCAACAGGAGAGATTCGTGTCAGAACCACGCATAGTCCTCGTGACCGGAGGAAACCGCGGAATCGGTCGCACCATCGCCGAGGAATTCCTCACCCAGGGCGACAAGGTAGCCGTGACTTCCCGCAACGGTGACGCACCCGAAGGCGCACTGGCCGTCTCCGCAGATGTCACCGACACCGATTCACTCGATCGTGCCTTCGCAGAGATCGAGGAGAAGCTGGGCCCCGTCGAGGTGGTTGTGGCCAACGCCGGCATCACCCGAGACAATCTGCTCATGCGGATGAGCGATGACGAGTTCGAAGCCGTCGTCGACACCAACCTCACAGGCACCTTCCGCACCGTCAAGCGCGCCATCACCGGCATGATCCGAGCGAAGAAGGGCCGCATCGTGCTCATCTCCTCGGTGTCCGGGCTCTACGGAGTCCCCGGTCAGGCGAACTATTCGGCCTCGAAGGCCGGACTCGTCGGCTTCGCCCGCTCGGTCACCCGTGAACTCGGCTCACGCGGCATCACCGCCAACGTCGTCGCTCCCGGCTTCATCCGCACCGACATGACGGATGAACTGCCCGAGAAGCAGCAGAAGGAATACCTCGCGACGATCCCCGCGAAGCGATTCGCCGAGGCGACCGAGGTCGCAAAGGTCGTCCGCTGGGTGTCCTCGGACGAGGCCGCCTACATCTCCGGTGCCGTCATTCCCGTCGACGGTGGGCTGGGGATGGGGCACTGAGCCCCGCCAACATCTAGACTTCACACCAAGGGCGTCGGCTCCATAGCCGTCGACGACAACGATTTCACCCACGTTTGAACAGTTTGAAAGGACCACAATGGGAATTCTTGACGGAAAGCGCATCCTCGTCACCGGCGTTCTGACCGAGGCCTCCATCGCCTTCGCAGCAGCCCGCATCGCTCAGGAGCAGGGTGCCGAAGTCATCCTCTCCAGCTTCGGCCGCCAGATGAAGATCACCCAGGTGATCGCCGAACGCCTGCCCGAGACCCCGAAGGTCATCGAACTCGATGCCACCAACGAAGACGACCTGGCCGCACTGCCTGAGCGCCTCGAAGGCAACATCGACGGCATCGTCCACGCCATCGCCTTCGCCCCCAAGGACGCACTCGGCGGCGTGTTCCTCGACACCCCCTGGGACTCCGTGTCCGCAGCGATCCACGTCTCGGCGTTCTCGCTCAAGGCCATCACCGTGGCCGCGAAGCCCGTGCTCAACAAGGGTGCCGGAGTCGTCGGCCTGACCTTCGACGCCACCATCTCCTGGCCGGTCTACGACTGGATGGGCGTGGCCAAGGCCGCCTTCGAGTCCACGGCTCGCTACCTCGCGAAGTACGTCGGCGAAGACGGAGTCCGCGTCAACCTCGTCTCGGCCGGACCGCTGAAGACCACCGCCGCCACCTCGATTCCCGGATTCGGGACCCTCGAAGACATGTGGGGCGACCGCGCACCGCTGGGATGGGACCAGAAGGACACCACCCCGGCAGGCAAGGCGATCGTCGCCCTGCTCTCGGACTGGTTCCCCGCCACCACCGGCGAGATGATCCACGTCGACGGCGGATTCCACTCCACCGGCGCCTGAACCGGACCACCCGACACCCACACTGATCCGGAGAACACGACGATGCCTGTGCTCATTCTCGCCCGCCATGCGAAGGCCGAGGCCGAAGGCCCAACGGACTTCGAACGCTCGTTGAACGCCAAGGGCCTGACTCAGGCTGTTGAGGCCGGAGCCGAAATCGCCGAGCGCTGGTCACCTGACGTGGCCATCGCCTCGGCGGCTCGGCGCACCGTCCAGACCGGGCAGGCCGTGGTCGAAGCCGTCAACCGGAACAACGGGGAACCCGAAACCGGTACCGGCCTCGAACTGCGCCAGGACGAGTCCCTCTACAACGGGGGAGTCGAGGACTGGATCGACGCGATCAACTCGATCCCGGCCGATTCCCAGTGCGCCTATATCGTGGGCCACCAGCCCACCGTCGCCGAGGTGGTCGGTCACCTCAGCAGCTCATCGGCGGTCCCGGACGAGTTCCGTCCCTCCTCGCTCGCAGTCTTCACACTTGAGAGCTGGGACATCGAACCCGGGAATTATCCGGAGCCCGAGCTGCGGGTCTTCCTCGGCGTCTGAACGCCATAGCCAAGAGAGAACTCAGGCGTCTGAACAAGGTTCAGGCGCCTGAGTTCTATTCACGCGTGGTGAGGTTCACGCATGGTGAGGCTCACACCTGTGCGCGTGTTTCGATGAGGGTGAGCACCTCTCGCAGATCACGATTCGTCACCGCGGCGTCAGCGGCGGCGACAAGTGCCGGTTTGGCACAGAAGGCCACACCCAGACCAGCGGCCTGGATCATTCCGATGTCGTTGGCTCCATCGCCGACAGCCACGGTCCGGGCCGGATCACAGTCGTACTTGGGGATTAGCTGCGAGAAGATCTCGGCCTTCGCACTGGGATCGATGACACGACCGCTCGTGACACCGGTGAGCAGTCCATCGTGGGAGTCGAGACCATTGGCAAAGACCTCGGTGATGCCCATCGCCTCCGCGACAGGAGCGATGATCTGAGTGAAGCCACCGGAGACCAACGCCACGACGCCGCCACCGGACTGGACTGCGGCAACCAGCTCGCGGGCACCCTGCGTCAACGTGATCTGAGCACGCACCTCATCGAGGACGGAGACCGGCAATCCCTTGAGCAGCGCCACGCGCTCGGCCAGGGAAGCGGCGAAGTCCAACTGGCCGGCCATGGCCCGTTCGGTGATGTCGGCGACCTGAGCGCCCACCTCGGCGTGGACGGCGATGAGGTCGATGACCTCCTCGTTGATGAACGTCGAATCCACGTCCATGACGAGGAGCTGGATCGAATTGCCTGGCATCGGGGCTGCGGAGTCTGAGTCATTCACCCCTTCATCGTAGCGACAGCCATGATGTAGTCGGCGGCCGCGGGGTGCAGGCGCGAGAGCAGATCACCGAAGGCCGGCGGTGCGACCGTGGCCGGAGCCAACACGGTGCGCATCCGTTCATGAATGTCCAGGGCGGCATAGATGGCCCGGGCATCGGCGACGGAGGGGATGAGCCGTGAAATCGGGTGGCTGGTGCTCAGCTCCTCCTGCCAGTCCCGCCATGGACCCTCGCGCCAGTCGGCGGGAACCTCGATGGACTCGATGAGGTTGAGCCCCTCCATCACAAGGAGCCGGAGTCGGCGCAGCGCCTCGGCGGGGGTTCCCACCGTGACCGGGCGAAAGACCGTGTCCCGGCAGGCGATGACCTCGACGTTGGCCTCGGCGCCGAGGAGGACCACTCCCACCTGGTGCGACCCCGAGTGGAGGACGATCGGAGCCGTGTGCCGACCGACCCTGAGCCGGTCGGCCTTGTCCACCGGTGGGGTCGTATGCGGCAGGGACGGGTGGTGCAGAGCCAAGCGCGCGTGCGTGATACCGGCGGCCTTCGCCTCGGCGGTGAAGAGCAGCAGACCCGTCGGCGGTGAGGTGCCGAAGACGTCGTCGGCGACGATGAGAGGGACATCACGATCGTCATCGAGGAAGGCAGCACTGACCTCGTCAGGGGCGAGGCTGGAGTGCAGGCGATGGTTCATCGCCAGGGTCAGCAGCAGTGAGTCAGTAGTCAAGTCCATGTCGAACCAGAATAGACGCCGAGCCTGCGATAGAGTTGGCTGATATGAGTGATGTCCTGACTTTGGATTCAGTTTCCGTGCGCCGAGGAGCCAATTTCCTCCTCCAAGATTTCTCCCTGACCGTCTCCGAGGGTGAGCATTGGGCCGTTCTCGGACCCAACGGCGCCGGCAAGACGACGTTGCTGGAAATGGCCGCCGGGCGAATGCACCCGACAACGGGCACCGTCGGAATCTTAGAAGAGCGCCTCGGCCGCGTCGACGTGTTCGAACTGCGTCCGCGCATCGGCTATGCCTCGACCGCGTTGGCCAACCGCATCCCTCTGTCCGAGGCCGTGCTCGACACCGTGCTGACTGCCGCCTACGGCGTCACCGGTCGCTGGGTCGAGGAATACGAAACCGATGACACTGACCGAGCCAAGGACCTCCTCGGCGCGTTCAACATCTCCCACCTGGCCGATCGCACCTTCGGCACCCTGTCCGAGGGCGAGCGCAAGCGGGTGCAGATCGCCCGTGCGCTGATGACGGATCCGGAGCTGCTGCTCCTCGACGAACCCGCCTCCGGACTCGACCTGGGCGGTCGTGAGGAGCTGCTGGCTGCGCTGACGGAGATTCTGTCCTCGAAGTGGGCTCCAGCGACGATCATGGTCACCCATCACGTCGAGGAGATCCCTGTGGGCATCACCCACGTGCTGCTTCTGGCCGAGGGCACCGATCTTGCCGCCGGTCCCATCGATGAGACGCTGACGGCCGACAACCTCTCGGCGACCTTCGGCATCGACGTCAAGCTCACCCGCGACGGGCAGCGGTTCCACGCCCGATCCCAGTACTGAGCATGGACCCAGTTCTCGGAATGGAACTGTGGCAGATCGCGCTGATCGTCCTCGCAGGAATCGGCGCCGGCGGAATCAACGCCGTCGTCGGCTCCGGCACCCTCATCACCTTCCCGGTGCTCGTCGCCTTCGGCGTGCCCCCGGTCGTGTCGACGATGAGCAACGCGGTCGGCCTCATCCCCGGCAACATCGCCTCGTCCTTCGGCTACCGCGAGGAGCTCAAGGGCCAATGGCGGAGGATCCTCGGCTTCGTGCCGGCCTCCATCCTGGGGTCGCTGACCGGCGCCTATCTGCTTCTCCACCTGCCAGAAGATGCCTTCGAGACGATCGTGCCAGTCCTCCTCGTCGTCGCCCTCGTCATGGTCGTGGCCCAGCCGGCGCTGTCACGTCATCTCAAGAGCCGAGCGGTGCGCCGTGCCGAAAAGGCAGGCAAAGAGCATGTGGCGGCCTCGGCTGGCGATAAACTCTCCACCGGCCGCTATGTTCTCGTTCTCCTCGCCGTCTTCCTCACCGCGATCTACGGCGGCTACTTCGCCGCGGCTCAGGGCATCATCCTCATCGCCCTGCTCGGACTGCTCCTGCCCGATGACCTGCAGCGGCTCAACGGACTGAAGAACGTCCTCGTCTTGGTCGTCAACACGGTCTCGGCGAGCACCTACATCATCGTCGGCCACGACCGGATCAACTGGATCGCCGTCATCTGCATCGCCATCGGCTCACTCATCGGCGGCTACTTCGGGGCCCGCGTGGGCCGCAAGTTCTCGCCCGTCCTGCTGCGCACCATCATCGTCATCCTCGGCCTCGTCGCCATCTGGCGAATCCTCACACTGTGATCGCATGAACACACCCGCCAAGGCACCACTGACAAGGCAGCAGGTCATCGACCGTGCGGCCGAGCTCGGCATCACCGCCGACCGCCTGCGGTTCTTCGACGAGGAGACGATCAACGGCGAAGGCGGCGGCAGCGCCGTCGACGAGGTCGAGTTCAGTGTCTCGGCCACCGAACTGTATGACTACACCCAGCTGACGGATGTCGCCCTGCGCAGCGTCCGGGAACCAGCCGAGGGTCTGTTCATCGCCGAGTCCTCGAAGATCATCCGCCGCGCCCACGCCGCAGGCATGGTTCCCCGGTCCTACCTGACCAGCCCGAAGTGGCTCTTCGACTTAGCCGACCTCATCGCCGCCTACGATGCACCGATCTTCATCGGCACCGACGCTGCTGTCGAAGCGCTGACCGGCTTCCACCTGCACCGAGGTGCTCTGGCGGCCATGCATCGCCCGGCGATGGACGATGTCTCCCAGCTCGTGGCCAAGGCCAGACGCATCGTCGTCATCGAAGACGTCGTCGACCATACGAACGTGTGTGGTCCCAAACTACCCCGTCCGGAAACCACAGCTGACCTGAGTAGACGCAGTCGGGTCGCGGTCCTGGAGGGCCTCGTTGACCATACCAACGTCGGCAGTGCCTTCCGCAATGCTGCTGCTCTGGGCCTCGACGCTGTGCTGGTATCGCCGACCTGCGCTGACCCGCTCTACCGACGCGCGGTGCGGGTCTCGATGGGCACGGTCTTCCAAGTGCCGTGGACACGGATACCCGATTGGACAAAGGGCATCGCGGAGCTCAAAGCGGCTGGCTACATCGTGGCCGGGATGACGTTGGGGGAAGGCGCGATCACCCTCGACGAGCTGGTGGCCGAGGACCACGAGAAGCTCGCTCTCGTGTTCGGCACCGAAGGCCACGGCATCACCCCGGAGACGGACGCACTGCTCGATCGCCGGGTCACGATCCCGATGATGGGCGGAGTCGACTCGTTGAACGTGACGGCAGCAGCAGCCGTGGCGTTCTACGCGACGCGCTGATGATGGCTGGAATCCCGAGTGTCAGTCGTGCCCGATATCGTGAGAGCAAACCACCCAACACCGTGATTGCGCAGTGGCGCGGAGGAGACAGACCTATGGCACCGACGACCAAAGAGGCGCAGCGAGCAGAGTTGCACAAGACGATCTGGCGCATCGCCAATGACCTGCGCGGCAGCGTCGATGGGTGGGACTTCAAGTCCTACGTGCTGGGAATGCTCTTCTACCGGTTCATTTCTGAGAACCTCACGACGTACCTCAACAAGAACGAGCACGACGCGGGCGAGGTGTCGTTTGACTACCGGCTGGCGGCGGATTCTGACGCGGAGTTCGCTCGCGACGAGGTTGTCGCGGAGAAGGGGTTCTATATCCTGCCGTCCGACCTGTTCGCCAATGTGCGCGATCGTGCCGCGGGCGACGAGAATCTCAACGAGACGCTCGAGCGGGTCTTCAAGAACATCGAGGCGTCGGCGATGGGTACGGACAGCGAGGACGACATCAAGGGTCTGTTCGATGATCTGGATGTCAACAGCAACAAGTTGGGCTCGACGGTCGCCAAGCGGAATCAGAAGCTGGTGAAGCTGCTCGACGCGATCGGTGACCTGCCGCTGGGGCGGTGGGAGGACAACTCGATCGACCTGTTCGGTGACGCCTACGAGTACCTGATGCAGATGTACGCCGCCAACGCCGGCAAGTCTGGTGGGGAGTACTACACGCCGCAGGAGGTCTCCGAGCTGCTGGCGCGCATCACGGTGGTCGGCAAGAAGCAGGTCAACAAGGTCTACGACCCGGCGGTGGGCTCCGGGTCGCTGCTGCTGAAGTTCGACAAGGTGCTCGGCAAAAACAACGTCCGACAGGGGTTCTACGGTCAGGAGATCAACCTGACCACGTACAACCTCGCGCGGATCAACATGTTCCTGCACGACGTCAACTACGCCGATTTCAACCTCGCCCACGGCGACACCCTGACCGATCCACAGCACTGGGATGACGAGCCGTTCGAGGCGATCGTCTCCAACCCGCCTTACTCGATCAAGTGGGACGGCGACGCTAACCCACTGCTCATCAATGATGAACGGTTCGCACCGGCAGGAGTCCTCGCGCCGAAGTCGAAGGCCGACCTCGCGTTCACGATGCACATGCTCAGCTGGTTGGCGGTGAACGGCACGGCAGCGATCGTCGAGTTCCCTGGAGTGCTGTACCGCGGGGGAGCGGAGAGGAAGATTCGGCAGTACCTCGTTGACAACAACTACATCGATACCGTGATCCAGTTGCCGCCCGACCTGTTCTTCGGCACGACGATCGCGACCTGCATCCTCGTGCTGAAGAAGTCGAAGAAGACCGGCGACGTGCTGTTCCTCGATGCTTCGGCGGAGTTCAAGCGGGTCGGCAACAAGAACAAGCTGCTCGAGGAGCACCAGGCGAGGATCCTCGAGGCGTTCACGACGCGCGAGCCCGAGGACTACTTCACCACCGTCGTGAGCAACGAGGACATTGCCGCCAACGACTACAACATCGCGGTGTCGTCGTATGTAGAGGCCGAGGACACTCGCGAGGAAGTCGACATCGCGGAGTTGAACGCCGAGATCGCCCGCATCGTCGCGCGCCAGGCCGAGCTCCGCACCGCAATCGACGAGATCGTGGCGGATCTGGAAGGTGCGCGGTCATGACGGACATGCCCAATTGGGAAGGCTTCATGATCCCGACGCTCAAGGTAATGAGCGATGGCATCATCCGCCACTGGCGCGAGTTTCAGCCTCTCGTAGCTGATCAGGCGCAGCTCAGCGATGAGCAGAAGAAGGAGATGCTTCCCTCTGGGAGCGCACTCAAGTATGAGAACCGGATCGGCTGGGGCGTCTCGTTCCTGACGAACGTCGGCGCACTCACGCGCCCGAAGCGCGGTCACTACCAGATCACCGATGCCGGCAAGCAGCTCATCGGGCTGTTTCCGAACGGTGCCAAGGAACGCGACATCAAGGCGCTCGGCGCGGATCCCGACTCGCCGATCCGCGAGTACGTGGCGACCACGGACCGCAGGACGAGCGAGTCTGTAACGACACCTCCGGCGCAAGAGTCGTCGATGACTCCAACTGAGCAGGTGCAGAGCGGTATCGAGCGCATCCACGACGAGATCGCGGCCGAGCTACTCACCCGGCTGCAGGACAAAGACCCTGGGTTCTTCGAGCAGGCGGTCGTCGATCTCCTGCTCGCGATGGGCTACGGCGGCACCACTGGGGCCGGCAATGTCACCCAGCTCAGCAATGACGGTGGCATCGATGGCGTGATCGACCAGGACATCCTGGGCCTCAACCGCGTGTACATCCAAGCCAAGCGCTACAAGGACGAAAACACGGTCGGCCGCCCCGACCTGCAGGCGTTCGTCGGAGCGCTCAGCGGTAAGGCCGACGGCGGCGTCTTCATCACGACCAGCCGTTTCTCTGACGGAGCACGCACGTACGCCGAGAACGTGCCGACCCGCATCATCCTGATCGATGGTGAGCGCCTCACAAGCCTCATGATCCGCTACGGCGTCGGCGTGCAGGTGAAAGAGACCTACAAGGTCGTCGAGATCGACGAGGACTTCTTCGCATGAGCCGCATCGATGAACTGATCCAGGAGCTCTGCCCGGACGGAGTAACGTTCGTCACGATTGGGGAAGCTGCCACCGTTACGGCTGGTGCAACTCCATCGAAATCGGTCGCGTCCTACTGGACTAATGGAACGATCCCTTGGCTCAGTTCGGGCGAGGTTAACAAGGGAACGATTCACGAGGCAGACACCTTTATCACTAAAGAGGGGTATGACTCGTGCAGCACCAGGATGGTACCCGCGAGGGCCGTCGTCATCGCGCTTGCCGGTCAGGGCAAGACTCGCGGCATGGTAGCTCGAACGCGTCTTGAATGCTGCACCAACCAGTCCTTAGCATCAATCGTTCCTGACTCCGATGAACTCGATAGCGACTTTCTTTTCTATTACCTCAAGACTCAGTACTCGCGTCTTCGGGACGTTTCGTCTGGTGACGGAACGCGCGGTGGGCTCAATTTGGCGATGATCCGCGCTTACCGAATCCCCGTACCGCCTCTCGAGGTGCAGTGTGAGATCGTGCGAGTATTGGATAAGTTCACTCAGCTGGAAGCGGAGCTGGAAGCCCGGCGCACCCAGTACGAGCACTATCGCACTGAGTTCTTGACGTTTGGGGATGACGTTCCGCGGCGACCACTGCGAGAAGTCGCCACGATCGGCACCGGCAGTCACGATACGAAAGACGCGACCCCGGACGGTGAGTTCATCTTCTACGCACGTGGCCGCGAACCGCTACGGCTTGACTCGTATGACTTCGATGAGCAGGCAATCATCACTGCCGGAGACGGGGTCGGCGTTGGCAAAGTCTTCCACTTCGCCGATGGGAAGTACGCTCTCCATCAGCGTGCTTATCGCGTTGTGCCAGGCAAACAAATCGACTCCCGATTCATCTATCACTATCTAGTTTCAGACTTCTCGAGGTACCTGGAACGCACGTCGGTACATGCGTCTGTGACGTCGCTGCGACGCCCGATGTTCCTGAAGTACCCAGTGCCCGTCCCGCCGCGGGCTGAGCAGGAACGTATCGTGGCAACCCTCGACAAGCTCGACGCCCTGGTCAATGACATCAGTATTGGTCTCCCGGGCGAGCTCGTTGCCCGTCGTAAGCAGTACGAGCACTATCGTGACCGCCTGTTGACGTTCAAGGAGCTGCCGGCATGAGCGTTGCACCGGCACGCGGCTACGATCCGATCGCAATCTCATCGGAGAGCACGGTTGTCGCTGAGTATGTTCACGATCCGTCGCGGGCCGATGCGTATCAGTCGGAGTCTGCACTCGAGAAGGAGATGATCCGACTCCTCGAGGGACAGGCGTACGACTACCTGCCGATCACCTCCGAAGCGGAGCTGGTTGCCAACCTCCGGGTGCAGCTCGAGAAGGTCAACACGATGACCTTCTCGGATGCCGAGTGGGAGCAGTTCTTCACGACGAAGATCGCAGGTGCCAACGACGGCATCATCGAGAAGACGGCGCGTGTCCAGGAGGACCACGTCCAGATCCTCAGGCGCGATGATGGGACGACGAAGAACATCGCGCTGATCGACAAGACCAACATCCACAACAACCAGTTGCAGGTCATCAACCAGTACGAGATCGCGCGTGGCGAGGGTGATGCCGTCGACGGCGGTGCGAAGTACGCCAACCGTTACGACGTGACCGTGCTCGTCAACGGGCTGCCGTTGGTGCACATCGAAATGAAGCGCCGAGGCGTCGACATCCGCGAGGCCTTCAACCAGATCAACCGCTACCAGCGCGACAGCTTCTGGGCCGGCTCGGGCCTGTTCGAGTACGTGCAATTGTTCGTGATCAGCAACGGCACGCTCACGAAGTACTACTCCAACAGCACCCGCAACAGGCACCTGGCCGAGCAGAAGAAGTCTGGCGGTGCCGGGAAGGGCAGGAAGACGAGCAACTCGTTTGAGTTCACCAGCTGGTGGGCCGATGCGAACAACCAGCCGATCGCCGAGCTGACGGCATTTGTGAAGACGTTCTTCGCGAAGCACTCGCTGTTGAACATCCTGACGAAATACTGCGTGCTCACCGCGGATCGCGACCTGCTGGTGATGCGGCCGTACCAGATCGTGGCGACGGAGCGGATCCTGCAGAAGATCCAGATCTCGACGAACTACAAGACGCTCGGCACACTCGATGCCGGCGGATACGTCTGGCACACCACGGGGTCGGGTAAGACGCTCACCTCGTTCAAGGCAGCGCAGCTGGCATCGAAGATGCCGAGTGTGGACAAGGTGCTGTTCGTCGTGGATCGCAAAGACCTCGACTATCAGACGATGCGTGAGTACGACCGGTTCGAGAAGGGCGCGGCGAACTCGAACACATCCACGGCGGTGCTGAAGAAGCAGCTTGAGGACCGGGGTGCGCGGATCATCATCACGACGATCCAGAAGTTGTCGACGTTCATCAAAGCGAACAAGGGCCACGAAGTCTTCTCGGGCCACGCGGTGATCATCTTCGATGAGTGTCACCGGTCGCAGTTCGGTGACATGCACACCGACATCACGCGGGCGTTCAAGAAGTACAACCTTTTCGGGTTCACCGGTACGCCGATCTTCGCTGCGAACGCCGGCAGCGGTGGCAACCCTCAGTTGCGCACGACCGAGCAGGCGTTCGGCGACAAGTTGCACACGTACACGATCGTCGACGCCATCACCGACAAGAACGTGCTGCCGTTCCGGATCGACTACATCAACACCATCAAGGTCGGAAACCCCGACGACTCACAGGTGTCAGCGATCGACCGGGAGAGAGCTCTCCTGGACGTGCGCCGGATCCGCGATGTCGTGGCGTACACGCTGGAGCACTTCGATCAGAAGACGAAGCGGTCGTCGAGTTGCGAGCACGGCGTGGTGACGAACGTCGCCGACTCGGTGCGGGGCCGGCGTCAGGCGGAGGCACTCAAGGAGCGGAAGCGAGTGCGTGGGTTCAACGCGCTGTTCGCGACCGCGTCGATCGATGCCGCACGCCGGTACTACAACCAGTTTCAGCTGCAGATGGAGCAGCTGCCACCGGACAAGCGCCTGAAGGTCGGACTGATCTTCAGCTACGGCGCGAACGAGGCCGAAGCCGACGGCATCCTCGATGATGAAGCGTTCGACACCGATGCGCTCGACGGTGACGCACGTTCGTTCCTGGAAGATGCGATCCAGGACTACAACGACATGTTCGGGACCAGCTACGACACGAGTGCGGACCGGTTCCAGAACTACTACAAGGACCTGTCGCAGCGGATGAAGAACCGCGAGATCGACCTGGTCATCGTGGTGAACATGTTCCTCACTGGGTTCGACGCGACGACGCTGAACACGCTGTTCGTTGACAAGAACCTGCGCGCCCATGGCCTGATCCAGGCGTACTCGCGCACGAACCGCATCCTGAACTCGGTGAAGACCTACGGCAACATCGTCGCCTTCCGCGACCTCGAGGAAGAGACCAACGCGGCGTTGGAACTGTTCGGCAATAAGGATGCCCGCGGCGTCGTCCTGTTGAAACCGTACGGCGACTACTACGGCGAGTACGTCGACAAGGTCACCGAACTGCTCACGCGCTTCCCGATCGGGCAGCAGATCGTGGGGGAGCAGGCGCAGAAGTACTTCATCCAGCTGTTCGGTGCGATCCTGCGGCTGCAGAACATCCTCACGTCCTTCGACGACTTCGACGGCAACGACCCACTCACCGAGCGACAGCGGCAGGATTACACCAGCATCTACCTGCGCCTGCGCGACGAGTACACGCGCGATCGCGACGGCGACAGGGAGGTCATCAATGACGACGTCGCGTTCGAGATCGAGCTCGTCAAGCAGGTCGAGATCAACGTCGACTACATTCTCATGCTCGTCGAGAAGCTCCGCGCCGAGGAGGGCGACGGCGACGACAAGGAGATCCGCGCTGAGATCACCCGCGCCGTCGACGCGAGCCCGACCCTGCGCAGCAAGCGCGACCTCGTCGAGGACTTCGTCGAGTCGGTGTCGCTGCAGGGCGCGGTCGATGAGCAGTGGCAGGCGTATATCTCCGCGAAGCGCGAGGCTGAGCTTCAAGAGCTCATCGAAACGCACAAGCTCAAGCTGGAGCAGACGCGGTCGTTCGTGGATGCCGCGTTCCGGGACGGCCAGCTGCGCACAGCGGGCACCGAGATCACCCGCATCCTGCCACCCGTGTCGCGGTTCAACCGCGAGTCCAACCATGGCGACAAGAAGAAGCGGGTCATCGAAGCGCTCTCCAGGTTCTTCGAGCGGTTCCGGGGACTTGCCACTGGGGGTGGGGAGCCTGGGGACTGAGGTCAGCACGAAGGGCGCTGGCGGCACAGCCGCTCACGCGCCACAATCTGCGCATTCAGCCAGGCACGCAAGGGTGCGGCATGTTCGAGCATCTCGGCCTGGCCGTTCAACCGCGCACCGCTTCGGCCACGGCCGTCTCGATCCGCGCGGCCAGGTCGTCGACGAGTTGCTGGCACAGCGCGAGCCCGGCCGCACCGTCCTGCTCTTGCCGGCACTCGGACAAGCGTGCCTCGTCGATCGGGATCCGCTTGGCGAATCCACGAGTGGTGCTGACCTCGATGTACGCGCCGGTCTCACCGGGCCCGTCGGCTCCCAGCCGCATCTTCACAGGAGTGTCCCACGGGACGTCGGCCGTCTGCATCGCCGCGTTGCCGAAGTTGGACGCGCTCGTGTTGAACGGGCTGCTGATCATCAATGCCCCTCCTTCCTCGAATGCTCGGCGATCTCGCAGTGTGGCACCGTTCGGCGAAACCACCACCTCGCTCGGTGTGTCCGACGTTCCAATCTACATTGCAGGACGGCCCGCATCCCCGTCAGCACGCCACCTGGACAAGTGCCGGAGCCGTCTCGATCTCATCGCAGTTCGGCGCTTCGGCATCCTCACTCACTGCGATACAAAAGCCAGAGTCGTCGCTATCGGTATGATCTATCCAATTGCTCATGCGATAAGCGCTTATGCCGTTGTGCCTGGTCAGGCGCGGTTTCCTTGCAGCCGATCGTAGCCGGACACCACATCAACGTGGGCGCGATCTTCCGATCCGCCGCCGCGTTCGGCGTCGATGCCGTCCTGGTCACGCCGAGGTGCGCCGATCCTCTCTACCGGCGTTCCATCCGAGTCTCCATGGGCACGGTGTTCCAGGTGCCGTGGACGCGGATCGAGTCCTGGCCGGCTGGAGTCGACTCATTGCGTGAGCTCGGCTTCCATGTCGCAGCTCTGGCCCTCGAACAGGATTCGGTGGCCATCCGTGATTTCGCTGCGAACGCTCCCGAGCGCACCGCCATCGTCTTCGGCACCGAGGGCGACGGTCTGCGCCGCTCGACGATCGCCGCCTGCGATTCGACGGTGATGATCCCGATGTCAGGGGGAGTGGACTCACTCAACGTCGCAGCCGCGTCGGCGGTGGCCTGCTTTGCTCTGCAGAACGACTGATCTCGTGTCAGCGGCTGACACGCCCTCAGCTAACGCTTCTATTTGGACGCGATGTGAAGACTATCGGCAAGCACGTTTCCAACGCTTTGCGCGGGGAGCTCGAAGGAGAATCAACTGTCGCGAAATTTGCGATAGTTCAGAGTGAGGGGCAACGCATAACCACTCGACTGGTGATCCGGCCGAAAAAGATCTGATGATCGCACTCATCATTCGTATGATCATCCCTGAGACACGGTGACCCGAATTCCAGCAAAGACTGAGTGGAGGGTGTCGATGCCCGCTGGAGTGGACTCACTCAACGTCGCAGCCGCCTCGGCGGTGGCCTGCTTTGCTCTGCAGACGGAGCCTGAAGCTGCTCTCTGAGGTCGAGCCTCACGCCACACCAACTGCACAAGCGCCATCCATATCCTTGCTCAATGATGGTCACTCGCCCCGGTTTCGTGTGATGATGTCGGTGTGAGCACAGACGCACCGCTGAGACCAACGGTCGATGATCTCGAGGAACTGCGTATTCGGCTGACTGCCTACTGCTACCGAATGCTCGGGAACGTGGCGGACACCGACGACGCAGTCCAGGAGACGATCCTGCGGGCCTACCGCTCCCTTGAGAGCTATGACCCGCAACGGGCGACGCTCTCTACCTGGGTGCACCGGATCGCGACCAATATCTGCCTGGATCTGCTGCGCGGCGCACGTCGCCGGACCAGGGCCACCGACCTGGGCCCTGCGCGGACAGGCACCACGTCTGCTGATTTGGGTGCGCCGCTGTCAGCCGATCACTTCGTCGAACCGATCCCTGACTCCCGGGTGATCTCGGCCACCGACCCGGCCGAGATCGTCGAACAGCGTTTGAGCGTGCGCTATGCCTTCATCGCGGCTTTGCAGCGTCTGGCACCACGGCAACGCGCGGTGCTCCTGCTGCGTGAGGTTCTCAGCTTCAGCGCCGAGGAGTCCGCGCACATCATCGGAACCACGGTGCCTGCCGTCAACAGCGCCCTGCAACGGGCACGAGCACGCTTGGCGAAGTCCCCACCAGAGACAACAGAGGTCTTCGACCCCACCGACGCCCGGCAGAGGCAACTGCTCGATGACTATGTCAGCGCCTTCGAGGCCCACGACATGGTCGCGCTCCGGCGTCTGTTGCGTGAAGACGCTCGGTCCTCGATGCCGCCGTTCGCCTGGTGGCTCGAAGGACGAGAGACCATTCTTACGGTCATGAGCGCAGCCGATGCCTGCGACGGTGACCGACTCATTCCCGTGCCGATCAACGGCAGCCCAGGCTTCGGGCAGTACCGGGTCGGCAGCGACGGTGTGCCGCGTGCCTTTGCGCTGCTCCTCGTCGAGGTGCGAGAGAACACGGTGTCCCATCTGGTCACTTTCCTCGGCAGCCAGGGACGATTCCGCGAGTTCGGCCTCCCAGAGAGTGTGGACCCCACTGCCTGAGACGCTCGTCTGAAAAGAATTTCGTCGTCGACCGATGAGTTCGCACCCGGACCTGCGTATAAGAAGTATGAACCCAAAGAAGAACACACATCCCTCCGCTGAACTCATCCGCGACGAGACCTTCGCCGAGCGCGCCCGCGTGGTCGACCTGCTTAACGGACTCGACTCACACGACTGGTCGGCACCTTCGCTGTGCACCGGGTGGCGGGTCAGGGTAGTCGTCGCCCATATGACGATGGCCTACCGACACAGAGGTCTCCGTTTCCTTCTGGGCCTGGCCAGACGTGGATTCAGGTTCAACGACTTCGCCGATCATCTCGCCCACGAGGACACGAACACACTCACGAACGCCGACCTCCTGGCCGCGCTGAGAGAGAATATCCGCAATCCATGGAGACCACCCGGCGGCGGTCCGGTGGGAGCCCTCAGCCACGACGTCATCCACGGCCTCGACATCACGGAGCCTCTGGGACTTGCATCGGCACCCGCAGAACGGATCAGACTCGTACTCGAACAGGCAGGGGAGAAGAACCTCGCCTACTTCGGCACGGATCTCACCGGTGTCAGACTCATCGCCGAGGACGCAGAGTTCAGCATGGGCACCGGCCCGCGCGAAGTGCGGGCGAGCGCCCGGGAGATGCTGCTGACAGTCACGGGGCGCCGACCATTGCGGGACCAGAGCCCTCCACAGCGCTGACCGGGGGCGAGACCGGCTGTGGGAGACTGGAGACAGACATTGTCCTGCCGTTTTCATGACCATTTTCGTCGTGACTTTGGCGCACGTGACCGCACAAGAGGAGACCAGTGGACCGCACCACACTCGCCCACGCCCTGGAAGCAGCTCGCATCACCGGTGAGGTGGGAACACCCCGAGAGAACAACCTCTCCCACATCCACCGGTTCCTCGCACAGGAGAAGCAGTTCGACTTCGGTGTCGAACTCACCCGCGATTGGGACTATGACTCCGTGTTCGCTCTTATGGTCGACCGGTGCGGGCTGCGTCCCGAAACGGACTTCGTCGAGGGTGTGGACACGATTTCGACGCAACGCTGCATCGATGCCCTCGAGCGTGTAGCCGTGGCTATCGGCGAGGTCACTCGTGCCGGGGGAGAGATACTCTTCGCCACCGGTCATCCCGCGGGCCTCCTTCCCGTGCACATGGCCATCGCCGCGGCCGCTGATGCCGGCGGCGCCACAATCATGCACCAGGCCAACGCCGTTCCGGTTCCGGGACTCGGCGGCGACTGCCGGCAGATCAACCGCGTGTGGACCTGGCACCAGCACGGTGGGACCCCGCACACTCACCTCGCCGAACCCATGCACGCACTGCTGGATGACATCACTTGCCGAGGTGGCGCTGCCCCCGACCTGATCGTGGCCGATCATGGGTGGGCAGGTGCGGCCTCGACACGGGGACTGCGCACGCTGGGCTACGCGGACTGCAACGATCCGGCCCTCTTCGTCGCCGAGGCGCAGAGAGCCATCGAGGTCACCGTCCCTCTCGATGACGACGTCGTGCCCTACCTCTACGAACCACTCATCGACTTCGTGCTCGACAAGGCAGGACTGAGCTGACCGACGACCTCAGCTGACCGACGACCTGAGCTGACCGAGAATCTCAGCTGATCTCGTTCGCGAGACCCTCGACCACCTCGGCGGTGGGAAGCGATGCCAACGCCGCACCGGAGAGGATGAGCTTGGAACCACGGATGCCTGAACCGATGATGAGCTCTTTGGCCTCGGCGACGCGTGAGTCGATGAGGATCCGGTAGTCGGCAGGCAGACCGATGGGCCCGATGCCGCCGTACTCCATCCCCGATTCGCCAACCGCACGGTCCATGGGCAGGAACGAGGCCTTGCGCACGTCGAGGAGTTTCTTCACGCGCTTGTTCACATCGGCACGGGTGTTCGCGAGCACCATGCAGGCGGCGATGCGCTCCTCACCGGCGCGCGAACCGGCGACGAGAACACAGTTCGCCGAGGTTTCGGGTCCCAGCCCGGTGGCATCGAGCAGGGCGGCTGTGTCGGCGATCTGCGGATCGATGGCGAACGCGTGGACCTCGCCGGCGATCGACGACAGCGCCTCGGCGGTCGATGCGGCCATGAGGTCGGGAGCGGTTGCGGCGGGCGTGAGGTCGAATTGCGCGGAGATGCGTTCCTTGGTGTTCATGGCCACAGTTTAGGAGACGGTGCGGGAATCGCTTTGGGCCGGTCCATCAGATAGACTGGACTGTCGCTTCGTGTCCGGTTCCTACGGTACGGGGCGTGTCCAGCAGACGAATTCGGGCACTGGCGGATGGGTCGACCCATACCAGGCGCCTGAGCGGATTCAGCAAAGGTAAGAATATGAAAAAGGACATCCACCCGGAATACGCACCGATCGTGTTCAACGATCTGTCGTCGGGAACCAAGATCCTCACCCGCTCGACCGCGAAGAGCGACAAGACGATCGAGTGGGAAGATGGCAACACCTACCCAGTCATCGACGTTGAGATCTCGAGTGCATCGCACCCGTTCTACACCGGAAAGCAGCGCATCCTCGACTCCGCAGGCCGCGTCGAGAAGTTCAAGGATCGCTACAAGGGCTTCGGCAAGCGCTGACCCCCTGTCGGTTTCGACCGACCCGACGGTTCCGACCGTCACGCATGACTCATGCGAACTGCCCCGCACACCTGAGCTGGTGTGCGGGGCAGTTCTCTGTCTCCTGCTGGTCGAGACGCTCTGGTTCGGACGCTCGGGTCAGTCCACCGTGACCCGGACCTCGGGTGAGGGCTGAGTCCGTGCCGCGGGGTGGAACAGTGAGGCCACGCCGGTGGCGTTGTCGAGGCAGTTTGCGATGCCGTGAGCGACCTTCTCCTTCGCCGAGACGACCGCGTCCTGGATGCTCAAGCCAGTGGTGATGCCAGCGGCGATGGATGAGGCGAAGGAACAGCCTGCACCGTTGACGAGTTTCTCATTGACCTTGCGTGAGCGCAGCGTCGTGATGCTCTCACCGTCGAAGACGATGTCGATGGCATCTTCACCGGTCAGACGTGCACCACCCTTGACGACGACGTTCTTCGCACCCTGGGCGTGGATGATCTTCGCGGCCTCGACCATGCCCTCAACCGAATCGATGGGCTCGAGTCCGGCCAACGTGGCGGCCTCTTCGAGGTTCGGGGTGATGACCGTGGCCAAAGGCACGAGGTTGTCGACGAAGAGATCCTTGAGGTCGACCATTGTGCCCGCACCCTTGCACACGAGGACGGGGTCGAAGACATAGGGCAGCTCATTGGTCTTCAGCTTCTGAGCCAGGACCAGCGCGTTCTCCACGGACCCGAGCATGCCCGACTTGATCGCATCGAACTTGTGCACGGCCAGCGTCGATTCGAGCTGCCTCGTCACAACCTCGGGGTCGATGAATTCGATGACATGGCTGAAGCCGTCATTCGGGTCGAAGGTGACGATGCAGGTCACGGCGGCGGTGCCGAATGCGCCGTATTCTTCGAACATCTTCAGGTCGGCTTCGAGTCCAGCTCCGCCGGAGACGTCGGAACCGGCGATCGTGAGCACTTTGGAGGTCATAGTGGTCCTTTCGGGAATTGCTGTCGGGCAGAAGTCTACGCGCGTTCAGGCGCCGGTGTATCCCTGCTGCCGCCACGCCTCGTAGATCGCGATCGACGCGGAATTGGCAAGATTGAGCGACCGCCTCGACGGCAGCATCGGGATGCGCACGGACAGATCCACATGGTCATCGTCGACGACGGAATCGGGCAGACCCGTCGACTCCTGACCGAAGAGGAGGACATCACCGTCACGGTAGTCCACCTCGGCGAAGGACTGATCCGTGTGGGTCGTGAACGCAATGACCCGACGCTCGCCGAGGTGGTTCCACAGATCCGTCAGAGACGCATGGACCGTGACGTGGGCCAGATCGTGGTAGTCCAGTCCCGCGCGACGCAGCTTGGCATCGGAGAGGTCGAAGCCCAAGGGCTCGACGAGGTGGAGGTGGGCACCCGTGACCGCGGCCAATCGGATGGCGTTGCCGGTGTTGCCGGGGATCTCGGGTGTGTGGAAGACGATGTCGATGTTCATATGACACCCATTTTGTCACTGATCGCCCGCTTGCCGGTCCACGAGCTTGGTTACTGCGAGTCCGAGGATGTGGTCGCGAGTCGAACGAGCAGATAGCCCTGGCGGGTCGACTCGGGGAACGGGCCGGAACGATCGGGTTCGCGTTCGATGCGGGTCACGGGCGTGAACCCATGGTCTTCGGCGATCGTGAGCACCTGTTCGATCGATCGGCGGTGGAAGTCGAGATCGACGTCGAAGCCGGCGGCCTGGGCCTGATGATCCACGCGGTCACCGAGTTGGAAGGCCAGTTGGAACCACCCTCCCGGACGCAGCACTCGTGCCGCCTCGGCGAATACGGTGGGCAGGGACTCATCGGGAATATGGATGATGGAATACCAGGCGACGAGTCCGGAGACGCTGTTGTCGAGGTTCGGCAGCGCGGTCATCGACCCGGTGGTGAAGTCAAGGTTCGGGTAGAGGCGAGTTGCCTGGGCGATCATCGCGGGGGAGAGGTCGAGGCCAGAGGGGCTCAGCCCCAGGGCGGCAAGGAATGCCGTGATCCGACCTGGGCCGCACCCGATCTCAAGGGTCTCGGAATGTCCTGTGGAGAGCACGAGTTCGGAGAAGGCGCCGAGGACCGCACGGTCATGCGGCTTCGCAGTGAGCTCGGCAGAAATCCAGTCTGTGTACGTCTCCGCGATCGCATCATAGGAGGCTCGGGTGGCGCACTCCCTGGCTGCCGTCTCGACCTGTTCCTGTGAGCCTGTCCGAGCCGGGTGTGTGGTCTCGTTGGTCCCATCGCTCATGCAGTCAGCCTACCGCCGAGGCGGTCCGGGTCGAGCGCGGAGCGTCTCCGCGGGGACGCCTGTGTGCGTGAGATTCCAATCATATCGAACTGGGATATTCAACAGACGAAACAAAATAGAATGAGGTGGATTGAAAGTCTTCTCTCGCACATGATGATTCCGATCACGTGTCAGTGGCTCCTCGTATGGTGAAGGCACGGTTCGAGGTCAGGGGGACTCCCGGACCGAGCGGCTGTGAAGGCCGAAGAAGAAGGGTGAGAACCATGATGAAGAAAACGCCGGCCGATCCGTTTGAGGCGGAATGGCGACACGCCCGGGCGGACAATACGGCCGCGTAAATCTTGCCTATTTAGAACACTAGTTCGATAATGGATGTCATGTCTGCAGTGCCACTCGTTGAACAGCTCAGCCGGGAGCTGGGTATCTCCACGGCTACTGCTCTGTTCGATGGGCTCGTTCCTCGCCCCGTGGACCCGGTGCTGGCCCCGATGTTCCGCCGAGGTGGTCTTCCCCGAGGTGAGATCGTGACACTGACCGGAGGCCAATCCCTCAGCTGCGCCCTGGCCACGATCGCCATGGCAACCCAAGAACAGAAATGGTGTGCAGGCATCGGACTCGGTGAACCGGCCGTGTCATCCATCGCCGACTTGGGTGTTGACCTCGACCACTTCGTCAACCTCGTCACCCCGGCCGAAGACTGGCTGCGTGTGGCCTCCATCCTCATCGAATCCTTCGACGTCCTCGTCGTCGATCCAGGATTTCTGCCCAGTGCCGGCGAACGCGCCCGGCTGCTGGCGAAGGTGCGCGAACGCAAGATCAGCTTCATCAGCCTGACCTCGATGCCCGGCAGCACGGAGCAGATCACCATCACCGACACGCAGTGGTCGGGCACAGAACACGGCCATGGACGTCTCCGATCCTGCCTCGTGCAGGCCCGATCCCAGACCGGCGTCCACCGGTTCCTGCTGCCCGGACCGGACGGAACTCCCAGCGAAGCACCACCACGCACCCCGACTGAGGGAACATTCGAACGGCCGGTGATCCGCAGTGTCAGCTGAAGCCGCGCCAGGGAAGAAGAGCCCCACGGCGGTGCGCAGCGACCCAGCAGATAGCGACAGTGCGCCTGCCGCCGCGAGCGCCGAGGGTCGTCGCACGCTCGTTCTCACCGTTCCCGATTGGTCCGCCGTGGCCGCCGCGACCGAGCACGAGTTCAGCCCGCGCACTCCGGTAGCGGTGCTCAGCGGGGGCAAGGTCGTTGCGGCCAACGCGCCTGCTCGTGCCGCCGGAATCGCGTTGGGCAACAACAAACGCGCGGTCGGATATCGCTGTCCCGAAGCCCAAGTGGTGGCCTGGAATGAAGAGACAGACAACCGACACTTCTCCGCAGGAGTCGGAGCGCTCGAGGAACTCGTGGCACGGTTCACTCTGCTCAGCCCCGGCACGCTCGCCATTCCCCTCGACTCGCTCAAGCACGGCTATGCCGATGAGCCCAGCGCCGTTGAGGCTCTGATCTCCGCGCTGGTGGCGGCCACCGGGTGGGAGTTCTTCCCCGGCATCGCCGACACCGTCTTCGCAGCAGTCCTCGCCGCGGGGCAGGCGCGGCGGGTCGAGCCGGGGGAGACTGCAGAGTTCTTGGCCGCCCAGCCGATCAGCACCCTCGAGTATGCGGGGGCAGGTGCGACCGAACTCATCGACACCTTCACCCAGCTGGGCCTGCGCACCTTGGGAGATCTGGCCGGAATCGACGTGCGGGCGGTGAACTCACGTTTCGGGACGCTGGGCAAACACGCTCACGATCTGGCCACAGGCGTCGAATGGGCACCCTTGAACGATCATGTGCGGGAGGAGAAGCTCACCGTCGAACTCGGTCTGGACGAGCCGACGACTCGCAGTGACACCTTAGGATTCCTGACCCGCCAGCTCGCCGCCGACCTGCTGACCACAGTGCGCCGCCGAGGACTCGTATGCACACAGATCACGATCGAGCTCATCGCCGTCTCGGGACAGTCCTCGAAGCGGACCTGGCGGATCGAGGACATGAACGAGAACACCATCGCCGATCGTCTGCGGTGGCAGGCAGAAGGATGGTTGGCCGGAAGCACTCGAAAGGGACCGGCCTCCCCTCAGCAGGGTTCAACCCCTTCCCGCACGAGCAGCAAGAACCGCAAAGACAGCAGGCACAGCAAGGACAGGGAGACGCCGGCCCCCGACGAGCCTGGCCCCGACCCGGAGGACTTCTCCGAGGAAGGCATCATCGCTCTTGGCCTCGTGGCCGCGGAGCTGACCACCCCCATCGGGGCGACGAGGAGCCTGTTCGATGAGAACACCGGGCAGGTCACTCACACGCTGGAGCGGCTGCAGGGACTGTTCGGCCCCGACGCGGTTCTGGTCCCGGGGCTGCAGGGCGGATGGGATCCGGCCGAGACAAACCTGTGGACGCCGTGGCAGCAGGCGGCATCACCGGTGCGCAGCCCCGGGGCACCCTGGCCTGGGGCACTGCACGCACCCCGACCGACGACGGTTGAGAACCTGCCCGTCGACGTGCTTGCCGTGGGAGGTCGCTCGGTGGGGGCTCGCCCCGCAGGCCTGGAATCGGCACCGTACGCGATCCGCTTTCCGACTGGAGCCACCGAGGCAATCGTTGACTATTCGGGCTCCTGGCCCGTGGAATCCGGTTGGTGGGATCCGGCGAAAGCCACCTATCGGACCCGTCTGCAGGTCGTCACCGACTCGGGGCAGGCACTGCTGCTGAGCAAAGAGAACGGCCAGTGGCACATCACCGGCCGATACCGCTGATGCACCGAACCACCGAGATGAGGGAGCTGAACCGCTGATGGGCTTTTCGAATCCGCGCACACCCTGGTCCCAGCTGGCCCAGCGGCTGGAGGGCAAGCAGACCAGCAGCAAACAGGTCGACCGCAAACAGGTCACCGACAGGCAGACGGTCAACAGGCGATCGGTTGACGAACACGCCGACGGATCCGACGCGCCCGCCTTCTCCCGACCAGACCGCCATCAGGTCTCGGTGGGTCCAGGCGGCTCCGATGGTGTCGGCCGGTATTCGGGGCCTGGCCAGGGGCCCATTCTGCGCACTTCGACCGTCGAGTGGGCCGAGCTGCATGTGCACTCCCAGTTCAGCTTCCTCGACGGGGCCTCCGACCCGGAGGAGCTCGTGGCCGCGGGTGCGGCCGCGGGGCTGACGTCCTTGGCGCTGACCGATCACAACGGTCTCTACGGTGCGGTGCGGTTCGCCCATGCCGCCGCCGAGGTGGGTCTGCCCACCGTCTTCGGTGCTGAGCTGTCCGTGGGGTTGGAGGAGAAGATCCCCGGCCAGACCGATCCCGATGCCACCCACCTATTGGTCCTTGCTCGTGGAGTCGAGGGATACCACCGACTCTCGATGGCCATCACCGAGGCCAACTTGGCGGGGGAGAAGAACCGACCGGTGTTCGGCCTCGAGGAACTGGCAGCGATGAGCGGTGACTGGACGATTCTCACTGGCTGCCGCAAAGGCCCCCTGCGTCGAGCCCTGAATGACCCGGACGGGGGACTCGGTGCCCTGCGCAAACTCATCGCGCTCTTCGGAGCCGACCGTCTCGCGGTTGAACTCAGCCGGGATGGGACTCCGGATGACGATGAACGGCTGCGCCACCTCGGCGACCTGGCTCAGCGCACCCACCTGCCGATCGTGGCCAGCAACAGCGTCCATTTCGCCACTCGGGCGCAGTGGAAGTCAGCCCAGGTGCGGGCCTCGGTGAGGTCCAGGCTGTCCCTCGACGAACTGGCCGGGTGGCTGCCGGCGACGGCGAACGCTCGGATCCACACGGGGGAGGAGATGGCGGCACGCTTCCCGCGTCAGGCGTTGGAGAACGCGGTGGCCATCGGCCGGGAATGCTCCTTCGTCCTGAACTCGGCCCGCCCGGATCTGCCGCGTGCGCCGATGCCTGATGACCGTGGGGCCGAGGAATATCTGCGTGAGCTCATCGAAGATCGCGGTGCCAGGCGCTACGGGACCCGAGCAGAGAACCCGAAGGCCTGGGCCCAGCTGGATCGGGAGATGGACATGATCGCGACGCTGGGATTCTGCGGATACTTCCTCATCGTCTACGACATCACCGAGTTCTGCCATCGGGTGGCCATCTTCTGCCAGGGGAGAGGCTCGGCGGCGAACTCCGCGGTCTGCTATGTCCTCGACATCACCGCCGTCGACGCGGTCAAGCACGAACTCCTCTTCGACCGTTTCCTCTCACCGGACCGCAAGGGCTATCCGGACATCGACATCGACATCGAATCGGGCAGGCGCGAAGAAGTCATCCAATACGTCTACGACCACTTCGGCCGTGAGCGGGCGGCCCAGGTCGCCAACGTCATCACCTACCGGGCGAAATCAGCCATCCGTGACGCGGCCTTCAGCCTCGGCTACGAACCGGGGCAGCAGGATGCGTTCTCAAAGGCCAGCAACCGCTGGTCGACCCTGCCCGAGGCGGAGGATTCCCCGGTCCCCGCGCCTGTGCTCACGATCGCGGATGACCTGCTGGGCTCACCCCGTCACCTGGGCATCCACTCCGGCGGCATGATCCTCGCCGATCGTCCCATCGGTGAGGTCGTTCCGATCGAGAAGGCCACGATGGGCCATCGCACCGTCGTCCAATGGGACAAGGACGACTGCGCCGTCATGGACCTGGTGAAGTTCGACCTGTTGGGACTGGGCATGCTCACCGCACTCCACGAGATGGTCGACCTGGTCCACCGGCACACCGGCGAGCTCATCGAACGCGCCCACATCGACGACGAGGACGAAGCCGTCTACACGATGCTGCAGAAGGCCGATGCGGTGGGCGTCTTCCAGGTCGAATCACGGGCTCAGCTGGCGACCCTGCCCCGCCTGCGCCCGGAGACGTTCTATGATCTCGCCGTTCAGGTCGCCCTCATTCGGCCCGGCCCCATCCAAGGCGGTTCCGTCCACCCCTACATCCGCAGACGGCAGGGCCTGGACAAGGTCGAGTACCTCCACCCGCTGCTGCGCAAATCCCTGGCCAAGACCTACGGGGTGCCGCTGTTCCAGGAGCAGCTCATGCAGATGGCCATCGACGTCGGCGGCTTCACCGGGGCCGATGCCGACCAGCTGCGGCAGGCGATGGGATCGCGACGATCAGAGAAGCGGATGACCGAGCTGGCCCAGAAATTCCAAACAGGCGCTGCGGCCAACGGAGTCGACGAGGAGACCGCGGAGTCCATCTTCTCCACGATCGCCGCGTTCGCCAACTACGGGTTCCCCGAATCCCACGCGATCAGCTTCGCCAACCTCGTCTATCAGTCGGCCTGGTTCAAATACCACCACCATGCGGCATTCACCGTCGGCCTGCTGCGCAGCCAGCCGATGGGCTTCTACTCGCCGCAGTCCCTCGTCGCCGACGCCCGCCGACACGGGGTGAGAATCCTGCCCGTGGACATCCGCCACTCAATGGCTGGCAGCGACCTGGAACGACTCGAGTCCGATGGCACCGGAGACTCGGGCGAGTTCGGGATCCGATTGGGTCTGGACTCGGTGTCCCATGTCGGCTCCTTCGCCGAGGTGATCGTGACCGAACGCGCGAACGCACCGTTCACCTCGGTGGCGGACCTGGCAGAGAGAACCGGAATCGGAAAGCAGGCACTCGAAGGGCTCGCCACCGCAGGAGCACTGAGCAGCTTCGACCTCGACCGCAGACAGGCACTGTGGTTGGCCGGAGGCGTCGCGGGAGCACACCCGGGCGTGCTGCCGGGAACCGCCACGATCTCCTCGGCACCGACCCTGCCGACCATGGACGCCTTCGATACGACCCTGGCAGAACTCTTCTCCACCGGGATCACCGTCGACGGATACCCGACCGAGATCCTGCGAGCGTCCCTGATCGAACGCGGCTATGCCTCGACGGCTGATGCCGCTGCGGCCGCGGACGGGACTCGGATGACGGTGGCCGCCATCGTCACCCACCGACAGCGCCCGGCCACCGCCTCGGGAATCACATTCATCAACCTCGAGGACGAATTCGGGATGCTCAACGTCGTGGCCACTGCCGGGCTGATGAAGAGGTTCAGGCCGATCGCAACCTCACGCAACGCACTCGTGGTCACCGGGCTGATCCAACGCGGAGGAGAGGTCGTGAGCCTCTACGCGCACAAGCTCATCCCACTCGAGGTGCAGCTGCCGACCAAGGCCCGCAACTTCCGCTGAGGGGACTGGCGGTGTGAGCGCTGCGAAAACTAGTGGTGTGACGAAACATGACGCCAGGTGACATGAACATGACGAGATCGCATCGGGGAAGTCACAGAGTCGAAGACAGTAGTGACATCACCACAAACAATCGCGCGGACCACCACGGGCGACTCACCCGTACCCGAAGGAGACACATCATGACCCAGTCATTCGAAACTCGTCAGATCCATGCTGGCCAGACACCGGACCCGGCCACGGGCTCCCGGGCGCTGCCCATCCACCAGACCACCTCGTTCGTCTTCGACAGCAATGAGACGGCCGCGAACCGCTTCGCCCTGGCCGAGCTCGGCCCCATCTACACCCGCATCACCAACCCGACCACCGAGGTCGTGGAGAACCGCATCGCCGACCTCGAAGGCGGCGTCCACGCCGTGCTCACGGCCTCAGGTCAGTCGGCAGCCCTGCTGGCGATCACGAACATCGCCGAAGCCGGTGACCACATCGTCGCCAGCTCCAGCCTCTACGGCGGAACCTACAACCTGCTTCACGTGACCCTGCGCAAGCTGGGCATCGAAACCACCTTCGTCGACGTCGACGACCTCGAGGCCTGGAAGTCAGCAGCGAAGGACAACTCCAAGCTCTTCTTCGCCGAGGTTGTCTCCAACCCCCGCTCCGATGTCCTCGACATCGCCGCAGTGGCTGACATCGCCCACGAAGCCGGTGTTCCGCTCTTCGCCGACAACACCCTGGCCACCCCCTACCTGGTGCGCCCGATCGAGCACGGTGCCGACGTCGTCCTCCACTCGGCCACCAAGTACCTCGGCGGACACGGCAACTCGATCGCCGGTGTCGTCGTCGACAGCGGAAACTTCGACTACGGCACACAGCCGGAGAAGTTCCCCGGCTTCAACACCCCAGATGAGTCCTACAACGGTCTGGTCTACGCTCGCGACCTCGGCGCGGACTCGGCCTTCGGCGCAAACGTCTCCTTCGGCCTCAAGGCCCGTGTGCAGGGTCTGCGCGACCTCGGACCGGCCGTCAGCCCGTTCAACGCATTCCTCATCGCCCAGGGAATCGAAACCCTGAGCCTGCGCATCGACCGCCACGTCGAGAACGCGAACAAGATCGCCTCCTACCTCGAAAGCCACGACCAGGTCAGCCGGGTCGCCTTCGCGGGACTCGAGTCCAGCCCCTGGCACGACAAGGCCAAGAAGTACCTGCCCAACGGTGTCGGATCGGTCCTCGGCTTCGACATCGCCGGAGGCTTCGACGCCGCCGTGGCATTCGTCGACGCACTTGAACTGCACTCCCACGTGGCCAATATCGGCGACGTCCGCTCGCTGGTCATCCACCCGGCATCGACGACCCATGCCCAGCTGGACGAAAAGGCACAGGCCGCCGCCGGCGTGAACCCTGCCTTCGTGCGTCTGTCCGTGGGACTCGAAGGCAGCGACGACATCATCGCCGACCTCGACAAGGGCTTCGCCGCTGCCGCAGCGATCGCATCGGCCGCCGCCTGACATGACCACCCAGAGCACTTCCGTCGAGCGAATCCTGGGCTTCGTCACAGAATCCGGACACACGTTCGGAACTGTCGAAGTCGCCTATGAGACCTTCGGCACACTCAACACGGAGCGCAGCAATGCGATCCTGGTCGAACACGCCCTGACCGGCGACACCAGCGTCACCGAATGGTGGGCAGGCATCGTCGGTCCGGGGCAGGCGATCGACACCGAGAAATACTTCGTGGTGTGCGCGAATTCGCTCGGCGGGTGCTCGGGAACCACCGGACCGCAGTCCGTCTATGACGACGGGCTGCCCTACGGATCCAGATTTCCTCAGGTCACCATCCGCGATATGGCCCGACTGGAACACAATCTCACTCAGATCCTCGGCATCGACTCCTGGCATGCCGTCATCGGCGGATCGATGGGCGGAGCCAGAGCCCTCGAATTCGCGCTCCTCGACAAACGCAAGGTGAAGAAGTGCGCGATCATCGCAGCACCGGCCTTCTGCGAAGCCGATCAGATCGCCTGGGCGATGATGCAGGAGCGCGCGATCGAACTCGACCCCGACTACTATTCCGGTGACTACACCGCGGTCGGGGCCTTCCCCGCACAGGGGCTGGGTCTGGCACGCCAGATCGCCCACCTGACGTACCGCAACGATGTCGACCTCAACAACCGATTCTCCCGGCGACGCCGATCGCCTGACTACTACGAAGTCACCTCGTACCTCGACCACCAGGCAAAGAAGCTCACCGCACGGTTCGACCCGCACAGCTACGTCGTGCTCACCCGAGCCCTGCGAGACCACGATGTGCGCATCGGTCGCTCACACGACCTGACGACTGCACTGGCCGATGCCTGCGTCGACAACCTCGTCGTCTCCGTCTCCTCGGATCGGCTGTTCCCGCCCGCGCAGGTCGAACTCCTCGCCCAGAACCTGCCCGGAGACGTGACCCATCACGTCATCGACTCCGGCATCGGCCATGACGGCTTCCTCACCGAAACCGAGGCTGTCTCGACGGCACTCAAGGACTTCCTCGACACCTGATCGCCTGCCTGGGCACAACACGCCGGGCACAACACATGAGAGGGCCGTGCGGCTGATTCGCCGCACGGCCCTCTCACTGTCTGTCAGGACTCACTGTCTGTCAGGACTCACTGTCTGTCAGGACTCACCGGAAGTGAAGCCTTCTACTTCCCGGCCTTCGCCTTGCGAGCATCCTTCTCGGCTGCCTTCTTCGCTGCCTTTTCGGCCTTACGCAGCTGCTTCTCCGGCACCGCATAGTCTTCCTGGGCGCGGGAGTGACGGTAGTAGTCCGCGGCTTCGTCCTGTCGCTCGGCCTCAACGCCGGTCGAGATCGTGGCGCGACGATGGTCATCGCCGTAGCCGAAGGCGTCCACCAGGTCCAGAGCATTCGCCGAGAGCTTCGCGCACAGGCGATTGAGCGTCTCGTTGAGCTGACGGGCACGCAGCATCGGCAGGCGACCGTACATGAGGTGCCAGCCCACATGCTTCTCGATGAGGCTGAGACCATACGTATCGCGCAGACGCCGGAACAGCTTGTTCTGGACGGGGTCCTGCTGCTCCCTCATCGCTTCGTCGAGGGCCTTCCACTTCTCCAGCTCAACGTAGGCACGAGCCATCTCGATGAACTCATGCTGATTGGAATTGAACAGGTCGGCCGCGTCTGCCGCCGACATCTTCATCGCCGGGCGCAGCGCCTGCGCGAGGCCGGAGACCATGACTTCGAGCCGGGTCTCCAGCAGCGAACGCTGCAGGCGTCCGGACCGGATCCGCTTCTCGCCGAGGTTGGGGGTGAAGACATCGGAGATCGCCAGTCCCGCATTTGCCAGTCCGGTCCGGTAGAGCGTGTGCTCAGCCGCCTGGGTGCCGATGTAGCGGGCGGCCCCGCCGACATCGATATTGGCGAATTCCTTCGCATAGTCGCCGAGGAGGCGCTTGGCTGCCAGCTGCAGGAGCACGGTGTTGTCTCCCTCGAAGGTGGCATAGATGTCGAGGTCGGCGCGCAGTCCCACCAGACGGTTCTCGGCCATGTAACCGGCACCGCCGCACGCTTCCCGGCATTCCTGGATGACGTCGAGGGCCATCCAGGTCGTGTCGGCCTTGAACGCCGCTGCACGGGTTTCGAGCAGGGCCCGGTTCTCTTCACTCTCGTCGGCGCCTGAGAAGACCTCTTCGAACGAGTTGAGCAGCTTCTCGTGGGCGAAGGCCGAGGCATAGACCGAGGCGATGGCCGGCATGAGGCGGCGCTGGTGCTGCTGGTAGTCCAGCAGGGTGGTCTCGTTGATGTCATCGACAGTGGTGAACTGCTTGCGTTCGAGCCCGTAGCGCACGGCGATGTCCAGCGCCAGCTTCGACGCCACGATGGCCGCACCGTCAAGGGAGACACGACCCTGGACAAGGGTTCCCAACATGGTGAAGAAGCGGCGTCCGGGGGAGTCGATGGGGGAGGTGTACTTCCCGTCAGCATCCACGGCACCGTAGCGATCGAGCAGATTGAAGCGAGGAATCCGGACCTGCTCGAAGACGATCCGACCGTTGTCGACGCCCTTGAGGCCACCCTTGTAGCCGTCATCCTCAATGCTGATTCCCGGCAGGATGGTGCCGTCCTCGTCACGGATCGGCACGAAGAATGCGTGCACACCGTGGTTGACGCCGTTGGTGATGAGCTGAGCGAAGACCACTGCGGCACGGGCATCGCGGGCTGCATTGCCGATGTATTCCTTCGTCGCGGCACGGAAGGGCGTGTCGATGACGAACTCGTCCTTCTCGACCTCATAGGTTGCCGTGGTCCCGATCGCGGCCACATCTGAGCCGTGACCGATCTCCGTCATCGCGAACGAGCCCAGCAGCTTGCCCGTCTGCGCCGCGACCAGCCACGCGTCGTGCTGTTCGGCATTGCCCAAGTGCAGGATCGCTCCGCCGAAGAGTCCGAACTGAACGCCGGCCTTGACCTGCAGGCTGGGTGAGGCTGTGACTGTCTCCTCGAAGCTGGCGATATTGGTCGCATGCTCGTTGCGGCCGCCGAGTGCGGGCGGCAGCGCCACCATCGGCAGCCCGGTGTCGGCCATGAGCTCGACCCCGGCGAGCGTCTTCGCCCGCGTGGTCTCGAGGTCATCGGCGGGATCCTCATGCGTGATCTCTTCGAGTGCCAGGGTCCTGCCCTGGCGCCGAGCCTCGGCCCACCGGCCATCGAGGGCATTGTTGATCGCCTGTGGATCAAGGGAAAGCTTCATTCGTCTACTCCTAGTTTTGCGGGCAACGAGGCCCAGAGCCATTGACTGATTGCGGTGGCGAATTCATTGGGGCGGCTGGGATCGGCCAGCCAGCTTTCGGTCGCGGCACGCACGAACCCGATCGCACCTGCTGCCCAGAGGCGTCCCTGCGTTCCTTCCAGGGACAGCCTCTCGGCGAGGAGGCCGGCGATCGAGTTGAAGAACCCGCCGGTCTCCGTCGGTGCGAAGCGGTTGACTGCCGTATCGCAGAATCGGTAGATATTCGGTGATTCTGCGGCGAGCGCGACAAAGGCATGGATCATCTTGGTGAGTGCATCCTGCGCCGAGGCTGCTGTTGCGTCATCGAGTGACTTGGCGATGACATCCATCGCCCATTCGCCCATTGCCGCCTGCAGTCCGGCACGATCCGTGAAATACCTGTAGAGCACGGACTTGGTGGTGCCCGAATACTCCGAGATCTGCTCCATCGACAGCTCGTCTCCGTGCTCGTCGACGACATGCCGGACGGCGCGCAGCAGTTCTCGGCGCCTGAGGTCGCGATGCTGCTGCCACCGAGTGGACCGACCATCTGTGAGCGATTTCATGTGACAGACGGTATCAGGTACTGTCTGTAACAGTTAAATCCATATACCGGAGGTGCAAATGTCCACTCCCAATCAGCGCGCTGTCATCCTCGGCGGCAACCGCATTCCGTTCGCTCGTTCGAACAAGCAGTACTCCAAAGCAAGCAACCTCGATATGCTCACGAGCGCCCTCGACGGACTCGTGGCCCGCTTCGGCCTCGCCGGAGAGAGCATCGGTGAAGTCGCCGGCGGTGCTGTCCTGAAGCATTCGAAGGACTTCAACCTGACTCGTGAGGCGGTGCTCGGCTCCGCCCTGTCGCCGACCACTCCCGCATTCGACGTCGGTCAGGCCTGCGCCACCGGCCTTGAGACCGTGGTCAGCCTCAACAACAAGATCAACGCCGGCCAGCTCGAGTCGGGCATCGCATCGGGTGTGGACTCAGCGTCGGACGCGCCGATCGTCGTCAACGACTCGATGCGTGAGATCCTGCTCGAGCTCACGCGGGCCAAGACACTTGCGCAGCGGGCGAAGATCGCCGCGCAGATCCGTCCCGCCTACCTGGCTCCGCAGGCTCCGTCGACAGCTGAGCCGCGCACAGGCATGAGCATGGGCGAACACCAGGCGATCACCACCGCCGAGTGGAAGATCACCCGCGAGGCCCAGGACGCTCTGGCTCTGGCCTCTCACCACAACCTCGCCCGCGCCTGGGACGAGGGATTCTTCGATGACCTCTCGACTCCGTACCTCGGCGTCAGCCGGGACACGAACATGCGCGCGGATTCCTCCGCCGAGTCCTTGGCCAAGCTCTCACCCGTCTTCGGCAAGAAGCTGAGCACTCCGGCCACGATGACTGCCGGAAACTCGACGCCGCTGACAGACGGAGCCTCCTCCGTCCTGCTCGGCAGCGAAGACTGGGCAAGCGAGCACGGCTTCACACCCCTGGCTCGCCTCGTCGACGCCGAAGCCGCTGCAGTTGACTTCGTCGACGGTGCCGAGGGTCTGCTCATGGCTCCGGCCTACGCAGTCCCGCGCCTGCTGGCCCGCAACGGCCTGACCTTCGAGGACTTCGACGTCTTCGAGATCCACGAGGCATTCGCCTCGACAGTCCTCAGCCACCTGGCGGCATGGGAATCGGAGAAGTTCTGCCGCGATAAGGCAGGCCTCGACGGAGCACTGGGATCCATCGACCGCAGCAAACTCAACCCCTTGGGCTCGAGCCTCGCCGCCGGACACCCGTTCGCAGCGACAGGTGGACGCATCATCGCCTCCACCGCGAAGTACCTCAAGCTCACAGGCAAGAAGAGGTCGCTGGTCTCGATCTGCGCAGCAGGCGGCCAGGGACTCACCGCGATTGTGGAGGCAGCATGAAAGACACCTACCTGGGCCTGGTCAACGGCCCACTGAAGCAGGTCGCGAAGACCCTGGGCCTGCCCCAGCCGGTCGAACTGCACCGCTTCGACTCGACACCGGCGGACTACCACCGGAAGCCGGTCCTCGTCCTCGGATCCGGGCCTGAGGCACAGAAGCTGGCAGATCTGCTGCTCGACAACGGTCTTGAAGTTCGGCGCCATGCCAGCTCGGGGGAGTCCCTGCGAGCGATCATCGCCGTCTTCGATGACGCGTCAGCCCCCGCAGACCTGTCTGAGACCGTGCTTGAGATCGGAACGGCACTGCGATCACTGGCCCGCTGCGGTCGGGTCATCACAGTCTCAGCAGCCCCCAAGCCTGAGCAGCAGAGCCCGGAGCTCGCGGCAGCGACTCAGGGAATCACCGGCCTGACACGGTCGATGGCTCACGAGATGCGCAGCGGAGCGACCGCCAACGGCATCCTCCTCGACGGCGTGGATGTCCAGGCTCCCTCCGTGGCCACCGCGCTGTGGTTCCTGCTCTCCGGCAAATCAGCCTATGTCTCGGGGCAGTTCATCACCGTCTCGACTCAGGCCGGCACACCGATCGGGATGAAGGAATTCCTGTCCACCGGTGACGTTGGGCCGCTGGCCGGGCGCACCGCTGTGGTCACCGGTGCCGCCCGTGGAATCGGCGCTGCGATCGCACGCAACCTGGCCCGCGACGGAGCCCACGTCATCGGCGTCGACATGCCCCAGGCCGGGCAGGCACTGGCTGAGGTGATGAACGAAGTCGGCGGCAGGTCCCTCCAGCTCGACATCACCACAGACACCGCGGCGGAGAAGATCGCCGAGGCTGTCGGCGGACCGGTCGACATCCTCGTGCACAACGCCGGAATCACCCGTGACAAGATGCTGGCGAACATGGATGCCTCCCGTTGGAACTCCGTCATCGCCGTCAACATCGCCTCCCAGGCCCGGATCAACGCCCACCTGCAGGCCAAGGGGCTGTTCGCTGAGGGTGCTCAGGTCGTGTCACTGGCCTCGACCTCGGGCATTGCGGGCAACCGCGGACAGACGAACTATGCGACGTCGAAGGCCGGGGTCATCGGACTCACAGCCGCCTCGGCGTCGGACTTCGCGAAGCTCGGCGGCACGATCAACGCTGTGGCCCCCGGCTTCATCGAAACCGATATGACCGCCAAGATGCCGGCGTTGACCCGCCAGGTCGCCCGCAGGCTCTCCAGCCTCCAGCAGGGAGGACACCCTGTCGACGTGGCCGAGACCATCGGCTTCCTCGCCTCGGCGGGGGCCAGGGGCATCAACGGTTCGACACTGCGCGTGTGCGGCCAGAACATGGTGGGTGCGTGATGGCGAAGGAATCCATGCTGCCGCTCTACGCGAAGGCCGTGCTCAAGGCACTGCCGTTGGGCACACGCACGAGTCCTGATCTGCCCACCCGCGCCCTGGATCGCAGTATGCCGATCGAGGCCGATGCCTACGCCGGGTTCACCACCGTCGTCGGCGCCGGTCTGGGCAACACCGTCCATCCCGGCTACCTCCACGTGCTTGCGTTCCCGTTGAGCATGCAGCTCCTCGGTGACCCCGAGGTGCCGCTGCCGATGATGGGCATGGTCCATGTCCACAACCGCATCGACAGCCTCGGCGCCGTACATGTCGGTGACAGCGTCGACTTCCATGTGGAGTTGGCCGGTCCGTTCCAGCATTCTGCTGGAACCACGATCGAGGTCATCGTCGAGGCCAAGGTCGAAGGCGAATTGCGCATGCGCGAGACCACGACCTATCTGGCCAAGGGCAAGAAGCTGCCCAATGCCGAATCGAAGCCGCAGCCACCGCGGGAGGAGTTCACGGCTCCCACCCCGACCGCATTGTGGCGACTCGATCCGATCATCGGGCAGCGCTACGCCCACGCTTCGGGTGACTACAACCCGATCCACCTCAACGGACTCGCGGCGAAGGGCTTCGGCTTCCCGCGGCTCATCGCCCACGGAATGTACGGCGCCTCGCGTGCCCTGTCTGCGGTCGATACGAGGCTGAGCTCCTACCGGTGGGACGTATCCTTTGCCAAGCCCGTGCTGCTGCCGTCGACGGTCGGTTTCGCGATCACCGAGGGGCGTCGGCATGAGGCCGCGAAGTTCGCTGTCTTCGACCTCAAGTCCGGCAAGCCGCACATCCTCTCCGAGGTCTCAGAACTTCGCGAATGAGCGTGTGCAGGCGCCGGTGAGAGGCTCAGCGAAATCAGTTGAGTGCCGTGCGTCACAATCGGCCGATCTGATTTTGCACGGCCGAAAGTCGCGTGTAAAGTAATCTCTGTTGCCAGCGCGAGTGGCGGAATTGGTAGACGCGCTAGCTTGAGGTGCTAGTGCCCAACTTATCGGGCGTGGGGGTTCAAGTCCCCCTTCGCGCACAACAGAGGAAATGGCCTCCGGATCTGATCCGGAGGCCATTTCTCATTCACTCACGCGGGACTGTGAACACTCACCCGACATCACGATGGGTTAGCGGCAAGAATGTGTGTATGGGGCCAGCGTGTTGGATCTGGATTTCACCCTGATCGTCCGCCCCACCCTTTCCGGATTCCAGTCCCGTCCTCGACGCTGAATGACGTCCCGTAAAGCGCAT
>NZ_FXZB01000006.1 GCF_900169065.1 Brevibacterium aurantiacum | reverse complement strand
ATGGGCAGACCGAGGTCGACCCGGTCGGGGTGGTGATGCCGCTGACCGCGTGATTCGTAGCCCGACCCCGCTGCTTAATACCAAGTTAAAGGAACTACCGAAGAACACCACGAAAAGGGACTTGACCTCCTGATTCGCTTCCGGACGGCCAATGCGCGGGGTTAGGTTTCGGCTGCGTTCTCACACCACAGGACAACATCCAATTCATGGCATTGCTCTTCGGAGTCCCGGCCATCATCGCATGGTTCAGCGTGGGTGCTATTGCGACTACTCTGCTCGGAAGATTCAGCAACTTGAAATGGTGGTGGATCGGACTCCTGTCACTGGGGATCTGCCTACTCGTCGTAGCGGCGACCCTCAAGGCAGTGGAAAGAATGATTTAGGACTGCTGTCGCTGGCGATCATCCTGGCGCTGTTCGCCTTCGCTCTCGGGTGCTGTCTCGCCGGTGCTGTCCGCCTGCGATTCTTCGAGTTTCTTCTGGCGGCGCTTGAGGTTGCTGCGACTGGCGAAATAGGCGAGCAGGACAAGCATCCCAATGCGGAACGTGGTCGTCACCCAGTCTGGGACTCCCAGGGATATGTCCGGGATCCACCCGAACAGCAGATTGAACAGCCACTCGAGGAACTGGCCCACCGGGGCGAAAACTGCTTGCAGCCATTGAGTAAACGGCTCGAACAACGGCAACACGATTTCTGTCATCCACCGCATGATCGGGTCGAACAGCCAAGCGAACAAGGTGCCCAGGCCTAACAGCGGAAGCAACAAGCGGATCAGCATCGTCAGCCCTGAGACCAGGGCGTATCTCTCCGGATGTGCCGCCCGTCGACGCTCCCGCGCTTCTGAACGACTCCCGTCCTCGGGCAGCAACGGCACAACATCGAGGTCTTTCCGCACCTCGACCTCACCGGCACCTCCGGCGACGGCACTGGTCACATAGACCTCTTCTTGAGCCTCCATCGATCCGTCGGCACTGCGCCGACGCACTTTGAGCCGGGCCATCAACCACCCGGAAGCACGGATCTCCACTTCGGGTGCATCCTCACCGTCTGATGTGGTCCGTCGGCCGATCGGATACTCGACATCGTCGATAGAGACCGCCGTGACTGTCGTCTTCCAAGGAGTATGTTTCGCCGTGACCGAATACTCACGTTCGAACGCGCTACCAGAGTAGCTGGTGGTTGCGACAACCCGTGAACTTTCGGTCACAGAACTCCCTTAAAAAGCAAACAAGTCTGTCAGACTTAACCACAGACAGACTTGTCAGTATTCACATGCCGGGAGGAACACTAACTGCTTCCAGCCACTCACGCCAAAGTCGAAGTCGCTCCGCTTTCTCACCGTTTCCGTCGTCAGGCGCCGTTTGAACTAGCGGCGCCTCTTCACCGAGAACCACTCTGTCGTGGGCCGTGCCGAGGTTCCGGCGCATGTGCCACAACTCCCCCGTGCACATGCGCGATCCCTTGGTGACCAAGACATACGCCAAGGACAGGAATCGGCGAGTGCTTGATGACTTCGGCGCAGATTCCGAAATCGGCCGGCCTCTCCGGTGTTCCTGGCCCAGGCGAGATAACGACATTGTCGAACTCCTCGAGCACGCTGATCTCGAACTCGGCCCAGTCATTGGGCACGAGCGTCGGAGCACACCCGTTCACTTCGGCGAGGAGATGAAAGAGATTGAGCGTGAACGAATCGGCATTGTCGATGAGCAGAGTCCGCAGCGGCCGCGTCGCTCCCGACGGCCCGTCCGGAACCATCTCAGCCAAGCACCATCCGACGGTTCGCATCCGACAGTCCGCCATCCGCCTCGGCGAGCAACGACTCTTCTGAATCCGCACCGGCGCGAACATACCGCCCGGTGAACGCATCCAGCGTTCCCGACGCCAGAGCCACGGCGAGATCCGTGACCTTCTCGGGTGAGGTCCAGTCGTCGCCCTGACGGAAATCGTGGACAGGCATCGACTTCGTCATGGTCGTCTCGACGACGCCGGGGGCCATCTCGAAGATTCGCAAACCCTTGTCGTGGCCGAAGTGAACGACCGAATCAGCAATACGGAACAGTGACGCCTTCGACGCCGAGTACACTGCATACGCCGGCGTGCCCTTCGCCCCCGATCCCGAGTTGAGGTCGATGATGCGGCTGGGACGGCCGGTCGCCTGGGCGCCCGCCATCAATACGGGTGCAAAGACGTTAATCATGAGCGCAACCCCGGTGACGTTCGCGTCGACGACGCCCTTGAGGCTCTCCGGATCGGCATCCCACAGTGGCCCCTCGGTCGACTCGATGCGCCCGGCATTATTGATGAGCACCTGCAGACGCTTCCCCGTCGATTTCTCGAGTTTAGCGACAGAGTCACGCAGCTGGTTCACCACCGTGATGTCATCAGTGCGCAGACCGACACCGGTCACCGCTCCCCCGGTCGCCTCAGCGATCTCTTCAGCCGCAGCTTCCGCCTTCTCCGCCGAGGTGGCCGTGACGATCACGTCATACCCGGCTTTCGCGAACGCCTCCGACAGGTGGCGTCCGATTCCGCGGGCGCCGCCGGTGATGAGCGCGATCGTCTCGGACGGGACCGCAGTCGCTTCAGATGCGGTGTCGCCGGTGGGCAGGTTCGTTCCGTAAGGCAGCTTCTCGGACATGTCAGAACTCCTCGGTAGTGATCTGGTGCGGGTAGTCAGGTGTCGTGATGTGAACGACAAGTGCTCACGGCCGCGTGTTCGGTCATTCTTGTGCGCTCTGCCGCGATGCGCTGAGCAGATACGACAGAGCCCGGTCGAACCACTCTAGCGGTCGACCGGGCACTGTTACGCACTGTTCTCAGCTGCGGACTTCGGCGCCGTGACGTTCGGCGGCCAACTTCGTTGCCGCCTCACGCATCGCCGAGGCCTCATCGGCCTTGAGCGTGCGATCTGGGGCGCGGAAGGTCAGGCGGAACGCCAGCGACTTCTTGCCCTCGGGCAGCTGGTCCCCGGTGTAAAGGTCAAAAGTCTCGAGCAGTTCGAGCTCCTCCCCTGCACCTTCGCGCAGCGTCGCGGCCAAAGTCTGCGTCGGCAGTTCCGCATCGACGATGAGCGCCACATCCTGACGCGACACCGGATAGGTTGACAGCGCACCGTCCCAGGCACGCAGATCCTCCTGAGCCAGCAATGCGTCAAGATCGATCTCGAATCCGACCGTCCGTGCCGGCAGGCCAAGGTTCTCGCACACCTTCGGGTGCAGCTCGCCGGCATGACCGAGCACCTGACCGTCGGCGAGGACAAACTTCGCCGCACGGCCCGGATGCCACGGGGCGATCTGATCGGCCTCGACGGTGACCTCGAGGCCATTGACCGCAACGATCCGGCGCACGGTGTCGATGACGTCGGTGGCCTCGGCCTTGCGGCCCTTGCCCCAGACTCCGGGCATCTCGGCGTTTCCGGAGATGATGCCCGCGTAGTGGTAGGGCTGATGAGGCACCGAGGCGTAGATCTTATCGAGTTCCGCCTCGGTGGGGTGATATCCGGGCAGGTGACGCGGCCCGGGACCCTCAGGAAGACCTGCCGAGGTGGACACCAGTCCCGCCTCGAACAGCGCAACGTCCTTCGCTCCGCGGCCCTGGTTACGAACCACGAGGTCGACCAGCGTCGAGAGCAGGTTGGTGCGCATGAGCGGCAGGTCTTCGGACATCGGGTTGGCCAGGCGCACGTGCTTCCGACGCACATCATCGGCCTCGAGCCGCAGCTGATCGTCCCGCTTGTCGTTCGTGAACGGGTACGACAGCACCTCGGTGAACCCGTCGGCGGCCAACAGGTTCGAGATCCGACGCCGCGCTTTCTGCGCCACCGTCAGTCCCTTGCCTGCCCTGGCGGCAGGCTGGATGGATGGGATGCGGTCGTAGCCGCCGGTACGGGCGACTTCCTCGATGAGGTCGACAGCGTCGGTGATGTCCGTGCGCCAACTGGGCACGGTCACGGCCAGACGGTCCTTGCCGATGACATCGATGGTCGCGCCGATGCCTTCGAGCAGTCCGGTCACCTCGGCGGTTGTGTACTGGACTCCGACGAGCGAGGCGACGCGCTCGACCGGGAGTTCGATGACAGTCGGCTCGGGAGCTTGCCCGACCTGCGTGGTCGCCGGGCTGAGCGTGCCGCCGGCGAGTTCGACGAGCAGATCGGCACAGCGGCGTGCGGCCACGGGCCCGAGCTTCGGGTCGACTCCGCGTTCGAAGCGACGGGAAGCCTCGGAGGAGAGTCGGTGCCGACGTGAGCTGCGTGCGATCGAAATCGGGTCGAAGTGTGCGGCCTCGATGACCACATCGGTGGTTCCGGGGTGGACCTCGACATCGGCTCCGCCCATGACTCCGGCCAGACCGATGATCTTCCCGCCGGTGCCACCGCGGTCGGTGATGAGGAGGTCCTCGACATCGAGCGTGCGTTCAACGTCGTCGAGAGTCGTGAACTTCTCCCCCGCCTCGGCGCGGCGCACGAAGATCTCTTCGCCGAGCAGCGAGGTGTCATAGGCGTGCAGAGGCTGGCCGAGTTCGAGCATGACGTAGTTCGTGATGTCGACGGTCAGGCTGATAGGGCGCATGCCGGCGGCAGTGAGCCGGCGCTGCATCCAGAACGGGGTTGTCGCCTGCGGGTCGAGGCCGGTGACCTGCAGCGCGGTGAACTGGCCGCATCCGACAACATCGTTGATGGGGTTGGAGTCCTCGATGACGACAGGGAACCCGTCATCGGTGGGGGCGTTCACCTCGGCGACGGCAGAGCTGCCGATATCGGTGAAGGCCTGGCCCTTCATCTGCGCGTACTCGCGGGCGATGCCGCGCATGGACAGCTGGTAGCCGCGATCGGGGGTGACGTTGACGTCGAGGGTGACCTGGTCGAGGCCCAGGAGTGCGATCGCATCGTCGCCGGGCTCACCGCTCAGGCCCAGGTCGGTCAGGACGATGATGCCGTCGTGGTCCTCGCCGAGGCCGAGCTCCTTGGCCGAGCAGATCATGCCATCGGACTTGTGGCCATAGGTCTTGCGCGCCGCGATCTGGAAGTCGCCGGGCAGGACGGCTCCGGGCAGGCAGGCGACGATGAGGTCACCCACGACGAAGTTGTGGGCTCCGCAGATGATGCCGCGGCTCGGGCGCTCTTCACCGGGCTGCGGATCCTTAGGATCGTCGAGGTCCTCGTTGTGCTCAGGCCCGACATCGACGCGACACCAGTTGATGGTCTTGCCGTTCGAGTGCTCTTCCTTGACGAGTTCAAGGACGCGGCCGACGACGAGAGGACCGGTGATTTCGGGGCCGAAGAAGTCCTCTTCTTCGAGTCCGATCGAAGCGAACTCCGCTGCCAGGGCATGGGGATCCGTATCGGCCGGGAGATCGACATAGTCGGCCAGCCAGTTCAGTGGGACGCGCATATCAAGCCTTCATTCCGAAACGAGCCGAGAAGCGCACGTCGCCCTCGACCATGTCATGCATATCGTTGATTCCTTCGCGCAGCATCAGGGTGCGCTCGATGCCCATGCCGAAGGCGAAGCCCTGGTAGACCTCGGGGTCGATGCCCGCTGCCTTGAGCACATTGGGGTGGACCATGCCGCAGCCGCCCCATTCGATCCAGCCGGGCCCGCCGACCTTGTTGGGGAACCAGAAGTCCATTTCCGCGCTCGGTTCGGTGAACGGGAAGAAGCTGGGGCGCAGGCGGGTCTTCGACTCCGGGCCGAACATCTCACGGGCGAAGCCGTCGAGGGTGCCCTGCAGGTTGGCCATGGTCAGGCCCTTGTCGATGGCGATGCCCTCGATCTGGTGGAAGACCGGGGTATGGGTGGCATCGAGTTCATCGGTGCGGAAGGTCTTGCCCGGGCACACGATGTAGAGCGGGACACCGCGCTGCAGGAGTGAGCGGGACTGAACAGGGGACGTGTGGGTGCGCAGCACGAGGCCGGCCTCAGGAGGGTCGACGAAGAAGGTGTCCTGCATCTGGCGAGCAGGATGGTCGGGTCCGAAGTTGAGGGAATCGAAGTTCAGCCACTCGGATTCGATCTCGGGGCCTTCGGCAACTTCCCAGCCGAGGCCGATGAAGTAGTCGGAAGCCTGTTCCTGGATGAGGCTGAGCGGATGGCGAGCGCCGAGGCGGTTGCGGTCTGTGGGCAGAGTGACGTCGATGGACTCTTCGATGAGAACGGCTGCGTCGCGCTCGGCTTCGAGTTCGGCCTGACGGGCGTCGAGGGCCTTCTTGACCTGACCTCGGGACTTGCCGACGATCTTGCCGGCGGCGGCCTTATCGGCCTTGTCGAGTCCGCCGATGGCTCGGTTGGCCAGCGCCAGCGGGGCCTTGTCGCCCGTGAACTCGATCTTCGCGGCCTTGAGATCGTCGAGCGTGCGTGCGTCCGCGAATGCCCTCAGTGCCGCGTCAACGGCCGCATTCACGGCCGACTCGTCCAATGGGTCGAGCTGGTCAGTCATCAATGTCCTTCATCTGATCTGCGTAATCTGCTTCTTCTGCGTACTTCAATGCCGTTTGTCTGCTGCGCTCAAGTCTATCGCCTGTGATTCTGTGCTCGACCACTCGTCCGGATCGTGTCCCGCCGCTCCTGTGACTCCCACCCTCGCCGAGGCGGCTCCACCGGATCCCGGTCCGTTCCCACATCTGTGAGCTGAGTCATCGAGGCCCCACTCCAAAAGATGTAGTGTCGAAACATGACGACTCAGCGAGCTTCCGATGTCATGGTCAAGGCCCTGGAGAACGAGGGAGTCGAACGCATCTTCGGCATCCCCGGTGAGGAGAACATCGATTTCATCGATTCTCTTCGCCAGTCCTCGATCGAATTCGTCCTCACCCGCCACGAACAGGCTGCCGCCTTCATGGCCGCAACCTATGGGCGACTGACAGGCAAGCCCGGAGTGTGTCTGACCACGCTCGGTCCCGGCGCGCTCAACTTAGCGACCGGTGCGGCCTACGCCCACCTCGGCGGGATGCCGGTGATCATGATCACCGGACAGAAGGGGATCCGCACGGCCGAGCAGGCGCGCTTCCAGATCGTGAATACTGTGGCGACGATGAAGCCGCTGACGAAGGACAGCCGACAGATCACCTCGGCGAACATGGTCCCCACCATGGTCAGAGAGGCCTTCCGCGTCGCCCGGTCCGAACGGCCGGGCCCGGTCCACCTGGAACTTCCCGAGGACATTGCCGCCATGCCTGTCGAGCATGCAGACCTGATCCAACCGCACACGAATGGTCGGGCGACTGCCAGCGATGACGCCGTCGATGCCGCGGCCCAGGTGATCCGGAATGCCAAGCGGCCGCTGCTCATGCTCGGCGCCGATGCCTCACGCTCGGACTGCAGCGAGGCGCTCTCACGTTTCGTCTCCCGGGTGCGCATCCCCTATTTCACCACTCAGATGGGCAAGGGATCCGTGTCCGGTTCGTCCGGCCTGTACATGGGCACCGCGGCCCTGACCAGCCGCGACTACGTCCACGACGCAATCGAGAAGGCCGACGTCATCGTCACCATCGGCCACGATACGACCGAGAAGCCACCGTTTACGATGGATGAGAACGGGCCGACCGTCGTCCACGTCGGCTACCGGGCAGCCGTCGTCGAGCAGGTCTACTTCCCGCAGGTTGAGACCATCGGTGACCTCGGGCCCAGCCTCGACCGTCTCGCCGTGGAACTCGTCGGACACGTGCCCAATGCCGGAGCACTGTTGCCGATGCGGGCAGGAATTCTGGAGAAGATCGAAGAACGGTCGAACGATGACCGGTTCATTCCGCAGCGCATCGTCGCCGAGGTGCGCAAGGTCATGCCCGTTGACGGGGTCGTCGCCCTCGACAACGGCATGTACAAGATCTGGTTCGCCCGAAACTACCGCACCACCCGGGCCAATACACTCCTCCTCGACAATGCACTTGCCACCATGGGGGCCGGTCTGCCGTCTGCCATGGCAGCGAAGCTGACCTACCCGGAACGCCGGGTCATGGCAGTCGTCGGTGACGGCGGGTTCATGATGAACAGCCAGGAGATGGAGACCGCTGTTCGCCTCGGCCTTGACCTCGTGGTGCTCGTCCTCGAAGACAGCTCCTACGGCATGATCCGGTGGAAGCAGGCCGTGGACGGCATGCCCGACTACGGCCTGACGTTCGGCAATCCGGAGTTCGTCGCCTATGCCGAGTCCTACGGGGCCACCGGGCACCGGCTGGAAAATGTCGACGACATGCATGACGTCCTCGAGTCCGCCTTTGCCGCCGGCGGAGTCCACCTCGTGGTCGTACCCGTGGACTATTCGGAGAACGAGCGAGTGCTCATCGACGAACTGGGTCAGCGGGAGGCTGCGGCGCTGGACGCGCAGTAAGGCCGGTAAACGGTGCGGGTCAGCCAACGGCCGGATTGGCCTCACTGGCCGGCTGATCTCGATGCAGCATTTGCCGCTCTGACGGCAAGTACTGCGCAGACGAGGATGAGAACCCACCCGAGCAGGGCCAGTATGTGGCCGGCCGTCGTGGCATTCGAGAGTTCAACGCACAGCAGTGCCACGGCATGGCCGATACTGATGACGGCCATGCCAAAGAGGTAGGGCACGCCTGCTCGTTGGCCTGCCTCCCATGCGGCATCGGAGGCCAGCGTGTGCCGCGTGCGTATTCCTATCGCAGAGTTCCTGCCGATCGCCTTTTTGCGCACAGCGACGATCAGTACGACGCTGACCGCTGCCACGATCAGGTAACCCGCCATGGGCGCGTAGAACATCAGCGCTGCTCCTCTCGTTCCTGACTCGCCTGACCAGCTGCACCAACCTCGGCGGCGGTCATTCGACCGTGATGCCGAGTTCGCTGGCGAAGAGTTCGGCGAAGAGCATCATCTGCATCTCATCGATGGTGGCACCCCGCAGCGAGTGGACACCCGAGATCTTATGCGGCTGCAGACCCCGCAGATCCACATTGCCCAAAGTCGCGCTCTCGCACTGCAGCACTCCGACGCTCGAACCGGGAAATGACACCCTGTTGACTTTGGCCCGGTCGAGGTCGATCTCGTCGATGACGCAGTCGCGGAATTCGACGTCGGTGAGTTTGGCTCCGCGCAGGTTGAGGTAGGAGATCCGACAGTTGCTGAGAACGACCTTCTCCCACACGCTGTCATGAACCACCCCTGCACCGATCCGAGTGCCCGAGATCTCGGTGTGGACGAGACTCCCCCGCGGCATAGTCCAGGTGTCGGCCCGGCAGTCCTCGATTCTGCTGCCGGAGAACCGTGCACCGGTGAGGTTCACGGGAGACTCGGCGTCACCGAAGTTCACCCGGGACAAAGATGAGTCCAGGTACGTGGCCTGGGTGGAATCCACCTCGGCGAGGTCAAGGTCCTTCAACTCCATGCCCTCGAGGAACTCCTCCGGACCAATGTCGCCGAGGTAGCCGGGCGTCAAGTTCGTCAGCGTGATCTTCGGTGCGCGTGGAGCTTCAGTCGTCATGGTGTCCACCGTATCGGCTGGGTAGGACACGTCCCTATTGTCGTCACTGCGTCGACTATTCGACGACGAAGTTACTCAGCCCAGCCGCCTTAAGAATGAACGGGGCGATTGACATCAGCACCAGGATCGATGCAACGATCCAGAGCCACATCATTTTTCGCCGCTCGCGCCTGAGACTGGTCGACAGAGCGAACAGCGGACTCAACAACGGCAGGCCGTAGAACACCGGAGTGAGAACGAACGCGAGTGCAAAAAAGCCAACGAATTTCCACTCAGTCTTCGAGAAGAATCCTTCGTGTTGCTGTGTGGTCATAAACCCTACTTCTCCCCGTTGTCAATAGGTGGAATAACCGCAGGCAGTTAGACGACGCAACTGCTGCAGCGACTTCCACCTGAGAGAGCTTAAGCCGGCGACGCCCCAGCAGGCAACGGCTGTACGAAGTCGAAACGCCTCTTTCCACGGAAGTAACGAATAAGGTCCCCGAAAATCATAGCTGGCATCGTCGCAGTGACGAGCAGGCGCGGGACCGAGGGCGAAGAGCTGGTACCGAAGTTGATGGCCCAGAACAGTGCGGCGATCGCGATGCATACCAGGACAGAGTTCAGCACATCCCGCGCGCACCTCGCTTGCAGTTCCGACAGCGACTGCGGCCAAATTTTCGTGCCAGGCATTGCTTCGCTCCGTCCTGCGCCTCACGCATTAATAGACAGGTACCTTGCTTTCAACGCTAGCAGACGTCGCTCTGATCTGGAACACTTGCTCGGTTCAAGCCGGACGCAGTCGAATCACGTTCGGCAGCAGAATTCGTTGAACGCTAGGCCTGCGACTCACATCCGCTGGTTGCGAGCACTCTCGTAGATGCACACGCTGGCAGCAGTCGCCAGGTTGAGGCTCTCAGCTTTACCGTAGATCGGAACAGCCGCCGAGGAGTCACAGAGTTCGAGGTCTTCTGTCCTCATCCCCCAGGCTTCGTTGCCGAAGACCCAGGTGGTGCGGGCGGTCAGGTCGAGTCCGCTATCCCAGGGATGGTGGATGTCGTGAGACTGGTCGTTGGCATCGGCGGCGAGTATCTGCAGGCCGCGGGCACGAGCCAGTTCGGTCACCTCGGCGAGTCCGACCCCGGTGACCACGGGAACATGGAACAGGGAACCGGCTGTGGAGCGGACGGTCTTGTCGTTGTAGATGTCGACGCTTGACGAGGTGAGGACCACAGCATCGGCCCCTGCGGCATCGGCGAGACGGATGATCGTGCCGGCATTACCGGGGTCGCGGACCTGGGAGAGGACGACGATGAGCTGTGCTTCCTTGTCAATGACCGAAGTCAGGTCGACGTCGATGCGTTCGCAGACGGCGACGACGCCCTGTGAGTTCACGGTTGCGGACAGCTCGGTGAGCACCTCGTCGGTGATGATGTTCCAGCGGATGTCGCAGTCCTTGACGGTCTCGACGAACTCCGGATGCGCCTCGGCGGCCTCTTCGGTGATGAAGAGTTCGATGACCGCGCCGCGCGGATCAGCGTTCGAGCCCACCCAGTCCGGAACGCCGGGCGCCTGGCCGGGAAGGCCCAGCTCTGCATGCCGTTCCAGAGCCTCACGCACGGCCTGGGGTCCCTCGACGAGGAACTGGCCCATCGTCTTGCGGCTGTGGCGCTTGAGCAGCTTGACCGCGTTCTTGACCCGTTTCGAATTCGGTGAGGAGATGGCGTCTGGAAGTTTCATGGAATTCGCTGACCCGCATTCTTGCTGGAGGGACTACTGGCTATCGGAGGAAAGGTTCTGGGACAAAATCAACGGCCCCGAACCAAGTAAGTTCGGGGCCGTTGAGAGTATGAGGACCGGCAGCTCAGGCTGCGGCGGTCTTCGCTGCGTTGACGTCAGCCGGAAGAGCTTCCTTGGCAACCTTGATCAGGTGCGCGAAGGTGGCTGAATCGTTGACGGCGAGCTCGGCGAGCATACGGCGGTCAACCTCGACGCCAGCGGCCTTGAGGCCCTGGATGAAACGGTTGTACGTCATGCCGTTGGCGCGAGCACCGGCGTTGATGCGCTGGATCCACAGGCGACGGAAGTCACCCTTGCGGGCGCGACGGTCACGGTAGCTGTAGACCAGCGAGTGGATGACCTGTTCTTTGGCCTTGCGGTACAGGCGCGAGCGCTGTCCACGGTAGCCGCTTGCCCGGTCAAGGATGACCCGGCGCTTCTTGTGAGCGTTGACCGCTCTCTTAACACGTGCCACGTGTTACTCCTTCAAAATTGGTTCTGCCGGCGGTGCCGGAGTCTGGTTCAAGCTATGGGAACCACGTGCGTGGCTGCCCGGGATTGGAGACCCGAGGGGGTCTCACCTGCCCTTGAGCTTGCCCAGAAGCTTGCGGGCTTTGGCGCGATCTCCGCCGGTGAGGACCTGGTCCTCCGCAACGCGACGCTTACGGGCCGAGGACTTGCCCTCGAACTTGTGCTGGTTGTTCACGCCTTCACGCATGATCTTGCCAGTACCCGTCACACGCATGCGCTTCTTGGCGCTGCTGTTCGTCTTCTGCTTCGGCATCGAGCCGTTCTCCTTTGCATTTCGTTGTCGGTGGCGACCACCGGCAACTACTTCACACGCTGAAACCGTTCAGGCTCCAGCGAATCGGTACTTACTTCTCACGCGTCGGGCGCTGCTTGTTTCTCTGCAGCGACGCGATCGCGTCGGGACTTCACCTCGGCGACGTTGCCCTTGGCATCAGATGATGCCTTGCGGGCCTCGGCCTTGGCGTCGGACTTTGACTTATGTGGGGCAATGACCATCACCATGTTGCGTCCGTCGACCCGTGGTGAGGATTCGACGGTGCCCAGTTCCGACACATCTTCGGCCAGGCGGTTGAGCAGCTTGATGCCCATTTCGGGGCGAGACTGTTCACGACCGCGGAACATGATCATGACTTTGACCTTGTCGCCACCGGACAGGAAGCGGGTCACATGCCCCTTCTTCGTCTCGTAGTCGTGTTCATCGATCTTGAGACGGAAGCGGATCTCTTTCAGCGCAGTGTTCGCCTGGTTCTTGCGGGCTTCTCTGGCCTTCTGAGCAGATTCGTATTTGAATTTCCCGTAGTCCATGAGTTTGGCGACGGGAGGCTTCGCCTGCGGTGCAACCTCGACCAAGTCGAGATCTGCCTCGCGAGCGAGGTCGAGTGCCTTGCGAATGGCAACGATACCGACCTGTTCACCGTTGGGTCCGACCAACCGGACCTCGGGAACCCGAATCCGGTCATTGATGCGCGTCTCGCTGATGTGTTCACTCCTTTTTAGCTCAAATGATGTCGTGGCAATAGAAAAGGCTCCCATTGACCACATGCCAAGGGAGCCTGCACACACATCAGAGCACGGTATTGAAACCGCAGCACTTCAAGTGAATACACCTCGATCTGAAATCTTCTGCCTCAGGCTTGCACCTGGGCTGTCGATCATCAGATCATTGGACCCGATCGCTCTACACGATCAAGGTGGGAGTCAGACTCCGCTTCGCACCACGACTTAGTGTACTACGCTTCATGACTCTTCGCACATCGAGGCCGAACGTGAAATCGACGCGTCGTTCATATGTCAAGCTAGTCCCATGAGTTCTGAAAATTCTGTACCCGCCGAGGCGGTTGCCGATGTCACGCGTGACATCGCCGAAGTACCAGCCATCGAGGTCATCACATCAGCAGCCGTGCACTTGATGTCCGCTGCCGCCGTCAAATGCGGACTGGCCGAAGACTCCCCCGAGGCTCCCGCAGCAGAGCTGCAGGACCTGGACGAGGCACGCAAGCTCATCACTGCGCTGGCCGGCCTGGTCACCGGCGCCGCCACCGTCATCGGCGACCACCATGCTCGCCCTCTGCGCGACGGCCTGCGCAGCCTCCAGCTGGCCTTCCGCGAAGCCTCGGCGATTCAGGATGAGCCAGGACAGGGTCCCGGCGAGAAGTACACAGGCCCTGTTCGCTGAGACACCCCACCGTGCGTGCCGACTCTTTCGTCGTGCGCCATGGCCCCAAGATATCCGCTGCGGCTCCCGACCACTGGTCGGGGGCCGCTTCTGTCATGTCAGTGCCGGGTGAGACCATCGTCCTATGTCTCCCGTAGAATTGCCGTACGTGAGTGCCAAGGAGTTGCAGGACTACTTCGGCACCACGTTCTACGAGCGCGGACGCAGCTACGCCAACAAGGGCATGGTCGGGCAGGCACGTTGGGACCCCGAGGACAATACTCTGCGGGCAGACGTCGCAGGCAGCGCGGCACAGGATTACACCAGCATCGTGCGGCTGAAGCGACACAGTCCCACGGCGAAATCATTCACCGTGCTCTCCTCGCAGTGCACATGCCCCGTGGGCGGAGACTGCAAACATGTGGTGGCTGCGCTCATGGCGGCATCAGTTCGGCAGGTGGCTCCATTCGGTTCGACGGCACTGCACGACCCGGACCAACGCAGTTCCCCCGACCCTCCCAGCTGGCAGACTGCCCGCAGCAGAACAGCTTCCCGCAGTGGGACGTCGTCACCTCGGCGTGCGGAGTCGGATTGGAAGTCGATCCTCTCCGGTTTCTCCTCCGACCGCGTCGATGCATCGGTGTGGGCCTCTGGCCCCGGCGGCACCCTGGCTGGGACTGCACCGACGCGGCTTGCGCTCGGCTTCGAGATCTCCGAACTGCGGCGCACTCGCTTCGGGAACTTCGAAGTGCACCCGATCACGCGCACGAAGCTGACCGGTTACACCGACCTCGTCGTCACTCTGCGTCCTCTGATGGAGGGGGCACGCCGCAACTGGATCAAGGGCAACGTGTCCTGGTCCAACATCGCCAACAACTCCACCACCCGCGCCTATGCGCGCGGTCAGGCGGCATGGTTCGCTCAGCTGTACGGGCTCTCTGCCATCAACTCGAATCGCCTTGTGACCAATGAGGACACTGTGGTCCTTGACTGGTTCGCCTCACCCTTGCTGTGGCATCTCTTCGATCAGGCGAGGACTTTGGGCATCGAACTTGTCGGCACCCGCCGCGAGCTCACGGTCCGCCTGGCTGACGAGGCCACCACGGAATGCGATGTGGTCGCGACGCCACAGGGGCTCGAGGTTCGCTCCCTGATCACCGTTGACGAAGAACCGTTCGACCAAGGGCTCAGCGGGCCGATCGACGATCATGGCTTCTACGGAATCTCGACCGCGGCAGGACTCGCCCTCGTCCTGGCACCTGCAGAGAAGACCACCGACCATGCGGTCGTTGAGATGCTGCGTCGTTGGGAACCGGTCACCATCTCGAAGGACCAGATGGATGACTTCTTCACAGGCTTCTATCCCAAGCTCGCCTATGCCACCACCGTCATCTCCTCTGACGATTCGGTGACCCTGCCCGTGCTCGTCCCTCCCGACCTCGCGCTCACCGTCACCTACGGAGATCATGGTGCACATCTGACGTGGGAGTGGCACTACCATCACCCGACTCATACGTTCCCGATCCGCCGAGGTTCAGCACCAGACCGCGACCGCAGCCTTGAACACGAAGACACCGTGCTCGCGAATCTCAGCTCCACGGTTGCGGCAATCCCAGTCCCACTGACCCTCCCCAGTGCGTTGGGTCATGCAGGCACCGTGGACCTCGACGGTCTGCAGACGGCTGTCTTCGTCGACAAGCTCCTGCCCACCCTGAGCGACATCGACCATCTCGAGGTCCATGAGGTCGGCGATCGCCCGGACTATCGGGAAGTCACCGAAGCACCGTTGGTGTCGATGTCGACCGACGAGGCCGAAGACAGCGACTGGTTCGACATTCGCTTCCACATCATGATTGCCGGACAGAAGGTTCGCTTCGCCGACCTGTTCGTCGCCCTCGCACAGGGGGCAGAGATGATAGTCCTGCCCGATGGCGCGTACTTCTCCCTCGACGGGCCCTTCTTCGACAAGTTTCGTCGCATGCTCGCTGAATCGGATGTCATTGCGGATTGGCAGCCGGACTCACCTCGCCTCTCGCGCTATCACATGGATCTGTGGGCCGAATTCGACGAACTCGTCGACGACTCCACAGCGGCGGCCTCATGGCGACGTTCGGTCGAAGCGCTCAGCCACCTCGGCGAGATTCCGTCTCTCGACGTGCCGGAGGGAATCGAGGCCACACTGCGGCCCTACCAACAGGAAGGGTTCAGCTGGCTGGCCGCACTGTGGTCCAGCGGACTCGGCGGCATCCTGGCCGACGATATGGGTTTGGGTAAAACTCTGCAGGCACTTAGCCTGTTCACTCATATCAAGAACACGACGGCGAATGCCTCCCCCATTCTCGTCGTCGCACCCACATCGGTGATGTCGACGTGGCGTGCGGAGGCCGAGAAGTTCGCACCTGGTCTGCGAGTCACCACTATCTCGGCCACAGAGAAGAAGCGGAAGACCGCCTTGGCCTTGGAGATCGAGGATGCCGACCTCGTCATCACCTCCTATGCGATTCTGCGCCTCGACGCACAGGCCTTCCGATCGATCCAATGGGACACCTTCGTCCTCGACGAGGCGCAGTTCGTCAAGAACCGGACGGCCAAGGTCCACACTGCGGCGAAGGGAATCCAGGCGCGATTCCGCCTGGCCATCACGGGCACACCGATGGAGAACTCGCTGACCGACCTGTGGTCGCTGTACTCGATCACCTCACCGGGACTGCTGCCGGGCATCGAGAAGTTCCGTCGCGAGATCGTCTTACCCATCGAATCGGGCGAAAGTCCGGAGGGCATGGCGCTGCTGCGGCGGCGGATCAGACCGTTCATGAAACGGCGGAACAAGGAACTGGTCGCGGCCGACCTGCCGCCGAAGCAGGAACAGGTCCTCAGCGTCGAACTCAGCTCCAAGCACCGGGATCTCTACAACACGGTCCTGCAGAAGGAGAGGAAGAAGCTCCTCGGCCTCATCAACGACATGGATCGCAACCGCTTCGCCATCTTCCGGTCACTGACACTGCTGCGGATGTTGGCCATCGACCCCTATCTCATCGATGAGAAGTACGAAGCGATCGGATCGAGCAAACTCAGCGCACTCTTCTCCCACCTCGACGACATCATCGCCGAGGGGCACCGCACCATCATCTTCAGCCAATTCACCTCGTTCCTGTCACGGGTCGGCGAACAGCTCGATCATCGCAACATCAACTACTGCTACTTAGACGGCTCCACCCGGAACCGAGGTGCGGTCATCGATGATTTCAGAGCTGGGGAGGCACCGGTCTTCCTGATCAGCCTCAAAGCCGGCGGATTCGGGCTGACGTTGACAGAGGCCGACTTTGTTTTCCTGCTTGATCCCTGGTGGAATCCGGCGGTGGAAGCTCAGGCGGTTGATCGTGCGCACCGCATCGGGCAGACGAAGAACGTCATGGTCTATCGGATGGTGTCTGAGAAGACCATCGAGGAGAAGGTTCTAGCGCTGCAGGAGAGGAAGGCACAGCTCTTCGACTCCCTGGTCAATGAGGGCGAGGGCTTCTCCTCGACAATCACGAGTGAGGACATCCGCGGACTTCTTGACGGGTGAAGGGCTCCTCGTAGCGGCCGCTCACGCCAGCTCGGTGCCGTTTGCTGGCTCAGTGCCCGAGAGACGATACGACTCCGCGCATAAGCTCATCCTCGACGAGTTCGACTCCAGGGCCGAACTGCCCGAAGCGCAGTGCATTGATGAGGCCGACCAGCGCCGCCCAGACGGTCACAGAGCGCACGATCACCTGATCATCAGGCTCCAACCCCAGTTCCCGCAACCCTTCACGCAGTGGGTCCAAGGCGTGAGATGGCGGAAGCTCAGAGGAAGTCTGGACTGCCGAGGACTTTTCCAACAGATTCGTCAGCGTCACCATGATCCTGGTCCCGGGCACTACGGTCTCATCCCTTGGGGCCTGATAGTCCGGGATGGGTGTGCCGTAGATGAGCGCCCACCGATTGGGATGCCGGCGCGACCAGGCAAGCATCGTCACACCGACCGTGAGAACGGACTCGTCGCGTGTCAGTGCCTCATCGACCTCGTCGGCGATCGCAGTGAACGCGTCACGGATGAGTATTGTCAGCAGCTCATCGCGGTTCTTCACGTATCGGTAGATGGCGCTTGAGACGATTCCGAGTTCTCGAGCAATGGCGCGAAGTGAGACTCCCTCGAGCCCATCGTCGTCGAGCATACGGTTCCCGATCCGGGTGATCTGGGCTTCGGTTTCCAGCCGGGCCCGCTGGCGCGGAGTCGAGTTCGTCATGCCTCAACCCTAAAACGAGAGAGCGAAGATAACAATAGTGAGCACTGCTCTTGAATTGCATTGCGGATCGGCCTAATCTGATTTCAGAGAGCAGTGCTCTCACAAGCCGTGCACTCAAAGGTGCGCACGACATCACGACATCACGAAGGATGATCATCATGAAATCTGCACTCGTCATCGGCTACGGACAGATCGGCAACGAAATCGCCTCCCAGCTCACAGCAGCAGGGGCACACGTTGCAGTTGCAACCCGTTCGGCTCCAGCCGCTGTCCCAGTTGTCGCCGCCGGCTCAGGATCGGCAGACTCGCCCTACACCGACCACGCCAGGATCGACCGTATCCGCGCGGACGCAACCGACTCAGAGCAGTTGCGCGAGGCCGCCGCTGGCAGCGAAGTCATCTTCGCCTGCGTTCATGCTCCCTATGACAGCCGAGTGTGGGCACAGGTACTGCCGCAGATGGAGAAGACGATCATGGATGTCGCCGCGGAACTGGGCATGCCGGTCATCTTCCCCGAATCGGTCTACGCCTTCGCTGGCCTCCACAGCGCGGTGACGGAGTCCTCTCCGTTTGCCCCGGTCGAGGAGAAGGGACGGATCAGGCAGCAGGTCATGGAAGCGAGGCTGGAACACCCGGCCACCTCGGCGAGCATCATTGCAGGAGACCTGCTCGGCCGAAGCGCACAGCCGTGGTCCTCAGTGGTGAAGATGTGCATTACCACTCCGATCGCCAAATGGCATCGGGCCATTGTGCCCGCACGCTCCGATGTCGCCCACGGCATCACCGTGATCGAAGACCTCGCTGCCGCGATGATCCGCGCGGCACAGCTGCTCGAAGACGTCCCCGCGGGGACGCATCGCCGGCTCATCGCACCGTCTTCGAATCCGACACTCGGCGAGATCGCGGAGTTCACTCACGAGCATCTGGGAACGAGACCGCGGAGGCCACTGTCCCTCCCCCGCTGGACGACTCGCGTCGCCGGAGTCTTCGAGAGGTCGATGTACGAACTCAACCAGCTCGCCCCGATCTGGTACTCCCCCTGCGTGATCGAGACCGGAGAGTTTGCGAAGGATCTGGGCACCACAGATTGGCGTGAAGGCGTCACACAGATGCTGTGATGCTGCCTCGGCGTGGAAGACGTGGCGTGCGCCGAGCTCGGACGAACAGGCCCTCGCTGCCGTCTTATTTGAGGAAGATGCCGTTGCCGGGGCCCAGCGGCAGGTCGAAGAAGAACCAGATCGCCAGGAGCGCAGCCCACGCCAGCCAAAAGGGTATGACGAACGGGAACATCCTGGAGATGATGGTACCCAGTCCGGCATTGGGCTCATACCGGCGCACGAGACCCAGAAGCACGATCATGTAGGGGTTGAGTGGGGTGATGACCTGGGTCGCCGAGTCGCCGACTCGGAATCCGGCCTGGATGAAGGCCGGTTCGTAGCCGAGCAGCGCGAACAGCGGAACGAACACCGCGGCCATGAGCGTCCACATCGAGGACCCGGAGACGATGAAGAGGTTGAGCACACTGGCCAGGAGCATGAACCCGATGACCGCTGCGAAGCCGGTGAGGCCTATCGCTTCGAGGCCGGAGGCACCGGCCACGGCGATCCAGGAACCGATCCCCGTCCAATTGAACAGCGCGATGAACTGACCGAGGATGAAGGCGAGAATGAGGAAGGACATCATGTCGACGATCGACTGGCTCATCATACGCACGAGATCGTTCATCGACCGCACGGTGCGCACGACGAAACCGTAGACCACGCCCATGAGCATGAAGTAGGCGAAGACGATGAAGACAATTGAGGACAGCAACGGGGACTTCGGCAGGAACCCGCCGTCCTCATTGCGCCAGGGTGAGTCGGGAATGAGCACTGCGAAGAGCAGTACCGCAGTCAGCAGCAGTGCCGAAGCCAGGGACCACACCAGGCCCCGCTTCTCCTCGGGTTCGAGTTCGGCTTTGACCTCCTTCTGCGATTCCTCGACCTCTTCGGCAGACACGGAGTTCTCGCCGTAGGGGTTGTCCTTCGCCTGGTATTCCTTGGCCAGGCCCGAACCCTTGGCATCGGCGTATTCGCGCGGAACGCCTTTGCGAACCATGTTCGGTTCGATGAGCTTGTCGATGATGAATCCGGCGATAACCGCCAGCACGATCGAGGCGACGATGTTGAAGAAGTAGTTCGACACCGGGTTGACGGCCGTATAGTCAGTGTCTGGCAACGTCTCCATCACCGAGGTGGTGATTCCGGCGAAGAGCGCATCGAGGCTGGTCGGCACGATCGAGGTCGAATACCCGGCGCCGGTGGCGGCAAATCCGCCGATGAGGCCGGCCATCGGGTGTCGTCCGGCGGCCTTGAACACGAGCGCAGCCAGCGGCGGGATGATGATGAAGGCGGAATCGGCCATGATCGACCCGACCACGCCGACGAAGCCGACGGCATAGGGCAGCAGCCAGCGCGGGCTCTTGCCGAAGGCGATTCGCACAGCCGCGGCGAGCATGCCCGACTTCTCGGCCACGCCCACGGCCAGGAGGATCGGCAGTACGGTGGCCAAGGGCGGGAATCCGATGTAGTTGTCGCCCATCGTCGTCGTCAGCCACGACAGCCCTTCGCCGGTGAACAGTCCCTTGATCGCCACGGTCTCGTCGCTGCCGGGAATTGAGACCGACACGTCTGCTATAGCCATGCCGGTTGAGATTGCTCCTGTGATGAGGAACAGTCCGAGAAAGAGGGTGAACGGCTCGGGCAGTTTGTTGCCTATCCGTTCAATCCCGTCCAGCAGACGCTGGCCGATACCGATTTTCGCTGATGTCGTCGTTGACATGTGTCTTCCTTCTCTTCGCTGGTCGCGATCCGAGCGGACTCCCCAGACTAGTTGAAGTAGTTCTCCACGTCTACTGCTCCTCCGTCGCGTTCGAATTCTGCAACCACCTCGGAGGCCAGGTCATCGTCGACGAGGAAGTCCAAAGCAGTACACGCCAGCCCGTAGCCGGCATCATGGGCGGCAGCTTCGGCGGCGGGCGTGATCGAGGCTGCCGCGAACTCGCGGGTATGCAGCGCCACATCGGCGTCGGCGGTTTTGATGAGTGGGTGGATGCCCGGTATCCGATAGGAGACATTGCCGAAGTCGGTCGACGCTGCAATCGACTCATCGAGCACCCCACCGGGCAGCGGTGTTCGCCCCTGCGTCTCCTCATGCACGGCCCAGCGCTGTGTGAGAGCGGAGTTCGTACGCACCGGAAGCGAAGGCGGATGCTCGTCCCAGTCGACTTCTACTCCGGTGCCGGTCATAAGGGCCGCGCCCTTGGCCGCGTCCTCGACCCTGTCGGACAGCTCCTTGAGCGTTTCGGGGAACTTCGACCGCACATAGCACTGCACTGTGGCGGCTTCCGTGATGATCGAGGGCCGGGTCCCGCCGTCAGCGATGACGGCGTGCAATCGGGAGATCGGCGGCATCTGCTGGCGAATAAGGCCAAGACCCTGGTAGAAGAGGTTCGCGGCGTCGAGTGCGTTGCGGCCCATGAACGGCTGCGCCGAGGCGTGGGCGGCGATCCCTGAGTAGTTGACGGTCAGCAGACGCCTGCCCAACCACACCTGTTCCGCGCAGTCGTACCCGTAGCCGTGAACCATAATGGCTGCGTCGATCCCCTCGAATGCGCCGCCGCGGGCCATGACCTCTTTGCCCGAGTGGCCCTCTTCCGCAGGCGTACCGAGCAGCACCACGCTGCCGGGAACAGCGCTGGGGTCCCGTTCCCAGAGGGCATGCAGGGCGAGGAATGCTCCGACTCCGGAGGCGGCGATGAGGTTGTGCCCGCAGGCATGACCGATCTCCGGCAGTGCGTCGTATTCGGCGAGGATCGCGATCGTGCGTCCGTCACCATTTCCCGTGGTCGCGCGCAGACTCGTCTCGACACCGAAAAGTCCGGTCTCGACCTCGACGCCTCGTGAGCGCAGCAGCGAGGCGATCGCACTGACAGACTCGTATTCGACGAACGCGGTCTCTGCCAATTTGTGGATGGTATGCAGCAGCCTGTCGAGATCAGATCTTGCTGCTGCGAGAGCTGCGGCGAGGCCTGCCGTGCTTGACTCGGGAGCCCCGCTGAACTCGGAGCTCCACTCGCCTGCTCGCTCGCTGCGTGTTTGAGTCTCGGCGGCGATCTGGTCGAGATAGCTCGCGTTCGGGACGGTCGGTTGGCTCAGGTCGCGAATCTCACTCATGGAGATCAAGCATAGGAGACTTCGGGCAAGTGCACATGCCTTTTCCCTGTATTCGGGACTCGACCCGAAGTATTGGGTGCGCTGCGGTTCGGGAGTCTACGACTCGGCGATCTGCAGAGCCAATGAGTCCACCTTCTCCACGATCGTCTCATCGGCGGCCAGAGCTAGTTGGAATCGCTTCATCTCCTCGGCGGAGACTTGAGAGCGTACTCCAAGTCGGATGCCGACCTCGGGCCCCTCGACATGGACTCGGGCACTGCCGGGACTCAGACTGATCTGCGCCAGCCAAGGAAAATCCTCGGCGATGGCGACCAACGCCTGGCCCACCTCGGCGTCGGCCCAGGACGGAGTCCAGGGCTGTCCCTGGGCAAATGCGAACATTGCGGTACGACGCAGCAGGAACGAGGTCTCGGCCCCGGGGTCGAGGACAACGAGCTGCGAATCGGCTTCAATCGCCCCGAGGACGAGCCGCTCCGATTCGATCGGCACGGGCCGAGCGTCGGGATGCCACGCAGTCAACGGTGGAATCGAGCAGAAACCGGGTGTGCACTCGCGGCCGTCTTCGGCCTGCAGCCGAACCATGGCCATCTCCGAGGAGTTGTCGACCATCAGTCCGTTCTCGCCGACCTCCTGGTCGACTGCCATCGGAACGATCGGTGCGTACAGCCTGGCCCCCGACAGTGCGGAGAGCACCTTGCTGTGCAGCGTCGGGTTCAACGGCTCCTGGCGCACCTGGTTCAGTGCTTCGATCAGACCGGCATCGGCCAGCCCGGAGTCGCCTGAGAACGGGTTCGGCCGCAGATCACGGCCGGACCATGATTGTCCGGCCGAGTCCGAGCGATCGCCCGTATCCGATGCCACTTCTTCAGCCTCCAGCGACTTCGAGGGCTTCTTCCAAGGTGAACTTTCCGGCGTAGAGGGCCTTGCCTACGATCGCCGAGTCCACGCCATAGGGAACCAGCTCGCGCAGGTTGCGCAGATCGTCGAGGCTCGAGACTCCGCCCGATGCCACGATCGGCTTGTCGGTCTTCTCCGCCATCGACTTCAGCAGCTCCACATTGGGTCCCTGCAGCGTGCCGTCCTTGCGGACGTCGGTGACGACATAGCGGGCGCAGCCTGCCTTCTCGAGTGTCGAGAGGACCTCGTAGAGGTCTCCCCCGTCCTTGGTCCAGCCGCGGGCTGCGAGAGTGGTGCCGCGAACGTCGAGGCCGATGGCGACCTGATCGCCGAAGCGAGAGATCATATCAGCGGTCCATTCCGGGTTCTCCAAGGCGGCGGTGCCGATGTTCACCCGCTCAGCTCCCGTGTCGAGTGCTCGTTCGAGGCTCTCGGTGTCGCGGATGCCTCCGGAGAGTTCGACCTTGATGCCGACGGCCTTGACGACCTGGTTGAGCAGATCTGAGTTCGATCCGCGACCGAATGCGGCGTCGAGGTCGACGAGGTGGATCCACTCCGCTCCCCGGTTTTCGAAGTCCTGGGCTGCGTCGATGGGTGAACCGTAGTCGGTCTCCGTGCCGGCTTCGCCCTGGACGAGGCGGACGGCTTTGCCATCGGCGACGTCAACGGCGGGAAGGAGGACGAGCTTGTTGGGGGTTTGAGTCATTGTGACCTTTCTCAAGAGGCTGTCGAGACTGATGTGAACGAGTTGGAGCAGATGAACCTGGAGGGTTCGGACAATCCTAGTGGCGGGCCGCGCCCACTTCTGGGAAGGAGCCGATCCAGTTGCGCAGCAGACGTGCACCTGCGTCGGCTGACTTCTCGGGGTGGAACTGGGCTGCCCAGGTGGTGCCGTCCTCGACTGCTGCGATGAAGCTGCTGCCATGGGTTGCTGTGGTCACCACCGTGTCCGGCGGGGTTTCGGTCGCCGCATAGGAGTGGACGAAGTAGAAACGTTCCTCGGCCACACCGTCGAACATCCGCGACGACGTCGGCGCGCTGACCTGCGACCATCCCATATGGGGAACGACCGGAGCCTCGAGCGCGGTGACGGCGCCGGGCCAGAGTCCGATGCCTTCGGTCTTCACACCGTGCTCTTCTCCGCTGGCGAAGAAGACCTGCAGCCCGACGCAGATGCCGAGCAGAGGTCGCTGGCTCTCGTGCCAGGAGCGGATCAGTTCGCCTCCGCCGATTCGCGTCAATCCGGCCATCACGGCCGAATAGGCACCGACGCCGGGGACGAGCAGACCGTCGGCGGCATCGATGGCGGACCGGTCAGCTGTGAGAACGACCTCGGCGCCGGCTGCTTCCACCGCGCGTACGGCTGAACGGACGTTTCCTGCCCCGTAGTCAAGGACAGCGACCGTGCTCATTGCTTTGCTCCCTTGGTCAGGACGCTGTAGATCCTCCACAGGGAGAAGCCGAGGACGATCGCGCCGAAGACGGCGACGACCCAGGCCATCGTGTTCCCGGTGAGCCCAATGGTGATGCCGAAGGCAGTGATGAGTCCGGCGAGTACTGCCACGACGATCCACAGCAGTGCAGTTCGGGCCACGGCGGCCCGGCCAGGAGACATTGTGGCGGCGCTGGCCTGCAGCTTCGTCATGGAGGAGGTGGGGATGTTGCCCTCCACCTCGTCGGCCGACTTGATTTCGAGCAGGAGCTGCTCGAGGACGTCTGGAAGGTTCTTCAGCGCCAGCCCTGCCGGCACATCCGATTCGCGGGCACCGTGGCGGAAATGACCGGCATCGATCTGCTCTTCGCTGCGGGCAAGGAGGAGAACCTCGTGTTTGCCCGAGAGTTTGGAGATCGCTGCGGCCGCCTCGTTGCCCGCCTGCACATCGGTGTCGGCCAGGACGATTCCGGTGAAGTCTCCGATGGGAACGATGGTTCCCTTGATGTTCGACAGCACGCAGGCAGCGGCCAGCTGCTCGGCTACGCCGAACGGGGTCACGACGACGGTGGTGCTCACAAGACTCCCTTGGTGCTGGGTACCGAGTTGTTGCGCTCATCGGGTTCGACTGCCTCACGCAGAGCACGGGCGAAGGCCTTGAACTCTGCTTCGGCGATGTGGTGCGGATCCCGGCCGCGCAGCAGGTCGAGGTGCACGGTGAGGCCGGCGTGGAAGGCGATCGACTCAAGCGAGTGTGAGGTCATCGACCCGGTGAAGTGACCGCCGATGAGGTGGTACTGCTGGCCTTCGGGCTCACCTTCGTGCACGAAGTAAGGTCGGCCGGCCACATCGACGACGCAGCGAGCCAGAGCCTCATCCAACGGCACGGCGGCCAGACCGTAGCGGCGGATGCCGGACTTGTCGCCCAGAGCTTCGAGCAGTGCCTGGCCCAGGACGATGGAGGTGTCCTCAACCGTGTGGTGGACGTCGATGTGTGTATCGCCGTCGGCCTTGATCTCCATGTCGATGAGTGAGTGCTTCGACAGCGCCGTGAGCATGTGGTCGAAGAAGGGAACACTCGTCGAAATGTCGGACTGACCGGTTCCGTCGAGGTTGATGGAAACGTTGACCGAGGATTCCGAGGTCGTACGGGAGCGTTGTGCCTGCCTCATGGATGGCCTTTCGTAGGAAGGGTAAGTGCCGTCTGAAGACCATTGTCCTCTGACTCAAGCGAAGCGGTATGTCGGGGTGTGCGCATCTCAGCGATGTCGACTCAGTTGGCGGACAGCACGATGGCCGGATCCTCGGCCAATATCTCGTCGACTGCGGTGAGGAACGCGGTGGTTTCCTCATCCGTGCCGGCATTGACCCGTGCGTGATGGTCGATGCCGATGTCGCGGATGAGAATTCCGCGATCGAGCAGCTTCTGCCACAGATCATGAGGTGAGGCGATGCTGCCGAAGAGAACGAAGTTCGAATCGCTGGGGTAGACGGTGAACCCCGCCGCATCCAGGTGTTGCGAGATTCGGTCGCGGGAGTCGATGAGCCTGTCCACGTTCTCCAGGAGGAGGTCGGCGTGCTCCAAAGCGGTGGACGCAAGCACCTGCGTGATTTCCGAGAGGTGGTAGGGCAGTCGCACGAGGCGCAGAACATCGATGAGGTCCGGTGACGCAATGGCGTAACCGAGACGCAGTCCGGCGCAGGCGAAGGCCTTACTCATCGTCCGTGACACGACCAACCGGGGACGGCCGTCCAGCAGCGTCATGGCAGAGGCGCGTGCAGGTCGGGAGAATTCGGCGTAGGCCTCATCGACGATGACAATGCCTGAGCAGTTGTCGTAGGCGGCTTCGATGACGTCGAGGTCGATCGAGGTGCCTGTCGGGTTGTTGGGGGTGCACAGGAAGACGATGTCCGGGTTCAATGCGGCCACCTCGGCGGCGACGGTTTCCGCATCAAGCGTGAAGTCGTCGTTGCGCGCCGAGGCCTGCCAGGTGGCACCGGTGCCAGTGGTGATCAGGGGGTGCATGGAGTAGCTGGGGGTGAATCCGAGGACAGTGCGCCCGGGTCCGCCGAAGGCCTGCACGATATGGGAGAGGACCTCGTTCGACCCGTTTGCCGCCCAGATCATGTCGGAGCTGAGCTCGACGGACTGTCCGGCGCGGTCATTGACGCCCTGCAGATAGGTGACGAGATGCTCGCGCAGGTCCTCGAACTCACGGTCGGGATAGCGGTTGAGTCCGGCGAAGTGTCCGTCGACGGCTGCGCGCATACTCTCGACGACCACATCGGGGATCGGATAGGCGTTCTCGTTGACGTTCAGCTGCACTGGCACATCCAGATGCGGAGCGCCGTAGGGCTTGAGGCCGACTAGGTCCGAACGCACTGGCAATGACTCGTTATTTCCCACCGCATCAGTCTAGCGTTTGGGCACATCCAAGGTCTGCCCCGGGTGCACCACAGGCGAGGACAGGTGGTTGATGTCGACGATGTCAGCGACGACATCGCGGGTGTCGCGGTCGATCCCGAGATCCACGGCCACTGCCCACAGTGACTCCCCTTCACCGACGACGACTGCCTCGGCGTCGATGCCGATGTCCTCAGTCTCTGCTCCGGCGGCTGCCGAGAACGACTGTGTGGCGACGAAGAATGCTCCGCCGACGATGACGAGAGCGCACACCATGGTCCGAAGCAGGCGCATGGCCTGGCGTCCACGAGTGGTGAAACGCAGTTCCTGGTTCAGTGCAGACATCGCTTAACCTCTTTCCTTCGTACGATTCCACCCGTAATAGGTAGAACGTCTGTTCTATTCAACATGCCAATCGAACATATGTCCAGTCCAACTCGAACATTTATGCGACAATGAGAGAGAACCAGCGTTGTTGATTGATCTGAAAGAACCATCTCAGGCGGCACTGACACGAGAATTCTCGACGTGAGGATCAAGCGGTGAGGCTGGCGGGAATAGAACGAAGGGGAACGAGCAATGGTTCAGAACAAACGAGGGAGGGGCCGTCCCCGCAACGAGGACGTCGCCAGCGAAATCGCAGCCGCCCGCAGCGATGACGAGGACGTCTCGATTCCGGAAGGCTCCACCGGCGAGGGCGATTTTCGTCTGACCCCACGACAGCGTCTGGTCCTCGAGACCATCGAACGCGCAGTCGTGACCAACGGCTACCCGCCGAGCATGCGCGAGATCGGCAAGGCTGCCGGGCTGGCCTCGCTCTCCAGCGTGGCTCACCAGCTATCCCAGCTCGAACGCCTCGGCTATGTCCGTCGAGACCCGAAGCGCCCGCGCGCCATCGAAGTGGTCAATCCCTTCGAGGAAGAAGAGGCAGAGCGGGCCAAGTACGAAGAGCTGGCCAACAACACCGTCCAGGTCCCCGTCGTCGGCCGCATCGCCGCCGGTGGGCCCATCTTGGCTGAGCAGGAGGTCGACGATGTCTTCTCCCTGCCGACACAGGTCGTGGGCTCGGGCGACATGTTCCTGCTCAAGGTCGTCGGTGACTCGATGATCGAAGCCGCGATCTGTCACGACGACTGGGTGGTCGTGCGCAAGCAGCACACCGCTGACAACGGTCAGATCGTCGCCGCCCTGCTCGATGGTGAGGCGACTGTGAAGACCCTCAAGCGCAAGGCCGGCCACCAGTGGCTGCTCCCCCAGAACAAGGACTATGAACCGATCGACGGCACCTATGCCCAGATCATGGGTCTCGTCGTGTCAGTGATCCGTCGCCTCTGACTTTTCTCCCCAGGTCTTCGACCACTGAGGTTCCGATGACTGTGCCCCCGACCGATGACGGTCGGGGGCACAGTGCGTCTCGGGCTCAAATCAGTCGTCGGTGGCTGCCAGACGTCCCAGGCTGGACTTCACGAGCGCGGAATCCGTCGTCGGCCACATCGACGGCATCGAATTCACCAGGTATCCGCCGTAGCGAGCCGAGCGCAGGCGCGAGTCGAGCACGGCCACGACTCCCCTGTCCTTGGTTGAGCGGATCAGGCGACCCGCTCCCTGTGCCAGGCGCAGTGCGGCATGGGTGGCGCTGACGGCCATGAAGCCGTTGACTCCGCGGTTGTCGGCGTCTTTCGATCTTGCCTGCATCAGTGGGTCATCGGGCCTGGGGAACGGAAGCCGGTCGATGATGACCAGGCGGTTGGTCCGACCTGGAACGTCGACTCCCTGCCACAGTGACATGGTGCCGAAGAGGCAGGCCTGGTCATCTGCGGTGAATTGGGAGACGAGTGAGGGCAGTCCGTCATCGCCTTGGAGGAGGATCGGAATGTCGAGTTTCGCCCGCAGGTGTTCGGCTGCGGCATTTGCGGCCGCCCGGGAGGAGAACAGTCCCAGTGCCCCGCCCTTGGAGGCGGTGACCAGTTCCTCAAGTTCATCCAGTGCCTGTTCACTCAGACCGCTGCGGCCAGGACGCGGGAGGTGGGCGGCGACGTAGAGGATGCTCTGTTTGCCGTAGTCGAAGGGTGATCCGACGTCGAGGCTGTCCCACTTGGGTGCGTCGGGGCCGAAGAGTCCCAGGGACGCTGCGACGGCGTCGAAGTTTCCACCCAGGGACAGGGTCGCCGAGGTGGCCACCACCGTCGAGTCCTCGAAGATCCCCGAGCGCATGGTGCCGGCCACGCTGAGCGGGGCGACGACGAGGTTCGTGGTCTCACGCTCGCGGAAGGTGCTGCGCGAGAGCCACACGACGTCGTTCTTGCCGGGATCGCAGAACCGTTCGGCCAGTTCGAAGATCTCCTGGCAGCGGGCCTTGGCCATCTGCCGACCGGCGTCGGAGTCTTCGGTCTTGCCGCCGATGTCGTTGATGATCTGTCGTGCGGAGTCACGGATCTGCGCCAGCGCGAGGGACAGTGCCTCGCTCATGTTGAGGATCAGACCTTCGCTGACACCGCTCTGGGCGCGTTCGAGCGCTGCGGCCGCGGAGTCCAGCAGCGCGACGACGCCGTCCTGGACGATGGTGTGCTTGCGCACGGAGCTAGTGGCGGCGGAGAGCATGCTGGTGTTGATCTGCCCCGACAGTGCGTTCGTGACCCGGTCCTTGAGTTCGTGGGCCTCGTCGATGATGATGACATCGTGTTCGGGCAGAACGGTGTTGTCACCGAAGGCGTCGATGGCCAGGAGTGCGTGGTTGGTCACGACGATGTCTGCTTCGGCCGCGTTGTTGCGGGCCAGTTCAGCGAAGCATTCGGTGTACAGGGGGCAGTTCGAGCCGAGGCAGTCGAAGGAGTTGACCGAGACCTCTGACCAGGCGCGGTCGCTGACGCCTGGCAGGAGATCATCGCGGTCGCCGGACTCTGTGGTCTTCTCCCACGTCCGAATTCGCTGGATCTCCTCACCGAGGCCGGACCGGTCGCTGGCCTTACGACCGGCCTCCGCGTCCGCACCGAGGTCGAAGAGCATGCCTTCGCCCTCATCGGGGTATCCGCCGCCGAGCTTGTGCTTGCAGACATAATTGCGCCTGCCCTTGAGCAGAGCAGCCCGTGGCAGCGGATCGAGAGTCTTCTTCACGGCCTTGAACAGGCGCGGCAGATCTCGGTGGATGATCTGCGTCTGCAGAGCCAAGGTCGCCGTGGACACGATGACGCGGTTGCCCGTCCGACTGGAGTACTCGGCCGCCGGAACCAGGTAGGCCAAGGACTTACCGGTACCGGTGCCGGCCTGGACCAGCAGATGGATGCCCTTGTCCACCGACGAGGAGACTGCTTGGGCCATCTCTGTCTGACCTTCTCGGGTCGAGCCGCCGATGGCCCCTACGGCGGACTCGAGCAGTTCTTCGACGGTGCTCACTCGCCGATGACCAGGTCCGGACGTCGGAAGTCTGCGAGTTCCGCGGCCAGTTCTGCCGGAACCTTCGCCTGCATAGAGGTTCCGCCGGCACCGTGTTCTTCGTGTTCGACCATGCCGAGGGCATAGATCTTCGACACAAGGTCTCCTCGCTCATAGGGAATGAGCACGGTGACCTCGATGTTCGGCGAGGGCAGCATCGACTCAATCGTCTCGACGAGCTCTCCGACGCCTTCCTTGGTCACAGCAGAGACGAAACGTGCCTCCGGGTACTCTGCGTGGAGTCCGGTGATCACCGCTTCATCAGCGATGTCGGCCTTGTTGAAGACGAGGAGTTCGGGAATGTCTCCTGTCTCGACGTCTTTGAGTACCTCGCGCACGGCATGGATCTGACCATGCGGATCCGGGTGCGAGGCATCGACGATGTGCAGGAGCAGATCCGAGTCCGAGGCTTCTTCCAATGTCGAGCGGAATGCTTCGACCAATTGGTGGGGAAGGTTCCGGACGAATCCGACGGTGTCCGTGTAGGTGAAGGTGATGCCGTCGGCGGTCCGGGACTGTCTGACAGTCGGATCCAAGGTCGCGAACAGCGCATTCTGCACCATCACCTCGGCGTCGGCGAGCTGGTTGAGCAGTGATGACTTGCCGGCGTTGGTATAGCCGACGATCGCCACCGAGGGGATGTGATTGCGGGCGCGGTTCTTGCGCTTCGTGTCCCTCGACGGTGCCATCGCGGTGATCTGACGGCGCAGCTTCGACATTCTGGCCCTGATTCGACGTCGATCGAGTTCGATCTTCGTCTCACCGGGACCGCGGGAACCGATTCCGGCACCGCCGGCGACTCGGCCACCGGCCTGGCGAGACAGTGACTCGCCCCAACCGCGCAGACGCGGCAGAAGGTATTCGAGCTGGGCCAGTTCGACCTGGGCCTTGCCCTCGCGGGACTTCGCATGCTGAGCGAAGATGTCGAGGATGAGAGCCACTCGGTCGACGACCTTGACCTTGATGACGTCTTCGAGTCCGCGACGTTGGCTGGGTGCGAGTTCGGAGTCGATGATCACGGTGTCAGCACCCACGGAGGCGACGATCTCGGCCAGTTCGGCGGCTTTGCCCTTGCCGAGGTACGTGCCGGGGTCCGGGGTCTCACGTCGTTGGATGATCGCGTCGAGGACCTCCGAGCCGGCGGTCTCTGCCAGAGCAGCGAGCTCCCGGATCGAGTTCTCAGCATCGGCCTGCGTCGTGTTCCACAGTCCTGCGAGGACGACCTTCTCCAGGCGAACCTGGCGGTATTCGACTTCGGTGATGTCTTCGAGTTCTGTGGACAGGCCAGCGACTCGTTTGAGGGCCGCTCTTTCAGCCAGATCGAACTGCGAGGCGTCGTCGACGTGTGATTCGTTGGTGTCCAGAGCTTGGGCACCTCGTGCGAGAACGCGATCGAGCATCGCGTCCCGACGCTCTTTTTCAGTGGACGTCATTCATTCCTTTGTTCGTTTCTACCCTCGGCGCCACATGGTGTCGCGCGGAGAGTCTCCCCTCAGTTGAGAGAGGTGTCCATCAATTCTCCCACAGCCGTCTAGACTGTAACGGTGTCAGAGCACTATTTCACCGAATCGCCCAGCAGCGAGGCCAAAACACGCGAGCTCACCCTCGATCTCGCTGGCCGTGAAGTCACGGTCGAGACCGTCTCGGGGACCTTCTCCCCCACGCGTTTGGATCTGGGGACCGCAGTCCTGCTGCGACATCTGCCGGTGCCCGAACCCGGAGACATCCTCGATCTGGGGTGCGGTTGGGGGCCGATCGCCTTGGACGCGGCCCTGAGCGCCAAGGACGCCGAGGTGGATGTTCGTGTGTGGGCACTCGACGTCAATTCCCGGTCCCTTGAGACGACTGCCAAGAATGCGAAGCGTCACGGCCTCAAGACGATTCGTCCCGTCACCGCTGATGAGATTCCCGACGACCTGCAGTTCAGTGCCATGCGGTCGAATCCGCCGATCAGGGTCGGGAAGGAAGCTCTGCATGAGCTGCTGAGCACCTGGCTGCCTCGCCTGGCCCCGGGCGGGCGCGCGGATCTGGTGGTCTCGAAGAACCTCGGCGCGGATTCGCTGCAGAAGTGGCTCATCGCAATGCTTGGAACCGGCTTCAGCGTCGTACGCACCGGTTCGTCGAAGGGCTATCGCGTTCTCACGATCGACCGCGTCTGACGCATCGTCAGTCTGTGCGTGTCAACTGATCGTTCCGTCGGCGACCAGCACTGCCGGTCCCGACAGGGTGACGCTGCCGCGTGTCCCGTCCTCGTTGGGTGTGATGCCGATACGCAGCTGTCCTCCGGGGACGTCCACTCGCCACTGCAGTGGTGAGTTCGGTCCTGCCCAGTGATGGGCGGCGATGGCTGCGGCACAGGCACCTGTCCCACAGGAGCGGGTCTCACCGACACCGCGTTCGAACACCCGCATGCGCAGGGCGCCCTCTCCCCCGGCCATATCGCTGCGGGCCGGTTCCATGACGATGTATTCGACGTTCGATCCCTGCGGCGGAACCGGGTCGAGAACGGGTGCGTCGCGCAGTTCAGCGCTTTCGAGTTCGGCGGATTCCGCCAGGGCGACCACTGTGTGCGGGTTGCCTGTTTCGACGCGCATGCCGGGGCGGGGCACTTCGATGCCCGAGGTCGAAACGATGACGTCTTCGCTGTCGTCGAGTGACCATTCGCCCATGTCGATCATGTACCAGGAGTCGGCTGCTGATCCGGGCAGCGTCTGCCCTGCCGAGGCTGTCGCGTCGCCGGTCTGCTTGCCCAGTGCCGGGTTGAGGACCGTGCGCACAGTCTTGATGCCATCACGGGTGCCGACGAGGATCTCTCTCGAATCGGCCGCAACACGTCCTGTCGTGGCGAGCACGTGTGCGAAGACTCGCACACCGTTGCCGCACATCTCGGAGAGGCTGCCGTCGTGGTTGTAGTAGTCCATGAACCATTCGGCGCCGTCCTCGGCCTGTTCCTGTGCACCGGGGATCCCGCTGCTCGCTGAACGCACGATGCGGATGACACCGTCGCTGCCCAGTCCCGACCGGCGATCGGCGAGCTGCGCGATCGTTTCGGGATGCATCTCCAGTGCACTGTCATCGTCGGCCAGGAGGACGAAGTCGTTCTGTGTGCCGTGGCCCTTGATGAAGGTCGTGCCTGCGATGTCCGCGAATGGTGACTGGGAGGAGCTCATGGTCTTATTCTATCGGTGACAGGCCAGCTGTCGGCACAGTCTGCATTCAGCTCTTGGTATCGGCCACAGCGTCGAGGGCGCTGGCCGCATTGGCCGCATGGTCGCCTGCTGTGCCGTCGATCCAGACGATGCGCGGGTCTCTGCGGAACCAGGTGTCCTGCCTGCGTGCGAACTGTCGGGTTCTGATGGTCGTCTGTTCCTGGGCGTCGTCTCTGTCGAGCTCGCCTGCCAGGTATTGCTGGATCTGGGCGTATCCGATCGCTCGTGAGGCGGTTCTGCCTTCGGCCAGGCCACGTTCGAGGAGCCTGCGGACCTCGTCGACCCAACCGTGTTCCCACATCGTCTCCACGCGGGACGCGATCCGCTCATGAAGGATCTTTCGCTCGACGCTCAAGCCCAGGTGGATGGTCGGTGCGATGGCCTGGTAGTCGGGCAGCTGAGCGCTGAAGGGACGTCCGGTGAGTTCGATGACTTCGAGGGCACGCACGATGCGCCGCGAGTCGTTGGGAGTGATCTTCGCAGCGGCGGCCGGATCGATTTCCTGCAGATGCCGGTGCCTGCCCCAACGATCGGCCTCGACCTCGGATTCGATGCGTGCCCGCACGTCTGGATCGGTGCCGGGGAATTCCATCCGGTCAGTCGCGGCCCGCACGTATAGTCCCGAGCCGCCGACGAGAATCGGTCGCTTCCCTCGCGTACGAATGTCGGCGATGGCCTCACGTGCCTGCCGTTGAAACGTCTGCACGTTGGCTTCTTCTCGGACATCGAGGATGTCGATGAGGTGGTGGGTGATCCCTCGCCGTTCGTCGATGGGAAGTTTGGCGGTGCCGATGTCCATGCCGCGGTAGAACTGCATGGAGTCCGTGTTGATGATCTCCCCGCCGAGGTGCTCGGCCAGGTTGAGGGCGAGATCTGATTTTCCGGTGGCTGTGGCCCCGGCAATGGTGATGGTCGGCTGTGTCGTCGTGCTCAACGGTGACTCATCTCAATACGTCCCCGTCCCGCACAGTGATCGAACCTCGTGGAGGTTCTCGTCGAAGACAGTGGTGAAGGAGTAGTCGGATGACCTGTGGGCCAGCATGTGAGCTGCGGCGGCATCGAGGAGCTCGAGGTCAGCGTGCACGTCGGCGGCTGCCGCGACGGCGGTGACGACGGATTGGGGCTCACCGGCATTGAGCGCGGCAATGATTCGTTCGTCGGCCTGTGCTGCCCCTGGCACAGGTGCCAAAGGGGCTTCCTCAGATGCAGCGGCAGAGAGGTCGATGGGTACCAACAGGTTCTCATTGCTCGCCGGTGCCCCGCTGCTGGACGGTGATTCGCTGCCAGCCAGTGCGCCAATTCGCACTCCGACCGAATGGGCATGGAGGAGGGCCACGGCAATAGCAGGATGCGCGGACTCACAGACTGCCCGATCGGCAGCGCTGAGTTCCGACACTGCCTGAACCCACTCCTCACCTTCGAGCAGCTCGTTCGTTCGCGTGTCGATTCCACGATCGATACCCAATCCACCAAGACCTGCTAAGGGAGGCAATTGGCGAACCGGAAGCGTCCACTCCGATCTGGTCAGCAGGCAGGACTCGATTGCGGCTCGCATCTGCGCAGCGTGGGAGGTCTCTGCCAGGTCAACGCCTGCCACCAGGATCGGGGCGGCCGGGATCACTGCAAATACGGCCATCTCAGCGGCGGGTGCGGATGGTCGGCATGCCCAGGTTGGTGGAAGCACCACTCGTCTGGCCCGATGTGGGAGTCCCGCAGCTGTCCGCCTGGGCACGGTCGTAGGCGTCTCCGGCACGTGAGGGTCGCACCGAGTAACCGGAGTCGGCCAAGAGGAAGAACGGTTTGGCGTCCGTCACGGTTGCGGTGACGAAGTCGCCTGGACGCGGCATCTGCTCGCCGTCGGGGATGCCGACGTGAACGAGTCGATTGTCCGCCGAACGGCCGGTGAGCCGTGGGGAGTCATCATGGGGTCGGGTCGTGACGAGGACTTCGACCTCGCGACCGATCTGTGCGGTGTTCTCTTCCCAGGAGATCTCGTCCTGGAGAGCAGTCAGACGTTCGAAGCGCTCCTGCACAATGTGCTTGGGCACCTGATCGTCCATCGTTGCGGCGGGGGTCCCGGGGCGGATTGAGTACTGGAAAGTGAAGGCCTGCGAGAAACGCGCACGCCGGACGATGTCCATGGTCCCCAGGAAGTCCTCCTCGGTCTCGCCTGGGAAGCCGACGATGATGTCGGTGGTGATCGCTGCGTTCGGGATCTTCTCGCGCACAGAATCGAGGATGCGCATGAATCGGCTGGTGCGGTAGGAGCGGCGCATGGATTTGAGGATCGAGTCCGAGCCTGACTGCAGCGGCATGTGCAGCTGCGGCATGACGGCAGGGGTCTCGGCCATGGCGTCGATGACGTCATCGGAGAACGAGGCAGGGTGCGGGCTGGTGAAGCGCACACGTTCGATGGCTTCGACCTTTCCGACTGCGCGAAGCAGTTTCGCGAAGGCGCCTTTGTCCCTAAATTCCGAGCCGTAGGAGTTCACGTTCTGACCCAGGAGCGTGACTTCGACGACGCCGTCAGCCACGAGTGCTTCGACTTCGGCCAGGATGTCACCGGGCCTGCGGTCCTTCTCTTTGCCGCGCAGGCTGGGAACGATGCAGAAAGTGCAGGAGTTGTTGCATCCGACCGAGATGGACACCCACCCGGAATGCTGCGACTCACGGCGACTGGGCAGTGTCGAGGGGAAGACGTCGAGGCTTTCGAGGATCTCGACTTGAGCTTCCTGGTTGTGTCGCGCTCGTTCGAGCAGTGCGGGCAGTGAGCCCATGTTGTGGGTGCCGAAGACCACGTCGACCCATGGGGCCTTCTTGACGATCGTGTCGCGATCCTTCTGCGCCATGCAGCCGCCGACGGCGATCTGGAAGTCCGGGTTGCGTTCCTTGACGTGGGCCAGCTGACCGAGGTTTCCGTAGAGACGGTTGTCCGCGTTTTCCCTCACCGCACAGGTGTTGAAGACGATGACATCGGCTTGGTCATCGGCGTCTGCGGGAACATAGCCGGCGTCATCGAGAAGTCCGGAGAGCCGTTCGGAGTCGTGGACATTCATCTGGCAGCCGTAGGTCTTCACCTCGTAGCTGCGCGGTGAGCTCTCGGTGGAGGTGGGTGCATCAATCAGTTCAGTCATGGCGCAACTATTCTAGCTGTTGTCTCTCGCCGCCGACGATGTTCAGTCCTCGGCAAGGACTTCGCGTGTCACCTTGAGACAGACCGAGGACGCGAAGCCTCGTCGGGCGAGCATCCCCAGGATGCGACGTTCACGAACGTCATGGTCGAGTCCGCGAGTCGAGGCGGCCTTCTTCTCCGCGACTTGGCGGGCGAGGTCGTCTTCCCCGTCGACGTCTTCAACGGCGTCGGAGACAATTTCGGCGGGCAGTCCCTTTTTGTTGAGTTCACGTTTGAGAGCCGAGCGGGAGAGCTTTCGCCGCTCCCGGTGAGCGCGTACGTATCGGTGCGCGAACTCTTCATCATTAAGGAGACGTGACTTCTGGAGCTTGGCGATGAGTTCATCGACGGCGGCCGGCAGGAAGTCACGTTTGAGGAGTTTGTCGCGCAGCTCTCCGCTGGCGTGATCGCGCATGGCCAGCATGTTCATGGCCGTCTTCTTCGCCTTTGCGTAGGCGGCGTCAAAGTCCTCGGGACCGTCATCATCGTCATCATCGTCGAATGACAGTGCGTTCGCGAAGGAGGGGATCTCCTCAGACTCTGATGTCTGCACGGATCCAGAGGCCGCGTCGGTCCCCGGAGCCAGTGCCTCCGACGTGTCATCGGCGAAGAATCCGCTTTCGCCTTCTGCATGGCGTTGGTCGATCTCGGAGATGGCCTCGCGAAGTGTCTCCAGCTTCGACGAGGCCGCCCCTGATCTCACCGAGTCGGTCCCGTGTGGGTTCGACTCGGCGAGATCACTGCCGCGACCGTGTGGGTCAGGAGACTTCGACGTCATCCGATTTCGAGCTCTCTGCTGCGGCGCCGTCTGCCTGATCGGCTTCTGCGTCTGCTTCGGGTTCGTCGACCTTGATCAGACCCATCTTGTGTTTGATCTTGAGCTCGATCTCTTCGGCCAGGCCTGGGTTGTCGCGCAGGAAGTTACGCACGTTCTCCTTGCCCTGGCCCAGCTGGTCGCCGTCATAGGTGAACCATGATCCGGACTTGCGGATGATGCCGTTGTCGACGCCCATATCGATGAGGCTTCCCTCGCGGGAGATGCCCTGGCCGTAGATGATGTCGAACTCGGCCTGCTTGAACGGCGGGGCGATCTTGTTCTTGACGATCTTGGCGCGGGTGCGGTTGCCGACCGCGTCCTGGCCTTCCTTCAGGGTCTCGATGCGACGCACGTCGATGCGCACCGAGGCGTAGAACTTCAGAGCCTTACCGCCGGAGGTGGTCTCCGGGGAGCCGAAGAAGACGCCGACCTTCTCACGCAGCTGGTTGATGAAGATGGCGGTGGTCTTCGACTGGGACAGTGCGCCCGCGATCTTACGCAGTGCCTGCGACATCAGTCGTGCCTGGAGCCCGACGTGGCTGTCACCCATCTCACCTTCGATTTCGGCCTTCGGCACGAGAGCTGCGACGGAGTCGATGACGATGACGTCGAGCGCTCCGGAGCGAATGAGCATGTCGGCGATTTCGAGTGCCTGCTCACCGGTGTCCGGCTGAGATACGAGGAGCTGGTCGGTGTCTACGCCGAGCTTCTTCGCGTATTCGGGATCAAGTGCGTGCTCGGCATCGATGAATGCTGCGATGCCGCCTGTCTTCTGTGCGTTGGCAACAGCGTGGAGCGCCACGGTGGTCTTACCCGAGGATTCCGGGCCGTAGATCTCAACGACGCGTCCGCGGGGCAGTCCGCCGATGCCCAGAGCGATGTCGAGTGCGATGGAACCGGTGGGGATGCAGGCGATCGGTTCCCGGACTCCTTCGCCCAGGCGCATGATCGCACCCTTGCCGTAGTTGCGGTCGATCTGACCCAGCGCGGCGTCGAGTGCCTTCGACTTGTCGCCGCCGGTCGGGATCTGCAGGTTCTTCGGTGTACGAGCCATGGTCTCTCCTAAAGTGTCGTTTTCCGTTGAGACCAAGGCTAGAAGGTGGCACTGACATAACAACAGAGGAACGAAGTCCCCCGTGGATAATCAGCCACTCATGGTCACAGGTCCCGTGATTCATTACCAGCATAACCGACATGGGAACAAGTGTTCTATATGTCGGCGCGTGTCGCACTATTTTGCGCGATGTCCTTGTGCGGCCAGTGCGTGAGAACCAGATGCTGTGCTCGACGGAGGCGATGCGCGTTGAGGAGCGAAGCACTATCGAGCAGATACAGCCACGACGGAGAAATCAGCACCGCTCAGAAAGGACGGGAGCGTGGCTTCTCTTTGCCTAGACGCCGTGATTCCGGCACACCGTAAGCGTCGCAGACGGCGATCCAGATGTCGCGGGGTTCAATTCCGGCTTTGAATGCTTCTTCAGCGGTTCGGGAACCCAAGCTGCTCAGCGCGAGATCCGTGTGCAGTGATGCGGCTCGCGCCTCGCCGAACTCCTCATTCATGAGGACCCAGTAGAGGGTGTGACGCATTAGGGCTTGGCTGCCAGTCGTGGCACGGTGTAACCACCGGGACGACCGAGGATCTTATCGGAAAGCTCCTGTGGGATGGTGTCGGGAATCTCAACACCTTCTTCGAGTGCGAAGCGATCCGAGACCGAAGACAGCAGAGCCGACAACGGCAGGTCGAGGGCCTCACAGATTGCGGAGAGGAGCTCCGAGGAGGCTTCCTTCTGACCGCGCTCGATCTCGCTGAGATAGCCCAGCGAGACGCTGGCTCCCATGGAGACATCGCGCAGGGTCCTCCCCTGGCGGCGGCGAACGGAACGCAACGCGTCACCGATTTCTACTCTCAGTAACATAACGCGTCCCTCCCTTTGTCTCCGCGAACTGCCCTAACGGTGTACTCAACTTTACAGCCCGGTCGATGCCGAGCGCCAACCTGGGTGCGTGACCTGATGGTTTTGCCAGTCCATTCGAAGGTACCGGTGCATGTTCTTTCAATTGCCATTACTTGGTTAACTTCAACGAGGTGAAACTTATTCCAAGCATGCGTACTCAGGCCTCGACGGTGTCGTCTGCTTCGGGTCCGAACGCCAAGCGGGTGACGAAGTCGTCGAGGTCGGCCATCATGGCGGCCACGGTCTGGCTGCGGATCTCCTCTCGGTCTCCCTCGAAATGGTGCTCGCTGACCTGTGCCTTTCCGGCGAAGGCGATGGCGGTGTAGACGAGACCGACCGGTTTCTCGTCCTGCGGGTCTGGTCCTGCCACTCCCGTGCAGGAGACGCCGATGTCGGCGACGCACTCGCGTGCCGCGCCGGCCGCCATCTGGGCCGCGACGACTTCGTCGATGGGCCCGGTCTCTTCGAGCTGGTCTGCGTCGACTCCGGCCAGCCGAGATTTGAGGTCGGTGGCATAAGTGATGAGCCCGCCGCGGACGACGGCGGAGGCTCCGGGGACGTCGACGAGTGTCGCTACGAAGCGACCACCGGTCAGCGATTCTGCGGCCGCGACCGAGAGTCCCACCTGCGCGCAGGTGGTGATGAGGTGCTGGCTGCGGGAGAAGAGCTCGGTCTCGTTCACGATCTTACTTGGGACCTGTGCCGGTGTGCCCGTCCCCGGCAGGAGGCCCATCGGCAGGGCGTCCGCCGGCGGATCCGTTAGCTGCGTGCGAGTCTTTGGCCAGTTTCGCAGCCTGGACGCAGTAGTCAACCCCGGTCACAATAGTGACGACGATGGCAGCAGTCATTACCAACCAGGCGAATACGATGAGAGCGAAATTCACGCCATCAGAAACGAACTCAGCCAGCGGCGTAAGGAGCAGGAAAAGTCCGATGGCCACAGTCTGCAGCACCGTCTTGATCTTGCCGCCTCTGGACGCGGGCATGACGGCGATGCGAATCATGAAGAAGCGCAGCACGGTGATGCCCAGCTCCCGGATGAGGATGATGACGGGAACCCACCAGGGGATCTCCGTGATCATCGCCAGGCCGATGAGGGCCGCTGCCATCAGGGATTTGTCGGCGATCGGGTCCGCGATCTTGCCGAAGTTCGTGATGAGGTTGTATTTGCGTGCCAGATCACCGTCGATCTTGTCCGTTGCCATCGCCAGCAGAAAGACAGCCAGTGCCCACCACCGCATAGTCATGTCCTGGCCGCCGTCGGCCAGCAGGAGGACGAGGAAGACGGGGACGAGCAGGATCCGGAGGACGGTCAGTGCGTTGGGAACATTCCACGGGCTGGGCTCTGCCGGTGTCTGTTCCGGGGCGCTGTTCTCTGGTCGATCATTCACGTGACAACCCTATCTGAGGGACATGTGAAACGCGTGGAGCCGACCGCTCGTTTCAGCGGTCGGCTCCACGCCGTGTTCTGTTCTATTCGCACCTCGCCGGTTGGGCATGGGGCCCTATTCAGAGGACACGAGGTGCAGCTGCGGTCAGCGACCCGTCAGTGACCAGGCGTCTTCGCCGCTGGTTTCGACGACTTCGAGTCCCGTCTCGGGATCGACATCGCCGACGTGCAGGTCTGCGGCATGTCCCACGCCCGTCGCATAACGGTCATTGGCGCCGGAACCTGATGACCTCGCCGAGGTGCTCGCACCCGAGTCGCCGTAATCGTCGAACTCCTCATCGAAGTCCCCGGCCGCCGACTGTGTGCCGCCCTGTGACCGGCTGTTCCCGCCGTAGCCGGAACCGTCGTCGTAGCCACCATCATCGCTTGCCGCGGAGCTCGGTTCCTCATCCGGAGGTGTCTCACCCTTGATGATCGCCAGGGTGCCGGGCAGATCTTCGGGACGCACCAGCACGTCGCGGGCTTTCGAACCTTCGGAGGGTCCGACGATGCCGCGAGATTCCATGAGGTCCATGAGGCGACCGGCCTTGGCGAAGCCGACGCGCAGTTTGCGCTGCAGCATCGACGTCGAACCGAACTGGGTGGTCACGACCTGCTCGGCGGCTTGGAGCAGAAGCTCGAGGTCGTCGCCGATCTCCTCGTCGATGACCTTCTTCGGTGCCTCGACCGCGACATCTTCACGGTAGTTCGGCTTGAGCTGGCCCTTGACGTGGTCGACGACCTTTTCGATCTCCGACTCGTTGACCCACGCACCCTGGACACGCATCGGCTTCGCAGCACCCATGGGCAGGAACAGTGCGTCGCCCTGTCCGATGAGCTTCTCCGCACCCGGCTGGTCGAGCACAACTCGGGAGTCGGCCAGGGATGAGGTGGCGAATGCCAGACGTGAAGGCACGTTGGCCTTGATCAGGCCGGTGACGACGTCCACGCTGGGTCGCTGGGTGGCCAGGACCAGGTGGATGCCGGCCGCACGTGCCAGCTGCGTGATGCGCTGGATCGAGGCTTCGACGTCGCGCGGGGCGACCATCATCAGGTCGGCGAGCTCATCGACGACGACCAGCAGGTAAGGGTAGGGCTGGAGCACCCGTTCCGATCCTGCGGGAACTTCGACGCGGCCCTCTCGGACGGCCTTGTTGAATTCGTTGATGTGTTTGAACCCGAAGTTCGCGAGGTCGTCGTAGCGAGCGTCCATTTCGCGCACGACCCATTCGAGCGCCTCGGCGGCCTTCTTGGGGTTCGTGATGATCGGGGTGATGAGGTGTGGGATGCCCTCGTAGATCGTGAGCTCCACGCGCTTGGGGTCGACGAGGATCATGCGCACCTCGTCGGGGGTCGCACGCATCATGATCGAGGTGATCATGGAGTTCACGAAGCTCGACTTACCGGCACCGGTGGCACCGGCGACAAGCAGGTGAGGCATCTTCGACAGGTCGGCGACGACGAAGCCGCCTTCGACGTCCTTGCCCACGCCCATGACCAGTGAGTTCTCGGTCTTGCGGGCGGCCTTCGAGCGCAGCACATCGCCGAGGGCGACGTTCTCACGGTCGGAGTTGGGGATCTCGATGCCGATCGCCTTCTTGCCGGGAATCGGCGAGAGGATACGGACATCGGCGCTGGCCACCGCGTAGGCGATGTTCTTCGACAGCGCCGTGACCTTCTCGACCTTGGTGCCCGCGCCGAGTTCGACCTCGTAGCGGGTGACCGTGGGGCCGCGGGAGAATCCGGTGACCGCCGCGTCGATCTTGAACTGCTCGAGAACGTCGCGCAGTGCTTCGACGACGCGGTCGTTGGCCTCGGACCGCTCCTTCGCAGGAGGTCCGGGCAGGAGGTTGTCCGATGCCGGCAGGGTGTAGGTGACGTCGCCGGCCAGGGTGAGCTGCTCGACGCGTTCGGGCAGCTGTTCCGTGGGTGGGGGTGCCGGGTTGTTCGTCAACGGCACCGGCGCCGAGGCGGCTCCCGAGTTGGTCTTCTTCGCCACGGTGGCAGCGTCGTCGTCCATGCCGATGGTCTTCTTCAGCGCGGCTGTTTCACGCTCGGCCTTCGTGGGCCGACGTTCGCCGGGCTTGAACTGCGGACGTTCGATGACGGTGGTGTCAGCTTCTTCATCGCTGACATCGTTTTCGTGGATGTAGGCCTTGTCGTAGGCCTTGGTCGCCGTGTCATCATCGGGATGCTCGCCCTCGGGGAGGTCGGTCTTCTTCTTCCGCGAGCGACGCTTGGCGCCCATGACGGGCTTGAGGGTCGAGGTTCGGGCATTGTCGGCGACGAGGTCGGTCGAGTCCTGTCCGTCCTGCTTCCCGGAATCGGGCCGAGCCCCTCCGGTGAGACGCAGGTAGAGATCCATCAGGCGCTTGGGGATCGAGCGCACAGGTGTCGCCGTGATGACCAGCAGTGAGAAGAGCCCGAGCAGGATGAGCAGCGGAACAGCCACATATCCGGTGGTGGCGACGACAAGGGGCGAGGAGATGACGAAGCCGAGTGCCCCTCCCCCATTGGCCATGGCCTCACGAGAGTTGACGAAGCTGGGGTTGCCCGCGGCGATGTGGGCCAGCCCTGCTGCTGCGAACAGACCCAAGATGATGCCGATGAGGATCCGGTTGTTGCCTCGGTTGTCGTCTCCGCGCAGGAACAGCCGGATCGCATATGCGGTGAAGATCACCGGCAGGGCGAGGGCTACGCGGCCGAAGGTGCCTTCGACGACGTTGCGGACAACATCGCTGATCGCACCGGGGATGTTCCACCATTCGAAGGCTGCGATGATGATCGAGAGACCGATGAGGAAGAAGGCAGTGCCGTCTCTCTTCGTCGGTGACTGATCGGTCGGTTCGTCACTGAGGATCTTTCGCGCACGGTTTCCGGCCATGTGGGCCACTCCCCTCCACGCACCGGAGACAACGTTTGTCCCGGGGTCTTCCTTGGTCCCCGCTTGCCCGGTCCGACCAGCAGTTTTACGCGCTGTGCCTTTTCCTTTACCAGAAGCGGGGGAAGTCGTTCTGGTCGCCATGCTTCTTATCTTAGGGCGATTATGCGCTCCTGCCCAGTAAATCCGCAGGGTTCGGCGCGCCGAGGCGGGGCTGAGACACTGCCTCGGTGGCAGTTGTGCGCCCCGTTCTGATCCGCCGTTTCAGACTTTTCGAGCCACGAAGACGAACTCTCGACCTGGACGGTCCGGAGCATCCCGGATCTCGTCCACGCAGAAGCCTGCTGACTCAAGTGATTGCCTCAGCGACTCTCTGCTCCGAAACCTCAATGTCGACGTCGCATCGATACGCTCTCCATCACGCTGGAAGATCGTGGGGCTGTCGAAGACGACCGTATCTCCGCCCACAGAGCGCAGCTGCACCCACGATTCGACCTGCCCCTCGACTGCCACCTCGACGACTTGGCGCGTCTTCTCCTTGGTCCACGACTCCCAGGCGCGCTTCGCAGGGTCTCGAGATTCGAAGACAAAGCGCCCGCCGGGCCGCAGCGCCGCGTGGATCGCGCTCACAGTCTCGGCCCAGTCACGGTCGGCAGAGATCTCTTGAGCCGCGTTGGCCGTCATCAACGTCATGTCCACCTGAATCGGAAGGACATCTGGGGCTGTGCCGTGCACCCAGTTCACACCTTCGGCGTCTGATTTCTTCTGCGCCACGTCCAGTGCCGCCGAGGATGGGTCCGCGGCGGTCACCGTGCAGCCTTGGCGGGCCAACATCAGTGCAAGTGTTCCGGTCCCGCATCCCACATCCAGGACTGAGTCCGCGTCGAACTCTTCGACAATCGCCGCATAGACCTTCAGATCGCTGCGCTGAAGACCCTCCAGCGCATCGTAGACGGCGACACACCTGGGGTCGCTGTACGCTTCAACTGTTCGTCTGGAACTGCCCTGCATATCGCTCATTCGACGCCAGGCTCGTCTGCCTCGTGCCGGCTGCTGGGGTGCATAGCGATGAAGAGACCCCATTGCCGGGTGGCTGATCGGCTCCGCCGGGATTTGAACTCTTCGAAGAGCTCGGCGATGCGGCTTCGGAACTCCTCGACCTCATCCTCGGTGAGCATTGCCGCCATCCGTCCCATCGTGCGCTCCTCGTAGGGAGCCGCCGTGAACTCGGCGGTGAAGGCCTCGATCATCGGGTTCGTCACGTCGCCGACATCGATGTACCAGCTCTTACCGGTCGCGAGGTAGGGAATCTCTCGCGCACCTCTGCGGCCTCGCCTGGCTTCCTGTGCCTCGAGGAAACCCGTGTCGGCAAGCATCCGCACATGGTGCAGCGATGTCGCGGGGTTAAGGTCGGTCGCCTCGGCGATCTCGCGATTGCTCAGCGCCTCGTCCAGGCACAGCCGCAGGATGCGAATGCGCAGACTCGATGCCAAGGCCTTCGCCTCGGCATCGGTGGCGTCACGGCGTTCAACGGCTCGCGCGACGGTCCGCGCTGTGTTCTCGGCGCGCTCAGCATTCATATCTCAACGCTAACGAGTGATCGGGAGAAGTCAATTGGTCGCCCCACAGTGATTGACTTAACTCAATCACTCCTGCCAGACTTGCGATTGAGAGATCTCAATCACTCGACGCCCAGGACTCGGAGTGGAGCCTATGACCGCGCACGACCCGCCCGAAAAGACCAGCCCGACTGAAGTGACCAGTTCAGCGTCGCTGTGGCGCCATCATGACTTCCGGCAGCTGTGGATGGGTGACACGGTCTCCGTCTTCGGGGTCCAGTTCGTCAGCTTTGCTATGCCGCTCATCGCCGTGCAGCTTCTCCACGCGGACGCTTTCGAGATGGGAGTGCTCTCCACTCTTGAGTCTCTTGCCTTCCTCCTCATCGCCCTTCCTGCCGGCGCCTGGGTCGATCGGATGCGCAAGAAGCACGTGCTCATCTCCGGTGACGTCCTCCGCGCCCTGGTGCTGCTGAGCATTCCTGCGGCCTGGCTGCTCGGCGCGCTGTCGTTTGTCCACCTGTGCATCGTGGCTGCACTTGTCGGCATCATCACCGTCTTCTTCGATGTGGCCAATCAGTCGTACCTACCAGAGATCGTCACCGGCGATCGGATCGCCGAGGGCAATGGGAAGCTCCAGGCCAGTCAGCAGACCGCCAATGTCATCGGCCCCTCGGCGGCGGCAGGCCTGGTAGCTCTCATCGGATCACCACTGACGGTCGGCATCACCAGTGTCTGCATGGGTCTTTCGAGTCTGTTCGTCAGTCGGATCAGACATCGAGAGCAGGCCCCCAGTCCAACAAGCAGACAGCCCCTACTGAAAGAGATTCGGGCTGGACTGGCCTTCGCCTTCAGTCATTCTCTTCTGGTAAGAATCGTCGCCTGCACCGGTACCAGCAACTTCAGCTCCTCAGCCATCTTCGCGCTGTCGACCCTATACATTCTGCGCACTCTCGATCAGCCTCAAGCCGTCCTTGGCCTGGTGCTCTCAATCAGTGCCGCCGGAGGGTTTCTCGGGGCCCTGGCCGCTCCCGCCCTGCAGCGCATCGTCGGTGAAGGTCGCACCATCTCCCTGTCCGCACTGGCAGGAGGCCTCACTTTCCTCAATCTGCCGTTGGCATCGGTCCTGCCACCGGTGCCGACTCTGACGGTCGGAGGATTTCTGCTCTCTGCGTCGGTCGTCGTCTACAACATCACTCAGGTGAGTTTTCGTCAGCGGCTGTGTCCCAAACCTCTGCTCGGGCGAATGAACGCATCGATCCGATTCCTCGTCTGGGGTCCGATGCCCATCGGGGCCTTCCTTGGCGGAGTGTTCGGGCATTCAATCGGCATCGTGGAGACCCTGTGGGTCTTCGCCGCACTGGCTATTGTGGCGTCTTTGCCGGTGCTTCTCTCACCACTGACCGTGATGAGAACTTTGCCGGGCGCGCTCAATCTGCTCGAAGACGGCACGCGAGACGGCGACGAGCCTGACGGCAGGGACAGGTCCGGAGATTGCGATCCGCGGCAAGATTAAGGGCATGCACGAGCGGGAGCACGCAGGCACAGCTATGAATGTTCAACCGGTGTGAATGGATCGTGATTCCAGAATCCGTTGCAAAACGTGATGGCACCTGACCTAAATTCGGGGGTGTTGCGTGCTGGAAAATCTGTCATAGAGACTCCCAACAACTTTCCTCTCCCGAGATACCGGACACCGACACCGATCCGGACCGTCGAATCCTGGTCAATCTCAATTTCTGTGGGCTGTGACCAGACCAGCGGGTACTCTGCACGACCGACAATGGCAACGGGTTTCGACAACAGTTTCAGAAACCAGCCATTGACCCAATGCGCCCTAATCCTGATTCTGTATTTCATCCTCGAACTTTCCTCGGCGGAACGATCAGGCATGCGTTCGAGACCGATGATCCTTCAGCCCATCCCGTAGAGGTGTTCTGGACGTCCGGTGCTTCCGTATTGGAGTGAGACGGTCACGGCACGGGATTCGGCGAGCTTGGCCAGGTGGCGTTGGGCGGTGGCACGCGAGGTGCCGACCACCTCGGAGACCTCCATCGCCGTCAGCGGCTGATCGGCACTCTCGAGTGCCTCAAGGATCCGGCCGCTCGTCGACGAACCCGAGCCCTTGGCCGGAGCACTGCCCGGGGACGCGACGTCGTGCAGGCTGCGCAGCTGCCGTTCGAGGTCCGGCTGGCTCACCTTCTCCCGGTCCCAATACCGGCGGAAACGGGCATAGCGACGGAGGAAGTCCTGCAGCTCTTCGGCGGCGAAAGGTTTGAAGATATAGGTCATCGCTCCGGCCCGAAGCGCCGACCGCACCACATCGGGATCGGTCACGGCCGAGAGCACGATCGCATCGACGTCTGTCTCGCGGATGAGTTCGACGCCGTTGCCTTCGGGCAGGACATAGTCGGCCAACAGCAGGTCCACCTGCTCCTCGGCGATGATCGTGCGAGCGGTGCGCAGGTCTCTCACCGGCTCCAGAGCCTGAAATCCTGCAACCTCGTTGACGTAGCGACAGTGGATCTGCCCCACATAGAAGTCGTCGTCGAGGACCAGAACGTTGATCATCATCTCTCCTTGTCATCCGTGTCGTCGCTGAGCGCATCGGGCAGGTGGACGGCGAAGCCGGCTCCGCCCAGCACCGGGTCATGGCCTGCCAGCAGCCAGACTCGGCCACCGTGTCGGCGTGCAGTTCTCCGACACAGGGCCAACCCGATGCCGTGTCCGTGATCAGGGTCGAGGTCATCGGCACTGCTGACTCCCTCGTCGAAGATGGACTCCACGTCCGCGTCCTCGACTCCCCCACCGGTATCGGTGACGACGGCATGCAGCTCCGAACCGGACCCCAGCAGCGTCACTTCGACCCGACCGAACACCTCGTCGGTCCGATCAGCGTCGTCGCCCACACCGCCCATGGCATCCATCACCACAGCACGCACAGCGTTGTCGATTAGGTTGCCGAGGATGAGAGTGACGTCCTCGGGCTCATTCACCCTGCCCAGCACCAGCGAATCCGGGGTGACAGAGAGCCTCACTCCCACCTCGGCGGCGGTGGTGCCCTTCGCTTCGAGGAGGGCACGCAGGTAGGGCTCGGAGATCACCTCGATGCCTTCGACGGGAGTCGCTATCGGACCGGTGCGCAGGATCGTGGCGAGGTAGTTCCGAGCTTCGTCGGTCGCACCCGTGTCGACGAGGCCAAAGACAGTGTGGAGACGGTTGGCGAATTCGTGGCGCTGGGTCCGCAGGGCTCGCGCCATCGACGTCACCGATTCGAGCTGACGAGCCATGGTCAATACTTGGGTCTCATCGCGCAGGGTCACGACCCCGCCGACCGAGACTCCATCACGGCTGACTCTGACGGCGGTGGCCAGCAGGATCCGGTCGCCGACGTTGACTCGGCGCCGCAGGGCACCGTGATCGGGTGCCTCGACCATCATTCGTCGAATCACCTCCGGCACCTCCGCACGGGAGGGCGCATCGGAATCTCGATCGGCATCCGTACCCGCCTCGACATGGGCGATGCCGAGCAGCTGTTCGGCAGTGGAGTTGCTCAGGGTCGGGACCCCAGCCGAGCTGAATGCCAACACCCCATCATCGAGACCACGCAGGACCGCACCCTGGTCACGTGCCATCTCTGCCAGCTCCTCGGGACCCACGCCCAGGGTTTCGCGACGCAGCCTGCGACCCAGAGCCAGTGAGGCGATGACCCCGATGACCAGGGCCAGGACGGCGACGGAGCCGAGGACTAAGAATTCGCGCCGCAGGTCGGCATCGAGGACCGAGACATGAATGCCCACGGAGACCTCTCCGACGACTGTCTCGTCATCGGAGGTGGAATAGATCGGCACCTTGGCACGCACGGTCTCACCGAGAGTGCCCCTCTCATGCGTCACGGATTCCCTGCCGGCCAATGCTTCATCTGGGGAGGTGGACACACGTTTGCCGATGTTGTCCTGGTCCGGGTGAGACAGTCGGATGCCCCGGTCGTCGGTGATGACAGCGAAGACGATGCCCGAGGAGTCCCGCAGATCATCGGTGATTTCGAGCAGCGGAGTGGTGATCGCATCATCGGCTTCCCCCGCAGGCTGCGCTGAGGCCGCGGTGGAGGCCTTCCTCACCACTGGATCGATCGCCAGCGTCCGTGCCGTGGCCAGGGCCTTGGTCTCGGTGACTTCGGTGACCGAGCGTGCACCCATCCAGGCGAAGACTCCTGTCACCAACGCCAGCGTCACCACGATGACCGCGAGCTGACTGAACAGAACACGGCGAGAGAACGATCGGCTGGGACGTGGCACCAACCCACATTAACCACGCATGAGCGAAATGCGCAAAAGGTGCCAAACAGGCAGAACGTGTTCAGTGCACACAAACGCGCGGTGCCGCGGTGACCGCCCTAGGGTGTATCGGGCATCACATCCGCCTTCATAGGAGAAGTTCGTGCTCGTAATTCTTGGTTTCGCGATGATCATCGTCTTCATGACGCTGATCATGACGAAGCGACTCTCACCGATCCTGGCGCTGATCATCGTCCCAACCGTGTTCGGACTGTTCACCGGCGCCGGTCTGGGAATCGGCGAAATGGTCATGGACGCCATCGCAGACATGTCCTCGACAGCAGCGCTGCTGCTCTTCGCCATCATCTACTTCGGCATCATGATCGACGTGGGACTCTTCGACAAACTCGTCGGATTCATCCTCAAGGTTGCCGGCCACGATCCCGTCAAGGTCGTCATGGGCACCGCCCTGCTGACCGGCGCGGTCTCCCTCGACGGTGACGGGTCGACGACGTTCATCGTCGTCACCGCCGCGATGCTGCCGATCTACCAGCGCCTGGAGATGTCACCGGTGGTGCTGACCTGTGTCGCCGGCCTGATCAACGGCACGCTCAATATCGTCCCCTGGGGCGGTCCGACGGCACGCGCCTCCTCTGCCCTGCAGATCGATGCCAACGACATCTTCGCTCCCATGGTCCCGGCCCTGGCAGCGGGTCTGCTGGTGTGCTTCGTCTTCGCCTACTTCCTCGGCATCTCCGAACGTCGACGCCTGGCCAAGAACGGTGTGGCCTGGGTCGATGAGTCCCGCTCCGGGACTTCGGGGTCGAAGCGCTCCGACCTCGTCGGTGCCGTCGCTCACTCGAACTCAGGGTTAAACTCAGGGTCAAACTCGGGCTCAGGCTCGGGATCGGGTGCCGCCAACGGTGGCACCACCTCGGCGACGTCGACGCTGGCCGACGGTGACAGTGACGGTTCCGATGCTGGTTCCGGCAGCGATGCCGGTTCCGGTTCTGCGCTGACCGACACCGCGCTCGACCCCAACCGGGCGACGCTGCGTCCCAAGCTCTTCTGGTTCAACCTGATCCTGACCGTGGCCGTGATGGTCATGCTCATCGCCGACCTGCTGCCCCTGCCCTACCTGTTCATGATCGCCATGGTCATCGCACTCATGGTCAACTTCCCCAACATCAAGGCACAGCAGGAAGAACTGGCCTCACACGCCTCGGCGATCATCGCCGTGGTCGCCATGGTCATGGCCGCCGGCGTGCTCACCGGCATCATGAGCGGGACCGGAATGGTCGACGCCATGGCCGAGTGGCTCGTCGCCGTCATCCCCTCGTCCATGGGCCCCTACATGGCCGTGATCACCGGGCTGCTCTCAATCCCGATGACGTTCTTCATGAGCAACGACGCCTTCTACTTCGGCATCCTGCCCGTGCTCGCCGAGACCGCCAGCCACTTCGGCATCTCCGCCGCCGATATGGCTCGCGCCTCGATCACCGGTCAGCCGGTGCACATGCAGTCACCGCTGGTGCCGGCGATCCTGCTCCTCGTCTCGCTTTCGGGAGTCGAGCTCGGAGACCATCACAAGAAGGTCCTGTGGAGAGCCCTCATCGTCTCCCTGGTGATGCTGACCGTCGGCGTCCTCATCGGCGTCATCGCAATCGGATAGGAACACAACCGATATGACTGATTTCTACTCAGCTCCCCAACACAGGTTCCCGGTGCCCTCGCTGCGGGTGGCGGCCTCGGACGGCATCGACGATGCGCAGAATACGATCATTCTGGCCTACCGTTCGGAATCGTCGACGGCGCTCCTTGAGCAGGCGATCGCCGGCGCCCGACGAGAGAACGCGGCTGTGCGCGTCGTCCACTTCGAATCGGATACGACGACCGCGCCCTCGGCCGGTGCCCTGTCTCAGACGAAGGAGCTGGCCGATCGGCTCGCCGAGGCGGACCTCCAGTTCGAGATCCAACGCGCCGATTCCGATGTGGCCTCCCAGATCATCGACCTCGCTGAGGAGTGGCAGGCGAAGCTCATCGTGATGCCCTCCAAGCGCCGCTCCCCCGTGGTCAAGCTGCTGCTGGGTTCGAGCACCCAGAGGGTCATCCTCGAGGCCGAGTGCCCGGTGCTCATCGTCAAGTAGCGTGCTGCCAGCTGAGTTCGCACCCGTGCGGATGCGAACTCAGCGGCCCGAGGGCCTCAGCGTGCCAGCAGTTCCCCGGCACCTGCCCCGGTGAGTGAGGCGTCGAGGAGTTCGATCGTGTGCGCTGTCGGCAGCGTCGCCTCGCCCTGCCTGCGCAGAGCGTCCGTGACCTGCAGCAGACACCCCGGATTGCCGGTGACAACCAGTGCGGCATTGGTGGCGGCGATGTTCGTGGCCTTCTTATCCCCGAGTTCGCGGGCCGTCTCCGGGCGCACGAGGTTGTAGATGCCAGCCGATCCGCAGCAGGTGTCGGCATCCTTGATCGCAGCCAGTTCGATCCCGGGGATCTGGCCCAGGAGTTCACGTGGTGGATTGCGCACTCCTTGGGCATGGGAGAGGTGGCAGGCATCGTGGTAGGCCACCCGCAGTCCGCCCTCGGCCACCGGATGCCGTGGTGCGCTGGGTCCGAGTTCGACGAGGATCTCGGTGACGTCTCTGACCTTGTCCGCCAGCTCCTTCGCGCGCTGGGCATAGGCGGGGTCATCGGCGAGGATGTCGGCGTATTCCTTCATCGTCGATCCGCAGCCTGCGGAGTTGACGACGAGATAGCCCACCTCCGCCGAGGTGAATGTGTCCACGATCCTGCGCGCGAAGTCCTCACCTTCCTCGCTGCGCCCGGCATGGACCGACAGTGCCCCGCAGCAGCCCTGTGACTGCGGCACGACGACCTCACAGCCCTCCATGTTGAGCACGCGCACAGTGGCGGCATTCACCTGCGGGTAGAAGGTCCGCTGCACACAGCCGAGCAGCATCCCCACCCGGGCTCTGACCGGCAGCGCCTCTCCTTCGGCAGAGCGTGGCGGGTTCGTGGCGGGAATGGTGACCTTCTTCGTCACCGGCGGTGCGATGGCCTCCATCGTGGCCAGGGTCGGTGAGAGCTTCTCGAGGACCTTGGACTTGCGGATGACATTCGACAGTCCCGTCCGCTGGTAGAGCTTGAGCGGTGCCAGCAGGGTCTTGAGACGGTCCGGGTACGGGAACAGCTGGAAGATGGCCTCCCGCAGGGCCACCTCGGCGCGGCTGCGGTGCTCTTTTCCGTTGCGTTCGACCTGACCGCGGGTGGCTTCGATGAGTTTGTCGTACTGGACTCCGGACGGGCAGGCGCTGACGCAGGCCATGCAGCCCAGGCAGGCGTCGAAGTGCTCGACCATCGAGGCGGTCATCGGACCCTCTTCCAGGCCCTTCTCCATCAGGTAGATGCGCCCGCGCGGTGAGTCTTCCTCATTGCCCCACAGCTGGTAGGTCGGGCAGGCGGGAAGGCAGAAGCCGCAGTGGACGCAGTCGGCGATCAGCCCCGGGTCCGGTGGGTTGAAGACGTCGAAGGCCGAATGGTCCATGGTCGGCGGGGCCATCTCCATCGTGGCCTGGCCCGCGGTCGCCATCGTGGCTTCCAGCGGTGTCGGTCCGCTCGTCTCCTTGGGCGCTCCGCCGCCCTGGCAGCCTCCTGCGCCACCGCAATCGCATGACATCACAGTCCTCCTATTCCACGTCCGGGTGAGAGCAGACCGTCCGGATCGAACTGGTCCTTGATGGTGCGCATGAGCCCGACTCCGGGGATCTCGCCCCACGCATCGACGTCGCCCCACACCGAGGCGGGGGCACAGAGCACGGTCGCGCTCAGCTGCTTCTGACCCCAGGAGCGCAGGTGTTCGAGAACCACTCGGGTCGCGATCGTGGGGTCCGAGTCGAGGTCGCCGATGCCCAGATCGAAGACACCCATGGCGGACCCGCGCAGCTGAATCGGGTAGCCGATGGTGTCCTCGAGGCGGGCGATCTCCCCGACCAGCTGGGGAACCAGTGCAGGAGACACCGAAGCCCGGATGGTCACCGGAGCCTGGGCCCGCCGTGCCCACCAGCTCGGCTCGACGCACCGCTGAGCGCCCGGGTAGGCGCTGACGATGCTCTCGGTGCGCGAAGCGACGGATTCTTCGAGTCCTTCGACCATGACCACGGTCGACGCTTGTCCGCCCGGGGACCGGTCGATCTCCACAGCGGCCGGAGCCACCTGGGAGCCGATGACTTCGAGTGCCGCCTCGGCGCCGGGGATCTCGACGTATCCCTGGGTCTGGGGCTTCGGGTAGAGCCGGAGCGCGGCACTGGCGATGATGCCCAGGGTGCCCCAGGAACCAGTCATGAGTTTGGCGAGGTCGTAGCCGGCGACGTTCTTGACGACCTTGCCACCGGCCTTCGCGATGGTTCCGTCGGCGAGGACGACAGTGACGCCGAGGACGACTTCACGCAGCGGCAGCCGTCCGATGCGGCGCGGTCCCACGGCCCGGGTGGCGATGGCACCGCCCAACGTCGAGCCTGAATCGGTGCGATCGGCGGGAAAGTCCGGCAGGAGCTCTTGGTCCCCGGTCTCGGCGACGGCATTGAGTTCGGCGATCGTGGCTCCGGCCCCGGCGACGAGGATGAGGTCCCCGGGTGAGTGTTCGATGACCTGGTTGAGGCCTCCCATGTCGATGAGGAGACCCGGGGTGTGACCCGGAGGGTGGTCATCGAGCGCGGTCCCGCCGCCGTAGACGGCGATGGTGCGAGATTCGCGATGGGCGCGGGCCACGAGCTCGGACAGTTCCTCAACGCTCTCGGGCCGGGCCATCCGGGGAAGTTCTTCGGTCAAAACAGCTCCGCCTTTCCTGCTGCCTGCAGTGGGTGCTCCCCCGATGTTCGCCGAGGTGGTTCCCCGCACAGCCGTGGAGTCGGGAAGACCTTGCCCGGGTTGGACAGATGGTTCGGGTCGAAGGCACAGCGCAGGATCTGCATGGTATCGAGGTCGTCGTTGGTGAACATGCGCGGCATGAATTTGGCCTTGTCGGAACCGACCCCGTGTTCACCGGTGATCGACCCGCCTTCACTCAGGCACAGGTCGAGGATGCGCCCCGAGGCGGTCTCGGCCAGTTCGGTCTGGCCTTCCACGCTACCGTCGAAGAGCACGAGCGGATGCAGGTTGCCGTCGCCGGCATGGAAGACGTTGGCCACGCGGACCCCGCATTCCTCCGCGATCGTGGAGATCGAGGCGAGCACAGGCCCGAGCCGGGACCGTGGGATGACCCCGTCTTGGACGATGTAGTCGGGGCTGATCCGGCCAACGGCTGCGAAGGCGGACTTGCGGCCCTTCCAGATCAGGCCGCGTTCGACATTGTCCACGGCGACCCTGATCTCTCCGGCCCCATGGTCCTTCGCCCGGGCGATGACCGTCTCACGCTCGAGGTCGACGTCGATGGCGGGACCGTCGAGTTCGACGACGAGGACGGCACCGGCACCCTCGGGATAATTGCAGGCCACGGCCTTCTCGGCGGCCTCGATGGCCAGGGCATCCATCATCTCGATGGCCGCGGGCATGATTCCCGCGGAGATGATGTCGCTGACTGCCTCACCGGCGGCATCGGTGGACTCGAATCCGATGAGCAACGTCTCCACTGCCTCGGGCAGGCGGGTCAGTCGCACGGTCACCTCAGTGACGATGCCCAGTGTCCCCTCGGATCCGCAGAGCACGCCGAGGAGGTCGTAGCCGGGGTATTCGGGGGCGTCTCCCCCGATCTCGACGATGTCGCCGCGGGCGGTGACGAGGGTGACGCCGGTGACGTGGTTGGTGGTGAACCCGTATTTGAGGCAGTGGGCGCCGCCGGAGTTCTCGGCGACATTGCCGCCGATCGAGCACACGCTCTGGCTTGAGGGGTCCGGGGCGAAGTAGTAGCCGCCCGGGTTGGCCTCATTGGAGAGATTGAGGTTGATGACTCCGGGCTGCACGATGGCACGCTGGGCGAGAGGATCGATGTCGAGGATGTCTCGCATCGTCGACATGACGATGAGCACGCCCTCCGCATGGGGTTGGGCTCCACCGGAGAGACCGGTGCCCGAACCGCGGGCGACGAAGGGGACATCGAACTCATGGCAGGCACCCACGGTCAGGGCCACCTCGGCGGTGGAGGTGACGCGGATGACCAGGGCTGGGACGGTCCTGTGCACCGCCAGGCCATCGCATTCGTAGGTCTTGCGTTCGTTCTCGTCGGTGACGATCGCCCCTGGTGGCAAATGCGGTTCGATCCGTGTGAGGACCGATTCGATGCTGCTCATGTCCACTCCCGCCTCCTTGCGTCGATGATGTCGAGCTTAGCGAAGAACGCCGCCGAAAATGTGCTGCGGGGCACATTTTCGACGGCGTTCTTACCTGGTGAGACTCCTGAACCGTGGAGACTCAGGGGACCGAAACTCAGGGCATACGGGCGTATGCCGGCAGGGTCAGGAAGTCGACGTATTCGTCGGCGACGGCCACTGACAGGAACGTGTCGGTGGCGTCCTTCCAGTCCGCTTCCTCACCGGGCAGCTTCGCGACCTCTTCGGACACGATCTGGCGGACGAGGTCGCCGGTGACGGTGACTCCGGTGTCGAGTTCGACTCCGGCGTCCATCCACTGCCATACCTGGGAGCGGGAGATCTCGGCGGTGGCCGCGTCCTCCATGAGTCCGTGGATGGCGACCGCACCGTTGCCTTCGAGCCAGGCGCGCAGGTACTGGATGCCGACGTTGACGTTGGTGCGCAGGCCGGCCTCGGTGATGGAGCCGGGTGTCGACTTCACGTCGAGGAGATCGGCGGCGGCGACGGAGACGTCTTCGCGCTTGTTCTCGATCTGGTTGGGGTTCTCACCCAGTGTCTCGGTGAAGACCTCCTTGCAGAGGGCGACCATGCCGGGGTGGGCGACCCAGGAGCCGTCGAAGCCCTTGCTGGCCTCACGGGACTTGTCCTCGCGGACCTTGTTGAAGGCGGCCTCGTTCTCGTCCTTGTCCTTGGAGGGAACGAAGGCGGACATGCCGCCGATCGCGTGGGCACCGCGCTTGTGGCAGGTGCGCACGAGGAGTTCGGTGTAGGCGCGCATGAACGGCACCGTCATCGTGACATCCGAACGGTCGGGCAGCAGGTAGTCAGAGCCGCGGGACCGGAAGTTCTTGATCACGGAGAAGATGTAGTCCCAGCGGCCGGCGTTGAGACCTGAGGAGTGCTCACGCAGTTCGTAGAGAATCTCCTCCATCTCGAAGGCGGCCGGGTAGGTTTCGATGAGCACGGTGGCGCGGATGGTCCCGCGTGCCAGGCCGAAGGCGTCCTCGGCATGGTCGAAGACCTGGTTCCACAGTCGCGCTTCGAGGTGGGATTCCATCTTCGGCAGGTAGAAGTAGGGACCCTTGCCCTTCTCGATCTGGATCTGCCCGGCGGTGGAGAAGTAGAGGGCGAAGTCCACGAGGGAGCCCGAGGCCTCTTCACCGTCGACGAGGATGTGCTTCTCCGGCATGTGCCAGCCGCGAGGACGCACGACGATGGTCGGCAGTTCCTCGTCGGGAGCCAGCGTGTAGGACTTGCCCTCTGGTGAGGTGAAGTCGATCTCGCGGGTCAGGGAGTCGAGCAGGTTGACCTGGCCGCCGATGACCGAATCCCACTGCGGGGTGTTTGCGTCTTCCTGATCGGCCAGCCACACCTTGGCGCCGGAGTTCAGGGCGTTGATCGTCATCTTCTTGTAGGTGGGGCCGGTGACCTCGACGCGACGGTCTTCGAGACCCGGGGCCGGCGGTGCGACCTGCCAGCTGGGATCATTGCGGATCTCAGCGGTCTCCGGGAGGAAGTCCAGATCAGCGCCGGCGGCAATCTGCGCCTGGCGCTCCTTGCGAGCCTCCAGTCGTTCGAGGCGGACCCCATTGAACTTCCGGTTCAGCTCGACGATGAGTTCGAGGGCCTTCGGGGTGAGCACCTTCTCTGCCCCGTCCGGCAGTTCGCCGGTGATCTCCATGCCTTCTGGAATATCCAGATTCTCGATTTGAGCAGTCATCGGTGGTTCTCCTTATTCGGCACTTTCACTAGTGCATCGCTGATCGCTGGCAACGGGGTTTAGCCTGCGAAACTTTCACATCGTGAAATTTATTGTTCACACAACGAAAAGAATAGGAGGTGATGCACATCTCGTCAAACGCTTCCCTCGAGGTGAGACGCAGGATTCCCTTGACGGTACAACAATCCACCAGGCACGATGAAGCCAGGTACTTCGTTTGCGGAGTCGGCACCACATCGTCTGCTGATCAACCGATCAGAGATGGGCGGACTCCTCGACCAAGCGGCAACGATGCCGCGGATCGGATTCACGATGGACAACCTCGCTGTCGCGGCGCTTCTTGCGCTCGCCCCCATCCTCCTGGCAGGAATCCTGCTCATCGGGTTTCGCTGGCCCGCGAAATATGCCATGCCGATCGGCCTGGTCGCTGCCGCACTCGTCGCGAACTTCGCGTGGCAGATCGACTGGGTGACGATCAGCGCTTCGGTGGTCCAAGGCCTGCTCACCGCGATCGGGCTGCTGTGGATCGTCTTCGGCGCCCTCCTGCTCCTGGCCACCGTCACACGATCGGGAGCAATCCAGACGATTCGCGCCGGCTTCGTCTCGATCTCTCCGGATCGACGTGTCCAGGTCATCATCATCGCCTGGCTCTTCGGTTCCTTCATCGAAGGCGCAGCCGGCTTCGGCACACCCGCCGCAGTGGTTGCACCGCTGCTGCTCGCCCTCGGCTTCCCCGCCATCGCAGCGGTCCTCGCCGGTCTCATCATCCAGTCCACACCGGTGAGCTTCGGTGCTGTGGGAACACCCATGATCGTCGGAATCGGCACCGGGCTGTCGAAGGAAGACGGCAGCATGTCTGCCGATGTCGCGGCAAGAGCGTCCGAACTCGGTCTCAGCCAATCCGAATTCATCGCCCACACTGCCGCCCAGGTCGCCCTCATGCACGGCATCTGCGGAATCCTCATCCCGCTTCTGCTGTCCTGCCTGATGACCGGATTCTTCGGCCGCAACAGGCGCTTCGCCGACGGTCTGGCGATCGCGCCGTTCGCTATCTTCTCGGCCCTGGCCATGATCGTGCCCTACCTCCTCGTGGCCAACCTGCTCGGGCCTGAATTCCCCTCGCTCATCGGCGGCCTCGTCGGTTTGGCGATCGTGGTCTCGGCCAGCAAAGCCGGATTCCTCATGCCGAAGAAGACCTGGGACTTCGCCCCGCGTGAGATGTGGCCCAAACACTGGATGGGCACCGTGGACCCGGCCGATGAGGCAGCGGAGCTGACGAAGAAGATGTCGATGATCCGCGCGTGGTCGCCCTACCTCATCGTCGTCGCGCTCCTGCTCTTCACTCGCAACGTGCCCCCGGTCAAGGAATTCCTCACCGGGCCTGCCGTCATCAAGGTCAAGGAGATCTTCGGCACCGCGATCAGTTCGGATATGGACCTCCTGTGGTCCCCGGGCTTCATCTTCGTCATCGCCTGCCTCTGCACCTATCTCATCCACCGGATGACCGGCTCTCAGATCGCCGGCTCGTGGAAGATCGCAGGTTCGCAGATCGCCGGCGCCGCCGTGGCGCTGCTGTGTTCACTGCCCTTGGTGCGCGTGTTCATCAACTCCGGCAGCGACTACAACGCCTCCGGTTTGGACTCGATGCCGGTGACCCTCGCCGAGGCGGCCGCGAGTACCGTCGGCAGCGGCTGGCCGCTGTTGGCTCCGTTCGTCGGTGCCCTGGGCGCCTTCGTCGCCGGTTCGAACACGGTCTCGAACATCATGTTCTCGCAGTTCCAGTTCTCCACCGGATCGGCGATCGGGGCTGCCAGTCCCGAAACGGTCGTCGCCGCGCAGGCCGTGGGCGGAGCGGCCGGAAACATGGTCGCCGTCCACAATGTCGTCGCCGCCTCGGCGACGGTCGGTCTGGTCGGGCGTGAAGGAGAGCTCATCAGGCGCACCTCCATTCCGATGCTCGTCTACTCCCTGACCGCCGGTGCTCTGGCCTTCATCGGCATCAACGGACTCGGGTTCAATTCGGGAACGATCGTCTTCGGTGCAGTCCTTGTGGGACTCATCGTTGCCGTCGTCCTCGCCCGGAAGTCACCTGGCAAGGAACTCGTGGCCGAGACGCCACGACCCAAGGAGAAGGCAGTCGAGGACTGAGGCGACGACCTCCGGCCGGGCCCTGAGATGCACTTCGCCCGCGGTGGACCCTCCTGTGAGGGTTACCGCGGGCGAACTGTATGTGCGTGGTCGAACGAACTCAGACGATGACGACCATGGGGACGATCATCGGCTTGCGACGCAGCTTCGAGGACGCCCAGCGTCCCACCGTGCGGCGTACGACCTGCTGCAGCTGGTACTGGTCCGTCGTTCCGTCCTTGAGGGCGTCTTCGACGGCCTTGGTGACCTTCGGCATGATCGAGTCGAAGACCGAATCGGATTCGGCCACACCGCGGGCATGGATCTCGGGCCCGGCGATGAGGGACTTGGTCTGGCTGTTGATGGCCATGAAGATCGTGACGAAGCCTTCGCCGGAGAGCACGAGACGGTCCTTGAGGTCCGCCTCGGTGATCTCACCGACCGAGGAGCCGTCGACGAAGACGAAGTTGCAGTCCACTGCACCCACAACCTCGGCGTGGCCGTCCTTGAGGTCGACGACCCAACCGTCATCGGCCAGGACGATGTTGTCCGGGTTCACTCCGGTCGCCTCGGCGTGCCTGGCGTTGGCCAGCATGTGTCGCCATTCACCGTGGACGGGCATGACGCCGCGCGGCTTGACGATGTTGTAGCAGTAGAGCAGCTCGCCGCCGGAAGCGTGTCCGGAGACGTGGATCTTGGCGTCTGCCTTCGAGATGACGTTGGCGCCCAGCTTCATCAGCCCATTGATGACCTTGAACACTGAGTTCTCGTTGCCGGGGATGAGCGAGGAGGCGAGGATGACGGTGTCGCCGTCGCCCACCTCGACGCGGTGGCTGCGGTTGGCCATGCGTGAGAGCGCGGCCATCGGCTCACCCTGCGAACCGGTGCACATGAGCACGACCTGGTCATCGGGGAGTTTGTCGACCTCTTTGATGTCGATGAGGGCACCGCGCGGAACCTCGAGGTAGCCGAGGTCTTCGGCGATCTTCATGTTGCGCACCATCGAGCGACCGACGAGGGCAACCTTGCGGCCGTGCGCGTCTGCGGCGTTGAGCACCTGCTGGACGCGGTGGATGTGCGAGGAGAACGAGGCGACGATGATGCGACGCTCGGCGTGACCGAAGAGGTTCTCGAGAACCGGTCCGATGTCCTTCTCCAGGGCGGTGAACCCGGGGACCTCGGCGTTCGTCGAGTCCGTCATGAACAGGTCCACGCCTTCTTCGCCGAGGCGGGCGAAGGCGCGCAGGTCAGTGATCCGGCCGTCGAGAGGGAGCTGGTCCATCTTGAAGTCGCCGGTGTGGAGGATATTTCCGGCGCCGGTGCGGATGAAGACCGCGAGGGCGTCGGGGATCGAGTGGTTGACGGCGACGAACTCGAGGTCGAAGGGACCGAGCTGATCGACGTCGTCTTCCTTGACCACACGGGTGATCGGCTTGATCCGGTGTTCCTTGAGCTTGGCCTCGATGAGCGCGATCGTCAGCTTCGAGCCGAGGATCGGGATGTCGGCCCGCCGGCGCAGCAGGTAGGGAACGGCACCGATGTGGTCTTCGTGGCCGTGGGTCAGCACGAGGCCGACGATGTCGTCGAGGCGATCATCGAGGTAGGCGAAGTCGGGGAGAATGAGGTCGACGCCGGGCTGGTCCTCTTCGGGGAAGAGGACGCCGCAGTCAACGATGAGCAGCTTGCCGTGGTACTCGAACACGGTCATGTTGCGTCCGACTTCGCCGAGGCCGCCGAGCGCGACGATGCGGACGGCTTCTGCGTCCATCTTCGGCGGAAGCTTCAATTCTTGGGTCAATGCATTATTCACTGAGGTAACCACTCCTGGTCAATTGGGCGGTCACGAGCGCCATCTGCTCTTCGTCTGCTGGGAGCAGCGGCATTCGCGTTCCGCGGTTGTCGAGTATTCCTTGGGCCTGCAATGCGGCCTTGGCCGAGATGACTCCCGGCATGTGATTCATGAGCGCGTCGACCATGTCTGCTGTTTCATGGGCAATCGCGCGAGCGGTGGTGAGGTCGTTGTTCGCCACGGCGGCGACCATCTCGGCGAACCTCGGTGTGCAGACGTGGCCGGCAACGGAGACCACGCCGAGTGCACCGAGAGCCAGCAGCGGAAGGTTGAGTGCGTCCTCGCCCGAGTAGTAGACGAGGGAGCTGCGGTTCATCACCTGCGCCGAGGCGAAGAGGTCGCCCTTGGCGTCCTTGACCGCGAGGATGTTGGGGTGATCGGCCAGCCCGAGGAGGGTCTCCGTTCTGATGGGCACACCGGAGCGGCCCGGGATGTCATAGAGCATGACGGGAAGATCGGTCGAGTCGGCGGCCGCGCGCATGTGAGCGGCGATCGCCGGCTGCGTCGGCTTCGAGTAGTAGGGGGTGACGATGAGGATGCCGTCGGCACCGGCCGCAGCCGAACGCTTGGACAGATCGATGGTGTGTGCGGTGACGTTGTTGCCGGTGCCCGCAATGATCTTCGCGCGGTCTCCGATGACTCCGCGGACGACCTTGAGCAGCTCGATCTTCTCATCGTCGGTCGTCGTCGGTGATTCGCCGGTGGTTCCGGACACGACGAGCATGTCGTTGCCGAGGTCGACGAGGTGGTTCGCCACCTTCTCCACGGCAGGATAATCGATGGTTCCGTCGTCCTTGAACGGCGTCACCATCGCCGTACCGACAGTACCGAACGCATCAATCGCAGCGGCTGCTGCGCTGTCACCGAGAATCGCCATACGAAAAGGATACCGCGCACAGTCCACGACTGCGGCAGTGGCTGTGCGCGCGCCACGAGTGCATTGTCTCTTCACCGGCGCCAGCGCGCGCCCGCAAGCCGCTCATCGGCGGCGTGGAAGGCGTTCGCCCGGGGCGTTGCCGGGCGTTGCGGCAACTAGAGACAGATCACACCACTCGGGTTCGGCGCTTTGCGACGCTGTCGCCGTTGGGGCTGTCGCTGCTGCCGCTACTGTCACTGCCGTCGCTGCTGCCGTCACCGCCGTCGATGCCCAACAGCGCCCTGGCGATGAGTTCGAGGGAGGCGGCGATCCGAACAGGTGTGGCAGCGCTGCGTCCGGCGGCCACGGCAAGATCGAAGCCGTCGATGGCTGCGACGAGGGTGTCGACGATGAGATCGACGTCCGCCTGCGGCCGGAAACTTCCGTCGTCGATGCCGGCGGTGATGAGTTCCCGGAAGTGGGCGCCCCATTCTGTGAAGACGGCATCGACCGGGGCTCGGAGATAGTCGTTGCGGCCGGAGCCTGCGACGAGTTCAATCCACACCTGGGATCGCCGACGCAGATCGGCGATTCGCGGCACGGCGTGCAGACTCGCCTGCAGCTTCTCCCCCGCAGTTCCCGGCACGTGGGACAGAGCCGCGATGGCGGAGACGACGGAGCTGCTGTGGGCCGAGAATGCTTGGACGAGCAGCTCGTCACGGGAACCGAAGTAGTACTGCACTGTGCCCACGGAGACTCCGGCCACCTCGGCGATGTCCTTCATCCGCACTGCCTCCACACCGCGGTGCCCGATCTGGTCGATGGCGGATTCGAGGATGGCGCTGCGTCGGATCGCAACCTCGGCGGCGCCGTATTGGGGACGCGGGGTCATGGGACTTCCACCTGCTCGCAGCTCACGAGACCATGGCCAGGCTGTTCGCAGCCTCGAGTCCTTCGAACACTGCTTCTTCCACTGTCCGCGGGGCCAGGGCATCGCCTATGGTGTGAACGCTCGCGGACCCGAAGTCGAGATCGGGGATCACGGACTGCGGGGCGCCGGAGACGATCGTGGCGGCCACGCCGTCGACCTCGTGGACGATCTCGCACAGCGTGGACTGCAGGTACCCGGTCTCAGCGTCGACGCCGACGAGGCGTGCGTCGTTGACGAAGTCGACTCCGGCCCGCAGCGCCTGAGACATGAGCAGTGTGCGTGTGTACTGCTGGATCGCGGCCCCTGCGAAGTTTGCCGCGGTCGCCAGGGTCACCGGCACGCGAGCTTCAGCCAGACGCAGGGCGATGCCCAGGCCGATCCAGTCGCCCTTCCAATCGGTGACGAGCACGCGGCCGGTGGGCAGAATCGGCTGGGTGCTCAGATAGTCCCTGGCCCCGATGACGAATGCCCCGTCGTCGATTTCAATGTGCGGCATGCGCTGTTTGGCACCGGTCGCGACGATCACGTGCTCGGGCGCCACCTCGTCGAGGATCTGCTGGGTCACCGTGGTCGACGTGCGGATGTCGACGCCGGCCCGTCTCGCCTCGGCGCTCAGGTTCGTCGCCGCTCCCCCGAATTCGGACCGATAGGGCATTTCCTGGGCCAACAGCACGGCCCCGCCGAGGTGGGGCTCGCGTTCGCAGAGCACGACGTCATCTCCGGCTTCGGCTGCCACCGCTGCCGCCTTGAGTCCGGCTGGTCCGCCGCCGATGACGAGGACCCGGCGTCGGGTTCTCGCTCTGGGTCTGGGCAGGAATGTCAGCTCCCTGCCGGATTCGGGGTATTGGATGCAGGAGATGGGCACGCCCATCTGGAAGTGTCCGATGCAGGCCTGGTTGCAGCCGATGCAGGCCCGGATATCGTCCACGGCATCACGGCCAGACTTGTTCGCGATCTCCGGGTCGCAGATCATCGCCCGGGTCATGATCGCCATGTCGGTGCGGCCCTCGGCGATAGCTTTCTCTGCCTCGTGGGGCTGGTTGATCCGCCCGGCGACCATGACCGGTTTGTCGGTGATCTTCTTGACCTGTTCGGACAGGCTTGCTGCGTAGGCCGGGTCGATCTGCATCGAGGGCACGATGTGCACCGCACCCTGCAGGGTCGAGGAGTCTCCGGCGGTAATCGAGAAGTAGTCGAGGCATTCAAGGGAGTCGAGGTGTTCGATGAGGTCGAGGATCTCGGTGGCGACGAGACCGTCCTCGGTCTTCTCCTCCCCCGAGATCCGCAGGCCCACCACCACATCGGGCCCGACCGCTGCGCGCACCCCGGCGACCACCTCGGCGAGGAACCGACGACGGCTGGCCGGACTGCCCCCGTATTCGTCGGTGCGGGTATTGACTCGCGGGTTGAAGAACTGAATGGGCAGGTAGCCGTGGCTGGCCACGATCTCGACGCCGTCGATTCCGGCGTCGGTGATGCGCTTGGCGGCGCTGGCGTATCCGGCAATGATCTCCTTGATCACCTCGGTGCTCAGGGCCTCGGGGACGACCTTGAACCTCTCCTGTGGTGTGTCACTGGGAGCCACAGCCCGCGGGGCCATTCCACGCTCGCCGTCCATAACCTCGCGACCGGGGTGGAAGAGCTGGGCGAAGATCGTGGCACCGTGACGGTGGACCGCCTCGGCGACGGCCCGGTATCCGGGGATCGAGGAATCGTCAGTGGCCATGAGCACATGGTTCGTATACCGGGCGGTCTCGTGGACACCGGAGACTTGGAGGACGATGAGCCCGCACCCGCCTTGGGCTCGCGCCTCGTGGTAGGCGACGAGATCATCGCCGATCGCCCCGTGGTCGTCGAGGACAGTGTCGTGGCCTGAGGACACGATGCGATTGCGGATGGTTCGGGTGCCCAGGGTGATGGGTTCGAAGAGGTGCGGGAACAGTGAAGACATGATCATCCTTGATGCATGCGGGTACAGCTGACCCTTTATTCATATCACGGTACGACTAACTTCGGAATAGTGCTTCGAGCATCCGACGGCACACGCTCTCGGCCGCACGGTGGTTGTTCCGCAGACGGTCGTCCGCATAGGATCTGTCCCAGGACGCCCTAGGATTTCGGCGACGAGCACAGGCCTGCACACAGATGTGGAGACGCGATGGACACCATCGGAGAAGAACAGCTGGGACCGGTGAAAGTTGATCTCGGACGCCTCCGCCAATCCGACTGGCCCGGCGCCCTCATCGCCCTCCTCGTCGTCGGCCTCGTCTGCGGCCTCGTCCTCATCATCTTCGGCATCGCCTACGTCGGCATATGGTTCCTCAGGGACTCCGCTGGAGGCACGCGCGGTTTCGGTGAAGCCGCGCTCTATTGGGGCATTGGCGGATTGTGCGTAGGCTGCGGTGTCTTAGCGCTCCTTGCAGTGACCCTGCGATTCCTGATGACACGGCGGTTGAGTGCCACGATCCATGAAGGAGGGCTGGTTCTCGGCCAGTCGTGGTTCAAACGCGTGAGCATCGCCTGGTCACAGGTCGCGGTGATCTCTCCACCCGAACCCGGCTGGAACGACCGCCGCTGCTATATCGTTCTGCACTCAGGCCGCAAGATCCTCGTCGAACGGCTGTCGCTGCCCTCGCTCCGGGACCACTTCGGACAGCTCCTTCCCCATCCCGACACCCGCATTGCGATCGACCACTTCCTCGAGTGGCAGCAGCTACGACGAAACACCTGACCTGCACCTTAGACGGCCGCCAGGTACTCGGTGCTCCATGGACCGGTAGCGGTACCAATGAGCACGGTATCCTCATCGGCACCGTCGAAGTGCACATCACCCGCAGGCACATAGAGGAACGACCCTGCCGGGTACGAATCGGCATCATTGAGATCGAACGATGGCCCATAGCCAAGTCGAAGCTCGCCCGATGCTACGTGCAGGTGCGCGGCAGCTATGTGTGAGTGAGGCGCGTCGTAGACACCGGCGGGAATGAAGAACGCGTAGGAAAACATCTCCCCCGCGCTTCGCGTACCGACAAGGGTTGCAGACTTCGTACCGTCATCGTGAGTAATTTCCCAAGGAATTCTGTTCGGGTCGAATGCCAGTGCGCCGGGAGCTGAAGTGGTCATAATTCGATGGTAGTTATCGGTCTGTTCCGATAGTGGCGGGATTCGGCCATCGTATTTCCTTGTTCAATGGCCGGCATGACTTCCGAGCCGCACTCTCGTCGACTGAACTGCGATCGAACAGGGTCGTGGTCCGAGGTCACGGTATGACTAACCGGAGTAGGCCTCACCGAAGGTGTCGCAGCTGCCGAGACCGTTCTCGTATCCACTGGTGAACCATTTCTGGCGCTGCTCGCTTGAGCCGTGGGTGAAGGACTCGGGGTTGACGGAGCCCGAGGACTGTTTCTGGATGTGGTCATCGCCGACGACGAAGGCGGCGTTGAGAGCGTCGTCGATCTGTTCCTGGGTCGGTGTCTGCAGGTACGGCGTTCCATTGTCGTCGGTCAGGGAGGTGACATCGCCGAGCCATGCCCCGGCGTAGCAGTCGGCCTGTAGTTCGATGCGCACGCCGTTGCTCTCGGCTCCGGTGCCGTTGTTCGGGTGATCGCTCATCGTGCCCGTGATGTTCTGGATGTGATGACCCCACTCGTGACCGACGATGTAGAGCTGGGCGAGCTCGTCGGCAGAGGCACCGAACTGCTGACGCATGATCTCGAAGAAGGACGGGTCGATGTAGACGCCCTGCTCGGGCGGGCAGTAGAAGGGACCCACCGCATTCGACGCGGTGCCGCACTGAGTTGAGGTCTGACCGTCGACGATGGTCAGCAGCGGAGGCTCGTAGCCGTCGACGTGCTGGGACCAGTAATCGTCGAGGACGACCTGCGCCCCGGCCATCCGGCAGTCGATGGACTTGTTCGCATCTTCGCCCGTGTCACATTGGGCCATCTCTTCGGCGCCCGAGGACTGTGACGACTGCTCACTGTCGATCACACCGCCCATCAACCCGGTGACGTCGACGCCGAGCAGCGGCCCGATGAGGAAGACAAGGAGTCCGATGACTCCGACGCCGCCACCGCCGACGATGGCGGTGTTGCGTCCTCGTCGGCTGGTCTTATTGCCCGAGATGTCAGCATTCGGATTGAAGGTCATAGCCATAAAGATACAACGGCTTGTCACCTCTCATGTGAGAATCGATGCATGAGCTCTCACCGCTCCCCCACCTCGGCGACTGCCGGGATTGAAACGGTCCGTGATCGCCTGAGCCCCGCCGGCCGACTTATCGGTCTCGATGCCGCACGCGGAATCGCCTTGTTCGCGATGATGGTCACGCACATCTTTGCCCTGTCCGATCCCGAGGGCTTCCCAACCTGGGCCGCTGTGTTCGCGGGCCGGGCCTCGGCGCTGTTCGCGGTCCTGGCCGGTTGTTCGCTGGTTCTCTCGACCCGATCACGAATGGCAGCGTCCGGACGTCTGCGCGATGCCGTGCCCAGTGTGCTCATCCGTGCGGGAGCGATCATCGTCATCGGCCTGTGTCTGGGGTCGGTGTCGTCGATGTTGGCTGTCATCCTCGTCAACTACGGGGTCATGTTTGCAATCGCGATGCTGTTCCTGCGCCTGCGCGCGAGGACGTTGTTCATCATCGCCCTAGGCTGGATGGTGCTCAGCCCCGTGCTCTCGATGCTCATCCGCAGTCAGTTCGGGCTGGAGCCGCAGTATTCGTCGATGTCATGGTTCGACTTCGCGACCCCGCTGACGATGCTCCAAGACCTGGTACTCACCGGCTACTACCCGATTCTGCAGTGGCTGTCCTACATCCTGTTGGGGATGGCTGTTGCCAAGATCGACATCCGCAGACACCTCATGTCCCTCTTCGCTACCGGCTTCGGGCTGTTCCTCGTCGGCAAGGGAGTCTCCTGGCTGCTCCTCAACATCGCCGGCGGTGGTGACGAGTTGGTGCGAGTTTCGGAGCTGTACGGAACCGATCTCAATGCGGCGCTGTTCACCGGAAGCTATGGGGTGACGCCGACGACCTCGTGGTGGTGGTTGGCGATCGCGGGCCCGCATTCGGGCACACCCTTCGACTTGCTCGCCACGGCCGGGACCGCACTGCTGACCATCGTCACCTGTCAGTCCTTGGCGCTGCTGCTGGGACGCAGAACTTGGGTGTTGGCGCCGCTGACGGCACCCGGGTCGATGCCCTTGAGCGTGTACTCCGCTCACGTCGTCCTGCTCGAGATCACTCGCCCGTGGGTCGAAGCCAACCCGATGCTCGGCGGTGAGGCGATGACACCGCAAGCTGTCGAGTTCGGCCTGCATGCTCTCGTGTTCATCGGGTTCGCCCTGATGTGGAAGCTGGCGATCGGGTCACATGGCCCTCTGGAGGCGGGAGTCGCAGCGGTTATCCGGTCTGCGTCGCCGGTTCAGGGGCCCGGAGCATCAGCGGATTCGGGAGCTGCCTCAGGGACGGGGCCAGCTTCTGGCCCTGGGGCCGGGCCGACGTCAGGGACGGGGCCGGATGAGGGCCCCGCTAAGAATTCTGCTTCACGCCCGCCCGATACATATTGACCGCTTTGCGCATCGTTGATCGGGCGCGCTTGCGGTCTCCGCACGCATCGTAGGCGCAGGAGAGACGGAACCATGAGCGCCAGTCGTCGGGCGCGGCTTCGGCTTCGGCCTGGTACTGACCGAAGGCTTCGTCGGCGGACTCGCGGATGATCTTCCCGCCCGGTGTGCGCGGCAGGTCATCGACGGGCAGTCCGCCCTCGGACTTCAGAATGCGTGCCAGCTTCTCCGTCCGTGCACCGAACATGAGCTCGACGACCAGGGTCCAGGCCCCGATGAGTGGCAGAACGAAGAGGGCGATGCCCATCAGACGTGGCACGAGGTCGGGTTCGCGGACCAGTATCCATGCTCGATGTCCCATGAGGACGAAGTAGAAGACGAGCACCACTGAGACGACGATCGCCCCGATTTTGCCTTTCGACATCAGAGGTCGAGCATATTCTCGAGGCCGTGCACCAGACCGGTGTACTCGGAGATCGAGCGCACAGCGGTGAGGATTCCCGGCATGAACGCCGAGGTGGAATGGGAGTCCGTGCGGATCGTCAGGGCTTCGCCGTCGGAGCCGAAGTGGATCTCCTCATGCGCATTCATGCCCTGCTGGCGGATAGCGTGTACGTGGATGCCGTCGATGACGGCGCCTCGGGCCCCGTGAGGATCGCTCTCGGTCGAGTCGGGGACCTGCGGCAGGCCGGCCGCATTGCGGGCGGCGGCGATGCGCTGGGCCGTGTGGTTAGCGGTGCCTGAGGGAGCGTCAAGCTTACGAGTATGGTGGATCTCTACCACCTCGGCGGAGTCGAAGTACGGTGCGGCCAGTTCCGCGAACCGCATCGCCAGGACAGCGCCGATCGAGAAGTTCGGGGCAATGAGGACGGCGGTGTCTGCGTGCTCGCTGAGCAGGGTCTCGAGGCGGGCGAGACGCTCGTTGTCCCAGCCGGTGGTACCGACGACGGTGTCGATGTCATGCTCGACGAGGAAGCGCACATTGTCTTCGGTCGACTTCGGGACAGTGAGCTCGACCGCGACGTCGACGTTCTTTTCAAGGAGAGTCTCCAGGGAGTCGCTGCTGCCCAGAGCCGCGACGAGTTCGAGTCCCTCGGCTTCGGTGATGGCGTCGACAGCTTGGGCGCCCATGCGGCCCTGTGCTCCGATGACGGCTACTCGAATCGCATTCATAAGTTCTGACTCCTTGCTCGACGATCTCCGCAGGCCAGTCTAACGACTCTCACTGCTGCCACCGTCATCAGGTGATGTGATTCAGAACGTCACCAAAGGCAATCGGTGGCCCTGAGGTCGTGGATCCCCGGCCAGTCGAGCAGATTCCTCTGTGTCATAGCGGGCCCCGTCGTAGAGCAGCCGTTCGCGCTGTCGGCCTTCGACGATGAATCCGGCGCTCTCGGCCACCGCAGCCGATGCCGGATTGTTCACGCGGTAGCCCAACTCGAGGCGATAGATGCCCAGCTCATCATGCAGATGATCGACGAGGCTGCGCAGGCCGGCTGCGGCGAGGCCCTGACCGCGAGCGTCCGGGGCCAGCCAATAGGAGATCCAGGCGGTCGAATGTTTCCCATCGATGGCTGTCGCCATGACATTGCCGACCGGCGTGTGGTCACCGGCCACAATGGCGAGGGCAACCGTGGACCCGCCTGCTTCTGCTGTGCGGGTTCCTTCAAGCCATTCCTGGGCGCCAGTCAGCGACGGATCATCGGGAATGTTGCTAAGAAGATCCGCATCGGCCCGGGCGTAGATCTCTGCGAGGGCAGCAGCATCATCACGGCGCCAACGTCTGAGGAATTCGTCCATGCGCCCAGCGTAGCGAGGCCCGAGCCAACTGAGCTCTCAGCTGGCTCAACTGAGCCACCCGGACATGACAACGGCGGCCCCGCCGCAATGGGTCGGAGCCGCCGTTGTGGGGTCTGTACGGCTATCAGCCGAGCAGGAGGCCCTTGGTCTGAGACACGGCGCGGTCGAAGCGTGCACCTGCATCTGCCCAGTTCACGATGTTCCACCAAGCCTTGACGTAGTCAGGCTTGACGTTCTGGTAGTCGAGGTAGAAGGCGTGCTCCCACATATCGAGCTGGAGAACCGGGGTTCCGCCGAGCTGGATGTCCGACTGCTGGTCCTTGAGCTGTTCGATGAAGAGGTTTCCACCGAGCTGATCGTAGACGAGCACGGCCCAGCCGGAGCCCTGGATCGTGGTGGCTGCCGTGGTGAAGTGCTCACGGAACTTGTCGAAGGAGCCGAACTGGTCGTCGATCGCTGCTGCGAGTTCGCCGACGGGCTTGTCGCCACCGTCTGGAGACATGTTGTTCCAGAAGATCGAGTGGTTGACGTGTCCGCCGAGGTTGAACGCGAGGTCGCGGGTCAGCTTCGGCACGTTGGCGAGGTTTCCGCTTTCGCGGGCTTCTGCCAGCTGTTCAACAGCGGTGTTGGCACCCTTGACGTAGGTTGCGTGGTGCTTGTCGTGGTGCAGCTCCATGATGCGAGCCGAGATGTGCGGCTCAAGTGCGGAGTAGTCGTAGGGCAGTTCCGGAAGGACGTACTGCTCAGCCATGAAATTCCTCCTGAAGAGAATTGATGTCCGCCAAGTCGGCGGCTTCATTTCGACCCTATAGCAGGGTCTCATCTCGAACAACACGGCCAATGCGGGGTCTATTCCAGATGACGCCATGTGACCTCGGAAAATATCGCTTCACCACGGAAATGAGTCCTCACCGCATGATCTCGGAGGCACCGAGCATGTCCGTGGCCGCGCGGGAATCTTCGGTGATGTGGATGAGCGTGGGTCCCGCGAAGTCTTCGGCCTGTTTCAGGGCCGTCACGAGCTGCTCCTGGGTCTCGATGTGGAGACCGCGAGCCCCCATCGATTGAGCCAGGGCCGGAAAGTCAGGGCCCAGGAGTGCCACACCTGCGGGAGTGTCGCCGCGGTCGGCCATCTCGTTGCGGATCTCCCCGTACCCGCCGTTGTCGACGATGATCAGTGACAGTGATACTCGCGCCTGCACTGCCGCTGCGAGTTCGGCGATCGTGAACATCGCCCCTCCATCGCCTTCGATCGCCACAACCCTGGCTGAGGGCAGGGCGAGTTTCGCACCGATCCCGGCGGGCAGGCCGTACCCGAGGGTTCCCGCGCCTGCCGGGTAGAGGAAGCGGTCACCTCGGCGTGCCATCCATCCGGTCTGGACTCCGTAGTAGCAGCACATCGTGGAATCTGCGGCGACGATGACGGGTGATGTCGCCGAGGCGGTGTAGTCGTTGAGTCCACCGCACAGCTGTGCCCATGGTGCGCCTTCATCCTTGGCTGCGGCCGTGATCGTGTCCTGCCAGCCGCGCAGCCATTCGACTGCTGCCCGTGAGTGGCCGCTCGACCTGGTCTGGTGCAGCTGGTGTGTCAACGCGATCGTCGCGTCGGTGGCATCGGCTGGAATCGGGTGGGTGACGCGTGCGTTGCGCAGCATCTGCACCTCGTCGAGGTCGATGCGTACGACGGTGTGCGGCAGTGGCAGCGGTTCGGGCCAGAAATCGCTGGGAGCCAGTTCGGTGCCGATGGCCACCACCGCGTCGGCGGCGCTGAGCACCTCCGGCAGCGCTTCGAGGACTCCGATGGCGCCGAGGTTGTTCTCGAACTCATCGTCGATCGTGCCCTTCGCGTTCGAGGACAGGATGACCCCGGCCCCGAGCACCCGGGAGAGCTCTTCGATCTCGGCTCCGGCACTGCGGGCCCCGGCCCCGACGATGAGGAGGGGACGCTGGGCACCGGCCAGCACCTCGGCGGCGGACCTGATCGCGGAGGGTTCGGGGCTGGGATGGGGGCGGGTCACCGCCGGGTGGGTCCACCCGGGTCCAGTGGCCTCGATGAGGTCGAGTGGGATTTCGATGGACGCGGGGCGAGTGCGTCCGGTGCGCATGCGCGACAGGGCCTGTCCGACCGCCAGCGACACCTCCCCGGGGCTGGTCACCCGGTGGCTGTCGCCGAGGACGGCTTCGATGGCTTGGCTCTGGTTGCGCACCTCGTGGAGGAGCCCGTTGCCGCGTCCCGGGTGGGTCAGCGGCATGCCGGGGCTGATGAGCAGGACTGGAACCGAGTCGGTGAAGGACTGCAGCAGGGCGGTCAGCGCGTTGAAGACCGCCGGTCCCGTCGTCGTCACGACGACCTGCACCGCTCCGGTGACGCGGGCAGCACCGTCTGCCATATATCCGGCACCCTGCTCATGCCGCGGCGAGACGATGGCGATTCCCTCGGCCGCCAGCTGCGCGAAGATCTCAAGGTTGTGGGTCCCGGGGATCCCGAAGACACGCGTGATGCCCTCGGCCCTCAGCGCACGAGCCAAGTGCGCCCCGCCGGTGATCTCTTCCTGTTCCTCTGTCATCGTGACTCCTTCACGCCATCGCCATCATTGTCACTGCCATCGTGGTTACTGCCATCTTTGTCGGTACCGCTCAATGGTTCCAGCGTTCTGACCTGGGGTCGGCCTGGAGCACGTCAAGATTGGCGTCCACGAGGGACTGTGCCGCCTGACGGGGCGTGACGCCCTGACGCCCGGCATCACTGAGCACCTGAGTCGTGAGTTCGCTCAGGGTCTGGGTGACCATGGTCCGGCTGTCTTCCCAGCTGCCATCGACGTCTCCGAAGGTCACCCACCACCACCAGGCATTGGTTGCGGAATTTGCGAGGAAGTCGGGAACGACGGTGACCCCGCGGGCCCGCAGCTGCTCTTCGGCCTCAGGGAGCACGGGCATGTTTGCAGCCTCAACGATGAGCGAAGCAGCAATGGCCGCACAGTTCTCACCCGTGATGGCGTAGCTGACCGCGGCGGGCACCAGCACATCACAATCGGCGCCCAGCCAGTCTCCGCGATCTCCGTCGCGGTCCTCGGGACGCAGTGCGGCTCGGTCGATACCGCCGAAGGGGTCACGCGTGGCCAGGAGGGCTTCGACGTCGAGGCCTGCCGGGTTGGACACGAATCCGTCGGCATCGGCGATGCCCACGATCGTCACACCCGCCTCGGCGAGGAATCGGGCGCTGGCTCCGCCCATGGATCCGAATCCCTGGATCACAGCGCTCGCAGCTGCTGGGTCCCGTCCTTCGGCCTCGAGTGCGGCGATCACCGAGGTGGCCACCCCGAGTCCGCCGACGAGTTCGTCCTGCCCCACACCGCCGACGATCGTGGAGAAGGCCGTGGCTGCCCGGGCTTCGGCCTCCTTCGGATCGTCCAGCAGCTTCTCCACAGCGCTCAGCCCGCTTCCGAGCTCACGGGAGGCGAGGATGTCATCGATATCGTTCTGGCGGACCCCCAGGTCCTCACCGAGGGCCCAGTAGGCACGCATGATCGGGTTCATGTCAACGAGGAACCGTTCGAGGACGTCCTTGGCTCCGGGAGCACGCGGATCGAAGTCGATGCCGCCCTTGGCACCGCCGACTGGAACGTAGTTCCGTCCCTCGCGCAGGTGGATGGCTTCCTTGCGCGTCATTCCCTGGGCCAGGCCACGGACCTCTTCGAGGGTGCACCCCTGTCGCATCCGCAGGCCGCCCGAGGCGGTTCCCCTCACAAGGGTGTCGATGACGACGAATCCGTGTGTTCCGGTGATCGGATCCTGCCAGGTGATGTCCATGAACATGTCGCTCCCAAGGATTTAACTGAATCGCTGTTCAGTAAGGTTCAGGACACCAGTCTGACCGCCCCGGCACAGCGCCGTCAAGAAAGGTGCGATGACGAGTTCTGGGCTCAGTCCAGTTCGCGCGAGACGAATGCGTCGACCCAGTCCGACAAGGTCGCAGGAGACACCGTTTCGGGGTTGATGATGAGTTGGACCGCGAGCCCGTCGAGATAGGCCAGGATCCGTGTGGCGCTGCCCTCGGCCACGTGAGCCGAAGACCCGTCGGCGAGGTCTGCTGCGTGGGCGCACCGGAACTCCCCTGCTGCGAGGCCGGCGACGATGAGCTCTGACAGGATCGTCTTCCATTCGCGGTCGAGTGCGGCGAACGTCGATCTCACCTCGTCGTCGAAGAGTCCGGCGGACCACCCGTCGATCCAGATCTTCCAGCTCCGCGTAGAGCCGGACGGCATGTACCACCGGACCACGTCACTGAGCCTGTCCCGGGCCGGCTTCCGCCCGGCGGCGAGTCGGTGGGCGCGGTAGAGGTCGTTCTCCCCCGCATGTGCGAAGGCCGCGGCGACGAGCGCTTCCTTCGTCACGAAATGGTAGATGACCAGGCTCGGACTCAGGCCCAGCCGCGCGGCCACGTCGGCGACTCGGAGGGTGCGCAGACCGGTGCTCTCGATCTCCTCCACGGTCGCCGCCAGGATCTCCTCCCGACGGACCGATGCGCTCTTCCGCGACATGGACCTCACCTTCACACAGACAGAAATGGCTGTACAACAAGTCTCTCGCTGTACAGCCATTCTAGTTCCAGGCGCCGGTGTTCCCTGGGCCCTGCTTCAGTGGTCGCCGGTGGTCAGACTCAGCGCAGGACGACGTCCGTCTGAGGTCCCACAAGCGACAGCGACTTCGGTCGGCTCAGCAGGTCACCGGCCATCGTCGTCACCTGTTCGGCCGTGACCGAGCGGACTCGTTCGATGAGGTCGAGCGGAGCCTCGAGTGCGATTCCAAAGATCTCGGATCTGGCCAGGCGGTTCATCCGCGCGGCCGAGGATTCGAGCCCGAGGACCATTGATCCCGAGAGCTGGGAGACGATCGCGTCGAGCTCCGAGCGGCTCGGTGTCTCCTGTGCCAGTCGATCCCATTCGGCCAGGGCCAGATCGATCACGGCCTGTCCGTTCTCCGGTGTGCAGCCGGCGTAGATGCCGAACGTGCCGAAATCGGTGAACTGGCTGGCCACACAGTTGACGGCATAGGCGAGGCCGCGTTCTTCACGCACACTCTGGAAGAGGCGTGAGGACATGCCCCCGCCGAGCATCGTCAGCAGCACCGAATAGACGAAGCGATCCGGGTGTCCTTCCTCCAGACCTTCACAGCCGAGCAGGATTCCCAGCTGCTCGGTATCTTTGGCCGTGTGTGAGCGTCCCGAGTGGAACGTCGGCACCTCACGTGCCCCGCGACCGGTCGCGCCCGACGCGTTCACCGCCGACGACCCGGAGGGTGCGACGCTGTCCCATGTGTGCGCGCCGGCCGCTGAGCCGACACCGGCCTCGGCCAAGGCATCCTCGACCATCCGCAGAACCTCGTCGTGGGTGGCACCGCCTGCTGCGGCGATGACCAGCCGTGGAGGAACATAGGTCGTCGAATGGTGCTCGAGGAGCGTGTGATGACCGAGCACCCGGATCTGGTCCTTGGTCGCACCCACAGGTCGTGCCAGCGGGTGATCACCGAAGATGAGTTCGTCGAAGTCATCGAAGAGGACGTCACCGGGGTCGTCGGCAGACATCGCCAGCTCTTCGATGATGACGCCGCGTTCACGCTCGAACTCCTCGGCGTCCAGGTTCGAGTTCGACACCATGTCGACGAGCAGAGAGGTGATGTCGGCTAAGTCTGTGACGAGGCACCGGGAGTAGTAGCAGGTGAGCTCCTTGGCTGTGATCGCGTTGGAGTCTCCCCCGGTCCGGTCGAAGGCCGCTGCGATGGTCTTCGCGTCCTTCGTCGCCGTTCCCTTGAAGAGCATGTGCTCGAGGAAATGGGTCGATCCGGCGGTCTCGGTCGATTCATCGCGTGAACCGGCCGCGACCCAGATGCCGATCGTCTCCGACGCCAGCCCGGGCATGTGTTCAGTTGTCACCGTTAAACCACCGGGGAGGACAGACCGATCGATTCGGCTGCCCTCCCCGGTGTGAGAATCCTTGAGTATCAGTTGTCTGATTCCTCTTCTGTCTCTTCGTCATCGTCGCTCACAGGCGAGAGTGACAGCTTGCCGCGGTCGTCGATCTTGGTGATCTCGACCTGGACCTTCTGGCCGACTCCGACGACGTCTTCGACGTCCTCGACGCGCTTGCCATCGTTGAGCTTGCGCAGCTCGGAGATGTGCAGCAGTCCGTCCTTGCCCGGTGTCAGGGAGACGAATGCGCCGAAGCTCATCGTCTTCACGACGGTGCCGAGGTAGCGTTCGCCGACCTCAGGCACCTGCGGGTTGGCGATGGCGTTGATCATCGAACGGGCAGCCTCGGCGGACTCACCGTCGGTGGCGCCGATGAGCACGGTTCCGTCGTCTTCGATGCTGATGTCAGCGCCGGTGTCTTCCTGCATCTGGTTGATCATCTTGCCCTTGGGTCCGATGACCTCGCCGATCTTGTCGACGGGGATGTTCACCGAGATGATGCGCGGAGCAGTCGGAGCCATCTCTGCCGGAGCGTCGATGGCCTCGGCGATGACGTCGAGGATGACCATGCGTGCTTCGTAGGCCTGCTTGAGTGCGGCACCGAGCACCGAGGCCGGCAGGCCGTCGAGCTTGGTGTCGAGCTGGATCGCGGTGATGAAGTCACGCGTACCGGCAACCTTGAAGTCCATGTCGCCGAAGGCATCTTCGGCGCCGAGGATGTCCGTCAGGGCCGCGTATGCGGTCTGGTCACCGGAGTCGGTGGAGATGACGTCGGAGACGAGTCCCATGGCGATGCCTGCGACGGGAGCCTGCAGCGGCACACCGGCCGAGAGCATGGCCAGTGTCGAAGCGCAGACCGAGCCCATCGAGGTCGAACCGTTGGATCCGAGAGCCTCTGAAACCTCACGGATGGCGTAGGGGAAGTCCTCGCGCTTGGGCAGAACCGGCACGAGTGCACGTTCAGCCAGTGCACCGTGTCCGATCTCGCGGCGCTTCGGGCTGCCCACGCGACCGGTCTCTCCGACCGAGTAGGGCGGGAAGTTGTAGTGGTGCATGTAGCGCTTCGTGGTCACTGGCGACAGCGAATCGATGTGCTGTTCGAGCTTGAGCATGTTCAGCGTGGTGACACCCAGGATCTGGGTCTCTCCGCGCTCGAAGATGGCCGAGCCGTGGGCACGTGGGATCACGTTGGTCTCTGCGGTCAGCGGACGGATGTCCTTGAGTCCACGACCGTCGATGCGGATCTGCTCGGTGAGGATGCGCTTGCGCACAACCTGCTTGGTCAGGGCGTTGAGGGCCCCACCGATCTCCTTCTCGCGGCCGGCGAAGCGTTCGCCCAGCTTCTCGAAGAGCTCAGTCAGCAGAACTTCGCCTGCTGCTTCGCGCTCCTGCTTGTCAGCGATCTGGAAGTTCTCGGTCTGCTTGGCTTCGGCGAGTTCACGCACTGCCTCGTAGACGTCGTCCTGGTAGTCCTTGAAGACAGGGAATTCGACGGTCGGCTTGGCGGCGCTGTCGGCCAGCTCCTGCTGGGCACGGCAGAGTTCGCTGATGAAGGGCTTCGCTGCTTCGAGTCCCTCGGCCACGACCTCTTCGGTCGGTGCGGGGGCGCCGGTCTTGATGCGATCCATGGCGTTGTCCGTGGCTTCTGCCTCGACCATCATGATCGCAACGTCGTCACCGACGACACGGCCGGCGACGACCATGTTGAAGACGGCGTCGTCGAGCTGCGAATGGTTCGGGAAGGCAACCCACTGGCCGTCGATGAGTGCGATGCGCACGCCGCCGATGGGGCCGGAGAAGGGCAGTCCGGAGAGCTGAGTCGACATCGAGGCCGCGTTGATGGCCAGCGCGTCGTAGATGTGGTCGGGGTGGATCGACATCACTGTGACGACGACCTGGACCTCGTTGCGCAGTCCCTTCACGAAGGAGGGACGCAGAGGACGGTCGATGAGGCGGCAGGTCAGCACTGCGTCGGTCGAGGGGCGTCCCTCGCGGCGGAAGAACGAACCGGGGATGCGGCCCGCGGCGTACATGCGCTCTTCGACGTCGACGGTCAGGGGGAAGAAGTCGAAGCCCTCACGGGGGTGCTTGCCGGCCGAGGTGGCCGAGAAGAGCATGGTTTCGTCATCGAGGTAGGCGACGGCGGAACCGGCGGCCTGCTGTGCGAGGCGGCCTGTTTCGAAGCGGATGGTGTGTGAACCGTAGCTGCCATTGTCAATGTGCGCTACGGCGGATTCAGGGTTGAGTCCCACGTATTCTCCTTGTAAGTAACCGGTACGCGGACACCTTCGAAGTCCGAAGGCGGAAAGCCCGCGCCAATCCGGTGGATATTGACTTGGACATCCCATGGATCCAAGCCGGTCATCGATCGGGGCCCACGGAACCGGCGTATGTCTGCCCGTTCTTCCGGAGGCCACTACCGAGGACCGAAACGTCCATGGCATGATTGTCCGCTTCGAAGTCTACCGCAGTTGCCTCATTGAGCCATCGAGACGCATGCCACCCGGGCCTGCCGCTTAGAATCGACCTATTCGAAGAGACGGAGAATCGGCCTGTCTCAGAAGACGAAGAAGCGCCCTGCATGATGCAGGACGCTTCGTTTCGTCTGAGGTGGCTTCGTCGAACCGGTGTCAGTTCGTCTGAGCCGCACTCAATGTCAGGGCGCTGGTCTCAGCGACGCAGACCCAGGCGCTTGATGAGCGAGCGGTAACGCTCGATCTCGACGCGCTGCAAGTACTTGAGCATACGACGACGCTGACCGACGAGGAGCAGCAGGCCACGACGCGAGTGGTGGTCGTGCTTGTGATCCTTGAAGTGCTCGGTGAGCTCGGTGATCCGGCGGGTCAGCAGCGCAACCTGGACCTCGGGAGAACCGGTGTCGCCCTCGTGAGTTGCATATTCCTTGATGACTTCTTGCTTTTCAGCAGTACTGAGAGCCATGGACTTCTCCTTTAAGATCGTTGCGCGGCGCCGAGACCTGTCAGTCTCAGCACTATCGAACCGCGGCCGGTGAAAACGGCAACGTTCAGTTTATCAGGTGTGGAGCACCTCGCGCACATCGGCAATATCCTCGTGCATCTTCACAACGAGTTCGTCCATGCCGGTGAACGTGACCTGCCCACGGATGCGCGAGACGAATTCGAGAGTCATGTGCCTGCCGTAGACGTCGAAATCGCCGAACTCCTTGTCGAGCACGTGTGCTTCGACCCGACGAACGCTGCCTTCGAAGGTGGGGTTGGTTCCAATGGAGATGGCTGCGGGGTACGGCTGCGCATCGTCTGAGAAGGTCGCCCATCCGGCGTAGACGCCATCGGCGGGAATGAGGCCTTCGGCGTCCTCGGACAGGTTCGCCGTGGGGAATCCGAGGTCGCGGCCTCGAGCGTCGCCGTGGACGACGGTTCCCTCAACCCGGTGGTATCGACCCAGCTGATCAGCAGCCTCGGCGACATCACCGGCGACGATCTGCTCACGGATACGCGAGGAGGAATATCGTCCCCCGCGTCCGACCTCTTCGATCGTCTCCGTCCGAAATCCGAATTTCTCGCCGAGGTGGCGCAGGGTTTCGATGGTGCCCTCGTTGTCCTTGCCGAAGCGCACATCATCGCCGACGACGACGATCTCGCAGGCCAGTGCCTCAACGAAGTAGGTGCGCACGAACTCCTCGGCGCTCTGGGAGGCGAAGTCGAGATCGTAGTGCTGGACGAACAGGGCGTCGATGCCGGTGTCGGCGATGAAGTCGGCCTTCTGTTCGGTGCTCGTGATCATGAGCGTGGGCTCGCCCGTGCCGTGGACCGTGCGCGGATGCGGGTCGAAGGTCATCGCCACGGAGCGCAGTGAACGATCGGCCGCCAGCGCCGCCACCGCTTGGAGAACGGTTTGGTGGCCGCGGTGGACCCCGTCGAAGTTGCCCAGGGTCACGACGGTGCCGACATCGCCGGCCCCGACCTCATTCAGTCCGTGATAAAGCTCCACTCGACGTTTGCTCCTTCCGTGCACCGGATCAGGTTATCTCAGAGATGTTCTCACTTGCTAACCCACGTACGCCTCAGGAGATGACGGCCCAGCCGATCACGCCGATGAGGGAGGCGATTGCGATGGAGACGAAGGTTCCGATGATGAATCGCTCACCCGCAGCGGACGAGGATTTGATCTCGGCGAAGCGGCCGAGTCCCTTGACCGCGACGACGACGGCCATCAGCTCGGGTCTGCCCAGGACGATGGCCCCGGCGATGAGGGCACGTTCGACGATGCCGATCCACATGCCCCCGCGCAGGACCTCGATGTCTTCACTGCCGGTGCGACTCGGCTTCGAGCCGGGCCCGTCGTGCGTCATCCGCAGAGCCAGCGGCACGAGCGGATAGCCGCCGCCTGCCGCAACGATTGCCGCGAGGACCGCGATGAGTACGTCAAACCACATGGTCACCTGCCTGGGAGTCGTCCTTCGCGCCGTCGCCTAGACCATGGCTGCCCAGGCCCGCCTCCACCTGGTTGAGGTGGAAGGTCGACAGGGCGCAGGCGCCTTCGATGAGCTCGACCCCGCCTGGGGAGAGCACTCGCGAGACCGCCTGCTGGGAGACGTCGAAGTGTGCGGCGATGTCGTTCTGGGTGGCGTCGGGATGGTCGAGTCGACGGTCGATGTAGCGACGGGATTGGGGTCGAATGTTCTCAAACGTCCAGATCAGCAGTCGCAGGGCGCTTTCGGCCAGACTCGCATGGTTTGCGCTCGGGTCGACGACCAGATTGGCAGGAGCGTTCTTCGCTGCTTCGACTGCACGCCTGGCAGCGTAGAAGGCCTCTCCCCTGCCCTCGGCAGTTGATGTGGGAAGCGGATTCTCGACCGAGCCGATTCCGATGCCGATGTGCCACTCGGCCTGTGCGGCCAGCAGGCGTACGGCGAGTGTCACCTGCTCGGGTGAGTCGAGAACGCCTTGGACCTCATCGCCGATCGTGCGCTCGAAGCCCAGTCGGGTCTCAACCCGGCTCAGGAGTTCGAGCACCTCGGGCACACCATCGGTGCGCTCACGAGATCCTCGCTGATCGATGGTCATGACGTACATAACTCAAGTACACCAAACCCCGGGGAAGAAAACAAGTGTTTCGCTTGTAATCACTGAATACAAGTGTATTAGTTGTATCTATGCGTAATAGGCGAATCTAGGCGAGGTCGATGGCGAAAGCCGTCTGGGACTTCAGCACTCCCCCGGCCCTCACCTCGGCGATCGAGACGAGCTCTTCGTCGCAGATCACGACGACTTCACCGCTCTCCTGCGGGCTTCGGTCGGTGGTCACGGTCTTGCCCTGCATGAGTGCCTTTGCCTCACCGGCGTCGACGTGCACGGACGGAAGCAGGGTCCGGGCCACCTCGGCGAGCGATGTCAGTGCGGGCGCTGCGGTGTCGAGATCCTCGGGGATCGTGACGGCATCGTCGATGCCGAAAGCGCCCACACGGGTGCGCCGCAGGGCGGTGAGATGACCATAGACGCCGAGGTTGCCGCCGAGATCGCGCGCCAGGGCACGAACATAGGTTCCCGACGAACAATCGACTTCGACGTCGACATCGATGTGGCCCTCCGAGACGGAGTAGCGGGTGTCGAGGATGGAGAACCGTGAGATCTCGACCCTGCGTGCCTTGAGCTCGACTTCTTCACCTGCGCGGACTCGGGCGTAGGAGCGCTGCCCGTTGACCTTGATCGCAGAGACGGCGCTGGGAACCTGGTCGATGGGACCGGTCAGCGCAGAGACGCCCTGGGCGATTCGGGTATCGGTGACGGCAGACAGCGCCGAGGCTTCGGCGAAGAGATCCGGCTCCGAGTCCGCGTCATCGGTCGGCGTCGCCGAGCCGAGGCGGATCGTGGCCAGGTAGGTCTTGGACACACCCGTGATGTAGCCCAGAAGTTTGGTCCCGCGACCGAGGCCGAGAACGAGGACGCCGGTAGCCATCGGATCGAGGGTTCCGGCATGCCCGACCTTGCGGGTGCCGTACCAGCGCCGAATCCGTGAGACGACGCCGTGGGAGGTCAGGCCTTGGGGCTTGTCACAGACAAGGACGCCCTGTGGGGAAGTATCGCTCACGCGTCAGTGGTGATCAGTTGAACGACACGTGCACGTGGTCGAAGTGGTTGTCCGTGGGTGATCCACGGTCTTCCATGCTCGACCAGCCGCTGCCCGGGTTCCAGATGCGCTGTTCCCAGATCACGTACTTGACGTTGAGTGCTCCGGAGTTCTTGATCAGGTAGTCTGCGATGCGGTCGCCGGTGGCGCCGGTGATCATGATGTCGACGGCTCCGCCGGTGTAGTGGTCCGAGGTGCCTGAGCCTGGGCGAACGCCGCCGTAGGTCTTGACCTCGGGGAACTTCGCGCACACGGCACGGTAGCCGTTGACCGCGTTGGGCTGCAGTCCGGACTCGATCGAGGAAGAGACCGAGCAGGGCTCGTTCGAGACGCCCTCTGGTGTGTCTCCGCCGCCGGATGACTTCTCATCCGAGTCCGACGACTTATCATCGGACTTCTCATCAGACTTATCGTCGGATGTCGAAGCAGCACCGGAGCTCGTCTCAGCCTTCTCCGTCGTCGGAGAGGGCTTGGGCTTGGGGCTCTTGACGTCGAGAGTCGTCTTCGAGGTCTTGTTCTTGTACTTGGGATCGTCCTTGACGTCCTTGAGGTACTCTTCGCCGGCCTTCTCGCGCTGAGCGTCGATCTCGTCTTGGCTGACGGCAGAGGGGCTCGACTGCGGCTCCTGCGCGGAGGTGTCAGCGGCCTCGGTCGTGACATTGCCGGCCTCTGGCGGGCTCATGACGACGGTGGAGCCGACGACGGCTGCGGTGGCTGCGGCCGGAACCGCGATCGCGGCAACGACGGGACGCTGGCGAACGGTGGCCAACACCGAGGTGGCAGTTGACGGCGCGTCCGAGGAGTGCCGACCGGCTGAGCGCTTGCTGGCGGGAGTCAGATCCCGGACCAGCTGCTTGGCAAAGCCAGGCTTTGGCGAAGAGTGCTTACCCAATGCGAAATTCCCTTAACAGAGTCGTAATCGTTTCGTTACCAGAAAAAGTCTAAACCAGAACTGAAAGATAACAAAACTGTTACGTGAAGTTTTTTCTCCGAAGTGACTGAGATCGCGATTGGGCCTGCGCCCGCGGCGGAGTGTTGCCGACTCAGGCCTCGTCGTCGGTCTTCTTGTAGGGATCCTCATCGCCGGCAGGCTTCGCGCCCTTGGCCAGGTCTGCAATCCTTGCATCATCGGCTGCGGCCTTGGCCAGCAGTCCATCGAGATGAGCAGCAGCCTCGGGCACCGCGTCGGCGATGAATTCGAGGCTGGGGGTCAGACGAATCGTCAGGCCCTTGCCGACCTCTGAACGGATGAAGCCCTTCGCAGACTCCAACGCCTTGCCTGTGGCTTCGAGGTCCTGTCCGTCACCGAAGACCGTGTAGAAGATCGAGGCGTGCTGCAGGTCTCCGGTCACGCGCACATCGGTGACCGTAACGAAACCGAGACGTGGGTCCTTGAGTCTGCGTTCGATCGTGCTGGCGACGATGACCTTGATCTGGTCGGCGATCTTTCGCGCCCGAGTTGCATCTGCCATGGTGTCTTCCTTCTTCATCTGAACTGTGTCTGGGGGTGGTGCTGTATCTGAGCTTATGAGTGGTGCTGTGTCACTGGGTGTGGCTGTCTATCGGCGCCGACGAACGAACTCCCCCGGCACATTCTCTCATTGCCGGGAACTGTGATGCTGTCGACTGCGATGACGTCGACTGTGGTGGTGCGGGTCTGCGAACCGCCCCGACAATCGCAGACCGGGTCCTGCCCGGGCGGTGTGCGGGCGAGTGGACTCTTGCCACCCGCTCGCACACAACCCGTTCAGAACCCGGTGTGGACTGCGATGTGCTGATCAGTCGCGCGGCTTCTCACGCATCTCGACGGTCTCGATGATGTCACCGACACGCAGATCGTTGAAGCTGCCCAGGCCGATACCGCACTCGTATCCTTCGCGGACCTCGGTGGCATCGTCCTTGAAGCGGCGCAGGGACTCGATCTTGACCTTGTCCCCGATGACCACTCCATCACGGGTGACGCGAGCGGTCGCGTTCCTGGTGATGTGACCATCGCGAACGATGGAGCCGGCAATGTTGCCGAACTTGGAGGAGCGGAAGACTTCGCGGATCTCCGCGGTGCCTGTCTGGACCTCTTCGTATTCCGGCTTGAGCATGCCCTTGAGCGAGCTCTCGATGTCGTCGATCGCCTGGTAGATGACCGAGTAGTAACGGACATCGACACCTTCGCGCTCGGCCAGGTCGCGTGCCTTCGCTTCCGGACGGACGTTGAAGCCCAGGACGATCGCGTTGTCGACCGTGGCCAGGTTGATGTCGTTCTCCGTGATCGCACCCACACCGCGGTGGATGATGCGCAGGTCGACGTCGTCGCCCACATCGATCTTGAGCAGCGAATCCTCCAGCGCTTCGACAGCACCCGAGACGTCGCCCTTGAGGATGAGGTTGAGCATGTCGACCTTGCCCTCGGCGAGTGCCTTGGTGAAGTCCTCGAGGCTGATGCGCTTGCGACCGCGAGCCTGAGCCGCGTTGCGCTCGATGGCGTCACGCTTCTCAGCGATCTGACGTGCTGTGCGGTCATCCTCTGTGGAGATGAACGTATCACCGGCACGCGGCACGGACGACAGACCCAGCACCTGCACGGGACGGGATGGACCCGCCTCCTCGACGAGGTTGCCGTTCTCATCGAACATCGCACGGACACGGCCGTAGGCAGTGCCACACACGATGGCATCGCCCTGACGCAGGGTGCCGGAGTCGACGAGCACGGTTGCAACCGCGCCGCGCCCCTTGTCGAGCTTGGCTTCGATCGCGATGCCGCGAGCCGACTTGTCCGGGTTGGCCCTCAGGTCCAGTGCGGCGTCGGTGGTCAGCAGCACGGATTCGAGCAGCTGGTCGATGCCTTCGCGCTTGAGCGCAGAGATCGGCACGAACATGGTCTCGCCGCCGTACTCCTCGGCCACCAGGTTGTACTCGGTCAGCTGCTGCATGACCTTCGAAGGGTTGGCACCCTCCTTATCGATCTTGTTGACCGCGACCACGATCGGAATGTTCGCTGCCTGAGCGTGGTTGAGCGCTTCCACGGTCTGCGGCATCACACCGTCGTCGGCTGCGACCACGAGGATCGCGAGGTCCGTCGACTTCGCACCACGGGCACGCATGGCGGTGAACGCCTCGTGACCCGGAGTATCGAGGAAGGTGATCTTGCGATCGGCGCCTTCGTGCTCGACCTCGGCCTGGTAGGCACCGATGTGCTGGGTGATTCCGCCGGCTTCGCGGGCAGCAACGTTCGCTGAGCGAATGGCGTCGAGAAGCTTGGTCTTACCGTGGTCGACGTGACCCATGACGGTGACGACCGGTGGACGTGCTGCGAGATCCTCGTCGTCCTCGTCCGCGGCTTCCGCGTCAAGGTCGATGTCGAAGGTCTCGAGCAGCTCACGGTCTTCGTCCTCGGGTGAGACGATCTCGATCTTGTAGCCGAGCTCCTCGCCGAGAACCTCGAAGGTGCCCTCGTCGAGAGACTGGGTGATGGTCGCCATCTCGCCGAGGTGGAAGAGCACCGTGACGAGGTTTGTCGGATCGGTGTTGATCTTCTCAGCGAAGTCGGCCAACGAGGATCCGCGGCGCAGGCGCAGCGGAGTCGTGCCGTCGCCGCGTGGAACAGAGACGCCACCGACGGACGGTGTCTGCATCTGTTCGAACTCGGCGCGCTTGGCCCGCTTCGACTTGCGCCCCTTCTGACGGGGACCGCCGCCACGGCCGAATGCACCCTGTGTGCTGCCGCGACCGCGACCTGAACCACGACCACCTGGACCGCCGCCGGGTCCGCGACGACCTGCAGGTGCGCCGCCTGGGGCTGCACCTGGTGCACCGGGTGCGCCACCGCCGGCGGGCGCGTTGCCGCGTCCTCCGCCGCGTCCGCGACCTGGGGCCGGCTTGTTGAGAGCCGAGTTCTTCATCATCGATGGGTTGGGGCGAGGTGCGCCCGGGCGTGGTGCCGGACGTGGGCCTGCTGCGCCTTCCTCACCGGATGCGCGAGGTGGCTTCTGACCTGGCTTCGGCATTCCCTGCGAGTTGGCGAACGGGTTGTTGCCCGGACGTGCTCCTGGACCGCCTTGACCGCCCTGGCCACCTTGGCCGCCGGGGCGATTGCCGGACTTCGGTCCGCCGCGGCCTGCCGGTTTGGGCATGCCCTGGGCTGGAGCGAAGGGGTTGTTGCCGGGACGAGCCGGCGAACGGCCGCCTGGCTTCGGGGCAGAGCCCGGCTTGGGAGCCGAGCCTGGTTTGGGAACGGCACCCGGCTTCGGAGCAGCGCCTGGCTTCGGTGCGTTCGCACGCGGTGCAGGCTTGGCCTGCTCGGACGCTTCGGCTGCTGCCGGAGCAGCTGCCGCGGTGTCATCAGCCTTGGTCTCTGCAGCCGGCTTCGACTCAGCAGCAGGTGCTGCCGCAGGCTTCGCTCCCGGCTTCGCGCCGGTCGACTTGGCTGCGGGCTTTGCCGCTGCAGGTGAGGTTTCGGCTGCGTCGCTTGATGTCGAGGCTGCCTTGGCGCCGGGCTTAGCACCTGGCTTGGCAGCAGTCTTCGCACCGGGCTTGGGAGCACCGGGCTTCGCTGCGGGCTTTGCGCCCGGCTTGGCTGCCGGCTTCGTCTCGGCGGAGGCACTGGAGGCCTTGTCTCCGCTGGACTTGGCCGGAGCGGAATCGGCGAATGCTTCCTTCACCTTTCGCACGACGGGTGCTTCGAGGGTCGAGGAAGCGGAGCGAACGAATTCGCCCAGGTCCTGGAGTTTCTCGAGGACGTTCTTACTTGTAGTGCCGAGCTCTTTCGCGAGCTCATGGACACGGGGCTTTGCCACAGTTCTCCTGTCCGGGTTCTTTCCCGGTCAGGAAAGAACCTCATCAATGAAGAGCAGTTCTCATTTCACTGCTCTCTCGAATTCCGATAGCGGTGTCATCGCACGACACTCACAACTTGTCATCCATTCGGGCTACCCGCTCTTCTTGGGTTCGGTATCCATCCTCGGCAGGTCCGAGGCGGTGACCTTCGTTCGAAAGGCTCGAGCGAAGGATGCGGCCGTCAATGCCTTCTTCAGGCATGTGGCGTCCGGGTGCACCCAGGCTCCTCGTCCCGGCAGTGTCGCTGACACGTCATGGACGATGGCCGGATGCTGATCAGGTCGAATCACGAATCGTGTGAGTTCGCCCCGGTCGGCCTTTTGCCTGCAGGCGATGCACGTCCTTCGAGGTGCCGCGCCTACAATCACAGTACGTAATTCTACAGCACTTCCGTCCCCACCCGTGCCACACCCCGAGTGGTTCAGATCACGCCCGATGTCTATTCGCCAGGGACGATGTCGATCTTCCAGCCGGTGAGTTTGGCAGCCAGACGGGCATTCTGCCCCTCTTTGCCGATGGCCAGCGAGAGCTGGTCCCGGGGCACGATGGCACGAGACTCCTGCAGGTCGGGATCAAGGATGTCGACCTTGCTCGCCTTGGCTGGTGAAAGCGCGTGGCCGATGAACTTGGCCGGGTCGTCGCTGTAGTCGACGATGTCGATCTTCTCCTGACCCAGTTCGTTCATCACGGCCCGCACTCGGGATCCGAGTTCGCCGATGCATGAGCCCTTCGCGTTGACTCCGGGCTTCGTGGCGCGCACGGCCAGTTTGGTTCTATGCCCGGCCTCACGTGCCAGGGAGACGATCTCGACGGTGCCGTCGGCGATCTCGGGCGCTTCGTGTGCGAACAGCCGACGTACGAGGTTCGGGTGAGTGCGCGAGACGGTGACCGATGTTCCCTTCGGTCCCTTGTGCACGTCGGCGATGTAGACACGCAGGCGAGTTCCGTGCCGGTAGGACTCACCGGGAACCTGCTCATGCGGTGGCAGGACTGCCTCGACATCACCGAGGTCGACCTGAACCATCTGCGGATCCCTGCCCTGCTGAATGGTGCCGGAGACGATCTCGCCCTCGCGGCCCTTGAAGTTTCCGAGCACCGATTCGTCTTCGACGTCGCGCAGGCGCTGGTGGATGACCTGGCGTGCCGTCTGCGCAGCGATGCGCCCGAAGCCGGTGGGAGTATCGTCGAACTCGCCGATCGGATTGTCATCGTTGTCGAACTCGACGGCGAGGATGCGAACCTCGCCCGTGCTCTTATCCAGTTCGGCGCGGGAATCTGGCCACGCGCCCTCGGTCTTCTGATAGGCAAGGAAGAGCGCTTGTTCGATGAGTTCGATCAGAGTATCGAGCGGAATCTCCCGCTCTCGCTCGATAATGCGCAGAACACTGAGGTCGATATCCATGGCCTATATCCTCTCCGGCTCCCTCGAGCATTGAATTGTCGGTCTTCATTTATGCAGGCGTGACATTCTATCTCAGATTGCGCTCACCGAAATTTGAGTTCGACCTGCGCCTTGACGATGTCGCCGAGCTTGACCGTGCGCTTCTCACGACTGGCGGGATCGATGCCCGAGATTGAGTGATCGCCCACATCGTCGAGATCGAGCTTGAAGGTGTCCTTCTTCGTGCTGATTTCGAGTCGACGGCCGAGCACGCGCTTGAAGTGTCGAGGCGCCTCCAGCTTCCGCGTCGCACCCGGGCTGGTGACCTCAAGCTGATAGGGCTTGTCACGGAAGACCTCGACCTCGTCGAGGGTGTCACCGACGAGACGGCTCGATTCGGCGATCTTGTCCATCGACATCGGTTCCGTGCTGGACTCGTCGAGGTCGACGACGACCGTCAGTGCCCGTCGCTGGCCCGCTGCCACTGCCTTCACCGATTCCAGGTAGAACCCGGAGGCCTGCAGCGGTTCCCGCAGAAGCTCCTCGATCTGCGCCACGTCCTCGTCCATGTATCCTCCAGTCCCTGTTCCGTCAGCGGAGCGAACCCCGTGCGGAACTGTTGTCTCTGCCCTGCTGATTGCCTTAGCCCCACCCTAAGCGACTCCCCCGGGTTGGGTTAAGCATCCGCTAGGATTGGCCTATGCGTTTTCCCGTCAGCCGCCGTGCTCTTCTCCTCTACGGTGCGAGCGGGGCGAGTCTGAGCCTGCTGTCGGGATGCGGTGTGAGACTCGATGCTCCCCCGGACGTGCCGACCCTCGATGAGACGAACCAGCTGCGCAACCGCATCGCCAGAATCCTCGCCGCCACAACTCCGGGAGACAAGGACCCGGAGACCGCCGGTGAGGCCTTGCAGAAATTCCGGGACGCCATCGGCCCCGTCTGGTCCCCTCCCTCGGAGATGGCCACCGAGCCCCCACCGACCGAGGAGCCGCGCACCTACATCGCCGCCGCCGAGGTGGTCACCACTGCCGTATTCACCGACCTGCCGACCTTGGGCTCAGGCCTCATTCCCGTCCTGGTCGACGTGGCGACCGGCCTTGCCCTGACCGCCGGGACGAAGGACGCCGAAATCATCCGCAGCTCAGATGCCCTGGTCCGAGAATCACGCAGTTCCAGTCCCGCAGATTCCTCGGCAGAGCCGGGAACGGCAGAGGCCACCGAATCCCCCGACGAGCAGGGACCGACGGCTGATGATTCCACTGCTCCCCCGATGTGGAATGCGATCCTCAGCCAAGCCAGAGCTGCCTCCTACGGGTATGAGCGACTGGCCGTGAACTTCGATTCCAAGTCGACCGAACGTAAACGTGCCGTGGCCCGCCTGGAGTCGCTGGGTTCCTTGGCCGGTGAAATGCTTGAGCGCCTCGGTGAGAACAACGCGGATCCGGGCGCTCCGTCATGGAAGCTCGACCCCACCCCCACAGACCCGGAGACTGCCAAAGAGCTGGCGCTGGCGCTTGAGGACGGAATCGCTGCAGCCCTCCTGCCGTGGCTGCAGACCGACACGCGAGCGGCTCTGCGCCTCTGGGAATCCGCCCGCACGCGCACGGTGTTCGCCAGTCCACAGGTGCTTCGGTACACCTATTCCGGGGACTCCGGAGAGGCGGAGGCACAGAAGTGAAGGTCCCACCAGTCCTGTTCAACGCCACTCGAGACATCATCGGCGAGTTCCGCACCACCTCCTGGGTCGCGGCCCTGGACTTCATGGCCAGTGAGCTCGCCGACCGGTGGCAGCTGACCTTCGACGATGTCCCGGGCTCGCCCTGGGCCGGCTGCGAGAGTCTCGTGATCCCAGTCCTCACCCAGGAGCACTACCAGGGTGTGCTGCGGTTCGCGGCCCCCACCTCGGCGCATACGGCCGCACATGCACAGGCCCTGCGGGCGCTGAAGATGTGGAACGGGCACGGTGCCGTCCGGGTGATCCGGGACGATCACAGCTTCCGGGTGACGTTGCAGGAGCGGCTGCGCACGAAGGACAATCTCTCCGTGCTGCCTTTGGCTGATGTGCCTCCGGTATGGGGTGCTCTGCAGCGATCGCTGGAGATTCCAGCGGATTCGGATTTCCTGCGGGTCCAGGATGTGGCTGCGGGATGGCTGAACACCTTCGACGCCGACGCCGGGCTGCTCAGTGGCTGGTCCGAGGCTGGTCCCGGTGATTCTTTGCTGCTCTCGTTCGCCCGCAATTGGATGCACACCCTGGCTGCGTCTGAGGAGAACTGGCTCATCCACGCCGATCTGCACTACTACAACATCCTCGCCGGCAATCCCGATGCCGCCGGGATCTCCACGTGGAAGGCCATCGACCCGCAGCCGCTGTCGGGACCGACCGCCTACACCTTGGCACCGGTGCTGTGGAACCGTCTCGTTGAGATCCCGTCCCAGCACCCCCAGGCCCAGGCCGCATGGCTGCGCGGATTCGCCACCGACCTCGCCCTGTGCGCGGGCATGGACCCGCAGTACGGGATGGGTGCCGCAGTCGCCCGGGAGATCACCAACATGTTCTGGTACTTGAAGTCAGCCCGCAGCGGTTCGAACGCGGCTCTGGCCGATGCCGCCCGCTCGCTGTGGGTCGCCCGCGCCCTCTCAGGTGCCGATGTCGCCGGCGTCAACGCCCACGCGCTCAAACCCATCGGCTGATCCCTACCCCAACTAGCTGACGGCGGCTAGTGGACGAGGCCGGAGATCACGTCGTAGCCGAGTTTGATGATCATCGCCGAGACCACGACGACGAAGACGACTCGAACGAAACCGGAGCCCTTCTTCAAGGCCGTGCGGGCACCGAAGATTCCACCGGCGACATTGCCCACGGCGACGACGAGACCGAGCGCCCACACGACCTGCCCATCGGGGATGAAGAAGACGAGGGCTCCGAAGTTCGTCGCCCAGTTGATGATCTTCGCCGTGGCCGAGGCCTGGAGGAACGAGAATCCGATGACCGTGACGAACGCGATGACGAGGAAGGAACCGGTGCCGGGTCCGAGCACTCCGTCATAGATGCCGATGACTAGACCGATCAGCCATGACAGACCATGGTGACGTTTCGAGGATTCCCCGAATCGCAGGCTCGCATCGGCGCCGAGGCTGGGGTTGAGGACCGTGAAGAGTCCGACCCCGATGAGCGCGACCAGAATGATCGGAGTGAAGAGTTCACCGGGGACCAGAGTCGCGAGTTTGGCGCCGAAGACGGCACCGAGGAATGCCGTGGCCGCAGCAGGGATCGTCGCCGAACGGTCGGGCGTGATCTTGCGCAGATAGGTCACCGCCGAGGCGGTCGTGCCTGCAATCGAGCCCACCTTGTTCGTGGCCACAGCCTGGACCGGTGTCATGCCCGGAACCAGGAGCAGAGCCGGGAGCTGGATCAGACCGCCGCCGCCGACGACGGCATCGATCCACCCGGCCAGCACGCCTGCGGCCAACAGCCACAGAAGCATGCCGAGGGTGACATCGATGCCCGCGGTGAGAGCCTCCATCACCTACGTCGGTTCACCGAGCAGATGTTTCGGCAATCGCTGCGTCCGCCGCAGCATCGGCAGTGGCATAAGCGGCACGGATCGTGGCCACGGTGCCAGCGACCACCTCGGCGACGGGCACTTCCTGCTTCTCATCGGCGAGACGATTGCGGACTTCGACGACTCCATCGGCCAGGCCGCGACCGACGACGATCACGGTCGGGATGCCGATGAGTTCGGCATCGGCGAACTTGAAGCCGGGTGAGACCTTGAGACGATCGTCGAGGAGGACGCTGACGCCTTCGGACTCGAGCTCGGCTGTCAGCTTCTCCGCCGCCTCGGCGATCTCCTCGCCCTTGCCGGCGGCGATGATGTGCACGTCGGCCGGGGCCAGGTGCTGGGGCCAGAGGAGGCCGCCCTCGCTGTGGTATTCCTCCGCGATGCAGGCCATGACGCGGGTGACGCCGAGGCCGTAGGAGCCCATGGTCACGGTCGTGGCCTTGCCGTTCTGGTCAAGGACCTTGAGATCGAGGGCCTCGGCGTACTTGCGGCCGAGTTTGAAGATCTGACCGATCTCGACACCGCGGGCCAGCTCCAGCGGACCGGAACCGTCGGGTGCGGGGTCGCCGAGGACCACCTCGGCGGCTTCGATGGTGCCGTCAGCGGTGAAGTCACGACCGGCGACGAGGTCGAAGACGTGGCGGCCGGGCTCGTTGGCGCCGGTGATCCAGCGGGTGCCGTCGACGACGCGAGGGTCGAGGAGGTAGCGGATCTTCGAGGTGCCTTCGAGGCCGAGGATCTGATTGTCGAGGTCGTTGCCCGGTCCGATGTAGCCCTTGACGAGCTCCGGGTGGGCGGCGAGGTCCTCGCTGGTGGCGGCCTCGAGATCGACCTCGCCGTTGCCGAGCATTCCGGTGCCGGCGGCGCGGTCGAGGTCGACCTCACGGTCGCCGGGCAGGCCGATGACGATGATCTCGCGGGTGCCGTCGGGGTGGGTGACGGCGCAGACGACGTTCTTGAGCGTGTCCGCTGCGGTCCAAGCGCGGTCTTCGCGGGGGTGGTTCGCGTTGGCGGCGTCGACGAGGGTCTCGATCGTGGGCGTGTCGGGGGTGTCCTCGACGTGGGCCGCTGGTGAGTTCTCGAATGGGATGGTCTCGGGCACGATCGAGGTCACTGCCTCGACGTTGGCGGCGTATCCGCCGGGTGAGCGCACGAAAGTGTCCTCGCCGACCTCGGAGGGGTAGATGAACTCCTCGGTGCCGGAGCCGCCCATGGCGCCCGGGGTGGCCTTGACCGGCAGGCAGGGCACGCCAAGGCGGGCGAAGGCGCGCAGGTAGGCCACGCGCATCGCTTCGTAGGAGGCGTCGAGTCCGGCGTCGTCGATGTCGAAGGAGTAGGCGTCCTTCATGATGAATTCGCGTCCGCGCAGCAGGCCGGCGCGGGGGCGAGCCTCGTCACGGTACTTGGTCTGGACCTGGTAGATGGACAGCGGCAGGTCCTTGTAGGAGGAGTAGAGGTCCTTGACCAGGAGGGTGAAGACCTCTTCGTGGGTCGGGGCCAGGATGTAGTCGTTGTCCTTGCGGTCCTTGAGGTGGAAGAGGTCGGGGCCGAAGGCTTCCCAGCGCCCGGACTTCCGATACGGGTCGGCGGGCAGCAGGCCCGGGAAGTGGACTTCCTGTGACCCGGCTCGGGCCATCTCCTCACGCACGATGGCTTCGATCTTGCCCAGGACCTGAAGTCCCAGAGGCAGCCATGTGTAGATCCCCGGTGCCGATCGGCGGATGTATCCCGCACGGTGCAGAAGTTTGTGGCTGGCAACCTCGGCACCGACCGGGTCTTCCTTCTGGGTTCGCACAAACAGGGACGACATGCGCAGGGCCATGGGTGATACTCCTCAACTTGTCAAGACTCAGATCGAACACTATCGCACGCGAGTATCCGCACGGCAATTGTGAGACCAAACCGTTCTGCGGCTCACACGGACACGGCCAGTGAGGGGTGGTGGAGGTTCTGTCTGTGAGCGCGGATTCGTCAGGTGGTGGAAGCGAATTAGACTGGTGGGCACAGACGTCCACCAGGGCCTGAGCGAATCGGGCCTAATCGCTGACCGACCGAATTTCTGACCGATACGAAGAGCATGCCTGATTCCACTCAACTGACGCAGTTCCCGCGGCCCTCGGTCGCGGTCGACACCGCGGTCCTCTGCCCCGTTCCCCGACGTGGCCTGCACGTGCTCCTCACCCATTCCGGCGACGGCGCCTGGCAGCTGCCGGGATCGATTCTGCGACCCCAGGAACGCCTCGCCGAGGCGGTCGCGCGGTGCCTGCGCGAGAAGGCGAGGCTTGTCGATCGTGCCCCGGTTCAGCTCCATGTCTTCGACCAGCCCGATCGTGATGATCGTGGCTGGGTGATCTCGGTGGCCCACCTCGATGTGCTCTCGACGAGGGATGTGGGCTTCGGCGATGCCAGCACACCCGAGACCGAACCGGATCCGCAGGATGCCCGGCGGCGAAAACTGGCGCCCGTGCATTCGGTGCGTGAGCTCAGCGCCGAGCATCAGGAGATCGTGCGGGTTGCGGTGCACCGCCTGCGTGCCCTGCATGAGCGCACCCCCGATCCGTTCGGCCTGCTGCCGGAGGAGTTCTCGCTGCGGCAGCTGCGTGAGCTGCATGAGATGGTCTCGGGAGAGAACCTGCAGGCGGATACCTTTCGCCGCACCATGCTGCCCCTTCTCGCGCCCACCGGGCATGCGGTGTCCCAAGGTCGCGGCCGCCCTGCCCAGACATTCACCCGCCGCAGCGAGATCGCTCTGCGCAGCGATGTCGACACCGTGGCCCCGGCTGCAGGCGGCGCGGCGCCGAGTGCAGGCTCGGACGAGGCTTCACGCTGACGATCATGGAGGCTGACTATGGAGATTGACCGCTCCCCCGGCAAACACGTGCGCGTGGATGTCTGGCTGTGGACGACCCGGATGTTCAAGACCCGGAACCTGGCGACCCAGGCCTGTCGGGGCGGACACGTCCAGGTCGAGGGCCAGCGGGTCAAGGCGGCGCAGAAGGTCTCCATCGGCCAGGAGGTGCGCGTGCGCAAGGCAGGCACCGAGTTCATCTGGAAGATCACCGGGTTCATTCCCACTCGTCCCCAGGCTTCGATCGCCGTGCAGTGCTACGAGGATCTCACCCCGCCGCCGGATCCCGCTCTGCGCGGATTCGTCCCCCGCAGAGACAAGGGTATGGGCCGGCCGACGAAGAAGGACCGGCGGGAGATGGAGAAGTTCCTGGGCGACATGGCCAAGCCCCAGAATCGCGATCGCCGTGACCACTGACTAAGCCAGTCGAGTGTTCGAGCTCTTGCGGTCGACTTGCGGCTGACTGCTGGCCGTCGAAAGCACAGCCAACGCTCGAAAGCAGACTCCCTGAGTTCTCCTCCCGGCGCTGACCTCGGCTCTCGACGATGAGCTCGGTTCTCGACGAGAAGGTTGGAGCGCGAGCGTGACACGAGTCGAGCGGGTCGCTGCCAGATTGCTCCCGACAACGATGCCGCTTCGCGGTCAGTACATAACGGTGGCGAAGGTGCCGACCTGTTCGAAGCCGACTCGCGTGTACATGCGCAGAGCCACCTCGTTGTAGTCGTTGGCGTAGAGGCTGACCGTGGTGTGCCCGGCCGCCCGAGTCTGTGCCACAACGGCAGCCATTCCGGCAGCCCCCAGACCTTGTTGGCGCACATCAGGATGGACCCAGACGCCCTGCACCTGAACGATGCGCGGTGCCCGAATTCCGATGTCGGCCTTGAACAGCACCTGCTCGGACTGCTCTGTCGCCGGCCAACGGCCCACCAGCCCGCCTTGCGGCAGAGTGTCAGAGATCCGGGCGAAGCAGTTCTTGCCCCGGATGATGTTGCGGACACGGGCCAGGTAGCTCGACTGGCCGCCTTCGATCGGTGAGAAACCCACCTCGTTGGTGAACATGTCGACGCTGGCGGCGAACACCGCAGGCAGCTGCTCCACCGTGACCAGGTGCACCGCCTCGTCGGGGTCGACCAAGGGGTCGGAACTGATCGCCAGCAGCGGCTGCCGGTCACGGACACCGCGGGCACGGCCCCAGTTCAGGCGGTTGTGCAGATCGAGGATGATCTCCCGGGAACCGATGAGGGAGCAGGAGTAGCGCCCATCGGCGTTGAGCTTCTCGGCAAGAGCTTGGTTCGTTTCCGGGGTCGCAGCGACGGGAATGATGTTGCCTCCCACCCAGTAGGCGGAAACCGGGCGGTCACCGTCGAAGACACCCAACACGGTACCGGCCGGTGAGTTCATCTGCGCTGTGCCGGTGATTTCGATCAGCGCGATGAGGTAGACGTTCTCGCACGGGTTGAGTGCCAGCAGGCTCGTCAGCCACCCGGTGTGCTGATGTCCCAGACGAGCGACTCTCAGCACCAGAGAGCCTCCTTGTTCAGATCCTCACACACCGGGGAGCTTTTCGAGATGGGTCGGGTTTCAGCCGACGACGACGTCAGGTGATCCGGACGGGGCGTCGGACTCCGCTGCGATGCGGTTGGCCTCTTCGATGAGAGTCTCGACGATCATGGCCTCGGGCACGGTCTTGATGACCTCGCCCTTGACGAAGATCTGGCCCTTGCCATTGCCGCTGGCCACACCGAGGTCGGCCTCACGGGCTTCACCGGGACCATTGACGACGCAGCCCATGACGGCGACGCGCAGAGGAACCTCCATGCCTTCGAGACCGGCCGTGACCTTGTCCGCAAGGGTGTAGACGTCGACCTGGGCGCGTCCGCAGGACGGGCAGGAGACGATCTCGAGCTTGCGTGGCTTGAGGTTGAGGCTCTCAAGAATCTGGTTGCCGACCTTGATCTCCTCGACCGGTGGTGCGGAGAGGGAGACGCGGATCGTGTCGCCGATGCCCTGCGACAGCAGCGAACCGAAGGCGGTGGCGGACTTGATCGTGCCCTGGAAGGCAGGCCCAGCCTCGGTGACACCCAGGTGCAGAGGCCAGTCACCGCGTTCGGCGAGCAGCTCGTAGGCGCGGACCATGACCACGGGGTCGTTGTGCTTGACGGAGATCTTGAAGTCGTGGAAATCGTGTTCTTCGAACAGTGAAGCCTCCCACACAGCGGACTCGACGAGCGCTTCTGGGGTGGCCTTGCCGTACTTCTCCATGATGCGCTTGTCCAGGGATCCGGCGTTGACACCGATCCTGATCGAGGTCCCGGCGTCATTTGCCGCCTTCGCGATCTGCTTGACCTGATCGTCGAATTTGCGAATGTTGCCGGGGTTGACGCGAACCGCGCCGCAGCCGGCGTCGATCGCGGCGTAGACGTACTTCGGCTGGAAGTGGATGTCGGCGATGACCGGGATCTGCGACTTCTGTGCGATCACCGGCAGTGCTGCAGCATCATCGGGCGAAGGGCAGGCCACTCGCACGATGTCACAGCCTGCGGCGGTGAGTTCGGCGATCTGCTGCAGAGTCCCGTTGATGTCAGTGGTCTGTGTCGTCGTCATCGATTGGACGCTGACAGGGAAATCGGAACCGACGCCGACCTTTCCGACCTGGATCTGTCGCGTTTTGCGTCGCGGCGAGAGCACAGGAGGTGGTGGGGCAGGCATTCCGAGGTTGACCGATGTCACGAAGACATTCCCTTCATTGACGACTGGGGACCAGACTGATCGTTCGAGTCATTCATATTGTAGGACTTCAAACCGTATCCGGGCTCTCCGATCACGGTGTGATCGCTCACGACAGCATCATTTCGCAGGTATCGTGAAGGAAACTTGCCGTCCGATCCCAGAAGATAGCCGTGAGCTGAGGAGATTTCGTGCCATTCACCCACCCCGATACGCAGGCCATCATCAGCCGACTCGAATCTGCGGCGTCGTCTCTGGCCGAGCAGGGCGGAACCCTGGCCTGGGGCGTCTTTCCCCAAGGTGAGGCCGGAACCGTGGCCAACGGCGATGTTCCCTACCGGATCGCCTCGATGACGAAGTCGTTCACGGCCGCAGCGATCGGTCGGCTCAGGGCCCAGGGGCTGGATATCGACATGCCCTTGGGTCAGCTCCTCCCAGAACTCAGCGGCACATCGATCGCCGACCGCACCTGCCGGCAGGCGCTGACGATGGGCACCGGGTTCACGAAGGACGACCCCTGGGCCGACCGTGTGGAGGCGATGACGGGTGCCGAACTCATCGACTACCTCAAGCGCGGAGCCATCCCCATCGCACCGGCAGACACCGGATACGAGTACTCCAACCTCGGGTATGCCCTGCTCGGTCTCGTCGCCGAGGCGGTGGCCGGGAAATCGTTCATCGACGTCGTCACCGCCGAGGTGCTCGCACCCCTGGGACTGACCCGCACCGGCTTCGACATCGCCGACTTCCCGGACCTGATGCCAGGCATCCGCATCGACCGTAACGGTCACAACCACCCGGCCGAACTCACCGGCCCCGGGGTCTTCTCCCCCATCGGCGGAGTCATCTCCACGGTCAACGACATCGGAACCTGGATGAGCGCCCACCTGGACGCCTTGGAAGACATCGATTCCTACGAACCGGGGGCACTGCCGCGGATTCTCACGGACAACCAGCAGTCCCACCGTCTCATCGAGATCCAGCACAGCGAGCATCACACCGAATCCGTCAACTACGGCTTCGGTCTGCAGCCGCGCCTGGATTCTCGGTTCGGTCGGGTCGCCTGCCATTCCGGAGGCTACCCCGGGTACGGCTCACACATGCGGTGGTTCCCGGACCTGGGGCTGAGCATCGTCGTCTTCGGCAATACGACCTACTTCCCGGCCGAACGCACCGTGAGAGACGCCATCGATGCCGGTTGGGCCGCCGCCGCAGGCACGCCCGACCTGCAGCTGACACGCACGACCACCGCGGTGCCGGCCCCTCACCATCCGGTCGCAGCCAAACAGTCAGAGACGGTGCTGGCCGCAGCGAACCTGGTCATCGACTTCGACGACACGATCGCCGATGAGCTCTTCACCATCAACATGGACCTCGATGAGCCCCGTGCCGAACGCCGCGAACGCTTCAGCGCGTGGAAGGAGGACCACCAGCTCAGCCGGGCCTTCACCACTGAGGCACTCACCATGCTGACTCCTTTGAAGGGCACGGTGACTGTCTCTGCTGCGGCAGAGCCAGCAGCCCAGGCACCGTCGATCACGGTGAGCCTGGACCACCTCGGCGAGGTGCAGACGATCACGCTCAACAGCTGAGCACGGGGGCGACCAAGCACCACGGCAGCCAGCCAACTTGGGCCACCCGAGCAGCGCAGGGCGTGCCTACCCGGAGTTGAAGATCGCGTCGAGCGTGACCGGTTTGACGAGGTCGACGTAGACGAGCAGCGCCGTCATGCACAGCATCAGCCCGATGACGACGTAGGTCAGCGGCAGCAGCCGGGCCGTGTCGAAGGGGCCGATCTTGCCGCGTCCGCGGAACTTGTTGATCTGGCGGCGTGCGCCTTCGTAGAGACCGACCGCGATGTGTCCGCCGTCCAGCGGCAGCAGCGGGATCATGTTGAAGGCGAACAGGAAGATGTTGAGCGAGCCCAGCATGCCCAGCCCCAGCTGTGCCTTCTCGACGATCTGGAACTGATCGGTCGACACGATCTCACCGGCGATGCGCCCGACTCCGACCATCCCGACCAGGCCTTCGGCGTCGCGTTCCTTCGAGCCGGTGGCCACCTCGGCGATGTCGATGAGCTTGACCGGCAGGGTCACGATCGCGTGGAATACGCCGCTGATCTGCTCCCAGACCGCGCCGGGGAACTCGTTGAGCGGCAGCGGCTGACGTTCCTGGACGGGACCGACACCGAAGAAGCCCTCGGTCACCGTCTGCGGTGTACCGTCGGCGTTCATCTGCGCCTCACCGCGGTCATCGACGACGGCTCTCTCATGGGCGATGATCGGCACTGTCACCGTCTGCTTCTGGCCATCGCGGTTGAACTCAACGTCGACGCGTTCGCCGGCATGATCCTTGATCACGTTGGAGAGTTCGTCCCAGCTGTCGGTGGAGACACCGGCCACCGAGGTGATGTCATCACCAGGTTTGATGCCGGCTTCCCAGGCCGGCGTCAGCGGATCATCGTCCTGGCAGGTCTCCTTCTCAGACGCAGGGCGCTGCGCCGCCTCCGAGGCGGGCACCGCGCATTCGACGACGGTCTGGACCGAGGTCGTCGGGGTCATGACGCCGATGCCGATGAGCGAGATCGCCATGATGATGATCCCGAGCACGAGGTTGACCAGGGGGCCCGCGAACATCACGACGAGCCGTTTGGGCACGTTCAGGGCGTAGAAGGTCCGGTGCTCCTCCCCCGGTTCGATCTCCTGGTTCGAGAAGTCCCGGGCATCGGCCATCGTGTTCTCAAACAGCCGCCCCCGCCGCTGCTTGCGCGGCCGGCGGGGAGCCTCCGTCGCGAGGTCGGAAGGTCCTTGCTCGTCCCCGATCGTGCCGACATCGTTGCGCTCGGTCTCGGCTGCAGTCCTGCCGGCCCGACGAGTCGTGGCTTCCAGCGGCGGGTACATTCCCGGCATGGCGATGAAACCACCCAGAGGCAGAGCCTTGATCCCGTATTCGGTCTCCCCACGGCGGAAGGAGAACACCGTCGGACCGAAGCCGACCATGTAGTGGGTGACCTTGACCCCGAACTTCTTCGCCGGTACCAAGTGGCCGAGTTCGTGGAGTCCGATCGAGATCGAGATCCCGATGAGGAACAGGACGATCCCGACGATGTAGAGGACGACTGTCATATCAGGAGCCGCCGGCGGTCGTACCGGGTGCAGATGATGGTGTCGCCTCGGTCTGTGCCTTCAGGTCCTGGCGGGCGAACTCCCGGGCCCACGCATCGGCGGCGAGCACGGTTTCGACGGTGTGCTCGGCTGCAGGCTCGTGAGCTCGCAGCGCCCGTTCGATGCCCTTGTCGATACCGGTGAAGGGGATCTGCCCGCCCACGAAAGCTTCGACGAGGACCTCGTTGGCGGCGTTGAACACCGCGGGGAAGCTCTTCCTCTTCCGTCCTGCTTCAACGGCCAAACCGAGTGCCGGGAACGCGAGGTGGTTGACGGGTTCGAAGGACCAGTGCATGGGCTGACCCCAGTTGTTGGCCACCGCGCCGGAGGACAGGCGCTGGGTCTGGCCATCGGTCTGTGTGCCGAGTGCATAGGCGATGGGCAGCCGCATGTCCGGTGGGGAGATCTGCGCGATCGTCGAAGCGTCGCTGAATTCGACCATCGAGTGGATCTGCGACTGCGGGTGGACGACGACCTCGATGTGGTCGAAGTCGATGTCGAAGAGCAGATGCGCTTCGATGACTTCGAGCCCCTTGTTGACCAGGGTCGCCGAGTTGATGGTGATCATCGAGCCCATCGACCAGGTGGGATGCTTCAGCGCTTGGGCTGGGGTGACACTACGCAGGGCATCGCGGGTCATCCCGCGGAAGGGCCCCCCGGAGGCGGTGATGACGAGCTTGCTCACCTCACCGTGGGTGCCCGAGCGCAGGGCCTGGGCGATGGCGGAGTGCTCACTGTCGACGGGGATGAGAGCCGCGTTGTTGCGGGCGGCGGCATCGAGGACGATCGAGCCGCCGATGATGAGGGACTCCTTGTTGGCCAGCGCCACATCTGTGCCGCGTTCCAGGGCCGCCAGGGTCGCACCGAGCCCGGCAGCACCGGTAACAGCGTTGAGGACCATGTCGGCGGCGGCACCGGCGACCACCTCGGCGGCGTCGGGGCCCACGTGGATCTCACGGACAGGATCGCTTACTCCCCGTTGGCCGGCGGCCTGCTCCAGTCGCTGGCGGATCTCGTCCGGGCCACCCTCTGGTGGGCTGGTGAGGCCGATGACGGGGACAGAGAATTCGAGGGCCTGGGCGACCAGCGCATCGAGCTGGGTTCCGGCGGCGAGGCCGATGACCTCGAAACCTTCTGCGTTCTCCGCCAGGACGTCGAGGGCCTGGGTGCCGACCGAACCGGTCGAGCCGACTACAATGATTCTACGTTTGCTCACGCCTACCGATAATGCCAAAGTTCTCTGAGAAATGACTCGACATCGGCGTCATCGGCGACGTGAGATATGCAATGCGAATCAATGGCGAAAGAGGATTTAATGAGTGCAGCGATGAGCCCCGACGACATTCTCGGCTTGGATTCGGTCTTCGAGGAAGATGACCTCGAGTTCGCGTCGATCGTGAAGAAATGGCTGGATGAGAACGTCCGCGAGAAGATCGGCGACTACTTCCTCGACGCCACGATCCCCGCTCGGGAACTCGCCGAGGGCCTAGGCGAACTCGGGCTCCTGGGCATGCACCTCGACGGCTACGGCTGCGGCGGATCCACCGCCACCCAGTATGGTCTGGCCTGCCGTGAGCTCGAAGCCGTGGACTCTGGTCTGCGCTCGCTCGTCTCGGTCCAGGGATCCCTGGCCATGTTCGCCATCCACCACTTCGGCTCGGAAGCGCAGAAGGAAGAATGGCTGCCGAAGATGGCCGCCGGCAAGGCCATCGGCTGCTTCGGTCTGACCGAACCCGATGTCGGCTCCGACCCCTCGGGAATGAAGACGACCGCGAAGAAGGACGGATCCGACTGGATCCTCAACGGCGCGAAGATGTGGATCACGAACTCCCCGGTCTCCGATGTCATGGTCGTGTGGGCCAAGACCGAAGAGACCGATGCCAAGGGCAAGCCGGTCGTCCGCGGATTCGTCGTCCCCAGTGACACCGAGGGCGTCCAGACTCCGGAGATCCACCGCAAGATCTCACTGCGGGCCTCGATCACCGGCGAAATCGTTCTCGACAACGTGCGCCTTCCCGAAGATGCCATGCTGCCCAAGGCCAAGGGCCTCAAGGGCCCCCTGTCGTGCCTGTCCGAGGCCCGTTACGGAATCGTCTTCGGCGTCACCGGCGCCGCACGCGACGCTCTCCTATCGGCACTCGAGTACACCAATACGCGCATTCAGTTCGACCGTCCGCTTTCTTCGTTCCAGATCAGCCAGCAGAAGCTTGCGAAGGCCTTCGGCCAGTATTCGCAGATCACACTGCTCGCCGCTCACCTGGGCAAGCTCAAGGACTCGGAGAAGGGCGTGCGCCCGGAACAGATCAGCCTGGGCAAGATGGTCAACGTCGATACCGCGATGAACGTGTGCCGTGACCTGCGCGCACTCTTCGGCGGTTCCGGCATCACCAGCGAATACCCACCGCTGCGCCACGCGGTGAACCTCGAGACCGTGCTCACCTACGAAGGCACCCACGAGGTCCACCAGCTCACCTTGGGCCGCAGCCTCACCGGAATCAACGCCTTCGCGAACTGATTCGCAGGGCCTGAGCACCGCCCAGCCAACGAGCGCCTGAGCAACGCCCAGCAACCGCTGGCAAGAAGTGTGTACGCAGTGCACACATGCAGCACCGCTGCACGTCTTGCCAGCGGTTGCTGTCATTCACCTCACGGCTCCGACGCCATCCACCGGCCGGCACAGAGAACCGAGCGTTCTCAGTCGCGCAGCCGCAGTTCGAGCACCACGGTCTGCTCGTCCTCGCCGAGTGTGCGCGTTCCGATGAACCCCAGGGCCTCAGCGAAGTCGGTGGCCGCTTGCTGCTGCTGGCTGCCGAGTTCGATGAGCAGCACTCCACCCGGTGCCAGCCAATCGCGTGATTCGGTGATGAGGCGCCGGACCAGGTCCAGCCCGTCGGCCCCGCCGAAGAGCGCCGTCGCCGGCTCGTACTCGGCCGCTTCATGGGGTAGGTACTGTGCCGCGGAATCCGGCACGTAGGGCGGAACCGCGGAGATCACATCGAAGCTGCCGGTCAGAGCCTGCGGCAGCCCCACCAGGCAGTCGAGCAGATGCGGCGTTGCCTGAGCGCCGACGTTCGCCCTGGCAGCGCCGAGGGCAGTCTCATCATGGTCGCCGAGGTGGATCTGAGTTCCGTGGAAGGCGCGGGAGACTGTGGTGGCCACAGCCCCCACACCACAGAAGGCTTCAAGGAAGCGCGCCGATTCTCCTGCGGTCTGCACGGCCAGTATCGACTGCTGCGCCAGAAGCGTCGTTCTCTGCCGCGGCACGAACACGCCGGGCGCGACCGCGATGCGCTGACCTGCGAAGTCGACCCATCCCACGATCTGTTCCAGCGGCTCACCGGCAACGCGGCGAGCCCGGAGCCTGCCGAGAACGGAGTGGCGGTCGCCGAAGTCTGACGAGGCAGCCTCTTGGGCGGCTTCCAGCAGGATTCGGGCTTCGTCTTCAGCGAAGACGCACCCTGCTTCGCGCAGATGGGCGGTGATCGTGGTGCGGCTCATCTGCTCTGTCGTGTTCGGATCGGAGGCGTCAGGCCTCAGGAAGGAGCTCCTGCGACAGCCAGTCCAGGCTCGATCGTGCGTCGAGCGATGTCTCGTCGGTGACGATGAGTTCCCGGTCCGGTAAGAGTGCGACGACCGCGGCGGGTTCGACGCGTGAGTCCCTCATTGCCTGATCGATGTTGGCGGTCTCCCCCGCCACGGTGATGCCCACGCCTTCGAACTGGGAGCGGATGGCCTTGACCGATGCCCGTCCCGACTCGATAGGGACCGCGTCGATGGTGTGGACGAACACGGTGGTGAGCTCGTCATCTCCAGACTGAGCAGAGGAGGCCTCGACCGACGAGGACGTCGAGGACGATGCGGTATCAGCGGCCGCCGAGCGGACGTCGACGGCGACTCCGATGCGCAGGGCACCGAGGATGCTGAGCGCCCGAGAGACCGGTGGAACATCCTCGGCGATGATGACTCGTTCGTTCTCTGTGCCGTTGATGCCCATGGCACGGAGGACTCCGGCGAGTTTCGCACTCCGGTCGAGCACCTCGGCGCGATCGAGTTCCACGGGCTTCGACAGTGCCTTGACCAGACGTGGGTCGGTGACCACCCTGCCATCGACCATCGGTTGGTCCGGGACTGGCCCGGTCAGGACGATGTCATCGGCCCCGCCCATGGCGATCGGGAAGTCGAGCAGCTCGAAGACCGGGTTGAGAGTTCCAGCCGAGGTGTCCGTGGGTGCTTCGAAGTAATGGAAATCAGTCAACGGAGGCCATCACTTCGACGACACGGTCGATGAAGGCATCCACCTGGTCCTCGTCGTAGGCCTTATCGCCCTTGGCCGTCTTGAACAGGACGCGACGCACCTGGTCGACGCTCATGGCCACACCCTGGGTGAAGTAGGCGTTGACCTTCTCGCACATGTCATCGACCTGATCAATGTCGTAGCCGATGACTCCGGGTGCCGGGTTGTCGAAGTGTTCGCCGGGTTCGCGCACCAGACGTCCCCGCAGGGACGCGGCCACACGTGTCAGCTCGGACACCCATGCGTCTTGACCCGACTGTGCGATGAGGCGATCACGTGCCTGTTTGGCGAAGGCGTCTTCGAGGCGGTCGAGTGCGGCATCGACGACGGCGACGTGGTATCCCTTGCGCACCAGGTCGAAGCCGACAGTGCGCACCGCACGGGAGTCGAGGTCACCGGGCTGCGGGGTGGGACGTTCGAAGGATTCACGCGCACGTTTGAAGAAGCTGTCGACCTGTTTCGGGTCGTAGCCGTTCTTCCATCCGGACATTCGGGGGAAAGTCGTGTCCGCCATGTTGCCTCCAGAAGCGAATCGCCGTATTGGTCATTTCCACCATGATAAATGGCGGACGCGGAAAATGCGTGTTCGCGACTTCTCAGTCGGCGGCAGCGAGCTGTCCGCAGGCTCCGTCGATGTCCGATCCGCGGGTATCGCGGATGGTCGTCGGGATTCCCTGGTCGATGAGTCTGCGCACGAATTCGTCGGCCACCTCCGGCTCGGACGCGGTCCACACCGAGCCCGGAGTCGGGTTGAGCGGAATCGGATTGACGTGCACCCAACCGCGGCCGCGAGCGTTGAGCTTCTTCGCCAGCAGCTCTGCACGCCAGGGGTGATCGTTCATGTCCTTGATGAGCGCGTATTCGATGCTCACCCGACGTCCCGTCACCTGGTAGTAGTTGTATGCGGCGTCGATGGCCTCATCGGCCTTCCACCGGGTGTTGACGGGGATCATCTCGTCGCGCAGCTCATCATCGGGTGCGTGGAGGCTGAGCGCGAAGGTGACGGGGATGTCCTCGGCCGCGAGCTTGTTGATGCCGGGGACCAGACCGACCGTGGAGATGGTGATTCGGCGCGCCGACATGCCCAGTCCCTGGGGAGCAGGTTCGACGAACCGGCGCACCGCGTTCATCACCCGCTTGTAGTTGGCCAGGGGCTCGCCCATTCCCATGAACACGATGTTGGAGACGCGTTCGGGTCCCGTCGCCGAGGTGCTCGTGCCCGATTCGTCGACCGTGGCCTCAGAGGTCTCCCCCTGCTCGTCATCGGCTTCGGCACCGAGTGCCGTCTCACCTTCGGCTGGCATGTCTGATGTGGGTGCGGGTGCGAGTTCACCGGCAGCGATGACCTGATTGGCTCGGATGACCTGTTCGACGATCTCTGCCGCGGACATGTTGCGTGTCAGGCCCTGCTGGCCGGTGGCGCAGAAGGGACAGTTCATGCCGCAGCCGCACTGGCTGGACACGCACAGGGTGACACGGTTGCGGTAGCGCATGAGGACTGACTCGACGAGCGCACCGTCGTAGAGGCGCCACAGGAATTTGATGGTGTCGCCGTTGGCTGTGCGCAGGCGGCGGACCTCGGTCAGGAGGTGGGGGAAGAATCGTTCCTGCAGGTCGGCACGCAGATCCTTGGGCAGGTCCGTCATGGACTCCACGTCGGTCTGATAGTGCGAGAAGTAGTGTGTCGAGATCTGCTTGGCGCGGAAGGCCGGCAGTCCCATCTCTTTGACCGCGTCGATGCGTTCGTCCATCGTCATATCGGCCAGATGCTGCTTCGGCTGGCTGGCTCGCGGGGACTTGAAATTGAGCAGCGGACGACCGTCGCGCGTCGGCGTCTTCGATGTCGTGCCGTCTGCGTGTTCGACGACGGGCCGTGTCTGCCTGTTACCTGCTTGAGAACTCACACGTCCATTGTCTCATGAGAGCATTTTTATTGGAGTGTGTGAGCCGCCACGGCCCGGCAGGCGTCGGATCAGAGGTATCCGGGCAGAACGGAGAACATCACCAGAGCCACCGGAGCCGTCGGCAGGATCGAATCGAGTCGGTCCATGACTCCCCCGTGGCCAGGCAGAAGAGTGCCCATGTCCTTGAGCTCGAGATCTCGTTTGATCATCGATTCGCTGAAGTCGCCGAGGGTGGCGAAGGCTGGAATGACGACGCCGAAGACCAGTCCGGTCCAGAAGGGCGCGTCGAAGAGTGTGAGAGCGAGGATGGTCGCGACCGCAGCGGCGAAGACCACCGAGCCGAAGTAGCCTTCCCAGGATTTCTTCGGCGAGATCCTCGGGGCGATCGGGTGTTTGCCCCACAGCACCCCGAAGACGTAGCCCCCGGTGTCCGAGGCGACCACGCTGGCAAGGAACAGGATGACGTAGAGATTGCCGTCGGGCTGCGTGAGCAAGTAGACGACGAAGCAGGCCATGAGACCGACATAGGTGAGCGCGAACAGGGACAGCGAGACGTCTTTGACCGCGTTCTTGCGGCGTTCGACCATTGTGAAGAGCATGACTGCGCCGGCGCTGGCAGCGAAGGTCACCCACAGTGCTTCGCGTCCGCCGACGAAAGTCGCCAGCACCATGCAGGCTGCGGAGACCATGGTCGGAATACGCGAGACCAGCGATCCCGAACGAGACAGCGCGTTGGCCAGTTCCCACATCGCAGCGACGATGGCGACGAGGATGATGAAGAGGAAGGAAATCGGGAAGAAGACGAGCGAGGCCAAGACGACGCCGCCGATGAGCAGCCCGATGCCGATCGCCGCCGGCAGATTTCGTCCGGCCTTGCCGTAGTCCTTCTCCGCCACCTGAGGAACGTCTTGCCCGGTCTTCGCTGCCGGATTCGTCGCCGGATCGTCCGGCGAATAGTCCTTATCCGAGTTGCGCAGGTCTCGGCGCCTGGGGAAAGGGGTCTCAGAGCCTGATGCATGCGGAACCGGATCCGGCCCCCCGAAGGAAGCCGGATCGGATGCAGGACTGTCTGACCCGGTCAAGGAAACCATCAGACCTCGAGGAGCTCAGCTTCCTTCTGATTCAGCAGCTTGTCGACGTTGTCGACCTTGCTCTTCGTCAGGTCGTCGAGTTCGGAGATTCCGCGTGCGACTTCGTCTTCGCCGGCGTCGCCGTCCTTCTTGATGCGTTCCAGGGTCTCCTTGGCATGGCGACGGATGTTGCGGATCGAGACCTTGCCGTCTTCGGCCTTGCCCTTGACGATCTTCACGTATTCCTTGCGGCGTTCCTCGGTGAGTTCCGGGAGCACAACGCGGATGACGTTGCCGTCGTTGGCGGGGTTGGCCCCGATGTCCGAATTGCGCAGTGCCGTCTCGATGTCACCGAGTGCCCCACGGTCGTAGGGAGTCACGAGAATCGTGCGGGCCTCTGGGGTCTGGAATGAGGCCAGCTGCTGCAGAGGGGTCGGTGCACCGTAGTAATCGATCTCAATGGAAGCGAACAGGGCGGGATTGGCGCGGCCGGTGCGGATGGACGAGAAGTCCTCCTGCGTGAATTCCACGGCCTTGTCCATCTTCTCTCTGGCCTCAGCCAGTGTCTCTTCAATCACGACTCACTCTTTTCGTCGGTAGGGTGCTTTGGGTTCATTCTATGGGTCATAGCTCACGAATGCCCCACTCTATTGGTCCAGGAACGGTCCTGGACTTCATATGAGGGGGTGTTTCGAGGTGTTGATGTTCCTGGGCGGTGCGCGGTGAAACTAGTTGACCACGGTGCCGATCTTGTCTCCGACGATCGCCTTGCGCAGGTTGCCTTCGCCTTCCATGCCGAAGACGTGCATCGGAAGCTTGTTGTCCATGCACAGGGAGAAGGCGGTGGCGTCGACGACCTTGAGGCCCTTCTGCAGCGCCTCCTGGTAGGTGATCTCACGGATCTTCTCTGCTGTGGGATCGATGTTCGGGTCCGCGGTGTAGACGCCGTCGACTCCGTTTTTGGCGATGAGGACTTCATCGGCGTGGATCTCCAGCGCACGCTGTGCGGCGACGGTGTCGGTGGAGAAGTAGGGCAGTCCGGCTCCTGCGCCGAAGATGACGACCCGGTTCTTCTCCATGTGACGCATGGCCCGGCGTGGGATGTAGGACTCGGCGACCTGGGACATGGGGATCGCGGTCTGCACTCGAGTGTCGACTCCGGTCTGCTCGAGGAAGTCCTGCAGAGCCAGGCAGTTCATCACTGTTCCCAGCATGCCCATGTAATCGGCGCGGGTACGGTCCATGCCCCGCTGGGACAGTTCTGCTCCACGGAAGAAGTTACCGCCGCCGACGACGATGCTGACTTCCACCTCGTCGACGGTGGGTGCCACTTCCCTGGCGACTGCGGCGACGACGTCGGGATCGACTCCGATCTTGCCTCCGCCGAACACCTCGCCGGAGAGTTTGAGGAGAACGCGGCGGCGGTGGGTGCGGACTGGTCTGCTGGCGTAGCTGGATTCGTGAACCGGGGTGGATGTCATTTAGTCCTTCTTCCGTCTGGGCAGGTTGGAGCCCGGATGAGTCGTCGGTGTCAGTTTAGCGAAAACGGGGCCGGACCGATTGGTCCGACCCCGTCCGCCGCTTATGAGTTCACTCTCAAGCGAGACGACTGCTGTGCGGGTCGGAAACCGACTCGCTCAACGGTCAATGATGTTTCAGGCTCCGACGCGGAAGCGCAGGAATCCGGTGGCCTTGACGCCGGCAGCCTCAAGAACCTTGCTCACGGACTGCTTGGGATCCTTGGCGAATCCCTGGTCCAGCAGGCAGTTCTCCTTGAAGAAGCCGTTGACGCGGCCTTCGATGATCTTGGGCAGAGCCTTCTCCGGCTTGCCTTCGTTCTTCGCGGTGTCTTCAGCGATGCGACGTTCGTTCTCCACGAGGTCCGCAGGGACATCTTCGCGGGAGAAGTACTTCGGGCTCATCGCAGCGATGTGCACGGCGACATCGTGGGCAACCGAGGAGTCGTCACCTTCGTAGGCCAGCAGGACGCCCACCTGAGGAGGCAGATCCTTGTTGGTCCGGTGCAGGTAGGACTCGACGCTTGCGCCTTCGAGACGTCCGACGCGACGCAGGGCGACCTTCTCGCCCAGAGTCGCACCGCTTTCGGTGATGAATTCCGAGACGGGCTTGCCGTCCTTCGTGGACTCGAGGACAGCTTCGGCCGAATCGGCGTTGCTGGACACGGCCAGAGCCAGAACTTCGTCAGCGAGTGCGACGAAGGGATCGGACTTCGCAACGAAGTCGGTCTCCGAGTTGAGCTCGATCATCGTTCCGACGCCGCCGTCGACCTGTGTGGCCACGAGACCGTCAGACGTGGAGCGACCTTCACGCTTGGTCGCGCCCTTGAGGCCCTTCACACGGAGGACCTCGATAGCTTTCGCCTGATCGCCGTCTGCTTCGTCAAGAGCCTTCTTGACATCCATCATTCCGGCGCCGGTCTTCTCGCGCAGTGCCTTGATATCAGCGGCAGTGTAGTTTGCCATTCTTTCTCCTCAGGGTGGTGGAGTTATGGAAAATCAGGACTCGGTCGACTCGGTGGAGTCTGCAGCGGCGTCCGCAGCCGGAGCAGCGGTCTCTTCCGTTGCTTCAGCAGCTGGTGCAGCGGCTTCCTCGGCAGCTGGCTTCTCAGCAGCAGCGTCGGCAGCAGGAGCAGCAGCTTCTTCAGCGGCTGGCTTCTCAGCAGCGTCAGCGGCCGGAGCGGCGGCTTCCTCAGAGGCAGGAGCGTTGCCCTCGAGCAGTTCGCGTTCCCACTCAGGCATCGGTTCGACGGCGGAGACGTTCTTCTCGCCGCTGTCATCGTCGGAGGAGTGACGGGCGATGAGGCCCTCTGCCACTGCATCGGCGATCACGCGGGTCAGCAGGGACACCGAGCGGATGGCGTCGTCGTTGCCCGGGATCGGGTAGTTGACGTCGTCAGGATCGCAGTTGGTGTCGAGGATCGCGATGACCGGGATGCCCAGCTTGCGAGCTTCGTCGACTGCGAGGTGTTCCTTCTTGGTGTCAACGATCCAGACAGCCGAAGGGGTGCGCTGCATGTCGCGGATACCGCCGAGGGTCTTCTCGAGCTTGTCCTTCTCACGACGGAGAATGAGCAGTTCCTTCTTGGTGTGCGAAGAACCTGCAACGTCGTCGAAGTCGATCTCTTCGAGTTCCTTCAGGCGGCGCAGACGCAGCGAGATGGTCTGGAAGTTGGTGAGCATGCCACCGAGCCAACGCTGGTTGACGTAGGGCTGGCCCACGCGCTTAGCCTGTTCGGCGATCGATTCCTGTGCCTGCTTCTTGGTGCCGACGAAGAGGATCGAGCCACCGTGGGTCACGGTTTCCTTGACGAACTCGAAGGCAGTGTCGATGTAGCCCAGCGACTTCTGCAGGTCGATGATGTAGATGCCGTTGCGCTCGGTGAAGATGAAACGCTTCATCTTCGGGTTCCAACGACGGGTCTGGTGTCCAAAGTGAACGCCGCTGTCGAGCAGCTGGCGGATGGTGACGACGGCCATGCCGACGCCCTCCTTTCTCTTGCACCCGTAGGTGCTTTTACGTCAGTGTTCTCCGGCAGCATTGAGCTGTCGGCAACAGTGACCTTTTCGGTTGATTCCTGGTATTCGGTTCATCCGCCCCACAAATTCGCCCTGACGGACAATTTGCACCATGGGATGGAGAAGAAATCGAATACGCGTAGTCAGAAGACACGCTTCTGCTGAGGCCAGTCTATCCCCGTTGCCCAAGGCATTTCCAATCGATCGGGCACCTGCCGGATGGTCTGCATCACATGCAACGCACATTCGCTGTCCTTTTCGAAGACGATGCCCATTGACTCGTGCGCGTTGGTATGTGGACACAGCCGGATCTGCGGAAGTGTGAGCCCCGATTCTGCAGCCGATCGTGTTCGCCCAGATCGTTCTCGGCCGCCTCATCAGACGCGGCGGCCCGTCACTCATGCGCGCTCTCCTGTGGATTGCCCGATGACTCGTGTTCGTTTCGCCTGTGCACACTCGCGACCTGTCCACAGGGGCCGAGCTTGGGCCTGACTTCGGCAAGTGATCCCGCTTCCATGGGCTCATGGATCTCTTCACCGACTCGTCTCACACCGCCCTCCCGTCCTGGCTTCGGCCTGTGCCGGCAACTCGTCGTCTGCGACTCCTGCTTGCCGGGAGTCTGCTGGCCCTGACCTTCACCGTCGCCGAGGTGGCCCTGCCGTTGGAGTCACCGACGCACATCTCGTCGGCGGCGGCCGCCACCTCGACAGTGGCTGCCACCTCGGTGTCCGAGGCAGAGCCGACGTGGGTGTCCCCCGTGCCTGCGATGGAGATCATCGAGGCCTTCGATCCGCCGACCGAAGCCTGGCTGAAGGGACACCGCGGCATCGATGTGCTGACGGTCAGCGGTGAACCGGTCCGTGCGCCCGCCGCGGGCACTATCCGATTTCGCGGCACTGTGGCCGGCACCGCGACCGTGAGCATTGTGACGGACTCCGGGCATGTGGTCTCCTTCCAACCAGCGAAGTCGGAACTGAATAAGGGTGAGAGGTTCGCTGCCGGTGAGGAGATCGGGACTGTCGGCAAAGGTTCGCACTGCGATGAATCGTGCCTGCACATCGGAGTTTGGGCGGCTCAGGGCGACAAGGTCTACATCGACCCGGCAGGCTTCTTCGGGCAGGAGGAGTCGATCCTGTTGCCTCTGTCTCGCAAACCTGCGAAGGAGCCAACCGGGGATTCCACGACCTCGGGTGCAGGAGCCTGGGGCGGGCATCGCAATGGCCGAATTCCTGCGGCTGCCATGTGCACGCTGGACTCGGCACCAGGGCAGATGCTGCGCTGTGATGCGCAGAAGGCATTCGACCGCATGTCCCACGCCTACGAAGCCAGATTCTCGACCCCGATCTCCGTCACGGATGCTTACCGCGACTACGACACCCAGGTCATCCTCAAGAAGCGCAAGGGACGGATGGCTGCAACCCCGGGGACCTCGAATCACGGATGGGCGCTGGCCGTTGACTTGGGCGGCGGAATCAATTCCTTCGGCAGTGCCCAACATCAGTGGATGCGCGCGAATGCACCCAAGTTCGGGTGGATCCATCCCGGCTGGGCCCGCCAGTCCGGTTCTCTGCCGGAGCCGTGGCATTGGGAGTTCCGTCAATGACGACACCCCAGGACCGCGCACGGCCCGCTGCGATCAGGCCCGGGGGTGTGCCTGTCGGTAGGTCTCCTGCAGCCGCTGCATCGAGACGTGGGTGTAGATCTGGGTGCTGCTCATCGTCGAGTGCCCCAGAAGTTCTTGGATCTGCCGCAGGTCCGCTCCCCCGTCGAGCATGTGTGTAGCGGCCGAGTGTCGGAGTCCGTGTGGGCCGATATCAGGTGCGCTGGGGTCAGCGGCACCGTAGCGGTGGACGAGTTCCCTCACCTGCCTGGCTCCGATGCGGCCACCTCTGACGCCGAGGAAGAGCGCGTCACCGCTGCTCTCGGAGGCGAACGTGTCCCGCAGACTCAGCCACTTCTGCAGTGCCGTCTGGGCTGGTTTCCCGTAGGGAACGCGGCGTTCCTTGTTGCCCTTGCCCAACACGGTGATCATCGAGCGCTGGTGATCGACGTCGCCGCGGTTCAGCCCGGTCAGTTCAGAGACTCGCACCGCTGTGGCATAGAGCATCTCCAAGATGGCTGCGTCTCTGACCCATTTGGTGGCCTCGATGGGGTCGCTGTTGTCGGCCTCAGTATGAACAGTCCGTTGCCGGGATACGAGATCGGCGGCCTGCTGCGGTTTGAGCACTGTGGGCAGACGTGAGTCCTTCTTGGGAGTTCGCAGTCGTGCCGCTGGATTGTTCGACAGCCCATGCTGGTTCACGCAGTAGGCGAAGAATGACTTCACTGCTGCGATCTTCCGAGCCACCGTCGACTTCGCGGCTCCAGCATCATCGAGCGTGATGAGCCACGACCGCAGATCGTTGAGATCGATGTCGCTGACTTGAAGTTCAGCAGCCCGGGACTTATCGCCAGCGCCCGGTGCGTGGGCCGTGTGGTCGAAGAAGTCGCTGACATCGGCGACGTAGGCTCTCGAGGTGTGGGCTGAGACGTCACGCGATCTCAGGTGGTCGGCATAGCCGGACACCACCTCGGCGATGGTCGTCGGAAGGGTCACAGCCCCAGGTTACGCGATCGGACGTGTTCAGCGGCGGACCTTCATCGGCGTCTCATTGTGCTGGCCGCAGCTTGACCCAACCGGATTCCCGGCGGGCGCTCAGGCCTGCCAGTTCGAGGACGGCGAGCGCGGAGAGAGTGTTCGACACTGTCAGTCCGGCCCGTGAAGCCACGGTTGAGACGTCGAGAGCCTTGGTCACTGAGAGCACGTTGACGCAGATCTTCTCCCGTTCAGCAAGATCATCGACCGGGTCGGAGGCCGCTGTGCTGGGGTGTTCGCTCGTGAGTCTTCCGTCGTCGAACAATGTCGGTTCCTCTCCGCCGATGAGTTCGATGACGTCTGTGCAGCTGGTCACCAGTTCCGCTTCATGCGCGCGGATGAGTCTGTGGGTTCCCGTCGAGGATGCCGAGTACACGGATCCGGGGAATGCTGCGACCTCGCGGGAGAGTTCCAATGCGTGCCGGGCGGTGTTGAGGGCTCCGCTGCGCCAGCCGGCTTCGACGATGACCGTGACTTGCGATGAGGCGGCGATCAGGCGGTTGCGGAGGAGGAACCTGTGCCGCATCGGGGTCATTCCGGGAGCGGTCTCCGAGACGATCGCGCCGTCTTCGAGCACCTGCTGGAACAGTTCGGTATTGGCCACCGGATAGAAGCGATCGACTCCCCCGGCCATGAAGGCGATCGTGGTGCCCTCTCGGGCGATGGCTGCCCGGTGGGCGGCCGCATCGATTCCGAAGGCCCCGCCGGAGACGATGGTCAGTCCCCGTGCGGCCAGGTCCCAGGCAAGATCTGAGGCACACTTGGTGCCGTAGTTGCTCGACGCACGTGCTCCGACGATGGCGACGGCCGACCGCAGCGCTGTGTTCAAACGTGCCGCGCCTCGAACCCACAGTCCCAGTGGTGCCGCCGGCCCCAGGTCGGTGAGAGCTGTCGGCCATTCGTCATCGCTGGGGATGACGAGTCGCCCTCCCAGCCTGTGCACGGCTTCAAGATCACGATGCCCCTGGGCGTCCTCGCCGCGCACGGCCCACCGGTCGAAGGCCTCTGGAAGCTGCCCGCTGCCTGGAACTTCTGTCACGATCGTTGAGAGACTCGCAGCAGCTTCGGCCGCAGATGACGTTCCCACAGCCACCGCCCGAATCAGTTCGAGGACTGCGATCGGTCCGATTTCGGCGACGAGCCCGGTGAGCAGACCGTCGCCGGGTTCGCCGATTCTCAGCAGCGCGGCCACGGCTGCCCTGATCTCCCCGTTGGCGTCGTCGTTCATGATTCCTGCGTCCTCAATGCCAGCGCCGCCGTGATCTTGTCGGGTGTCGGCGCACCGGCTCCCTCGAGGTCGGCCAGAGTGGTTGCGACCCTGAGCACTCGGTCATATCCGCGCATGGTGATCCTTCCGGTGTCGAGAGCACGGTCCAGGTCGCGCAGACTGTTCGGGCTCAGCGCAAAGTGTTCACGCAGCCAGGCTCCGGGAGCATTTGAGTTCAGCGTCCACTCGCAGTCGACGTATCTCTCCGCCTGTCGTTGCCGGGCGAGATGGACCCGCGCTGCCACAGTTGCGCTGTCCTCCTGTCCCCCGCCGAGGCGGATGTCTGCTGGGGAGACCGGGAACAGTTCGAGCTGCAGGTCGACTCGGTCCAACAAAGGCCCGGAGAGCCTGTTGCGGTAGCGGCGTTTATCCATCGGTGTGCACCGGCACGTGGATTCGGCTCCGCGCATTCCTACCCCGCACGGGCAGGGGTTGGCCGCCATGACCAGTTGGAACGATGCGGGAAGCACCATCGAGCCCCATGCCCTGTGGATGTGGACCTGTCGAGATTCCATCGGCTGCCGCAGCGCTTCGAGGACGTCCCGTGAGAATTCGGGGGCCTCATCCATGAAGAGGACGCCCCGGTGAGCTCTGCTGAGTATTCCTATCGATCCTGGTCGGCGCCCACCGATCAGCGCCGAGGCGGTGCTGCGGTGGTGGGGCGCTTCGAACGGGGGCGTGCGGTCGAGTCCTTCGCCGCCGTTGAGCTCTCCCCGCAGCGAGCGCACCGCCGCCGCTTCGATGGCCTGCTCGTCATCCAATGGTGGAAGTATCCCCGGCAGGCACTGTGCCAGCAGCGTCTTTCCGGCTCCTGGGGTGCCTCGCATCAGCAGATTGTGTCCACCGGCGGCGGCGACTTCGAGACCGAATCGAGCTTCGGCCTGGCCTTGGACTTCGACAAGGTCGTGACGTTCGGAGGCTTCCGGGCTAATGGTCTCAGCCTCGACGACCGGTGGCAGCTCCGGGACCGCAAGGCTTCCACCGTAGATGTTGATGAGTTCTGCCAGTGAGGCGACGGCCTTGACTCCGCCTCCCCCGAGCAGGGCTGACTCCTGACTGTTACCGACCGGAACGACGAATCGCTCGAAGCCGGCTTGGAGACCGCTGTGCAGACTCGGCAGGACCCCAGTGACGGGACGAATGCGCCCGTCGAGGCCGAGCTCACCGCAATGGATGATCGATTCGGTGTCCGTTGCGGTGATGATGCCTTGAGCCTTGAGCACGGCCACTGCGATTCCGAGGTCGAATCCTGTGCCGATCTTCGGCACGGTGCCCGGGGTGAGGTTGATCGTCAGATGCTGCGAAGCAACAGGGATTCCCAGATAAGCCAGTGCGGCCCGAAGTCGCTTCCTGGACTCGCTCACGGAGGCATCAGGCAGGCCCACGATGTCGATGCCCGGCAGGCCGGCGCTGACGCATGCTTCGATGGACACGATCTTGCCCGCCAGCCCCCAGAGTGCGACGGCGGAGGCCCGTCCGATCACGTTGAGCTTCGTCTCCTCGCTCACGAGTCGACCTGCACGTTGCGGCGATGGGAGTAGTCGGGTTCAGGGTCCATCACGATGCCGAGGGCATCGATGCGGATGGATGCGAAGAAGTCCTTCTGCTGGCTCAACCAGATTCCCGACAGTGTTCTGATCTTCCGCAGCTTCGCTGCCGTCACCGCTTCGAGAGGTGATCCCTGTGCGAGGGTTCTGCGGGTCTTCACCTCGACGAAGACGATGGTGTCGCCGTCTTTGGCGATGATGTCTATCTCTCCGCGTGGGCACCGGAAGTTGCGTTCGATGATGACCATTCCCTGCCGTTGCAGGAAATCTGCGGCCAGGTCTTCTCCTGTCTGCCCCAGCGCGCGCTGGCGCAGTCCCGATGTCGTTGCGCTGCGTCTGCCAGTTGTCGGTCCCATGGGGCTCAGACCACCATCGGGGATACAGACGCGGCAAGGGCAGAAGATCGGCCTGTGGACGACGATGTGTCGTCCACAGGCCGAGCACACACAAGTCGAGGCCCCGTCCACAACGGAGCGGTGTACGAGTCACCCTGAACGCGTCAGGAGCTCACAGGCACCGGCTGCGTTCAGCCTCTGATCGACGTCGGCGGTTCCAGATCGTTCTTGGAGATCTCTTCGATATTGACGTCTTTGAAGGTCAGCACGTGCACGGTTTTGATGAAGCGTGCTGATCGGTAGCTGTCCCACACCCAAGCGTCGCGCAGCGTCAACTCGAAATAGACGTCTCCGGCGTCGTTGTGGGCCTTGAGGTCAACGTGGTTGGCCAGATAGAAGCGTCGTTCCGTCTCCACAACGTAGGCGAAGAGTCCTACGACGTCGCGGTACTCCTTGTAGAGCTGCAGCTCCAGTTGAGCTTCGTAATCGTCCAGATCATCAGTGCTCATGACGATCCCTCCTTCGCATCGTGTGCCGTTTGCAGGCGGAAGCTTCTCCGGTGGTGAATGCTGGGACCGAAGTCGGCGATGCCCCGACGGTGCTTCATGGTTCCGTACCCCACATTCGACTGCCAACCATACTGGGGGTTTGCCTTCGCGAGTGCGATCATCTCCTCGTCTCGCTGCACTTTTGCCACAATACTTGCTGCGGCAATCACCGGAACACTTCCGTCGCCCTTGATCACGGTTCGCACCTGAGGCAGCTGCAGGTCGGCGGCGTCGCCGAATATCCCCAGACAATCGAGCGTGAGTGGCGCCGAAAGCCAGTCATGCTTGCCGTCGAGGAGGATCATCGTCGACGGCGGAAAGTCGGTCGATCCGACACACTCCAGCAGCATCTCAGACAGGGCCCTCCGACCGGCCAGGTTCAAGGCCATGGTCATCCCGAGTTCGTCGAGTTCGTTCGGAGTCGTCGAACCCACGGAGGTAGCCCTGGCCCAGCCATTGACGCGATCAGTCGCGGTTTGACGGGACAGCGCACTAAGCTGCTTGGAATCATGGATGCCAGCGGGCACCTCGGCGGCGGTTACCTCTCTGAGGTCGAAGAGGGCGACCCCGACGCTGACCGGTCCTGCCAATGCTCCCCGACCGACCTCGTCGACGCCGATGACGAATTCATAGCCTTCTGCCAACAGTGCGCTCTCATAGCTGAGGTCGTACAATCCTGTCTGCGCCATCAGTTGCCGGTGATTCCTTCGGAGTCGGGGACATCGGCGAAGACCGCCTTCGGCGTCGACATCCAGCTGAAGTGCTTGAAGGGCCAGTTGATGAGGAAGACGGTGCCCACCACATTGTCTTCGGGCACATAGGGCTGTGTGTCGACGTGGTACCTGGAATCGGCGGAGTTGCTGCGGTTGTCGCCCATGACCCAGTAGTGGCCGTCGGGGACGGTGACCTTGAACTCCACCTCCGAGGGGGCGGTGTCATCTTCCAGGTAGGTCTCATCGATGGGTTCGCCGTTGACGAGGATGCGTCCCTGCGCGTCGCAGCATTCGACGGTGTCGCCGCCGACGCCGATCACCCGTTTGATCAGCTGCTGACCCCCGTCTGCCGGAGCCAATCCGACGAATTCGAGGATCGGGTTGGGCTCATATTCCGAGACTTCCTGGGGGCTCAGCCAATGGTCGGGATCATCGAAGACGATGATGTCACCGCGGCTGGCCGGTCCGAAGCGGGGTGCCAACTGATCGACAAGGACCCTGTCGTCGATCTGCAGAGTTTCCATCATCGATCCCGACGGAATGTAGAACGAGCGGACGACCCAGGTCTTGAGTGCGGTGGAGATGAGGATGGCGACGAGGATGATCGCTGCGGTCTCGAGCAGGCCCCGGAGGAGTTTCTTCGAGGCTGAAGGTGGGGAAGCTTCTGATTCGGTTGACATTCGTTCGCTTTCGCATCGGACCACAGGTTCCGCAGAGGGACTGAAATGAGCGTACCAGCACCTCGTCGCGTCACCTGTCAGGCTGCGATCATCTCTGAGAACCGTTCAGTTTTCAGACTGGGTCCTGTCGGAAGATGGGTCAGAGACGAGTTCGGGCAGCCGGGTGAGATCGCCTTCTCAGTCGACCGAGGAGCCGTGTCCGATGACGGGGCCGATGACCCGATCAAGGGGAATGAAACCGCCTCCGGGTCTGCCCAACAGCGCTCGGGAGTCTGCCGAGTCGTTCCGGTTGTCGCCCATCACCCACATGGTGTCGGCGGGGACCTCGATCGAGAACTCCGTCTTCGAAGCTGGCAGAGGGGCGTAGTCCTCTTTCAGTGGTTCGTCGTTGAAGAGCAGTCGACCATGGGCATCACAGCATTGGAGTGTGTCGCCGCCGACGGCGATGACGCGTTTGACGTAGTAGACGTCTTTGCTTCCCAGCCCCACCCATGACCCCACCTTCTGGATGGGGGTCGGAAGGGCATCGTCGACGAAGGAGCCTCGTCCGTCGAAGACGACGATGTCGCCGCGTTCGATGTCAGAGCTCAGAGCGTCGGGGCGCCAGACGCTGATATCGTCGCCGACATCCAGGGTCGGCTCCATCGATGCACTGGGAATCGTGAACCGTTGGACGATGAACCCGCGAACGGATCCGCCGATGACGATGATGAGGATCGCGATGACGGCGATGAGCTTCCAGAAGCGGCCAGAATACAGAAAACGCGACCCGAAGGTCGCGTTTTCTTGTTGCTTCGGCACAGCGCGATCATTGCCCACAGTGCCAGGCAATAATCAGGCCTTTTCGCGGATGCGAGCAGCCTTGCCGCGCAGTTCGCGCAGGTAGTACAGCTTGGCACGACGAACGTCACCGCGGGCGAGAACTTCGAGCTTCTCGACGATCGGCGAGTGCACCGGGAAGGTACGCTCGACACCGACGCCGAAGCTGATCTTACGAGCGGTGAAGGTCTCGCGGACTCCGTCGCCCTGGCGACGGATGACGATTCCCTTGAACACCTGGATACGCGAACGCGATCCTTCGACCACGCGGACGTGAACGTTGAGCGTATCGCCCGGGCGGAAATCAGGAACGTCAGTCTTCAATGAGGCTGCGTCAACAACATCAAGCTTCTGCATTGTGTTTCTCCATGTGTCCCCTGCTTCAGGTCGAGAACACGCATATCGGACCGGTTGTACCGGTGATTGGATCGTCTGTCGGGATTGCTCCCCGGAATTCTGCGATATCAACACCGCAGAATCGCTGTGGGCATCCATCCCCCTGAAGCAGGTGAATGCCAACAAACGCGACGATCTATTCTGTCATGGATTCGTCTCCGGACTCAAACCGTTCCACAACGGCACGGTCGTGCTTGTCCAGATCCTGGAGTTCGGCGAGCAGATCGGGCCTGACCTCGGCCGTGAGTTCGAGTCTGCGGTCTCTTCTCCAGCGTGCGATCGCACCGTGATTTCCGCTGAGCAGGATGTCCGGAACGTCCCGGCCCCTCCAACTGGCGGGCTTCGTGTAGATGGGGTATTCGAGGAGTCCGTCCTCGTGGCTTTCCTCAGTCAGCGATTCCGGGTTGCCGATGACTCCAGGAACGAGACGGCTGACGGCTTCGATCATCACCATCGAGGCGACCTCTCCCCCGTTGAGCACATAGTCTCCGATGCTCATGGGGCGCAGATCGAAATGCTCGGCCGACCAGTCGATGACCCGCTGGTCGATGCCCTCGTAGCGTCCGCACGCGAACACGAGGTGTTCGGCCTCGGACAGCTCCTCGGCGATGCGCTGATTGAAGACCGGGCCGGCAGGGCTGGGGACAATGAGGATCGACTTCTGCGGCGTGCCCGCCCCCGCAGCCTTCGGCTCGTCGAGGATGTTCTCGAGGGCCAGCGCCCAAGGCTCGGCCTTCATCACCATGCCCGCACCCCCACCATAGGGTGAGTCATCGACGGTGTTGTGCCGGTCGAACGTGAAGTCGCGCAGGTCATGCACTGTCAAATCGAGCAGCCCCTGGTCGACGGCCTTGCCGATGAGAGAGAGCTGAAGCCCAGCGAGATACTCCGGGAAGATGGAGACGACGTCGATCTTCATGCCGGTACTCACGAAGCGTCGAAGAGACCGGCCGGAGGTGTGACCTTGACCCACCCGGCCTCAACATCAACCTCGGGCACGATCTCCGTGACGAAGGGAATGAGTGCCTGATGTCCATCGACGTGCTTCATATGGAGCAGGTCCTGGGCGGTGCCGTTGGTGACATCGACGATCTCTCCGACCTGCGTCTCACCGTCGAAGACTCGGAGTCCGATGAGGTCCTCAAGATACCAAGCATCGTCTTCGACCTCGTCGTCCTCCTGGTCGCTGAGGATCAGGGTATTGCGGATCTCCTCTGCCCGGTTGCGATCGGGGACCTCGTCGAAGGTCAGCAGCAGACGGTCCCGGTGCCACCTCGCGGTCCTCAGCGTCAGCTCACCGATGTCGGGGTCAGTGGAATAGGTCTGTCCGGGAACGAGTCGTTCGTCGGGTCGGTCCGTGCGCACCTCGACGGTGAACTCACCTTTGATGCCGTGCGGCTTGCCCAACCGGGCGATCACCGTGTCCATGCTGCTCCTCGTGTTCGTGGAAGTGCTCAAGTTCGTGTTCGTGAAGACGCAGGTGCCCCTCCAGATGCGGGCGCGCATTCACTTCAGTCACACAGTTTAGTCCGCTGATCCGTCGCTCGCGGCAGTGGCCACAGCAACGCTCACCTGCAAGCCGGCGAATACGCCAGCACGCCAGTGAATACAGGAAAGGGGACACGGCGATGATTCGCCGTGTCCCCTTTCCTGATGAAGGTGTTACGCCTCGATGAGGTCCACTCGCACCGACTCACGGCCGGCAAGAGAGTTGATCACGGTGCGCAGAGCCTTTGCGGTTCTCCCCGCGCGACCGATGACACGACCGAGGTCTTCGGGGTGAACCCGGACCTCAAGCGTGGTCCCGCGCTGTGACGAGCGGGATCGAACTGCAACATCGTCTGGATGATCGACGATGCCGCGGACCAGGTGTTCGAGCGAATCAGCCAACATGTCAGGCTTCAGCGCTCTCTTCGGAAGCAGCAGGTGCAGCTTCTTCAGCAGACTCAGCAGGTGCTTCCGCGGCCTTGTCCGAACCCTTAGGGGTGATAGCTTCCTTGATGACGGAGCCAGCGGTGGGAGCCACGTAGGCTTCCTTCTCCGGCTGCGGCTTCACAGTGTTCACTGCTTCGCCGACGCCGGTGTGCTTCTGCCAGTCACCGGTGAGCTTGAGCAGGGTGCGAACCTGATCGGTCGGCTGAGCGCCGACGGAGAGCCAGTGCTGTGCACGCTCCGAATCGATCTCAATGACCGAAGGGTTGCGTGTCGGGTGGTAGATGCCGATCTGCTCGATGGCCTTACCATCACGACGTGTACGCGAATCAGCGACAACGACGCGGTAGAACGGTGCACGGATCTTGCCCATGCGGGTCAAACGAATTTTGACTGCCACTTTAGTGGTGTCTCCTTTTGTCTTTAAGTTGCACAGAGGTCCCAGAAGAATCGTGGGGTTGATCTGCCGGAATCTGTGACCTGGACTATCACTCCGGGGCGGAAGAGAGGGCCCGCACCGGTAGCAAAAGTACAAGAGTCAATTGTGCCAGAAAGCCCTATTACTTTCCACCTGGGAACATTCCGCCGAAGCCCTTGGGCAGGTTCTTCATATCGAACTCTTCGTCACCGTCGAGATCGACTCCCCCGAAGGCCGAACCGACCGGATCCTTCGTCTTACCGGCCTTCTTATCTTCAAGCGCCTGAGCCTGCTGTGCCCGCTTGGCCGGGTTGCCCGACTGACCGCCCTTGCGGCCCTTCTTCTTGCCCACGGCCTTCTTCTTGCGGTTGGCTCCGCCACCGGGCATTGAGCCCATGCCGGGCATACCGCCCATGCCCGGCATGCCGCCTCCGCCCGGCATACCGCCGCCACGGGTCATTCCGCGCATCATCTTCTGCGCCTGAGTGAATCGCTCCATGAGCTGGTTGACCGCGGTCACCGTCGTGCCGGCGCCCTTGGCGATGCGTGCACGGCGCGAGCCGTTGAGGATCTTCGGGTTGGTGCGCTCTGCCGGAGTCATCGACCGGACGATGGCCTCGACCCGGTCGACTTCGCGCTCGTCGAAGTTCTCCAGCTGGTCTTTGTACTGGCTCATGCCGGGCATCATGCCCAGCATCTTCTTCATCGAGCCCATCTTCTTCAGGCCCGACATCTGAGTCAGGAAGTCATTGAGGTCGAAGTCCTCACCGGCCTCGACCTTCTTCTGGAGCTTCGCGGTCTCCTTCTCATCGAAGTTCTTCTCGGCCTGCTCGATGAGGGTCATGATGTCGCCCATATCGAGGATCCGGTCAGCCATCCGGTCGGGATGGAACTGCCCGAACTCCTTCATCGACTCACCAGTCGATGCGAACATGATCGGCTTCCCGGTCACCTCGGCGACGGACAGCGCGGCACCGCCACGTGAGTCACCATCGAGCTTCGAGAGCACGACACCGGTGAAGTCGACTCCTTCGAGGAAGGCCTCAGCAGTCTTCACCGCATCCTGACCGATCATCGCGTCGATGACGAAGAGGACCTCATCTGGGTTGACCGCGGAACGGATGTCCGCAGCCTGCTGCATGAGCTCTTCGTCGATGCCGAGTCGACCGGCGGTGTCGACGATGACGACGTCGTGGAGCTTGGCCTTGGCGACCTCGAGCGAATCCGTGGCCACCTGCACCGGGTTGCCGACGCCGTTGCCGGGTTCTGGTGCATAGACGAAGGCGCCCGCACGTTCACCGACGATCTCGAGCTGATTGACCGCGTTGGGACGCTGCAGGTCGGCTGCGACGAGCATCGGACGGTGGCCTTCGGACTTCAGCCAATAGGCGAGCTTGCCGGCCAAGGTGGTCTTACCCGCACCCTGAAGACCGGCGAGCATGATGACCGTGGGTGGTCGTTTCGCATAGTTGAGGCGACGGGTCTCCCCGCCGAGGATGCCGACCAGCTCATCGTTGACGACCTTGACGACCTGTTGGCCCGGGTTCAGTGCACCCGAGACCTCTTCGGACAGGGCCCGCTCGCGGATGCGTCCGGTGAATGCACGAACGACCGGCAGTGCGACGTCGGCGTCCAGCAGGGCGCGGCGGATCTCGCGGATGGTGCCATCCACATCGGCTTCGGACAGCCGGCCCTTGCCGCGCAAGTTCTTGAACGTCGCGGTGAGCCTGTCGGAGAGAGAATTGAACACGTACAAGCCTTCTTCACGATAATTGGTCGACTCCCTAGCCTAACAACTCAGTAGTGTCCGACTGAAACCGAGAATGCTGGGAAAGCGCCCACAACCGCCTCACCCCAGAACCTGTCGACTGCGCTGAGATGACTGATCGCCTCGGTGGGGTGGCTGCTTCCACCCCACCGAGGCGATCGGTGAGTACGCTCACGCACTCCCCCTCACCGAGGCGGCCGGCGAGACCGACCGACCCCCTGGCGGGAGATTTCGGGGCTCAGCGGAACGAGTAGGCCTGCTCCGCGTGTTCGAAGGCATCGATGCCCGCCAGTTCGTCTCTGGGATCGATGCGCAGCCCCATGGTCTTGCGGAGGACGAGAGCGATGACCAAGGTTACGACTCCGGCGTAGATCAGGGCGACGAGTGTGGCCACGATCTGGGACACGAGAAGCCCCAGCCCTCCACCGTGGAAGAGACCCGCGGCCGAATCTGGACTCGGAACCGCGAAGAGGCCGATCATCACGGTGCCGATGACACCGGCGACGAGGTGGACGCCGACGACGTCAAGAGCATCGTCGTAGCGGAGGCGGTTCTTGGCCTCCACAGCGAGCACAGCTCCAGCTCCTGCGGCGATTCCGATGATGACTGCCGCGTACGGTTCGACATTTGCACAGGCTGGGGTGATGGCCACGAGGCCGGCGATCGCGCCGGAGACGCTGCCGATGCTGCTGGGGCGAGTCGCCCGAATTCTCTCGATCGCGATCCAGGTGATCATTCCGGCAGCTGGGGCGGCGAGGGTGTTGACCCAGATCAGCCCGGCCTGTTCGATCGTCGAGGCGGCTCCCCCGTTGAACCCGAACCAGCCGAACCACAGCAGTGCCGCGCCGAGAACGGTGATCGGAATGTTGTGGGGCTTGTGTGGTGTCGAATAGCGAGCCCGGCGCCCCATGACGACGACGAGCACGAGGGCCGAGATCCCGGCATTGATGTGCACGACCGTGCCACCGGCGAAGTCGATCGCGGGCCCGAAGGCGCTGCCGATCGCACCCGATTCGCTGAGCAGTCCGTCACCCCAGACCATGAAGGCCAGAGGGCAGTACACGAGGGTGACCCACAGCCCGGCGAAGACCAACCAGGTGGAGAACTTCGCCCGATCAGCCACGGCACCGGCGATGAGTGCGATCGCGATCATTGCGAAAGTGGAGCCATAGCCGATGGAGATGAGGGCTTCGGGTTCGTTGGCGACTGCGTCGGCGAGGCCGATCTGGGACAGCGGATTGCCGAAGATCCCCAGCACCGAGTCACCGGAGCTCAACCCATATCCGAAGAGGACCCAGACGAGCCCGCCCATCGCCATTGCCGAGAACACCATCATCATCATGTTGATGCTCGAGGTGATTCGGGTCATTCCGCCGTAGAAGAAGGCCACACCGGGGGTCATGAGCAGGACCAGACCGGCCGCGACCATCATCCATACATTCACTGCGTCGAGTTCCATGTCGTCTCTTTCGTGTCTCTGTCGGCTCCGATTAGAACCGAACAGTGACAGTGTCCATGACGGATGTCACACCTGAGAGTCGATCATGTTTCCAACATGTTACACGGACGCTCTCACAGGGGGATATTGCCGCATTCGCCTGCGGAGATGATGGAGCCTGCGCAGTGCCGATTGAGTCACCGCGACGACGGAGTCTCTGCGACGAAGCGGAGTCAGTCGAGGAGTGCGTCGACGAAGCCCTCAGCGGTGAATGGTGCCAGATCATCGGCGCCCTCACCGAGGCCGATGAGCTTGACGGGAACTCCGAGCTCACGCTGAACGGCCACGACGATTCCGCCCTTGGCCGTGCCGTCGAGCTTCGTAAGCACGATGCCGGTGATGTTGACCGCCTCGGCGAAGACCTTCGCCTGCTGCATTCCGTTCTGACCGGTCGTGGCATCGAGGACGAGGAGCACCTCGTCGATTTCGTGCCCCTCACCCAGGGGACGAGTCGCGACACGTTTGACCTTGCCGAGTTCGTCCATCAGGCCGATCTTGTTCTGCAGGCGTCCGGCCGTGTCGATGAGCACGACGTCGGTGTTCTCCGACTTGCCGCGTTCGACGGCGGAGTAGGCCACGGAGGCGGGGTCTGCGCCCTCCTCACCGCGGACGGTTTCGACTCCGACGCGTCCGCCCCAGGTCGACAGCTGCTCTGCAGCCGCGGCGCGGAACGTATCGGCTGCGCCCAGGAGCACGGTCTGGTCTTCGGCGACGAGCACGCGGGCGATCTTGCCCACGGTTGTGGTCTTGCCGGCGCCGTTGACGCCGACCACGAGCATCACTGCTGGGTCGTCGCCGGTGCCTGAGACCGCGAGCTCGCGGTCCATGGTGGGGTCGACCAGCTTGATGAGCTCCTCGCGCAGCAGCCCTCTGACCTCTTCGGGTTCGCGGGTGCCGAGGACCTTGACGCGTTCGCGCAGCCGGTCGACGAGTTCGGTGGTCGGATCGACTCCGACGTCGGCGAGGATGAGCGTGTCTTCGATTTCCTCCCACGTCGATTCGTCGAGGTTGTCACGCGAGAGCAGACTGAGCAGTCCGCGGCCCAGGCCGGAGTTGGACTTCGCCAGGCGTTCGCGGAGGCGAACGAGTCGGTTCGCTGGTTCGGTGGGAACCTCGGAGCCGCGAGTCGCCTCCTTCTCCTTGGCGACCGCCTCGGAGATGTCGTCGATCTTGAGTTCGCCGGTGACATCGGCGTCGATGCTGCGCCGGTCGCGCAGTCCCTTCCGCTTGGCGTTGACGCGCAGGGTGAAGCCCAGCCCGACGACCAGCATGAAGACGATGGCTGCGACGATGAGCAATACGATCGGCTGATCCATTGACGTACGTCCTCCTTTGAGTACCTTTGCAGGCCCCACGTTCTCACGTGGCGACCGCCGGTCAAGGGTGCAGTCCTGGTTCCGTTGCGCGCATCAGCCCGAGACCGTTGTCGCGTTCCGGTGGCCCGCACCCAGCGCCCCGTTGTCTCGGGGCGCGTGTGATGATGTCGTGTTGTCCGGTCAGGAACCTCGGCTGCCGAAGAGCAGACCGGCTGTGGTTCTCCATCCGGTCCCGGATTCCGGGATCTTCCAATGGCGGGTGCGCGGTCTCACGGTCAGCAGAGACGGCGCTGCGTGCCGGCGCGGCTGCGGCCTGAGCACGTAGGAATGGTCCCGGATCGCGGTGACGGCGGCCTGTTCCCGAGTCGCGAGATGGGAGGTGCCGTCATCATGTCCGAAGAATTCGTGGACCTCGTCGTCGTAACCGGTCCATTGTCCCGGCAGTCGAAACCGCTGCACATCGGAGGAGTACTTCAGGCGACCTTCGGCCCTCAGCCCCGGCAGTGCGACAAGGAGCACGACGATGAGGGCGAGTGCGAACGATACGGCGAGTCCGACGATGACGACGAGTACTGCATTCATGCTCTCGAGTCACCTCGTGATTCAGCCGACTCGGCCATGGACGTCCCGCTCCTCAAGCTTTTCGATAATGCTTCCCTGTGCTCAAGTCTATCGTCCAAACACACGACATTTGTGCTCAGGGGCCGTGAGCCTGTTGGAGAATTTCCTGGGACTCCCCTGGACATCCCTGCCAAATCGGCGTCTGACGAAGGTCCGCCGATCATGGGATCCGCTGCGAGATGACCTTCGACACACCGTCCCCATGCATCGTCACCCCGTAGAGTGCGTCGGCGATCTCCATCGTGCGCTTCTGGTGGGTGATCACGATGAGCTGGGAGGAATCCTGCAGCTCCTCGAACACGGTGAGCAGGCGGGACAGATTGAGATCGTCAAGGGCCGCCTCGACCTCGTCCATGACGTAGAACGGGCTGGGCCTGGCCTTGAAGATCGCCACCAGCATGGCCACAGCGACCAGTGACCGCTCCCCGCCGGAGAGCAGCGACAGCCGTTTGACCTTCTTGCCCGCCGGCCGGGCGTGGACATCGACGCCGGTCGTGAGCATGTCATCGGGGTCGGTCAGGCTCAGTGAACCCTCACCGCCGGGGAACAGTCGGGAGAAGATGTCCTCGAACTCCCGCGCGGTGTCCGCATAGGCTTCGGCGAAGACCCGTTCGACGTGCCGGTCGACCTCGTCGACGAGCTTCATCAGGTCCTTCCTCGAGGTTTCGATGTCGGTGATCTGCTTCTCGAGGAACTGGTGCCGTTCCTTGAGCGCCTCGTACTCCTCGAGCGCCAGCGGGTTGACCGTACCGATGCGTTTGAGTGCGGCAGTCGCCTGCTTGTGTCTCTTCTCCACCTCGGCCCGCACATAGGGCCGTTCCTCTTCGTCCTCACCGAACGCAGGAACCGGAGTATGGGGACCGTAGAGTTCGACCAGCCGCTCCAGGCTCAGTCCCGTCTCCTCCCCTGCCCGGTTCTCGATCTCCTCGAGTTTGAGTCGGAACCGCTCCTTCGCGAGTTCGGCTTCCGCCGCGGCATCTTTGAGCCGCTGCAGCTCGGTGCGCGTGGTGCCCAATTCCTCGCCGAGGTGGCCCTTCTCCTCCCGCATCTGCCCGCGCTCTTCGACGAGGACCTGGATCTGGGAGGCCAGTTCGGTCACTGTCGTCTCCGCGAGTGCCGTCGCGTTCTGTGCGGTCTCGACGATGAGCACCGCCGAGGCCGCGGACCGCTTCTTGCGGGCGATCGTCCGCTGCGTCTGTTCGCGTGCGCTTTCTTCGGCTGCTGCCTGTCGCAGCAGGGAGTCGACCCTGTCGGAGAGGAATCGTGCCCGGTCCGTGGCTGCCTTGTGGCTGATGCGGGTCTCGATGACGTCTTCGGAGGATTGGGAGACCTGTCGGCTCAGTTCGTCGCGGTCCGTGGTGTCGACGACCTCTTCGACGTCCCCTGCCCCGGCGAGGGCGGATTCGGCCGTGCGGGCATCACGTTCGGCCGTCTCCAACCGTGTCGCAAGCTCCACCTCGTTGTCCTTGGCCCGTTGCAGGCGGGTTTGGGCTGTGGTGATGTCGCTCGTGATTCGTGAGACTTCTTCGCCTGCGGCCATGATCGCCGCATCCGAGGAATGCAGCTTCTCAAGCGCCGCGGCGGCCACTGTCTTCGCTTCGGTGAGCTTCGCGGCGACCCGATCGATGTCGGTCTCGACTCCGCTGTGAGCTGTCTGCAGTTCGGACATGGAGGCTTGGGTCTCCTCGAGCGCGGTCTGCGAGGCCAACCGCGTCCCCGAGGCGGTGCGTGCCCGACTGACCCGCGTCGCGGTCACGATCTCCCCGTGGATGGTCACGGCGGTGAGTTCGGGATGGGAGTCGATGACGGACAGCGCACTGCCGGCATCGTCGACGCACACGACCGTCTCCAGCGCAGCGTTGAGGAGCTGGGTGAGCTCGGGGACATCGCTGCTGACGACCTCGGTGAGCCACCGCACTGTCGACTTACCGTCGGCAGAGCCGGTGAGCGTGGGCAGTGCCCGCGACTTGGCCATCGTCTCGGCTGTCGGGTTCGCCCCCTTGCCTGCGCTGGACTTGCCCGCCGCTCCCCCGCGTGACCCCGCACCGGCGGGAATCGTGAGATGGACGTTCGTGTCCTCGCCGAGGTGGTCGAGCACTGTCAGCGCCACCTGGCCGGAGTCGACGAGCACACCGGAGACCGTGTTCGACAGAGCAGCGGCCACGGCCATCTCGAACCCGGTGGCCACGCTCAGTCGTTCGGTCACCGCCGAACCGACACCCGGCAGATCGGCGTTGAGGATGTCTTCGAGGTCGGCTTCCAGCGCGGTGCCCAGTGACAGGGCTTCGGCCCTGGCCTGCGCCGAGGCCAGCTCGGAGGCCGTCTTCGCCTTCTGTGCGCGCAGACCCTCGAGTTCAGTCTCCAACGACGTCGCAGCCTCGTTGGCAGACTCGTATTCCGTGTCGAGTTCGGATTCCCCGGCTTCGACCCCTTCGACGGCGGCTTCAGCTGTGGCCAGTTCCTCGCGGCGTTCGGCGATGCGGGCCGATGCGGTGTCGATCTCCGTCCGGTTAGCTTCGATTCGGGCTGTGAGGTCGCTGATGCGCTCACGCGCCTGGGAGTGCTTCGACTGCAGTGCCGACCGGTTCTTGATCGCCTCGGTGATGGCCAGTTGTGCCGCTTTGACCTCGTCATCGGCCTTCTTCAGCGCCAGAGCGAGTTCTTCCTTGCGCATCTGGCTGCGGTCCAGTGCTGCTGCGGATTCCTCCACTGCAGTCTCCGCGGTGCCGAGCTCTTCCCGGTGATGCTCGGCTTGGGATCTCAGCTCTTCCGGTGATTTCGATTCGCGGCGGCCCAGGCTCGCGACCTCGGAGAGCAGGTGTGCGCGTTTGTCCTCGGCGCGCTGGGCGATCCCTTTGGCCCGCACGATCTGGGTCTGGGTGCGCGACTCTGCGGTGCGCAGGTATTCGAGTTCGGAATCGAGCGTCCCCAGGCGTGATTCGATCTCCTGCAGCCGCTCTTCGGTGCGGGAGCGGCGATGTTCGAGGTCGCTGATGCGATCGCCTCCGTCCTCGCCGCCGGCGCTGGCGGTCGAGGCCAAAGAGGACTGCAGGCGCACCGTGTCATCGGCGAGCAGTCGTGCTGTGGAGTCGCGCAGTGTGGCTTGGACCGTGGCGGCCTTCTGTGCGGCCTCCGCCTGCCGGCCCAATGGCCCCAGCTGGCGGTTGAGTTCGGTTCGCAGGTCAGAGAGGCGATCGAGGTTCGTCTGCAGACCCGTGAGTTTGCGCACAGCCTTGTCCTTGCGCCGCCGGTGCTTGAGGACGCCGGCGGCCTCTTCGATGAAGCTGCGGCGCTCGATCGGATCCGCGTGGAGGATCGCATCGAGACGACCCTGGCCGACGATGACGTGCATCTCCTTGCCCAGGCCCGAGTCGTTGAGCAGCTCCTGGATATCAAGGAGTCGTGCCGGTGTCCCGTTGACGGCGTATTCGCTTCCCCCTGTGCGGAAGAGGGTGCGTGAGATCGTGACCTCGGTGTAGTCGACGGGGATGGCTCCGTCGGTGTTGTCGATGGTCAGGGTCACCTCGGCGCGGCCCAATGCCTGGCGTTTGGAGGTGCCGGCGAAGATGACGTCGTCCATCTTGCCGCCGCGCAGATTCTTCGCTCCCTGCTCGCCCATCACCCAGGACAGGGCGTCGACGACATTGGACTTGCCGGATCCGTTGGGGCCGACAACACAGGTGATGCCCGGCTCGAATCGGAGAGTCGTCGCCGAGGCAAAGGACTTGAATCCTCGCAGGGTCAGGCTTTTGAGATGCATTGTCCACCCAGCATATCCCGAAGGAGTTCCAACAATTCTCGAATCTTTTGATAGAGTATTTCCTCGTGCGCCGAAATCGGCGTCTTTCCTCCGTAGCTCAGTTGGCAGAGCATTCGACTGTTAATCGAAGGGTCGCTGGTTCGAGCCCAGCCGGGGGAGCTGATCGAGGCCCCGTCGTCCGCGACGGGGCCTTGACCATGTCCGGGCAGAATCGTCGGCACCATGGCGAAGTCTGACCCCGTCTCGCATCTCAGCTGAAATGATCTTTGGTGTGAACCGATAGGAAACTGAAAAATCGGACTAATTTGGACTCAGCGCCCCAATCGGCCCGGTGACAATCAACGCCGTCCATGAACAGGAAGGAGCGCCGACCGGGACCGGCCGCGGACTTACTGCGGCCACGCTGATCGGCAAGCATCCCTATGAGCAGTGAAACGACAAAGACTCAGGAGCTGATACGGCACCTGAAGAATCCGACCACGAAGCAGAAGCCGCTCATCCGCAAGGGCGTCGACAAAGTGGTCTTCTTCACGGCAGGCGTCCTCGCAGTCGGCTTCGTCGTCTGGGGCTTCCTCTCTCCGGACAGCCTCGGTGCTGTGGCAGGAACTCTGCTGACCGGCGTGATGGACAACTTCGGCTGACTCTTCGTCATCGCCGCCACCGTCTTCACGATCTTCGTCATCATCGTCGCCCTGTCCAAGTTCGGGCGGATTCCGCTGGGCCGAGACGATGAGAAGCCGCAGTTCAAGACCTCATCGTGGATCTCGATGATGTTCGCGACCGGTATGGGCATCGGTCTGGTGTTCTCCGCGGTCGGCGAGCCTCTCTTCTTCTACATGTCTCCCCCGCCGAACACGGTCGATGGTTCGACTGCGGAGGCCATGGGCACCTCGATGGGTACCACGCTCTTCCACTGGACCCTCTACCCCTGGGCGATGTACGCGATCGTCGGACTCGGCGTCGCCTACGGCTCCTTCCGTCTGGGACGCTCCCAGCTGTTCTCGTCGATGTTCACCCCACTCTTCGGTGAACGTGCGGTCAACGGCGCCGGCGGCAAGGTCATCAACATCCTCGCGATCCTCGCCACGCTCTTCGGCTCGGCCTGTTCACTGGGTCTCGGTGCGATCCAGATCGGCGGAGGCATCGAATCGGCTGGCATCATGTCCGATGTCTCCTCGCCGATCCTCGTCATCATCATTGCGATCCTCACCGCAGCCTTCGTCGCTTCGGCCGTATCCGGTGTCGCAAAGGGCATTCAGTGGCTGTCGAACATCAACATGGTCCTGGCGATCATCATCGCCCTCATCGTGTTCATCGGCGGACCGACTCTGTTCATCCTCAACGTCATTCCCTCCTCTCTCGGTTCGTTCATCCAGGATCTGCCGCAGATGGCGTCGCGGACCGCAGCCAACGGCCAGGACGTCAACACCTGGCTGTCCTCGTGGACCGTCTTCTACTGGGCCTGGTGGGTCTCATGGTCACCCTTCGTCGGCCTCTTCATCGCCCGCATCTCCCGCGGTCGCACCGTGCGTCAGTTCGTCCTCGGCGTTCTCATCGTTCCTTCGGTTGTCTCGACAATCTGGTTCGCGATCTTCGGTGGCGGCGCCATCGGCATCCAGGAACGTGCTGAGCGCGGCGAAGGCACCGTCAAGGCCTTGGCGAAGATCGTCGACGGGGAACCGGACATCAACATGGATACGATCCTGTTCGATCTCCTCGGCGCTCTGCCGCTGCCCAACGCCATTGCCATCATCTTGATGGTCGTCACGGTCATCCTCATCGCGATCTTCTTCGTCCCGGGTGCCGACTCCGCGTCGATCGTCATGGGCACGCTGTCGGCCAACGGCCGCGAAGAGCCCGGCAAGGGCCTCGTCCTCTTCTGGGGTGTGGCTACCGGTGCTGTGGCAGCGGTGATGCTCCTGGCTGGAGGTTCCGACCCGGCCGAGGCTCTCGAGGGTCTGAAGAACATCACGATCGTGGCGGCATTGCCGTTCGTCATCGTCATGCTGCTGTTGTGTGTGGCCGTCTGGAAGGACCTTTCCCGAGATCCGCTGATCATTCAGGGACAGCTGGCCAACCACGTCCTCGAGCAGTCGGTCGCCACGGCCGTCAACGAGTACGACGGTTCGGTCTTCGGACTCGAGACCTCTGAGCTGCCGGCCGAGGACATCGAGAACGACTCCGACGACGATACAGGCACAAGCCAGAGCTGACCTTCCGGTCACCAACGGTCCGAGGGCCGGGTACTGCTCCGAACGGAGCGGAACCCGGCCCTCGTTCTCGTTCCCGGCTGGCCACCGCTATATTCTGTGTGTATGGATTCGATGACCGGGCTGAGCAGCATTCTGCAACGCTTGGAATTCCAGGGCAGCGTGACGTTGCCCGGTCGACCGTCCGAAGCGCTGTCTCGTTGGCGACGGAAGAGAAGCATTGCCATCGGAATCTCGTTCGCAGCAGCCGGCGCTGGAGTGGTGCTGATTATCATCGGTGCCATTGTCCGCGATGTCGGATTCTGGTCTCTCAGCATCATCGTCGGCGCGTTGCTTGGCGTGCTGGGTCTGTTTGTCGGAGTGATTCTCGTCGGCGTGGGTCTGCTCTAGCGTGAGCGCATCGCCTCCGAGAAACTTCCCGTGCGCCTTGATGCTGTCGGAATCTCCCTGCGCGGCATCGGCCACATACCTTGGAGAGATCTTCGCGCCCCCGAACGCCGTTATGTGCCGGTCAAAAACGACATCGGGGGCCGATGCACCGTCATGCCGCTGACGCAGCGCGCTCAGGCCCGGGTACGCATGCAGCCCGGTGATTGGCAGCTGCGAGTCGGTCCCCGCCCGTACCTGAGCTTCGACCAGCCGTTCCTTCTCCTGCCCGGAGTCCAGGGCCTCAGTGAGGACGAGGTCGTTCGACTCTTCCACCATGTCTGGTCCACGTTCTCGACTGGGTACCAGCGCTGAGGGACGGTATGGGCTCAGGCGCCCATCCTGCCGCGCCGCTGACGTGAGAAGATAGCGCCGTGCGCCTGACGGATCAGCGGGAAGGAAGCGACGACGAATGAATACGATCATCCGAACCCACGGCGTGGTGTCACTCGTCGTCGGGTGGATGCTGACCGGCATGGGGATTCTGGCCATCGCGACGGTGATCATTCTTTCCGTATTCGTGGAGGACTGGATGATCATATTCCTCTTCGGTCCTGTCCTCCTGTTCATCGGTGCTGCAGTCAACTTCTGGATGGGGTCTAGGGCACGATTGGAGATCACTCCCGATCGCTTCATCTGGTGCGGATTCATCGGTCGAGCTCGAAGCATCGCCTGGCACGATGTGCACCGGATTGTGCGACCCCCGCCAGGTTCACCCCCACGTCTGGCCGCGGTCGCGCACCTCAGAGACGGCAGTTTCGTCGAGGTCACAGCCCTCTGGAAATCTCCTTCCTGGCCGACGACCTATCTCAGTCACCAAGACCACGGGCGCGCGCAGCAGGCCCTGATCGATGGGCACATCGCACACCTCAATCGGATGTCACGAGGTTCCCGGCAGCAGCATGGGCGACAGCAGCCCGGCTGGTCTCAGGGGCAGTCCGGCTCGCCTCAGCGGTAGCGGGGCGGCTTCTGGCAGTTCGGGCAGAAGTGGCTGCCACGTCCACCGATCGTCATCTTCTCGATCTCGGTCCCGCAGCGCACACATTCCTGGCCGCCGCGTCCGTAGACGAGCAAGGCACGGTCGAAGTAGCCGGATTCGCCGTTGACATTGACGTAGAGCGCGTCGAAGCTCGTCCCACCCACAGCCAGGGCATCGCTCATGACTCGTGTCGCGGAGTCGAGAACGGCGGCCAGACGGGACTTGCGCGTGCGAGCGGGAATCGCCAGGGGGTGGATTCCGGCGCGGAACAGTGCTTCGTCGGCATAGATGTTGCCGATGCCGCTGACCAGGGACTGGTCGAGCAGCGCTGATTTGACCACCGTCCGCTTACGAGCAAGCTGCTCGAGAGCGAGTCCGGGTTCGAAGGCCGGTTCCAGAGGATCGGCTGCAATGTGATTCGCCGAGGCGGGCACGAGCCGACCATAGGCATGCACCAGTGGCTGTACGCCGAGATGGCCGAAGATCCGCTGATCGATGAAGCGCAGCTGAAGGCTCTCACTCCCCCGCTCAAGGCGAAGGATTGCCCGGGTATGTCGGTGGATCTCGTCAGCGGCATCGTGGACGCGCAGCTGTCCGCTCATGCCGAGGTGGACGAGCAGGCTGAGTTCGGGGGCAGCCGGCTCGGCGGCCGGGCCGGCCCCGAGGTCCTCCCCCAATGTCAGCCACATGAACTTGCCGCGACGTTCGGCAGCGATGATCCGGCGACCGGTGACAGCGGCGATGAACCCGTCGACGGCGGAAGCATCGATGCGACGCTGGGATGTCGTTCCCAGGATTCGGGGGTCGATCACCTCGGCGCCGGTGATGGTGGTGCCGGCAGTCCATTCATGGACGCCCACACGGACGCTCTCGACCTCGGGAAGCTCAGGCATCAGGAATGCCTCAGCGCGTGTAGTCCGGGTAGATGGTGCGGATGGCCTTGACGGCGACTTCCGCTGCTGCCGCTTCGGCGTTCTTCTTCGAGGATCCGTCGCCGGTGCCCCAGCCGTTGGCACCCAGAAGGGCGGTGGCGGTGAAGACCATGGCGTGGTCGGGTCCCGAGGACACGATCTCGTAGCTCACAGCACCCAGGTCAAGGTCGGCCGCTGCTTCCTGCAGGGTCGTCTTGTAGTCCATTCCGGCACCAAGATTCACAGCGTCGGAGAGCATCGAATCGATGAGTCGGTGGACGAATGCGAAGGCCTCTTCACGTCCCCGGGCGACAAAGGTCGCGCCGATGAGGGCTTCGACGGTGTCGGCGAGGATCGAGTCCTTGTCGCGTCCGCCGGTGAGCTCTTCGCCCTTGCCCAGAAGTATGTGGGGGCCGATGCCGTGCCTGCGCGCGATCGACGCCAAGGCTCGGGTATTGACCACGGCGGAGCGCATCTTGGCCAGTGAGCCTTCGGCCAGATCCGGGTTGTCGTAGTACAGCGACTCGGTGGCCACGAGGCCCAGGACGGAGTCGCCGAGGAATTCGAGGCGCTCGTTCGTGGGAATGCCGCCGGCTTCGAAAGCGAAGGAGCGGTGAGTTAAAGCGAGACGAAAAGTCTCGGGATCAATATCGATCCCGAGACTCTTCTGCAGTTCTGCTGTGGTGTCAGTGTCCACAGGTCAGACGTCAGCGACCTTGCGTCCCTTGTATTCAAGGAACAGCGGGGTGCCGGCTGCGTCTTCGACAACTTTGGCCTGGTGAGGGCGCGAGTACACAACGCGACCGTTCTCCACAGTCTTGACCAGGCTAGGAGCCTGTGCCTTCCACTGCGAACGACGGTGGCGGGTGTTGCTGCGCGACAATTTACGCTTTGGAACAGCCACGTCTAGCTCTCTTTCTTCTCATCCAACAAACTCTTCAATGATGCGAACGGCGAATCCGCTTCGCTCTCGTCCACCTCGAGGTCTTCCCCCACGGTGAAGCTGAACTCTTCGCTTTCGTCCTTTGACGGACTGAACGGAAGAGCCATTACGACAGCGTCTCGAATCGCGGGCTCGAGGTCGAGCTGATCGCGGTCGATGACATAGGAATCCTCGTCGCCCTCGGCCTGCTCATAGACGTACATCTCTTGGATGTCGACATCTATAGGCAACTCGATTTCGTCGAGAGTCCTTACATCTTCGCCGCGGGCCGTGGCCGAGACTGAGCCCGACACGTAGATTCCCTCTGACACGCTTTCGAACATCAGCTCGAGTGCCAGTGGTGAACCTTCTGCGACCCCGATCACTTCGATCTTGAGATCCGCCGGAGCAGACAGGGTGGTGTTCACCCGTTCCCATTCACCAGGATGACCGAGCAATCCCATCGACCTGAGATCGTAGACGAACTCAGACTGCTTCTTCATGCTCACTCCTCCTTTACGTGATTGAGGATGCTTACTCCTGCGTTCACACGCGACTCACCATTCTAGTCATCATCGCCGGTCATTACCAATCGAGCCTGCGAAGTTGCACAGGTGTTCCTGGTCACCATTTCTCGCGGTGATTGCGCAGCGTCACCCCACCGGCGGCCAAGAGCAGCGCACCGGAGATCGTAAAGACGATGCCCGAGCCCGCGATGAGGGTGAGCAGGGACGCCGCCGAGGGGATTGCGACTTGGCTGAGTCGGTTGCCGGCGAGCCGGATAGAGAGGACCGCGGCACGGTTGGCCGGGTCCGACAGGGTCGAGACCCAGGTCATCGTCAGCGGCTGCGTGAGCCCGAAGCAGAACCCGGAGATGAGCAGCAGGATCGCCAGCGCCCAAGGCTGAGTGAAGACGGGGATGAGGATGATGCAGACCCCTGCCAGCGCCGAGGCGGTCCACAGGAGCGAGAGATTGTGCCATCTGCGGGTCAGCACCCCGATGATGAGCCGCGAGATGACCGAGGCGAGCGTGCGCAGGGTCAGCAGCCAGGTCACCGTCGTCACCGACAATCCGTTCTGCTGACCGATGAGCGGCAGATAGGCCGTCATCAGGTCCACGGCCGCCAGCGTGGTCATCGAGGCGAGGATCGCGGGCTTCATTCCCCGGATCGAGAGCAGAGACCAGGGCGTGCGGGCGTCCTTGGCCGCATCGGCGCGGGAGACGTGCGGTGTGCGCCCGCGGAGCATGACGATGACCGCTGCGACCAGTGTCAGCGCGGAGACCCCGGTCATGAACCACAGGGCACCGACGATGTGCGGTGACCCGTCGGTCGAATCCGCGATCATGCCGGCCACAGGCAGACCGATCGTCTGACCGATCGAGACGCCGAGCGTGAGAAAGCCGAACTTCGACGTCAGGGCCGAGGCCGGGAAGCTCTGCGGGATCAGCGCTTGGGAGGCCACGGTCGTCAGCAGCTGACCCAGGCCCAGGCTCATCGTGGCGATGAGCAGAACGCCGAGGTTGGGCGCCAGCGCGGCGAGACCGACGGGCACGATCGAGAGGATCGTCCCCGTCCACAGCACAGCTGTGGCATAGCCGCGATCGACGAGTCTGCCGACGAAGAGCGCAGTGAGCAGCGGGACAAGTGAGTAGCAGGCGGTCATGAGACCGAGAACGACACCGCTGCCGCCCAGCTCCAGAGTTCGATAGGAGATGAGGACGCGCACACCGTTGTAGGTCGCGTGCGCGATCACGGTGTGGAAGATGAGGCCGAGGAACCATGCCCTGGAGGAGGAAGAGGGAATCGGCATGCCTCAGCGGCTGGCGTTCAGCGCCGACAGCACCGCATCCGGCACCAGACCCGTGATGTCTCCCCCGCCGGAGTGGACTTCCTTGATGAGTGAGGACGAGACGTGTTCGTACTCGGGATTCCCCGGAACGAAGATCGTCTCGAGCTCGCTCAGATGCTTGTTCATCAGCGCCATCGGCAGCTCGTAGGCGAAGTCCGTGCCCGAGCGCAGCCCTTTGACCACGGCAGGTGCGCCGATGGAGGTGCAGTAGTCGACGAGGAGGCCCCCGGCGACGGTGTCGATGGTGACGTTCTTCGCGCCTCGGGTCCGCTCGTCCTCGTCGAGTGAGCGGCGGATGAGATCGGCGCGAACCTTCGGGTCGAAGCGTCCGGACTTCTTCGGATTGTGCACTACGGCCACGACCACCTCGTCGAAGAGTCGGACACTGCGGGCGATGACATCGAGATGACCCATGGTGATCGGGTCATAGGAACCGGGGCAGACAACCTTCATGGCTTCATCGTATCTCTCAGCTGCGACCACTGGTCGTCGACAGGCTCGTCGAGGTCCTCGGCCCTGACGATGACAGCCTCGGGTTCCGTCAGCGGATTGTGCAGACGGGATGCGGCGCAGCTCATGACTCTGCCCACGATCGCCAGCGACAGCTGCTCGTCACCGGCTGCGATCGCCTCGGCGAGCTCCCGGTGCGTCTCGATGAGGTCACACCTGACCTCGTAACCGCGCGGATCGGAGAGCGAGAGCAGACGAGTGTGGACCATGGAGACCTTCATCAGGTCACTGAGTCTGACGGACCCGGAGCAAGCGATGATCGAGTGGTGGAAGTCGAGGTCGGCATCGCCGATGGTGCGCGCCGTGTTCTCCGTGATCGCCTCCTCCAGCCTGGCCAGCGCCTGGTGGATGCGGGCGATCGGCTTGCCCGATCGAATCACGATCTTCACAGCCTGGGCTTCGATGGCCTCGCGGACCGCATAGACGTCGTCGATGTCATCGGTGCTCATCCGCTTGACCCAGACTCCGCGGCCGGGCGCATGCGTCATCACTCCTTCGCTGACGAGGCGCTGCAGAGCCTCCCGCAGTGATGGTCGGGAGACGACGAGGAGCTCGGCCGTGCGGACTTCGTTGATGGACTGCCCCGGCGCCAACGAGCCGCTGTAGATGGCGTTTCTGATCTGGTCGGCGATGAGGTCGATCGTCGAGGAGCGGATGACCTTGCGCAGGACAGGGAGCTCCGAGGTCGGGGGTGAAGGCATATCACGATCATATAACGTTGTCTGACAGTGTGACATCCGGACAACAAAAGTATTGAATAGTGTTCTTGAGACGCATGTCATGAAGATGTGTCAACGCACTAAGAAAGGGACAGCTATGAAAGCCATCAAGGGGCTAGCCGCCGCGACCTCGATTCTCGCTCTGACACTCACCCTGGGGGCTTGCGGCGGAAGCGATTCCGACAAGAGCACTCTGCAGAAGGCCATCGACGACGGAAAGATCTCAGTCGGCTTCGCCGGTGAGGCACCGTACAGCTTCGAAAAGGACGGCGAGCTCCAAGGCGCCTCGGTTGAAATGGCCAAGACAATCTTCAAGGAGCTCGGCGTCGACGACGTCGAAGGTGTCAACACCGAATTCGGCTCACTGATCCCCGGCCTCAATGCCGACCGCTTCGGGGCCATCTCTGCCGGAATGTCGATTCTTCCTGATCGCTGCGAACAGGCCGCCTTCGGCAATCCTGAGTTCATGTACACCACTGCCCTGATGACCAAGAAGGGCGAACAGGACGGCATGAAGACCATCGACGACGTCAAGGAGAAGGGCCTCAAGCTGGCCACCATGACCGGTGCGATCGAATCCGACTACGCCAAGGACCTCGGCATCAAGTCGCAGGAAGTCGGCACTCCCCAGGACGGCATGGACGCCGTGACCACAGGCCGTGCCGATGTCTTCGCTCTGACCGGCATCTCGCTCAACTGGATGGCACAGAACAACAAGGATGCCGACGTCGAGGTCAGCGAATCCTTCGTCCAGGAGATCGACGGCGTCCCGCAGATCGGTGCCGGCGCCACGGTCTTCCGCACGGATGACACAGAACTCAAGGATGCTTGGAACAAGGAACTCGACAAGATCGTCAGCGACGAGAAGAAGTACCTTGACGTTGTCGGCGACTACGGCTTCACGAAGGAAGAACGCCCCGACGGTGAGATCACAACGGATCAGCTGTGCAAGGGCGAACTTCCCACAGCCAAGTCCTGATCTGTCTACTGATCACCTCAGATCATGACTGACAATTTCACAACGTTGCTGAATTTCCTCCCACAGCTGTGGGAGGGAATTCAGACAACGCTCATCCTCACCGTCGCGGGCGCGATCGGCACCATCATCATTGCGATCGTCCTCGGGCTCGCGATGACGTCGCTCCACGCCTGGATGCGTATCCCGGCACGCATCATCGTCGAGTTCTTCCGCGGCACATCGCTGCTCGTGCAGCTGTTCTGGCTCTTCTACGTCTTTCCGCTCCTCGGCGTCGACCTCGACCCCATTCTCTGCGGCATCGGAGCTCTGGCTCTCAACTACGGTGCCTATTCCGCCGAGGTGGTTCGGTCGTCGATCAAGACCGTCGACAAGGGCCAGTGGGAGGGTGCCATCGCACTCAGCCTCTCCCCCACCAGACGAATGGTCCGCGTCATCTTCCCCCAGGCCTGGGCACTGATGGTCCCGTCCCTGGCGACCTTGCTCATCCAGCTCCTCAAAGGCACAGCGGTGGTCTCCTTCATCACTTTGCAGGACCTGACCGAAAAGATCGATCAGCTGCGCCAGTCGACGAACGACACCTACTTCGCCTTCACCATCGGGCTCATCATCTACTTCGTCATCGCCTGGCTGATCCAGGAGGGTATGAACTTCCTCGAACGCAGGGCCACAGCAAAGCTGGGCCGCAGACGACCCAACTCACGTGCCGACAGACGGGTAGCGCGCCGCGACGCCCGCGCAGATAAGAACAGTGACCCCGGTTCCACTTCAGTGGCTGGGCCGAACGCAGGCAACGTCGGATACGGAGGCCCACTGTGATCTGGAACTGGGAATTCGCCGCCGAAGCGCTGCCGATCCTCCTGCGAGGATTCGTCAACACGCTCATCGCCACCGTCATCGGCACGCTCATCGCCGTGGTCCTCGGCCTCATCATCGCCGTCGCGATTCGGTCGCTGCCACGCTGGATCAATTGGCTGATCCGACTGCTCGTCGCTTTCGTCCGCAACACACCGCTGGTCATGCAGCTGATGTTCGTCTACTTCATCTTCGCCGGGATCCCGGGCCTCGTCGATGTTCCGGCGCTCGTCATCGGCTTCATCGTCATCGGCATCCACTATTCGACCTACATGTCGGAAAGCTACCGTGCGGGCATTGATTCGGTGCCTCCGGGCCAGCATGAGGCAGCGACCGCGCTGTCGCTGCCGCCGGTCCGGAAGTTCACCGCGATCGTCCTCCCGCAGGCTCTGCGCGCCACGGTCCCGTCGTTGGGAAACTACGCCGTCGCGATGTTCAAGGACACCCCGTTCCTGTTCGCGATCTCTGTGGTCGAGCTCGTCACCTCAGCACAGCAGTTCGGAGCGGCGAAATTCGCCTACACGGAAGCCTTTACTCTGGCCGGTCTCATCTTCCTCGCCGCCAGCTACCCGACATCCCTGCTCATCCAACGAATGGAGAAGCGCCTTGCCACCTACTGAGAACACCTCATCAGCACCGGGCACCACCTCGACCTCCGGCACTCCGGCGATCGAATTCAAGGACGTGGAGAAGCGGTTCGGGAAGACAACGGTCCTCAAGGACCTCAACTTCACCGTCGCCCCCGGAGAGCGTGTGACGCTCATCGGCCCCAGCGGCTCCGGCAAGACGACGATTCTCCGTCTTGTCATGACCTTGGAGGAGCTGACCGGCGGCTTTATCTTCGTCGACGGCAAACCCCTGACGCACACCGAGAAGAACGGCAAGCGCGTCGAGTTGCCGTCGAAGACGACGCGCGCCATGACGACGCGGATCGGGATGGTCTTCCAGCAGTTCAACCTGTTCCCCAACATGACGGTGCTCGAGAACATCATCGAGGCTCCCGTCCATGTGCTGGGCAAGCCGAAGGCAGAGGCCGTCAAAGAGGCGAAGTCTCTGTTGGAGAAGGTCGGACTCGGCGAGAAGGCCGATGAGCATCCCACCAGGCTCTCGGGCGGTCAGCAGCAGCGTGTGGCCATCGCCAGAGCATTGGCGATGAGCCCGGAGATCCTCCTCCTCGACGAGGTGACCTCCGCGCTCGACCCCGAGCTCGTCGGCGACGTCCTCGGCGTCCTCCGCGACATCGCAGAGACCACCGACATCACCATGCTGCTCGTGACTCACGAGATGCAGTTCGCCCGCGAGGTCTCACACCGGGTGATGATGTTCGACGGCGGTCAGGTGCTCGAGGAAGGTCCGCCGGACCAGATCTTCAACAACCCGCAGCACGAGCGGACGCGGACGTTCCTCTCCAGCGTGCAGTAGCCACACGTTCAGCAAGGCCCACCGGAGTACGACTCCGGTGGGCCTTGCTGCATCTCATCCCGCGTGCTTCAGCTGCGGATGCGGCGCACGAGCCGCCAGATTCTCACGATCACCGCAATGCCGATGAGCACCATGGCCACCCAGAACAGGATGTCCGTAGGTCCTGGCCAGAAGATGTCAGATCGACTCACCGGATCGGCAGCTTTCGCATCCGACAGGCTCCTCAGCCACTTGAGTGCCAACCAGAAGAGCAGCAGACCCACTCCGCACGCTGCGAACACCCAGGGTGTGCGGTACCAGGGGCGGCGGGAGCTCACGCCGACTCGTTCGCTGCTGCTGAGTCCGATACCTCTTCAGGCTTGCCTTTGAGCTGGACGAAGTACAGAGCGGTCTCACCGAAGGTCTTCGAACGGAAGACCTCGAGGGCCGCCGGCATCGTCGGTTCCGGGGCCCGAGATGCCCGTTCGACCACGACGATGGATTCCATGTCGAGGAGTCCGGAGAGTCTGCCCAGAATCTGAGTCACAGCGTCCTCACCCAATGGGTAGGGCGGGTCCATGAAAACCAGGTCGAAGATGCGCCCATCGCCGTCGTCCAGGTCGCTTCGTGTCTCGAGCACCTCGCCGTCCAGAACCGCATCGAGCCCTTCTCCGTGCTCGCCTTCCCCACTGTGGGTTCCCCCGCTGTGCCCCTCGGATTGCAGCTGCGCCGAAGCGTGCTGCTTCGGGACACGCTGGGAGCTGAGGAAAGACACGACATCCGAGGAATGGATCCGAGTCGAGTGATCGATTCCGAGCTTCGCGGCATTCGCCTCGACCGCACGGGCAGAGGCACCGGCCGAATCGACGAAATCGACTTCGGCGGCACCCCGCGACATGGCTTCGAAGCCCAGTCCACCGGACCCGGCGAAGAGATCGAGAACGTTCGCGGCCTGCAGCACCCCGTAGCCGTCGAGCATGGAGAAGAGTGATTCCTTGACTCGATCCGAGGTCGGGCGGGTGTTGGACCCGCCCGGTGCGACGAGCTTGGAACCTTTGTACGCACCAGCGATGATTCTCATTGCGGCTCCTCCTCATGAGGGTGGTTCGACAGCACACGAAGGCTTGTCTTCTCACAGTAGCGCGACATCAGCTCGCCTCGATGAAGTGAGCCGACTCTGCGGGCAGAACCCTGCTGATGAAGGCCCGCAGTGCCGGCAGCGCACTCAGGTCGGGGTCGACGGAGATGATCTTCTCCGCGATGGTTCTCGCCTCTTCGACGATCGGTGCATCCCGGAGAATGGACAGATGCTTCAATGACGATCCTCCCCACTGTGAGGACCCGAGCACATCGCCTTCTCCCCTGGTGCCGAGGTCGTATTCAGCCAGAGCAAAACCGTCGAGGGTGCCTGCGACCTCGCTGAGTCGCTCGAAGCTCTCATCGACTTCAGGCATGTCGGTGAGCAGGAAGCACATGGCCGCACTGCCATCGCGTCCGACGCGTCCGCGCAGCTGATGGAGTTGAGCGACGCCGAAGCGCTCCGCCTCGAAGATGACCATCATGGTGGCCCGAGGGACGTCGACACCCACCTCGACGACGGTGGTGGAGACCAGGATGTCGGTCTCGCCGGAGACGAACGCCGCCATCGTCCGGTCCTTCTCCGCCGGAGACATCCGACCGTGAAGAAGCGCAGTCGAACGTGAGCGGAGCTCATCGGAGTTCTGCAGAAAGTCCTTCAGATCCTCAATTCCCTTTCTGGCGCCGATCACATCACCCGTCTCGGGATCTTCGATGTCGGAGGGCTCGATGCGTGGGAAGACCACGAAGGTGCCTCGCCCGTTCTCGGCCGCCTCGTCGATGAGCTGAAGGACTCGGCCCAACCAGTTGGGATGGTCGCCCAGGGAGACGGCGTGGGTGGTGATGTCCTTGGTGCCGGCAGGCATTTCGTCGAGAGTGGAGACATCGAGGTCTGCGAAGACCGTCATCGCCACGGTGCGCGGGATCGGAGTCGCGGACATCACGAGGGTGTGCGGGACCTTGAGCCCGGCCTTCGCCCGCAATGCCTCCCGCTGTTCAACGCCGAAGCGGTGCTGCTCATCGACGACGATGAGGCCCAAGGTGTCGAACATCGTCGTATCCGACATCAGGGCATGCGTGCCCACGACGATGTCGATCTGGCCGGTGGCGAGGTCGAGTGCCAGCTGTTTGCGTTCCCGGGCCGGCATCGACCCCGTCAGCAGCGCCACCCGCACCTGATCATCACTCGAAAGCAGAGGACTCAAAGCCATCTGATCGCCGAGGAGGGTCTCAATGGAGCGGAAATGCTGAGTGGCGAGGACCTCGGTGGGGGCGAGCATCGCGGCTTGGGCTCCGGAATCGACGGCCGTGAGCATCGCCCGCAGCGCCACGACGGTCTTGCCGGAGCCGACGTCGCCGTGGAGCAGGCGATGCATCGCCGTCTTCCGGCCCATGTCTGCCTCGATCTCCTCACCGACCCGCAGCTGGGAGGCGGTGAGGTAGAAGGGCAGACTGTTGTCGAACCGCTCACTTCTGGCTCCGACGTTGAGCAGCGGGGTGGCCTCGAGCTTTTCGTAGTCGGCCTTGCGGGAGACGAACTCCGCCTGCAGGGCGAGCGCCTCTTCCCATTTCCATCGCTGCTTGGCTTTCTCCGTCGCTGCGGCTGACCTTGGTCGATGCATGTCGTTGAGAGCGGTGCGCAGGTCTGGCAGGTCGAGGTTCTCTCGCATGGCGGTCGGCAGCGGGTCCTCGAATTCGTCCGGGCCGGCGACATCGAGGAGGACCTTGATGGCCTTCCACAGTCGCGTCTGTGCGATGCCCTTGACTCGTGAGTAGACGGGGAATGGGGAGTTAAGGTCCTCCGGCGTCCACTTCTCATCGTGTTCGTCCCGGTTGAGCCAGGTCGGTGAGTTCAGGGTCAGCTGCCCGCGGTACTCCTCGACCTTCCCGGCGAAGACGACGGTGAGTCCGGGCACCAGCTGGCTGTCCAGCCAGCGCTGGTTGAAGAAGGCGATCTTCATCGACTGCTGCCCATCGTGGACGATCACATCGGTGATGGTGCCTCGACGCTTCTGCATGCGCCTGGTGTCCACGGAGATGACTTCAGCCTGCAGGATCGCGGTTTCGCCCAGCGGGAGCCCGCCCAGGGGCGTCTTCTCACCGGGTACAAGGAATCTGCGTGGGAAGAAGCGGAAGAGATCCGCCACCGAGGTGATCCCTCGTTTCTTCAGAGCACCGCGGTCTCGTGCGGTGAAGTAGTCCTCAAGGCGGGCGCTCATTCGACTCCCATGATGAGCAGCGTGGCCCGGTCCCTCGAATCGATGTCCTGGAACCGCACCTGGGCATGCGACTTCCGGATCCAGTCCCGCAGGTGCGAGAGGACATCGGGGGCGCAGCCGGGGCCGTGGACGACGGTGAGGAGCTCTCCCCCGGCGCCCAGGAGGCGATCGGCGAGCTTCTCGACCAGGGTTGTGAGTTCCGTGCTCTGAGTCTTCACCTTCCCGTCGATGAACACCCGATAGAACTGGGAGGGATGGGAGAGCGGGATCCTGCGCATCCCCACCGTTGCGGAGTCAGACGCAGTGCCAGAGTCAGGCGTAGAGTCTGGGCTCGAACTCGTTCCTGGGGCATCATCGATGACCGGCAGGGCACCTGTGGGCGGGTTGAGGGCAAGCTGTTCGGCGGAGACGATGGTGCCCACGCGGGTGCCGGCAGCAGCCTCGGTCATATCCGCAAAGATCTCACCGGACGGGGCGAAGGGATCATAGACCGCGAGTGCTGAGAGCAGAGTGGCGACATTGCGGGAGCGGACCACCTGCACACCGGAGACCTGTCCCAGTGCATTCAGGACGGTCGTCGAACTGGGGACGACGATGACATCACGTTCCTCCTCGGCGATGATGTCCCTGGTCATGGCCCGCACATCACCGGAATCGGGTGACAGGGCACTTGCCCCGTTGAGCGCGCAGTGCATGAGGAGTCCGGTGCCGGAGACAATGGCCACCAGATGGGTTTCGCCCTCTTCCTCGTGCAGACGCAGGTCTTCCATGTCCAGACGGACGATGCCGAAGCCGGCGAGGTGATCAAGAACGGTCACAGCGGTCGCCTCGTCGGCGACGTGGACGTGAACCTTGGGTCCGTTGATGACGATCGAGGTTCCACCCAACTCATCGAGCGCCTCGGCGAGGGTGGATGTCGTCTCTTCGGAATCGGTCGATGCCGGGGAAGAAGCCAGGATGGCAACGATCTCGAGTTCATCGGCACTGGCCTGATGGACGATCCGTGGAGACCTGGTGACTTCGCCGAGCATCGAATCCTGCGGCGTCCTGCCGGTGACAGTGGCGTAGAGGAGGTCGAAGAGTTCCACGATCCCCGTCGATCCGGCGTCGACGACCTCGGCTTGGCGGAGCACGGGCAGCTGCCCGGTGGTCTCGCGCAGTGCCGATCGGGAGCGCAGCCGCACAGCGGAGATGAGTTCGATGAGGTTCGCCCCGTCTTCGGCCTTCTCAGCTGCCTCAGTGGCCATGGCATCAAGCACGGTGAGCATGGTCCCGTCGACGGGCCGGGCCACGGACTGCCGGGCCCTGGCGGAGGCGAGTTCGAGGGCTTGAGCCATGGCCTCGGGCGTCGCCACTGTCACCCCGTCCAGGGCATCGGCGACGCCTTGGAGTGCGACAGCGAGGATGAGTCCGGAGTTTCCGCGGGCGCCGCGTCCTGCGCCCTCGGCTAGTGCAGCGACGACCTGGGGCAGCGTGACGGGCCCGGTCAGCTCTTCGACGGCCAGATACGCGGCGCGCAGCGTGTGGTACATATTCGTGCCGGTGTCACCGTCGGGGACGGGGAAGACGTTGAGTTCGTCGATTTCGACGCGTTCCTTGCGCAGTCGATCAACGGCTCGCCGAGCCCACCTGGCGGCCAGACGCCCATTGAGGCCGATGGCTTGATTGGGTCCGCTCATGTCACTTCCCGAAATGGCTGAAGCCGCTCGTCGGCACCGGTGCGCCGTCGAGAGTGACCCCGCTGCCGTCTCTCATCTCTCCGATTCTCCGCCAGCCTACCGGAGGCGTGTCGAACTGCGCCGACGACGCGACGAAGCCGTGGTCCTCTCCTCCGTTGAGCACCCAGTGCAGCGCCAATTCCTCGGCCTTGTCGGTACTTCCGGCCGCTTGAGTGCCGGAGCTCCTGGCCACCAGGTGCCGAGCTGCTGGCAGCAGCGGGTCGATGAGCTCCTGGAGTGCAGTTCGGTCGATGCAGGCGTGGACTCCCGAGGCTGCCGCCACCCGTCCCAGGTCCGTGCTCAGACCATCGGAGACATCGATCATCGCCGAGGCTGCCCTCATCTCAAGGACGGCCGCGTAGTCCGGCTGCGGGGCCAGTTGAGTGTTGATGAGTTCGGTGAGGCTCGTCCCCGGCTGAGGATCATCCTGGCCGACGTCTGCGTTTGGGTCGACACCGGCGAAGAGGAGATCCAGTCCGGCGGCCGCGCGACCGATGGTCCCGGCCAGGTAGATCGAGTCCCCAGGCTGCGCCCCAGCACGGGTGATCGCTGCGCCTGATCCGTGGGTTCCTGCAGACGAAGCAGCAGTACCAGTACCAGAACCACCGACGGTGCCCAAGGCAGTGATCGCGACGACGATGAGACCTGAGGAGGAGAGGTCTCCGCCGATGATCGGGATCTCGCAGCCAAGTGCTTCACCGGCACGGGCCGCCTCGGCGACGATGCCGGCGAAGAGAGCCTCGAGGTCCTCGATCTCCGTCGAATTCGGCACGGCCAGCGACACGAGCAGCCCGTGCGGTTTCGCGCCCATGACGCACACGTCGGAGAGGTTCTGTGCGGCGGCCTTGGTGCCCAGTCGAGACCAATCGAGCCAGGTGCGGGTGAAATCCTCGTTCTCCACGAGCATGTCGGCCGTCGACACCAGGTTGCCGTCCACCGCAGTCACGGCGGCATCGTCCCCGGGTCCGATGATCACCTGCGAACCGCTGCGATTGTGAGAGAGGATACGTTCGAGCACGTGTGATTCGCCAAGTTCGGACAGTCGGGTCATGACTCCAGGTTATCGGGAGATACGGTAGTTGTATGAGATCTCGTCGCCTCCGCCCGTCGCCTCGAACGTCGCCTCGGAAGACGCGCACTTTCGCCCTCGCAGCCGTTGCCACAGTGTTGGCCGGTGTGAGCCTGGCCGGATGCGAGCGAACCGTCGTCGTCGAGCCTGCGCAGGACGCACAGAACCCCAAATGCGCCGACATCATGCTGCGCCTGCCCGATGAGATCGCCGGCCAGAAATCACGCACAACCTCTTCCCAGGGCACGAAGGCCTGGGGAGATCCAAACATCGCGGTCATCCGCTGCGGAGTCACCCCACCCGGACCGACCACGGATCAGTGTGTGAGTGTGAGCAGCGTCGACTGGATCTCGAAGGCCTCCGATGAAGACGACACCTGGGTGTTCACCAGCTACGGACGCACCCCGGCCGTCGAAGTCCTCGTCAACCGCAAGGCCGAATCGGGCAACAATGTGCTCGCGGCCATCTCACCGGCCCTGACGGCCGTCAAACCCGAGGCCAAGTGCGTGGGAGCCCAAGACCTCGAAGGCTGAGCAGCCCTCAGTGGGTGCGGGCGTGATCAACCAGGGCGATGGTGATGAGCTCTGAGATGAGCGCCGGGTACTCGATCCCCGACTTCGACCACATGAATGGGTACGCCGAGGTGGGGGTGAATCCCGGGAGGGTGTTGATCTCGTTGATGAGGACCTCACCGGCATCCGTGACGAAGGTGTCGACACGGGAGAGCCCGGTGCAGTCGAAGAGACGGAACACCTGGGCCGAGAGCTCCTGGATCCGCGCCGTCGTCGTCTCATCGACACGAGCCGGGCAGGTCAGCTGGGCATCGGCAAGGTTGAGGTATTTGGCTTCGAAGTCATAGAACGAGTGTTCGCCGGAGACCTCGATCTCCCCGGGGAACGAGACCCGAACCTCACGGTCGTGGACAGAGCCGAGCACCGCGCATTCGATCTCCCGGCCGACGACCTGCGGCTCGACGATGACCTTCGAGTCATGCTCGAAGGCCGAACGCAGCGCCTGATCCAGCCCTTCGGCGGATTCGACGCGGCTGACACCCATAGAGGACCCGGCACGGGCAGGCTTGACGAACACAGGCAACCCCAGACCGGTGATCCGGTCCTGGGCCTCGGCCTGGTCGGCCTCCCACATGGTTTCGGTCACGAGCTCCCAGGGACAGGTCGGAATCCCGGCATGGGCCATCAGGGATTTCGTGTAGTGCTTGTCCATGCTCGCCGCCGAGGCGAAGACCCCGGAGCCGACGAAGGCCGTGTCGCTGAGTTCGAACAGTCCCTGCAGGGTCCCATCCTCCCCGTACTGCCCGTGCAGGAGCGGGAAGTAGACGTCAACCGATCCGAGTTCGCTGTAGTTTCCCTCGGCGTCCCGCTGCAGCAGGGGCGAACCCTGAGCTGAGATCGGCGGAATGATCTCGGTTCCGTTGTCGACAACCTCGGGCATATTGTCCGGGTCGAAGGCCATCGTCGACCAGTCTTCGACGATGCGCCAGACGCCGGCCTTCGTGATGCCGATCGGCAGTACACGATAGGCGTCGTCGGCGATGGCCCGGATGACCCCGGCAGCAGTGACGCAGCTGACGGCATGTTCGCTCGATCGTCCGCCGAAGAGGACTGCGACGAGTGGCCGGTGATCAGATTCAGGCATAGAAATCCTTGGTCGTTAGCGCGCGTGACCGTTTGTACGGACTGGAAAACTCTAGCTCACTTGAGCTCGAACGTGCATTCCAGGGATGCACGGGCGATGCCCTTGAAGAACATGTTGAATCCGGCGAAGGCCGGTGATGCAGATTCGTCAAGACCCAGAGGCTCCGCCAGAGCAGTGACGATGAAGAAGTAGCGGTGCGGTCCGTGGCCCTGGGGTGGTGCGGCACCGACGAAGCGAGGTTCGCCCGCATCGTTGCGCAGCGTCACCGTTCCGGCCGGAAGCAGGTCCGCCGAGGGGTCGCCGGCGTTGGCGGGCAGGCTGGTCGTCGAGGCGTCGAGATCGGTCACGACCCAGTGCCAGAAACCGGAGCCGGTGGGTGCGTCCGGGTCGTAGCAGGTCACGGCGAAGGCCTTGGTCTCTTCGGGGAAGCCCGACCATGACAGCTGCGGCGAGACGTCCTGACCGCCGTCGACGCCCATCGCACCCGAGAGCTGTGGTCCGGTCAGTTCGCCCCCGGCTTCGATATCCGTGCTGGTGAGGGTGAAGCTGGGGACATCGGAAAGGTTGTAGAACGGTGAGTTGACGCTCATGTCTGCTCCTAGTCGTACGAGATGATTCGGTACTGGACAGCCCGAGGTGCTCAGGCTGGTGGTCCCTCGTGCTTACGCTTCCGAGACAACAGCAAACCGGCGAGTTCGTCAACCCGCAGCCGTCCTCCGAGGACCGCGCACACGGCTTCCGTGATCGGCAGATCGACGGAGTACTTGCGTCCCAGGGCGAGGATGGCGGGCGCCGATTTCACTCCCTCTGCGGTCTGCGAGGTGTGAGCGATGACATCCTCCAGGCTCATCCCCTCACCGAGGTGGCGCCCGAATGTTCGGTTCCGCGACAGTGGGGAGGCACAGGTGGCGACGAGGTCGCCGAGTCCGGCCAGGCCCGACAGGGTGTGTGGCTGCGCACCCATGGCAGCGGCCAGACGTGAGGTCTCGGCCAGGCCGCGGGTGATGATCGAGGCCTTCGAGTTGTCGCCGAGCTTCTGGCCATCGGCGATGCCGACGGCCAGGGCGATGACGTTCTTGACGGCACCGCCCATCTCAACGCCGACGACGTCGGTGTTCGTATAGGGACGGAAGTACCCGTTCGCGCTGATCTCAGCGACAGCCTCGGCGGTGTCGATGCTCTCCGCGGCGACCACGGTGGCCGTCGGCTGCTGATCGGCGATCTCACGGGCCAGGTTCGGACCGGAGACGACTGCGATCTGGGTGGAGTCCACCTCGGCGACCTCGGCGATGACCTCGGACATGCGCTTGCCCGTGTCGACCTCGATGCCCTTCATCAGGCTCACGAGCTTCACCCCTGGGCGCAGATGCGGCTTCCACCGGCTCAGGTTCTCCCGCAGGGTCTGTGCGGGAACGGCGAGGATGATCACCTCGGCGTCGGTGACGGCGGCGATGTCGTCAGCGGTGGCACTCAGCAGCTCGGGCAGGACCCGGTCACCCAGGTACCGTTCATTCGTGTGTGAGGTGGTGATCTCCTCGGCGACCTCGGACCGGCGAGCCCAGAGGGTGACGGGAAATCCGGCATCAGCGACGACTGCGGCATAGGTCGTCCCCCATGATCCGGCTCCCAGCACTGCGGTCTTCTCGACGCTCATTCGCCGACCTCCTCGTTGTGGAATCTCTCGGGCAGCTCACGATTCGACAGCTCGCCGACCATCGCTGCAATGGTGTTCGTCAGGCGGTGGGTGAGCACCGTCTTGGACTTCTTCTCCTCACGGTGGGCCCACAGGTCCTCGTAGTCGATGGGGTCACCGAATCGGACCACCGAGGTGTGTCGCAGAGGTCGGAACTTGGGCACCTTCGCCCCTTGCGGGAAGATCTCCTGAAGCCCCCAGTGCGCGGCAGGGATGATCGGGGCACCGGTTTCGAGCGCGAGTCTGGCGGTGCCGGTCTTGAAGTGCTGTGGCCACAGTTCCGTGTCCTTCGTCAGCGTTCCCTCCGGATAGATGACGACGCATTCGCCCTTGGCCAGAGCCTCCTTCGCGTATTCGAGGGAGTCACCGGCCTGTGTGGAGGAGCGCAGGACCGGGATCTGGCCCAGTCCGCGGAGGACGGCGCCGAGGGCACCTGAGAACAGACCTGATTTGGCGAGGAAGTGCGGCAGGTGCCCGTTGCGCCACAGGGCGAGCCCGACGAGGATCGGGTCGAGGTGGCTGGCATGGTAAGCGGCGATGATGGCACCGGTGCCCTGCGTCTCCGGCATCCCGCGCATGCGCCGCATTCGCGGCGTCCGAGGCGGCAGGATCTCGGCATTGTCGACCTTGATCTTCGAGGTCAGCCGGTAGAGCCCATAGGCGGTCGAGGCCACGACGAAGGCGACTCGGCGCTGGGACCGGACCGCGGAGGGTTCGAAGGAGACCAGCACGTCCTCGTCACTCATGCGGCCACCTCGGCGCCGAGGCCGATGAGCTTGTCGAGGAAGTTCTCGTATCCGCGGTTGATGAGTTCGATGCCGTGGACCTGGCTGGTTCCGCGTGCGGCCAGGGCCGCGATGAGGTGGCTGAACCCACCGCGCAGGTCGGGCACGTCGATACGTGTTCCCGTGAGTTCGGTGGGCCCGGAGACCACGGCCGAGTGCTGGTAGTTGCGGCGTCCGAAGCGGCAGGGTGTACCGCCGAGGCATTCGCGGTAGAGCTGGATCTGGGCACCCATCTCCCCGAGCGCGTGGGTGAAGCCGAAGCGGTTCTCGTACACGGTTTCGTGGATGATCGACAGGCCCTCGGCCTGGGTCATGGCGACGACGAGCGGTTGCTGCCAGTCGGTCATGAAGCCCGGGTGAACATCGGTCTCCAGGGCGAAGGACGTGAGCTTGCCGCCGGGGTGGCGGAAGCGGATCCCAGTCTCCTCGACCTCGAATTCACCGCCGATGCGGCGGAAGACGTTGAGGAAGGTGATGAGCTCGGGCTGGGAGGCGCCTTCGACGAAGATGTCTCCCCCGGTGGCCAGCGCGGCCGAGGCCCAGGAGGCGGTCTCATTGCGGTCGGGCAGCGCCCGGTGGATGAAGCCGCGCAGGGAGTCCACGCCTTCGATGCGCACGACCCGGTCGGTGTCGACGGTGATGATGGCGCCCATCTTCTGCAGCAGGGCGATGAGGTCCATGATCTCGGGTTCGATGGCCGCATTGCGCAGTTCGGTCACGCCTTCGGCGCGGACCGCGGTCAGCAGCACCTGCTCGGTGGCACCCACGGAGGGGAAGGGCAGTTCGACCTTCGTGCCCTGGAGGCGCCCACGGGTGGTGAGCATGATGCCGCCGGAGGTCTTGTCGACCTCGGCGCCGAACTGGCGCAGCACGTCGAGGTGGAAGTTGATGGGACGATCCCCGATGTGGCAGCCGCCCAGATCGGGAATGAACGCCTGGCCCAGGCTGTGCAGGAGGGGTCCGCAGAAGAGGATCGGGATCCGCGAGGAACCGGCGTGCGCGTCGATGTCGACGATCGATCCCTGTGCCATATCGGAGGGGTCGAGGTGCAGCTCACCGTCGGAGAGGTCTCCATCGCTGCCGGGCGTGACCCGAACCCCGTGGAGCTCGAGCAGACCGGTGACGATCTCGACGTCCCTGATCTGCGGCACGCCGCGCAGCACGGAGGGCGTCTCCCCCAGCAGCGCTGCGACCATGGCCTTGGGCACCAGGTTCTTGGCACCTCTGACCTGGACTGTTCCACCTAGCGGATTACCGCCGCGAACTTCGAGCATGTTCCTCCCTGCGTCACACTTGCACCCGGTGGGATCCGGGCGTGGCCCAGACTAGTCCGGACTCGTCCAAGACTAGCGCAGAGGACACGCGGGTCCCTTGTGGGAAGGCTCTCAGACCGTCGCGTCGGACGATTCGAACCTTCGCACGGGGTGGGTCAGACCTTCGCCGGCAGGGTCGTCGGCTTGAAGGTCGCCCGCTTGGACTCGAAATCGGAGATCTCGGATTCCTTGGCCAGCGTCAGGCTGATGTCGTCATGGCCTTCGAGGAGGCGCCAGCGTGTGTAGTCATCGATCTGGAAGGTCACGGTGACCGAATCACAGGTCACGGTCTTCTCATTGAGGTCGACGGTGATCGGGGTGCCCGGGTGGTTCTCCAGGATCTTCCAGATCAGTTCGATGTCAGCCTGGTCGAGCTGAGCGGCCAGGAGTCCCTCTTTGCCGGAGTTGCCGCGGAAGATGTCGCCGAAGCGCGAGGAGAGGACGACGCGGAAACCGTAGTCCTTGAGCGCCCACACGGCGTGCTCACGCGAGGAGCCCGTGCCGAAGTCGGGTCCGGCTACGAGGACTGAGCCCTTCGAGAACTCCGGATCGTTGAGGACGAATTCGTCGTTCGTACGCCACCGGTAGAACAGGGCGTCTTCGAAGCCGGTGCGGGTGACCCGCTTGAGGAACTTCGCCGGGATGATCTGGTCAGTGTCGATGTTGGCGCGGCGCAGCGGGACGCCGATTCCGGTATGTGTGCTGAAAGCTTCCATCAGTCGGTCTCCTTACGCGTTCGCCGAGGTGGGGGTGGGTGTCAGTGTCAAGGTGGGCTTATCGTCCGTCCACGCCACCGGTTCGGCGTCGCGGGGCAGATCCTTGACGTCACCGGGTGAGGACAGCGTTCCGCGCACGGCGGTGGCCGCTGCCACGAGCGGGGACACCAGGTGGGTGCGCCCACCCTTGCCCTGGCGGCCCTCGAAGTTGCGGTTCGAGGTCGAGGCGCAGCGTTCACCGTCGGCCAGCTGGTCCGGGTTCATGCCCAGGCACATCGAGCAGCCGGCGAAGCGCCATTCTCCTCCGAAGTCCTTGAAGATCGTATCGAGGCCCTCGTCCTCGGCCTGGAGGCGAACCTTGGCGGAACCGGGAACGACCATGAAGCGGATGTTCTCGGCCTTCTTCCGGCCGCGCACCACCTCGGCGCCGGCACGCAGGTCCTCGATGCGAGAGTTCGTGCAGGAACCGAGGAACACGGTGTCCACCTCGATCTCGCGCAGCGGGGTGCCCGGTGTCAGGCCCATGTAGGCCAGAGCGTTGGCGGCCGAGGCCTTGTCGTTCTCGTCGGCGAAATCATCGGGTGAGGGCACCGAGGCAGACAGCGGCAGTCCCTGGCCGGGGTTGGTTCCCCAGGTCACGAACGGTTCGATGTCCTTGGCCTCGAGGACGACCTCATGGTCGAAGGTGGCGCCCTCGTCGGTGTACAGAGTCTTCCAGTATTCGACCGCCGCATCCCAGTCCTCGCCCTCGGGTGCGTGCGGACGGCCCTTGACGTACTCGAAGGTCGTCTCATCGGGGGCGACCATGCCGGCACGGGCACCGGCCTCGATCGACATGTTGCAGATGGTCATCCGTGCTTCCATCGACAGCGCCCGGATCGCCGAGCCGCGGTACTCGAGCACGTAGCCCTGCCCGCCTCCGGTGCCGATCTTCGCGATGATGGCGAGGATGATGTCCTTCGCACTCGACCCTTCGGGCAGTTCGCCGTCGACCGTGATCGACATCGTCTTGAACGCTTTGAGGCTCAGCGTCTGAGTGGCCAGCACATGCTCGACCTCGGAAGTGCCGATGCCCAGAGCCAGCGCACCGAACGCGCCGTGGGTGGACGTGTGGGAGTCACCGCAGACGACGGTGGTGCCCGGCTGGGTCAGGCCCAGCTGTGGGCCGACGACGTGGACGATGCCCTGATCGGCATCGCCGAGGCTGTGCAGGCGGATCCCGAATTCCTTCGTGTTCTTGCGCAGGGTCTCGATCTGCGTGGCGGAGGTGGGTTCGGCGATGGGCTTGTCGATGTCCCACGTCGGAGTGTTGTGGTCCTCCGTGGCGATCGTCAGGTCGGGGCGGCGCACAGGGCGCCCGGCGAGTCGGAGTCCGTCGAATGCCTGCGGGCTGGTGACCTCATGGACGAGGTGGAGGTCGATGTAGATGAGGTCGGGCGCACCGTCTTCGCCCAGGGATACGACGTGATCGGCCCAGACCTTCTCGGCCAGAGTGCGTGGCATGATTCCTCCCGCCAATACAGGGATTGCCTGTACGTGCTTACAGCTGCGACGTCCGCGATTTCGCGGCGTCTGTGACATTCGACATGGTGACTCGGCGAGTGCGCAAGGCGGTCTCAACGAGTGTGTACAGGAAACCTACTCGTCCGTATCGCATTTCGAACTTGCATCTCGCCCACTGAGACGCGCACAATAGTGTCTATGACAAGCAATGGTAGCGGCGTCGGAGTCATCGACAAGGCCGCAATGGTTCTCTCCGCCCTCGAGGCCGGACCCGCTTCACTGGCCGAACTGGTCTCACTGACCGGACTCGCCCGACCCACTGCCCACCGCCTGGCTGTTGCGCTCGAATTCCATCGCATCGTCGGTCGTGATCTGCAGGGCCGCTTCGTCCTCGGCCCACGCCTGGCCGAACTGTCCTCCGCCGCCGGTGAGGATCGCCTGCTCGCCGCGGCCGGACCGGTGCTCGGCCAGCTGCGCGACCAGACCGGCGAGTCCGCACAGCTCTTCCGCCGCCAGGGCGACCTGCGCCTGTGCGTGGCTGCCGCAGAACGCCCCGTGGGACTGCGCGACTCGGTGCCGATCGGTGCCACCCTGAGCATGCGCGCCGGTTCCGCCGCCCAGGTCCTCCTGGCCTGGGAGGAGCCCGACCGCCTCCACACCGGCCTGCGCGGAGCCCGCTTCTCCGCCACCATGCTCTCCGGTGTCCGTCGCCGAGGCTGGGCCCAGTCGATCGCCGAACGCGAACGTGGCGTCGCCTCCGTCTCCGCCCCCGTGCGCGGACCCAGCAATCGCGTCGTGGCCGCCGTGTCGATCTCCGGCCCCGTTGACCGCCTGACACGTCAGCCCGGACGCCTGCACGCGAAATCCATCATCGAAGCGGCTCGAACCTTGAGCGAAGCTCTCATCAGAGGCTGAGGACGACACCATGATCGCTGCCCAACGACGCAATGTGATCATCGAGACGATCGAACGCGACGGCGCGGTGTCCATCTCAGCTCTCTCCGAACGGCTGGAGACCTCGGCCGTGACGATCCGGCGCGATCTCGATCAGCTCGCCGACGAAGGACGCCTGACCCGCACCCATGGAGGGGCAGTCCCCTTCTCCAATGCGCGCGAGTCGAGCTATGCAGAGAAGCTCGAGCAGGCCCTGGCCGAGAAGTCGGCGATCGCCCGTGCCGCGGCCAAGCATGTTCGCACCGGTGACGTGGTCGCCCTGGGGCCCGGCACCACGACCGAACTCCTGGCCAAGGAACTCAGCGGACGCTCGGGCATCCGCATCGTGACCAACTCCCTCCTCGTCGCCGAGGCTATGGTCTCCTCCCCCGATATCGAAGTCATCGTCGTCGGCGGAATCCTGCGACATTCGATCCGCGCCTTCGTCGGCGGAGGAACGGTCTCACAGCTGCTTGGCCTTAGGGCCGACACCGTCTTCCTCTCCGGCAATGGTCTGGCAGCGGACTTCGGCCTCTCCACTCCAGCCTTCCCCGTGGCCGACACCGACCGCGCCATGGCCACAGGCGCCGGGCAGGTCACCGCCCTCGTCGACCACACGAAGGTCGGGCTGCGCTCGTCCGTGCTCACTGTTCCGACAGAGGAGATTCACCACCTCATCACCGACTCGGACAGCAATCCCGGTGAACTCGACGCACTGCGCGAGGCCGGGGTCAACGTCGAAGTTGCGTGACACGCCGAGAATAGAACCAAATTCCCCGCCAAACAGCGACCGATCATAAACAATCAAAACTTTTCATGTTCGATCACTGGTGATCGGACGATCCGTCCTCTAAAGTATCGGTTTGAGGTGGCTTAACCACAAGGAGCCATTCACCGAAGACGTTGGAGGAACCTTGGAAGACATCCGTCTGGACGCCCAGTGGATCGACTATCTGCTGATCGCGATCTACTTCGTATTCGTCCTTGGAATCGGCTGGTTCGCCAAGCGCGGCATCTCCTCGAGCATCGAGTTCCTGCTCTCCGGACGCAGCCTTCCCGCATGGGTGACGGCATTGGCCTTCGTCTCGGCCAACCTCGGTGCAGTGGAGATCATGGGCATGTCGGCCACCGGCGCGCAGTACGGCATGCCGACGATGCACTACTTCTGGATCGGTGCCGTCCCGGCGATGCTCTTCCTCGGTGTCGTCATGATGCCGTTCTACTACGGCTCGAAGGTCAGATCCGTTCCGGAGTTCATGCGCAGGCGCTTCGGCACCGGCGCCCACCTCGTCAACGCGCTGTCCTTCGCCGTCGCTCAGATCCTCATCGCCGGCGTCAATCTCTTCCTGCTCGGCACGATCGTCAATCGACTCCTCGGCTGGCCATTGTGGATCGCCCTGGTCGTCGCCGCCGCCATCGTCCTGTCCTACATCACGCTCGGCGGGCTGACCGCCGCCATCTACAACGAGGTGCTGCAGTTCTTCGTCATCGTCGCAGCCCTGCTGCCGCTGACGATCATCGGCCTCAACCGCGTGGGCGGCTGGGACGGCCTCGTGGCGAAGGTCAGCAATGACGGCATGCTCGGCGCCGAGCAGCTCAGCAGTTGGCCAGGCGAGCAGCTCTCCGGGTTCTCCAACCCGGTGCTCTCTGTGGTCGGGATCGTCTTCGGGCTCGGCTTCGTGCTCTCCTTCGGCTACTGGACGACGAACTTCGTCGAAGTCCAGCGAGCGATGGCCTCAAAGAGCATCAACGCCGCACGACTGACTCCGATCCTCGGCGCCTTCCCGAAGATGCTCATCCCGTTCATCGTCATCATCCCGGGAATGATCGCGGCAGTCCTCGTGACCCAGCTGACCAAGTTCAAACAGATCGCATCCAGCGTCGACGAGGCGACCGCTCAGGCCCAAACCGGAGTGACCTACAACGATGCGCTCCTGCTGCTCATGCGCGAGGTCCTGCCCAACGGCCTCCTCGGCGTGGCGATCGCCGGCCTGCTCGCCGCGTTCATGGCCGGAATGGCTGCCAACATCTCCGCGTTCAACACGGTCTTCAGCTACGACCTGTGGCAGCAGTACGTGGTCAAGGACAGGGAGGATTCCTACTACCTCAAGGTCGGCCGCTACGCCACAATCGGCGCCTGCATCGTCGCGATCTTCACCGCCCTCATCGCCGGCAACTTCGCCAACCTCATGGACTATCTGCAGACACTGTTCGGCTTCTTCAATGCGCCGCTGTTCGCCACCTTCATCCTCGGTATGTTCTGGAAGCGCATGAGCCCCACCGCCGGCTGGGTCGGTCTGGTCGGCGGCACCCTTTCCGCCGTCGCCGTCTTCATCCTCAGCGAGACCGGCGTATTCGACCTGCCCGGCCAGGGTGCGGCGTTCCTCGCCGCCAGCACGGCCTTCGTCGTCGACATCGTCCTCTCGGTGATCGTGACCTTCAGGACCACACCGAAGCCCGCGAGTGAACTGCGAGGGCTCGTCTATTCGGAGACCCCGAAGACCGACTTCGAAGACCTGAACGAACCGAAGCCCCCGATCTGGAAACGCCCGGTGCCTGTTGCAGGCGTGGCACTGGTCCTCGTCATCATCCTCAACGTGGCCTTCGGCTGAAGGAGCAAGAGAGAACAATGAGCAAAGCAAACGAACTGACCAAAACCGCAGGTGCCTTCGACATCCGCAACTTCATCGGAGTGCTGCTGGGCATCTTCGGGATCATCCTCACCATCGCCGGCGTCGTCGGCTACACCCCCGACGAGGCAGAGCGCACCGGCGGAATCGATGCCAACCTCTGGACCGGAATCGGCCTCATCCTCACCGCGGCATTCTTCCTCATCTGGGCCAAGCTGCGCCCGATTCGGATCATCGCCGATGACGCGGCTGAGGTGGTCGACACGGATCCCCGCGACTAGCGCGACCGTGCCTAGCCTGACCGTGCTCTGCGCGAGTGCGGCACTGGCCGAACGGAGGCCGATCAGTCGACACGGCCGGCGCCTGGCCCCGGGCCGACGGCGAAGATATCGGGCGCTCGGAAACCGCGGTCGGAGAATTCGGCCACGACAGCCTCGGCGATCATCTCAACGTTCTCCGTATCGACCAGCGCGATCGCCGATCCGCCGAAGCCACCGCCGATCATCCTGGCACCGAGCGCTCCCGCTGACATCGCTGCGCTGACTGCAGCATCGAGTTCGACGCAGGAGACCTCGTAGTCATGGGCCAAGGAATCGTGAGAGGCAAGCAGGAGTTCACCGATTCCGCGGATGCTGCAACCCTCCCTGCCTTCACCCTCCAGGAGTTCGACAGTGGATGTGACCCGGGCATTCTCGCTGAAGACGTGCCGCACTCGCTTCCGTTGCACCTCGGTGAGAGGGCCGAGGTCGACGGTTTCGTCGAGTTCGCGCAGACTCTGTGCTCCGAGGAGTCCGGCGGCCTCCTCGCACGTGCGTCGCCGGTCGCCGTAGCCGCTCTCGCTGTGGGAGTGGGACACCCGGGTGTCGATGACAAGCAGTCGCAGCCCCTCGGCGTCGAGGCTGAAGGGAATCTGTCGAGCTCGCAGGTCGCGGCAGTCGAGGAAGAGTGCGTGCCCGGCCTCGGTCATGATTGAGGCGGCCTGATCGACGATTCCTGTCGGAGCACCGACGAAGTTGTTCTCGGCGCGCTGGGTCAGCAGCACCTTCTCTCGGTCGTCGAGATCGAGCCCGTAGACCGCGTCGAGAGCGATGAGGACCGCCACCTCGAGTGCATGAGAAGAAGACAGTCCTGCACCGACTGGCACAGTCGATTCGATATAGAGGTCGATGCCGCCGACAACCGTGCCCGTCGTCTTGGCGATCTCATCGACGACTCCCGCTGGGTGGTTGAGCCACGCTGGAAGAACTCCTGGCACGAGGTCCTCGGCGATGAACTGGCCTGCGAGTCGCTGGCCCCGGTCGTCTCGATGGTCGGAGACGATGCGGATGCTCTTCTCTTGGGCCGGCGGTGCCGCGGTTCCACTGCCGTTGGCGTCCGCACGGCTTCCAGGGCGCCGTCCGATGGCCACGTGCACAGCCCGGTCAATAGCTATGGGCAGGACGAATCCGTCGTTGTAGTCGGTGTGCTCGCCGATGAGGTTGACGCGTCCTGGAGCACGAAAGCAGTCGAGCGGCTGATAGCCGAAGATCGTTTCGAACTCGGCACGCAGGCTCTGCCCGACAGAAGTGTCAGTCGCGTTCATCGGTGACCGTCCTCGTTCGTCGGTTCTGCCGCCGGCATCGAGTCTGCCGACCGCGGTTGCACGTTGCGCAACCTTGCTGCGGTCTCCTCGGCGGAGACGTCGCCGACGAAGGCGCCCATGGCCGCTTCGGACCCGGCGAGGAACTTCAGTTTATTCTCGGCACGCCTGGGGCTGGTGATCTCCAGATGCAGCCACTCTGCCGCGCGGTCCTCACAGTTGACCGGTGCCTGATGCCAGGCCGCGATGTAGGGAGTCGGCGTGGAGTACAGGCCGTCGATCCTTCGCAGCGTCTCTGAGTAGATGCGAGCGAGGTCCTCGCGTTCGGCCTCGTCGAGTTCGTCGATGCTCAGCACCTGCCGATGCGGGACGATATGGACTTCGACCGGCCATCGAGCCGCATAGGGTACGAAGGCAGAGAAATGGGCGGATTCGAGAACCATCCGCTCACCGGATCGGCGCTCGAAGGCGAGGATGTCGGCCATCAGTGCTCGGCCCGTCTCACGTCTGTGCTGGACCGCCCTGGCCGAGGTGACCTTGGTGTGTGGAGTGACATAGGGATAAGCGTAGATCTGACCGTGTGGATGATTGATCGTCACGCCGATCTCCTCGCCCCGATTTTCGAATACGAAGACCTGCTCGATCCCTGCGCAGGAGGCGAGCTCACGCGTCCGATTCGCCCAGGCGTCGATGACTGTGCGGGCTCTCGCCGTGTCGAGGTCGGCAAACGATCCGTTGTGCTCGGATGAGAAGACGACGACCTCACAGCGTCCATAGGCCGGTGCGGTCAGGGCGGACTCTGCGGCCACCTCGGCGAAGTTATGGCTCGGATCGGCACTGACAGCACCGATTCCAGGACCCAGCGACGGGAAACGATTCTCGAAGACCACGACCTCGTAGTCAGCGGCCGGGATCTCCGTTGGTCGCCCCGGTGCCGACGGGCAGAGGGGGCATTCGGCGGCAACGGGAAGATGAGTGCGCGACTGGCGATGCGTGGCCACGGCCACCCACTCTCCGGTGAGCAGGTCGAAGCGCAGCTGGCCGCCACTGGGACGCGGCTCCGCGGAGCGCTGGTCCTCGGCTAACGGCGCGACAGGCGAATCGGTGTCGTGGAAGAACAGGATCTCTCGGCCGTCGGCAAGGGTGTTCCTGCTGATCTGCGTGCTCAACGCGGACCTGTGAGCTCACCGCTGAAACGGTGGATCTGAGAAATGCAACGCTGGCTCATCAACCCTCCAAAACCGATCATTTTCGATCATAATGCTAACATCTGGTCGGTGGAGAACACAGTTCTGCCGTAGAATTCTGGGACACCAGAACATTCGCACACAAATTGCGCAGGAGTCGCATGACCGGTTCCATCGAGCTCACTCAGGGCAACGACAGCGCGGTCGTGTCCACACGCGGTGCGGCTCTGCTTCACTACACCGTCGGCAATCGTCCTGTCGTCGTTGAGATGTCCGCCTTCGACGGCGCCGTGCTGGCACCGTGGCCGAACCGGATTGCCGATGGGCGCTATGACTTCAACGGCGTCTCCCACCAGCTGCCCATCACCGAAGCCACCCGCAGCACCGCCCTGCATGGCCTCGTGGCCGACGTCGACTGGACGGTGTCCGAACGCGATGCCGATTCGGTGACACTGAGCACCGAGATCTCCGACGTGCCGGGATACCCCTTCGCGATGTCCCTCGAGGTGACGTACTCCCTCATCGGCCACGACGACGAGGGCGAAGATGCTGGACGCGGTGAACTGCGGGTGAGAACACTGGCACGCAACATCGGGCAGGAGCCGGCTCCCTTCGGACTCGGCTTTCATCCCTGGATCCACCCCGGCGCGGAACAGGTCGATGAGGCTCAGCTGCTCATTTCCGCCGACACCTGGCTCGAGACCGATGACAGACTCATCCCCCATACGGTCCGACCCTTCGACACTGGAACGTTCATCCCCGCCGATCATGGGCCCGATGAGACGAGCTGCCTCCTCTGCAAAGATTTCCGCGCACTGCGCTCTCTGGGCCATGGTGTGCTCGATGATGCCTTCGGCACACCTCAACGCGATGACCACGGGTGGTCGTGGGTGCGGTTGAAGGGTGCCGACGACAGGACGGTCGTCATCGGAATGGACGATCATTTCCGGTCCTGGCAGATCTGCACCGGCGACGAACTCGGCTCGGAGCTTCGGCGCACCGCGATCGCGATCGAACCGATGACGTGTCCACCGAATGCCTTCGCCACCGGCTCGGACTACGACGTCATCGACCCACAAGGTGAACTCACGGTGGAATGGAGCATTGCTCTGCGTTAAGAGTTCCGGGTGCAAAGTCATCTTGCCCTGATACGTTGCGACTATCGGCTCCAACACGTACGAAGGAAGATAATGTCGACACCACAGAACCCGTACTCCGGTTCGGACGCAGAGAACAACCAGAACATCCAGAACGACCAGGTCGATCCCGATTCGAATCAGGTCAGCCCTGTGTCGGACGAAACCGGCCCTGATTCGAGCGCTGCTGGCACAGAATTCGGGCAGGCCGAGCAGTACAGGCAGGCCGAGCAGTACAACGATCAGCAGAGTCAGTTCGCCCAGCCGAATATGCAGGGTCAGCAGAACCAGTACAACCAGTACGATCAGGGCGCTCAGTACAACCAGGGCGGTCAGTACAACCAAGGCGGTCAGTACGGTCCTCAGAATCAGTACGGACAGTTCGAACAGCCCAGCCAGCAGGGCCAGCACCCTCAGGGCGCCGACTACGCCGCGTATGGCCAGGGCAATTACGCCGGTTCTCAGCACGCCCCGGTAGGCAACTTCCAACAGCCTGCAGCGCAGCAGAAGGCTGGTGGCAGCGGCGGCTTCTTCAAGTCGCTCTTCGACTTCCGCTTCGACAACTTCATCGCCGTTCGCTGGGCGGGATTCATCTACATCATCGCCATCGTGGTGGGCGCGCTGTCGTGGCTGGGATCCATCATCGGCGGAATCGTCACAGGTGCAGCTGCGGGCAGCGCATCCGCCTACTTCGGCGAGGCTCCGAGCTTCAGCCCATGGCCGCTGCTGCTGGCGATCATCTTCGGTTGGATCATCCCAGCCCTCTGGGTGATCTTCGTCCGCCTGGGCCTCGAGCTCATCGTGGCCAACGTCAAGACCGCTGAGAACACGAAGCACATCGCGGACTCGCTCAGGCGCTGAATCGCTTCGGTATTCGCTCTGAGGCTCAGGGATCGGCTACGCAGTCGAGCTCTGAGGCTCAGACAAACTCTGCGGCTCGGAAGAGCGGGTTAGCGGCATAAATGTGTGTACAGGATAGGCCCCTTCCCCAGTAAACAGTAAGGCAAGACAGGATTAAACATGCTCTGGAAGCATGTTCAGTGTCTCTTCCTAGGAATCAACCCAGGTGTGGTG
>NZ_FXZB01000054.1 GCF_900169065.1 Brevibacterium aurantiacum | reverse complement strand
CATTCAGCGATTGACTACCGCCCGCCGTTCGAGGTCCATTCGGAATGGATCAACCAGTCCGCGATTGAACCCGCGGCTGCTTAGGAAACCAAGAAAAGGAGCCTCTACGAAACCCGGTGCTTGACAGTGTGTTCCTCGTTTAGTTGTTGATTTTCTCCCAGTCCGCCGGATCATCGACGACTGGGAAGTTGCCATCCAGTCGAATGTCACCGACGGTAATGACCTGAATATGGCCAATCGCAAGCATTTTGCGGGCGTTAGCCTGTTGATAGATCACGGACTCGATAGCTGCATCAGTCAACAGGTCGAGGACTTCTCCCTCTGGGGACTCTCTGATCGTCGACATGTAAAAGTAGCCATACACGGTGTCGCCAGGCTCAACCCAATGCCCCTCCGAATCATTGATGAACCGTTCTTCCCAGCTGACTTCGTACTCTGAGTGTTCGGCCTCGAACCGCTCACAATCTCGCTCGTCAGTCACAATCCCTATGAACGGATCGATCATCTCTTCCGAGTCGAACGGCGAAGGCTGTTTAGCGAAGAGCAAAAATACCTTCTGGTTACCCATAATCACCTCATCTGCAAGTCAGCGGCTTCTAGTGCGGACCGCATGGTACTGAGAGTATCGGCGAAGTCACCCGCGCCCAAAGTGTCCGGCCCTGATACCGCAGTCGGCCGATCGAGCTGGCCGACCATTTGTGCTTCTTCGTTCCCTTGCACTTATATTTCATGTTCGTCTGCGTGAATTTCACCGTATAGTACTTCTTCTTGTATTTGCCGCCGGTACGCAGGTCCTTGTCGTTAGCGGTTTGTGGGATTTCGATCCCAGCCTTGACCCACATGAGACCGTTCTTCACTCTCAGTTGGGAGGCCATCTTGATTCCGGTCACCTTCTTCGTGCACACCGTGACCGGTTTCACTCCACCGTATTTGTATCCGGCTGATTTTCGGGTGTGGAATCCGGCAGGGTGCAAGGTGCAGGGTCCGTACCGCTTGTACGCAGCCTGGGCCGAGATGCCCTGCGGGTGTTCTTTCTCGATGGCGTCGAGTTTCCGCATCGCTTCTTCTTCGGTGTCGGCCTCGACGTAGGGAGATGGTCCCTGCGAAGATGTGATTTCTTCTTCGCTGACTTCGTCTGGTTCGGAAGCCGTGGCTGGGGTGGCTACGAAGCTGAGAAGGAGGAATGTCAGGGTCGTACAAGCCAATGCTGGTTTGAATCTCCTCATAGTGGTGCCTTTCGCTGTGGGTAGAGTCCGTTCACTGTTAGCAGCGAACGGACTGACACTATGTCGGCTGTGGCCTTGAGCGCATCCCCCGTAAATATGAAATTTGGGCAGTTTCAGTCAGACCCGCTGGAGGGAGTGGGGGCACAGGGTGGGGCCAGTTCAGGCCGTCAGGGTGGGGCCAGTTCTAGTTGACATAGCCAGGCATTTCCGGGAATGGGTGCGTGTCGCGATCATCGCTGTGGTTGTGTGGGTGAGTCTCAACGTTTCAGACCGGTGGAGAGACCGCACTCGAAAATCGCAGAGATTGCAGCCCTGATACTGGGGAGAGAGCCCGAATCAATCCTTTACCCGTCCTCGTATACCGTCTTAGAGATGTCCCGAACTCGTGCGGGTCCACCCATGGCGGGACCGGATCTTGATGATCAGGGCCATCAGTAGAAAAAGTACGGCGGTCAGGGGGGAACATGAACGCGGCGAACACCCACACAAGCGTCCCTCCAATTCCGGTCGAGTCGTAGTACACGGCCTGAGCAACTGAGAGGCTGCTTAACTGGTGGGCGAAGACCAGAGCGAATCTGGTTTGGAACCATTCATATGCCGATCTTGGCACACTCGTCGTAGAGTCAGGGCCGTGACGGGAATTGTCGCGATCACGATTGAACGCTCGCGGCGGAAAGTGACCGCCCGCAGGACACTTTGTGCAGGTGAAGGCAAGAAATACGTGTGCCCGAAGGGGCCCGCGTCCGTTTTCAACGGTTTCGAAAGCGGATTGACTGCCCGGCGTTGCGCCACTGAATCTCGGCAATGCACCTCTTCTATCGTGCTCATGCGATGTTTGCGCACACTATAGAATGAGCCTTATCGCTTTCAACTAATGAGGCAGAGCCCGCAGATGCACCGAAAGGATCGAGCATATGGAAGGCTTTGGATTCGTCGAATCGAGCTTTGGCGTCCTTGGCATGCTGCTGACACTTCTGCCAGTGTTTGTCTTTCTCGTCATCGTAGCGGGCATCGTAATTGCGACTGTCTGGATCACCAAGTACCTCAAGCGGCAGGAAGCTGACCGCAAAGAGATGCTCGATCTCATGCGCAGGCAGGTTTCCAGAAAGCAAGATTCGTGAGTAGCGATCGCTTATCCGTCGTGCTGATCATTGCGGGCCTGTTCGCACTCCTAGCTGGTTTTGTCACTGGCCTTGCAGTCTTCTCAACAATGTGGATCCTCCTGGGCTTCGGTGTCGCTCTCACACTCATCGCCACGAGTTTCATTATCTCGGTCTTGAACCAGCGGCCTTGGGAGGCTAGAGGGCGTGACCAGCTGCGCCGGCTGAACACCATAGGGACGGCCCTGCTACTCGCGGGACTCACATGTGCCGCTGTGGTCGGGATCGCTATCTCGGGGTTCATCGTTCTCGTTGATGGTACAACTCTGCAAAGCAGTCCTGCGCAGGATGCATTGGTGTGGGTTGGTGTCATTGCGGCGGTCCTGGGAGTAGTTGGGTTTGTCTGCGCCGCGGTGGTGAAGTTCGGCATTCGCTTTATCCGCACACCGAGTAGTAGGTCTTAGCCTTGATCCACCGATTCGGTTGATTCTTGGCGGTTCGTTCGGGTTCGAGTGCGAACATGACGTGAGGGCAGGAAGTAGTGTCCCGGTCTCTCACCGGTCTCTTCCACAAATGTTTCCCAAGGTCTCCTCCAGACCCTGCGGCGTCGTGCTCGAGCAGGAGCGAATCGGTCAGGACAATGATCGTGTAGGTGGGCTCAGAGCCGCGTGCCAGAGTCGTGCGAATTCCGTCGCCCACGGCCACCGTCTC
>NZ_FXZB01000012.1 GCF_900169065.1 Brevibacterium aurantiacum | reverse complement strand
CGGTGAAAGGAGCTTATAAGTCGTGGCCCCCACGAACGCCATAGCTGGACCCGAAGTCCACGATCGCGGGATCATGCAACTGGCCCCCGAGCTCACGATTGACGGCCCCCAACAAGACGGATATTCATCTTGACCTGGGATTTTGTGTCGTGGATGCTGTCCGTGTGCAGGAGATTCGGTGTGGCGGTTATTCTTTGACACCCAAGCTTTGAGGTCGCGTGCTCCCTGAGCGTCACGGTTGCGCGCAGTGTATTCGAACGTCCGAGTTGATGTCTGGCTCGAGCCACTTGACGAACTCGTGGGCTTCGTTCTCTACGGCATCAAGGTCGTTTCTCGACAGGTGCTCACATAGCCGCGCTTCCAAAAGCGATGATTGCCTACCCTTTTTGTGTGCCCACATCCCCACGGTCTTTCCGTTGACGAGAATAGCTTGAAGTGTGGTCCCGTCGAGCATGCGTTGCATTTCGCTGTAGGCGGGGGTGATGAACCGACTTCGATCCTTATAGGCAAGGAGAAGGTTGTCGTAGTCGTAGAGGAACCGTACGGGGAGAGCTTCTCCGGTCTGAGGAGTTGGTCGCTCAATCGCGTTGAGGTCGTAGAGAGTCTGCCCACGATCGCTCTGCAGCTGGACGATACCTTCCTCGAGGTTTTCGAAGTGCGGTTTGCATTTGGTGAGTCCCGACCAAATCTGGAAGTCCATGATCGTGGCTGGGCCGAATGCGACCAGATACCTCAGAATCACCTCCTCAATGGAATGCCGTGGCTCAATCCGCTGACCGACCCACGTGTCTAGCGTCGTGTATGCGACCGGCCCGCTCTGCCCCCACTGCCCGCGAGGAGGGACCTGTACTAGCGGAAGCATGAACCGGGCGACCATCGCCAGAGAGCTTGGTCTTGTTTCGGGCCACTTTCGGCCGAGTGCTACGCCGAGTTCTTTCAGGGTGTAGGGCCGCTCCTCAAGGAGTGCCTGGGCGCGAACGGTTACGTCATCGACGCTCACATCTTTAAGGTCGCGACCGAAGCTGGATTTCATTGTACGTTGGTGGACGATCTGGGTATGGGAGCGGAGTGTAGCAGCGTCTTCCGGAGTCATGAGGTGGATGGTTGCTCGCATCGCGGACATCCTCACAAGGCTGCGATCCTCGAGATGGCTGCTCACTGCTTCGGGATGCACGCCGTCAATACGTCTGAAGAATCCCGCGTACCACGACCATGGATTCTGTGCTTGAAGCCCTACGAGATGCTGGGTCAGTTCGATGGGCGAGAGCGGCGCCGGGGCAAGAAGATGCTGTCTATGCATTGTCAGATAGGAAAGCTCCCCCGCGCCGAGGGGTTGGACTCGCTCGGGCTGACGCTTAGTCATGTGTCGTAATGCTCCTTTTCAGAATCCGAAGTCGCCCGTCAGTGGGAGCTCTGCGTGCTCGTCGCCTTTCCCACGGTTCGATCAGGGGCGTCTTCCTCTCGTGGGTTCAGGGCGTTTGGTGGCGTTTGAGGCGTTGCGGAGCCGGTCTGCCCATTGGCGTAGGTGCTCGATGGCCTCGTGTGGCCCGTGCACTATGAAAGGAGCGTCGATGGCGCAGAGACAGAACGCAGCCCAGTCCAAAGATTCAGCTGCGAGGAAGAGGTCACAGGAGTCGTCGTCTCGCGATTCGACCACGCCATAATGTGCAATCTCCTCGCGGACGCGTTCGGCGGGCGCGTGCACAGTTGCGTGCACGCGATACCGAGCCGGCATCGAGCCGAGCTGGGAGCGGACGTAGTCGACCGGGTCATCGATCGGCAGGTGTCGAGGTGCGAATCGCTTCCCCGTTCGCCGCGCGTCGGTGATCCGGTCGACGCGGAATGTGCGCCAATCCCCACGGTCGATATCCCACGCGACGAGATAGAGACGGTTCTCGACGGTGACGACCTTATGAGGCTGAGCGGCTCGGAGGCTTCGCGGTGAGCGATTGCTCTCGTACGCGAACGTGAGGGTGTCCGAGTCTCGGCAGGCCAGTGCGACCGTGGTGAGCGCGGTGACGTCGGTGAGGGTGGCGCCCTCATTGCCGGCCTCTGCCGCGACGGTCGCCAGGCTGGAGATTCGGCCTCGGATGCGAGCTGGCAGGACTTGGACGATCTTGGCCATCGCACTGATCGCCGCGTCCGCTGGTACGGCGTGGTTGCCCGTCGCCACGCCCTTGAGACCCATGACGGTGGCAGCAGCCTCGTCCTCATTGAGCACCAATGGGGGCAACGCCGCGCCGGCACCGAGTTGATAGCCACCGCCCGTACCGCGGGTCGTGATGACCGGGTAGCCCAGCTCCTGCAGCCCGTCGACGTCTCGGCGCAGCGTGCGCTGACTCACGCCGAGTCGCCCCGCCAGCTCCCCGCCGCCCCAATGGCGGCGGGTCTGCAAGAGGCCTAGTAGCTCCAGAATGCGGGTGCTTGTCGTCACGCATACAGTCTATGCTCCTTGTGGACACATAATGGCCACAACGTACTCCACGATGGATTCAGCGGCGGAACACACTCCCGTGTGCCGCAGAACCAGCCCATCAGAGAACAGGAGTACGGGTGACTGTAGCGATAGAAGCGGAACGGTTGGTGAAGCGGTTCGGCGAGCAGACGGTGCTTGACGACCTCAGCTTCACCGTGGACGAGGGCACCGTCCTCGGGGTGCTCGGCCCCAACGGCTCGGGCAAGACCACGGCGGTGAAAGCGGTGACGGGTCTCTACCGCCTCGATAGCGGACAGGCAAGGATCTTCGGTCGGTCGGTGGTCCAAGACGCTGACGAGGTGAAGCAGTTCACGGGATTCTCTGGTCAGTATGCGGCCGTCGACGAAGACCTCTCCACGGCGGAGAACCTGGTGCTCGTCGGCCGTCTCTACGGACATTCGAAAGCAGACGCACGGCGTCGAGCTGACCAGCTCATCGACGCTTTCGACATGGGCTCCTATGCGCGCAAGCGCGTCGGTCAGCACTCCGGTGGCATGCGCAGGCGTGTCGATCTCGCGTGCGCCCTCGTCGGTGACCCCAGGGTTCTGGTGCTTGACGAACCCACGACCGGATTGGACCCGACGAGCAGGCAGGGCCTGTGGGAGATGATCAAGGAGCTTGTGGCAGGCGGCATGACTCTGCTGCTGACGACGCAGTACCTCGAAGAGGCCGACGTCCTCGCCGATCATGTCCTGGTCATCGCCGAGGGGAGACAGGTCGCGCTGGGAACCCCCGATGAGCTGAAGGGTCGTCTCGGCGGCGACCGCGTCCAGGTGGAACTGGCCTCGCCCGAGCAGGACGGGCGAGCAGCGGTGCACGCAGTGCAGGCACTGCTGAACGGCAGCGACGCGGATGTCACCGCGGGCGACGGTCATCTGACGTTCCGAACACCCGAAGCCGCACGGAAGCTCGTGCCGTGCGTCAACGCGCTGACCGAAGCGGGCGTGGCGATCGAAGGGATCTCGGTGCAACAGCCGACGCTCGATGACGTGTTCTTCGCCCTCACCCGGGATTCCGGCAGCCCTTCCGCCGCCGGTGTGGCGGTCGCCGAAAGGAGTGAGTGAGATGACCTCGGTGAACACACTCGGTGCGTTGACCCATCGCAACATCCTCAAGAGCCTTCGCAATCCCGACATCGTGGTATTCGCGACCGCAGCGCCCGTGGCGTTCGCCCTGCTGTTCGCGTTCGTCTTCGGCAGCGCGATGGAGATGAACGGAAGCGCCTACCGAGAGTACCTGCTCGTCGGAATCCTTGCGCAGACCATGCTCATGACCTCGACGAACACCGGCATCGGGCTCGCAATGGACAACAAACAGGGCATGATGGATCGCTTCCGCTCACTCCCCGTCAGGCCCGTCGCCGTCGTCACCGCCCGGGCCAACAGCGACCTGGTGATGAATCTCATCGTCATCGTTCTCCTGACGCTCGTCGGCCTCGCGATGGGCTGGCGCATCCGAACCGGGCCACTTGAGGCCGCAGCCGGGTTCGGGCTGCTGCTGCTCTTCGCCTACGCGCTCTCCTGGGTCTCCGCCTGGATCGGATTGAAGGTGCGCTCTCCCGAGGTGCTTTCGAACGTGTCGATGTTGATCCTGCTACCCCTCGCGTTCATATCCACGGCATTCGTCCCGACCGAGGGCATGCCAGCACCGCTGCGGATCGCAGCCGAATGGAACCCCGTCTCCGCCGTCGTCACCGGCGTGCGCGAACTCTTCGGGAACGTGCCCGACGCGGCTCCCATCAGCAATGTCCTGCCGCTGCAGTACCCCGTGATCGCCGGCGTCGTGTGGAGTCTGTTGCTGCTCCTGATCTTCGTGCCGCTGGCAACCCGCTCATACGTCAACTCGCACATCCGCTAACCCAACCAACCGAATTAACCAGGAGGAACTCATGACCATTCTCATCACCGGCGCAACCGGCACTGTCGGAGGCCACATCGTTCAGCACCTGCTCGACCTGGGCGCCGCAGTCCGCTGCCTCACGCGAAACCCCGCTAACGCGTCATTTCCCGACGGCGTTGAGGTCGTGCAAGGCGACTTGCGAGACCCTGGCACCCTCGGCCCAGCCCTTGACGGCGTGACGGCGGCACACCTCATCACCTTCGCCGGCGACGACTACGCCCCCATCACGGAGGGCGAGGCAATCGTCGCCCGACTCCAGGAGGCGGGTGCTGCCCGAGTCACCATGCTCACCGGCGACACCGAAGCGTCGCCGATCGAGAAGGCCGTCGCCGCCAGCTCGCTCGAATGGACCTCGCTCGCCCCGGTCGAGTTCATGGCCAACATGCTCGAATGGGTCGACGGGTTCCGCGCCGGGCGGATCGAAGAGGGATTCGTCGACGTGCCCAGCACCGTCGTCCACGAGTCCGACATCGCGCGCGTCGCCGCCCACGTCCTGGTCGACGGAGGCCACCACAAGGAGACGCTGTGGATCACCGGCCCAGAGGCGCTCACCGTCCGCGAACGGGTCGACGTTATTCAGGATGTCACCGGTAAGGCTGTCGACCTTATCCCGCTCCGCACCGAGGACGTGCAGGGGCAGTGGCGGTCATACGGCTTCTCCGAGGACGACATCGACTTCATGACGCAGATGAAGACCAATCCTCCCGAGGCCGCGAAAATCCCGCAAGAGACAGTACGACGAGTAACTGGTCAAGATGCCCGGACCTTTCGCGACTGGGTAATTGAACACAAGACTGCTCTGCTCGGTGAGCACCGCTCATGAGCCCCAACCAAACTGCCGGAAATTCCTTGAACACCGCATACACATGCCGGCGGCGGCCATCAGTGCAACTTTCGGCACTCCCTTCCAAGCACCGGCGTTCTGGCAACAAGCCCACTCCGGGAACGGTCGAGGCCACTTTCAATCGAATACCACATGTTGAATTCGCAGGCGAATGACTTGACCGTGCAGCGCGTGCTTTCCCCGGTCGATGGCGTGGAGTCATGGACGGTGCTGGGTGGGGATGGTGCACCGGTCGCTCCGATCGAGCGGTATCTGGCGTACTTGACGCAGATCGAGCGGTCGCCGAACACGGTCAAGGCCTACGCCCATGATTTGAAGGACTGGTTCGTGTTCCTCGGCGCCCAGACCATGGATTGGCGTGAGGTGCGATTGGAGGACGTCGCCGAGTTCGTCGCCTGGTTGCGCCGCCCACCGCAGCTGCGCGATGGGACGGTACTCGTCCTGCCGTCGGTGGAGCACCACTGCACCGGGTCGACGGTCAACCGCAAGCTCTCCGCGGTGAGCGCGTTCTATCAGCACGCGGCGCGCCACGGCGTCGACCTCGGGGAGCTGTTGAGGACGTGGCAGTCGGTCGGCGGCCGGGGCTCGGGGTGGAAGCCGTTCTTGCACCACATCAGCAAGGGAACCCCAAATCCGCGGCGTGCCGTAGTGCTGAGCACGCAGCGCAAGCTTCCCCGTGTGCTCGCCGCCGCCGAGGCGCAGACGATCCTCGATGGCTGTGATCATCTGCGGGATAGGTTCCTCTTCGCGGTGCTGTTCGACACCGGGATGCGGATCGGGGAAGCGCTGGGGCTGCGGCACGAAGACATCGCCGCTGCCGAGTCCCAGATCACGGTGCGGTCGCGGGTCAATGACAACGGCGCCCGCTCGAAGTCGCGCAGCCAGCGGACGATCCCGGTCAGCGCCGAGCTGGTCCGGCTCTACGCCGACTACCTTCACCTGGAGTACGGCGATCTGGACTCCGACTACGTCTTCGTGAACCTGTGGGGCCGACCGCATGGCCGCCCGTTGACCTACACGGCCGTCCATGACCTGGTGAAGCGGCTGCGCCGGCGCACCGGGATCGACTTCGATCCACACTGGTACCGCCACACCGCCGCGACCCGGATGCTGCGCGACGGTGTGCCGATCGAGGTGGTCTCCAAGCTCCTGGGCCACGCTGACATCACCACCACCGCGGCCGTCTACGGGCACCTGAGCGCCGAGGACGCCCGCAAGGCGCTGGAGGCAGCGGGATGGTTCACCGACCGGGAGGTACGCCTGTGAGCACGCCCAGCCCGTTGGTGCCCAAACAGCCATCGAGGAACGGGCGCGAGCAACGACGGACGCCCCGTCAAGCCAGTGCCTGGGACGCTGAGTACGGCAGGGACGTCTGGCGGCTGCGTGAGCTCGGCATTAATGATCGGCGGCTCGCCCGGATCACCTTCGAGGACATCCCGCAGCCCTGGCTGAAGGCCTTGGCTAAACGCTGGGCCCGGTGGCGCCTGGCCTCGGGCCTCGGTGTGGTCAGCGTCTCCTCCGGCACACGGGCGATCACGCACTTCGGGCAGTTCCTCGCGGACACGGCACCTGCCGTCCAGGGCCAGGCAGACCTGGGCCGGGAGGTGCTGGAGCGGTACCTCGCTGACCTGCATGCACGGTTTTCAGGCACCGTGAAGCACCGCATGCTGATCGGCCAACTGAACCTGTTCTTCACCACCATCCGGCAGCACGGCTGGGACGACTCCCTGCCTTCGACGGTGATGTTCTTCAGTGAGGACTTCCCCAAGGAAGCCATCCGGCAACCGCGCGCGCTGAGCGAAACAGTAATGGCGCAGCTGGAGAACCCGGACAACCTCGCCAAATGGAACAACCCGACCTACGAACTGATCACGCTGATCTTGATGGGCTGCGGGCTGCGCATCACCGACACCGTCCGCCTGCCGACCGACTGCATCGTCTACGACGGCGAGGGGGCACCCTACCTGCGCTACCTCAATCACAAGATGAAGCGCGAAGCCCTCGTGCCCATCGACGCTGAACTTGCCGAGGCCATCGCTGCTCAGCGACACCGCCTTCACGCTCGGTGGCCAGGCGGAGCGCCGGTGCTCTTCCCGCGAGTCACGCACAACGACGACGGCCAGGAGCCTCTCGGTGACGGGGTCTACCGCAAGGCGCTGCACCGCTGGCTCAAGCGCTGCGATGTCCGTGACGAACATGGGCAACCGGTTCGCGTCGTCCCGCACAGCTTCCGGCACACGCTGGGCACCAGGCTGATCAACCGCGACGTCCCCCAAGAAGTGGTCCGGCGGATTCTCGACCACGACTCCCACGTCATGACCGCCCACTATGCCCGCCTCAGTGACACCACGATCCGCCGGCACTGGGAAGCCGCGCGGAAGATCAACATCAAGGGCGAGACCGTCACCCTCGACCCGGACGGACAGTTGGCCGAGGCGGCCTGGGCCAAACAGCGAGTCGGACGAGCCACCCAGGCCCTGCCCAACGGCTTCTGCGGACTGCCGGTCCAGCAGTCCTGCCCGCACGCGAACGCATGCCTGAGCTGCCCGATGTTCATCACCACATCCGAGTTCCTGCCCGAACACCGCCAGCACCGTCAGCAGACCGTGGAGATCATCACCGCTGCCGAGGCCCATGGCCAGCAACGACTGATCGAGATGAACCAGCAGGTCCTGGGAAACCTCGACCAGATCATCACCGCCTTGGAGGACGACCAGAGCGGCGAGGCAAGCACCTGATGCATGCCGATAACAGCCACTACCTGATCGCCGCCGCCCAGCGGCGCCACGAGACCACCCATGCCAAGGCCACCCAGGCCCTTCGCGACCTCGACCGCGAGGGCGGCCCGGTCACCTTCCAGATCGTCGCGCAGAAGGCGCAGGTCTCACGGTCGTGGCTCTACACCCAGCCCGACCTCTGCGCCGAAATCCGAGGACTCCGCGACTCCCAGCAAGGTGCAGCCGGTGCACCACTCCCGGCATCGCAACGCTCCACCGACGCCTCCCTGCTACGCCGCCTCGAAGTCGCCAACGCGCGCGTCCGAGACCTCACCGCCGAGAACCAGCGACTCCGGAAACAACTGGAACACGCCCTCGGGCGACTACGGGCATCGAAGCCGGAGCGGTAAGGGAGACACGTTGCCTGATGGACAGCCCGAGATAACGATGTCCACCAGGAAGAGTGCCGATGCGCTGGGTCTCGTGCTGGACGTCACGAACACCTCTGATCGCACCCCAGATAACGACCGTTATCGGTCCAGCCTCCACGCAAGCGCTTTCGGTGATGGCGGCAGTGAAGTGACGTCGATTCGCACGACAGTTCCGTTGGTGTTTCCACCGCAGCGGCCGCTCGTTCGCCATGCTCTGAGAACAGACTCCAACCATGCAGTTACGTATCGTCGCCTCAGGCTCCAAGTAGGGTGAGCCCATGACCAGTCGAATTGGGGACCTCGTAGTCAAGGCCCAGGACCCAGATCGGCTGAGCCGATTTTGGTGCGAAGCACTCGGATACGAAATTTCGGCCAAGGATGAAACGGGGGTCGCTATCTCTGGGGCGTCGAATGCTCCGACGATTCTCTTCGATCGCTCGGACGATACTCCCGTAAATGGAACTCTACATCTCGATCTGTGTCCGACTGACCGCAGTCAAGCGGACGAGCTCGAGAGGCTCTTGTCCCTAGGTGCGAAGCGAACAGACGTAGCTCCGTCAGGGAGCTGGCACGTCCTCGCCGATCCGGAAGGAAATAGGTTCTGTCTCATGGACAAACGCATCCCGAAGGAGCCTGAAGATTTTCACGACTGAGGCTGTCCAATCGAGCAGGGCGAGAGAGTCTCGACGCTCATTTTTCGCCGAACAGTCCGTAGACGCATGTGGAGATCGTGAACTCAGTACTGCCACGAAAAGTTGAAAAAACACCGCCATGTACCGCTGAATCTCACACAGTGGCTGGCTTCAAGATCGAGCAGCGTCCGCTTCTTCTCTTCACCCCAGGCGTAGCCAGTCAGAGCGCCGTTCGCTCCGATCACCCGGTGGCAGGGAACGATGATGCTGATCGGGTTCCGGCCATTGGCCGCTCCCACCGCCCGTGCCGCTGTCGGTCTGTCGATCCACGCCGCGAGTTCTCCGTATCCGGCGGTTGTGCCGTAGGGAATCGTCGTCAGTGCTTGCCAGACCGTGCGTTGGAACTCGGTACCCGTCGGTGCCAAGGGAAGGTCGAAGTCGGTGCGGGTGCCGGAGAAGTACTCCCCCAGCTGTTTATCTGCCGTGGCGAACAGTGTGAGGTCGTCGTCGAGGACCGGCGCGACTCCGACTTTCGCCTCCAGTCGTTCCAGGACTGTGTCGAAGTCATCGAGATAGAGTCCGGTCAGATGTGCACCGTCCGAGGTGAGCAGGATCGGACCCAACGTCGAGTCGATGACCGTATAGCGAACAGTGTCCGTGGTGGGGCGTGTCATCTCTGTCGTCATTGCCTTCTCCGATTCTGATCGTGTATCTGTGTTCGTGATTGTGTTTGCGAATGATGGGCCCACAGCAGATGCGTGACGTAGGACCGCCATGGTCGACATCGGTCAACCCTGTGGAGCCAGGAGGTCGACGTCGGTTCTGAACTGGTGAGCGACTCCAGCGCCTTTTTGACTCCAAGGTCTGAGCCGAGAAGGACATCGGGGTCTCCCAGTGCGCGCATTCGGATGTAGCCGAGGCTCCAGGGTCCGATGCCGGGCAGTGCCAGGAGGCTGTCGTTGACTTCTTCCCGATCGCAGCCAGGACCCAGGTTGATCGAACCGTCTGCCAGCCCTGCGCTCAGCGCGCGGAGAGTCTCGATCCTGCGGCCCGGCAGTGACCAGTGCTCGTCCGGAACCTCCGCGATGGCTGCTGCCGTCGGGAAGACTCGGTCGACAGTGCCGACTCTCAGGTCCTCCGGCAGCGGCTGACCGTAGGCGGTGACCAGGCGGTTGAGGTGTGTCTGTGCGGCGGTGACCGAGATCTGCTGTCCCAGGACCGTGCGGATTGCGAGTTCGACCGGGTCACCGGTTCCCGGGGACCGAATCCCTGGGTACCTGTCGACGAGTTCTGAGAGGCCGGCGGCTGCCATCGTCGCTGCCACCGCGGTCGGGTCCGCATCGAGGTCGAGGATTCGTCGTGCCCGGGCCACTGCGCTGCCGAGATCGCGGGTATCGGCCAGGCGGAGGCGGCATTCGATGAAGTCTCCGGACCCCGGGACCAGAGTGACGACGGCTGCCCCGTGGGCGAGACGCAGCGAGCGGGTGTAGTGATCATCGCTGACGTCTTCCACGCCGGCGATCGCACGCAATCCCAGATATCTGAACAGGTGAACGTGGTCCAGCGGTGGACGGTAGGCGAGACGAACGACGATGTCCTGCCCCCTGCGAGGTTCGCTGCGACCGTCGCGCAGATCTCTGGGACTCGACGAATAGACGGCACGGAAGGTGTCGTTGAATTGACGGATGCTTGAGAATCCGGCGGCGAATGCGATCTCGCTCATGGACAGCGGCGTGGATTCGACCAGGGTGCGGGCAGTCCGGACTCGTTCGGTCCGGGCGATGGCGAGGGGGCCGACCCCCAGTTCGGACTGGAGCACTCGACCCAGCTGGCGTGAACTGTATCCCAGCGCCGAGGCGAGCCCGGAGATTCCTGCCCGATCGACGAGTCCGTCTTGGATGAGTCGCATGGCCCGAGCCGTGATGTCAGCTCGGGTGTCCCACTCGGGAGAATTCGGGCTGGCGTCCGGGCGGCACCGTTTGCAGGCCCGGAATCCGGCATCCGAGGCCGCAGCTGCCGTCTGATAGAAATCGACGTTCTTACGCAGCGGCGTTCTCGCCGGGCACGACGGGCGGCAGAAGATGCCGGTTGAGCGCACGGCAGTGAAGAACATTCCGTCGAAGCGCCTGTCGCGCCCGGCTACTGCCTGATAGCACTGATCTGTGGTGAGCATATGACCATTCTGCTCCCCAGATCGGGACAATACTAGCGGTTTTCGGACACCACGGTTCCGGGGAGGATGCGTGGGACCACACGGACGAGGATGAGCATGAAGACAAGCTCGACGAACGTCTGTGCGACCACGGCTGCCGGGCCCAGTCCGTCAGAGGTGATGGCTCGCACGATCGGGAGCATGACAAGCGAATTGCGCGTCACCGCGGTGAAGACCAGGGCGCGTCCGGTTCCCACCGGCAGCGACATCGTGCGAGCCATGAACCATCCGAGACCGGTCATGACGAGGGCGAACACGACGAATGCCGCGATGGCACCGCTCAGGTCGAACAGGTGCGGTGTGATCAGCGGGACCTGTGCCGCAGCGATCACAGCCAGGGTGACCATCATCAGAATGACCATGGACTGTGAGGCTGCGTGGATGCTCCGTTCCACGAGCGTCGATCGGCGGGCGAGTCCACGCGCCACGACGGAGGCTGCCAACGGGATGATGATGAAGACGAGCAGCGCGGTGATGACTGGTCCGGGAGTGATCGCACCTACGCCGGTGCCGCCGAGGATCATCCACAGGTAGACGGGCAGCAGGATGATCTGAACGATCATGAGCACCGGGGTCAGTGCGAGCAGACGGACGTGGTCTCCCCCGGCCAGTCGGGTGAAGACGAGGACGTAGTCGATGCAGGGGGTGAGCAGGACGATGAGGACGGGTATTACGAGCTCGTCACTCAGAGGTATCACGGCGTGGAGTCCGGCGACGACGGGCGGGACGATGAGGAAGTTCGCCAGGGCAACAGCTCCGAGGAATCGCACGTCGGTGAAGGAGTCTCGAACCGCATCGAAGGGGATGTCGAGGAAGGTCACGAACAGGAGTGCGATGAGGCAGGGGGTGATCGCAGCGGCGGCCAGCGGTGATGCCCCCGGCAGGCCAAGACCGATGAGAGCTCCTGCCCCGATGGCGATGAGGTACCAGAGAACCTGGTGTCTGGTCAGTGACGCGAGCACAGCGCAGGAGTCAACTGTTCTCTGGCCAGTAGTAGCTGTCGGGCAGTGCCCTCTTGCCGAAGATGGCCTGACCCACCCGGACGCAGTTCGCTCCTTCTTCGATAGCCACCTCGTAGTCTCCGGACATGCCCATTGACAGGCTTCCCCGACCGATCAGCTCGGGGTTGGTGTCCTGGGCTTGATCCCGCAGGGTCCGCAGACGCTGGAAGCAGGTACGCACACGAGCGATGTCTGAGGAGAAGATCGCGAGAGTCATCAGCCCCTGGACCTTCAGGGCCGAGAACTGCGGCAGTTCGCGCAGGAAACCGGGCAGCTCCTCCGGCGGCATTCCGAACTTCGACTCCTCGGCGGACGTGTTGACCTGGACGTAGACATCGAGGCTGCGTCCCGCGGCTTGGAGCCGTCGGTCAAGAGCAGCAGCCACTTTGAGGCGGTCGAGGGCTTGGAACTCGGATGCGAACTTCGCCACGTCACGGGCCTTGTTCGACTGCAGATGGCCGATGACGGCCCAATCGATGTCAAGGTCGGCCATCTCGCCTGACTTTCGAAAGGCCTCCTGCACCTTATTCTCTCCGAGCTTGTGACAGCCGGCTGCAACGGCTTGCCGGATCCTCTCCTGCGGGACCGTCTTGCTGACCGGCAGCAGCTCGACCTCTGCTGCGTCCCGGCCCACTCGAACGGCGGCGGACTCGATGCGCCGGTTCACCTCGGCGAGGTTGATCCTGAAGTCTTCGACGGTCGTGGCCGTCGAATACCGTTCGTCGTGATTGAGCGCCTCGGCGTCGCCTGTGTCCTGGTCCATGACCTCATGGTACCCAACGCCCGTCCCCCAGGCCTTCAGACGGTTCAGGCGACGGTCCGGGTCCGCCCGGCTGGGACACGGTCGGTGAACGTCAGAGCATCGTCCCAGGCAGCAGCCAGACGAGAGCCGACCTGGTCCAGATCCGTCTCGGATACGGTGTACGGCAGTCGGATCCATCGGTCCAGTCCCCCGGCCGGGGCGAAATTCGGTCCGGAGACCAGTCCGAGCCCGTGGTTGCGTGCCGCGATGGCCAGGGCACCCGAGCGCTCCTCTGGCAGTCGACACCACAGAGCCATTCCTCCTCCGGGCACGATGACCTCCCACGATGGAAGATGAGAGCGAACCTGGGCCGCGAGACTATCCCTGGCCGCGCGCAGCTTGGCCCGGTATTCATCGACGATCGCATCATGGTCGCGCATGAGTTCGACGGCGACGAGCTGTTCGAGGACCGGAGCCCCGAGATCGAGGCTCAACCGTGTAGATGCCATGGAGTCGATGCGGTGGGTGGGAATTCGCAGCCACCCGACGCGCAGTCCTCCCCAGAAGATCTTGCTGGTGCTGCCGGCCGTGATCGAGTCGGGCACGAAGGCTGCCATCGGCGTCGGTGTCGGATCACCGTCAAGGCCCAACTCGACCAGGGATTCATCGAAGATGGGCACGATTGCGTTGCGTCTGAGCATCGCACCGAGCCTGGGGCGCTGCTCTTCGGGCAGAAGCGCACCGGTGGGATTGTGGAAGTCGGGAATGAGATAGGCCGAGCGCACCCGGGTCTGGCGCGCAATGTGATCCATGGCGTCGATGTCCCAGTGGTGTCCGTCGGGGCCCTGCTCGAGCGGATAGGGGATCAGGGAGGCTCCGGCCCCTTCGAGAGTCGCAATTGCATTCGGGTAGGTGGGACTCTCGATGAGCACCCGGCCCCGCCCCTCGCTGAGAGCCCGTACGGCAATGGCCACGGCACCGAAGGCGCCGGAGGTGATGAGGATCTGATCGGGATCGGTGCGGACTCCGCGAGCGGTGAATCGTTCGGCGATGATCTCCCTGAGCACGGGCAGCCCCGAGGGGTAGTACCCGGTTCCGGGCAGATAGGCGTGGACGTTGGCGACTGCACGTTCGTAGGCTTCCAGCAGCCAGGGCGGTGCCACCGATGCGGTGCACGTGAGGTCGATCTCCGCCTCGTTCGATCCTGTCGGGGTCAGAAGATGATCGATTCGTCCGCCCGGCACTTCCGGCAGCCGGACCACGCTGCCCGAGCCCCGACGGGTGTGCACGAAGCCCTGTTCACGCAGCTTCGCAAAGGCACGGGTCGCGGTCGTCCGAGACAGACCCGTCGCGGCGGCGACCTCTCGCTCACTGGGCAGTCGGGCTCCGACCGGGATGCGACCATCGCCGATGGCACGCGAGATCCGAGTCGTCAGCGCATCATAGGCTGGCCCGGGCCAGGGTCCGGTGCCGATGATGCCTGCCAATCGGGTCCCGCTCATCACTGGTGTACTCATACCAACCTCGCTGTGTCGATGACTCGTCCACCGAAGCGGTGGAGATACGACCACTTTGTTTCAATTGGACCTTTAATACAAGACCAGTTCAAGACATGATGGGATTATCAGCCAGAACGAGCCGGAAGACCAACGATGTCATCAGCACCCGTACCGAAACGCGAACTTGCGAATATCGGTCCCATCCAACAGCTCAAGAGCGGTCGACTCCCCCGTCGTCTGCCGCAGCTGATCTTTGGTCTCTACCTCTACGGCGCCTCGATGGCGATGATCGTGACCTCGGGCCTGGGCATGATGCCCTGGGACGTACTCCACTCCGGAATCATCAAGCACCTGCCTCTGACCTTCGGCACCATCGTGACGATCACCTCGTTCCTCGTCCTCCTGATCTGGATCCCGCTCAGACAGCAGCCTGGGCTCGGGACGGTGCTCAACGCGCTCCTCATCGGCCCCTCGCTCGACCTCACGCGGCTGTTCCTGCCCCAGCCCGATGAACTGTGGTGGAACATCGCCCTCCTCATCGGCGGCATCATCCTCAATGGCGTCGCCTCGGCGATGTACATCGGTTCGCAGTTCGGGCCGGGCCCACGCGATGGCCTGATGACCGGCCTGTCCCGGGTCACCGGAAGGTCGATCCGTCTGGTGCGCACACTCATCGAGGTCAGCGTGGTTATCGTCGGCTGGCTGCTCGGCGGCATCTTCGGGCTCGGCACCGCGCTCTATGCGGTGTCCATCGGACCGATCACGCAGTTCCTCCTGCCCACATTCACCGTCGAGCTCAGGCCCCGGCAGCAGACCAAGGACTGAACTCCGGCACAGGCGGTACTACGGCAAGACGGCGTCGGCCGGGTCCACGCTTTGGGCCACACCACGACTCGGAACGGTGTCACCGCATAGGGAACAGTCTCACTGCATACGAACCGGCGTCACTCCACCGTGTCGAGAATGTCGACGAGATCCTCGAAAGTCGTCAGCGGGTTGACGATGGCAAACCTGGCGTTGGGCCGACCCTGGTGCGAGCTGGGCACGACGAAGGCCCGCTGATCCTCGAGCAGTCGGTCTGACCATCGCTGATAGTCCTCACGAGTCCAGTCATCGCGTTCGAAGACGACGACCGAGAGCTCGGGTTCACGAACGAGTCTGAGATTCGGCCGCTTCTTGATCTCTGTGCCGATCTGCATTGCCAGTTCGATCGAGTGGCTGATGGCTTCACGATAGGTCTCGGCACCATAGCTGGCCAGCGAGTACCACAAGGGCAGTCCACGCGGACGGCGGGTGAGCTGGATGGCGTAGTCGGAGGGACTCCACTCCTGGGACTCGGTGAGTGTGTCGAGGTATTCGGCCCTTTGGGTGTGCGCTCGCCGTCCCAGGTCAGGGTCGCGGTAGATGAGTGCGCAGGCGTCGAAGGGCGCGAACAGCCACTTGTGAGGATCGACGATGACGGAATCGGCGGACTCGACTCCGGCGAACTTGTGGCGTGCCAATGGCGAGAGCATCGCTGCCAGCCCATAGGCTCCATCGATGTGGAGCCAGAAGTCGTAGTCATCCTTGAGCGCCGCGATCCCGGCGATGTCATCGATGGTGCCGAAGTTCGTCGTACCCGAGGTCGCAACCACGGCGATGACGGCGTTGCCGTGCTCTTCGAGCGCGGCTCGCACGCCCTCGGGGCGCAGAATGCCGTCGTCACCTGTCGCTACAGGCGCCACATCGACGTCCATCACAGCGGCCGCTGAAGCGACCGAGGAGTGCGCTTCGGCACTGCACACGATGACCCAGCGACCCGGCTTCTCATCGCCGAGCTGGGCCTTGCGAGCGTCACGAGCCGCGACGAGGGCAGACAGGTTGCCGATCGTGCCGCCTTGGACGAAGACGCCGCCGGCGCTTTCCGGCAGTCCGAACTCGCCAGCCAGCCATGACAGCACTTCGTTTTCGGCATGGACGACGCCCGCACCTTCGAGCCACGACCCGCCGTAGAGCGCACTCGCGGAGACCACCAGGTCAAACGCCACGGCGGCCTTCGTCGGCGCGCTCGGGATGAAGGACAGGTACTTCGGGTGGTCTGTGGTGATGCAGGCCGGAGCGAAGATGTGCTCGAAGATCGCCAGTGCGCGAGACGAACCGACACCGTCTTCGGTGATGGTCGGCCCGGCCAGTCGTTTGAGTTCAGTCTCTGTCGTCGGATGGTCGAGCGGAGTGTCGACTGCCAAGGTCCGTCGTCGCGAATAGTCGAGGACGAGGTTGACAAGGTTTCGGGTCTCATCGGATACGACGTGCATTCGAGAGTGGAGATTGTCGGTCATGGAGTCCTCCTGGTGAAGGTGGCAGCAGCTGGTTCGTTCATCCCTTCGACAATATCCGCTCACTTGCCGCTCGTCGCGCTCCTTTAGGTCCGAATCTGGCGGTTCATGCTCAACGTCAACAATCGCAAGTTCTGATTACACATCAGCATTGCTTGCGATTTGCGCATGCAGACGATAGATTGGCGGCCATGACGGATCGCAAAGACGCCGACACCAGCGAAGGCGGGATCACTGCGCAGCGTGCCAAAGAGGCGCTGCGCGCCAGCGAACTGTCTCAGCGACATGTGGCCGCAAGCATCGGAATCGATGAGACCAAACTGTCGAAGTCCCTGTCTGGTCGGCGCAGATTCGGCACCGCAGAGCTCCTCGGTCTTGCCACCGCGACAGGAGTGACTGTCAGGTGGCTGCTCGGTGACGAATCACAGGTGTCCGCGACTCCCCTGCGATTCCAAACCGGTTCTGACCAGGCACCGACACCGCCCCCGGGCTCCTCACCGCGCAGGCTCATCGTCGAGACCGCATGGGACCTCTTCGCCCGCCACGGCTACGACACCGTACGGATCGTCGACATCGCCGAAGCCGCGGGAGTCTCGAACGCGAGCATCCACTACTACTTCAACGGCAAGTCCGATCTCTTCGACGCAGCACTCGACTACTCGGTCAAACTCGCCTTCGATCGACAGGTCGCCTGGCTCGGAGAGATTCCCAGCCCACATCGCCGGCTCGAACGCCTGCTCGAACTGCAGTCTCCCATCGGCCGCACCGCACGCAGCGAGTGGTCCATCTGGCTCCAGACTTGGGCCAGGCTCGGCCTTGAAGACCCCTACAGCTCTGACTATCCGGCGCATTACGAACGCTGGTCCCAGACCGTGCGCTCCACCATCGAAGCAGGTCAGTCAGAGGGTCTCTTCCGCCACGGTGACAGTACCGCCATGACCGATGAGCTGACATCGCTGATCGACGGACTCGGAGTCAAAGTACTCACCGGAATCATGGACCCCGCGACATTCCGGCGCCGTCTGTCCAGCTACCTCAAACGCGCAATCGTCAAACCCAACCCTGATGAGGAGTCATCATGAATCGCAAGGTCATTCTCACCTGCGCCGTCACCGGCGCCGGCGATACAGCGAACAAGAGCGAACACGTTCCAGTCACTCCGCAGGAGATCGCCGACGACGCGATCGCCGCAGCTCGGGCCGGAGCCTCTGTGGTGCACGTCCACGTCCGCGACCTCGACACCAAGCAGGGTTCCCGCGAGGTCGCCCACTACCGAGAGGTCGTCCGCCTCATCCGCGCCTCCGATGTCGACCCGGTCATCAACCTCACCGCAGGCATGGGCGGAGACCTCGTCGTCGACCCTCAGGATCCGACAACACAGATGCCGGGCACCGATCTCGTCAATGCCTTGGAGCGGCTCCCCCATGTCGAGGAGCTTCTGCCTGAGATCTGCACTCTCGACTGCGGTTCGCTGAATTTCGGCGACGGCTCCAACATCTACGTGTCCACGCCCGACATGCTGCGTGAAGGCTCGAAGAAGATCCAGACTCTGGGGGTCCGACCCGAGCTCGAGATCTTCGACACCGGCAACCTGTGGTTCGCCAATGTGCTCGTCGAAGAGGGTCTCATCGACCCGCCGCCGCTGTATCAGCTGTGCATGGGAGTGCCTTACGGCGCACCGGTCGATGCCGGACTGCTGACGGCGATGGTGAACATGCTCCCGACAGGTGCCCAATTCACGTCCTTCGCCATCGGTCGCAATCAGCTGCCGTGGGTGGCCCAATCCGTGCTCGCCGGAGGCCACGCTCGGGTCGGACTCGAGGACAATCTGTACCTGGCCAAAGGGGTCAAGGCCACCAATGCGTCACTGACCGAACGTGCCGTCGACATCATCGAGGGCCTGGGCGCCGACGTCGCCACACCTGACGAGGCTCGCCAGATCCTTGATCTGCGCGTGCAGACGCCGATGGTGACAGGACTCGACCTGTGAGCGCGGCGATCACTGCTCCGTCCTATCCTGACATCGAGTCGATCACCACGGTCACCTGCATCGGAGCCGGCACCATCGGCGGGGGCTGGGCAGCGTATTTCCTCGCTCAGGGCTTCACCGTCAAGGTCTGGGACCCGGCACCTGATGCGGCCGAGAAGCTGACTCGCCTGATCGACGCGGCATGGCCTGCCCTGGCCGAACTCGACATGGTCGCAGGTGCTGACAAGGACGCCTGGACGGTGCACACCGACCTCGCCGAGGCGGTCGCCGGAACCGGATTCGTCCAGGAGTCCGCCCCGGAGAACCTCGAACTCAAACGCAGCCTCCTTTCCAGCATCGATGCGGTGTGTGACGAACATGTGGTCATCGGCTCCTCCACCTCGGGCTACAGCATGACCGAGATGGCACTCGATGCCGAGCATCCCGAGCGCCTGGTTGTCGGGCATCCGTTCAATCCGCCGTACCTCATTCCGCTCGTCGAGGTCGTCGGTGGAGAGTCCACTGCCGTCGAGGCTGTCGACTGGGCGGCCGAGTTCTACACTCGCGTCGGGAAGTCCGTCATCAGAATGGACCACGAGGTCCCCGGCTTCATCGCCAACCGTCTTCAAGAGGCGCAATGGCGAGAGGCCCTGCACATGATCGACCAGGGTGAGGCGACGGTCGAGCAGATCGACCGTTCAATCACCGATGGTCCCGGTCTCCGCTGGCCCTTCCAGGGACCGATGCTGACCTTCCACCTGGCCGGCGGTGAGGGCGGGATGGCGCACATGCTCGACCACTTCGGTCCGTCGCTGAAGTCCCCTTGGACACGGCTCGAGGCCCCGGAGCTCACCCAGAAGCTGCGTGACGATGTCGTGGCCGGTTGTGATGTGGCTGCAGGAGACAGCACCATTCCCGACCTCATCGCCACCCGGGATGCGGGCATCATCGCGTTGCGCAGGCTCACCGCCGACCTAGAGTCCACGCGAGAGACCAAGGCCCGAACCACCTCGGCGACCAATGTCCCGGCAGGATCAGTGCACCCGGATACGGCTTCTCCTGGGAACAGCGAGCCGAGCGAGCTTGATGACTATCAGACCCAGGTCGTCGCTGAGTGGATCGACTACAACGGCCACATGTCCGAGGCCTTCTACGTCCTGGTCTTCGGCTTCGCCACCAACCAGGTCATGGACCAGATCGGCCTCGACCAGGCATACCGGGAGGCGCACTCCACCTCGCTCTACACCGTCGAATCCCACATCCGCTACCTCGACGAGGTCAGCCTCGGCCAGAAGCTGCAGGTCACGCCCACTCTCGTCGCGGCGGGGGCGAAGAAGCTGCACCTGGCCTACGAAATGCGAGTCGAGGGGAAACTCGTGGCCACTGAGGAGATCGTCGCCCTGCATGTGGACCAAGAATCGGGCACGACCGTCCCTTTCCCCACAGAGGTGAGTGAACGCATCGGGCAGATCCGATGTGCCTCGCCCGACTGGGTGGGCTCACAGCTGGGATGATCCGAACACAGGTGGCGCCACAACCGGTCAGGAATCAAGAAGTCACCTGCCGGGTGGGGCGCTATTCTGGTGACCATGAGCACGAAGACGAACACACCCACGGCCATCGAGTTCTCCGCAACGCTGGAGGTCATCAACGAGAGGACCATCCTGCGCCTGCCCGCCGAGGCCAGCGCGGAGCTGCCCTCCCGCGGGCAGGTTGCCGCTCAGGGGACGGCGGGCGGTGTGGACTTCACTACGGTGGTCGAGCCCGACGGCATGCGCGGACATTGGATCAATGTCACCAACGAGCTGTCTGCAGCGCTCAATGCCAAGGTGGACGATGAAGTGGATGTGTCGCTGACTCCTACAAAGGAATGGCCGGAGACCTCGATCCCCGATGACTTCGGGGCAGCCCTCGAAGACGCACCCGAACTCACCGAGGTCTGGGCGAGCCTGACGCCGATGGCGCGGTGGGAATGGGTGAGATGGATCCAGGCGACGAAGAACGCTGAGACTCGTGCCCGCCGCGTCGAGGTTGCGATCTCGAAGTTGGAGTCAGGGAAACGCCGTCCCTGCTGCTTCGATCTGGCGTCCTGCACCGATCCCGAGCTGGCGAAGAGCGGGAAGCTCCTCGGCATCTCCTGACGTCGCCCGGCGAGCAGCCTCAGCGCACCGGAAGGGTCTTCGGGCGTACCGTCAGCGTCATCACCGCACCGAGGATCGAGACACACGCGGCTGCGGCGAAGAGCAGCCAGAAACCTCCGACGAGGGCCACGAGTCCCGCTCCCAGCAGTGGCCCGACAAGCTGTCCGAGAGCGGCGGAATTGTTGACCATGCTCAGATCGCGTGCGTGGTCATCGGGATCGAGCAGCAGGTCGGTGGCGAAGGCCAGACTGACCGCCATGTACGCGCCGTAACCGGTGCCCATGACAGCAGCTGCGATAGCGGTGGTGAGGAATTCCGGGCTGATGAGGATGATGACACCAGAACAGGCCTGCACCAGCGCCGAGGCGATCGTCCAGAAGCGACGATTCCCGGAACGATCCGAGATGGTTCCCAGCACGATCGAGGAGATCACGACGAAGATCGTGTAGATGACGATCAGGACGAGCAGTTTGTCCTCGGCACTGTCTGCGGGGACTCCGATTCCGTAGATGAGGAAGAAGAGCAGCAGCGAGGTGCCGAAGGCGTTGCCCACGTTGACGACGAACCTCGAGACGAGCAGCCACTTGAAGTTGTGGTCGAGCAGCGAAGAGATCCGAGCCCGGGTGATCGGCTCCCGTCCCTCATGCAGGGCGAGGATCCTCGGGTGGTCCGGAGCGGGATCGGGCAGGAGGAACGCGGTGCCCACCCCGACGACGGTGATGATCGCAGCCAGGAGCGCATAGGAGGCACCGAGTCCAAGGCCCAGGAGCACGACCGCCCCGACGCCGACGACGATCCCGACAGCCTGGGCCGAGCTCGCCGATGCCGATGCCGTTCCCCGCTGTGAGTCCAGCTGGTCGGCGATGAGGGCCGTCAGCGCGGCAGAGGCGATGGCCACCGAGACTGAGACGACGACCCAGGCGGCTCCGACGAACAGCGGTCCCTGCGCCCACCCGGTGAGTAGGAGGCCGATGGCGGCCCCCAGCGATCCGCCGATGGCCCAGGGGCGGCGGCGTCCGAGACGCGAGCGTGTGCGGTCGGAGAGACTCCCTGCGATCGGGGCCGCGACGATGCCGGCGAGTCCGCCTGCGGAGAGCACGACTCCGGACCAGACGACTCCGTGGAGCCAGTGCCCGCTCTGCGTATCCAGCTGCAAAGGCAGGAGCAGCTGGATAGGAGTCAGCTGAACCGTCCAGATGGCCAGCCAGGCCAGAGTGAACCACACCATCCACAGGGGCCCGACCCTTTTTCCCGTTCGGTGGCCCGTTCCTGGTAGGTTCGCGCTCATGCCCGAACCGAAGCGATGAGGTCCCGGTACCACTGATATGAGGACTTCGGGGTTCGGTGCCCGGTGTTCATGTCCACATGAACGAGCCCGAAGCGCTGGGTGTATCCGTCCGCCCATTCGAAGTTGTCCAGCAGCGACCACACGGTGTAGCCGACGATGGCAACACCGGCCACGATCGCCTCGGCGACAGCCTCGAGATGTTCGTGTAGGTAGGCGATGCGCTCATCGTCTCTGATCGGTTCGGTGCCCACCTCGGGTTCGGGAAAGGACGCACCGTTTTCAGAGATCACGATGGGTGGCAGCTTGGACCCATAGCGTGTGCGCATATCGATGAGGAAGTCTCTGAGCGTATCCGGTCGGATCGGCCACAGCGGCCCGAATCCGGTGGTCGCAGCACCCGGGGTCGGAACCATCTCGAAGGGCAGTGGCCCTTCGCCGACTCCGCGCACCGTGGTCGGGTTGTAGTAGTTGAACCCGTACACATCGCAGGGTGTGGAGATGAGTTCCATGTCCCCGTCGCGGATCGGCATCTGGGCGCCGAGTGCTTCAAGATCCGGGTACTCCCCCAGCAGCAGCGGATCGGCGAAGAGACGGTTGTAGATGAGATCGAGGGTCGCCGCCGCTTCGTGGTCAGCCTCAGCATCCGTCTCGGGAAGGATGAGACTGTGGTTGATTGCCGGGGCCACCTGCTCGGCGCCGTGCTCACGCAGTATCGTCGTGGCAGTCCCGTGAGCCAGGAGTTGGTGATGGACCGTGGGCAGCGCGTCGAAGAGCATCGTGTGCCCCGGTGCGAGTTCTCCAAGTGCATAGCCCTGAAGCGAGGTCGAGGCCGGTTCGTTGATCGTGTACCAATGGCGGACACGATCGCCGAGGCGGTCCGCCACGGCATCGACATAGTCGCCGAAGCGATGAACAGTGTCCCTGTTCAACCAGCCGCCCGCTGCTTCAAGTGCAGTGGGCAGGTCCCAATGATAGAGAGTGGGTTCCGGTGTGACTCCGACACCCAGAAGCTCGTCGACGACGCGATCGTAATAGTCCAGGCCGGCTGTGTTGGGCTTCGTCCCAGCCATACCATCGGCGATGATACGGACCCAGGAGATGGAGAATCGGTAGCGGTCCACGCCGAGACCGGCCAGCAACGCTGCATCCTCAGCGCTGCGGTGATAGCTGTCGGGTCCCGGGTCTGCGGTGCTGGAGTCGATGACGTTGCCGGGCTCATCAACGAACTCATCCCAGATCGACCGCCCTCGGCCGTCCAGTGTTCGTGCGCCCTCGATCTGGAACGCGGAGGTGGCTGTTGAGAAGCGCAGACCGCTCAATGTCTGCAGTGCCCGTGGGGCAAACTCCGGTGTCCCTGCCATTCTCAGAATATGTCATGGAAGAGGCCCTGCCGCAAGACGGTGGCCAGGGTGAACACTGGAATCACGCGAATCTCAATCCCAAGTTCAGTTCTCCGTGTCAGAGGTGCGGATCTCAGCGCGAGACTTTGGTCCGATCCTTCGCGATGTTCCATGACATCCACACGAGCGGAACCTGCAGCGGCAGACGGGCGAGGGCGATCGCACGTCCACGAGGATTGTGCCAGTGCTTCTTCACCGTATAGATATTGGCAGGGTAGATCGCGACCATGAGTACAGCGGCTGCCATTCCGCCCAGTCGGCGTGTGGGTGGCAGCGCCAGGAGAGTCGCGCATCCGAGTTCGGCGACACCACTGGCGTAGGTGATGAAGCGTGGATCACCCAAACGGGGCGGAACAATCGAATCGAAAGTCTCGGGTCTGAAGAAGTGTGTGAGACCGGCAAGCCCGAGAATTCCGGTCATGGTCGCTGATTGTCGCCGCACTGCCTGTGGCTTCATCTCGCGATCACCTCTGCGCATATGCGAAACCATTCTGTGGAGCTTAGGGGAATCGAACCCCTGACCTTTTCATTGCGAACGAAACGCTCTACCAACTGAGCTACAGCCCCTTCGTTCTTCACTTTACGCCGAAGGTCCCGTCGTGCACAAAACGGCGTCCTACCAGCGCAGGTCCGGCATCGGTTGACTCGCTGAGGCAGGCGGTACAAGGTGGAAGAAACCCCCTCGAGGAAGGACAGACAATGGCTCAGGAATTCGGAACCGTCATCATCGGTGCAGGAATCGGCGGCGGAACCGCAGTCGAGGCTCTTCGCGACGGTGGCTACACCGGGTCGATCGCTCTCATCGGCGCCGATCCGGCAGCCCCCTACTACCGTCCGGATCTGTCGAAGAATGTCATGCTCGAAGGCTCGGATCCTGCGGAGTCCGCGCTGCGTGGTGAGGACTGGTACCCCGCCCACGATGTTACGACGTTCTTCGGCACCACGGTCACAGGCCTGGATCCCCAGCAGCAGCGCCTCACCCTCGACAACGGCGAGAACCTGGTCTACGGACAGGTGATCCTGGCGACCGGTGCCACCCCGCGCACCCTGGATGTTCCGGGTGCCGATCTGGGCAATATCCATACCCTGCGCGATGCCGGTGATGCCGTGGCCATCCGCTCGCAGCTCAGTCGGGGCAGCAAGGTCGTCATCATCGGAGGCGGCTGGGTCGGCCTCGAAGTCGCTGCGGCTGCCCAGAATGCCGGCAGCGATGTCACCGTCGTCCTGCGTTCGACTCCCCCACTCAAGTCGGCCCTCGGGAAGGAGATCGGCGAGTACTTCGAAGAGCTGCACAAGGCCAACGGCATCAAGTTCGTCACCGAGGCTGAGACCAACGGGTTCTCGGGAACGAAGGCCGTCGAATCCGTCAAGACCAGTGCCGGTGACCTTCCTGCCGACCTGGTCGTCGTGGGAATCGGTGCAGATCCCACCATTGACCTTGCCGTATCTGCTGGTCTGGAGACCGATAACGGCGTCCTCGTCGATGAGCATATGCGCTCCAGCGATGCCAATATCCTGGCCATCGGTGACATCGCGGCGGCGCAGAACACGCTGCTCAACCAGCGTCTGCGCGTTGAGCACTGGGACAACGCGGTTCGTCAGGCCGAAGTCGCAGCAGCGACCATCACCGGTGGAGACAAGGAATACGACTGGGAACCCTACTTCTACACCGACCAGTACGATCTCGGCATGGAGTACGTCGGCCACGGCTCAAGTGACGATGACGTCGTCATCCGCGGCGACAAATCAAGCGGGGAGTTCATTGTCTTCTGGACTCGCGGCGGAGACGTCACCGCCGCAATGAACGTCAACATCTGGGATGTCGGTGACGAACTCCGGGCACTCATCGGCAAGAAGGTGTCCGCCGCACAGCTGCAGGATCAGTCGATCGAGCTCACAGACCTCTGAGTTCGAATCGTCCTGCCATGGAGTCACTCTTCGCCGACGAGGCCTTCGACCGCCGCCCCCGTGTCATCGCACCGGGGGCGGTGTGGGTACCGGGGTTCCTCGATGCCGCTGCTCAGACCTGGATCATCCGGCAGTACGCGAAGTGGCAGTCGGGACCGGTGCCGGCACATGCGACGTCGATCGCCGGGCATCCGATGAGTGTGAGAACCATCGGCCTCGGCTGGCACTGGCAGCCCGGCCGCTATGATCGGCACGCGCGTGACGTCAACGGCCAGCGCGTCCTGTCGTTCCCGGATTGGATGACTCGCCTGGGCCGCCGAGTCGTCTCCCACGCCGCCGAGGTGGTCGCCGATGATCCCGACTCCCCCGCTGATGCACCCAACCTGTGGGGATTTCTGCCCGAGGAATACAGTCCCGATGTGGCGCTCGTCAACTATTACGACGGTCAGGCGAAGATGGGAATGCACCAGGACAAGGACGAGCTCGATCCCGCTCCTGTCGTGTCACTGTCCCTCGGTGACACCTGCATCTTCCGGTTCGGCAACACCGACAACCGCAACAAGCCCTATGAGGACATTCGTCTGGCCTCCGGCGATGCCTTCGTCTTCGGAGGGCCCGCCCGCTTCGCTTTTCACGGGGTGACGAAGATCCTCGACGCTACCGCACCCGAGCACGGACGGCTGGATCACCTCGGCGGGGGCAGGATCAACATCACGATGCGCACCACCGGCAGGAACTAGCCTGTCGGGGTCCCGAACTCAACTGCCAGGACCCACCAGATCAGGCCCCAGCCCTCGGATGATCAGGATAGTCGGGGTCGTCGTCAACGATGCCTGCTGGTGGGCGGGCCAACCGATTCGGCGCTGTCTTGCGGTAGACGGGCTGCCCGGAGAGCACACTGGCTCGCGAAAGCGTGTTGCTGGCCACGGACGAGACGATGATCAGGCACAGCACGGCGATGAGGGCCATGAGCAGCGAGCCCCAGCTGAATCCCTCCGAATGAAGGTCATAGACGTAGGCGGCCGCGACGATCAACGGCATCCCCAGGCCCGTGGCCGGTGAGAACACGTTGATCCGGGACAAAGCGTCACGTACCCGGAACATCGCAATTGCGGAGAACAGCATGAGCAGGGAGCCAGTGATCCCGAGAATACCGACCAGAGTGGTTGCCACAGCATCATTCATCAACGCAACCCCCTCGTGAGGATCCGCGACAGTGCGATGGTGGCAAGAATGCCGACCATGGACGACAGGAAGATCGCGTCGAGGATGATCGAGGAGGAGACGAGAATTCCGAACATGGTGAGCATGCCGATGGCGGAGAAGTACATGAGATCGCTGACGATCGCGCGTGAACCTAGGTCCTTGGCGGTCAGCACGCGGACCAGGCCCACAATGACAGCCGCGGCGAGGATGATGATGCAGATGCTGACGACGATGGTCATGGGCTTCCTTCCTCGTGTTCGACCTCGGTGACGGTGCTTGCGGCAGTCGTTGGAGCCCGGCCTCGCGTCATCGCGAGCAGACGCGACTCCATGTCGTACAGGCCCTCCAATGCGGATTCCTCGGAATCTTCGAACAGGGCATGGACGAAGAGCACCGGCGGCTGTGTGGAGGTACCTGCGGCAATGGCCGTGACCAAGGTTCCGGGGGTGATCGTGATCGACGAGGCGAACATGGTTACCTCAAGGTCGGTGACGCACCTCAACGGGACCTCGACGATCATCGGCTGCGCGTACTGACCGGGCCGGAACAGTCGGGTGACGATGGTCGCCGACCCGGTCACGATGGCCCAGCCGATGTAGGCGAGATAGGCGATGCCGTGGACGAATCGCATCATGGCGTCGTCACCGCCTCGATGTAGGCGCTGTGGTCGAGCAGCCCAGCCGCGGCGCGGGCAGTGATCTCGAACAGCGGCTCGGGGTAGACGAAGATGGCCACGGACACTCCGATCATGATCGTACCCGGGACCAGCAGGCGTGCGGGAATCCGGACGCTGTTCGGAATGGGCTCGGCCGGGGCGCGGCCGGTCTCAGCCGAATCGGGGCGGTACGTCTGCATCGGCGGTCCCCAGAAGGTGTTGCGCCACATGCGCTGGAGAGTGAGCAGACTGATGACCGCTCCGATCACGATCGCCGCGACCAGCCACCAGCCCAGTGCATCTCCGCTGCCGGTGGCGGCCGTGATGAGTCCGACCTTTCCCCAGAGTCCGGAGGTCGGTGGGAGGCCGATAAGTGAGAACAGGCCGAGGACCATCAGGATCGTCGCCCACCTCTCTCTGCCGGCCAGCCCGGTCAGCTTTTTGAACGAGCCGCTGCCGTAGGTCTGTTCGACCGCTCCCATGATCAGCAGAAGGCCCGACATCGTGATCATGTGGTGGACCATGTAGAAGGCTCCTGCGCCCAACGCCGTCGAGGTCAGAAGCACAACACCAAGCAGAATATGTCCGACGCCGCTCGTCATCTGGAAGGCGAGGACATTGCGGACCCTGTTCTGCCCGATTCCGGACAGCGAACCGATGATGATGCTGGCCAAAGCGATGATGACGATGACGTTGACCCAGGCAGCAGGCTCGCCGTACATGGTGGTGTAGATCCGGTAGATCGCGTAGAGGGCGACCTTCGAGTGCAGACCTGAGAACAACGACATCATTCCGGCCGAGGTGTTCGGGTAGCTGCGCACCAGCCAACCGTGGAAGGGTGCGCCCCCGGCTTTGATGATCAGCGCGAAGAGGACGACGCCGATGGCCAGAGCCCCCTGCCCGGTCGGTGCCCCCATCTCGGCGAGGACCGCGATGTTCACGGTGCCCGTGGCTCCGTAGACGAAGCCGACACCGATGAGCAGGATCGTCGAGGTCAGGAGGTTGACCATGACATACATGCGACCCACGCCGAGGCGGCGCCAGGTTCCGGTGACCGCGATGAGTGCGTAGGCCGGCAGCACCATGACCTCGACGAAGACGAAGAAGTTGAAGAGGTCCCCTGTCAGCAGTGCACCGTAGACGCCGGTGAGCATCATCAGGATCAGGGCAGGGACGAAACGGTACTGGTCCTCACCCGTCGTGATCAGGAAGATGCAGCTCGCGATAGCGGTGGCGGACGTCAGTACCAGCATCAGAGCGGTGAATGTATCGGAAACGAACGGGATCGCCAACCCGGGGACGTAGCCGCCCACAGAGTGGGCAAGAACCGGCTCATGTTGGTGGACGAAGAGCAGCACGACGCCGAATATGCCGACGAAGCTCGGAGCCGCCAGCAGCAGGACGCGATCGACGGTGCGTGAGGTGATGAGCACGCTCAGGGCTGATGCCAACAATGGCACGCCGATGAGCAGGAGGAGGAGTGCCGGATTCATGATTCGCGCTCCTCCCCGGTCTCAGGGGCCCGTCTCTGATCATCGTCGTGGCCGAGAACAGCGAGTGCAAGCATGAAGATCGTCACCGCCAGGGTGATGACGATGGCGGTGAGAACGAAGGCCTGCGGCAACGGGTCGGCTGCCACGCTCTGGTCCCCACGATTGCTCAAGGGCTCGACGCGCCAGGCGCTGACCCCTGCGGAGAGCAGGATGAAGTTCGCAGCATGGGAGATGAGTGTCAGTCCGAAGACGCCTCGGACCATGGATCGCTGCATCATCAGATACACGCCGCCTGCGGTGAGCACACCGATCGTGAGGGCAAGGATCATTTCGCACCCTCCTGTGCATCTGTTGGTGGCTGATCCGGTTGAGTGTCGCTCGACCGCTCTATGGGCGCATCGCCGTGCAGGATATGCGTTGACGAGGCCTTGACCTTCGCATCGGGGTTGCCGGCCCTTGATCGACGTTCGTGAGTCGGACGTTCCCCTCTGATCGCGTCCATCGGTCCGCTCAGCTCTCCGTATATCAGTTCGTCGGCACGCTCGCGGGTCAGTTCCACGTCACGATGGATGATGCCATTGGTGAGAACATCGTCGCCAGCGGGCGTGGCCGCAGAGTCCGAGACGCCGAGGATGTTGAACGACAGCAGGATCAGTCCGACCACCGCCAGATATACCCCGAGGTCGAAGATCATCGATGTTGTGAAGTGCTGCCCGAGGAAGTAGCCGTGCATCGGCTCGAGGAACGAGCCGGCGAAGATGAGACCGATGAAACCGGTGGCCACCGCAGTGGCGACACCGAACCCGATCAGGTACAGCGGCGCCTTCGGCGGACCGATCGCTCGGTCCTTGGCCGTCGACATGTACAGCAGTCCGATGACCGCTGAACCGACCAGCGCCGCGATGAAGCCTCCGCCGGGTTCGTTGTGGCCGCGCCAGAAGATCACGAGTGAGGTGATCGCCAGCAGGGGGCCGAGGATCTTGATCGCGAGCTTAGGCGGTATCACGTTGGGCCAGGCCTCATGGACGGCTCGATAGGCGGTTGTGCCGCGGGGTCGGATGGAGACCCAGGCCTGCCGCGGGGGTTCGGGAATGTTCTCGGCGGGCGGGTCGATGAACTTGTCCTTGACCGTCGACATCACCGCAACGATCGCGATCCCGGCCATGCCGAGGACGGTGAGCTCTCCGAGTGTGTCCAGGGCACGGAACTCGACGAGAATGGTATTGACGATGTTGTGTCCGCCGCTGATGTCGGGGGCGTTCTCAATATAGAACTGGCCGAGGTCGGACCGTTCTCGGCGTCCATTCAGAGCCAGAGTCAGTACCGTCGCTGCGAGGCCGACGATGATCGCAAAGATCGCCCGTGTGGCCTGCAGACGCTTGGGATATCTCCAGAACGAACGCGGGAGCTTCTGCAGCACCAGCATGATGACGATGATCGTCATCGCCTCGACCAACAGCTGGGTAAGGGTGACGTCCGGGGCGCCGAGTGCCAGAATCTGCACGGTCGCCAGAATGCCGACTCCGGAGAGGGCCACGACCGTGGTCAGACGCGAATGCGAGGTGCAGACGACGAGGACGGCGATGGTGATAAGGACAAGGAGAACGATGTCGATGGGACGCCACAGACCTTCCTGCAGCGGAGGCAGCTCCGGATAGATGATCGGCACCGCGGTGAAGGCGAGCACGGCGAGACCGCCCAGCGACATTGCCAGGTAGGGACCGGAATTCATCGGCTTGACGAAGACGCCGAGGCTTCGGCCGGCCCTGCGCAGGGCCCAGGTGAGACCGTTGATGACGTCGGCTCCATCGAAGCCGAGGGTGGCGCGGTGGAAGAAGACGAACACGCGGGACCGATTGAGGATGATGATCACACCGATCGCGATGATCAGCAGTGAAGCGATGAGTTCGACGTTCACCCCGTGCCACAATGCCAGATGTACGGAACCCGTTGATTCGTACAGGGCAGCCCTGACCGCCTGGCTGATGGGGTTGTCGAAGACGAACAGTGCGAAACTCAGCGGAAGCGAGGCGAGGATCGGCACCGCGGCGGCAATAAGCATGACCGGAGAACCGTGACCCAGACGCGCTCGCTCCACAGGCTTGCCGTCGATGAACGCACCCCACACGGTCTTCGCGCAGTAGGCGAAAGTGAGCACCGAGGCACCGACGGCCACCAGCAGAGCCGCCCACCCGGTCCAGGCAGAACCGGGAGTATCGCCGAAGGCAGTGAACAGTGCCTCCTTCGACACGAACCCGAGCAGCGGCGGTATGCCCGACATGGAGGCACAGCCGACGATCATGACGATGAACGATGCCGGTGCCGCGCGCATCAGTTGTGGAATTCGGGTCAGTTCGCGGGTTCCGGCGAGGTGATCGACGACGCCGACCATCATGAACAGACCGGATTTGAAGAGGGCGTGGGCGATGACGTGCAACGTCGCGGCGGCGATCGCTGCCTCGGAGCCGATGCCGATCACCGCAGTGATGAGTCCCAGCTGAGAGACCGTGGAATAGGCCATCAGCTTCTTGACGTCGTATTGATTGAGGGCGAACCACCCGCCGATGCAGGCAGTGATCAGACCGGCGACGATGAGCAGAGTGTTCCACGCCGGCGTGGCATGGAATGCCGGGGTGAAACGCAACAGCAGGAAGATGCCGGCCTTGACCACGGCGGCCGCGTGCAGATACGCGGAGACCGGAGTAGCAGCGGCCATCGCATCGGGCAGCCACGAGTGGAACGGGAACTGAGCCGACTTGGTCATCGCTGCAACGGCGATGAGGACTGCGACCAAGCTCGTCACCGGCGATTGGGCTGACCAGACCGGCGAGCTCAGTGCCTCGTGAACGTTCGTGGTGCCGGTCACTGCGATGATCACACCGGTGGCCACCAGGAGGGACAATCCGCCGATGAAGGTGATGAACATGGTGCGCAGCGCCGGCGCTTGACCGGGCGAGCCGGACCTGGCGATGAGGAAGAACGAGGCCAGGGAGGTCAGCTCCCAGCAGACGAAGAGCACCAGAAGGTCGTTGCTGAGGACGAGCATGACCATCGAGAAGGTGAAGATCACCATCAGCCAGTAGAAGCTCGTGTTCCGTCCACGTTCCAGGTATCCGGTCGAATAGACGAAGACGACGGCCCCGATGATCAGCGCGATGTAGGTGAAGATGACGCCGATGCCGTCGGCGCGCAGCGCCAGGTCGACACCGAAGGTGGGAATCCACTGGTAGCTCACTTCCGGGGTGGACCCGGCCATCGCCTCGGCGGCGGTGGGGGTGAACAGGCCTGCGATGCCCAGGTAGGCCGCGGCCAGGAGCCAACCACTGGCCCGGCCCAGCACACGCGTGATGAAGGGTGTGACAATGATGAGGGCGGCGAGAGCGACAACCGTTAGGATCATGGTCGAGACCTCAGGGCCCCGGACGCAGGTGATGCTTCCTTCACTCACTGACCCTTCGACAAAAAGAACGCAGACTCTGGCAGACGCAGACTTACAGATGATCAGACTATCGACTCGGAGTTCCATGAGCAAAAGCACAGGCCGCCCTCAGACGAGCGACACGATCCGCGTGTTCTTCGATGCTCGCTTCACCCGCACAACCCATCATGACGGCATCTCCCGTTATGGTTCATGCCTGCTTGAGGCCCTGCTCAACGCCGTTGCCGGAACTGACATCGAGGTTACTGCGATCATCAGTGACGAAGATCAGCTCGCTCTTCTGCCGAAATGCCGGTGGGTCAAGCTCAACTCCCCCACCTCCGCAAAGGAGGTCGTCATCGCCAAGAAGCTCAACGACCTCGGCGCCGACGTCGTCTTCTCCACCATGCAGGTCATGGGGTCCACGGGACGCCGCTACGGGCTCATTCTCACCGTCCACGACCTCATCTACTATTCGCATCCCCTGCCCCCGGCAGATCTCCCGGCAGCTGTGCGACTGCTGTGGCGGGCCTACCACCTCAGCTTTGCCCCGCAGCGACTGCTGCTGGGTCGCGCCGACGCGATCGCAGCGGTGAGCCAGACGACGAAGGGGCTCATCGCCGATCACCGCCTGTCGTCGAAGCCGGTGACCGTGGTCTCCAATGCCGCCGAGGTTGCTGTTGCCGGATCCAGGTCAGTGAACCGACACGATGCACGGTCTTTGGTCTACATGGGTACGTTCCTGCCGTATAAGAACGTCGAAACCCTCATCGGTTCGCTGCAGCACCTGCCGGGGTGGACCCTGCACATTGCCAGCCGCATCGACGGAAGGCGCGAGGCCGCGCTGCGAGCTCTCATCCCTGACCGGGCGAAGGTGATCTTCCACCGAGGTGTCAGCGATGAGGAATACGCTGCGCTGCTCGAGGGTGCGACCGCTCTGGTCACGGCGTCTCAGGAAGAGGGATTCGGACTCCCCGTCATCGAGGCGATGGCCCAGGGTGTGCCGGTGGCGATCTCGGACATTGCGATCTTCCACGAAATCGCCGGGGACGCCGCCGTATACTTCGACCCCGATGATGCCGGTGACGTGGCGGCTGGGATCGCTCGCCTCACCGATGCGAAGCTGTGGTCAGAACTCTCTGCTGCGGGCCAGAAGCAGGCAACGTCTTTCGACTGGAACTCATCGGCTCAGGCGCTGATAGGAATGATCCGCCAGGTGCACGCACTGCGACAGTAGGCCCGGTGGGCGCGCGTGTCAGGAAGGAACAGTGCCCCAGCTGCGCAGGATCCAGTTGGTTCCGGTGAACGCGAATTCCCCGTGTCCGCAGTTGCCGAGGACAGCCAGACGACCGGGCCCGTCCATGCCGAGCAGCAGTTCTGCAGCTGCCCGCAGGACCGCGCCGTGAGCGGCGATGACGATCGTCTGTGCTTGAGTTCCATTGACGATCTCGGTGATCGCCGAGGCGACGCGCTGGCCTGACTCGGATCGTGATTCCCCGCCGGGAGGGTTCATATCGGCTCCGCTGAGCCATTGTTCGAGTGCGTCGGGCCAGGTGGTGCTGAGTTCGTCGCGAGTGTGGCCTTCCCACTGGCCGAAGGCAGTCTCCCGCAGACGGTCATCGCGGGTCACCTGGATGTTCAGACGGGAAGCCAGTTCGTCGGCCGTGTCAGCGGCTCGTGACAGGTCTGAGGAGACGATGAGTTCAGGTGCCAGTTCGCTGAGGTAGCTCGCTGCCTGCGCTGCCTGTCTCCGGCCGAGGTCGTTGAGGGGGATGTCGGACTGCCCCTGGAACCGGCGTTCGACGTTGTAGTCCGTCTGGCCGTGGCGCCAGAAGATGACGGTCTTGGTCATCGAGCGTCGTCAGCGCCGGAATGTTCCGGCAGCTCCAGATCAATGACCGGGCAGTCCTTCCATAGACGTTCGAGCGCGTAGTATTCGCGCTGTTCGGGCGAGAAGACATGGACGACGATGTCGCCGAAGTCGAGCAGCACCCAATCACCGCTCCCCCGGCCTTCACGACGCAGGGGTGTGCGACCATAGGTCGTCTGCACAGCTTCTTCGACAGCGTCGACGATCGATCCGATCTGCCGATCGTTCTCCGCTGAGATGATGAGGAAGGCGTCAGTGATGTAGAGAGTGGCACTCACATCAAGAGCCACCTGATCGGTGCCGAGCTTGTCGTCCGCCGCACGTGCGGCGGTCCTCAGCATTTGGGTTGATTCAACGATCTCGCTCACAAGAGCCTTTCAGATGATTACAGCAACATGACCAGTGCAATGACGATGAGTGCGACTGCGAAGAGCGCAGCGACACCCAGCACTACATAGGGTACTTTGGATGGTTCTTCGCCAACAAGAATGCGACCGTCGTGACCGGTGACCTCGCTGGCGCGGATGCGCGTTCCCGGAGGATTCTCGGTCTCTTCGTCCTCATAGTCAGAGTTGGGCAGTGCCCAGGCCTCTGGCACGGTCTCCATCGGACGTGTTTCCGGATTGGCTGCCAGCGCGCGGGCGGCATCATCGGATGAGGTCGAAGACTCTTCCGCGGACTGTGCCTCGGGAACAGGGGCGAATCCGTTCGCGGTGCTTCCGGTGCCCGGCGTGCCAGGAGCCGAGGAATCGACTTTCGAGTCCCTCGTCTCGTTCGAGTCCCGTGCCTCATTCGAGTCCGAACGGTTCGTATTCGGCCCGCCGGATCCCGGGCGAGCATCGGTACTGGTGTCTGCGTCGTCGACTGCAGGAATCTGGGCCGAGGCAGCCGTGACGACTCGCACTCCCGAGCTGCTCGGCGGCTTCACGATGGGCATCCGTCGTGAACGGCTCGTCTCGCCGGTCTCTTCCTCGGTCTCATCGGTGAGCGCATCGGCGTCGACACGCTCATCGCGGTCCCCGTGTGCGGGCTGCTCGGGCGCCGCTGTCGCGGAGTCGGCTGTCTCAGCTGAAGCGATTTCGGCAGCGGGAACCTCGTGCTGCTTCGGCGCCGAGGTGGCTCCGGGGGCAGGTGTTCCTGCGATAGGTGTTGCCGTTGGCTCTTCGACGTCCAGTTGCTCAATCGGCTGGGACAGTGCGTCCTGTGGGTCATCGTCGAGAGCGGTGGGACGGGGGGCCGAATCGGCGGTGACGGGAGCTTCGAAGTCTCGTGCGGCGACTTCATCAGCCGATCCGCCGAATCCTGCCGCATCAACGGAATCGCTGTCGGTGACAGCTGCGCTGTCCGGACCCTCTGGGGAGGTCTCGTCCTCTGCTGTCTCCTCGGGCCCGGCGATGACCGGAATCGCGCCGGTGGAGACGTCGCCTTCCAGGGACAGCCCGTTGTCGCGCAGGTACTTCTTTCGCGCGGTGCGTGATTCGAAATGAGGCAGTGGGGCTCGTTGCGGGTCGAGGCGGTCCTCGGTGTCGACAGGAGCTTGTGATTCCTGCGGCTGGTCCGTGACCTCAGCAGGCTCCGCTTCCGATCCGGTCGGCGTTGGCTCGGGCGTCGTCGTTCGCGGCTCCGGCGCCTGAGCGGGTGCGGGCGGCGGGTTCAGCAGTTCGGCCCGATTGGTCGGTGACGGTTCGCTCGGCTGCTCAGGTGTCTCTCGTGCTTCGAACGCCTGTTCTGCAGCCAGCCGCTCGGCTTCTCGCCTGGCGCGACGTGACGTGAACTGCTCCTCAGCCATTTTCACTCCTGTACAACTCGTATTTCGCGATGTACTGAACGACCCCATCCGGTACGAGATACCAGACAGGCGCCCCATCCATCACCCGTAGTCTGCAATCCGTGGAAGAGATCGACAGTGCAGGAATCTGCACCAAGCTCAATCGATCCACCGGAAGACCTTCACTGCGAAGTTCGTGTCCCGGTCGGCTCACTCCGACGAAGTGAGCCAAGGAAAACAGCTCATCTACATTCTTCCACGTCAGAATCTGAGCCAAAGCGTCCGCGCCGGTGATGAAGAACATCTCTGTGCCGGTTCCGTAGCTTCTGGCCAGGTCACGAAGCGTATCGATCGTGTAGGTCGGCCCCGGGCGATCGACGTCGGCCCGGGAGACGGTGAAGCGCGGGTTGGACGCGGTTGCGATGACTGTCATCAGATACCGATGTTCGGCGCTGGTGACCTCTTCGACGTCCTTCTGATACGGACGGCCGGTGGGCACGAAGACCACCTCGTCGAGATCGAAGGTCGACTGCACCTCGCTGGCGGCGACCAGGTGACCGTGGTGAATGGGGTCGAAGGTGCCGCCCATGACACCGACCCTGCGTGTTTGCTTTGCCATATCAGTGGCGGTTGGAGATGCCCTTCCACGACCGCGTCACTGCTGCCATCGAGAGGAAGATCGCGAGGGTGATGAGTCCGAAGAAGATCGGGTCCATCGGCAATTCGGTGTGGTGGGCTGCCTTCTCCGCGCCTTCGGCGACGGTGGTCAACAGTGCTGCATTCACGTGTTCTCTCCTTATCAGTGATGCTGACGCGGTGTGTCTGCGTCACAGTGCTTATGGCTTCAGTTTCTCATGAACTGTGAGACAAGTGGACATCGACATGAGGTTGAGCGTGATCGGAGTTCGCCGTCGGCGCTCTCTGACCTGGGCCGTGTCAGTTCCGGATCTGTCCATTGCCTATCATGACCCATTTCGTGGTCGTCAGCTGTTCGACGCCCATGGGTCCACGGGCATGGAGCTTCTGGGTTGAGATACCGACCTCGGCGCCGAAGCCGAGCTCTCCCCCATCGGTGAATCGTGTGGAGACGTTGACTCCGACCGCTGCGGCATCGATGGCTGTGACGAATGTCTCGGCGTTGTCGAGGTCCTTGGTCACGATCACCTCGGTATGGCCGGAGGAATAGGCGCGGATATGCTCGATGGCTTCGTCGATTCCCGACACGACCTTCACCGCGAGTTCGAGGTCCAGATATTCCTTCGCCCAGTCGCGTCGAGACACGCGCTTGACCTTCATCGTCTCTGGTGCCAGTGCCGCGACGGTGGTGTCGGCGTGCAGAACGACCCCGGCCTTGTCGAGTCGGTCGAGGATCTTGGGAAGGACGCGCTTGGCTGCCTTCTCATGAACCAGCAGAGTTTCCAACGAGTTGCAGACACTGGGTCGATGCGTCTTCGAGTTGACGACGAGGTCGACCGAGTTCTTCACCGTAGCGGATGAATCGATGAACATATGGACGTTCCCGATTCCGGTTTCGATGACCGGAACCAGCGATTCCTGCACCACAGTGTTGATGAGCTCGGCACCGCCTCGTGGAATGAGGAGGTCGACGTAGTCACGCGCGTTCATGAGCACTGTGGCGCCGTCGCGTCCGTATTGGTCGATTCCGTTGATCGAATCTGCGGGAAGACCTGCCGACTCCACGGCTTTGCGCAGCACAGAGACGATCTCAGTGTTGGTGTTCTGTGCGGCGGAGCCTCCGCGCAGCACAGTGGCGTTGCCGGCCTTGAGTGCCAGGATCGCGATGTCGACGGTGACGTTGGGGCGAGCTTCGTAGATCGCGCCGATCACGCCCATCGGCACACGGTTCTGGGTCAGACGGATGCCGTTGGGCAGGACCCTTCCGACCACGACGTTGCCCACGGGGTCGTCAAGATCGATGATCGTTCCGACCGATGTGGCGATGGCTTCGATGCGATCATGATCGAGTCGAAGTCGGTCGAGGAGACCGGCGTTCATCCCGTTGTCGATACCGGCGGCGATGTCGACTTCATTGGCTTTGACGATTCGGTCTGAATTCTCACGCAGAGCATCTGCGATCGCGCGCAGACCGGCGTCTTTCTCTGCCGTCGACGAGGTGGCCAAGTGAGCTGCGGCGCTCTTGGCGTTGCGGACGACTCTCGTCACACCCCGGACGGTCTTCGGGTGTATCTCGGATACAGCGGTCATGGACTATCTCCCCCCGCTCACGTGAGTGAGTACGAGATCATTGCGATGGATGACCTCTTTACGGTAATCATTTCCCAGTCGGGTGCCAAGTTCGTCCGTGGAGAAGCCGAACATCGCGGGCAGCTCATGGGCTGAGAAGTTGGTCATTCCACGGGCGATGACCGTGCCGTCGAGGCTTCTGATCTCGATGGGGTCACCCGCCTCGAAGTCACCGGTGACACCTGTGACTCCGGCAGCCAGCAGGGAGGTTCCTCTGGAGAGCACTGCCGATTCGGCGCCCTTGTCGATCGTCACCGAGCCGAAGGTGCGAGCCAGATGCCGCAGCCACAGGAGCCGGGTCCCGCGCCGTTTGTGCGTCACGGCGAACCAGGTGCCCACATGTTCACCGCCGAGCACTCCAGAGACCTTCTCCGCGGAGGTCAGTACTGCTGGGATCCCTGAGTCGGCCACCATCAGCGCGGCTTCGACCTTCGTCGCCATGCCCCCGGTTCCCGTGCCGGCCGATCCGGTTCCGCCGATGGCGATGTCCCCGAGGTCGGCGATGCTGGAGACGTGTTCGATGCGCACCGATTCAGGCAGATTCGGCGGCCCGGAGTACAGGGCGTCGACGTCGGACAGGAGCACGAGAGCATCGGCGTGTGAGAGATGTGCGACGAGAGCGGCAAGGCGATCATTGTCGCCGAAACGGATCTCTTCGGTCGCCACAGCGTCGTTCTCATTGACGATCGGCAAGGTCCCGAGCGCAAGCAGCTTGTCGATGGCGCGTTGGGCGTTCTTGTATCTGGTGCGACGGATCAGATCATCGGCGGAGAGCAGGACCTGTCCTGGGACCAGATCGTAGCGACCAAGAGCCCGAGTGTAGGCGGCCATCAGCAGACCTTGGCCGACTCCGGCCGCAGCCTGCTGTGTGGCCAGGTCACGTGGCCGTTTGTACAGCCCCATGGGTTCGAGTCCGGCGGCGATCGCACCGGAGGACACGAGGATGACCTCATGACCTGCGGCACGATGGGCACCGATGACATCGGTCAGCGCAATCAGCTTCGCCTCGTCCAAACCTCCGTCGAGGGTCGTCAGCGACGAGGAGCCGACCTTGATCACGATGCGCCGGGCCGTGGCGATATCCGTGCGCACCGGGTGGTTCTCAGTTACGGAGGACGAACTCTCGATCATTCCTGACCGGACTCCGCATCGGAGACGGACGCGCCCGAGCTTTCCCGGCTGCGGACAGCGCGCTCAGCAAGACGCTCCTGTTCCTGCTCGGCCCGGACTGCGGCCTTGGCATCCATGCGGTCGTGGAATGCCGCCTTGCGCTCCTTGCGTGTCGACCGTGTGTCGTCTTCCAAACGCAGGTCTGTACCGCGGCTGCCCAACAGCTCGGCACCGCCCACACTTGTCGGATCCCAGTCGAAGACGACACCGTCATCTCCGCCGATCACGATCGTGTCGCCGGGCTTGGCACCGGCCTTGAACAGGGATTCTTCGACGCCGAGACGATCGAGCCGGTCGGCGAGATAACCGACAGCCTCATCATTGGCGAAGTCTGTCTGGCGCACCCAGCGTTCGGGCTTGACTCCGCGGATCCGGAAGACAGGACCGTCGTCATCGCTTTCGGCCTGCACCTGGAATCCGCGGTCGTCGACTGCCCGAGGACGAATGACGACGCGCTGCGGCGTGGCTTCGAACTCTGCCCGACGCTCACGTTCAGCGGTGACGAGTTCTGCCATGGCGAATGAGAGTTCCCGCAGACCGGTGTGGCTGACGGCGGAGATCTCGAACACCCGATAGCCAGCGGCTTCGAGGTCCGGGCGGACGATATCGGCTAGGTCATGGCCATCGGGAATGTCGACCTTGTTGAGCGCCACCAGCTTCGGACGTTCGGACAGAGGCAGCAGCCCGCTTCCGTCGTCGAGGTCGACCGCGTAGGCGGCGAGTTCGGATTCGATGATCGTCAGGTCCGAGACTGGATCACGGCCCGGCTCCCACGTCGCCATGTCAACGACGTGGACCAAAGCGGCACAGCGTTCGACGTGGCGCAGGAACTCCAGGCCCAGCCCCTTGCCCTCCGACGCACCCGGGATGAGTCCCGGGACATCGGCGATCGTGTAGCGCACATCCCCGGCCTGGACCACGCCGAGGTTGGGCACGAGTGTCGTGAACGGGTAGTCCGCGATCTTCGGCTTGGCCTCAGACATAGCGGCGATGAGGCTGGATTTGCCGGCTGAGGGGTATCCGACGAGCGCGATGTCCGCAATCGTCTTCAGTTCCAGCACCAAGCTCAGTGCTTCGCCAGGTTCGCCCAGCAGGGCGAAGCCCGGAGCCTTGCGCTTCGACGATGCCAGAGCCGCGTTGCCGAGTCCGCCGCGGCCACCTGCGGCAGCAACGTATTCGGTTCCGGGTTCGACGAGGTCAGCGATGATCTCGCCGTCCTTGCTCTTCACAACCGTGCCCTCTGGGACAGCGATGACGAGATCTCCCCCGTCAGCGCCATGACGCAGATCGCCCTTCCCGATTCCGCCGTCGTCTGCGGTCAGGTGCGGACGGTGGTGCAATGGCAGCAGCGTGGTGGTCTGGGTGTCGACGACGAATTTGACGTCACCGCCCTGACCTCCGTTGGCGCCGTCAGGTCCGCCAAGAGGTTTGAACTTCTCGCGCCTGATCGAGGCGCAGCCGTTGCCGCCGTCACCGGCGGAGAGATGGACTGTGACACGGTCTATGAACTCGGTGGCCATAATGTCCTTATATCAGATGAAGGGTGAGTCTCGAGACTCACCCTTCATGGACCCCTAACAGGGGAAAAACAGAACTAGTCGATCAAGCGCCGACGATGTTGACGATCTTACGACCGTTGCGTTTGCCGAATTCCACGGCTCCTGCGGACAGCGCGAAGAGCGTGTCGTCTCCGCCGCGTCCGACGTTGGCGCCTGGGTGGAACTTGGTTCCGCGCTGGCGAACGATGATCTCTCCGGCCTTGACAACCTGTCCACCGAAGCGCTTCACACCGAGGTACTGCGGGTTCGAGTCGCGACCGTTACGGGACGAGCTGACTCCCTTTTTGCTTGACATGTGAAGTCTCCTCTTACTTGATGTTCGTGATCTTCAGACGGGTGAGGTCCTGGCGGTGGCCCTGACGCTTCTTGTAACCGGTCTTGTTCTTGTACTTCTGAATGATGATCTTGGGACCGCGAAGCTCGTTGACGACCTCAGCGCTGACAGCGACCTTCGACAAGGCATCGACGTCGGTCGTGACAGTCTCACCGTCGACGAGGAGGACGGCGTCGAGCTCGACGCTCTCTCCGGCCTTCGCCTTCATTCGGTTAACTGTGATGATGTCGCCGACGCTGACCTTTTCCTGATGGCCACCGGCACGGACAATGGCATAGACCATGTCGAACCCTTTCTGTTCATACACAAACGAACGGCGGTTGATCCCTTGGCTCCCGAAGAAGGATTTCCCCGGGTGTCCCATTGAGAGGAATCACCAGCCGTGGTGCGCAGCACGCACCGACGATCAAGTCTAATGGATTCGACCATCGTTGGGCAAACCGTACGTCGTGCCGAACTCAAGCCTCACGGGTCTCAGCGATCCGTTCGTGATGACGGATCACCTCGGCGACGATGAAGGTCAGGAACTTCTCTGCGAACTCCGGGTCCAGGTGCGCATCTTCGGCCAGCCTGCGGAGGTGGGCAACCTGCCTGCGCTCCCTCTCGGGATCTGCGGGAGGCAGACCGTGGTCGGCCTTCAGCTCGCCGACTCTCTCTGTGAGCTTGAACCTCTCAGCGAGCAGATGGATGAGCGCTGCGTCGATGTTGTCAATGCTTCCGCGCAGTTCCAACAGTCGCTCCTGGGCATGTGTCTTGTCGTTGATCTGATCCACGTGCTCCAGTCTAACGAGACTCGAAGCAATCCGCCGACGACGCACTGAGGCCGATCTCGCGCCTTCGCGGGATCGGCCTCAGGGGAGAACTGAACTCAGACCATCTCCTCCACAGGAACAGCGTCCTTGGTGTCGGGGTCCATGAGCGTACCGGCCTTGCGGTCGGCCAGGTACTTCTTCATTTCCTTCTTCACCACCGGCATCAGCATGTAGAGGCCAAGGATGTTGATGAAGGCACAGAGGAACAGTGCGGCATCCGCGAACTCCACAATCTTGCTGAAGCTGGCGATGCAGCCGATGACCACGAACACGCAGACGAGGACACGGAAAACTGTGACTGCCCCCTTCGACTTGCCGAAGAGGTAAGCCCAAGCACGCTCACCATAGTAGGCCCAGGTGATTAGCGTGGAGAAGGCAAAGAGCGCGACAGCGATCGCCAGCAGCACCGGATACCAGCCAGCCACTGTGGAGAAGGCGTCCGAGGCCAGGGCCACGCCGCCGATCTCACCCTGTCCAAGGTCGTTGGTGTACGAGGGCTGGTTGGCAACGATGATGGTCAGTGCGGTCATGGTACAGACGATCACGGTGTCCACGAAGGGTTCGAGAAGTGCTACGAAACCTTCCGAAATGGGCCGACGAGTCTTGACTGCCGAGTGTGCGATCGCGGCCGAACCGATGCCTGCTTCGTTGGAGAAGGCTGAACGCTGGAAACCGATGATCATGACGCCGACGATGCCGCCGGCAACTCCCTGCGGTGCGAACGCTCCGTCGAAGATCTGGCCGATGGCCGTTGGGATCTGGCCGAAGTTGATAGCCAGGACCAAGAGGCAGGAAAGAACGTAGAAGATGCCCATGGCGGGGACAAGCTTGTCAGTCACGTGGGCGATCGACCGGATTCCACCGAGGATCACGAGACCAACGAGGCCAGCGAAGATGATGCCGAAGATCAATGACGCCGCAGGGCCAGCGAGGAAGCCGTCTGCGCCGCCGGTAGCGGTGCGAACCTGAACGAAGGTCTGGTTGGCCTGGAACATTCCGCCGCCCACGACGCCGAAGATGAGTATGGAGACTGCGAAGATTCCGGTCAGCAGACCGGCGATGGGCTTGGAGAACTTACGGAACGCGATGGGCAGGTATTTGAAGGGACCGCCGTAGACGACGCCGTTCTCGTCGATCTCTCGGTATTTGACACCGAGGGTGCACTCGACGAATTTCGTGCACATACCGAGAAGGCCGGCGATGATCATCCAGAAGGTAGCGCCGGGACCGCCGAGGGCGATAGCCACACCGACACCGGCGATATTGCCGAGGCCGACGGTGCCGGAGAGCGCCGAGGCCAGTGCCTGGAAGTGGGTGATCTCGCCCGGGTCGTTCTTGGACGAATGTTTGCCGCGGATCACTTCGAGTGAAACCTTGAATCCTCGTGCTTGGATGAAGCCGAAGTAGATGGTGAAGATCAGCGCCGCGGCGATGAGCCAGAGGACGACGAAGGGGAAGGAAATCGGTCCGAGCGTAATGGGAAAGAAGATGATGCCACCGAAGAAGGTGGCGATGGGATCGAACCAGGAGTTGATTGCATCATCAACTGGAGATTTGGGGGCATCTGCTGCCAATAACAAAGTGTTCATGGTGCAATAACCTGCCGTACCCCGAGGAAGGTAGCAAGCACTATTCCACGTGCCGCGGATACAGTTATCCAACTGTTATCTACATCACACCTGATGGGCTGTTCTGAGATGCACGTCTCATTCTGTGTCCTAGACTGAAATCATGACTCAGAACCCCAATCAGCACAGATATCCCCCGGCCCAGCCACCAGGACCGCAGCAGAACCAGCAGCGTCCTGACCGCGGATCTCGACAGCATCCCGGCAATGGGCCCCATCAATCCCCTCCGGGCGGCCCGCAGGCGCCCCCGGGAGGACCTCCAGGCCGGGGCCGAGGACGTCCTGCACGAATTGCGTCAGCGGAGGGTGAACGTGTCAGGGAAAGCTCGGCCGGAGGCGTGTCGGGCTACTTCGCCATCGTAGGCGGCGTCATCCTGCTGATTCTGGCACTCCTGCTCGCGGTGTTCGGACTCATCATGACAGTGGCACAGGCGGCGCTCGGGGTCATCCTCATCGTGCTCGGTGCCGTCATGTTCATTGCCGCGATGTTCCTGTTCAAGGGATGCACGTCCGTGGCTCCTGGCAATGCTGTCGTCCTGCAGCTCTACGGCAAGTACGTCGGCACAGTGCGCCAATCGGGACTGCGCTTCGTCAACCCCTTCTATTCGAAGATCCAGGTCTCCACGCGCATCCGCAACCACGAGACGTCGACGCTCAAAGTCAATGACCTCGATGGCAATCCGATCGAAATCGGCGCAGTGGTCGTCTGGCAGGTCCAAGACACGGCTCAGGCACTGTTCGAAGTCGATGATTTCGAGGAGTTCGTCGCCATCCAGGCTGAGACCGCTGTACGTCACATCGCGAACTCCTATGCGTATGACTCCTCGGACCCGAACCGTATGTCCCTGCGCGACAATGCTGATGAGATCACGTCGAAACTCTCCAGCGAGGTCGCAGCGCGAGTCGCCGCCGCCGGTGTGACCATCATCGAATCGCGCATCACCCAGCTGGCCTACGCGGCCGAGATCGCCCGCGCCATGCTCCAACGCCAACAGGCGACAGCCGTCGTGGCAGCCCGCCAGCTCATCGTCGAAGGTGCTGTCGGCATGGTCGAGACCGCCATCGAGCAGATCGAAGGACGCGGCATCGTCACGCTCGGTCACCTCGAACGCAGCGATCTCGTATCGAACCTGATGATCGTCCTCTGCGGCGACCAGGCCGCGCAGCCGACGATCAGCACCACAAGAAATCAGGAATCCGGCAAATAAGACGTCCCTCCACCGATCCCGATGATCGGTGGAGGGACGTTTCTGTGCGGCCTGGTCGTCGCAGTCAGACTGCGACAGCCCTGGCGCTCAGCCCGTTGGAGCCGGTGCTCAGTCCTCGCCGATGATGACGAACGAGGTCGGCAACGACGGCTGCGCCGTCTCGCTCTTGGCCTCGGACTTAGCGGCAGGCTTGCGTCGAGGAGCGGCCTTGACCGGTTCAGCCTTGGCCACCTTGGTCGCCGAGTCGGCTCCGATCATCAGCGGCAGCTCGGCTGCGGGAACCTCAGGTTTCTTCGCCCGCGCAGGCTTGGCCTGTGCCGGCTGCTCCTGGGCAGGCTGCTCCGGCGCAGGCGTCTCGTCGACCGTTGTGTCCTGAGCCGACTGGTCCTGTGCGGAGTCGGACGAATCAGCGGACTTCGCCTGCGAGCGTCTCCTGTTGCTGCGGGTCCGGGAACGGCCCGATCCGCCGTTTCCGGCCGAATCGCTGGGCTCGTTGCCCTGCGAGTCCTTAGAGCTGTCGGTGTTCGCCGAGGAAGAAGCGTTATCAGACACCGACGCGTCTTGGGAGCTTCCGGGCTCCTTCGACTCGGCTTCGTCCTTCTTCAGTGTGGCCTTGGCGATGGCGGCAACGGCTGAGCGGGAGGCATCGTTGGCAACGGTATCCGACTGGCCGTCGGAGTCGTTGGACTTCGATGATGATTTGTTGTCGCCGCGCCGCTTACGATCACGCCTGCTGTTGCCACCGTCATTGTTTGAGGACCGGTTGCCATGGTGGGCCTTCGATCCGTCCTCTTCCGAGCCAGGCAGCAGCAGCCCCCGGCCTGAGAGGTCAGCACCAGCACTGACCAGGGACTCGGCGAGCCCCGTGCCGATGCGTTTACGGGTCATCTGCACGAGACCCAGCGAGGTCACCTCGGCGACCTGATGCTTGGTCCTGTCCCGGCCCAGGCATTCAACGAGACGACGCACGACGAGGTCCCGATTCGACTCGAGAACCATGTCGATGAAGTCGACGACGATGATGCCGCCGATGTCACGCAGGCGAACCTGACGGATGACCTCTTCGGCCGCTTCGAGGTTGTTACGGGTCACGGTCTCTTCGAGGTTTCCGCCCGAACCGGTGAATTTGCCGGTGTTGACGTCGATGACCGTCATCGCCTCTGTGCGGTCGATGACAAGGGAACCACCGGAGGGCAGGTTGACCGTGCGCTGGAGCGCCTTCTGAACCTGTTCCTCGACCCGGTAGTGGTCGAAGATGTCTTCGTCTTCGCTGTAGCGGTGGACACGATCAAGCAGGTCCGGCGCGACGGCCTCGACGTATTCGTGGATGGTGTTCCAGGCTCCGTCACCGTCGATGACGAGCGAGGAGAAGTCCTCGTTGAAGACATCGCGAATGATGCGCACGATCATGTCCGGCTCGCTGTAGAGGAGCTGGGGGGCGAGCACCTTCGTCGACTTCGACTTCTTCTCGATGGTCTCCCACCGTTTGGCCAGTCGTTCGACGTCTGTGCTGAGCTCCTTGTCGCTGGCGCCTTCGGCCGCGGTGCGCACGATGACTCCGTTCGAGTCACCGACGAGTTCCTTGAGCAGCTTCTTGAGGCGATTGCGCTCGACATCGGGCAGCTTCCGCGAGATGCCGGTCATCGAGTTCCCGGGAACGTAGACGAGGAAACGTCCGGGCAGAGAGATCTGGCTGGTCAGGCGGGCACCCTTGTGACCGATCGGGTCCTTGGTGACCTGGACGAGAACCGCGTCGCCGGGGCTGAGGGCGACTTCGATGCGACGGGCTTTGCCGTCCATGCCCAGGGCATCCCAGTTGACCTCACCGGCGTAGAGAACGGCGTTGCGGCCCTTGCCGATGTCGATGAATGCTGCTTCCATGCTCGGCAGGACGTTCTGGACCTTGCCCAGGTAGACATTGCCGATGAGGGAGGACTGCTGGCGGTTCTCCTTGAGGTAGTGCTCAACGGTGATCCCGTCCTCGACGACGACCAACTGGGTCTGCTCGCCGCTTTCGCGCACCAGCATCGTCCGGTCGACCGATTCACGACGGGCGAGGAATTCAGCCTCGGTGATGACGGGGCGACGGCGACCGGCCTCGCGGCCTTCCTTGCGGCGCTGCCGTTTGGCCTCCAGGCGCGTGGAGCCCTTCAGCGAAGTCACTTCATCGTTGTCGGTGCTGCGTGTACGTGAGCGACGACGGCGACGGCGACGCGAACCGTTGTCGTCGTCATCATCGTGATCGTCATCGGAGGAGTCGTTGGACTTCTCCGTGGGCTGCTTGGAGGACTCGTCATCGGAGCTCTTCGTCTCCGCGGACTTGTTCGAGTCTGCCTGCTGGCCCTTCTTGTCCGAACGGCTGCCGGACCGGGACTCATTGTTCTTCGTTCCCGAGGCGGAGTCGTCGTCGGAGGAACCCTCGGTTGAGGCTCCGGCAGAGCCCTCGGCGTCGGAATCGCTGCCGTTGTCATCGCGTCCTCGGGAGCGGCGGCCACGGCCACCGCGACGCCGGCGACGGCCGCCGGAATCATTCGAGTCATTGTCCTCGGAGTCGTCATTCTTCACACGGCTGGTGTCGTGGTCTGAAGAGTCGGAATAGTCCGAGTCGTCATAGTCGTCGTCGGAATCGTCGCCGGTGTCCTCCACCTGAACGGGCTGAGCCAGTTCGGCCTTGGGCACCTGGAAGATCAGGCCGCCATCGTGAGGCACTGCAGGAGCGCTTCGCGGTGTCGGCGCGGGCGTAGGCTCGGCTGTCGGCGCGGCGAAGGGATTGCGAGGATCGAACGCCGGCGCAGGCGATTGGGCGTTTGCAGCGGTGTCATTCGAAGCGTCGTCGGCCTCCGAGGAATCGTTCGCTTCACTCCCCCGGACAGAACTCGCGGCCTCCGGTGAGTCTGCAGAGTCCTGTGAGTCTTCGTTGGAATCGCGGACGAACTGCTCGAAGACCAGTCCTCTGTTCGCCACGGCGTCACGTGCCTTCTTCGGTGCACTGCGTTTCGGCTCGGGGACGACATCGTCGCTGTCATCCGAGTCCTCATCGGGCTCTGGAAGACGCAGGGATCCTGCGGCCTCCGCGATGTGATCGAGCTTCTCCCTGATGCTCTCGTCGACATCTCCGTTCGCGGAGTCTGCCGTATTCACCGACTGCTGCAGGTTGGAGAGATCCGCGAGGATGCCCTCTGTTGCTTCGTTGCCGTCGTTTGACGCGTCATTCATTGTTACTCCCAGACCGAAGGCTCCGTCCACACCCCACGGATCTTCGGATCCTTGCATGGTCCAAATCGGACCGAAACTTGTGGATGGCACTTCCAGCTCGCGCTCAGCGCGTAGGCCTTCCATGCTGCCTCTTCTTGGTGTCGACCTGCGAGGTCGTACCCTCGACTCGGTGGAGGCACTTCTCCTGCTCGGTGTGAGAGCAGGTATCCGTTCGACCATTATGTCACAGATCAACCGAAGTGCTCCTGCTGTTGAGGATCTCCCCTGGTCCCCGTCACTGACGTATTGCGATCATTCACAGGTGTCTGCGTTTGCCGCTCGATGCCCGGGGAGGCATTCTTGGAGTGTGAATACCGCAGACACGCTTCCTGATGACGATATCGACGTAGTCCCGCAGACCCGATCCTGGGTGCTTCGGCCGGCCACCCTTGGCATCTTCCTCGTCGTCACCTCTGTCGTCGGCTTCCTGGCGTCCTTCGCCCTCGCTGTCGAGAAGTACGAGAAGTTGGAGAACCCGAATGCGGTACTCTCCTGCGATCTCAATCCGTTCTTCTCCTGCGGATCGGTCATGGAGTACCCCGAGAGCCAGCTCTTCGGCTTTCCCAATCAGCTGCTGGGAATCGCCGCTTTCATATTCCCGCTGCTGCTGGGCGTGTTGCTTCTTGCCGGAGCGAGGATCCCCGGATGGGTCATGGTCGGGCTCAACGTCGGCTTGGCTCTCGGCACCACTCTGGTGATGTTCCTGTTCTACATTTCGATCTATAAGATCGGCGTCGGCTGCCCGTGGTGCATGGTGGTGTGGACGATGACGATTCCGATGTTCGTCTCCGTCACGGCCCATAACGCCCTGGCCGGAAACTTCGGTGCCGGAATCGCTCGCAATCCGATCGCCAGAGTCCTGGCCAAGGAGAACATCGCGATCTTTGTGCTCTGGTTGCTCGTCATCGCAGCCTGCGTCGTCGTCCAGTTCTGGAATTTCTTCGCGACCCTGTTCTGACGGGGACCGCGCAGTCGGACGGAACAGCGCAGCAGGCAGTCCTACAGACTGCTCGAGCGCCCTGTCGCAGATCCCTTTTTGAGAGGAACTGCGACAGGGCGCCCGTATTTATGTGCGCAGAACTGCTGCCTTGAGGGGAATCAGGCGGGGAACCAGATTCCGATCTCGCGTTCGGCGGACTCGACGGAGTCGGATCCGTGCACCAGGTTCTTCTGAACCTTCTCTCCCCAGTCGCGACCGAGATCGCCGCGAATCGTACCCGGGGCTGCTGCCGTGGGATCTGTCGCCCCTGCCAATGAGCGGAAGCCGGGGATGACTCCCTGGCCGGAGGCGATGATCGAGACGATCGGGCCCTCTGACATGAAGTCGACGAGAGGCTGGTAGAAGGGCTTGCCTTCGTGCTCTGCGTAGTGGGCGGAGAGTTCATCGGCTGTCGCGGTCCGCAGCGACAGAGCGTCGATGCGGTAGCCCTTGGCCTCGATCCGAGCGAGGATCTGACCGACGAGTCCTCGGGCGACACCATCGGGTTTGATGAGGATGAGAGTGCGTTCCATTCCAGTCCTTTTCGTTTGTGCGGTGATCGGCGGTCACAGTTTAACCGCCGTGAGTTTCATTCCTGTCAATCGCCGAGGCGGTTCAGGCTCGTTCGGCCACTTCCCTGTCGATCCTCGCCGACCAATATACCGACACCGCCCACATGGCGATGAAGATGGCAGCGACGAAGAACATCGAGGTGACGAGGAATCCTGAGGCCACGAGGAGGGCCTGGACGACCCAGCCCAGTGCCACACCCGGTCGTTTCTGGCCGATCTTGCGTGGAAGCAGCAGCACCGACACGATTGCCAGAACCGCAATCACGGAAGCGCCGAGGAGGAGCTGGCCCAACGTCAGGGATCCTGCAGCCTTCACTTCCAGCCCATAGGCGGTGAGCACCGCGAAGTAGACGACGAAGAGCTCACAGATGAGGATCGAACCGCAGAGAACGGGAAACTTCGATTTCACAGTCTCATTCTTCCTTTCCGAGCAGCAGGCGGGCCTCGGCAACGGTGTGCAGTGAGCCGGTGACGACGATCCCTGGGCTCGTCGCCCCGGAACTGTTCGCCAGGTCGATGGCCTTCATCAGGGCGGCGTTGAGGTCCGGCGTCTCGAGCACAGAGTCCTCATCCACCCATTCACGAGCGGCCTCGGCGAGTTCGTGGGCTCCCAGCGCTCGAGAGTCCAGCGCCTCACTGACGACGAACACATCAGCGCTGCGGTGGAGTTCCTCGAGCACGCCGAGGACATCCTTGTCAGCGAACATCGCCAGGACCATCACGGTGTAGTCGAAGTCAAAGGCCTCGGTGATGGTCTCGGCCAGCACATGGGCCGCGTCGGGGTTGTGCGCCCCGTCGACGACCACGGCCGGTCCCGTCCGGACGAGTTCGGCGCGGCCAGGAGACGTCACGTGGGACAGGCCCTCAGCAACGGTGTCGAGAACCAGTGGCTTATCCTCGTCGCTCAGGAAGGCCTCCGCCGCGACCAACGCGACGGCGGCATTGTGCGCCTGATGAATCCCATGCAGCGGCAGGAAGATGTCCGTGTAGACATCACGGATTCCCTGCACGGTGATGAGCTGCCCGTCGACTGCACGGGTGCGGTCCAGGAGCCGGAAGCTGCGTTCCTCGGTCAGCGCGAGAATCTGTCGACGCTCCACCTCGGCGTCCAAAGCCTCCTGGGCTTCGTCGGTCTGCGTGCCGATGACAGCCACCGGATTGGGCGCCGGAGACGGATCGAGGCTGCGGTTGAGGATTCCGGCCTTGGTGGTGGCGATCTCGGTGAGGGTGTCACCGAGGAACGCCTGATGGTCAAGTCCGATCTTCGTGAAGACGCACACCTCGGCATCGGCAACGTTCGTCGAATCCCATTCACCGCCCATACCGACCTCGGTCACGACGACGTCGACGGGGGCGTCTGCGAACACCGCAAAGGCCAGGATCGTCAGCGCTTCGAAGAACGTCAGTCGACCGCGCCCCTCAGCGAGGAGTTCAGCATCGACGAGGTCGAGCACCGGTGCGATCTCGTCATGGATGCGCACGAAGGTCTCAGCCGGCACGGGGCCTCCGTCCACAGAGATCCGCTCAGTCACCGAATGCAGGTGCGGACTGGTGAAACGGCCCACTCTCAGATCGTGGGCTGTCACGATCGCGTCGATCATCCGCGCGGTCGAGGTCTTGCCGTTGGTCCCGGTGACGGTGATGACCGGAGCCGCCTGATGGATATCGCCGAGGAGCTCACAGGCCCGACGGGTCGCGTCGAGACGAACCTCGATCTGGGTCTCACCTGCACGCGCCAGCAGCGACGCATACACCCGGACGAGCTGAGAGTCAGACTGCTCGGCGTTTTCGCCCGCACTCATGCCCGGCTCACGGCCAGTCGTGTTCCCGACGGCAGCTCTTCGGGGGTGAAAACCTGCTCGTGACCGTGGACAGCGGCGAAGTCGAGCGAGGTGGCCAGGGTTTCACCGGCGATGAGGTCCCGGTGAGTGGTCAGCGCGGCGGTCAGTTCGGCTTCTGCCTCGATGACGACCGTGATTCGATCCGAGATGTGCAGGTCCAACTGCTTCCGGATGCCCTGGATGGCGCGCACGGCGTCTCGGGCCACGCCTTCGGCTTCGAGCTCGGGGGTGACACGAGTGTCGAGGGCGAGGAAGCCGGAGTCGAGCGCTGCCAGTTCCATCCCTTCCGTGCCCGATTGGGCCACGGAGTCCAGGGTGTACTCGCCGTCGACCAGGTCGATTCCGCCGCTGGTGACCGTACCGTCGTCGGCAACAGACCAATCCCCGGTCTTCGAAGCCTTGATCACCTGCTGCACCTGCTTGCCCAGACGAGGTCCGGCGGCACGGGCGTTGATCACCAGGTTCTGCGACAGGGAGAATCCTGCTGCTTCGGCTTCGGCGACATCGAGGACCTCGACCTCGCGGACGTTGAGCTCATCGGAGATGATGTCGGTGAACTCGGTGCTCAGATCGGTGTCGTCCGCAACGGTGAGCTTGGCCAGCGGCAGACGCACCCGCAGCCTGTTGGCCTTGCGCACGGACGAGGCAGTCGAGCAGATGTCGCGGGTCAGGTCCATGGCGGAGACGAGTTCGTCATCGGCGGGGAACAGGTCGGCGTCCGGATAGTCTGTCAGGTGCACCGACCGTTCTCCGGTGAGTCCGCGGTAGATCTCTTCGACGGTGAACGGCAGCAGCGGGGCTGCAACCCGGCAGAATGCTTCCAGGCAGGTGTAGAAGACGTCGAAGGACTCGTGGGTGTCTTCGGTTCCGTCCCAGAAGCGGCGACGGGAACGACGCACGTACCAGTTCGTGAGCATGTCGAGGTAGCTGCGCACGAGATCGCAGGCGGCCCAGATGTCGAGGCCCTCCATGGCTTCGGCGAACTCAGCGATCAGGTCATGGGTCTTCGCCAGCAGGTACCGGTCAAGCACCTGGCTCGAGTCGTAGCGGGATTCCGCGCGGTAGCCGGCCTTTGCACCGTCGGCTCCGTCTGCCGTGTTGGAATAGGTGGCGAAGAACTGCCAGGTGTTCCATAGCGGGAGAACGACCTGGCGCACTCCGTCGCGGATGCCCTGCTCTGTCACGACGAGGTTGCCGCCGCGCAGGATGGACGAGGCCATGAGGAACCAGCGCATCGCGTCGGAGCCGTCACGGTCGAAGACCTCGTTGACGTCGGGGTAGTTGCGCAGGGACTTCGACATCTTCTGACCGTCGGAGCCCAAGACGATGCCGTGGGAGATGCAGTTCGTGAACGCCGGACGGTCGAAGATCGCGGTGGAGAGCACGTGCAGAAGATAGAACCATCCGCGCGTCTGACCGACGTACTCGACGATGAAGTCGGCGGGGAAATGGTTGTCGAACCATTCCGAGTTCTCGAACGGATAGTGAACCTGGGCGTAGCTCATGGAGCCCGAGTCGAACCAGACATCGAAGATCTCAGGGATGCGGCGCATCATCGACTGACCGGTCGGATCATCAGGGTTCGGTCGGACCAGGTCGTCAACCCAGGGGCGGTGAAGATCGACCTCTCCTTGGTCATTGATCGGCAGGCGACCGAAGTCGGCCTCGATCTCGGACAGGGAACCGTACACATCGGTGCGTGGATATGAGGGGTCATCGGAGGTCCACACGGGGATCGGTGAACCCCAGAAGCGGTTGCGGGAGATCGACCAGTCCCGAGCGTTCTCCAGCCATTTGCCGAACTGCCCGTGCTTGACGTTGTCGGGCACCCAGTTGATCTGCTCGTTGAGCTCGACCATACGGTCCTTGAACTCGGTCACCCGAACGAACCAGGAGGACACTGCGCGGTAGATCAGCGGATTGCGGCAGCGCCAGCAGTGCGGGTAGGAGTGCTCGTAGGATTCGTGACGGATCAGCAGAGCCGAACGGCCCGTCAGCGGACCTGTGGAGTTGCGCAGATCCTTGATGATCGCCTTGTTGGCCTCGAAGACCTGCTGGCCTGCGTAGTCGGCCACGGTGGAGTCGAAGCAGCCGGTGTCGTCGACTGGGCGTGCTGCGGTGATGCCGTAGGAGTCGGTGAGGTCCTTGTCCTCTTCACCGAAGGCAGGCGACTGGTGGACGATTCCCGTGCCTTCCTCGGTCGTGACGAAGTCGGCTTCGAGGATGGTGTGCATCCGCTCGCCGAACTCGTCCTGGCGACCTTCGAAGTAGGGGAAGGGTGGCTCGTAGGCACGTCCGAGCAGCTCACTGCCGGAGAATGTGCGCAGCACTTCGGGGTTCTCCCCCAGCTCGCGCGCATAGGCGCCGAGGCGAGCCTCGGCGAGGATCAGGGTCTTGCCCTGCAGCTCCTGTGCACCGTCCTCGCCGGCGACGACTGCGACCAACGGGATTTCGGGATTGACCGCGACCGCCTGGTTGGAAGGAACAGTCCACGGGGTCGTGGTCCAGATAAGGACCCACTCGTCGGAATCCTTGAGCTTGTAGCCGACGGTCACGGCCGGATCCTGGCGCGACTTGTAGACATCGTCGTCCATCCGCAGCTCGTGATTCGACAGCGGGGTCTGGTCCTTCCAGCAGTAGGGCAGAACCCGGTAGCCCTCGTAGACGAGGCCCTTGTCCCACAGCTGCTTGAACGCCCAGATCACACTTTCCATGTATTCGACGTTGAGCGTCTTGTAGTCGTTCTCGAAGTCAACCCACCGACCCTGGCGGGTGACGTACTCTTCCCATTCCTTCGTGTACTTCAGCACCGAAGAGCGGCAGGCATCGTTGAAGGCAGCCAAGCCCATGCCGCTGATCTCAGATTTGTCGGTGATGCCCAGCTGACGCTCGGCTTCGAGCTCTGCGGGGAGTCCGTGTGTATCCCACCCGAATCGGCGGTCGACCTTCTTCCCGCGCATCGTCTGGAAGCGGGGAACGACGTCCTTGACGTATCCGGTCAGCAGGTGGCCGTAGTGAGGCAGGCCGTTGGCGAAGGGAGGACCGTCATAGAAGACGAACTCGTTCGAGCCGTTCTCACCTGAATCACGCTGATCGATCGAGGCTTGGAACGTGTCGTCCTGTTTCCAGTACGAGAGTACGGCGTCTTCGATGGCGGGAAAGTCCGGCGAGGCACTGAGGCCGAAGGCCGAGGTCGATACCTTGGGATACAACGGTTGCGTCATGAGCGTCCTTTTGAGTCACTGCGGTCACTGTCACGAGGACGACATGTCTGCCGCGGTACCACCTCGCTTATCCGCCGTGAACGTCTGTCGGATGAGACAGACGATCGGAGGATCGCTCATAGCCGGAGTGATGACGGGTCCAACCGCCCGGTTCTACTGGGCGCCCCTCCCCTGCCGACATTGTCGGTCAGGGTCGAATACGCTGTTCTTCCGGATGCTCCCCGGTGATGGCCGGATCACTGCATCCTCAATCGTATACCTTGGCCGTGGGTGTCGACCACTCCACGTCCGCAGGCGCGCATCGGTCACCGCGCATGGGCCGCCGGCCTCCCTGCTCAGAGTCCTGTGTTGCGTGCGACTTTGTGCTGTGCGGCCTGTGCGATCGGTCTGATCACCATCAGATCGACGTTGAAGTGGTGCGGCCTGGTCAGCGAGTAGACGACGGCGTCTGCGACGTCTTCGGCGGTCAGTGGATTCTCCACCCCTTCGTAGACCTTGTCGGCCTTGTCCTGGCTGCCGCCGACTCGCTTCAGCGTGAACTCCTCGGTGGCGACCATTCCGGGAGCGATTTCGATGACGCGCACGGGTTCACCGGCGAGTTCGAGTCGCAGCGTCGCTGCGATGGAATGTGTCCCGTGCTTTGCGGCAACGTACCCGCCGCCGCCTTCGTAGGCCTGATGCCCGGCGGTCGAGGACATGACGACGATGTCTCCGCGCCCGGATTCGATCAGTGCGGGCAGGAAGGCCTTGACGACCCGGAGGACTCCGAGGACGTTGACGTCGAACATGTCACGCCACCCGTCGACCGAGGCCTCAGCGACCGTGTCGGTGCCGTACGCGGCGCCGGCATTGGCAACGAGGGAGTGCACCGGTCCCCCAGCCAGCACCTCGGCGGTGAGTGCGGCAACCGCATCGTCGTCGGTGAGGTCGGCAACGATATAGCTGGCGCCGGTCTCGTCGGCCAGTGCGCGCAGCTTCTCCTCCCGCCGGGCCACAGCGACGACGTCCCAGCCCTGTTCCCGCAGCTGACGAACCGTTGCGGCGCCGATTCCCGAACTCGCCCCTGTCACGACCGCTCTGAGTGTTTCCATCGCTGTGCTTCTCCGTCCTTCTGGTTGGTGCCCGGTGATCCGTTGGATCCAGCCGCCTCTGTGCGTGCTTCGACCGGGCGATGCCTTGTTCGCCGAGGTCGTGTCTTCAGTCTACGGAGTTCTGCGGCCGGACTGGCGCAGCACGGTGGCCTCTAGGCACTGGTGGTGTCGGTGTCTGTCTTCGGTGCCGACGTGGATTTCCTTGCCCGCGGCACCCGTGGTTTCGGCTTCGCGTGGGGATTGCGTGGACCACCTTCGCCGAACACGGCGCGGACTCCGGGGATCTTGACCGCCAGCCAGGTGATGGCAGCACAGATGATCGTGTAGACGATCGGCATCACGATCGCATGGAGAATGACACCGGGGACGGTCGTGGGCAGGCCCATCTCATTGCGCAATGGGTAGAGCAGGAGCGGGTGGAGCAGGAACACCCCGAAGGAGTACGGGTAGAACCAGTGCAGCAACCGGAAACCGGTGTTCATATGGTGGTGGAGCAGAAGGTAGGCCGCCAAGGAGGCGATGACGACGCCGGGTGAGAGATATTCGTAGGGGAAGATCCATGGTTTCTCCCCCGGGCCGAGTCCGGCCCAGACGATGGTCATCGCAATCGCTCCGGCCAGGGCCAGCCAGGCCAGAACGACCCCGCGAGGGGACAGCACCACGTCCCGCAGCACCCATCCGAGGATATAGAACCCGGCCATGGGCAGGAACCGGGTGGCGATATTGGCCTCGCCCACGTCGAAGACGATGCTCACCCACTGGTCGAGCATTCCGATGCCCAGGAAGATGAGCCCCGTACCCCATTGCAGTCGCCTGGAGCCGTGAACGCTGAGCAGTCGGAAGAACGGCGTCAGCAGCGTCAGACCAGCGAGGACGTAGAGGAAGTAGAGCTGCACGAACGGGGACCCGGTGAGGATGGCGATTCCCGGGTTCCAACCGTCATCGGTCGGGAGGAGATAGAAGCGGCGGAAGACGACGTAGACAGCGGTCCAGAACACGAGGGGAATCCCGATTCTCCAGACCCGTTTGCTGAGGAACTTTCGTGGCTTGTTGCCGCGTGCCGGGTCCAAGGCGAGTGCGCCGGAGATCATGATGAAGACGGGAACCGACCAACGGGCCGCGGAGTCGAACCCGTTGGCCACCCACCAGTCTGGGCCCATGCCCGCATAGTTCTCTTCGACGACGGTCCCCAGCGAATGGATGGTCACGACTGCCACGATCGCGATCGCACGAGCAGGATTCATCCACGCGGTCGACGTGGGCGGCAGGTTCTCTGATCCGATTCTGTCCAAGGGCGCCATGCTCCAATAATCTCATTTTCAGCGACCGCCGCATCTCACGCCGCGTTCCGTGTGTGTCACACCCTTGAATCGCCGAAACCCGCTCGTACCCAGTCATCGGTTTGGCCCCAGGCCGCCCGGGTGAGAAAATCAACAACTATGAACACACCTGCCTTTTCGGACTCGACGCACGAGTCAGTGAACCTGCCGGATAAGCCGGCTCTCGAAGGACTTCGCGACAAATGGGATGCCGCGTGGAGCGACAACGAGGTCTATGCCTTCGACGTCGATACGGATCGTGAGCAGGTCTATTCGATCGATACTCCCCCGCCCACAGCGTCGGGCTCCCTGCACGTCGGGCACGTCTTCTCCTATACGCAGACCGACATCATCGCTCGGTATCAGCGCATGCAGGGAAAGAACGTGTTCTATCCCTTGGGATGGGACGACAACGGCCTGCCGACAGAGCGCCGCGTCCAGAACTACTACGGGGTCACCTGCGAGCCCACTCAAAGCTACGATCCTGACTTCGAACCACCGGCAAAGCCTCCGAAGAACTCCCGTGACTTCGTCAAGGTCTCGCGCCAGAACTTCATCGAACTCTGCGAGAAGCTGTCCGCTGAGGACGAGCACGTCTTCGAGGAACTCTTCCGCTCCACCGGCCTGTCCGTGGATTGGAAGTACACCTACCGAACCATTGACGACACCTCCCGCTCTGTCAGCCAGAAGGCCTTCCTCACCGATCTCGCCAACGGGCATGCCTACTCACAGGACGCCCCCACCATGTGGGACGTCACGTTCGGCACCGCTGTCGCGCAGGCCGAGCTCGAAGATCGAGACAAGGACGGCGCCTACCACAAGGTGAACTTCTACCCCGAAGGTCCCGACGGTCTCGCGGACACCTCGGCGGATCCGATCATCATCCTCACTTCCCGTCCGGAGCTCATTCCCGCAGTGGTGGCACTCGTTGCTCATCCTGAGGACGAGCGCTACACCGCATCCTTCGGCACCAGAGTCGTCTCACCGCTCTTCGGCGTCAGCGTCGAAGTCCGCGCCCATGAACTGGCGAAGTCGGACAAGGGCACGGGCATTGCCATGGTCTGCACCTTCGGCGACCTCACCGACGTCACCTGGTGGCGCGAGCTCGACCTGCCCACGCGTGCCGTCATCAACCGTGGTGGACGACTCAACCTCGAAGTTCCCGAGTGGATCGCGGCATCGCCGAAACCGGATGCTGTAACCAATTACGAGAAGCTGGCGGGAAAGACGACCTTCACCGCTCGCAAGGACATCGCCGAGATGCTCGCCGAGTCGGGTGACCTCATCGGCGAGATCGAGGCCATCACTCACCCGGTGCCGTTCTACGAAAAGGGCGACAAGCCTCTCGAGGTTGTCACCTCTCGCCAGTGGTACATCCGCAACGGCGGTCGCTCGGCTGAGCTTCGCGATGCCCTCATCGCACGCGGACGCGAGATCGAGTGGCATCCGACGTTCATGCGCTCCCGGTACGAGAACTGGGTGGAGAACCTCAACGGAGACTGGCTCGTTTCGCGTCAACGCTACTTCGGCGTGCCCATCCCGCTGTGGTACCGCTTGGACTCGGACGGGGAACCTGACTACTCGGATCCGATCGTTCCCGAGTCCCTTCCCATCGATCCCATCGCCGAGGTGCCCGCCGGGTTCACAGCCGACCAACGAGATGTGCCCGGCGGGTTCACCGCCGACCCGGATGTGCTCGATACCTGGGCGACCTCGTCGTTGACCCCGCAGCTGCTGGGCGGCTGGAGCCGCGATGACGACTTCTTCTCCAAGGTCTTCCCCTTCGATCTGCGTCCACAGGGTCACGACATCATCCGCACCTGGCTGTTCTCCACCGTGGTCCGCGCGAACTCGCTCAATGACGCCGCACCGTGGAAGCATGCCGGCCTGTCAGGTTGGATCCTCGACCCGGATCGCAAGAAGATGTCGAAGTCGAAGGGCAATGTCGTTGTTCCCACCGACATCCTCGCCGAGACGAAGCCGGGATTCGGCCCCGATGCCGTCCGCTACTGGGCTGCCAGTGCCAAGCTCGGTTCCGACACCGCCTACGACGTCACGCAGATGCAGATCGGGCGGCGTCTGGCCATGAAGCTGCTCAATGCTTCGAAGTTCGCACTCGCACAGGGCGTGCACTCCGGTCTTGTCGGTCAGCTCGGCTCGGTGACCCACGATCTCGATCGGGCGCTGCTGAAGAAACTCGCCGAGGTGGTCGATGCCGCTTCGACGCACATGGCGGCCTACGACTACGCGCATGCACTTCGTGCCGCGGAGAGCTTCTTCTGGGAATTCACCGACGACTACGTCGAGCTCGTCAAAGACCGGTCCTACGGTGCCACCGGGGATGACGATCAGCTCTCTGCCCACGTCACGCTCGCGACTGCGCTCGATGTCCTGCTGCGTCTGTTCGCCCCCTTCATGCCCTTCGTGACCGAAGAGGTGTGGTCCTGGTGGCGGACCGGATCTGTGCACAGGTCACCCTGGCCAGGTGACGAGCAGCTCACACATCCCGAGTCCTCAGTGGACCCGGAACTGTTGGTCTCAGTCGCCTCGGTGCTCACCGAGATTCGGCGAGCGAAGACCGAGGCGAAGGTCTCCCAGAAGACGCAGGTCCGCAGCCTGACCATCCATGCCCCTGCAGCTATCGTCGCCGCCATCGGCAGCGCTCAAGGCGATCTGCAGGCTGCCGGACGCATCCAGGAGCTCGTCACTGAGGAGAAGAGCGAGGAGATCACGGTTGCCGCGATCGACTTCGTCGAACAGGACTGATCTGTCCCCCTGTGTTCCAAGATAAGAACAGGAACTTCCGGGCGTCTGCGGCTTCGGACGCATACGATGGACTCGACAACAGAAGTACTCACGATCTTCTTCATGGACGAAAGGCCCTTGCACAATGAGAAGCGAACTCTTTTCGAAGCGGAATGCGGAGATTCAGAACCAGGAACGCTGGACTCTGCAGTCGAACAAGATGCTGCGCACAGTGATCAACCCCAACGCCCCCATGATCGCCACGAAGGGTGCCATGGTCGCGTATCAGGGCGACGTCCGTTTCACCCACCAGGGATCGAAGTCTGTGGGTCAGTTCATGAAGAAGGCCGCCACCGGCGAGGGTGGGAATGTGATGAAGGTCGAAGGTCACGGTGAAGTCTTCTTCGCTCGTGAGGCCTCGAACATCTTCATGATGGCGCTCGAAGGTCAGCAGGATGCGCTGACCGTCAACACCTCGAATCTGCTGGCATTCGACGATGCTCTCAACTGGGAGATCAAACGAATCAAGGGCGGAATCGGTGCCATGGCCAGCGGTTCGGGACTGTTCAACCTCGAGCTCAACGGTGTGGGTACGGCCGCCATCTGCTGCAAGGGCGAGCCGATGGTCCTCGACTGCTCACAGCAGCCGACCTTCGTCGATCCGCAGGCTGCGGTGTGCTGGTCCTCGTCTTTGGCCCCACAGATCAAGACCGATGTCAGCGTCGGGACGTTCTTCGGTCGTGGTTCGGGTGAATCGGTTCAGCTTGCCTTCCACGGCCCAGGCTTCGTCGTCGTCCAGCCTGCTGAGAACGCCGTGTATACGGCTCAGGCCTAGTCAGACCAAGCCCGAGGCGCCCTGGGACGACAGGAAGCTTCGGATTGCACATATTACGACCCCGAGGTCGCCCGGTATTCACCGGGCTGCCTCGGGGTCGTTGTGTTGGAGAGTTCGTCAGGACACGGGTGTCCGTGAGTGATGGCCTCCTCCGCGCTCGACGCGATAGCGCCGAAACGTCGGGAAGATCAGTGCACAGGCGATGACGAGCACAATCACGAGGAGGCCGCCTCCGGAGGCCGCAATGGTTGTGGTCGTCAGCTCGGCGACGGTGCCGTGGAGGACATCGGCGATGCGGGGCCCGCCGGCGACGACGACGATGAACACGCCCTGCATTCGTCCGCGCATGTCATCGCTGGCAGCCTCCTGCAGCATCGTAGAGCGGAAGGCTGAGGAGATGATGTCGGCGCCGCCGCCGATGGCCAGGCCGAACAGTGCGACGATGAGGGCCGCTGTCCAGAAGTGTGAGGCGAACTCGAGCGACAGACCGAATACAGACATGGCGGCGCCCCAGACGAGGATCGCTGCGATCACTGCCAGACCTTGGCGTTCGACACGGGAGACCCAACCGGAGAAGATGCCTGCCAGAGCACTGCCTGCCGCCAACGAGGCGAACAGGAGTGAGAAGACGATGCCGCCGGCGGGTGGACCGCCGAAGGTTTCCGTGGCGATCTGCGGGAACAGTGCTCTGGGCATACCGAAGACCATGGCGATGACGTCGACCAGCAGGGAGACCATGACGACCGTGTTCGTGCCTAAATAGCGGAAGCCGTCGATGACGCCCTTGAAACCGGAGCGAGTGTCGGGCTGCTTCAGCGGCACCAGAACAGGCAGACGCATCACCGCGTAGAGGGTGGTGGCCAGGAACAGCGCATCGATGAGGTAGAGCATCTGGTAGCCCACCACCGGGATCAGTGCTCCCCCGATGATCGGGCCCGCCACGGCGCCCAGTGTCATGACGGTCATATTGAGCGAATTGGCCGACGGCAGAAGATCCAGCGGAACAATGGTGGGCAGCAGCGCACCCTTCGCGGGCTGGTTGAGACCGAAGAAGGCCTGCTGCAGGGAGAACACGCTCAACAGCAGCCACACGTTGTCGACCTGCATGAGCGCGAGCACTGCCAACAGGGTGCTGGCGATGATCAGTCCCGCGGTGGAGACGATGAGCAGTCTGCGTCGGTCGATGACATCGGCGAGTGAACCGCCCCACAGTCCGAACACGATGAGCGGAACCAGGCCGAAGATGCCGCTGAGGCCGACGTACCCGGATGACCCGGTGATGTGATAGATCTGTGCGGGAATGGCCACGACAGTCATCTGGGCGCCGATGACGGTGACGATATTGGCCACCCAGAGGCGGCGGAAGTTGTCGTACCTTAAGGGCCGGGTATCAGCGAACAGCCGCATCTAGCGAGGGACGTCAGGCTGATTTTTTGGATGCCCGAGGCTGCTCGCGAGGAACCAGCGTGGGGGCTGCGTTCTTGTCCACGACTTCTCTGGTCACGACCACCTCGGCGATGTCCTCGCGTGAAGGAACATCGAACATGACGGGCTGCAGGACCTCTTCGAGGATGGACCGCAGGCCGCGTGCACCGGTTCCTCGCAGCAGGGCAAGGTCGGAGATGGCTTCGAGTGCGTCGGTCTCGAAGCGGAGTTCGACATTGTCGAACTCGAACATGCGCTGGTACTGCTTGACCAGAGCATTCTTAGGCTCTGTGAGGATCGAGATCAGTGCGGCGCGGTCAAGTGTGGAGACTGTGGCCAGCACCGGCAGACGTCCGATGAACTCGGGAATGAGTCCGAACTTCAGCAGATCCTCGGGCAGGATGTCGGCGTAGAGGTCCTCTTCGTCGTTCTTCGACTGCAGGAGCGCCCCGAACCCGATGCCGTGTTTGCCCTTGCGCCCGGCGACGATCTCTTCCATGCCTGCGAACGCTCCGGCGACGATGAACAGCACGTTCGTGGTGTCGATCTGGAGGAAGTCCTGATGGGGGTGTTTGCGCCCACCCTGCGGCGGAACTGATGCCTGGGTTCCCTCGAGAATCTTCAGCAGCGCCTGCTGAACGCCTTCACCGGAGACATCGCGAGTGATTGAGGGGTTCTCCGACTTACGGGCGATCTTGTCGATCTCGTCGATGTAGATGATGCCGTGTTCGGCCTTCTGGATATCAAAGTCCGCGGCCTGGATGAGTTTGAGCAGAATGTTCTCGACGTCTTCGCCGACGTAGCCGGCTTCGGTCAGTGCGGTCGCGTCTGCAACGGCGAACGGCACATCGAGCCGCTTGGCCAGCGACTGCGCCAGGTAGGTCTTACCGGATCCGGTGGGGCCGACGAGAAGAATGTTGGACTTCGCGATCTCGACCTCGGTGTCGTCTGAGCCCAGGGTCTTCGTGTCTTCTGCACCCTGCAGAGAGCGGATGCGCTTGTAATGGTTGTAGACGGCGACGGAGAGAGCCTTCTTCGCGGGCTCCTGACCAACCACGTATTCCTGTAGGAAGTCGAAGATCTCGCGGGGTTTGGGCAGTTCGATCTCGGTGTGCTCGGCGGTGCCTTCGCTGAGCTCTTCTTCGATGATCTCGTTGCACAGCCCGATGCATTCATCGCAGATGTAAACGCCAGGTCCGGCAATGAGTTTCCGAACCTGTTTCTGCGATTTCCCACAGAAATTACATTTGAGCAGGTCTGCTCCGTCCGCACTGCGAGCCACTGTCACAACCTTCCGCCGGGGCACCTGACCCCAACTCTACCGCCCGTGTTTCCTGTACCTCAATAGCTTCCCATACGGGACTGACATGAGCGGCCAGGACCGTCATTCGGTGTGTCGGAGAGCCCGGACCCACCCAAACTGTCGAGAAGGCCCAAACTACTCGGCGCCACACCCTGTGGCAACTCCCGCCGCCACAGACTGCTTTGGGCCCGGACAGACGCCGCCTGTCCGGGCCCAAAGATGTTCGTGTGTCTCAGACTGCCTTGCGCGAGGTCAGCACCTGGTCGACGAGTCCGTAGTCCTTCGCCTGTTCGGCGGTGAGGAAGAGGTCACGTTCGATGTCGTTCGAGACCTGCTCCGGGGACTTGTTCGAGTGGTCGGACAATGTCGTCTCCAGCCACTGGCGCATCCGGAATACCTCTGCGGCCTGGATTTCGATGTCCGAGGCCTGTCCCTGTCCCTGGCCCTCCATAGCGGGCTGGTGGATGAGGACGCGGGCGTTGGGCAGAGCCAGACGCTTGCCGGGGGTGCCGGCGGCGAGAAGAACCGCGGCAGCTGAGGCTGCCTGACCGAGGCAGACGGTCTGGATCTCCGGCTTGATGTACTGCATCGTGTCGTAGATGGCCGTCATCGCAGTGAACGAGCCGCCTGGCGAGTTGATGTAGAGCGTGATGTCACGGTCCGGATCCTGCGATTCGAGGACCAGGAGCTGAGCCATCACATCGTCGGCGCTGGTGTCGTCGACCTGGACGCCCAGGAAGATGACACGATCATCGAACAGCTTCGTGTAGGGATCCTGGCGCTTGAAGCCGTAAGGAGTCCGCTCTTCGAACTGGGGCATGACATAACGGGACTGCGGCATGTTGCCAGCGGTGGACCCAGGCATAAAGTTCATTGAATTCATTCTTCCTTGACTCCCACTCAGTTGTCGGTGACGTCGGACGAACGGGTCACCATCTTGTCGATGAAGCCGTATTCGAGAGCTTCTTCGGCGGTGAACCAGTGGTCGCGGTCGTTGTCCTTGAGGATCTGCTCCAGGGTCTTGCCGGTCTGTTCGGCAGTCAGCTCTGCCATCTGCTTCTTCATGTGCAGAATGAGCTCGGCCTGGATCTTGATGTCGGTGGCGGTGCCTCCGATGCCGCCCAGCGGCTGGTGCATGAGGATGCGAGCGTGTGGCGTGGCATAGCGTTTGCCGGGTGCACCCGAGGACAGCAGGAACTGTCCCATGGATGCGGCCATTCCCATGGCCACGGTGGACACATCGGGCTTGATGTACTGCATGGTGTCGTAGATCGCCATTCCCGCGGTGACCGAACCACCCGGGGAGTTGATGTAGAGCGAGATGTCCGCATCAGGATCCTCTGCCGCCAGCAGCATCATCTGTGCACAGATGGCGTTGGCGTTGGAGTCACGCACCTCCGAGCCGAGCCAGATGATGCGCTCCTTGAGCAGACGGTTGAAGATGTGGTCATCGAGACCCATTGCCCCACCGGCGTCGAGGCCGACGGGCGCTGTCATTTCGTGTGCGCTCACGTTTCACTCCTGTTGGTCTTTGGTTGCTTTGATATGGACTCTAACTGCTCAACGGTCCGTTTTAGTCCGTCGAAGCACCTGTGTTCGCCATCAGCGTGATCGTGCATCGGATTCGGACTCATGGACCGTGAACCGCGGCGCCACGCAAGGGCCGACGTCGCTGTGGTGCCTGGGTGGAACTATGCAAAACGGTGGGCACGGAATAATTCCCGTACCCACCGTTGAAAGCTCAGTCACCGCCGAGGCGGTGCGACGTCACTTCTCGTCGTCGCCTTCGGCCACGACGGTCTCGTCTGAGTCCTCAGCCGTCTCGTCTGAGTCCTCGGCGCCCTCTGGTGCCTCTTCCTCAGGAGGAGTGGTGAACTCTTCCATGTCGACGACGTTGCCTTCGGTGTCCTTGACGACGGCACCGGCGAGGGCGGCGGCCAGGGCCTTGCGACGCGAGACCTCTCCGACCAGTGCGTTGACCTGCCCGGAGCTGTCGAGCATCTGCGCGAACTCGTTCGGGTTCATGCCGTACTGCTGTGAAGCGGAGATGAGGTATTCGATGAGCTCGGGCTGTGTCACCTCGACCTCTTCGGCCTCGGCGATCGCGTCGAGGATGAACTGAGTGCGCAGGTTGCGCTCGGTCTCCTCGGTGACCTCCTTGCGGTGCTCATCGTCGTCCACACGGCTCTCGGACTCGAGGTGGCGCTCGACCTCGTCGGTGACGACCTTCTCGGGAACCGGCACGTTGAGGGTCTCGATGAGAGATTCGAGGACCTTGTCGCGTGCCTGAGCACCCTGGTCGGTCTCCTTCTGCTTGGCAGCCTGCTCACGCAGGTCCGTGCGCAGCTCGTCGATCGTGTCGAACTCGCTGGCCAGCTGAGCGAAGTCATCATCGGCTTCCGGCAGTTCGCGAACCTTGACCGCGCTGAGCGTGATGGAGACTGTACCGGTCTCGCCGGCGTGCTCTCCACCAGCAAAGGTGGTCTCGAAGGTCGTGGTCTCGTCTGCCGACAGTCCGTCGAGTGCTTCGTCCATGCCATCGAGCATGGTTCCGGCACCGACCTGGTAGGAGATGTCGGAGGCGGTGTCGATCTCTTCGCCGTCGATGGTGGCGACGAGGTCGAGGGTCACGAAGTCGTCCTTGGCTGCTGGACGGTCAACGGAGCTCAGGGTCCCGAAACGGGTACGCAGCTGCTCGAGTTCGGCATCGACGTCGTCATCGGTGACCTCGATCGGGTCGACCTCGACGCTGATGGTGTCGTAGGCAGGCAGTTCGATCGCCGGGCGAACGTCAACCTCGACCGTGAAGGTCAGGTCGCCGTCTTCGGTGCCGTCGAGGCCGGGGACCTCTGAGATCTCAACCTCGGGCTGGCCCAGCGGCTTGAGATCGTTCTCTTCGACGGCTTCGCGGTAGAACCCGTCAAGACCGTTGTTGACGGCCTCCTGGATCACTGCAGGTCGACCAACGCGCTGATCGATGATTCGAGCAGGGACCTTGCCCTGGCGGAAGCCGGGGATGGTCACCTGGCCACCGATGGTCTTGTATGCCTCGTCGATGCTCGGCTTGAGTTCGGCGTATGGGACATCCACGCTGATCTTGACCCGCGTGGGGTCGAGTTGCTCGACGGAGCTCTTCACAGTGCGACCTTTCAATTTCGACAGTCATGCATATTCGGTCTTCTGGTGACCGGGAGGGAGCGAAAGTCCACGATGAGATCGCGCACGTCCGCAAGACGCAGTCACCCATATTACGCGAAACCTGGGAGAAAACACGAAACAGGCGGGCCACTGCCGGGCATGAGTTCGCGAGGAGCGCAATCCGCACCGACGGCGGCGGACCGCCGGACCCGTGCCTGCGCCACCGGGTCGGGCACACGCACTTCCACCGAAGGTCAGGATCACCGGGGATGGAGCTCGTCAAGGCCGATGATGACATTGGATGCCGTCCACGACAGAGGAGCCACCGACAGCGCAGCACCTTCTGCGCTCACCTTCTCAGGAAAGGAACCGGCCTGAGTGCGGTACTCACCCAACCAGTCGAGAATCCCTTCGGCCTGCACTCGGGCCCCTATACGGGCGAACCCGAGGCCCATGAGAGACGTTGACGGTGTCCAGCTCGTCTGGTCGAAGATCCACCCGTGGCCGGGTTTGATCCCACCAGCAGGTTGGCTCAGCCTGTCCCACACATGGTCAAGCGTCGATGCATCCAATCCCAGACCCGCACCCGCTGCCGGCAGGTAGGCCACCGCCGAATCGAGTCCCCCCGAGGTTGGGTAGCGCTGCAGTCCGTTGGCGATGAATGTGCGAGCAAACGTCGCCTCGTACGCCGCGCAGCTGTCGCCGAGAGCCTCGACTCCCCCATCGATGTGTGCCCACAGCCCATCGGTGTGCTCGGCGAGATCGACCAGCGCCTGCAGACCCAGCAGAGTGGGACCGGCCGTGCCCAGAGTGACTTGGGATTCGCTGACTTCCCAGTAGTCAGAGGACACCGGTGGCAGCGCGGTGCCGCGTTCGGTCCGGTGGAGCAGACGCGCGGAGGACCGTCGCAGCATCGGGGCCATGGCCTCGAGGTCCACGGTGCCTCCGGCAGCGCCTTCAGCGCGGGTCGACGAGGCATGAACCTCACTCACGCCCCAGAGAAGGAGACCCAGCGCATCGAATTGGGAGGGGCGCGCGTCCGGGGCCTCCCCCGAATCGGGAGTGAAACGCGCGGCGAACGATCCATCGGATGACTGCAGAGATTGCAGATGGAGGAGATGATTCCATGCCAGATCGATCAGGCCGACTCGGGCCAGCGCGACAGCGGCGAAGGCCGCGTCCCGTGGCCAGATATAGCGCCAAGGTTGGGCCCAGCTGGCCACTGTCGCAGGCAATGAGTCGGTGAGAACCCAGAGATCGAGCAGCGCCGAGGTGGCAAGATCGCGACGTTGTTCGGGCAACCGCGATAGCCACGACGAGCACCGATCGAGGAATTCCCTCTGCCGCTGCTTCGGCCCCGGATCCTCGATTCCGGGCATGACACGGGAATCTGGCTGCAGTTCCAGTCCCGCTTCTGCCCCAACACCCTCCCGAGTGGTCCCCGATGTGAAGGCGACCGTGACCGAGCGAAGATGATCATTCCGGCCCACCTCGGCGAGGATGTCGGTTCCCGACGATGTCACGAAGCCGGCACCGAGCACGCCTGCACCGCTCAGGGCACCGGTGAGGAGCTGACGGCGACTCGGCCGGGACCGGAACGGTCGACGGCGCTGGGGATCGGATGTCATGTGGAAACGGACTTTCTGACGTGGGCTGCCTTCGGCTGTGAATGGAGCCGCCTCGGTCATCCGGCGTGGTGTCATGCAATGTCGTTCGGGCAGAGAGCCTGCGTGGGAACCCGGGCGCACACTTCCGGATCCTCCCGAATTCTACCTCTGTCCGAATGCACGGCACCATGGCAGGAATCGCACCGGGAGGAATGAGCGCAGAACCAAAAAACCGGCCGGACCATATGGTCCGGCCGGTAAGCGGAGGGGATGACGGGAATCGAACCCGCACCATCAGTTTGGAAGACTGAGGCTCTACCATTGAGCTACATCCCCGTGTTGCGTTAACGACTATAGTCGACATCCGCACCGGCCGCCAAATCGATTGAAGATGAGCTGGGTCACAGCGCTCGACGCGACCGTGACCGACAGCTGTGAGCTGCATCCCATTCACGCCATCAGGCCGAATCGATGTGCATCTGTCCCCCTGTCTGTGGTTAGATTGTCTTCGTCGCGGGATGTGGCGCAGCTTGGTAGCGCATCTGTTTTGGGAACAGAGGGTCGCAGGTTCAAATCCTGTCATCCCGACGATAGTGAAGCCGCTCGGACTCAAAGTCCGGGTGGCTTTCTTCGTATTCACGCCACGGACCTGCCTGGGAGACACCCCGGATCCGCCGGAAGACACCGTGGGCGCGTGTGGGAGACAATGGGAGAGCAGAGTCGCAGACTGCCGAGGCCGAAAGGTACGCCGCCCATGTCGATCCGAGACCACGACAGCAGTCCCCTGAGTTCGCGTCCTTCACCCCCAGCTCTACGGCGCACCAACCCGCAGGTGGGAACATCTCCGACGACGACTCATCATCGAAGCCGCGCTGCCGGGCTCATTCTGGCGCTGGTTCTCAGCGGCTGCAGCTCCGATCGTCCACCTGCCCCCTCGGCTACCTCGTCGTCGCCCACATCAGCTGCCGGCGACACGACCGGCGAGGAACGCGGGTCCACCGCAGACCCCGAGGAGGTGGCGACGAATCTTCAGGCTCCATGGTCGATCGCCTTCTACAAGGGCACGGCGTTGGTCAGTGAGAGAGACTCCGCTCGCATCCTCGAAGTCGACGACGAACGCCCAGCACAGCCCAGAGAGGTCACGACGGTCGCCGGCGTGTCCGCCTCTGGTGAGGGCGGGCTCTTGGGTCTGAGCGTGCGTGGGGACAGTCTCTTCGCGTACTTCACCGCCGAGTCGGACAACCGGATCCAACGGTTCCCCCTCAGGACAGGCTCGGACGGGGTTGAGCTCGGCTCACCGGAGACGATCGTCGACGGCATCGCGAAGGCCGGCTTCCATAACGGTGGGCGTCTGGCGTTCGGTCCCGACGGAATGCTCTATGCCACGGTCGGTGACGCAGGGAATCAGGACTCCGCGCAGGAACGCGAGTCGCTCTCAGGCTCGATCCTTCGGATGAAGCCCGACGGCACGGTGCCTGAGGACAATCCCTTCCCCGACTCACTCGTCTTCTCCTATGGGCACCGGAACCCTCAGGGGCTGGCCTGGGATGACGATGGCACGATGTATGCCAGCGAGTTCGGTCAGGACACATGGGATGAGCTCAACATCATCGAACCCGGCGGCAACTACGGCTGGCCGGAGGTCGAAGGAATCTCAGAGGATGGGGCCGACGGGGGTGATTTCATCGACCCGGTTCAGCAGTGGCGGCCCGATGAGGCCAGTCCGAGTGGAATCGCCATCAGTGATGACCGCCTGCTCATCGCCAATCTTCGCGGCCAGGTGCTGCGGACCGTGCCCCTCTCGGACCTCGCCGAGGCTGAGGTCGCCTATGCCGGCGAGTTCGGTCGACTGCGCGACGTGGTGTCCGGACCCGAAGGCGAGATCTGGTTACTGACGAACAATACCGACGGACGTGGGGATCCGGCCGCCGCCGACGACCGGATCCTGCACATTCCCGCTGACTTCAGCACCGACGACTGAGGGCAGCTGTCACAATCGACTTCAGCGCTGGAAGTCGATGACCTGCCGCACGACAGTTCCCTCGGCGAGGGCGTCGAAGGCCGCGTTGAGGTCCTCGAGTCCGATCGTGTCCGAAACCAGCTCTTCGACCGGCAGCTTGCCCTGACGCCACAGATCCGCGTAGACGGGAATGTCACGACTGGGCACTGCGGAACCCAGATACGAACCGATGACGGTGCGTGCCTCGGCAGTGAGTGTGACAGGGGTGATGTGGGACTGCGCATCGGGGGCGGGCAGTCCCACTGTGACGGTCTTCCCACCCACAGCTGTTACCGAGAACGCGGTTTCGAAGGCGCGGGCATGACCAACGCATTCGATGACGATCGGTGCCCGCCGCTCCCCCAGCTGCTCGGGCGTGTACACCTCGACCGCGCCCAGCTCCTTGGCTCGAACCAGTTTGTCCGGATTCGCATCGACGCCGATCACACCCGCAGTCTCAATCGACAGCGCCGTGATCAGAGCGGCCATGCCGACTCCGCCCAAACCGACGATCATGATCTCGTCCTCGGGTCCGGGAGATCCCGCGTTGAGGACCGCTCCACCGCCGGTGAGCACCGCGCAGCCGAGCACTGCCGCAATCGACGCGGGAACATCGGAGGCGACCGGAACGACGGAGGCGCGGTTGAGCACGGCATGGGAGGCGAAGACCGATGCACCGAGATGATGGAGCACCTCGGCGCCCGAATCGTCGTGGAGTCGGACCTTGTGTCCGTCGAATGGGAGCGTGCCGGCCCCATTCGTGGCGCTTCCCGGTGTGCACGGGAGTTTGCCGTCGGTGCGGCAGTTCGCACACTCGCCGCAGCGGGGCAGGAACACGGTCACGACCTGCTCACCGATCTCGAGGTCGGTGACGCCTTCGCCGAGTTCTTCGACGATGCCCGCGCCTTCGTGGCCGAGGAGCATCGGCTGGGGCCGTGGACGGTTGCCGTCGACGACGGACAGGTCGGAATGGCAGACGCCGGCAGCGCTCAGTCGGATGAGCACCTCACCGGGGCCGGGCCCATCGAGCTCGAGCTCCTCGATCGACATCGGCTCAGTTCTCGCATAGGGGCGGGCGGCCCCCATCTCGCGAAGCACCGCACCTCGGATCTTCACAGCGCCGAGGGACCTTCGGCCTCGTAGGCGTCCATGATCCGAATCCGACGCTCGTGGCGCTCTTCGCCGGAGAACGGTTCTGCCAAGAACGCGTCGACGATGGCGATGGACTCAGCCTCTGTGTGCTGCCTGGCCCCGACCGAGACGATCTGGGCATTGTTGTGCTCACGAGCGAGCTTGGCGATATCGGTGTTCCACGCGAGAGCCGTCCGTGCCCCCTTGACCTTGTTCGCTGCGATCTGCTCACCGTTGCCCGAACCGCCGATGACGACGCCGAGGGCCTCGACGCCTGCCGCCTGATCATCAACGACGGCCTGGGCCGCAGCGATGCAGAAGGCGGGATAGTCATCGAGTGCGTCGTATTCGTGGGCACCGTGGTCGACGACCTCGAAACCCGAATCGCCGAGGTGGGCTTTGAGGGTCTCTTTGAATTCGAATCCTGCGTGGTCCGTGCCGAGATGAACCTTCATATGGTCACTCCTTCGAGATGTCCCGGACGAGGTGCCGGGGAAAGACTGTGCGTGTGATGGTGCGGTGGTGTCTGAGGGTCAGTCAGTCGAAGACCGGGCCCTGGTTGCGGGTGCGTTTGAGCTCGAAGAACCCTGGAGTCGAGGCGACAGCGAGAACCCCGTCGAAGAGACGACCTGCGTCCTCACCCTTCGGAGCCGGTGTGACGACCGGGCCGAAGAAGGCGGTGCCGGCCACTCGGCAGATGGGTGTGCCCACATCGTCGCCGACGAGAGCCAGCGCTTCATCATGGGACTCCTGCAGCGCCGCATCGTAGTCATCGCGTTCGCCGTATTTCATCAGGTCAGCCGGCAGACCGACCTCATCCAACGCCTCGGCGACGGCCTTGTCGAAGTCCTTCTCTCCACCTGGGTGGATGCGGGTTCCGATCGCCGTGTATAGGGGCTCGGTGATCTCCTCGCCGTGTTCGGCGATGGCCGCGGTGACGATGCGCATGGGTGCCAGAGCACGATCCATGAGCGCTCGATAGTCGGCGGGGATGTCTTTGTCCCGGTTGAGGATGTTCAGGCTCATGACATGGAACTTCACATCGATGTCACGGACCTTGGCGACTTCCAGACCCCAGCGCGACGTCATCCACGCCCACGGGCAGGCCGTGTCGAACCACAGGTCAAGTGTCTCTCTGCTCATTTTCACTCCTCATTAGGCTGGGTGCGGGCAGCAGCGGACCACCCGCGATCTCCGAGGCCAATTTATCAAGCCTTGCCACCGAAGAAGAATGCGTCCATGAAAGAATGGCCAGGTACACCCGGACCCGAAGCGGAGGTCACCTCAAAGTGCCCCAATACAACCTCACCCGCGAGGAAGCTCGCAGACGTTCATCACTCGTCGACGTCTCGAGCTACGAGAACACCCTGATTCTCACGGGAGTGGGTGAGAGCTTCCGAGTTCACTCCCGCATCCGCTTCACCGCAACGCCGGAGTCCACGACCTTCATCGATGCCATCACAGCCAGCGTCGAACGCATCCGGCTCAACGGACTCGATCTCGAGACCTCCGAGGTCGTCTCCCCCTCACGCATCACTCTGCCTGGCCTTGCCGCAGAGAACGAACTCACCATCGATGCGCACTTCTCCTACATGAACACCGGTGAGGGTCTGCACCGGTTCATCGATCCCATCGACGACGAGGTCTACCTCTACTCACAGTTCGAGGTCCCCGACGCCAGACGTGTCTTCCCCGTGTTCGAACAACCCGACCTCAAAGCGCCGTTCTCCTTCACGGTCGTCGCTCCATCCCGCTGGACGGTCGTCTCGAACTCCCCCACCCCGACTCCCGGCGATCCCAGTGAGGTCTTCACCGAACTCGACGAAGCTCCGGTCGACGACACTGCTGTGTGGCAGTTCGCGCCGACGACTCCGATCTCGTCCTACATCACAGCGATCGTGGCCGGCCCCTACCGCAGCGTGCATTCGGAACTGACCTCCTCCGACGGTTCCCCTGTACCCTTGGGGCTGTACTGCCGTGATTCCCTCTTCGAGCATCTCGACGTAGAGAACCTCTTCGGCATCACCCGCGCCGGCTTCGAATTCTACGAACGCGAATTCGGGGTGTCCTACCCGTTCGAGAAGTACGATCAGCTCTTCGTTCCCGAGTTCAATGCCGGTGCGATGGAGAACGCCGGTGCCGTGACGATCTTGGAGAACTACGTCTTCCGGTCCAGGCCCACCGAGGCCCTCGTCGAGCGCAGGACCGTGACAGTGCTCCACGAACTGGCACATATGTGGTTCGGGGACCTGGTCACCATGAAGTGGTGGAACGACCTGTGGCTCAATGAGTCCTTCGCCGAATTCATGTCCACACTGGCCACCGCTGAGGCCACCGAATACAGCGACGCGTGGACGACCTTCGCCACGATCGAGAAATCGTGGGCCTACCGCCAGGACCAGCTGCCGAGCACACACCCGATCGTCGCGAGCATCGAAGACCTCGCCGATGTCGAGGTCAACTTCGACGGCATCACCTACGCCAAGGGCGCCTCCGTGCTCAAACAGCTCGTCGCATGGGTCGGTCGGGAGGAGTTCTTCGCCGGTCTCAGGCGCTATTTCGACAAGCATGCGTGGTCGAACACAGAACTGCCGGACCTCCTCAGCGAACTTGAGGCCACCAGCGGTCGGGACCTGGCCTCCTGGTCGAAGCTGTGGCTCGAGGAATCCGGGGTCAACCTCATCGAAGCCGAAGTCGACACCGAGACGGACAACGACGCCGAGGTGGTCACCGAGCTTCGTGTGACCCAGAGACCGTGGATCATCGAGGGGCAGCCGGTGCCATCCCTGCGGCCCCACCGTCTGTCCATCGGATTCTATTCCGACAACGGGCAGGGACGCCTTGTCCGCACGCACAGCTTCCCACTCGACATCGATGCCGAGTCGACGACACTCGACGAGGCCCGCGGCCTGCCCAAGCCCGATGTGATCATCGTCAATGACGAGGACCTGACGTATGCGAAGGTGCGCTTCGATCATGAGAGCATGGACGTCGCCGCCGCCCGACTGGGCGACTTCGATGATTCTCTGACCCAGCTGCTCATCCTCGGCACACTCTGGGACGCCGTCCGCGACGGACAGCGCCCGGCACAGGACTACATCGCCACAGTCCTCGACAACTGTGCGGCAGTCACGCACTCCTCGGGTCTGCTCACTCAGATGCGTCAGCTCGAGACCGCGGTCGGGTCCTACCTGCCTCCGGAGTCACGTGCAGAGGCTCATACCGCTGTCGCCGATCGATTCGCAGAGCTTCTCGGGTCGGTACCCGGCGGCACCGATCAGGCGTTCCAGTTCCTGCGCGGCTTCATCAAGCACGCAACGACTCAGGAGCAGCTCGGACAGCTCCAGTCCTGGTTGGACGCGTCCGGGGACTTGGTCCACGGGATCACCATCGACACCGATCTCACCTGGGAGCTCATCATCGCTCTTGCGGCGCACGACGCGATCGATGATTCCGCGATCACGGCCATGACCAAGACCGATCCTTCGGCCACCGGAGCACGCCAGGCAGCGACGGCACGCAGCGCTCGCCCCACCTCGGCGGCGAAGTCGGAGGCCTTCACCCGCATCCTCGATGAGGCTGAGCTTCCGAATTCGGAACTGGCCGCTCTCGCTCTGGGATTCGCCTCCGGTCTGCAGACCGAGACGGGTGAGATCCTCACCTCACAAGCGCCCTTGTGTGACTTCTCCACAGAGTTCTTCCAACGAGTCTCCGGATGGTGGGAGACCCGCACCCTCGAAATGGCACAGACCATGACTCTGCGACTGTTCCCCCCGGTCAGCGAGCACACGGTCAAGGCCACCGAGGGCTGGCTGGCCGATCACCCTGCCGCGCCCAAGGGGCTCGTGCGCCTGATGCGTGAGAATCTTGCCGATGCCCAGCGGGCCCTGAATGCTCAGGAAGTGTCCAGCACTTCCAAGGGCGCATTGACCTTCGGTCGTTAGGCTCGTGGCATCATGACTTTCGATGCTTTGAATACCGACCTGTTGTCCGCACCCAAGATCGATTGGGACTTTCTCCTCGACGCTCCGTTGAGGATCCTCATCATCATCGTCATCGCCATCGTGCTCAACATGGTGATGCGGTACTTCATCCGACGCTTCTCCACTGCCGTGGCCAAAGGCACCGTCGGCAGTCAGAAGGCTGCGGAGAACGGCAAGTTCTCGGCCACGGTCATGGAATCGCAGCGGACGGGCATCGACCCGGCGACGATCCGCGAACGCCGTGCTCAGCGTGCGAAGACTGTCGGTCGGATGCTCTCGTCTGTGGCGACGATCCTCATCAGCGCCGTCGCAGTCCTCATGATCCTCGACCAGCTCAACTTCAACATCGCACCCATTCTGGCCTCGGCAGGTGTTGTCGGTGTGGCATTGGCCTTCGGCGCGCAGGAACTCGTCAGGGACTACCTCTCGGGATTCTTCATGGTCATCGAGGACCAGTACGGCATCGGCGACACCGTGGACCTGGGAGAAGCCGTCGGCGAGGTCGAGGACTTCGGCCTGCGCAAGACAGCAATCCGTGATCTCACGGGAACACTGTGGCATGTGCGCAACGGCGAGATCATGCGAGTCGGCAACCTGTCGCAGGGCTGGGCGCGTGCCGTGCTCGAGATCCCAGTCAACTACTCCACTTCGATGGACACCTACCGTGAGATCACAGAGACGGTCACCGCTGAAATGGCCAAGGACTCGCAGGTGGCCTCCGCGATGCTCGAAGTCCCCGAAATCGCCGGTGTCCAGTCTCTGTCAGCCGAGTACAGGGTCATCAGGACGATGATCAAGACGAAGCCCAATCTGCAGTGGATGGTCGAACGTGCCTTCCGCGCGGAACTCACGAATGAGTTCGACAGGCGTGGGATCACCATCCCGATCATTCAGGAGACCGTCCTCAGGACGCTTCCTCGAGAGACTGACTCAACGGATTCGACCACGAGCAGCAACTCCGAGGACGAGCCTCGGCCCACCTACACGACACGGCAGACGACCGACAATGGACCCTCACCGCTGCCCAGCGATGACGAGATCCGGTCGACCACTGATGAATCCGGCACCGATGCCGCAGACGGAGAGAGCTGACCATGACTCAGACATCGAACGAGACCATCTTCGAAGCGGTCGGTGGCCATCCCACCTTCACCCGTCTTGTCGATGTCTTCTACGAGCATGTCGACCAAGACGAGGTGCTCATCGCCATGTACCCGGAGGGGCACGACCTCACTGGAGCCAAGCATCGGCTCCAGATGTTCTTAGAACAGTACTTCGGTGGGCCGACGACCTATCAGGAGGAACGGGGTCACCCGCGCCTGCGGATGCGCCATTTCCCCTTCCCTGTCGACTTCGATGCGCGTGACCGGTGGTTAGCCTCGATGCGGGCAGCTCTCGACGATGTGGCACTTGCGCCGCTCTACGACGAAATCTTCTGGGACTATTTCCAGCGTGCGGCCACGGCCATGGTCAACACCAACAGCAACCCGGTCTGAGCAGAACACTCCGCATCTCACATCTGCAGCCTTTATGTCTGCAGTCTTCATGACCTGAGGAGACCTGCTGTGCTGGGTCTACTTCGCTCGGGTCAGCAGATGACCGCCCGGTGTCGAGATCCGCAGCCAGCCGGACGTCTCGAAGACGTCATATTCCTCGGACTCCCCCGCCGAGGCGGTCCCCGTCTCGGGTACGAATCGCAGTGCATTCGCGGCGAACGCGAGCCCGCCGGGCAGCTCGGTGCCATCATGAGCAGCCATCGGCTTCGACCACACACGCGAACGCAGCGCCTTCACAGCATGTGATCCCGCGCCTTCGGGAGCTCCGCTGCTGATCTCTTCCACACCAGCCTCGGCGGTGGACCGAATCTCATTGCCGGAGATCCTGTCGCGAACAGCCCACTGTCCCTTCGGCGGGGCAATGCCGGTCCAGGACACCAGCACCGAGTTCGGGGGCACAGGCAGGCGTGTGGCATTTTCGGCGCGCGCGAACCGGTCCTTGAGGTTGGTCAGGGGAACCACCTCGTCGAGGCCGTCCATCTCCGGTCCGCTCAGGCGCAGCATTCGCATCGCGAGGACCAACGGTGTGGAGTCTCCGATGCCATGCGGATACAGGGGCGCAACGGTGACGACGAGCACGGTCGATGACACATGCAAGCGCATAGCCCCGTCAGGGTCGAGCCGGTGTGCCAAGGAGGTGAACGCGGCCAGATCCTTCATCGCCAGCGGATCGGCGATCTCGAGTTCAGTCATCGGTTGCGACCCCGCATCGGTACGGCAGGTCGAATGACGTCTTCCATTGCTGCTGTCTCCTCCTGGGTCAGGCGACGCGGTCGGGAGGTCGTCCTGTCTACAAAGACGATGACCGTCTCTGCCAGCGTATAGCCGACCGAACCATCGGGTTCGGCGATGCTGTAACCGATCGTCACAGAGGCCGGTTTGACCTCGCTGATGACGAGATCGATGGCAATGGGACCTGCACGGTAGGGAATGGGACGACGATATTCGATCGCATGCGAGGCGACGAGCAGCTCGGTGGTCTCCGAAGCCTCGGCGAAGATCGACGGAATTGTGATCCCCGAAACTGTCTCGGCAATTCCCGATTGACCCGGAGTCGTGGGTGCATCGGTGCTGTGCGTCGGTGAGCCCAGAGCGCGGACGCGTGCCTCTTCGAGCAGACGCAGCTGGGTGACATTGTTGACGTGGCCATAGGCATCCATGTCTCCCCATCTCAGTTCCAACAGGACTCGTGTGAATTCGTTCAGATGGGGATTCGTGGTGCGGTTGTGCATATGTCCCATCATGCCACCTTCACCGCTGCAGTGACGGCCGCGATAGGATCGTGAACACACGCAAGAGATTCATTGTCGCAGGCTGGAGGCCCTTATGAGCGATGCAGAACCCACAGCGGCCGAGGCGAATGTCGACACGCTGCGCAAAGTGCTCGAACTCGAAAGTCTGAGCTTCACCTCGGCGTCTCGGGAGAGTGACTACTTCCTCGGACAGAATCAGTACAAACCCGATGGGCGCGTCTACGGCGGTCAGGTCGTGGCGCAATCTGTGGTGGCCGCTGCCGCGACCCTGCCAGATGATCGCCTCATCCACTCACTTCACGGCTACTTCCTGCGCGCTGGGGATGTCAGCGAGCCGATTGAGTTCGGTGTCGAACGACTGCGCGACGGGCGATCTTTCTCCGCTCGACGCGTCCACGCCTATCAGAAGGACGTCCCGATCCTGTCCCTGATCGCCTCCTTCCAGGTTGAGCAGGAGGGTCTCGAACACGCAGAGACCATGCCCACCGGGTTGCCTGGTCCACAGGATTGCCCAGAGCTGCGCGACATCCTGGCTGGGCAGGACACCCCTCAAGTGACCGAATGGCTGAATAAACGTCCCTTCGAGATCCGCCCGGTCGAGGCGTCCCTGTACCTCTCCTCCACCGATGATCGGCAGCGAGAGCAGCAGCATGTGTGGTTCCGTGCCAGTTCCGAGTTCGGCGATGATCCTGTGCTCAATGCCGCGGCCTTGGCCTATGCCAGCGACTTCAACCTGCTCGAGCCGGTACTGCGTCGACAGGGCCTGAGTTGGACGAGCCCCGGGCTCCGGGTGGCCAGCCTCGACCACGCGATGTGGTGGCATCGTCGGGTACGTGTCGATGAGTGGATGCTCTACGTCCAAGAGTCCCCCGCGGCCCAGGGCGGTCGCGGCCTCGGTTACGGGCGCATCTTCGCTCAGACCGGTGAGCTGTTGGCAACAGTGGCTCAAGAGGGCATGGTCCGTGTGAAGGCTCCGCAGTGAGCAAAGACACCGCGATGATCGAGATCCTCGGGACTATACTGTCTCGATTGGTCAATGTCGCACTTTTCATCATCATCACGATCCTTGCCCTGGTCTTCCTTCGCGAGAACGTGGAGATGAACCTTGCCCTGATTGCGCTCATAGCGATGATCATCGGAGTCGTCGGCACACTTGCCCTGCGGTATCTGTTCAAGCTCCTGCAGTGGATCGGCGGCTTGCTCTCTGACGGTCGACCGCCACCGCCAGCGGACTGAATCCACCATGCATTTGCTGATGCCCCGGTCGTTGACCGGGGCATCAGCAAATGCATGAGAACCCTGTGGGCTGCGGTGATTGTCCCCAGCCCACAGAATTCGTTCAGTCGCGAGTGAGGCGGCGGTGTGTCACGCGGTGAGGACGAGCAGCGTCTTCACCGAGTCGTTCGACCTTGTTCTCCTCATAGGACTCGAAGTTGCCTTCGAACCAGTACCACTTGGCGGGCTCTTCTTCTGTGCCTTCCCAGGCAAGGATGTGTGTCGCCACCCGGTCAAGGAACCAACGGTCGTGCGAGACGACTACGGCACAGCCGGGGAACTCGAGGAGCGCGTTTTCCAAGGAGCCGAGTGTTTCGACGTCGAGGTCGTTCGTCGGCTCGTCAAGCAGCAACAGGTTTCCGCCCTGTTTGAGCGTCAGCGCCAGGTTGAGACGGTTGCGCTCACCACCGGAGAGCACACCAGCCTTCTTCTGCTGGTCCGGGCCTTTGAAGCCGAACGCGGAGACATAGGCCCTCGAGGGCATCTCGACATTGCCCACCTGGATGAAGTCGAGTCCGTCGGAGACGACTTCCCACAGGTTCTTATTGGAGTCGATACCGCCGCGGGACTGATCGACATAAGACGTTTTGACGCTGTCGCCGATCTTGAGTTCGCCTCCGTCCAGCTCCTCGTGTCCGACGATGGTCTTGAACAGGGTCGACTTGCCCACACCGTTGGGCCCGATGACTCCGACGATGCCGTTTCGCGGCAACGAGAAGCTGAGACCGTCGATGAGCAGACGGTCGCCGTAGCCCTTCTGCAGGTTGGAAGCCTCGATGACGATGTCGCCGAGACGGGGGCCGGCGGGAATCTGGATCTCTTCGAAGTCGAGCTTCTTGGTCTTCTCGGCTTCTGCTGCCATCTCCTCGTAGCGAGCCAGACGTGCCTTCGACTTCGTCTGCTTGGCCTTCGGATTCGACCGGACCCATTCAAGCTCGTCTTTCAGGCGTTTGGACAGCTTCGCGTCCTTCTTGCCCTGGACCTGGAGGCGTTCCTGCTTCTTCTCAAGGTACGTCGAGTAGTTGCCTTCATACGGGTAGAGGTGTCCGCGGTCGATCTCGGCGATCCATTCGGCCACGTGATCAAGGAAGTACCTATCGTGAGTGATCGCGATGACAGCTCCTGGGTAGGAACGCAGATGCTGCTCAAGCCACAGCACGGACTCGGCATCCAGGTGGTTTGTAGGCTCATCGAGCAGAAGCAGATCCGGCTTCTCAAGCAGCAGCCTGCACAGCGCCACGCGACGGCGCTCGCCACCGGAGAGGACGCTGACTTCGGCGTCCGGCGGTGGGCAGCGCAGAGCATCCATCGCTTGTTCGAGCTGCGAGTCGAGATCCCAGGCATCCGCGGCATCGATAGCTTCTTGCAGCTTGCCCATCTCTTCCATGAGGGCATCGAAGTCGGCATCAGGGCTGGCCATCTCCTCGGAGATGGCGTTGAAGCGGTCCAGCTTTGCCTTGATCTCGCCGACGCCCTCTTGGACGTTGCCGAGGACGGTCTTGTCCTCGTTCAGGGGCGGCTCCTGCAGGAGAATGCCCACGGTATACCCGGGGCTGAGCCGAGCCTCGCCATTGGACGGCTGCTCGAGCCCGGCCATGATCTTGAGGATCGTAGACTTACCGGCACCGTTGGGACCGACCATGCCGATCTTCGCGCCGGGGTAGAAGGACATCGACACGTCATCGAGGATGACTTTGTCGCCGTGCGCTTTACGCGCCTTGTGAAGGGTGTAAATGAATTCGGCCATAGTAACCTCAGGCTATCGGTTGTCCACGTTCAAGTGCCAATTGGTCCGGTAGCTGATCACCCTTGTTCAGCCGCCGCCGAGTGACGGAGCTTCACCTGACGAGGACCCTTCGGCGGACCCGCCCGTCGATGAGGAACCCTCCTCCGACGACCCTTCTGACGACGTGGTCCCTTCGGATGAGCTTCCCGATGTACCGCCTTCGGACGATGCACCATCGGATGACGTGCCCTCCGACGTGTCATCGGACCCTTCATCGGGAGACGGACTCTCAGTGGGCCCGTCCGTGCCGTTGATGTCCTCGCCAGGCATGTGCCCGGCGCCGTTGGAATCGCCGTCCTTCTCACGCTTGTCGCCTGTGGGCGCCTTCACGCCCTTCGGACGTTCGACCTCTCCGAACAGGCATGCCCCGGTCGATTCGGTGGGCGGCATCAGCTCTGCGGTGGCCTTTCCCTTTCGTATCTCCCCGATCACGCACCCTTTGTCCGTTTTGACGCCGAACATCTTCGAGGGCACGTCATTGCCCAGCGGGGAGTCATCGATCGTAGCCTCAAGCTGCTCCGGATCGTAGCCGGCATCGATCATCGTTGTGAAGAATTTCTTCGTCGACGGAACCGTGTCTTCGCTGCCGGTCAGAGGTTTCAGTGCGGAAACGACCTTGTCGACCTCTGCAACCGGCTTCGCCGGGGTGCGAGCCGGAGTGGGCGACGAATCATCTCCGCCCAATCCCAGCAGCGAACAACCCGAGAGAGCCAAGGTCAGGGCTCCAAGACCTAGGAGGGGAACGAGACGCATCAACAACCTCAGCAGGTGGGAACGATTAACAGTCTCACCTTAGCCGATCACAGCCGCAAACGGCGTGCACTCCAAGGCGTTCGGCGCCCCATGTTCCCACGAAATCTCTGCGCTGAAGTTGGTCAACTCGATCTGCGGTGCCCTCAGAAGGGCGCCGCTGCCTTCACCGTCTCTCGTGCTATGGCGTCATCGCCGTTGTCGGACCCTCCCCCATCGTCGTCTCTCGCTCCGTCCTCATCGACTCCGTCCGTGTCCTCCAGCGAGTCGAGGGTCGATGTGTCGGAGGCTCCGGTCACACTGGGCGGAACTTCGCCGGCGAGGCTGTCCCACCCCGAATCGCCGCCTGCAGCCGTCTGCTGCTGACCTTCGGTTTGCCGATTCGGGTTACTGGACTTCTGATAGTTGGCGGTGCCGTAGCGAAGATCGGGACCGATGTGTTCTGCAACAACGGTGGGAGCGATTCCCCGCTTCTCATCAGTCGACCATTCCCGAATCTTCAGGGTCCCCTGTACGACGACGGACATACCTTGGTGCAGACTCATCGAGCAGTTGCTGGCCAGAGGCCCGTAGCAGTCGACGCTGAACCACGAGGTCGTGTCGGAGAGATACTCTCCGGTTCCTTTGTCGAGGCGCCAATGGTTGACGGCCAACCGAAAGGAGGCGCAGGCTCTGCCAGACGGCAGGGTGCGGCTCTGCGGATCGGCGGCCACTGTGCCGCTGAGGTTGATCGGGATGATGGACATCGTGTTGCCTCGCTTCTTGGAGTGTTTCGTAATGGCCCCTGCCCGATCACCCATCGGGGGCGATGCAGTGTGAATCGGTCCATCACGTCATTCACCAGTGAGCGCGGCAGACGATGTCGGCGTCCAGACATGAAAAATGCCCTGTGGACGATCGTTGATCGTCCACAGGGCATTGGCACACGAGTCTGAGCTCCTGTGCACAGAAGTATCAGCGCAACGTCTCGTATGCCCGGCGGTGCTCGTCGATGACGGTGTTGACCGGTTCCAGGTACGAACTCTGCGCAACGCTTCCGACTGCGTCGCGAAGCTTTCGGTCTACTTCGCCGGCAGCTTCATCAGCCCCCTTGCTGCGCGCGGACTTGGCGATCACCGATGTCACAACGGAACCGATGATTCCCACCACCAGCAGCCCGATCGTCACGAACCAGCTCCAGCCTGGCAGCGATCCGGGAGCGAAGATGGTGAGAAGCGCTGCAGCGATGACACCCAGGAGTCCCAGGATCGTGGCGATGAAGAAGATGATCTGCAGAACCCTGGCCAATGACCACCAGCCGGGCGTCCGAGGTTTGATATCCACAGCTGTCACGGCCGAGTCGAGGGTCTCAGACAGCTCTGTGGTGCTTGCCTTCTCTGCTTCCGCGACCGCGCTCTGCCATGGTCTGGGCAACGAGGACACGGATTCCGTGATGAGTTCGTGAGCCATCAGGCGTACCTGCGAGCTCTGCGCTCTGCTGGTGGCTGGCACCGATGCGCGGATGAGCTCTTCCCTGCCCTGACCGTGCTTGGCTCCCAGCGGGTCGGGTGCGTTCCTCTGCATCCACGCCAGGACTGGGTAACCCGTCTTGCGGTAGGCCCGACGGATATAGTCGTCATGGACGGTCTGGGCAACCGCCTCGACGCCGGCGGCATCGGACATGGTCTCCACCAGACGCGACGCTCCCGGACGTTCATCCGGCGGGACCACAGGCTCACCGAGTTCGTGCTGCATCCGTTTGGACATGGCCTGCATATCGGAGAGCAGCCGTTCAGAAGCCGCCTGTTTGGAATCGACCGTGTCGGCCAAGATCGACCTGACCTGTGGGATTCCGTCTCGTGTCACAGCCGAGGTCATGTGGACTTTGGTGTCGGTGAGTCCGTCTTCGACAAGCAGCTGCTGCAGATGATCGGCGGCAGCTTTCCGCTCTTCGTCGCTGAGCTTGTCGACCTGGTTGAGAACGACCACCATGTTCGAGCTGTTCTCGGCCAGCTTTGCCAAATACTCGGAGTGGAGCGAGAAGTCGGCGTACTTCTGTGGGTCAACGACCCAGAACACCACATCGACGAGCCCAACCAGACGATCGGACTCAACACGGTGCTTGACCGCGGTCGAATCATGGTCAGGCAGGTCAAGCAGAATCAGGCCGTGCAGCTTGCGCTGATCATCACCGTCGAGCGCTGATTCGCGCCAGGTCCTGCTGCGCTCGGGCACATGGAGCCAATTGAGGATGTCGTTGCCGCCTTCGCCCCACACACATGCAGTGGGACGGGAGGTGGTGGGCCGACGAACGCCGACCCGGGCGATGTCCAGTCCGGCAACGGCATTGAACAGAGAGGACTTTCCCGAACCGGTGGAGCCGGCGAAGGCCACGACGGTGAACTCCTCGCCCAGGCCGAGCCGATCCTCGGCACGGTTGAGCAGGTTCTGCGCGTCCGTACGAACTTCGGCGCTCAATTTGTCGGGTCCCAGGGACAGGGTCTGCCGAATTCCTTCGGCTCGACGCCTGATCTCGGACTGTGCAGGATCGTTCACAATGCCACCTCAAGTCGATCACCGGAGGCGCGCAGGGCGCCTGCTTGCCGCGCCGGTACCGCGGATAGTCGTAGTACGTTGTCAAAGGGAGCCCGGCAGCCGCCGACGATTCCTGCAGCTGTGGTCAGGAAACGATCCCGAATCGATCCGATGAGATTCACGGCTTCCTGCTCCCCGAAGATCGTGCCGGCCAGGCTGAGGGCGACGTTGGCGTCGTTGCGCGACGCCTGGTCGCCGGCGTTCGTGTACTTCGGATCCCAGAATGCCGCGTATTCGACGACGGCGCAGACTCCGCCGACACCGAAGGACAGAATTCTCGCCTTCGACTTCTTGCCCTGGCCGATCTCTCGAACCAGCGCGTTCACCTCATTCGACCATCCGCTGACGGCGGACTTGACGGAATCCTCAAGATCATTGGAACTGTGGCGCAGCTCGGGGTACGCATCGAGCAGGGCCGAGCCAGCCGAGTCCCGAACCCATGTGGTGCCGACCTCTTCGACGACGCCGATAGCCTGTTCCCGCAACGAAATGGCTGCGCTGCGCAGAATGGCAATGTGCAGCGGCGAGGCGGCATCGTGTTTGCCGGTGACTGCGGCGGAGATCCGGTCGCGCATGCGAGCCATCGTAGGCTCCAAACCGCGAAACAGCTGACCTGTTCCCACAAAGTCCTGCCATCTCGCATTGACCTCTCCGTGCAGCACGCGACCGTCGGAGAATACCTGCGCGAGCCCTTCGTCCGCGGATCTGAACGTCTGATCCAGGCTGGCCTGCAGCCGGTCGAACGTCGTCTCCTGGCTCTCTGCGAAGTCAGCCAAGGACTTCACCTGGGCCGGCATCGTACTGATGGAGCCGGTGAGGGTGCGCTGACGAATGCGGTCCTGCGAGCGTCTCTCGGAACTCACTTGGCTGATCCAGGAACGAATCGGATAGATCGCCGAGTGCGGAAGCAGGCCGTCCTCCAGTTCGAGCTCGGCCACAGCGAAGATCGGAGAGTTCGCCAGTCCCGCCTCGGACAGCAGACTGGAAAGATGGTGCCTGACCTCGCGGTTCGCCTGCGGCGGTACCCGGTCGAGCACGATCGCGACCGAGGTGTTGCGGACAGCGGCGTCCTTGAGCAGCGCCCAGGGCGCGGCGTCGGCATAGCGGTTGGCCGTGGTCACGAACATCCACAGGTCGGCACTCATCAGAATGCGGCGGGCCAACTCACGGTTCGACTCGGCGATGGAGTCGATATCCGGGCAGTCGAGCACAGCCGTGCCCGGCTCGACACCGTCATCGGGAATGAGCACGACCGAGGGGGTCTGCGTCGTCGGATCCGTGCTGCGCGGCAGATCAGAGAGAAAGGACTGCGATTCGAAGAATTTGGTGTCAGCAGGGTTGTGCACCACGATCGGGTTGCCCGTCGTCGGACGGCGCACCCCCGCGGGAGTCACCGTGCGTCCGACCAGGGAATTCACCAAGGTGGACTTGCCTGCGCCAGTTGACCCACCGACCGCGATCATGAAGGGCGTCTGCGTCCGATTGATGCGCGGGAGCAGATAGTCCGTCAGCTCCGAGGAGAGCTGTCGGTGCAGTTCGCGACCGTCGGCGAAGTCGTCGGTCTGCAGGGTGAAGCGGGTTTCTGAGACTCGCTTCGCGATATCGCTCAGCGCCCCTCCCACTGGTGGCGTCACGGCACTCTTACTGTCTGTCATCACGCATCCACTCTCTACGTTTTCCCAGCCGTGCACCAATTGCCACGCCGTAGCGCGCGGTAATTGGTCATTGCAGGGAAACGCCGGAAGGGCGAAAGGGCCGTCAGAGCACAAAAAGTACCCCCGGCGGGGCTCGAACCCGCGGCCTACCGCTTAGAAGGCGGTTGCTCTATCCAACTGAGCTACGGAGGCTCAAATATCCTAACCGATTCGTGATCCAGAACAGAAAGCGGCCCTCGTCAAAGCCTCGGAGACGAACTCCGAAACTTCGACAAGGGCCGTTGTCAGCAAGCTGCGTCGCCACTGTGAATCACGCGACGATCGGGCATTGCATCAGTACAGTCGAGCGGCACGCTCCAGTGACTTTCGCACGGTCACGAACGCAACCATCACAAGCCCGGTCAGAGCCAGGATGACGGCCACGGCTTCGATGGCGAAGGCAAAGTCAACGATGACCGGAAAGAAGCCGGCGGCCATGAAACCGAGCAGGGCAACCATCGTCAGTGCGGTGGCTGTAGTGAAATAGGTGGACCCGTTCATTGTTCATCTCCTTCTTTCTTAAGAAAAGAGTAGACCTGAATGAGACCTACGTCACTATGAATTCCCCGAAAATTTCCGCTGCGCCCAACTTACCGCTGGGTACTTCCCGCCCCACACCTCCTGGCTCCGGTGCGGCGATCCATGTGCTGCGACCGGCGAGCCTCGACGGTGACGCCGAGGGTCGATCAGTCGCCGCCGCGGGCGTCGAGGGCCTTTTCCAGACGTTCGAGCTTGCCATCGATCTCCCCCGTGTATCCCGGACGAATATCGGCCTTCAACACCAACGCCACGCGTGGACCGAATTCGCCGACGACGTCGGTGGCCTCCTTGACCACAGCGAACACCTCGTCCCAGTCGCCTTCGATCGTGGTGAACATCGAATCGGTTCGGTGCGGCAGCCCGGAACGTCGGACCACCTCCACAGCAGCGGCTACCGCGTCATGGACCGACGCGTCTGTGTTGTCACCGCCGCTGGGAGCGACGGAGAATGCGACGAGCATCATGCTCTCCTCTTGGATCGTGACCCGTTGTACTCAGGGTCAAATGCGGTTGGGATCAGTTCTGGGCGGGCACAGTGATGATCAGCGAGTCTCCCTGTCCTCCGCCACCGCACAGCGCGGCGACACCGGTTCCGCCACCTCGGCGCTGGAGTTCAAGGGCCAGGGTCAGCACGATGCGTGCCCCGGACGCTCCGATCGGGTGGCCGAGTGCCACTGCGCCACCATTGACGTTGACCTTGTCCGGGTCAACGCCCAGGTCCTTCGAACTGGCCAGGCCCACCGCGGCGAAGGCCTCGTTGATCTCGTAGAGGTCGAAGGAATCGGCGGCAACGCCTTCCTTCTCTGCAGCTGCCTGGATCGCCTGCGAGGGCTGATGCTGCAGAGAGGAGTCGGGACCGGCAGTCCATCCATGGGAGCGGATCTCAGCGAGGATCGGGGCACCGAGCTCCTCGGCCTTCTCCCGGGACATGACGACGACGGCGCATGCTCCATCGGAGATCTGTGACGCGTTTCCGGCGGTGATGGTTCCATCCTTGCGGAAGGCTGGCCGCAGCTTGGCCATCGACTCCGGTGTGGTCTCGGCGCGCACACCTTCGTCGTTGGACACGGTCACATCGCCCTTGCGGCCGGGAATGGTGATGGGTTCGACCTCATCGCCGAAGAGGCCCGACTCCCAGGCGGTTGCCGCGCGCTGATGCGAACGAGCTGCGAAGGCGTCCTGGTCCTCGCGGGAGAACTCGAAGTCTCCGGCGTTGGCGTCTTCGGTCAGTCCGCCCATGGCCTGGTCGGTGAAGGCGTCCCACAGGCCGTCGTAGTCCATGTGATCCTTGACGACCACGTCACCGTATTTGTAGCCCGAACGTGACTTCTCCAGCAGGTGAGGCGCCAGACTCATCGACTCCTGGCCGCCGGCGACGACGACGTCGTACTCTCCTGCCCGCACCAGCTGGGCGGCCTGAGTGATCGCGTTGATGCCTGAGAGGCACAGCTTGTTCACGGTCACGCCGGGCACGTTCATCGGGATGCCCGCTTCGACCGCGGCCTGCCTTGCTGGCCCTTGGCCGAGACCGGCCTGCAGAACCTGGCCCATGATGACGTACTCAACGTCGTCGCCGGTGATGCCGGCACGACCGAGCGCGCCGGCGATGGCCTTACCTCCAAGCTGCACGGCTGTCAGCGATGACAGCCCTCCCTGCAGACGTCCGAACGGCGTGCGCGCACCCGCGACGATCACTGCTTCAGCCATATTTCCTCCTCAGGTTTCCGAACCCCACTCAAGCGCAGGGAAATCGATGAAGTTTCTTTCTGATCCAAGGGTAGTCCAGCTGTCTGTGGCCTCGGTCACGGGGGCTGTGTCACATAGTGACAAGTCCCGTCCGCACTTGAGTATTCGCACCCAACACTCATGGTGCGTCCGTTAGAGTAGGGGGTGGACGATTTGACCACATCCCTTGACACGACAGGAGTCCACTTCAGTGACGCCCACCGAAGAATTCCGCACAGCGATGCGCGGCTACGAAAAAAGTGAAGTTGATTCTCGCCTGCAGCAGCTGCGGACCGAGGTCGAGTCCGTTCGTAAAGCCCTCTCAGATGCACGTAGTCAGGTCATCAACGCTGATCGGGCGAAGCTGCAGATCGCTGGCGAGCTCTCCGAGGCCAAGGCTCAGCTGAAGAAGGCGGCCAATGACAGCGCCGAGGCTGCAGGCCCTCCCGGAAGCCGCATCGACCACCTGCTCAAAATCGCTGAGTCCCAGGCTCGTGAGACGCTCTCCCAGGCGAACTCCGATGCCGAGACCATCCGCAATAAGGCACGCGCCGAAGCTGCGTCTGCACGTGCGCGCATGCACACAGAGAGCAACGACACTCTGTCGAATGCTCGCTCTGAGGCCGATGCGATCATCAGTTCCGCCGAAATGCGCGCCGATGAGACCGTGAAGGCCGCCGAGAAGCGAGCCTCTGAGCTCAAGGCGACTGCCGAGCGTGAGTACAACCAGGCCAAGGAAGCCAACGAGGCAGCCACGAAGGAAGCACGCGAGAGCCTCGAACACGAACTCGCCGAGCTCAAGGCCACCGCGGAGAAGGAGGCTGCGGATCTCCGCGCTGCGGCCAAGACTCAGTCGGATGAGTCGCTCAGCACCGCTCGGGCGCAGGCCGATGAGCTGCTCGCCGCAGCCAAGGCTCGTGATGAGGCGTCAACCAAGGCTGCTGACGAACTCGATGTCGAGCTAGCTGGTAAGCGCCAGGAGGCCGAGTCCGAACGCAAGAAGCGTTACGACGCCGCTCAGGTTGAGAACAAGAAGCTCATCGATGAGGCACAGGCACGTGCTGCCAAGGCCGATGCTGAGGCCAAGGAAGCCGCGGAACGAGCTGAGACGACACGTGCGGATGCTGTGAAGAAGGCCGATGACATCATCGCCGACGGCAAGACCCGCGCGCAGACCCTCATCGGCGAAGCCCGCGCGACTGCCGAGGCGACGATCGAAGAGTCCGCAGCCGAAGCCAAGCGCAACGTCGCATCGGCTCAGTCTCAGGTCGACCTGCTGACCAAGCAGCGCAAGACGATCACCGCTCAGCTCGATCAGCTCCGTTCGCTGTTCGCCATGCCAGGTGTGATGGGAGGCGATTCGGTCGATCCGGCCAAGGCCGAGTCCGCATCCCACGCCACCGAACAGATCGCCGATGAGCAGGAACTCGCTGACCTCCTCGCAGAGGATTCCGACGCCGAGGCAGATGGAGACGCGTCCAAGGATGCGAAGTCCGACGCCAAGGGCGGACAAGGCACCGGTGGGCCGTCGGCTGCGACCACAGCACCACAGGCATCCGGTAAGGACGCTTCTGTCGAGGGCACCGAATCCAAAGCAGCCGAATCGAAGTCCACCGGCGCCGAGTCCGACAAGGCGACCCCGGCAGACACAACCGCAGCGGACAAAGCCGAGGAAGCAGAGGACTCCGACTTGCCGAACGGAGCCACGGACGCCGACACGATCGCCATCGATGCTCAGGTGTCAGGCGGAAAGAACCGTAACAGCAAGGCCTCGCGGTCGCGGAACTCCTTGCGCTGAGGTTCGGCCTCGTCCTTAGCCCGCACTGATGAGAAGGGCCAGTTCATGATGAACTGGCCCTTTTCCATGTCTCGATGTCGCCTCAGTCGATACGAGGCGCTGGTCAACGGAACTTCTGAAAGCACCTCGAATGCCAGTGCCGACGGGATTCCACACCCACCTCGGTACCGTACCGAGCCGATTGCCTCCAGGCAACGATATGGGGCGTCGATGAAGCCAAGTCCTGCCCACAGCCGGGACAGATATAGATCTTGCCCTGAGAATTCCCGGCAACGTTCTGCACGGACCAGGTTCCGTCGGGCAGGTCTCGGCTCGTGCGCAGCCCGCTGACGGAGTCGGAGAGCTCACGTGGGGCCTGCTGCCATTTGTTTTTGCGACGCGAGGAGGTAGATCGTGGCATCTGGCCATTCTCTCACGTAGGGTGAAGCGCGTGCGTCTCGTCATTGCTAAGTGCTCCGTTGATTATGCTGGTCGTCTGACCGCCCACCTGCCCATGGCCACCCGTCTCATCATGCTCAAGGCCGACGGTTCGATCCTCATCCATTCGGATGGCGGATCGTACAAGCCCCTGAACTGGATGACTCCCCCGTGTTCGATCACAGTCGCTGATCCGAGCCAGGAGCAGACGGACGCCGGCCTGACAGAGATATGGACGGTGTCACAGGCCAAGACCGGTGACAAGCTCGTCATCTCCATCGCCGAGGTGATCTCCGATGACCAGCATGAGTTCGGTATCGATCCCGGCTTGGTCAAAGACGGCGTCGAAGCCCATCTCCAGGAACTGCTCGCCGAGCACATCGAGACTCTCGGTGACGGCTACAGCCTGGTCAGGCGCGAATACATGACGGCCATCGGACCTGTCGACATCCTCGCTCGCGACCAAGGACACAAATCTGTCGCCGTGGAGATCAAGCGTCGTGGCGACATCGATGGTGTTGAGCAGCTGACCAGGTATCTCGAACTGATGAACCGTGACCCGCTGCTGACACCGGTACAGGGCGTCTTCGCAGCTCAGGAGATCAAGCCGCAGGCGCGTACGCTGGCCGAGGATCGCGGTATCCGCTGTGTCGTTCTGGACTATGACGCGCTGCGGGGCATGGACGATCCCGACTCACGCCTGTTCTGAACCCTTTTCGAAAGTTGGTCTGAGACCTACTCGAAACTGAGTATGTCGGCTTTCTCGACGCGTTCGATGTTGGCGCCGAGGCTGCGCAGATTGCTCACGAAATTCTCGTAGCCGCGTTCGATATGGTCGATGCCGGAGACCTCTGTGATGCCGGCGGCACGCAGCCCCGCCATCACCAGGCCGGCACCGGCGCGGATGTCTGAGGCTTCCACCTCGGCGCCGGAGAGACTCTCAATCCCGGAGATCAGTGCATGGTTGCCGTCGATGCGGACTTTCGCACCGAGTCGGGCAATCTCCTGAACGAACCTCCAGCGTGCCTCGAACAGGTTCTCCGACAGCAGCCCGACTCCGTCAGAGACGGAGTTCAAGGCGATGACGAATGGCTGCAGGTCTGTGGGGAACCCGGGAAACGGCATCGTTGCGACCCGAATGGCGTGGGGCCGTTCTGCGCCGCGGACTCGGAAGCCTCCTCCGCGCGTGCCGTCGCGAAGATCGATCTCGCCGAGGTCGTCGACAGTGGCACCGGAGTCGCGAAGCTTGATAGCGATGTTGGGCATGAGCTCGAGTCCGACGCCCTTGATTGTCACGTCACCACCGGACAGAGCAGCCCCGAAGGCATAGGTCCCGGCCACGATCCGGTCTCCGACCGTGCGATGGTCGACGGGGCGAAGTTCGTCGACGCCGGTGATCGTGATGTCGGCCGTGCCGATACCTTTGATCTGAGCTCCCATGTCGACGAGCATCGTGCAGATATCGACGATCTCCGGCTCCTTGGCCGCGTTGGAAATCGTTGTCACACCGTGGGCCAGGGTCGCCGCCATCACGAGGTTCTCTGTGGCGCCGACGGAGGGGAATTCGAGGACGATGTCAGTTCCGCGAAGTCCTTCTGGGGCCTCCGCGACGAAATAGCCGTGGTCCAGGTGCACCGTCGCACCGAGGGCTTCGAGGCCGGCCTGATGCATGTCGAGACCTCGTGAGCCGATCGCGTCTCCGCCGGGCAGTGCCACGTGCGCGGAACGCATCCGAGCGGTCAGGGGTCCGAGCACAGAGATGGAAGCTCGCATTGCACGCACGAGCTCATAGTCAGCCTGGATACCCACCTCGGCGGGAACGTCGATGCTCACGATGCCGCGATCGGCATCGTAGTCGACCGTGCAGCCGAGCCGGATGAGGAGCTGGACCATGATGCGCACGTCGAGGATGGCTGGCACGTTGGAGATCGTCGTACGTCCGACGGCGAGCAGGCTCGCGGCCATCAGTTTGAGAACGCTGTTCTTCGCTCCCCTGATGTCGACTTCGCCGAACAGTCGACTCGGACCGGTCAAGCGAAAGACATCCATCAGGTGAACCTTCCCATCGTGGGGTTGAAGCCAGGTGGCGATGATTCCAGCCATGACGCCATCGTCGACAGCGATTCGGTGTCCATGGCCAAGGAAACGGAACGGGGACGGCCATCGGCCTTCCCATAGGAACAGTCCACCACAACTGCGTCGGGCAGTACCGAGTACTGCTCGCCGGAGGTGGGTTTGCGGCGGACGAGAATATCGAGGTCGGCGCGCGGCAGCCGGACTGCGGCGCGGCGAGTCAGCGCGAAGACGGGGTACCAGTCCAGTGAGGCCACTGAGAACACAGCCACGCCCAAACGCCAACGTGGGCGAGAAGAAGATTCCTCGCCCACGTTGATGGAACAGTCAAAAGCACCGGAGAGCTTCGAGATCGACCTGCGGCGAATCGTCACGACGACGATCAGCGCGAGGGCGAGTCCTACTAACGAGAGCAGAACGATCAGAAGGACAGAAGGGTTCACGGTTGCCAGTTTAATTGACAGATCAGAGAAGTTCGGCCTGATCAGCGGCAATGATGACGCGATTATTCTCGACAGAGAGGAAACCACCATCGGCCTTAACCCGAATGGTCTCCTCAGAGGTCGTGAGAATACGCGCTTCACCATCGGCTACGACACCCAGCACTGGCTCGTGGCCAGGAAGGATGCCGATATCGCCGTCCGAGGTACGGGCGATGACGCGCTTGGCCTCACCCACCCATACCTCTTGGTCGGCTGCTACGACGTTCACATCGAGGACAGCCATGGCTTACTTCTGCATCTCTTCGTAGTTGCGCATGACGTCGTCAAGCCCACCCACGTTGAAGAATGCCTGTTCCGGAATGTGGTCGACCTCGCCCGAGCAGAGTTTCGAGAACCCTTCGATCGTGTCGGCCAGAGGAACGGTCGAACCGGGCACCTGGGTGAACTTCTCAGCGGTGTACGTGTTCTGTGACAGGAACTGCTCGATGCGACGAGCACGGTGGACGACGAGCTTGTCCTCTTCGCCGAGTTCATCGACGCCGAGGATGGCGATGATGTCCTGCAGTTCCTTGTTCTTCTGCAGAATGGCCTTGACCTCGTTGGCGACCCGGTAGTGCTCTTCGCCGACGATCAGCGGATCGAGGATGCGCGATGTCGAGGTCAGAGGATCAATAGCCGGGTACAGACCACGTGAGGCGATGTCACGGCTGAGCTCTGTCGTTGCGTCCAAGTGGGCGAACGTCGTTGCAGGAGCCGGGTCGGTGTAGTCATCGGCAGGAACGTAGATCGCCTGCATCGAGGTGATCGAGTGACCACGCGTCGAAGTGATTCGTTCCTGCAGGAGTCCCATCTCGTCAGCCAGGTTGGGCTGGTAGCCCACGGCCGAAGGCATGCGGCCCAGCAGGGTCGACACCTCGGAACCGGCCTGGGTGAAACGGAAGATGTTGTCGATGAACAGCAGCACGTCCTGGTTCTGCACATCGCGGAAGTATTCCGCCATGGTCAGTGCCGACAGTGCAACGCGCAGACGGGTGCCTGGTGGCTCATCCATCTGGCCGAAGACGAGGGCGGTGTCCTTGAACACTCCTGCCTCGTCCATCTCCATGATGAGGTCGTTGCCCTCACGGGTGCGCTCTCCCACACCGGCGAACACGGATGTGCCGCTGTGGTTGTGCGCGATGCGGTAGATCATTTCCTGAATCAGGACTGTCTTACCGACACCAGCACCACCGAAGAGGCCGATCTTTCCACCCTGCACGTACGGGGTGAGAAGGTCGATGCTCTTGATGCCGACTTCGAGCATCTCGGTCTTCGACTCGAGTTCGTCGAAGGCTGGAGCGGTACGGTGGATCGGCCAGCGTTCGCTGATCTCGAGCTGCTCACCGTCTTCGAGGTTGAGGCAGTCACCGGTGGTGTTCCACACGTGGTTCTTGGTGATGTCGCCGACGGGCACCGTGATGGGCGCACCGGAGTCGGTGACTTCCTGTCCGCGGACAAGACCGTCGGTGGGCTGCAGCGACACGGCACGGACGATGCCGTTGCCCAGGTGCAGTGCAGTCTCGAAGGTCAGCTTGCGCGTGCCTTCGGAGAGTTCCACCGAGGTGGACAGTGAGTTGTAGATCGCTGGCACGGAGTCGAGCGGAAACTCGATGTCGACAACCGGGCCAATGACTCGGGAAATCCGGCCGAGGGCTGTGCCCTGCGCCGGGGAGGTATCCGTAGCTGTGGCAGTCATGGTCTCTTTCTTCTCTGCTCTCGCCGGTCAGTCGCCGGCTGATGATGCCGCGAGGGCATCGGCCCCACCGACGATCTCGGTGAGTTCCTGGGTGATTTCCGCCTGGCGAGCCGTATTGGCCAACCGGGTGTAGGTCTTGATGAGATCGTCCGCGTTGTCGGTCGCCGTCTTCATCGCTGCCTGACGCGAAGCCTGCTCGGATGCTGACGCGCTCAACAGCGCAGACAGGACTCGAGAGTCGATGTATCGCGGCAGCAACGAGTCCAAGACGGCCTCGGCGCTGGGTTCGAACTCATAGAGAGGGAACGCGGCCGCATCGTTCGCGGGTGCTGACGTGCCGCCTGTGGCGACCTCGTCAGCGTCAACGACCTCAAGCGGAAGCAGACGCCGGTATTCCGGATCGTGCTTGACGCTGGAGACGAACTTCGTGAAGACGATGTAGATCTCATCCACACCGTTCTCAGCGGATTCGGCATTGAAGCTCTGCAACAGGGCCTCACCGATCTCCCGTGCTTTCTCAGCAGTCGGAGTCTCGGAGAATCCGGTCCAGGCCTGAACAATCGCTCGGTCGCGGAAGGTGTAGTAGTTCTCAGCCTTCCCACCGACGGTGAAGAGCGACACGTCCTTGCCTTCGCTGTGCAGAAGCCGAATGAGTTCTTCGGCTTCGCGCAGCAGGTTCGCGGAGTAGGCTCCCGCGAATCCGCGGTCCGGACCGACAACCAGAACAGCCGCACGGCTGACGTTCTCGGGTTCGGATGTCAACACGTGGTCGACGTTGGATTCGCTTGCCACTGCAGAGACCGCGCGGGTCAACGCATTGGCGTAGGGGCTGGCGGCCTGCGAACGGGCAATGGCCTTCTGAATCCGTGAAGCAGCGATGAGCTCCATGGCCTTGAAGATCTTCCTCAAGGATGAAGTAGAGCGGATCTTCTGTTTGAAGACCCTCTGCTGGGCTCCCATCAGTTCTTCCTTTCGCTGTTACGGATCAGGTTCAACGCTTCTGCCGAACGATCTTTTCCTGCTCGACCTCGTCTGAAGACGCGGTGGCGGTGTCCTCGCTGCCGGCCTGGGATCCGCTGGAATCGGAGGTGACGAAGTTCTTGGTGAACTCGCCCAACACGTTCTCCAGCTCGGCCGACGTATCATCGTCGAGCTTCAGCGTCTCACGAATGGTCGTGAAGATGCCTGTCTTGCGCTCGATGTGATCGTGAAGCTCTGTTTCGAACTTCAGGACATCGGAGACGGGGATCTCGTCGAGGTAGCCGTGTGTACCAGCGAAGATCGACACGGTCTGCTTCTCAAACGACATCGGCGAGAACTGCGACTGCTTGAGCAGCTCGGTCAGACGCGCACCGCGAGCAAGGTCGCGCTTCGTCGTCTCGTCGAGGTCCGAGGCGAACATAGCGAACGCTTCGAGAGAACGATACTGAGCCAAGGAGATCTTGAGGGTACCGGAGACGCTCTTGAGCGCCTTCGTCTGAGCAGCACCGCCGACGCGGGACACGGACACACCGACGTCGACAGCTGGACGCTGACCGGCGTTGAAGAGATCCGACTGCAGGAAGATCTGCCCGTCGGTGATCGAAATCACGTTGGTCGGAATGAACGCGCCGACGTCGTTGGCCTTGGTCTCAATGATCGGCAGACCGGTCATCGAACCGCCGCCGAACTCATCGGAGAGCTTCGCACAACGCTCGAGCAGACGCGAGTGCAAGTAGAAGACGTCACCGGGGAAAGCCTCGCGGCCCGGCGGACGACGCAGCAGCAGAGATACCGCACGGTAGGCCTCTGCCTGCTTCGACAGATCGTCGAACACGATGAGAACGTGCTTGCCCTCGTACATCCAGTGCTGGCCGATGGCCGAACCGGAGTAAGGAGCGAGGTACTTGAAGCCTGCGGAGTCAGAAGCAGGTGAGGACACGATCGTGGTGTATTCCAGTGCGCCCGCTTCTTCAAGCGAACGACGGACACCGGCGATGGTCGAACCCTTCTGGCCGATGGCGACGTAGATGCAGCGAACCTGCTTCTTCGGATCGCCGGTCTCCCAGTTGTCCTTCTGGTTGATGATCGTGTCGATAGCCAGAGCGGTCTTACCCGTCTTGCGGTCACCGATGACGAGCTGACGCTGGCCACGACCGACGGGGATCATAGCGTCGATGCTCTTGTAGCCGGTCTGCAGAGGCTCGCGGACCTCCTGGCGATCCATCACGCCTGCGGCCTGGAGCTCGAGTTCGCGACGACCAACGGTCTCGACTTCGCCGAGTCCGTCGACTGGGTGGCCCAGAGGGTCCACCACGCGACCGAGGTATCCGTCACCGACTGGAATGGAGAGGACCTCACCGGTGCGGTAGACGTTCTGCTCCGCAGCGATTCCGGAGAATTCGCCGAGGATGACGACGCCGATCTCGCGCTCGTCGAGGTTCTGTGCCAGGCCCAATGTGCCGTCTTCGAACCGGAGGAGTTCGTTGGCCATGGTTCCGGGCAGACCCGAGACGTGGGCAATTCCGTCACCTGCGGTGACAACCTTGCCGACCTCGGACTTTACCGAGCTTTCGGGGTTGTACGAGTCAACGAACTTCCCGAGAGCGTCCCGGATCTCTTCCGGGCGAATTGTCAGTTCCGCCATCTGGTTTCCCTGCTTCCTTTACTCAAAACTTGCGTCCGACGACCGGTGGGCCGCCTGTGCTGCCGGACTGGCCGGCACCTCGATTTAACTTGCGAGTTTGCGCTGAACTTCGGCCAGACGATCAGCCACTGTGGAGCTCATCATCTCATCGCCGACCTGAACCCGGACTCCCCCGACGACTGCGGGGTCGACCTGAACGTTGAGTACAAGGTCTCGTCCGTAGCTGGCGGACAGAGCGGCCGTCAGCTTCTGGGTCTGAGCTTCGCTCAACGGTTTGGCGACGGTGACATCGGCGACGGAGCGCTGCTGTCGTGCCGCGAGAATATCGCTGTACTGGTCCAGAGCCGTTGCCACGCGCAGTCCGCGCGGGAACAGAACGGCCTGCTCGATCAGGGTGATGGTGTCGGCCTGTGCCTTACCTGCCAGCAGATCTGCGATGAGCGCACGCTTGGCCGACGCAGACGCATCAGATTCCAAGGCGCGCGCCAGTTCATGTTCGCTTTCACACAGACGGGCGAAGCGGAAGACTTCCTCTTCCACCTGACCGAGTTGACCGGAAGCCTGAGAGGCAGCAGCGATAGCTGTCACTCCAGCAACTTCAAGGCTGGTCACGAGGTCCTGAGTCCTGGCCCAGCGGTGGCTCACCGCCAGTTCACTCAGACGCAGGACAGTCTCACTGGTCCGAGTCGAGAACAGAGTCCGCAGCAGATGCTGCTTCTTCTCAGCCGACTCGGACGAGTCTGCCAAGGCCTTGCGCAGCGTCACGTTCTCAGCGAGAACAGCAACGATGGCCAGCTCGCCCGTACCGATTTCACGCGCGTCGCCGCGGGAGATCTCAGCATTGGCGGCTTCAAGTACGGCCTGCAGGGACAATCTGCTCGACTGGAGCATCACGCCCCCTTGACCGGCTGTGCCGAAGACTGCGACTCGAGATCGGTGATGAAACGATCGACCACATTGGCAGAGCGCTGATCATCGGTGAGTGATTCGCCGACGATGCGTGATGCCAGATCAGTGGCGAGCGTCCCGACTTCCGAACGCAGCTGCACCATGGCGGACTGACGCTCGGCTTCGATCTGCGTCTGAGCCTGAGCGACGATGCGCTCGGACTCTGCATGAGCCTGGGTCTTCATATTGGCGATGATCTGGGCGCCTTCTTCTTGAGCCTCGGCGCGCAGTCGTGCAGCTTCTGCACGGCCGTCGGCGAGCTGCTTCTGATACTCGGCCAGAGCCTCATCGGCTTCGGCCTGCACCTTCTCAGCCTTTTCAATTCCACCCTGAATGCGCTCTGCGCGCTCATCAAGAGTCTTATTGAAGGCTGGGAGGACGTACTTCCAGACAACCAGGAAGACGATCAGCAGACAGATGGCACTCCAGACGATGTCGTACCACGCGGGGAGAAGCGGGTTCTCAGACGCAGCAAGAATGTGTACCGGAGTCATCGTTTAGTCCTCTTCGTGATCAGGGCAGGAAGAACGGGGTGGCGATGCCGATCAGGGCCAGGGCCTCGATCAGCGCAATGCCGAGGAACATGTTTCCGCGCAGTGCACCGGCCATCTCAGGCTGACGTGCGGTTCCCTCGATGGTCTTACCGATGACAATACCGACACCGACGCCGGGGCCGATTGCGGCGAGGCCGTAACCGACGGTGTTGAGGCTGCCGGTGACTTCAGCGAGCATATCCATTGAATGCTTTCCTTTCATAAGTCGGCCGGGTGGTTGGCCCGGCCCTTGTAACGTCTGAGGTTACAGAATGTGGGGTGCTACTCAGTGGTCGTCTGAGATGGCGGCGTTGATGTACACGCAGGACAGAAGAGCGAAGATGTAGGCCTGCAGGACGACGATCAGCATCTCAAGGATGAAGACGAAGAATCCGCCGGCGAAGGTGATGATCGAGAAGAACTGGAAGCCGTTGGCAGCATCGAACAGGAAGAAGCTCGTTGCAGAGAAGCACAGCACCAGGAGAAGGTGGCCGACCATCATGTTGGCAAAGAGTCGAATCGCCAAGGTGAACGGCTGAGTCACGAACTTGGTCAGGAACTCGATGGGGATGAGCAGGATGTGCATCGGCCAAGGGACGCCGGGAAGGATCAGAGAATCCTTGATGTAGCGACCGAAGCCCTTCTCGGAGATGCCGGCCCAGTGGTACGTGACGTAGACCGTCAGTGTGAGGACGATCGGCAGACCGATCACGCCGGTGCCTGGCATGTTGAGGAACGGAATGAGCTTCGTGACGTTCCAGAACAGGATGCCGAAGAAGATGGCAACGATCAGCGGCATGAATTTCTTGGCTTTTTCCTTGCCCAAGGTGTCTTCGGCGATGCCGACCGTGACGAATTCCATGGCCAGCTCCATAGCTGACTGGAAACGGCTGGGGACCAGCTTCATGCGCTTGGCCCACACTGCAAGCAGAACAACGACTGCGACGGTGGCGAGGACGCGGATGAGCATCACGCGGTTCATCTCAAAGGGAGTGCCTTCGAAGAGGAACGCGGCGGGGAAGAACTCCGCCATGGATGGGGCGTGAAAACCACTTTCAGCGGCTTGGATCGTTGTGTTCGCAGCGTTGAGTGTTCCCACGTTTCCTTTACTCTCCCATGGTCAAAAGCCTTGATGGCCTGGCCTTAGCCACGCAGGACCTGCGTGGCAGTAGGTTCAGGAGCGACATGGAGCGACAAATGGCTCCAGCACCGCGACTACTCTACCAATTGTAGAGAGCTGCCGACAAATTCATCACCTTTGACTGTACATCTTCTGGCAGTCCCTGTCGCAATCGCGAAGTGCGTCCGGATTGCCTAGTTCGCCTCAGGATCCACATAGGGCACACGCGCCTTGGCCACCGTCAGAGCCTCGACGAGTGATGACCCGATCACGGCAACGACGATTGTGAAGAATGCCACATTTCCATCCAGCCATGCTGCGTCTTTGAGCCGCCAGATGACGAGCATGAAGATGAAGGCTTTGAAGAGGAATCCGATGCCTAAGAATCCGGCAATCGCGGTCAGCCCCATATTGCGCCCTGCATACATGATGATCAGGGTGATGATGATGAAGACTGCCGCCAGTCCCCCGCCCACTGCACCGCCGTTGAGTCCTTCGGCGCCGGAGACCAGATAGCCGATGCCCATGCCGAGCACGGCGACGGCAACGACGAGGATGATTCCGCGGACCAGCATGGTCCTCCAGACTCTCGTCCATGCGGCCTGCACGGAAGTTTCCTGGCGGGGAGACTCATCGGTCATGAGATTTCCTCTCTGGCTTTCTGTCGGACCCGTAAGGGGTAGAAGGTGAAGAGCAGGGTGATGGCGAACAGGCCGCCGACGATGCAGACCACATAGATCCACGGCATCAGCAGCAGCATGACTGAGCCGAATGCGATGAGTGCGGTCCAGGTGTAGAGGATCAGCACGGCCCGAGCGTGCGAATGCCCAAGACTGAGCATTCTGTGATGGAGGTGCTTCGCATCGGCAGAGAATGGCGATTGGCCGGCCAGAAGGCGACGAACGACGGCCAGGCCGAGGTCGAGCAGGGGCAGGAACATCACTGCGACCGGGAGAATGATCGGCAGGAAGGTCGCGAAGACCCTCTCCTCCCCGAGCAGCGCCGGGTCGACCTGCCCCGTCACGCGGATAGTGGATGCCGCAAGCAGAAGTCCGATGAGCATCGACCCGGAGTCGCCCATGAAGATGCGTGCGGGATTGAAGTTATGCGGGAGGAACCCGACACAGGCACCGACGAGTATGGCGGTGATCAGCGAGGCCAGGTTCGCATAGGACTCAGGCGAGGCATCCCGGGCCAGACCATAGGAGTAGATGAAGAATGCGCTGCCGCCGATGGCAACGACTCCTGCGGCCAGTCCGTCGAGGCCGTCGACGAAGTTCACTGCATTGATCGTCACCAGCACCACCAAGATGGTGATGATGATCGACATCCGCGGCGAGCCGATGATCACTCCCCCGAAGGGAATCGACAGCAGGGCCACGCCATTGATGGCCATGAACCCGGCGGCCAGAGCCTGCCCGGCGAGTTTGGTGATCCAGTGGAGATCCCAGATGTCGTCGATGATTCCCAGCACACACAGAACCGTTGCGGCCCCGGCGATGCCGATGATGGGCCCCATGTCCGAGAAGATCCTCTGCAGGAACGGGGTCTGGGAGGCGAAGATGAGGCCCACGATCACTGCCCCGAACATCGCGACTCCGCCCAACCTCGGCGTCGGAACGGAATGCACATCGCGTTCGCGCAGGGGCGAGAAGATCTGCCCTCGCTCGGCCACCCGCTTGACCATCGGGGTCAGCAGGTAGGCCACGAGGGCCGAAATGATGAGGATGAAGAGGTAGGCGCGCACTCAGCCGTCCAGGTCGAGGAGATCGGGGACGATTTCGCGCAGCTCATCGCTGGTGACAGGACCCTCGCGCACGATCTTCGGGACGTCACCGGTGAGGTCGACGATCGTGGAGGAGATTCCCGATTCGCGCACTCCCCCGTCGACGTAGATGTCGACGTCGTCACCGAGCATCTCCATCGCCTCATCCGCCGAGGTGGCCGCGGGCGATCCTGAGACGTTGGCACTCGAGACGGCCAGTGGACCGGTTCGGCCCAGGAGAGCGAGTGCGTATTCGTCGTCGGGCATTCTCACTGCCACGGTCCCGTGGGTGTCACCGAGGTCCCAATCCAATGAGGGCTGGGCGTTGGCGATGATCGTGAGAGGTCCGGGCCAGAAACGGGCGGTCAGAGCCAGGAGTTTTTCATCGACGCCGTCGACCAGACCGAAGACGGTCTCGGCCCGCGGCACGAGGACGGGCGGCGGCATGTCTCGGCCGCGGCCCTTCGCTGCGAGGAGCGCGGAAACCGCTGAGGCGCTGAAGGCGTCGGCGGCGATCCCGTACACGGTGTCGGTGGGGATGACGAGCAGGTTGCCCGTTTCACTGACCCTGGCGCATTCGTCAAGGACCAGGTCACGGATGTCGCTTTGGGTGACGTCGAATCGTCTCGACACGAATTCTCCGTTTCGGATGGTGGTGGTCAGTGGGCAGAACCGGCTGGTTCGTCGTCACCGGTCGACACCGGTGACACGATGAGCCACCGTGTAGCGGTCGCGTCCAGTGTAGTCCGGGTAGGTGGCAGCCTGCCTCAGACTGGCCGTCGACATGATGAGTTCGCGGGCTGCCGGGCCCTGTTCCTCGGAATGTTCCATGATGAAGAACCCACCGGGTCGCAGCAGCTTCTCAGCCTGGATGATGATGAGTCCGGGGATCTCCAACCCCGTCGCTCCTCCGTAGAGAGCGGCCTCCGGATCATGCTCGCGCACCTCGGCATCGCGGGGCACAGCAGTATCGGGGACGTAGGGAGGATTGGTCACGACGACATCGGCACTGGCCCACAGCTGCGGGCTGTCCTCGGCGAAGGTCGTGGCATCACCGGAGACGAGATCGACGGAGGACTCGCCGAGGTCGGCCGCCGCTAAGTTCATCAGCGACCAGTTCAGGGCCTGGATCTCGCGTTCGACGCCGATCGCGCGCAGGCGCCGATGTTCGGTGGCCAGGGACAGTGTGATCGCTCCCGATCCCGAGCACAGGTCGATGATGAAGGGCACTTGTGTGTTCTGCTGCCGTTCCAACTCTTCGAGGACCTCTGTCACGAGGAGCTCCGTCTCCGGTCGTGGCACGAAGACTCCGGGGCCCACCTGCAGCTCAAGGTGTCTGAAGGCTGCGACTCCGATGATGTGCTGCAGCGGTGTGCGCTGTCGTCGTCGGTCGATGAGCTGAGCGAATGTCGCCGTGACTTCAGCGGGAACCGTGTCGCCGAGGAGTCGTCTGCGCGCAACTCCGGAGGCGTCGAGGCCCCAGGCATGAGCAAGGAGTGCCGCGGCGTCGGTATCGGGGTTCGGGACATCGGCGCGAGCCAGCAGCTGCGCGGCCCCACGCAGCACCGTCGACACGTCCCCTTCGGCAGCGGGCGGGCGCGGATCCAGGTCAGTCCCCCAGTGCGTCGAGTCGTGCGGCCTTGTCAGCCTCACGGCAGGAACCGATCACAGGGTCGAGCTCACCGGCAAGGACCTGGTCCAGGTTATAGGCCTTGTACCCTGTCCGATGGTCAGTGATCCGGTTCTCCGGGAAGTTGTATGTGCGGATGCGTTCCGAGCGGTCAACGGTGCGAACCTGAGACCGTCTGATGTCAGCGGCCTCGGCTGCGGCCTCTTCGGCCTGCTTGGCCAGGATGCGTGCACGGAGCATGCGCAGTGCCGCTTCCTTGTTCTGCAGCTGTGACTTCTCGTTCTGACAGCTCGCGGTGATGCCGGTGGGCACATGCGTGATGCGCACCGCTGAGTCTGTGGTGTTCACTGACTGACCGCCCGGGCCCGAGGACCGGTAGACGTCGATGCGCAGATCGTTGTCATCGAGTGCGACTTCCTCCGGCTCGTCCACTTCGGGAAATACGAGCACTCCGGCGGCCGAGGTGTGGATGCGTCCCTGGGATTCGGTCACAGGAACGCGTTGGACCCGATGGACTCCACCTTCGAACTTCACCCACCCGTAGGCACCGTCGTCCTTGGCCTTGAGAGCCAAGGTCACATCCTTATAGCCTCCGAGGTCGGAATGCGTGGCATCCAGGATCTGTGAGGACCAGCCGCGTGAGTCGATCCAGCGCTGATACATCCGCAGGAGATCTCCCGCGAACAGCGCCGATTCGTCGCCACCCTCACCAGCTTTGATCTCGATGATCGCATCGCGTGCGTCATCGGGGTCGCTGGGCACCAGGAGGTCTCTGAGCTCAGTCTCCACATCAGCGGCCTCAGCGTGCAGACGTTTTGCCTCAGCGCCGAATTCGGCGTCGTCGTCCGCGAGTTCCTCCGCAGCGGCGGCATCCTCTTCGAGCTGGGCGAAGTGACGTGCGGTGACGGCAACCTTGTCGAGTTCCGCGTAGCGCCTTGTCAGCTTCTTGGCGCGACCAGCGTCAGCGTGGACTGCAGGATCGGAGAGTTCCGACTGCAGTCGTGCATGCTCGTCGAGCAATGCGCTGACGCTGGCCTTGAGGGTGTCATCGTCGGCCATCTCAGTTGTTGTCGGTGGACGACTTTTGCAGAGGAGTCGTCTTCTGCACCTGCATGAGGAACTCGACGTTCGAGCCGGTTTCCTTCAGCTTCGACATCAGCAGCTCAACAGCCTGCTGCTGTTCGAGGCCGGACAGCACGCGACGAAGCTGCCACATGACCTTCATCTCTTCGTTGGTCATCAGCATCTCTTCGCGGCGAGTGCTCGACGCGTTGACGTCGACGGCCGGGAAGATGCGCTTGTCGGCGAGCTGGCGCGACAGGCGCAGCTCCATGTTGCCGGTGCCCTTGAACTCTTCGAAGATGACCTCGTCCATCTTGGATCCGGTCTCGACGAGGGCTGTGGCCAGGATGGTCAGCGAGCCGCCGTTCTCGATGTTGCGGGCAGCACCGAAGAATCGCTTCGGCGGGTAGAGCGCGTTCGCGTCGACACCACCGGAGAGGATGCGGCCTGAAGCTGGCTGCGCAATGTTGTAGGCACGACCGAGGCGAGTGATGTTGTCGAGGAGCACCACGACGTCCGAACCCATTTCGACGAGCCGCTTGGCGCGCTCGATGGCCAACTCGGCGATCGTCGTGTGATCATCTGCCGGACGGTCGAAGGTCGAAGCGATGACTTCGCCCTTCACTGCGCGCTGCATGTCCGTTACTTCCTCGGGACGTTCGTCGACGAGGACGACCATCAGGTGGACTTCCGGGTTGTTCTCGGTGATCGCATTAGCGACCTGCTGCATGATCATCGTCTTGCCCGCCTTCGGGGGCGCCACGATGAGACCACGCTGGCCCTTGCCGATAGGTGTCACCAGGTCGATGAGTCGGGTCGAGTGCTGCTTCGAGGTGGTCTCGAGGCGCATCCGCTCCTGTGGGTAGAGCGGTGTCAGCTTCGAGAACTCGACACGGCTACGAGCATCATCGACGGTCAGGCCGTTGACGGAGTCCAGTCGCACCAGAGCGTCGAACTTCTCACGCTTGCTGTTGCGATCGTTCTCACGCGGCTGGCGGATGGCGCCGGCGACGGCGTCGCCCTTGCGCAGCTGGTTCTTGCGCACCATCGAGGCCGAGACGTAGACGTCGTTGGGGCCGGGCAGGTAGCCCGAGGTGCGCAGGAATGCGTAGTTGTCGTGCACATCGAGGATGCCGCCGACTGGGATGAGCACGTCATCGTTGCGGATCTCGGGCTCGTCGTTGCCGCGTCCTCCGCGACGCTTGCGATCACGGTCGCGTCCGCGTCCGCGGCGGTTGCCGCGATCGTCGTCATCGTTGTTGTTGCGATTCCGACGGTCGTTGTTGCGGTCGTTTCCGCGGTCGTTGTCATCGCCCTGACGGTTACGGCCGTTGCCGCGATCGTTGTTGCGATCACCGCGGTCGTTGTTGTCGTCGTTCTGACGATTGCGACCATTGCCACGATCATTGCTGCGGTCATCGCCGCGATCGTTGTTGTCGTCGTTCTGACGGTTACGGCCGTTGCTGCGATCGTTGTTGCGATCATTGCCGCGATCGTTGCGGTCGTTGTTGTCGTCGTTCTGACGATTGCGACCGTTGCCGCGATCATTGCGGTCCGTACGCTCGTTCGAGTCATCGGAGCTGTGTCCGTTGTCGTCGTTCTGAGCTTCGGCTCCACGTGAGCGGGAACGGCTGCGACGTGAGCGCTGCCTGTCCTGGTCTGCGGTGGAGTCAGATGAATTGTCATCTGCAGCCGGAGTCTCGACGACAGCGGAGGATTCCGTGGAAGTCACAGAGGCAGCGGCATCCTGAGAGCCGGCGGTGTCCTTGTCAGACGAGGCAGCAGCGCTGCGACGGGACGGACGACGCTTGGGTTCGTCGGTTGCTTCGCTGGAGCCGGGCTTCTCTTCCTGAGCTTCTTTGGCGGAGGCTGCAGAAGCGGCAGGTGCGGTCTTCGGGGCGGCTTGAGCCTGTCCCGAACCGCCCTGAGCGCTGTTGTGGTTGTTGATGGCGTCGATCAGTTCGCCTTTGCGAAGTCGACGGTACCCTTTGATCCCGAGTCCCGCTGCCATTTCCTGGAGCTGGGGCAGACGCAAAGCGGTCAGACTGCCTGTGCGTGGTGCGGAATCTTGAGTAGTGGTTTCAGACACGAAGGTCCTTCTCCCTCTTTCGGCCGTGCGGCAAGAGCCGTTTACTCACGGCGACGGAAACACCATTGACGGTGCATTGTGAAAGATAACCTGCCTAAGAATGAGCAGGAGACGTTCCAGAATTTGTGACATTGACAGTGGATTCGCGATGCATATCGTCAAACCCGATCACTGACGGAACACCACCAGTTTACGTGCTCGACGACGATCACGCTAATCCTGTGCCTAATTCTTTTGCTCCACCCGATATCCGCCGAGGTCAATGGAGGTGTGAATGAGTGTGACAGTGTCGGGAACCAAGGACTCAGGCACCGCACCCGCAAGCACGAGAACAGTCGGCCCCGCCCCTGAGATCACTGCGGGCAGACCATCGGCGCGCAGGGCATCGACGAGTGCCATCGACTCCGGGTAGGCCTCGCGTCGGAATTCCTGGTGCAGACGGTCGTCGGTGGCTTCGAGCAGGACCGATGAATCGGAGACGAAGCCGTGGATGAGCAGCGCAGCCCGTGCAGAGTTCTCCGCGGCGACCTCGTGCTCGATCGACACGGGGATCACACTGCGAGCAATCTCCGTATCCAAACGCACGTCCGGCACCAGCACAGTCACCTCGTTCACGGTGTTAGCCGGAACCTGCCATGACCGTGCAGGGCCGGGCAGTGCGATGGTCAGTCCCCCGTAGACCGCGGGCGCGGCATTGTCGGGGTGGCCCTCGAGATCGGAGGCGAGTTCGAGCACTCGCTGCCTGCTCAGCTGCTGACCACCGACATACGTACCGAGCTCACCGGCCAGTGCGATGGCACCGACGTTCGCGGCGGCGGAGGAACCGAGGCCACGCGAATGCGGTATCCGGTTGACACATTCCAGACTGAGGCGATCACCCAATCCCACGGGTGCCTCCGGGTACTCAGCCGCGAGCACCTCGAGCAGCACGCGCATGATGAGATGGGACCGATCCGTCGGCAGTGTTTCGGCGTTCTCCCCCGTCACCTTCACACAGGTACTGGGATCCACCGGCTCATCGTGGACCGTGAGGGTCAGCGTGTCGAAGATCCCCAGCGCAAGGCCCAGGGCATCGTAACCGGGGCCCAGGTTCGCCGAGGTGGCCGGCACCTCGATCTGGATTCTCACACTCACCTGTCTTCGAGCCCGAGAGCCCGTGCAGCGCTGACTGCGTCGACCGAGACCCGCTTCGGTTCGATGTCGGAACCGTCGGCGGTGTGCAGGGCCCAGGTGGGATCTTTGAGTCCGTGACCGGTCACGGTGACCGCAATCCTCGCACCGGCAGGGACTCTGCCGGCCTCGGACATCTTCAGCAGCCCGGCCACCGAGGCGGCAGAACCGGGTTCGACGAAGATTCCCTCGTCCCGGGACAGGATCTTGTGAGCGCGCAGGATCTCATCATCGGTCACCGAATCGATGACTCCTCCGGAGGAGTCTCGGGCTTCGATGGCCTGCTGCCAGCTGGCCGGATTGCCGATCCGAATGGCCGTGGCGATCGTATCGGGTTCGTCGACTGGGTGGCCGAGGACGATCGGGGCAGAGCCGGCGGCTTGGAAGCCCCACATCTGGGGCAGGCGCGTCGAGGCTCCGATCTCCTTATACTGGCGGTAGCCCTTCCAGTAGGCGGTGATGTTACCGGCGTTGCCGACTGGCATCACGTGGATATCCGGAGCATCGCCCAGTACGTCGACGACCTCGAAGGATGCAGTCTTCTGTCCCTCGATGCGATCGGGATTGACGGAATTGACGAGGTGGACGGGGTAGGACTCAGAGAGCTTCCTGCACAGGGTCAGGCAGTCGTCGAAGTTACCGTCGACCTCCAGGAGCGTGGCCCCATGGGCGATGGCCTGGCTCATCTTCCCCGGGGCGATCTTGCCGGAGGGCACGAGCACGGCACAGGTGAGCCCGGCCTTGGTGGCGTAGGCCGCCGCCGAGGCCGAGGTGTTGCCTGTCGAAGCACAGATGACGGCCTTCGCGCCCTGAGCCAGGGCCTTCGTGATGGCCATCGTCATACCGCGATCTTTGAACGACGCGGTGGGGTTGAGTCCTTCGTACTTCACCCACACGTCTGCGCCGGTGAGTTCGCTGAGCTTCTCCGCCTTGATGAGCGGCGTCCCGCCCTCACCCAGGGTGACAGCCGGTGTGGTCTCCGAGATGTCGAGGAGAGAGCGGTACTCTTCGACGACGCCCTGCCACTGCTTTTTGGGGAATTCAGTCATTGTCACTGTCCTTCTACACGGATCACGGATTTGACGGCGCGCACTACGGAGAGGCCGCCGAGGCGGTCGACCGTTCTCCGCAGGATCGCGTCGGTGTTCGAGTGGGTGGCGAGAACCAGTTTCGCGTGCTGAGTGCCCTGATCATCGACCTCCCCCACGGTCTGGCGCATGAGCTCGATCGAGGCGCCTTCGTCGGAGAAGACCTCGGAGACTGCGGCGAGGACACCTGGACGATCAACCACGTCGAGCGTGATGTGATAGCGGGTGGTGATCGCCGATATCGGCAGAATCCGGGAGTCCTCGTGGAAGGGACGCTCGTACTGGCCTCGGCCGCCGAGGACCTTGCGACGGGCCACAGAGACCACATCGCCGAGGACCGCGGACGCCGTTGGTTCGCCGCCGGCGCCCTGCCCGTAGAACATGAGCGAACCGGCGGCCTCGGCCTCGATGAAGACAGCGTTGAACGCGCCGCGGACCGTTGCCAGCGGGTGGCTGCGTCCCAGCAGCGCCGGGTAGACGCGAGCGGACAGCCCGGATCCTGCCGGTGAGTCGCTGACGCGTTCGCAGACGGCGAGGAGTTTGATGACGAACCCTTGGTCGCGGGCCGTGGCCACCATGTCCGGAGTGATGTCGGCAATGCCTTCGACGTGGACATCGTCGATCGTGACGGGAGCGTGGAAGGCCAGTGACGACAGGATTGCGGCCTTGGCCGCAGCATCGTGCCCACCGACATCGGCGGTCGGGTCCGCCTCGGCGAAGCCCAGCTCCTGCGCAGCCGTGAGCGCTTCATCGAAGCCCCAGCCCTCGGAATCCATCTGGTCGAGGATGTAGTTGGTCGTGCCGTTGACAATGCCCATGATCCGATCGATTCGGTCACCGGCCAGCGAGTCGCCGACGGGCCGGATGATCGGGATCGCGCCCGCGACCGCTGCCTCATGTTCAAGACGGACACCGGCGGTGTCGGCTGCGGACATGAGTTCGCCGTAGTTGGCGGCCAGCAATGCCTTGTTGGCCGTGACGACGGATGATCCGTGGTCGAGGGCCGACCGGATGAGAGTCTTGGCAGGCTCGATGCCGCCCATCAGCTCGATGACGATATCGGCGCCGGCGATGGCGGTCTCCGCATCGGTCGTCAGCAGACCTGGGTCGATTCCCGGGCGCTCCTTCGAGGTGTCGCGGACGACGATTGCGCTCAGTTCCAGGGGCGCACCGATTCGTTCGGCCAGGGCCTCGCTCCGATTCTGGATGCGAGCGGCGACTTCGGTGCCGACGACTCCACATCCGAGCATGGCAACTTTCAAAGCCTGCATTTGTTCACCTTTTCGCTGTCTTCTATGGCACTCACACACGTTCTCCGGCGTTCATTCCCGGATCGCTGCGCAACATCTGAGAGTAGTCCTCGGGGGTCACGATCCACTCAACCTTATCCGTTGTCACGGCCAGGACCCCGGGTTTGGGCAGGTGGTTGTAGTTGTTGGCCAGCGACCGGCAGTAGGCACCGGTGCTCGGCACCGCGACGAGGTCGCCGGAGGACACATCGGATCCCATGTATTCGTCACGGACGATGATGTCACCGGACTCACAGTGTTTGCCCACGACGCGGACGATGACCGGCTCGGAACCGGAGTTCCGATTTGCCAAGGTACACGAATAGTCGGCGTCGTAGAGTGCTGTCCGAATGTTGTCGCTCATCCCTCCGTCGACGGCGACGTAGGTGCGTACACCGTTATCGGTGTCGACCTCTTTGACGGTGCCGACCTGATAGAGGGTGAACATCGACGGGGAGACGATCGCACGCCCGGGCTCGATGGAGATCCGGGGAACGTTCGTGCCCAGTCCACGGCACTCCTTTGCCACCACCTCGGCGAGCTCCTGCGCCATTTCGGCCACCGGGATCGGTGTGTCCTGTGAGGTGTAGCGAATGCCGAAGCCGCCGCCGAGGTCGATATCGGGCAGGTCGACACCGTGCTCTGCCATGATCTCTGCTCGCAGAGCCAGAACACGGGCGGCAGCGACCTGGAATCCGGAGATGTCGAAGATCTGGGATCCGATGTGCGAATGCAGTCCGTCGAAACGCAGGTGCGCGGAGTTCGACACAGCCTCGGCGGCCTTCGCCGCGGTACCGGCGGAGACGGAGAGTCCGAACTTCTGGTCCTCATGCGCCGTGGCGATGAAGTCGTGGGTGTGGGCCTCTACTCCCACCGTGACGCGCAGCATGACGGGAGCCAGGACTCCACGTGCAGCTGCGATCGATTCGAGGAGGGAGATCTCGTCGAGGCTGTCGACGAAGATCCGTCCCACACCGTAGTCAAGGGCGTATTCGAGCTCGGCAGCGGACTTGTTGTTGCCGTGCAGCCCGACCCTCTCCCCCGGCACACCGGCGGCGCGCGCCACCATCATCTCTCCCAAAGAGCACGTGTCCACGCCCAAGCCGGACTCGTGAACCCACCGTGCTACGGCGGTGCACAGGAAGGCCTTCCCCGCGTAGAAGACGTCGACCCCGGCCAGTCCCTTGTCTTCGGAGAATGCGGCCGAATATGCGCTGACGTAGTTCTCGGCGCGGGCCTTGAAATCGGCGACGTCCATGACGAGCGTCGGGGTGCCGTAGCGTTCGGCCAGATCGGTGACTGCGTGCCCGGCGATGGTGAGGACACCGGCGTCGGACTTCGTCACGTTGTCCGACCACAGGCTGGGCAGGAGCGCGTTGACGTCATCTGGGTAGGGCAGCCACACAGGGGCGGGGGTGGCGTGCATAGTGCCGGCGATGTGGGCAGGCATTACATCCTCTCCGGGGCGGAAACGCCCAGTAGTGAAAGTCCTGTGGCCAGGACGATGATGGCGGCTCGGTCAAGGACCAGCCGGGAAGCGTGAAGGCGTGTGATGTCCTCATCGAGAGTCGGTGTCACCGGGCATGACTGTGTCCAGTCAAGGAACAGCTGGGAGACGGCTTCGAGGAGGAAGGCGATGCGCTGGGGCTCACCGGCGGATGCAGCGCGCGCTGTTGTGGCGATGAAGTCCGCCAATGCCGCAGCCAGTGCCGTCTCGGTGTCATCGCTCAGTGCGGTGGGGTCGAACGCCCAGCCGTCGATGCCCGCCGCGGCTGCACGACGTCGGATTCTGCACGCTGCGGCGTGCGTGACTTGGACGAAGTGCACCGGGTTGTCCGGGTGGGCTCTGCGCCACTGTCGGGCATCGGGAAGATGCGCTGATGCCGGGATCTCGCGTGCGGCCATGTAGCGGCGGATGTCGGTGCCCATCGTCTGCTGCCGGGGCTGGCGCTCTGTGCTGGAGGAGATGCGCTCATCGATGATGGCGTCGATGCGTGCTGCAACACCTTGCTCGGGTCCGAAGTGGTCGTCCGCGGCGACGATGTCCGCGGCGATCACGGCGAGAGCACTGGGGGTGAGCGTGATGTTGAGGAACCCGGGTCCAGCGACTTCGACTTCGGCGATCGAAGCGTCGTCGTGCAGCCTGGACGCGATCTCCACCGCCAGGCTCCGCGAGTCGGTGTGCACTGCGCCGGCGCTGCGCAGTGCGATCGGCGAGACCCAGTGCCCGTGTCGCGGTGTCTGCCCTCGGCGAAGGGTCGGTTCCGGAATGCGGTCGCTGTCGATTCCTCGTGCCGAGGCGATGCTCGCCAGCGCGCGCGCCAGAGCGGTCTGCAGAAGTTCCGGGGTCACTCGATCAGATTACTCGTGTCCCGTTGCCGACGACGAATCAGGTGTCATACTCGCCATCCAGGACTCCCTGTCCACAGTGGTGAACTCAGATCGAACCGGGACGACAGGCAGAGAAGCTGACCGCGAACTTCACCGCGGTGGAGACAAGCACCACGGCGTAGGCAGGCCACATCGAGTCAAAGCTCTGAATCAGAAAAGCGAAGACCAGTGGTCCTGTCGCGGCCATCAGATAGCCGCCGCCTTGGACGAAGCCGGACAATGCGGCAGAGGCTTCGGCACTGCGTGAGCGCAGGGTGATCAGGGTCAGTGCCAGAGGGAACGTCGAGATTCCGATGCCCAGCAGGACCGTCCACAGCACTGGTGCGGCCGCGGGGAAGAGCCACAGCCCCAGATACCCGGCGGCCAGACACCCGCAGAAGACTGCGACGATCGGTGAAGCGGTGTGCATCTTCTGAGCCAGGAACGGCAGGACGAATCCGAGCACAAGTGGAATGGCAGTCACCAACGCCAGCATGGCGCCTGCGAAGGCCGGGTCGAAGCCCGAGCGCGTCAGCAGCGTCGGCAGCCAGGTGAAGAGGATGAAGTTGTTGAACGAGGTCAGCCCCGTCATCGTCATCAGGGCCCAGGCACGGCGGGTCTTGACCAGGCGCAGCAGCTCGTTTCCGCCGGCGACCGCGGCCGAGACCTGCGCACGGGGTGCAGGTCTGAGCACCGCGATCACTACCCACACGGCGACGCCCAGCGCCGCGGCTCCGGCCCACACGAGCAGCGATCCCCGCCATTCCATCTTCGACGCCAACGGCACAGCCACCAGCGGCGGGATGAATGTCCCCAGCTGCAGCAGTCCCACGTGCACGGTCGACATCAGAGCAACGCGATCAGGGAAATAGGACTTCACTATCGGCGGGATGACGACGTTGCCGATGCCCATGCCCAGCAAGGCAAGGACGCTGAGGCCCAAGAAGACGGCAGGAGAGTCGACGACGGCGCGCACGCCCAAGCCCACAGTGATCATGATCATCACTGCCGCAGTGATCGTGAGTCCGGAGAATCGGTTGTACAGTCTCGGCGTGATGAACCCGCTGATGCCGTAGAGCAGGGGCGGCAGCATGCCGATGACGGCGAGGAACGCCGCGCTGAGATGTATGTCGGAGCCCATGGCTCCCAGCAGCGGAGACAGTCCGGTCACACCGGGGCGGAGGTTGAATGCGGCGACAACGATTCCGATGACGATCAGAACGGGGGCCAACGCAGATTTCATGCTTGCATTTCTACCATCTTGCCCATCGGCCCCACCTCGGCGGGGTCAGTTCTCCTGCTTGAGGCCTTCGACCGGAGACAGCCGTGCCGCTCGTCTGGCGGGGGCCAGAGCGGACAGGAGGCCGGCGAGGATCGCCACGAACAGAATGCCGAGAGTGGCCGGAAGTGACCAGTCGACGATGAGCTGTTCGGAGAAGTCATTCGTGATCAGACGGGTGCCGACGATCCCGAGTCCACCGCCGAGGCAGAGCCCGATGAGCGCTGACACTGACGAGATGAGAGTTGATTCGAGTGCGAGGAGCGATCTCAGCTGTGAGATGCTCAGCCCCAATGCCCGGAGCAGAGAATTCTCCCGCCGACGTTCGATCACCGACAGGCTCACGGTGTTCGACACCCCGAGCAGAGCGATGAGGACAGCGACGAACAGCAACGCCACCGCGACGATGAGGAGGACGTCGATGAATTCGGAGTATTCGCCTCGTGCCACAGCCGATCCGCCAACCTCGTCACTGGTGACGTCGAGTTCCTCGGCGATGTCCTGCTGGATCCGGAAGATCTCGGCGACCGAGGCACCCGCATCGACTTTGACCAGGACGGCGGTGGAGGTTGCAGACACGCCCAGATCGTTGCCGACGTCCGGGGTCGTGAAGAACACCTGACTCGACTCGCCGGCTTTGGCAACCGCAATCGTCACCTCTGTCAGCCCCTTGACGGAGATGCTCTCAGCGTCATAGTCGCTGGGGACGAGAACCTTCCCCGGCACCGGTGCTGCGGCGCCCTCGCTGAGCACGGTCTGTGCGGAATCCGGATCGATGACATAGAGCTCGGGGGTCACGTCCCCCTCATCGCTGAGAACCTCAGCCCGGTGTGCGACGACGACGGCTTCGACACCTGCGATGTCACGCACGCCGTCGACGGTGTCACGGTCCAATGTGGAGTCGAGTGGAACGGCGATATCGACCGGATAGCGCTGGTCGAGGCCGAAGCTCAATGTTGCCTTCGTTGACATTCCACCGATCAGAATCGTCGCCACCAAGGTGACGCCGATGACGAGTGCGGTCGCGGTTGCCGCCGTTCGCCGGCGATTGCGCAAGGTATTCAGCGTGGCCAGACGTCCGGGAATTCCGAACGGACCGAAAGCCAGATCACCGATCGCGGCGACGATCGGGGGAATGATCACCTCGGAGCAGAGGACGATCCCGAAGACGAGGAGAACACCGCCGAGTGCGCCGCCCAGAATCCACACCGGAGAACTTTCGACCAGAAGGAGCGAGGCGATGAGGGTCACGATGCCGAGTCCGATGCTCGACCACCCGATGATGTGTCGCAGGCTGTTGTGGCGTGAGGGGGCCAGCGCCTCGTCGAAGGGTTGAAGTGCCTCAAGCGGTGTGACTGCGATGGCGCTGCGGGCCGGTCGGATGGTGGCCAGCACCGTCAGCAGGACCCCGACGACGATACCGATGAACAGGGAGGACAGCGGGATGTGCAGGCTCAGGTAGGCGAACTCGTTGGGCCAGATCCGCTGCGCCACCGCGGCTAGGCAGAAGCTGAATCCTGCCCCGACAGCCACCCCGAGGACCGATCCGAAGAGTCCCACAACGGTTCCCTCGGTGACCACAGAACCGTAGAGCTGAAGACGTGAGGCCCCCAGGCAGCGCAGCAGGGCGAGTTCTCGCCTGCGTCCGGCGACGATCACAGAGAACGTGTTGGACACGACGAGTATCGCCACAATGACGGAGATGCCGGCGAAGACCAGCAGCAGTGAGGTGATGACGTCATTGCCGCCGGAGAGGCGTTCGGCTTTGACGTCGATGGCGTCTGCGACCGACAGCGCTTCCAGGCTCCCGCGCAGATCTGAATCGTCGATCGTCGCCTGCAGTCGGGTGAGCACAGCAGCAGGATCGGCACCGTCGTCCAGAGTGACCTGGATTGCGACGACATCTCCTTCCTGGGCGAAGTACTCCTGATAGCTCGCCGAGGTGGTCAGTGCACGATGGGTGCCCGTAGTCGCCGGACCGCTGCCCATCTCAGCCAGTCCGACGACGGTGAACATCGTGTTGCTCTGGCTCGGTCCTCGATAGACGGGCATCGAATCGTCCTCGGGCCCCAGAGAAACGGAATCGACGGAGAATCGGATCTCGTCGCCGATGCTCGCACCCAGTTCCTGGGCTGTCTCCGCGTCCAGGACCAGATCGGTGATCGACTCGGGTCGAGTGCCCTCGGTGATGGTGAAGGTGTCAAGGTCTGGATCTGCAGGTGCTGGAGTCAGAGCGAAGGAGCTCTCGGAGAACGACTGGCCTCGGCCGGTCGTCGTCGTGCGCGCGTTGACGGCCACGGTGTCCACTCCGTCGACCTGTTCCAAGGGCTCCGTCACGGGAGCGACTTCCTGACCGTTGACGAAGACGTCCTGGCTGGGAATGACCACAAGATCGGACTCGGAGAACGTGTGGCCCACGGAATCTTTGAGGCTTGTCTGCAGGGACGAGCTGATGATCAGAGTCGAGGCGACGAAACCGGCAGCCAGCGCGATGCCGATTCCCACAGCGATGAATCGCGCCCAGTGGATACGGATCTCCGCCAGAGCGACTGAGATCACAGGTCGCTCAGTTCGCCCAGTGCAGAGACCACGGATTCCTTCGTCGGCTGGTGGACCTCTCCGCCTGCACGGCCGTCTTTGAGGAGCACGACCCGGTCCGCGTGGGATGCGGCTACGGGGTCGTGGGTGACGAGAATGATCGTCTGCCCATAGCGGGTGGTCGCTCCGTGCAGGAGGGCCAGCACTTCTGCTCCCGCCTGCGAATCGAGGTTGCCTGTGGGTTCGTCGGCGAAGATCACGTCGGGACGTGTCAGCAGCGCACGGGCAACGGCCACACGCTGCTGCTGGCCTCCGGAGAGTTCGTGCGGGCGGTGCTTGAGTCGGTCCCCCAGCTCGAGACGGTCGACGACCTCGGCTTTCCACTCGGGATCGATCCGCTGACGAGCCAGAGACACGGGCAGTTCGATGTTCTGTTCGGCGCTCAACGTAGGAACCAGATTGAACGCTTGGAAGATGAAGCCGACGCGATCGCGGCGCAGCTGTGTGAGTTCCTTGTCATTGAGGCCGGTGATGTCCTGACCGCCCATGGTGATGGAACCGGAATCCACCCGGTCAAGGCCCGCCAGGACATGCATGAAGGTCGACTTCCCCGAACCTGAGGGACCCATGATCGCACTGAACCTACCGGCCTCGAAGTCCACGGAGATATCGTCGAGTGCTGTCACAGCGGTTTCGCCTCGGCCGAAGGTTTTGCGCACGGATTGTGCTCTGAGCACGACTTCGGCGCTCTTCGCGTCCGCAGGAATCGTCATCACGGCCTTCATCAGCTGGTTGAGGTTCGTTGGGATCCAGCTTAATCGGTGGTAGCAGAAACCGCCCACCTCAGGACATGAGGAGGGCGGCAGATGGTGCCCGCGACAGGATTCGAACCTACGACCTTCTGCTCCGGAGGCAGACGCTCTATCCACTGAGCTACGCGGGCAACGGATGCAATGCTATCACCGACTTGTGGTGCTTCCCAAAACGAAACCGCGTGCAATCGAGACTCGATTGCACGCGGTTGTCAGCATCAGGCGCCCTTGAGATCCTTGCGACCTGGAACGTATTCCCAATGCCAGAGTTCATAGGAGTTGCGCTGGGCCCAATCGGGATTCTCCCAGCCATATTTATCGGCGTTGGCGACGAGCCAGTCGTACTGCACGCCGGTGCCGTTCTGAGTTCCCGCACCGAGGTCCAGCGCGATGCCCCAGCCGTGGTTGGAGGTGCCGGGACGAGCGGCGAATCCTGGTTTGCGTTCGGCGACGGAGATCTGGGACTCCAGCGAGCGGTAGGAGTCGGTGACGGCCAATTCCTTGCCCGTGTCCTTCTTGAACGCGGCGTTCATCTTCGCGAAGGACACAGCAGCGTCGGAACGCAGCTTGTGGTTGCCGACGCCGATCTCGCACAGCCACTCATCGGGGACTTCACCGTTCGAAGCGTCGCCCTTGGGTGCTTCGCCTTCGCATCCGGGCAGCACGGTCTTCGTGATGGCACGCGATGCGGCCTCCACTTTGGTCTGCTTGGCGCTGGGTGCGCCGATGGCCATGCTCGTCTTCTCGTCATCTGCCTTGATGTCGGCGGAGACGGATTCGGAGTTGATGGCGCGGGTCTGTGTATCCGCAGCGGTCTCGTCAACCTTGACTTCCTGGTTGCCGCTCATGTTGCCGGCGACCATCACTGCTGCGATCGCAGTGCCTGTCACAGAGACAGTGGCCAAAGCTGAGAAGGTCGTCACGCGACGGCGACGCACGGAGCGCAGAAGTGATCCGTCGGATCCGCGGCTGCCCATGCGGGCGGCGACGAATGCGGAACCACCGTGATCGGGACGTGCTTCGGCTTCCCTGGCCATTGCGGCCCGGCGCGGCGAACCGGCGGTCGCTCTGGCCTCAGCTGCCATCGCGGCGCGACGCGGCGACAGTGGTGCTGAGGGGGTCGGATCCGAGTTCTGCGACACCGATGTCGCACCCTGTTTGGAAAAGACGGATGGGACGCGTGAAGAGGTGTGCTGCTTGCGCAGATCGCGCCGGCGGACCGGTTGCGCCTCTGCGGTCGAGGACTCACTCGACATATTACTCCGTACTGTTGTCCGTATTTCGGCCGCCATGTACCCCGGCGAACGAAAACCTTATGTCACAACACTATAACGACATCGTTACAGATTGTCACTTTCCGTTCATACTCGGCGTGTGACCTGCGATTTCATAGGTTTTTCATCACGCCGGGGTGTCCTGGAGCAGGCATTTCCGGGGCCCGGACGGCGAGCTACGTAACATATTGTTACAAAGCAACAGCCCATTCAATGACCTGTGTCACGGTCTTATTTCCAGCTGTGCCCGACATCATGCTCAGTATTCGTAGCGACCCCGTTGCATGGCGTCCTGAACTTCACCGACGAGTTCCTCCAAGACGTCTTCGAGGAACAGCAGACCCAGCACGCCGCCCTCTGGAGCGAGGACCCTGGCGACGTGGATGCCGGCCTTCTGCATCTGAGACAGAGCCTCTTCCACCTCGTCACTCGCCGTGACGGTGAACAGAGGTCGGAATCGCTTTGCCGGAATCGGCGCGCCGTATTCGAGCCTGCTGTCGGCGTAGAGGACGTCCTTGATGTGGAGGTAATCCTGCGGGTAGCCGTCCTCGTCGATGACGAAGTACCGGGAGAAGCCGGTCTTTCCGACCAGGGTGACCAACTCATCTGGAGTCACGCTGGAGGAAATGGTGATCAGCTCGGACATGGGGACCATGATGTCGGCGGCGGTTTTGTCGCTGAATTCCAGCGCCCCCTTGAGCAGCCCCGTGTCGTCGGTGAGCAGGCCTTCGCGCTTGGACTCGGCGACGATCGATTCAACCTGCTCGATCGTGAACGCCTCGTTGACCTCATCTCGGGCCTCAACCTTGAACAGGTGCAGAATCGAGTTGGCCAGGCCGTTCAGCGGTTTGATGACGAAGCCGAACACTCGAGACAGGAACACCAGAGGTGGTGCCAACAGCATCACCGCACGCGCCGAGGTCGCCAGAGCCATATTCTTCGGCACCATCTCCCCGATCACCACGTGCAGGTAGGTGACGACGCCGAGAGCCAGAATGAACGAGATCGTCGACGACAGCCCCGCCGGGATGCCCAGCCCTTCAAGCGGTCCTGCCAGGAGGTGATGGATCGCAGGCTCCGCGACGTTGCCCAGCAACAGGGAACAGACGGTGATTCCGAGCTGGCAGATCGCCAGCATCACCGAAACGTGCTCCATCGCGTAGAGCGCGGTGCGGGCTGCGGACGAACCCTCCTGAGCTCTGGGTTCGAGCTGTGAGCGTTTGGCTGCGACCACCGCGAATTCGGCAGCCACGAAGAAAGAGTTGCCCAAGAGCAGGACGACGAGCCAGACGAGCCCCATCCAATCAGCGCTCATCAGAAGTCACCACCCTTTTCATAGCCGACAGCGTCGGTCGCACGGAGGAGTATCCGCAGTCTTTCGATTCGGCGCCCGTGCATCCGCTCGACGCGAATGAGTGCGTCATCAGTGCGGACCTGATCACCGGGTTCTGGGATTCGGCCCAATTCCTTGAGAACGAAGCCCGCCAGAGTCTCATAGTCGGAATCCTCGGGGATCTCGAGTCCGACCGTCGACGAGACTTCGTCGGGGCGAAGCTGTCCCGGTACGATCCACGTTCCATCACGGGCCGGTCGTGCTGCCACACGCATTCGGTCGTGCTCATCGGCGACTTCGCCGACGAGTTCTTCGACCACGTCCTCGAGCGTCACCACGCCTGCAGTGCCACCGAATTCGTCAACGACGACGGCCATCTGCAGCCCTTGGGCCCTGAGCTCCATGAGAAGCGGGTCCAGCAGCAGGGTTTCGGGAATCTCGGTGACCTCGGTCATCAGCCCACCGGCGTATGCATCGTCTCGGTTCGCCAGCGGAACGGCGAATGCCTGCTTGACGTGGACGACTCCGACGATATGGTCTTTGTCTTCTCCGGCGACCGGGAATCGGGAGAACCCGGTCTCTCGAGCCTGTTCGATGATCGCACGCGCGGTAGTATCCTTGACCACCGATGACATTCGGGTCCGCGGGGTCATCACGTCTTCGGCGGTGCGTTCGGAGAAGCTCAGCGTCCGTTCGAGAAGATCGGCCGTCTGCTCGTCGAGCATTCCCTCTTCAGCGGAGTGCCGCACCAGAGAGGTGAGTTCCTCCGGCGAACGCCCGACCGAGCCCTCCTCCTGTGGTTCGATGCCGAAGGACAGCAGAATCTTGTTCGCTGTTCCATTGAGCACGCTGATGACAGGTTTGAATGCGATGGAGAATACGTACTGCATCGGTGCGGCGATGCGCCCAGTCGCCAGGGGCACCGCGATGGCCAGGTTCTTGGGTACAAGTTCGCCGAAGATCATCGACAGGAATGTGGACAAGATCAGTGCGATCGTCAGGGCGATCGGAGCTGCCAGTCCCGGGCTGACTCCGAACGACTCGAAGACCGGTGCCAGAAGCTTGCCCAGGGACGGCTCCATCAGGTAACCGGTCAGCAGGGTGGTGATTGTGATGCCCACCTGAGCCGCTGACAGCTGAGTGGACAGGTGTGTCATCGAACGTCGCAGAGTCTTAGCTCCGACGACACCGTCCTCCACCGCTTTGTCGGCGGTGTGACGGTCGAGCGTGAGGAGAGAGAACTCGGCAGCGACGAAGACGCCGGTGCCGCAGATGAGAATCAGCGCTAACGCGAGGTAGAACCATTCCATCAGTGACGATCCCTGCCGTTCACGGTCAGGAGATCACAGTGAGTGTTGCGATCGAGCCTCAGGGGGTGAGGGTCGTCGTCTGGGGCGCCGGCTTCCCGCCGGCTGGGACTGTCACTGTGCATGTTTTGATCTTACCAACTCCGTGACAAGGGTCGGCCCTCGTCATATCCGGCCGCACTCTGGACGCCGACCGTGGCGAGGTCCGCGAATTCCGCGAGACTGCGGGCTCCTGCATAGGTGAATGAGCTGCGCACGCCCGAAGTGATGCCGTCGAGCAGGTCCTCGACTCCAGGAGATTCTGGGTCAATGTACATCGTCGACGAAGAAATGCCCTCTTCGAACAGGCCCTTGCGTGCCCGGGAGAAGGCAGACTCGGTGCGCGTCCTGTTCGCCACTGCTCGTGCCGAGGCCATGCCGAAGCTCTCTTTGTATCGGCGGCCCTCTCCATCGACGAGAAGGTCTCCCGGGGACTCATGGGTCCCGGCGAACCACGAGCCGACCATGACCTGCGATGCTCCTGCAGCCAGGGCCAGGGCCACATCGCGGGGATAGCGCACTCCCCCATCAGCCCACACATGCGCACCCAACTCTCGGGCCGCCTCGGCGCATTCGCGAACCGCAGAGAACTGCGGCCTGCCGACTGCTGTCATCATGCGCGTGGTGCACATGGCACCGGGACCGACTCCGACCTTGATGATCTGGGCACCCGCCGACACGAGGTCGCGAACACCGTCAGCAGTGACGACATTGCCGGCGACGATGGGCACTCCCAGGTCTGCGGCTGCAATCGAGCTCAGAGTATCGAGCATCTTGACCTGGTGCCCGTGCGCGGTGTCGACGACGAGGACATCGGCACCAGCGGCGACCAGCGCCGAGGCGCGTTCGACGGCATTGCCGTTGACTCCGACCGCGACTGCGATCTTCAGTCTGTTCTGATCATCGAGGTTGGGCGCGTAGATCGACGACCGCAGCAGCGACTTGGGAGTCAGCGACCCCAGCACTCTGTCTTCATCATCGACCACGGCGGCGAACGGTGTCCTGGACTCGTTCATGGTCTCGAACAGCGACTCCAGCTGTGCGTCGTCTGACCAGTCGACTTCTGTGGACCTGATCACATGCGGTGTCGCCTCGAGGAGTTCGGACACCGAGGTGAACCGGTCGACGTCCTTGAGGTTCGCTGAATCGATCACCCCTTCGAGCTTGCCGGCCTCGTCGACGACGACGCCGAAGCCGTGGGCGCGCTTGGCCAGAACGTGCAAGGCGCTCAGCACAGTGTCGTCGCGGGAGAAGCGCAGCGCCGAATCGAAGACGCGATCCCGCCCCTTCACCCATTTGATGGTGTCCTGAGCCGCGCTCAAAGGAATGTCCTGCGGCAATACGGCAAGACCGCCTCGGCGGGCCATCGTCTCTGCCATCCGACGTCCGGAGACGGCGGTCATATTTGCGGCCACGATCGGCGTTGTCGAGCCTGTCGGATCGGTCGTCGACAGGTCGACGTCGAAGCGTGAGGTCAGTGAGGACGAGTTCGGAACCAGGAACACATCCGAGTAGGTCAGATCATTATTCGGGTCATTTGAGATGAAACGCATAACACTATTGTCCCCTATGCGGACATACGTGGGCACATCGCGTTAGGCTGGAGATGTCGTTAAGCAGCAATTCTTGAATCAGGAAGTAGGCGATCAACGCCGTGTCCGTCAATACTCCGAACCGCACCGTCGACGACTTCGGGTCGAATGAGTGGTTGGTCGAGGAATTGTATGAGCAGTACAAGTCCGATAAGAACTCCGTCGACCAGTCATGGTGGCCGTTCTTCGACAAGTACGAAAAGAACGGGGATGGAGCAGCAGCGAAGACTGCCAAGGCCCAACCCGCCGCAGAGTCCAGCGCCAAGCCGGCTGCGAAGTCAAACTCCAAAGCAGCGCCCAAGGCCGCCGCGAAATCCGCAGACAAGTCTGCCAATTCGAAGGCAGACACCGTCCCAGATGACAGTCCCCGCGGAGTCTCCCCTTCCTCGGCTCAGACCGAGACCCTGAAGGCAGAGACGAAGTCGGTGCCGAAGGTCGTCGTGAAGGATACCGAGCCCAAGCCGGCTCCCGAAGAGACCGTCACTCCGCTGCGCGGTCCGGCGAAGCTGATCGCCAAGAACATGGACGATTCGATCGAGGTTCCCACGGCCACGTCCGTGCGAGCACTGCCGGCGAAGGCTCTCATCGACAACCGCATCGTCATCAACTCCCATCTCAAGCGGACCCGCGGTGGAAAGGTCTCCTTCACCCACCTCATCGGCTTCGCCGTCATCCGTGCGCTGCAGAACTTCCCCTCGCAGAACGTGTCCTATGACATCCGCGACGGCAAGCCGGTCATGGTCTCCCCCGCGCATATCAACTTCGGTCTCGCGATCGACGTCCCGAAGAAGGACGGGTCGCGCACCCTCCTGGTGCCGAACGTCAAGAAGGCCGAAACCCTGACCTTCCGACAGTTCGTCGACGCCTACGACGGTCTCGTCGACAAGGCACGGCAGGGAAAACTCACCGCTGATGACTTCGCGGGCACCACTGTCTCACTGACCAACCCCGGTGGAATCGGAACCGTGCACTCAGTGCCGCGTCTGACCAAGGGCCAGGGCTGCATCATCGGCGTCGGAGCGCTTGACTACCCGGCAGAGTTCCAGGGTGCCAGCCAGAACACCATCAACAAGCTGGCTGTGTCCAAGGTGCTCACGCTGACCTCCACCTATGATCACCGCGTGATCCAGGGTGCAGGCTCCGGTGAGTTCCTCAAGCTCATCCACGGCTACCTCCTCGGTGAGGACGGCTTCTACGACGATGTCTTCGAATCGCTGCGTCTGCCCTACGAGCCCGTGCGCTGGGTCCCCGACGTCTCTGCCGAAGATCAGGACGATGTCAACAAGACCGCGCGCGTCATCGAGCTCATCGATGCCTACCGCACACGCGGCCACCTCATGGCCAACATCGACCCGCTCGTCTACCGGCAGCGCTCACACCCTGACCTCGACATCAATCAGCACGGTCTGACCCTGTGGGATCTCGAACGCGAGTTCCCCACCGGTGGTTTCGGCGCCAAGCCGATGATGCCCTTCCGCAGCATCCTCGGCCTCCTGCGCGAGAGCTACTGCCGCACAATCGGCTTCGAGTACATGCACATCGCCGATCCGCTGCAGCGTCGCTGGTTCCAGGCCAAGATCGAGGTACCCCACCAGGAGCTCACACGCTCCGAGCAGGGCCACATCCTGGGCCGTCTGAACGCAGCCGAAGCGTTTGAGACCTTCCTGCAGACGAAGTACATCGGACAGAAGCGCTTCAGCCTCGAGGGCGGCGAATCAGCCATCGTCCTCCTCGACGAGGTGCTCAACCAATCGGCAGACACCGGCATGGAACAGGTCGCCATCGGCATGGCCCACCGTGGACGTCTCAACGTGCTCACCAACATCGCAGGCAAGTCCTACGCGCAGATGTTCCGGGAGTTCGACGGAACCATGTCCCCGGACAGCGTCCAGGGCTCCGGCGACGTCAAGTACCACTTGGGCACCGAAGGATCCTTCACCTCCCCCGCCGGCAACTCCACCGATGTCTACGTCGCCGCCAACCCCAGCCATCTTGAGACCGTGGATCCGGTCCTCGAGGGGATCGTGCGCGCCAAGCAGGACTTCATCGACCAGGGCGAGGCCGGATACACCGTCCTCCCCGTCCTCGTCCACGGTGACGCGGCATTCGCCGGTCAGGGAGTCGTGACCGAGACGCTCAACCTCTCGGAGCTGCGCGGCTACCGCACCGGTGGAACCATCCACATCATCATCAACAACCAGGTCGGCTTCACCACGCCTCCGGCCTCAGCTCGCTCGTCGTTCTACTGCACCGACGTCGCGAAGTCGATCAACGCCCCGATCTTCCACGTCAACGGCGATGATCCCGAGGCCGTCGTGCGGGCCGCACGACTCGCGTTCGAGTACCGTCAGGAATTCAACCGCGACGTCATCATCGACCTCGTCTGCTACCGCCGTCGCGGACACAATGAGGGCGACGACCCATCGATGACGCAGCCGCTGATGTACTCCCTCATCGAGAAGAAGGGCTCGGTGCGCAAGCTCTACACCGAGTCGCTCGTGGGCAGAAAGTGCATCACCGACGCCGAGGCGAGCGAAGCCCTCAAGGACTACCAGTCGAAGCTGGAATCGGCGTTCGCCGAAACCAAGGAAGCCGAGACCGGATCCTACGACGGCGATGCATTCAACGCACCACACGTGCCCAGCGACATCGAGGCATACAACAACGCCGAGACGGCAATCAGCTCGGAGACTCTGCAGCACATCGGCCAGACCTTCGCCGACGTTCCCGAGAACTTCACGATCCACAAGAAGCTGCGCGCCCTCCTGGAGAAGCGCAAGGAGATGTCGCTGTCCGGCGGCATCGACTGGGGCTTCGCGGAGCTCTTGGCCTTCGGGTCGCTGCTCATGGACGGGATTCCTGTTCGCCTCGCCGGTCAGGACTCGCGCCGCGGCACCTTCGTGCAGCGTCATTCAGTGCTCATCGATGCCGTCAACGGCAACGAGTGGACACCACTGCAGAACCTCAGCGACGAGCAGGCACGGTTCTGGGTCTACGACTCGCTGCTGAGCGAATACGCAGCGGTCGGCTTCGAGTACGGATACTCGGTCGAGCGCAAGGACGCCCTGGTCGCTTGGGAAGCCCAGTTCGGTGACTTCGCTCAGGGTGCTCAGTCTGTGATCGACGAATTCATCTCGTCCTCAGAGCAGAAGTGGCAGCAGAACTCCGGAGTCGTCATGCTCCTGCCTCACGGATACGAGGGACAGGGACCCGACCACTCCTCGGCTCGAATCGAGCGCTACCTGCAGCTGTGTGCCGAGTCGAACATGACGGTGGCTCTGCCATCGAATGGCGCATCCTACTTCCACCTGCTGCGCCGCCACGCAATGACGACGAACAAGCGTCCGCTCATCGTCTTCACCCCGAAGTCGATGCTGCGGCTCAAGGCCGCTGCGAACTCACCCGAGGACTTCACCTCGGGAACGTTCCAGCCTGTCATCGATGATTCCGTCGTCGATCCCGATCAGGTCGACCGGGTCGTGATGGTCTCCGGCAAGCTCTACTGGGACCTGTTGGCGCAGCGCGACAAGCGCGAAGACAAGAAGACGGCCCTGGTCCGCGTCGAACAGCTCTACCCCCTCGACGAGGACTCCATCAAGGCTCTGCTCGAGCGGTACCCTGCCGGTGCACAGTTGGTCTGGGCCCAGGAAGAACCTGAGAACCAGGGCGCTTGGCCGTTCATGGCACTGAACATGCCGCAGCTCCTGGGCGATCGTGAGATCTCCGTGATCTCACGCCCAGCATCGGCTGCCACTGCTACCGGACTCAAGCATGTCCATGAAGTCCAGCAGCAGGAAGTCATCGACAGGATCTTCCGCCGGTGAGCTCCGTGACTCCGACGACCGTTGCTGTGGTCGGCGGCCCTCTGGTCGCCGGTCACGGTGATGGCCGTGGCCTCGGGTGGGTAGGACGTGTCACCGCCAGGACGCTTCCCAGCCTGCCCGATCTCAGAGTTTTTCCTCTGGCAGTTCCGCACGAGGACTCCTCAGGTCTGCATGCTCGCACCATCGCCGAGGCGTCTCTGAGGTTCACCTCCGACGGCGACAATCGCCTGGTGCTGGCTTTGGGTTCCGGCGATCTCGATTCCGGTCGGTCCGTTGCCCGGGCCCGGCTCGATGTGGCCAACGTGCTCGACGAGGCGTTGGCCCGGAAGGTGTCGGCCTTCGTCATCGGTCCTCCCCCGGAGTACAACTCCGACCGAAACCGCGGGATCGCTGAACTCAACACGAGCTTCTCAGATGTCGCAAAGCGACGGGGCATCGCCTATGTCGATACGTTCACCCCGCTGCTGGGTCATCCCGTGTGGCAGCGTGAGATCTCATCCTCGCGAGACCATCTTCCGGCTCAGGAAGGCTACGGTCTCCTCGCGTGGCTGGTGTTGCACCGTGGTTGGTTCCCATGGCTGGGAGTCCAGGACGCCATGGGCGATTCCTGAACACCGTCGAGTAGTGACACTTTGCCCAGGCACAGTGGTCATGAAAGAATGAAGCATCTAGCGAAGGAGTTGTAATTATGAGCAAGCGCAGCCGTAAGCGTCACGACCGTCGCCGTAACAAGGCGAACCACGGAAAACGTCCACTCGGCTGATTCCTTCGAATCAACCCAGACGTGTGAAGAGGGCGGGGAGAATGAATATTCTCCCCGCCCTCTTCATCTGCCTGTATCGAGTGACTACGCACCGGCTCCAGGCCACACCGTCTGTTCGGTGGCGATACGCTGGCGAATCTTCTCCCGCAGACCCATCGGCGCCTGCTCCCGGCTGCAGGACCTGCGCACCAGTTCCTTGAGCAGAGCTTCGATCTCATATTCGTCGTGACACGACGGGCACTGTTCGAGATGCACAGAGATCTCTCGGATCTCTGTCGTCGTCAGCTCACCGTCAAGATAGTGATAGATGCGCATCAGAGATTCAGCGCGCACGTTCTCACAGCATTCATCGCTCATTTTGCACCTCCCACAGGTTTGGAGAAGCCACGATCGGCTGCATAGTCTGCCAGCATGTCTCGCAGCTGACGCCGACCACGGTGCAGACGCGACATCACGGTGCCGATGGGTGTATCCATGATCTCAGCGATCTCCTTGTAGGGCAGACCTTCGACATCGGCATAGTAGACAACCATGCGGAAGTCTTCAGGCAGCTCCGACAACGCATCCTTGACATCAGAGTCCGGAAGATGATCAAGGGCCTCGAGTTCCGCTGAGCGACCTCCCGAGGAGGAATGGCTCGCCGCTTGGGCAATCTGCCAGTCCTCGATATCCTCACCGCCGTGTTCCTGCGGCTGCCGCTGCTTCTTCCGGTAGTTGTTGATGAAGGTGTTCGTGAGAATCCGGTACAGCCATGCTTTGAGGTTGGTTCCCGGCTTGTACTGATGGAACGCCGCATAGGCCTTCGCGTACGCCTCTTGAACGAGGTCTTCGGCATCGGCGGGGTTGCGGGTCATCCGCAGCGCAGCTGCGTAGAGCTGATTGAGATACTCCAGAGCGTCACGCTCGAAACGGGCCGAACGCTCGGCCTTGGTCTCGGGGACTTCTTTGACTGATTCGGTCATCGTAGTCAATGGTACGCCCGTTCTCTCCAGGACGGCAGTGGCGTTCACAGACTTCTCCTTCTGCCTATCGACTCGACACCGGCCAGGCTGACCCTCACCGGTGCGTATTCTCTGATTCAACACCGGGGCGAGCCCCCACTATTCCCGGACAACCGTTATGCTTGCCAGTGAGATGCCCGACACGTAGGAAGGACCATAGTGTCTCCAATCAGATTCCTCGCACGGCCCATGCTGGCCGCCGGCTACATCAGCAACGGCGTCGACCGTCTGCGTCGACCAGAAGCTGCGGCCGCATCGATCGGCCCGCTGCTCAATATGGCGCGCAAACGGATCGATGTGCCCATCGATGCTCCTACCCTGGCACGCGCCACCGGAGCGGCTCAGGTCGCTGCGGGATCGCTGTTGGCCATCGGTCGGTTCCCGCGTGTGAGTGCCACGATCCTCGTCGGCACCTACCTCCTCGACACCGTCGGTGAGCGCATCGCAGCGGACAAGACCACGTCGAAGGACGACAAGCGGGCACGCACTGAGCGCACGCTGATTCGCACCTCGATGCTCGGCGGCGCACTGCTGGCCAGCGTCGACACGGCAGGTAAGCCAGGACTCTGGTGGCGAACACAGCATGCTGCTGAAGATCTCTGGTCCTCAGTCGAAGACACCTCCAAGCAAGCGATGAGTGCGCTTGGCGTTGACTGACACACCCGATCTCACCGCACCCGCCACCGGCGATTGGCTTGCGCCGGTCGCCGGTGGCGGCGTCACTGCCACTGTCAGCGTTCCCGGCTCGAAGTCTCTGACCAACCGCTATCTCGTCCTTGCTGCACTGGCTGAGTCGAATTCGGTCATACGAGGATGGCTGCGCAGCCGTGACACACTGCTCATGGTTGAGGCGCTGAAAGCTCTCGGTGCCGACATCGACGAGGTCGACGGCAGCCTACACATCACACCCATCGACTTCTCCGCACAGCGCGAAGGTCCCCCGATCACCATCGACTGCGGCCTGGCTGGAACCGTCATGCGCTTCGTTCCCCCACTCGCTGCCGCCACCGGACGAGAGGTCATCCTCGACGGTGACGCACAGGCCAGAGTCAGGCCGATGTCTGTGATCATCGACGCTCTGACCCACCTCGGCGTCTCCATCACTGCAGAAGACAATCTGCTGCCGATGACGATCCACGCTCAGTCCCACCTGCGCGGTGGACACCTCGAGATCGATGCCAGCGCCTCGAGCCAGTTCGTCTCGGGGATGCTGCTGACTGCTCCGGCCATGCCCCTGGGAATCGAACTCGTCAACCGCGGCGAGACCGTGCCCAGCCGGGCCCACGTCGATATGACGCTGGAAGTCCTCGCCGATGCCGGGGTCGACGTCACAGAACCGCAACCTGAACACTGGATCGTCGAACCGGGACTGCCGCGCGGGCTCGATGTCCAGGTCGAACCCGACCTATCCAATGCTGCGGCCTTCGTCGCTGCCGCTCTGGCCACTGAGGGAGACGTCACCGTCCTCGACTGGCCGGCGCATACAACCCAGGCCGGCGATGGGTTCCGAAGCATCGTCGAAGCATTCGGCGGCACCGTGACCCTGGACAGACACGGTCTCCGGGTCCAAGGACCGAAGGTTCTGCAGGCCGTCGACCTCGACCTCTCCGCCATCGGCGAACTCACACCAGTCGTTGCCGCCCTGGCAGCCATGGCCGAGGGAACCTCAAGGCTGACTGGCATCGGCCACCTCCGCGGACATGAGACTGATCGGCTCTCTGCACTGCACCGCGAGCTCAGTGCCATCGGCATTCACGTCGTTGAGCAGCCGACGTCTCTGACGATCACCGGCGCAAATCCACACTCCGGGTTGTGGCATACGTACAACGATCACCGAATGGTCATGGCCGGTGCCCTTCTGGGACTCCGCGTTGACGGGCTGGTCATCGAAAACGCCGACACCGTGGCGAAGACATTGCCGGAATTCACCCAGCTGTGGGAAGCCATGCTGAGTCGGCTGGCCTGAGATGTCACGGATCTACCGCGACGAGGACTACCGTCCTCGGCCGAACAGACGCGGTTCCAGACCGCGGACGAAGAACAGACCGAACCACGATGCAGCCATCGAGGGACTCGTCACTGCCGTTGACCGCGGACGCTATCGTGTCGTCGTCGCCGAAGGCAGGGGCACGGATGTCTCCGCGTCGAATGCCGCCACTTCCAGGGTTACGGCAGTAAGGGCTTCCCACCTGCGCAAAGACGCTGTGGTCCCTGGTGACATCGTCAAACTCGTCGGCGACACCTCAGGCAGCAAGGGCTCCCTGGCGCGACTGGTCGAAATCACGAAGCGACGCACTCTGCTGCGCCGCAGCGCCGATGACACCGATCCGACCGAGCGCGTGATCGTCGCCAATGTCGATGTCATGGGCATCGTCACCGCAACAGAAGATCCCGAACCCTCATTCGGGCTCATCGATCGTGCTCTGACAGCGGCCTTCGATGCCGGGATCACTCCCCTGCTCATCGTCACCAAAACCGATCTGAAACCAGCCGATGAGATCATTCGACGGTTCTCGGCGACTGGAATCGAGATCATCTCCTCGGGACTCAGCCCTGACGGAAGACTCACGGATGCAACTGTCTTCGATCGCCTGCACGGGCAGATCAGCGTGTTGATCGGACACTCCGGCGTCGGCAAATCTACCCTGATGAATGCTCTGGTCCCCCGCGCAGACAGAGCTACCGGCCACGTGAATGATGTGACCGGGCGCGGCCGACACACCTCGTCCTCGGCGATCTGCCTCCCACTGGACGGAGGAGGCTGGCTCGTCGACACCCCGGGAGTCCGCAGCTTCGGACTTGCACACGTCGATCGGGACACGCTGATCTCGGCATTCCCAGAGCTCGTCGAGGCCACTGCAGAGTGTCCACGCGGCTGCACCCATCAGGCAGACGCACCGGGCTGTCGACTCGATGCCTGGGTCAGCGACGGCAAGGCGGGCCCTGGTGGAGTCTCACGCTTGGAGTCACTGCGCAGGCTGCTGCCCACGACTGGATAAGGTGGAGCTATGAACGATCTCGACCTGGCAACCGAACTCGCCGACCTCGCGGATTCCATCAGCTACCGTCACTTCGTGGCCCAGGATTTCACCGTCGAGACCAAACCCGACCTGACCCCCGTCACCGAATGCGACCGGGCCGTAGAAGCGGCTATCGTGGACAGGCTCAAGCGTGAGCGTCCGGATGACAGCGTTCTCGGCGAAGAATTCGGATCCCACGGAACCTCGCCGAGGCGGTGGATCATCGATCCGATCGACGGCACGAAGAACTACGTCAGAGGAGTGCCCATCTGGGCGACTCTGATCTCGCTCTACGATGGACAGACGCCGCTCCTCGGCGTAGTCTCAGCGCCCGCTTTGGGCCGCCGCTGGTGGGCCGAGGCTGGTCACGGTGCCTTCACCTCGGCGCTGGGGGAACCGGCTAGACAGATACACGTGTCTGCCGTCGATTCCCTCGAAGACGCATCGATGTCCTATGCCTCACTGTCAGGGTGGAAGCAGCTGGGGGTCCTCGATGAGTTCCTCGACCTCTGTGATTCCCTGTGGCGAACTCGAGGCTACGGCGACTTCTACTCATACATGCTCCTGGCCGAGGGAGCAGTGGACCTCGCCTGCGAGCCGGAGTTGGAACTCTACGATATGGGCGCGCTGGTCCCGATCGTTCTCGAAGCGGGCGGAACCTTCACCAACACCGCCGGAATCGACGGTCCCTTCGGCGGCAACGCTCTCGCCAGCAACTCCCGGCTGCACGAATCTGCCCTTGATCGGCTTGGCCGAGTCGCGCCCGCGACGGTTCGCACCGACGCGCAGGCCTGAGTACGAACAACCGCCCAGAATTCGCTGAAGAAGAGGAAGACAGATGCCCGATGTGATGCGTGCCGATCTGTGGCATTCGATGGCTGATGCAGCCGGCCTGATCAATGCCGACGGAACAATCGGCGAAACGATCTACGGTCAGATGACAGCGTTCGCTGCCCAGACCGGGGCAGTGAATCTGGGACAGGGAGCACCAGGCACCGATGCTCCGCCTGAGCTCATCGACGCCGCTGCCCAGGCTATGCGGGAAGGCTACAACCAGTACGCTCCCGGGCAGGGTTTTCCATCACTGCTTGAGGCCGTGGCCGAACAACGACATCACGATTTCGGCCAAGAGGTGTCTCCAGAGCAGGTGCTCTATACGTGTGGGGCGACAGAGGGCCTCACCGCAGCGATCTTGGCTCTGCTCCCCCGAGGTGGGACCGTTCTCGCTTTCGAGCCGTACTACGACTCCTACCCGGCCGCGATCGCCGCCGCGGGCGGAACACTCGTCACCGTGCCGATCCTGCCGACAGGAGAAGGAGGATTCGCACCTGATTGGGCCTGCTTCGAGGACGCTGTGGCCGCACCCGAGTCCGCCCCTTCGATCATCCTCGTCAACACACCCCACAATCCGACCGGCTTCATGTTCAGCAGAGAGGATCTGGCTCGCATCGGCGACGCTGCGGCCAAGGCCGATGCCTGGGTCCTCACCGACGAGGTGTATGAGCAGTTGATTCTCGATGACACACCTCATGTGCCTCCGGCCGTTGCAATTGAGGACAGTGCACGAGTCGTCACAGTCTCCTCAGCCGGGAAATCATGGAACGCGACGGGATGGAAGATCGGGTGGGTCATCGCCGAGCCAGAGGTCAGAGAGGCCATTCAAGCGGTCAAACAGTTCCTCACCTTCACAGCGAGCGGCCCCATGCAGATCGGGCTGGCGCGCACGCTGACCGGGGATTCGACCTTCATTTCCGATAACCGGAAGTCCTTGCAGGAAAGAGCCGAGGTACTAGTGCCGGCTTGCCGAGCCGTCCCCGGAGTCATCGCATCGACTCCGGCCGCAGGATATTTCACTGTCGTCGACTTCTCGGCTCTGACAGATCTGGACGCATTTGCACTCAATGAGCTGCTGGCCCGACGTTATTCGCTCGTCGGAATACCAGTACCTGCGCTGTGCAGGCAGGGCTCACCTGCACACACTGCCTACAGATCATCGATCCGCTATTCGTTCTGCAAGTCGCCTGCCGATGTTGAGCGAGGGGCGCAGCTGTTCAACCAGCTCGCCTCCGAGCTGCGACTCAACCCGAATGCACTGCGCGTCCGCGCCTGAACACCCATTCTGCTCCGTGAGCACGGAACAGAATGCGTTGACGGAAGAACATAGAGCAGGGGGCGGACCGCATTGCTGCGGTCCGCCCCCTGCTCTATTCGTCAGCCCTGCCCGAGAATCGATTTCTCAGCGCCGAGGCGCTTGGACAGTGTCAGAGGATTCAGGCCTTGACGAGTTCGAGTTCCAGTTCGATCTTGATCTTGTTCGACACCAGCAGCTCGCCGCCGCCGAGAACAGCGTTGAACTCCATACCGAAGTCCTTGCGGTCGACCTTGGACGATGCCGAGAGGCCAGCAACCTGGTTTCCGTTGGGGTCGGTGGCGACTCCGCTGAATTCGGTGGAGAAGGTGACTTCCTTGGTCACTCCGCGCATGGTGAGCTCTCCGACGAGGTCGAACTCATCGTTGCTCGTGGCTTTGATCCCGGTGGACTTGAAGGTCAGCTTGGGGTTGTTCTCAGCCTCGAAGAAGTCACCGCTCTTGAGGTGACCGTCGCGCTGAGGATTGCGGGTCGAGATCGATTCGACGTCCGCCTCAGCAGCGACCACGCTGTCCTCGAGGGTCTCACCGACGGTGACGCTGCCGGCGATATCTTCGAAGTGTCCGCGGACCTTCGAGACGCCAGCGTGGCGAGCGGTGAACGTGAACTCGGAGTGCACGGGGTCGATGTTCCAGATTCCTGCGGTGAGTCCCTGTGGAAGAGCAGTCATGATTTCTCCTTTAGTTGAAATTTGAAGTACAGGAAAGACTATAGTTTATGTTTCAACCATGTGCAAGTCCGCTGCCGAACTTCTTTCACTTTGGGCACCCGGGGTGAACGGCAGGTGTCCATGTGGCAGACGTCACGCGGCTTCGGTTTGGCCTGCAGGAAACTGCTCGTGTAAAGTAAAGAACACGACGCGGGGTGGAGCAGTTCGGTAGCTCGCCGGGCTCATAACCCGGAGGTCGCAAGTTCAAATCTTGCCCCCGCCACGTTTGCGAAAGTGCCGCGACATCGTTGATTCGATGTCGCGGCACTTTTCTTTTCCGGCCTGACCGCTCACGGTCAGGCCCCTCCCGTCCAAGCCTTCCCCCGATTGGGTCCCCGACGGCCAAGGCTGCACCAATCACGTGCAGCTGCGATCGGATCGCAGGCCGATTATGCTTCTGACTTGCGAGGACGTAGTATTTACCAAGTAATCAAACGCCGCGGGGTGGAGCAGTTCGGTAGCTCGCCGGGCTCATAACCCGGAGGTCGGAGGTTCAAATCCTCCCCCCGCCACGAAAGTGGCAGAACCCCTATCCAGTGGATAGGGGTTCTTCTCATTCAATTGAATCTCAGTGACAGACGACAAGGTCGATCGGTCCTGCTGCGCGCGAATCTGGGTTAGCGGCAAGAATGTGTGTATGGGGCCAGCGTGTTGGATCTGGATTTCACCCTGATCGTCCGCCCCACCCTTTCCGGATTCCAGTCCCGTCCTCGACGCTGAATGACGTCCCGTAAAGCGCA
>NZ_FXZB01000015.1 GCF_900169065.1 Brevibacterium aurantiacum | reverse complement strand
GTCCACGTCGAGGTCTTTCGGATGGGCAGTGTGAGAACTTCCATCATCGGAAGACCTCGACGTCTATCCGGGTAGCGACTCGCTCTGTTTGAAATTCATCGGTATACACTCTCGTTTGCGAAGAGCCCGATATCGTCATGTGTCGGTTCCCGGAGCGAGAACACCGCTTCACCGACATCGTCATGGGTCCGACGCTTATGAGCCGCAAGGATCTCTTCTCAAGGCACCGATTTGCGGATCGCACCCAGGGAGAAGACACCGAACTTCAGCAGCGGATCGTAGCTGACGGCGCCCGCATCTACTCGGCGGACCGATTCAATTTCATCCAGGTCCGTGGCGACCATGAACATACTTGGTCGGTCTATGACAATGAGCTTTTGGCGAACTCAACAATTCACGCATTCGGGTACAGCGAAAAACACTATCTCTATTAAACGTAGCCCAGACGACATAATTCTACGCACGGCAATGGCAACAAACTACAAAACAGCAAAACACTCAAACTTCGTGCAACTGCCCTGAATTAAAGAAAAATCTCCTAGGCAAAAATTCACGGAGAGCACCTTCGGCTTTCCGAGTCTCCATAAAGCCCAGAAACTCTTCAACGTCAAACATGTTCAGATCGCGAAAGCACTGAGGATCATACAACCAGTACTGAAGGTCCATAAACCGCTGAACAATTTCGACCGGAAACCTCATTCTAATGATCTTTGCAGGATTCCCGCCCACAATCGCGTAATCGGGGACGTCTTTCACGACCACACTTCCGCTCGCGATAACGGCACCGTTGCCAATTCTCAAACCGCTGCGAACAATGCAATGACCACCGATCCACACATCATTGCCGATTCGCACCCGACCGTAACCGCGCGGGAATTCATTCCCAGGACCTTGATACCGTAAACGCTCAGGCAAGTACGAGTCATAAAAGTCGCTAAAATGGTACGGACTTGTCGTGACAGAGTCGATCGGATGGTTTCCGTTAACAATCCGCAACCCGCGGGCCACAGAACAGAATCTGCCGATATCAGCGAACATCATATTCCTGGGCGCGTCCACGACATATGAAAACGCGCCCATCGGAAGAATCATATTGCGCGGATGTCGCGTAAACTGCTCAAATACACGCTTTTCAGCGGCCAGTACTTCGGTGCCTGCCGACATCGGCCACAACTCAGCCCCACGGTTCCAAGTTACCCCAGCTGCCAACAACTGGTCTGCACCAGTATCGTCAATTTTGAATCTACTAACAGGCATGACAACTCCTTACCTGGCAACATCGAACCATGCCGGTTCTTTTAAACAAAGACGAAATAGTAGCGAGTATCGCCGAGCTCAGTCCATGTTGTTTGCAATTGTACCGCCACACATCCGCCACATTGCATAGAGGTGCAGAACCTTATTGACAAAGGTCCTTCCATAACTATGGTCTACCCCGTAACGCACCCCAAGCTCGTTTCTTGCCCACCGTTCAGCAACCTGCAGAATGTCAGAGAGCTGCACATCCTTAGACATTTCACTAATTGCACCCAACGCAAGGTCGATCAATTCGTTCTCAGAACTCTTGCGATCCCGACTCGGGGAAAATTGCTCACACACGTCGCACGCTATCCAGCGAGTACTAGCCGCTGAAACAGTCCGGGACTCTTCCAATTCTCGCCCGTCGGTGGTCATACTGTCTCGCATTGAACCGAAAAGTGCGCTGAAGGCCCGATTGTATGACGCTTTGTCATAGGGTATCGACGCAAGGTTGGGCGCCAAACGATTACACAGCTCTAACTGGACCCTCGGCCCGGTCATTAGTGTACCTACCATCAAACGCAATTTATATAACGAACGCGTTATAGCAGGGGTGGCCGACCAAGAACCCATGGTTGCGTTGATCCGACCTCCACCGTGCAATCGGGCCCGAAAGAAGTTAAAAATATGACTTGCTTTCTGCGACATCGACCCTGGAACGTCCTCCCATCTCGACGCAACGTCCAAAACGCCTCTAGTAGGAGCGGGCTTCATTGTAGCATGGCCGCGCCATTTGAAGACTGTCTGCGCCAACGTTACAGTCAGCTCAGCGGGGGATCTCACCCTAGCCTGCGAGATTCCCCACGCGTCGGTGGTGTAGTCGCGAGCAATATTGCCGAGGCCAGCTCCGCCCACGTATATTACTTCCGGGTCCGGCTCCAACGGGTGCCCATGACTCCGATGCCAATATGATCCGTACGTTGAACTAATCTGCTTTTGTGCTAAATGCGTAGTGGAACAGGGCCCCACTCTGGTGACACCTCGCCTGCTGAACGGCACGCCACATTCTTTTGAAATGACAGACGCGATGCGTTCGTCTTCAGCACTGACGTTCGTGTCAACGCGAGCGGTAAACAGGGACACTTTACCAAGGTTTTCGTCAGCAGTAGCGAGCATCCCAGCAAGCACTACGCGCGAATCAAGACCACCAGTAATGTCGCAACGCACTTCCCGTATGTCAGGGTCATTCAATATCGCAGCACAATTACTTTTGATTTCCTCTGCAGCAGCGTCCAGAAGCTCGTTGTACCTCGCGTCAGTGAAACTTAATGGCCGGTCAATATCCAATCCGAGAGCACTCCGCGAATATCCCAAGCCACCTTTGGGATCCAGAAGCCGCACCTGGTCTGGTCGCACTATCGCAAACCCTTGAATTTCAAGAGCATCAAGCAACGGTTGCTGAAACGGCTGCACCAACGAGGTAAAATCGGCATCAATTGTATCGAAGTTCAAGTTCAAATCTTCACCCAATAGACGGGCGATTTGAACTGCAAGGAGGAAACTTGAAGCAACAATGCTTAGAGTGTTGCTGTGATATTCGTACCAGATACCGTATCCAGCATAGTCCGAATGGAATTCCACAGAGCCGTCAGGGAAGACGGCACAAGCAACGAACTCACCACTACAGAACGACATCAGGCGCGAACCGCACGTCGACGAGGCATGTTCGTTCCGCTCTAGAGCGTCAACTACAGAGCTACCCTTTTTAAGATTGCGTTCTTGGTATACATAACCTGAGCCGAAGCCTACGGCACCCTCTGCCGCATTTATACCAACCGGCGTCGACGAGGAAATCACCATACTCGCGGTAAGGGCAGCAGGCGTCCTATCGAGTTCACACTCCGCAACGTCATCATGCCGAAGTAAGCGAGGCCCCGACGCGACGTCGAACAGTTCGGAATCCACCGAAGCCGCAAGCGCTGCGATATCATTCAATCGGCTATCGTGATCGTCAGTGCCTTTTGCGCTTTCCCAACGCACATAAGCGAGAACTCCATGGGGACTCATTGCGGAGGGCACAGGTATATCGGCAAGCGCCTCAAGGCTAGCTCTAACTTCGTCGTTAGGTTCTACATGTGAGTCAACAAGCTCCAACACTGGCACATACTGCCATTCGGTTTCAACAGATAAATCAGCGTCTTCGATCGACGCTTTTACATGGTAGTCGCCAGCCGCTATATTGGCTTCATCGACTTTCCAGCTGTATTTATTGTCAGATTTCAGCCAAATCGTGTCGATTATTCTATTATGTCGAAGCAATTGGATTTGTATTTTGGCCGATCTAGGATATTCGTAGCATTCGACAGACAGCTCTCGTTGCCGACGGTCAAACTTCAAGGATGCGTACATACTGTGTCCTCATAAATGGCTGGTCGTATTATGCGACGAGAAAACTGTAATACCCGGCAAATAGCTACTCGCAGGAAGAGCCAGCTGCGAGTGCGATATACCCAGAAGCAAACAATTCCAAGCAGACGGTTATTGCATGAGTCTTTTTGTCAATTTTCAATTACATTGATTCTTGATTGTAATGCACATTCGGCGAGAAATCAATCATCTAGTCCTGCGGCAACAGCGGATCGCACTCGCTTTCAGTATCACGTGCTACAACAAACATCATGCGGGAGTCATGGTTGCCGCATCCTCATTCACCGGCGATTTTGGTGGAGAGCTCTTGGCTACGCTGGCGGTACGTCTCTTGAAATTGTGCGGGTATTCTGGCTTTCGCCCATTCTATTAATTCCATCGCAAATTTAGACCACGCTGGTTTTACGGTACTGTAGGATCCCAAAGGCGAAATGCGTTCATGTGTACCCCGCAGCGCTTCAAGCACCGCCATTCTTCTCTCGTCGTCAATATTTGTAACTTGACTTCGACTCTTGAATTTGCGATGAGTACATACCTCTACCTCAAGATGGCCGATTGCTTCCGCGCTTAGGATGCTGTGCCAGTGATACAAGACATCGTTATGAACAATGGTGGGCCCAAAGAAAATATTTGCGTCGTGTAATAGTGAAGTTTTTATGATTCGATTCCATGGATAATTGATCAATCCGGCAAGCAGGTCCCGTTTGGCGTTTATGTCTGTAGCTTCGTTTAATTGTTTCCAGATGTCCGAATCGGCGTTGAACATCCCGCGTGATCGACCCTCATCGGCAAACTCAATGCGATACTGGACAAACATCAAATCCGATTCATCATGGTCTGCTTTGATGATTGCTTGCCGAAGTGCATTCGCATTGATAACGTCATCGGCGTCCAAGAAGTAGGTATACCGGCCAGTACACAGCGGAATGATTGCGTTACGCGCCCGGCCGGCACCTCGGTTCTTCTGTTCGAAGACGTGCACGTTTGCGTACTTTCGCTCGTACTCGCGCATGACGTGCAGTGATTTGTCAGTCGAGCCATCGTCGATCAGCAACACGTCGAAGGCCAGACCGTCCAGCGCCATCACTGAGTCCAAAGTATCGCGCAACAGGTCGGCACTGTTGTAGACCGGTATGACGATCGTCAGGTCGAGGTCGGGATAAGCCGAGCGGTATCCAGCAAAATGCGAAATCGTCTTCTGGGGGACGTTTGCAGCTGGTTCTATCTCCCTGGCCCGGTCGTAGATGTCTGCCAGGCGATGCTGGATGATCTTTGCCGCAGCCGGTTGGGTCTGTCGGCGCACGATCCACCGTTGCCGACTGACATAGTCGATGAACTCCGAGAACAAAATCTCCCGGTGATCGGCCGTACTGGTCTTCAGCGACTGCAGAATCGTGTTCGCGTGACTGGCGATTGCACCCAGTTTGTATTCGAAGGCTCCCATCGTCTGGCCCTCACGCGCCATCCGGTGATAGCTGACGATCTCGTCACAAGCGACGATCCGTTCTGCACGTGACAGGACATGCCAGTGCAGCGGGTTGTCCTCGTAGAAGTAGTCTCCTTCCGGGTAGAGCACATGATTCTTTCTGACGAAGTCGGATCGGTACAGTTTGCGCCAGGGGACAGGAGAAAGTCGCAGCAGACTTGGATGGCTCGACGCTGAGATCACCTGTTCCAAGGGGATATTCCGCCATCTGTCGCCGTCGTAGGCGTCCGCGAAGCTTCTGTCGTTCTCGTCGAAAGTGCGGAAGTCGCCGATGACCAGCTCGGCGTCATTGGCTTCAGCCAGCTCGATCAATCTGCTGAAGGCCGACTTCGTCACCCAATCGTCGCTATCGACGAAGGCGATATATTTGCCGCGCGCTGCTCGTATGCCAAGATTGCTCGGCACGCCGGCTCCACCAAGCGTGTTGTGATCCAGCTCGATGACGCGAATTCGGTCATCGAGCGCCCGGTGCATTTCGATGACCTGCCGACCGTTGTCGGTGGAAGCATCGTCGACAATGATCAGCTCGAAGTCCTCGAAATCCTGCATCAGTACGGACTGGATTGATGTATCCAGGTATGGTGCAACGTTGAACACTGGCATAACGATCGACAGAAAGGGCGTGCGATCCGTACTGACAGTGCGCGGTTGTTCGACGATGTGAATCACGCCCGCGCTGCCGGAGGTCAACTTGCGGATGTGGTGTTCGTTGGAGTCGTGCGTAGGGGTATCGACTCCGAAACCGACTGGGGCCGAGACCGGTCCCATTGGTGTTTGAAATACACCGAAGACTTTCCACCGAGTGTCAAGGATCCCGTCGACGTTTCTCGTTGCGATCTGGCTGGTTCCATCCGGCTCGCCGAGCTCGAACTCGTGGCGCCGAACTCTTCCGTCGACCTCTCTCAATAGGTGCAGTGCGGTCAGCTGGACCTCGGGACCACGGTACAAACTCAGTTCAATCTGTCCTCGGAAGATCCGCGCCGAATCTACAGACACATCAAGGTATCGTTCAGCAAACCCGACGTTGTCATTCGGTCCTGGTTGCGCGGCATTCGGCAGCAGACGCAGGAGCCGGCCACTCGCGACTAGAATCCGATCACCGATCGCACTCAGGACCCGTTGATGTTTGACTATGCAGCCCTGGACGGATTCGCCGATGTCATGCCGACGAACGATTGAGACAAGGAGTTCTCCGACGGGAAGCTCGTCCAACTGGATTTCGGCGACAATATCCTCGTTGTCGCCGCCGGCGACAACTGGAACGTCAACACTTGTGTCTCCGCTGGCGAATTTTACTGCGACAAGCTGATGAGAATCCGGTGCGCTGATAGTCACCCGAACCGCCCCATCGTCCACGACAACAGAATGTAGTACCGGACGCTCAACCAACGGCGCGGCAGTGACCCATTCCGGATCGGCCCCTGCCCAACTCTTCAAGGTCTCATCGACGTCAGCTTGCGCGAAGGTCGTTGATCGAAGGTCTCCTCCGACGATATCCTCGACAACCACGACTCGTTCCACGTTTAGCGACTGACTCTGCGGTGAGTGTCCCTGAACCGCGACCGCATGCCGGACTATCGCTACGTCTGCTTCTACCTGGTCGCCCTCGAAGATCTGTGTGATCCTGCCCGATTGAACGAGCTCATGGAGAGCGTCTGCCATCGGACCCGGCCGATCGCCCCCGTCGGCCGAATCGGACTGCATCACTGCAACGCGAGCTCCAGTGGCAATCAACGAATAGAGTTCGTCGACAACTGCTTCGATGAACTCATTGCGCCGCGGTGTACGCCGTCCATCGAGAATGAGAATCACATCGAAGGAGGTCGATGACGGCGAATCTTGCGTCCACCGTACCGGCGCGGCGAAAGCTTGTCGGCCGGCCCCTGCCCGGATGTATGCACTGTCTTCACCCACACTGATGCGGTTATGGAACTGGGAGTACGCCTCGCGGTACTCGAGCCATACCGGATCAATCCACAGCCCCCCTTCGAAGTCGTCCTGCGCATCGTCAGACGGATCGATCAGAGCAAATTCCAGAGGAACTTCAGGACCGACGGCTTCAATGCGCGCACCGGTGGCTGCTTCCAGACGTTTTCGGAATTCGGTACCTGCGCCCTTCCGAGCACCATCGAAGTACCCGATCTCGTCGATCACAGCGTCACGTCGGAACAGGAGAGACGGCTCGGAGAGCGCGAGGCGAGCTCCTCGAGAGCTCACAAGCGAGAGATCATCGCTGACTCGGATCTTTCGGACGATGTTTGCCAGTTTGCCGCTGTTCTCGACGAGGTCACGAACCTGTGTTTCTATGCGCCTCGGGTGTGCCCAAGCGTGATCACTCTGGAAGGTGATGAACGATCCTGCTGCCAGATCAATCGCATTGTTGCGGCGAACGTACTGGTTGGAGTCTGCCGACTCACGGACGACTTTGATTCGCGAATCCAGCGATGCGATCTGTTCCAACACCGGTTCGAAAACGCCGGGTGAACCGTCGATAACGATCAATTCCAGGTTTTGGTAGGACTGTTCCACAATCGATCGCGCCGCAGTCACCGCGTTCACCGTCGGGTGATCCGTCGTCATGATGACAGAGACGAGCGGCCCGTCGTCGACACGACCCGTGGCCTCGGTCTGCAGCCGCTGGAATCCGGAGTCTCCGTCTCCGCTCACACCGATCCGTTCCAAACCGTAACGGTAGAGCGAGGGGTTGAGGGCGAGCAAAGTACCTTCAATTGTGCCGCCGAAGCGCGAATGCTCCAGCTCAACCGCAAGCGCTTGTTTACGCCACGTGCTGTCGTCGAGACGTGAAACCAGAATCCGTGCGGGCTCAATCAGATCGGCATACAGCAACCTCTCGATCAGCAGCTCATTCAGCTTCCGATCGAACTCCGCGCCGGCCAGTACCCGTGTGGATATGAACTTCAGAAGCGCCTGTTCTGATGCGCTGGCAAGTTCACGCGCATGCAACAGCTCAGAGAGCGCCCACAAATCCTTCAAGCTCATCCGGTCCAATGTCTGGTCGAACGCCCGCGGATCGTCCGCGAAACGTGCGGCCGCCGCCTTCAGACTGGCCCAATCGTGCTTTCCCTCAGTGAACCTTTCAGAGAGCAGATCGAGTGCCCAGATGGACTCGTGACAAGCGCCGAAGGCTCGCACACGCATCGTTGAGATCTTTGGGGATCGGCGGGCTGAGAGGCGTTCGAAGCGCGCCCTGTCTCCCGCCACAAGTTCGAGCGTCGAACTCGCCAGTTCTGACGATGACTGAGATGCAGGTGTTCCCTGAGCCGAATATGCAGGAAAGTCGGCATAGCTGCCGTTGCTGATTCGAACCAGGAAGTCGTCCGAATGCATGTACGGGGAATCAGAGTTTTCAGAGATACTTTGCACCTTCGCAGTTTAGCAGGTGGCAATCCGCCAAAATCGCAACGCACCCGCATAAGACGCATGCAACTTCAGCTACACGGAAACGCCATCTGAAGACGAATACGAAAATCGATGCCTTAAAATGAACTCCACTTGAACTCTATGTAACGGCGCGCATAGTCGCATCGTCATTCGCGGTGAACACGGCCGCATTCCCGAGCGCCGCCCTATCAGATGCTGTCGGCCAATTCATTGCGCCACAACGACAACGCCGATCCGATTGCCATGTGCATGTCCAAGTACTTGTAGGTACCGAGCCTGCCTCCGAAGTACACATTCGGCTCGTTGGCGGCACGCTGACGATACGAGAGCAGAGCTGCCCTGTCATCGGCCGTATTCACCGGATAGTACGGTTCATCATCCCTGTCGGCGAAACGCGAGAACTCTCTCATGATGACAGTCTGATCGGACGCGTGGGCCGTTGCACGCTCCGGGTGGAAATGTTTGAACTCATGGATCCTGGTGTAGGGCACGTCGGCATCCGGGTAGTTCATCACCGGCGTTCCCTGAAAGTCACGAACAGGCAGAATCTCCTGCTCGAAATCCAAGGTCCTCCAGCTCAGTTCCCCTTCGCTGTAGTCGAAGTAACGGTCCACTGGCCCGGTGTAAACCACCGGAACCTGCCCAACCGCGGATTCCTTGCTCCACGGTTGCGTCAAGTCGAAGAAGTCCGTATCCAAACGAACCTCAATGTTCGGATGATCGGCCATACGCTCAATCCAAGCAGTATAACCGTCAGTCGGCAACCCTTCATATGTGTCGTTGAAGTATCGGTTGTCGTAGTTATACCGCACAGGCAATCGCGAAACGATGTCACCGGAAAGCTTTTCGGGCGATGTCTGCCACTGCTTTGCGGTGTAGTGCGCGAAGAACGCCTCGAACAGTGGGCGCCCAACTAATGCAATGCCCTTTTCATAGAAGTTCCGAGCTGAATCGACGTCATACTCGCCTGCTTGCTCCTTGATGAGGGATCGCGCCTCATCAGGGGTGTACGCGGCGTCGAAGAATTGATTGATCGTGTGGAGGTTCACCGGCAACGCGAAGACTCGACCGGCATGAGTGGAATAGACCCTGTGGGAGTAGTTTGTGAAGGTGGTAAATCTATTGACGTAGTCCCAAACCGTTTTATTGGACGTATGGAAGAGATGGGCACCATATTGGTGCACCTCAATCCCTGTCGTCGGTTCGATCTCACTGTACGCATTGCCGCCGATATGGGAGCGGCGCTCAATAACAGTCACTTTTTTGCCGGCATGAGCCGCTCGCTCGGCAATTGTGAGACCGAAGAAGCCAGAACCGACTACAAGAAGATCAGACATGCTAAACATCTTCTCATACCGGATGGTCGACGTCTCCTCCGACTAGACTCGATAGCTTGGGAGACATCGCTGTATCCGCCGGCGATAAGGCCTCAATTCCCTCACACGGCATGGCGGTGTTACTCAGTTCTTCACCCAAGGTTTACCGGTTGACCGGTCACATAGCTGAAGCCCGCAATCAAGACGGAATGGCACTGAGGTAATCTGATGTGGCGTTGAAGACTGGATTTGCATGAGTCGTATTCCGTCGGCCCCGCTGCTCTCCACACCGAGTGATTGAGGTATGCCCAACCGTGACGATGTCCACCGCCGTCGATTCCGCGGCAATAGCTCATGCGCCATCGGTGTCAATCGTCATGGCAGTTCACAATGATGCAGAGTTTGTAGGTCGGGCGATACACAGTGCACTGGCGCAGACTGAACGAGACATCGAAGTCATCTGCGTTGATGATGCGTCAACCGATGACACCGCTGAGGTAGTTCTTCAAATGGCGGACGATCCTCGGCTTCGATACATCGGGCTTGAGAAGAATAGTTCCGCGTATCAAGCGCGAAGGGTAGGCATAGCTGCAGCGAAAGCACGTTACGTTCTATTCCTCGACGGAGATGACGAGCTGGCCCGCAACGCTGCGGAAGTCACGTTAGCCAAGGCTCGAGATTCATCGGCGGATGTCGTCGGGTTCGGCGTTGAGATGGTCATGCCCGCCGGCCAAGGAACACCTCGCTTCGAACGTTCCCTTCAGCCCAAACATGCCGAGCTCATCGGCGAGCAGATAGTCTCCGCCTTGTTTCCACTTGGTCAACCCGCACAGGGGCACTTGTGGAAGTACCTGTTCGATCGGGAGCTCCTCCGCGATGCATATAGGCAAGCCGACGAGTCATTTCAGTTCTATCGAGCAAATGACATTCCGGTTTCGTTCCTCGCCCTGTCAAATGCTCGCAGATATGTGTCGACTTCGAACCGTCTCTACCGCTATTTCTTCCGTCGAGGCACGAGCGGGCAATCGATCGACACTATCGACCAGTTCAAGTTCTATCTGAGCGCAGTCGATTCATTGGAGTCGATCGATGATCAGGTCCCCGCCCATGCCCACGCGTCATATCGATCCGCGCGTCGATCACTTATCAGCAATCTGGTCCGCGATTGTCTGGAACGCACCACCGGAGACTTGCGAGATCAATGCTTCGATCTGCTGCTGAGCCGTGTCGGAGCGCTCGATATCGTTCTGGCATCGGCAGATTTCTGCAGGGAGGCCCTCCCGATGCTGGTGGAGCAGTTCGAGCACCTCGCCGTTTCACCGGTCCAGCAGGCACGAAGTGTCGTCGTGACGACATCACACCTGAAAACGGGCGGCCTCCAGGGAGTCGTGGCCGCACAAGCGCACATCATGGTGAGCGAAGGCATCGACGTGACCGTTGCCCTTCACGAAGACCAGGACATTGACCATCCGATCACGCCGGATGCCCGAAATGTCACCATTGTCGGCAACAGTTGGGCCGAGAAGATCCAATGTTTCATCGACATCTGTTCTGATGTCGACGCTGATGCCGTGTTTGACCACCATCTCCTCTACAACGAGTACTGGCCGTTCTACGCCCTCGCAACTCGTGCGGTAGGGATCGGGACCATCGGCTGGGTACACAACTTCGCGCTGCGACCGATATTCAATGGATCGACTAGGACGTCGTTCATCGCCGCCAACTTGCACACTTTGGAAGACACCGTTGTACTGTCTCCGACTGACGTCGCGTTCTGGACAATCAATGGCGTCGACAACGCTGTCTATTTACCAAATCCGCCGTCACCCATGCTCATCGAGCAGGGAACAGACTCTGAACCCAAGAAGCTCAGGTCTGCGCCCATCGAACTCGTTTGGTGGGGCCGCCTCCAGCAATCAACGAAACAAGTCGCTGAATTGCTCAAGGTGGCTTCAGGTCTGCGAGATCTGGGCGTCGAGTTCCACATGTCGATCATCGGACCTGACGGGCCCGACATGACACGAGCCATACTGCTCAGAGAAGCTCAGCGCATCGGGCTCAGCGAATCCGTCGATGTGCTCGGCCCGTTGCATGGAAAAGAGCTGACATCGGCACTCCAGCACGCCGATGTGTGCCTCATGACCAGCTCCATCGAAGGGTTCCCTTTGACCCTCGTCGAGGGCCAGGCATTGGGCCTACCCGTGGTCATGTATGATATTCCCTGGCTCGCCTATCTCGAAGGAAACCACGGGGTCAAAACTGTTCCGCAGAACGACCCCAGTCAGATGGCTCTTGAAATTGCCGCCTTCGTGGGAGACCCACAGTCATATCAGGACACGTCTGCCGCTGCGCTGACTTCGGCGCGCCGGCTCCTCGACGTAAATTTCGGATTGCTCTACCGACAGCTCATCGAGAAGCGACTAGATGCGGGTCACCGGCCCCCGCCGACGCCAGAGGCTTCCCAGATGCTCCTTCGGTTAAGCGTTGAGTACTCAGAACGAACGGCACGCGCTCTGGCCAAGTCCCGGGCCGAGGCCAAGTCTCTGAAGAACAAAATGGCCGCCGCGCCATTCACGCCACTCAGCTCCAAAGTTGAAGTGCCCGGCATCGAAAATTTTCAGCAATACCGAAAGAATCGCAGTACGTTCTTGCGGAGATTCATCGCGAAGATTCTGCCAAGTACCTGGAAGCAAGCGAACTTCATTGCCGAACGCAACGCCAAATGGAATCGTACGGCTCTCAACTCGATCGCGCGGCAGCAACAGGAAATCGCGCGTTCGCTCAACGGCTTGCAACAAGCAACCAAGGAATCTGCAGCAAGAACAGCAGCCATGGAGAGATATCTACGCGCCGAGCGGGACGATCTCAGGAACCAATAGAATGATCGTTCGTTCCATCCGGATGTAGACTCTCGATTCTGGTTTCATCCATGATCTGCAGCAGTTCCATAATCGTGTCATTGCTTCCGTCGACAACTTGTCTGGCGGCTAGTGCCGCAAAGAGAGCGGTCCTCCTGTCGAGGGAAACCATATTGCTCATCTCAATGTTCAGCTCTGATACAGAACGCGCGACGAGCCCCAATCCCGACTCAGCGACGAGTTCCGCTCTTGCGGTCTGGTCGTCGGTCACAACGTCCGTATTCGGGACGTAGACTGCGGGAAGTCCCACAGCAAGGTTCTCGTGCACTGAGTTGTATCCGGCAGAGCACACAGCGAATTCGAACGCTTTCAAGTACGGGGCCAGCGGGTATCGACCGTGGACGACCACTGCCCCTGGGATCTCAGGTTCGCGGTCGGCCACCGGCGAGACTAAAACTACCGGGGTCAGCTCGGAATTCAACGCGTTGAGACAATCGATACTGGCTGACACCGCGGATTGGCCATCGAGTTGTGCACTGCCAACCTGGATGAGTGCGTACTGTTTATCCTTGTCGAGACCCAGTGCCTGTTTCGCTGCCTCGCTATTCAGAATCTCCAGCTGGCTTGCTTGAGATACCGGTCCAACATAGGAAACCTCGCCTTGGTCGTGGGGAGCCTCCCCTGTCACCTCGCCGGGAACGATGACAAAGTCAGCCACGTCGAACGGCTGGTCATATTGAACCCTGGTGACACCCTCTTTCCACATTCCACGACGCAGCCAGACCAGGGGGATTTCCAGCCGACGGGCCACCTGTGTGACACCCCGATAAACAGCAGTGCCGTCGAAGACAATGACATCCGGACGATCAGTACTGATGCGCCGCTGAAGATAGCGGGCGAACGACCGGTTCCAGGCCGATAGGGTCCACGGAGAGGCGGCCGAACTGGGGTGATACATGACCGGATACCCCCACTTGCGCACGACTTCGTATGCCGTCGACAAGGTGAGAACTGCAGTACGACACCCGGCACGTTCGGCTTCCGAAGCAATAGCAAGACACCGAGAGAGATGGCCCATTCCCGACCCATTGCTCGTGACAAAGAGAACTCTCGGTCCGCCAGGTTCGCCACCGTGCCACGGTATCGGCGTCAGCTCCGGTACCACCTCATCAGCTCGAAGCGAATCAACATCCCCGAGCAGAGTAGTAGCGCTTGCATCGATACGGTCGAGCAGCAGTTCCTGCTTGAATTCGTGTCGTGATTGTTTGACGCGGGTATCGCGAACCTCTGCAATGACGTCCCAGTTGTTCTTCGCAGCGAGTTCCCGGCGGAGAGTCATCAGCATCCGACTCGTTCTCCTATCCAAGTACACAACGACCGCACACAGCACTGCAAGAATCCAGGTGCCGAAAACAGCCGCCCAGACAGCCAAGGCTGAGGAACGGATATCCGGTGTAGTGGACAGAACCATCGCTGGGCCCGCTACGGCCAGCAACGCTGTTGCGACTCCCATACCAACTAGTGCAGATTTGAACCGTTTCCCCACCCTGCAAGCTCCTTTTCCGCCGCCGTAGTCGACGGCTCATTAGCGAGATCAGTCGGCACCCCGCCGATCACACTAGTGTATTCGCGTAGCATTCTTGTTGAAGTTCGGAACGTCGACTCCAACGAAGGAATTCGTTGGCGAATCGACATATCAGAAAGAGTGGCAAATGGATATCGTCATTGCTGGTACGGGGTACGTCGGTCTGTCGAATGCAGTTGTGCTCGCGCAGCACCATCACGTTACGGCGGTCGATCTGTCCTCACAGAAGGTCGGTCTGATCAATCGCGGCATCTCACCGATCATTGATCCGGAGATCTCCGATTTCCTCGCCAACAAGAAGCTGGACCTCACTGCGACAACCAACGGCGACGAAGCCTATGCATCCGCAGACGTCGTTATCATCGCTACCCCCACCAACTACGATGAAGACTCGAACTTCTTCGACACGACGTCTGTCGAATCTGTGCTCGACCAATTGCTTGCAGTGAACGCCGGGGCACTGATCGTCATCAAATCCACTGTCCCGGTTGGCTTCACACAGCGTCTGCGCGATGAGCGTCCGCACGCACGAATCGTGTTCTCTCCTGAGTTCTTGCGCGAGGGTAAAGCGCTCTATGACAATCTGCACCCGTCACGAATTGTGGTCGGCGACACGGGTTCTGACGGTCAACTGTTCGCTGATCTGCTGGTCGAGGGCGCGCTCGACGAAGATGTGCCGGTCCTCCTCACCGATGCGACCGAAGCCGAGGCCATCAAACTTTTCGCGAACACCTTCCTCGCGATCCGCGTCGCCTATTTCAACGAGCTGGACACCTATGCCGCAACGCACGGGCTGAACACGGCTCAGATCATCGAAGGTGTCGGTCTCGATCCGCGGATCGGCAACCACTACAACAATCCGTCATTCGGGTACGGAGGCTACTGCCTGCCGAAAGACACGAAGCAGCTACTCGCCAACTATCAAGAGGTTCCACAAAACCTCATTCAGGCGGTCGTGTCGTCGAATACGACGCGCAAGGATTTCGTTGCCGCTGATGTCCTCTCGCTCCAGCCTTCAGTGGTCGGGGTCTACCGGCTCGTCATGAAGGCTGGCTCCGACAACTTCCGGGAATCCGCGATCCAAGGAATCATGAAGCGTATCAAGGCCAAAGGAATCGAGGTCCTCGTCTACGAACCCGAACTCGCAGACGAGGATTTCTTCAATTCCGAAGTCATCCGTGACCTCGACGAGTTCAAGAGACGATCTGATGTCATTCTGACCAACCGCAAGACTTCAGAGCTATCCGACGTCACCGAGAAGATCTATACGCGGGATATCTACGAACGAGATTGACGTGAATTCGAGAGACGCACCCAGGCATCGGCACTGGTGCCTTCCCAGACAGCCGGGATGGCGGTAGTCAATCCTCGGAGACGGTGAACTCCTCAATTCGTTCCCCAACCCCGAACAACTCCTCGATAGCGGCAACCGACCGCGCGGCTGCCATTCCGTCGCCATACGGATTGATTGCTTTCGACATGGCTCTATATGCGTTCGCATCGTCGAGGAGGTTCGAGATTTCGTCGACGATTCGTCTCGTACCCGTACCGATGAGCGCTACTGATCCGGCCTCGACCGCTTCAGGGCGTTCGGTGTTGTCCCTCATGACGAGCACAGGTTTACCGAGACTCGGTGCCTCTTCCTGGATGCCGCCGGAGTCGGTGAGAACGATGTCCGACGCCGCCATCACCGTCGTGAACTCGCCGTAAGAGAGTGGCTCCGTGACCAACACATTGTCGAGGTTCCTGACTCGAGGCAGAACCGACTCACGTACGAGCGGATTGCGGTGAGCTGGAAGGAGGATGATCAAATCAGGACGAGATTCGGCGAGTGTGGCCAATGCATCTCCGATATGTTCCATCGCTGATCCGAGGTTCTCCCGGCGATGCGTCGTTACCAGCAGTTTCGGCCGATCGGCAGCGACATAATCAGCAACAGCACCATCAGCCGGCGTGACGTTCATGCCGACCGCAATGTGAAGAGCATCGATGACGGTATTGCCTGTCACCACAATGTCGGACGGGGCAACCCCCTCCGCCACTAGATTGGCGCGGGATCGACGTGTCGGCGCAAGGTGAAGTGCTGAGATCTGGCTGGTCAGTTTGCGGTTGGCTTCCTCGGGAAAGGGGCTGGAAAGGTTCCCCGAGCGAAGCCCAGCTTCAAGATGAATCACTGGGATCCGCCGATTGAAAGCCGCAATCGCAGCTCCCATCACAGTGGTGGTATCTCCTTGGACGAGAACTGCGTCTGGACGCTCCAATGCGAGAACGCTGTCGAGCTCACCGATAACACGCGACGCTATTCCGTTGAGGGTCTGGCCGTTGGACATAATGTTGAGGTCAATATCTGGAACAATGCTGAACAGCTCATTGACCTGATCGAGCATCTCGCGGTGCTGAGCCGTAACCAGGGTCCGCGAACTCAGCTTCGCACTCGATTCGATTGCGCGAATGACGGGCGCTACCTTGATTGCCTCGGGCCTTGTACCGAAAACTGTGAGAACTGTCGGGGTCAATTTCACCCTCCTGCTTAGGAATATGTCGTTGCCAGTTCAGTCGGCAGGTCTCCCGCCCCCTGTTTCGGCACTTCCATAATGATAGGGGCGGTCCCGCACGCTGCGCCCCTATCGTTGCCGATGCGTGCTCTCGGGTAACATCAGAAGTCGTTCATCTTCAGTTTGGAGCATTGCACACATGCCGCCCACCGCCACCTCTCAACGCCCTTCGGTCGCCGTCATCGGCCTCGGATACATCGGTCTTCCGACCGCGGCCGTTCTAGCCAGTTCGGGCGCAGAGGTCGTCGGGGTCGATATCAACGCCGATGCCGTAGCCACAATCAACGCCGGTCAGGTTCCTTTCGTCGAGCCGGACATGGCTACGACAGTGGCCGGTGTCGTCTCTCAAGGTTATCTGCGGGCCACGACCGAGACCCCGCACGCGGACAACTACATCGTCGCTGTGCCCACACCTTTCAAGGATGGGCACGAACCGGACCTGTCTTACATCGAGACGGCTGGCAAGCAGATCGCTCCCCTACTCGAGGGCAACGAGCTCATCATCCTCGAATCGACTTCGCCTCCCGGAGCAACCGAGTTCCTGGCGGACACGATCATCAAGGAACGTCCTGATCTTACGCTCAAGCCCGGCAGCGCACAGACCGTCTACTTCGCACACTGCCCCGAGAGGGTGCTGCCTGGTCGGATCATGATTGAACTGCGGACGAATGATCGCATCGTCGGCACCCTCAACGGCGATGCCGGTGAACGTGCTCGCGACCTGTACGAGCTGTTCTGCGAGGGCGAGTTCCTCATGACCGACGCTCGCACTGCAGAGATGGCGAAGCTGACCGAAAACGCGTACCGCGACGTCAACATCGCCTTCGCCAACGAACTGTCGGTGATTGCAGACGGCCTCGATATCAACGTCTGGGAACTCATCAAGCTCGCGAACCACCACCCCCGAGTCAATATCCTGCAGCCCGGCCCCGGCGTCGGTGGACATTGCATTGCGGTTGACCCGTGGTTCATCGTCTCCACTGCACCCGAGCAGTCGTCACTGATCCGCACCGCGCGTGAGGTCAATGACTCGAAGCCCGGATATGTGCTCGACAAGCTCCTCCCCCAGGCCCGTCGCATCAGGGACGTTCAGATCGCGGCGCTCGGCCTGGCGTTCAAGCCGAACATCGACGATCTACGCGAAAGTCCAGCCCGTCAGATCGTTGGAAAGCTCGCCGACGAACTCCCGGAGGCAGCCATCATGGCTGTCGAGCCGAACATCGATGCCCTTCCGGCCGAGCTTGAAAACTGCAGTAACGTTACTTTGACCTCGCTCAACCAGGCTATTGGCGCTGCAGATATCGTCCTGCTGCTCGTCGACCACAACGAGTTCAGTCGCCTCGATAAGTCATTGCTAGCTCAGAAGATCGTGCATGACACTCGGGGCATATGGAGTTGAAGGGACTCATCGCAATCCAGTTCCGCTTGAAGAGCCTAAATCGCAATCACGCTCAATTAATAGCACAATAACTTTTTGGCAACAGCTTATTGACTACCGGCCACAGCGGGATGATTTGGCAAAGACTACTCTAGACGTTCGATAGAATTCATTGCATGAATGTTGAACAAAACAACAGAGTGCGCAAGGCTGTGATCCCCGTCGCCGGCCTGGGAACTCGCTTCCTCCCCGCCACCAAGGCCACACCCAAAGAGATGCTCCCCGTCGTGGACAAACCTGCTATTCAATACGTCGTCGAGGAGGCGGCAGAAGCAGGTCTACGCGACGTTGTGATGATCACTGGACGCAACAAGCGGCCGCTGGAAGATCACTTCGACCGGGTCGACGGACTTGAACATGCACTGGCGCAGAAGGGCGACGAGAAGAAGCTCGCCGCCGTTCAGCATTCGACGGATCTCGCCGACATCCATTACGTGCGCCAAGGCGACCCCAAGGGACTCGGGCATGCCGTACTCAAAGGGCGCCAGCACGTGGGCAACGAACCCTTCGCCGTGCTCCTCGGCGACGACCTCATCGACGAACGTAACCCCATCCTGCCGAAGATGATCGAGGTCGCAGAGAAGACCGGCGGCAGCGTCGTCGCGCTCATGGAGGTCCCGCCCGAGGCGATCCACCTCTACGGCTGCGCCGCCGTCGAATCCACTGCAGACGACGAGGTCGTCAAGATCACCGGACTCGTCGAGAAGCCCGCCACCGAAGATGCTCCCTCGAATCTCGCCATCATCGGCCGCTACGTGTTGGCGCCGGAGATCTTCGACGTTCTCGAGACGACCAAGCCGGGACGCGGCAACGAAATCCAGCTCACCGACGCCCTCCAAGAGCTCGCCGGGAACGCGGACGAGAACGGCGTCTACGGAGTGGTCTTCAAGGGTGCCCGATATGACACTGGCGACAAGCTCGACTACCTCAAAGCTGTCATGCAGATCGCGTGCGACCGTGACGATCTCGGCGACGATCTCAAAGCGTGGCTGCGCGACTTCGTCCCAACCCTTAACTAATCGGACTCTGCTCACTCAGAAGATCGTCCACGACACGCGCGGCGTGTGGGGCTGAGGCTGAATCCACGCTCCGATCGACTGCGCCGCTGAAAATACTCAGCGGCGCAGTCGCGTTTTGGGCGGCCTGCAAAAGCCGCTGGGATGGCGGCGTAAGGTGGACTCAAAGCCTCCACCGCAGAACGAGTCCGCCTCGTTTCAGCTGGTGGAGACCGCTATAGCTACCGCCCACCGAAGTGCTGAGGAGAAGAATTGACCGCTGAACCGATATGGCTCCCCGACCCTGACCAGACCCCGCGTCCACAGATCGCCGACTTCATCGACTTCGCCAATCAGCGCACCGGCCAAAGCTTGGCCACCTATGACGACCTCTGGAAGTGGTCGGTAACCGACCTAGACGGTTTCTGGGGTACGGTCTGGGACTTCTTCGACGTCGTCGCCGAAGAGCCGTACACCGAAGTGCTCGCCGACCGGTCCATGCCAGGTGCCACCTGGTTCCCCGGCACCCGCCTCAACTACGCCGAACACGCCCTGCGGGCCGGCCTCGACGACAAACTTGCCGACGAACCGGCGATCATCACCATCAGAGAATCCGGCGAGCGCACCGAAACCACCTGGCGTGAACTGCGCCGCCAGGTCGGTTCCGTCGCCACCTGGCTCCGCGGCCAAGGAGTCGGAGAAGGCGACCGCGTCGTCGGATACCTGCCGAATACCCACCACACCCTCATCGCGTTCCTCGCCTCCGCCTCGCTCGGTGCCATCTGGTCCGCCTGCGCCCAGGACTACGCGGCCGAAGGTGCCGGGACGAAACTCGGCCAGCTCGAACCGAAGGTGCTCTTCGCCGCCGACGGATACCTGTGGAACGGGCAGGCTTTCGACCGCCGCGACCAGGTCGCGGATCTGGCCAACCGGATGCCGGGCCTGCGGGCCGTGGTCGGGGTGGGCAACCTCGGCGAGGAATTCATCGATGAACACGGGCAGATCACGAACCTCACCACCTGGGACGATGTCGCTTCCGGGGATGTCGAACCCGAGTTCGCGCGCGTCGATTTCGATACCCCGCTGTGGGTGCTGTATTCCTCGGGTACGACGGGGATTCCCAAGGGGATCGTGCACAGCCACGGCGGGGTCGTCATCGATCATCTGCGTCTGCTGGGTCTCCACCTCGACATCCGGCCGGGTGACCGGTTCTTCTGGTACACGAATACGAACTGGATGATGTGGAACCTCGTCGCCTCGGCGCTGGTGGGCGGTGCGACCACGGTGTGCTTCGACGGCAGCCCCCTCTATCCGGGGCCGGGCCGGCTGTGGGAGATCGCCGCGGAGACGAAGGCCAATGTGCTCGGGGTCAGTCCCGGGATCTTCCTGGCCGGGATGAAGGCGGGGATCGAACCCGGTAAGGAGTTCGACCTGACCGCGCTGCGGACGATCGGTGCCACCGGTGCCCCGGTGCCTGCCAACTGCTTCCCATGGGTGCGCGATGCTGTCGGCGAGCGCGTGCAGCTGGCCTCGACGAGCGGCGGCACGGACGTCGTCAGCGGCTTCGCCGGATCCGCGCCGAACTGTCCGATCTGGGCTGGCGAGCTCTCGCGGCCGGTCCTCGGTGTGGCGTTGGAGTCCTGGGATGACTCGGGGCAGCCTTTAATTGGCGAGGTCGGGGAGATGGTCATCACCGCCCCGATGCCGTCGATGCCGGTGAAGTTCTGGAACGATACGGACGGTGAGCGCTACCGCGACACGTACTTCTCGATGTTCCCCGGAGTCTGGCGCCACGGCGACTGGATCACCATCACCGACCACGGCAGCGTCATCATCTCCGGCCGCTCGGACGCCACCCTCAATCGGCAGGGAGTGCGCCTGGGCAGTGCCGACATCTACGACGTCGTCGATGGCATCCCCGAGGTGGCCGAGTCCCTGGTCATCGGTGCCGAGCAGCCCGACGGCGGGTACTGGATGCCACTGTTCGTTGTGCTGGCATCAGGTGTTTCGCTTGATGATAGCTTGCGGAAGCGGATCGCCCGGGATCTGAAGGAAAAGGCCTCACCTCGACACGTGCCCGATGACATCATCGCCGTGCCCGCCGTCCCGCACACCAAGACGGGCAAGAAGCTCGAAGTGCCGGTCAAGCGTCTCATCCAGGGGCATCCACTGGAGAAGGTGGCAACCCCGGACGCCGTGGACTCGTTCGAGGCGCTGGAGTACTTCGCGCAGTTTGCGGCTGGTAAAGACGGCGCAGCTAGCGAGGGGTGAGAGACCTCTTACAGTGAAGGGTGAACGATAAGCGACGAACAACCGGGGCGCCGCTTATCGACTTCGAGCTTATTCAGCTCTCATCGCGTGGTCGACCGGTCTGAATCTAAAACCGCCGGGAGAACTAAGACCACTCCGCTTCACGGCTGGTAAAGCGAAAGCTCCGGGCTCTTCTACAACAAACTTTCTCTTTAGCGGGTAGTGTAAAGTAAAAGTTATGAGTCAACCGCAGAATGAGTTTTCGTTTGAGCCAGGAACAGAACTGATGAGGGACCGCGCACGGTCTCGCGAAGAGGTGGATGAATGCCTCAACTCGTTGCGAAACGGTACCTTGCCTGACAGCGCCGAACGGCAGCGAGTGGATTTCAAAGAAGAAGCCGGACGCCGAGGTGCCGCCGGGCGTCTACTTCCTGGTACACCGGAAAACACGAAAGCCGCTGATCAGCTCGCGAATGAAGTTGCCTCCATGGCGAACACCCCTGGTGGCGGAGCATTGATCATCGGAGTTGAAGACCGCTCTGGCGATCTTCTCGGTACAGACCTAGACATCGAATGGTTACGTCAACAGATTTACAGACGAGTCGAAGTCGCTCCCGAGATCGAAGAACGTATAGAGCAAGGAATTCGGCTGCTAGTTATCTATGTGGCCGAGGCACGCGAGCCTGTGGACGATACAGGCGGACGAATCCGCTGGAGAGTGGGCGATTCCTCCGTCCCCGTAGATCGCGGTGAGTGGTGGGCCCGTCGACAAGATCGCAGCGGTTGGGACTCTATGGCTCGGCTCACAGCATTCACCCTAGATAGCGTGAAGCCAGCGGCCGTTGCAGTCGCCCGGGATTACTTGGCGAGGCGCGACGGATCCGATGACGCTCAGACTGACCTGGCTACGGCTGCTCCCGCCGACATGTTACGCCGGATTGGCGTGCTCAGCGTTGACGGCTACCTAACCGAGGCGGGAGCGATTCTCTTCTGCCCTGCTCCGCGCGCGTGGCTTACGTGGACCCGACTCGATGTCGAAGGCGGAGATATCCTTGCCTCCGATTCAGCCTACGAAGGCCTAAGTCTCCTCGAACAAATTGAGCGGGTCGAAGCACTTCTGGATGCCGCTAACGACAGGGTTACGCTCCCTGGTGAATTTTCGGAACGCGCGCTTAGGCAGTTGCCGACGCGGTCTGCCCGAGAAGCAGTCCTCAACGGAGTCGTCCATCGCGACTGGAATCTGCAGGAGCCAACGACGGCGACCTGGATTGAAGCCGATGCGTCACTGACGGTCATATCTCCAGGGGGTTTTGTCGGCGGAATTTCAGCAGACAACGTGTTGACCCAGCGGTTCAGTCGATACCCCGCGCTGGCAGATGCCTCCCGTGCACTTGGCCTGGTCGATAAGCAAGGAGTCGGGGTAGACAGAATGTACCGAGAAATGGTCACTATCGGACACCGACCACCACTGCTTGTTGAAGAGCCTGGACCTCGAGTTCGAGTTCGCCTCGCGGGTGGACAGCCACTATTGCCGATCATTCGGTTGACTTCGAAGATTCAGCCAGCGGCCAGGCAACGCGACGTCCAAATCGCGCTCATTGTTCACACGCTGTTGAGAAATCCGTTCACAACGGTGAAGCGCATGTCTAAGATATTGCAACGTACAACCGAAGAAGCCGCAGAGGCCCTCGAGATTGCACACAGATGTGTAGTTGATGGGCAGCCTCTGATATCTCCGCTGAAGAATGTGTGGACACTTTCGAACGAAGCTCGCCGCATCGTGGGAGGACAGACCGCCGACCGCAAGATGTTGCAACGCCAGCGAGTCCTCTGGTTCATCACTCCAGGAGGGGATGCAGCTTCCGAAGTTGTTAGCCAATGGTTTGAGGTTCAAGATCGAATTTCATCCGGCGACTACTCCAAATTGACAGGACTGACACTAGCCGGAGCGAGAGGTGCGCTGGATCGACTCGTACAGGATGGGCGCCTAGTCCGCGGGGATGCTACCGGCAGGAATGCTCACTATCTCCAGCCAGTCAACGCCTACGGTCTGTACAGTGAATCCGACAGCAGAGTATGAGCAGGATGGACCGAGCTACGTAGCCTGCCTTTCAACGGGCGGAGCCACGAATTGGAAGCGAATCGATTCTACGATGTCTACTTTTTCTTTACGGGATGTCGTAAAGGAAAACTAGACCGCCCTACCTCAAAAGACTTTCCATTTGGCTATTGGACCTCTCGCGATATGCCTTCAGTGGGTTCCCGTTCACGTACAGGGTCGGTCCCTTCGTTTCTGCGGGGTAGTCACACTGGCCTAGTGCCGAACGTCACGGCACGATGAGGAGTCGGCCGTAAACTCCCCCGGCTTCGAGGGCGCGGTGGGCGTCGGCCGCCTCAGCGAGGTGGAACGTCGCACCCACTCGACCTTTCAGACGCCCAGTTGCCAGCATCTGGTTGATCACCTTCGCCGCCTCGGCGAGGTCCGCGGCCGAGGCGTTGCTGATCGCGAACCCGAGCACGCTGGCATCGCGGGTGTAGAGCTGGTTGATAGGCACCCTCGGCGAGGATTGCATTCCGGCCATCACGATCACCCGCGCACCGTGCGCGAGCAGGGGAACTGACTTTTCGAAGTCATCGTCGCCGCTGGCATCCCACCACACGTCGACGCCGCGCGGGGCAGCCCGCTCGACTTGCATGTAGTAGTCAGGGGCATGCTTATCGATGACAAGGTCGGCTCCGCAGTCGCTCACCCAATGTTCGTCTCCGGTTGAGGCACCGGCGATGACACGGGCACCCATGACTGCCGCGAGTCGGACGATCGCTGTGCCCACTGCCCCACTGGCCGAGCCGACCACGATAGTCTCCCCCGGTCGCAGCGCCGCCTCTCGGACGAGTCCGATAGAGGCGGTTCCTGCCACGTGCAGGACAGGGGCCGCCTCGGCAGGGTCGAGGCCTTCGGGAAGAGGGTAAAGCCGTTCGACCGGTGCAACGACGAATTCGGCGAACGTGCCTTGGCGACCCTCATAGCCGAGGCTGTTGGATCACACTCGATCGCCCGACCTGAAGTTCTCGGCTGTTTCCCCGATGGCGACGAGGGTACCCACGAGATCACGGCCGATGACGAAAGGGAACGACACCGGAGTGGGAAAGCCCCCGGACCGGACGAAGAGGTCGACGTGGTTGACCTCGCTGGCCTTCACCGAACCGAACTCTCCACCGGCGGAAATGCCCTGGATGATGCGCGCGATGCCCTATTTGCCAGGCGATGAACGAGCGCGTCTCACAAGGTGACCGCGCGTGACAGCAGTCCTTTGGTCGCTTTCGCGATCAGTCCTTCTGCGCTTTCGTGAAGGCCTGGTATTCCCTGATGACCTCGAGAGCCGGTCCGTCTGCACGCAGGACACCCTGCTCGATCCACAACGCACGGTTACACGTGTCTTTGATCGTGCGCATCGAGTGGGAGACGAGGAAGACCGTACCGGCGTTCTCTCTGATCGCACGGATTCGGCCCTCGGATCGGTCACGGAACTTCTTGTCACCGACGTTGAGCGCCTCATCGACGATGAGGATCTCGTGCTGAACCGAGGTCGCGATGGCGAACTTCAGCCTCTGGGACATGCCGGAGGAATAGGTTCGCATCGGCAGGTCGATGAAATCGCTCAGTCCGGTGAACTCGACGATATCGTCGAACCTCTCCTCCACCTCGGCGCGGGTCAGTCCTAAAGCCAGGGAGCCGAGAACGATGTTGCGAGCACCGGAGAGGTCAGGGATCAACGCTGCGCCGACACCGAGGAGGTTCGGCCTCGAGGTCGCGTAGATCGCGCCCTCCGAGGTGGGCGTCAGGCCCGTGATCGAACGCATGAGCGTGGATTTGCCGGAGCCGTTGCTGCCGATGATGCCGATGGATTCGTTTTTGTGAGCGACGAAGCTGACGCCTTTGAGGGCATGGACCTCTCGGAGACCGCGCCGCTTCGTCATCACGTCTTTGCTGCCGAGCTTGAGCTTCTTGCCCGTAGCCAAGGTCTTGTAACGGACGTGGACGTTGTCGCAGACCACGACGGGCGGGTTGTTCCTCGTTACGTCAGGAAGGTTGCCTGTATCGAACGTTTCCGGTTCTTCCGTCTCACTCATCGCGACCGAACCTTTCCTCGGCCTGCCAGAAGAAGACGAAGCCGATGATGAAAATACCGAAAGCCCAGATGGCAAGGTGCCAGAAGTAGTCGTAGGGAATGACTCCGTCCTTCATGAGGATGCCGCGAGCGATTGACAGCACATTGTTCAGTGGCTGCCAATCGGCGAAGGGCTGCAGTGCGGGATTGATCTTTTCGACCATGACCTTGAGGTCGAAGAACACACCAGAGGTGTAGAAGATCATGCGCGAAATGAAGGGAGTGACCTGGGAGAGATCACGGAAGTGGACCGTGGCCCGAGCGAAGATGAATGCCACGCCTTGATTGAAGATCCAGAACAGTATGACCAGCGGGATGAAGAGGAACCAGTCCCAGCTAGGCCGCGCTCCCCAAAGCATGACAAGGAGTGCCATGAAGATGAATGTGGGGATGAAGTTGAGGAGATTCTGAAACACCGTGGCGATCGGCAGCACGATGCGCGGGAACGGCAGGGATTGCACAAGGGATGCGTTCGAGATGATCGACTTCGCACCACCGTTCATCGAGGTGTTGAAGAACTCGAGGACGAAGACGCCGATGATGACGAAGGGTGCGAAGTCGTCGGGTCGCGCTGTGGCGCCCTTCATGATGTACCCGAAGACCGTGCCGTAGATCAGGGCTGAGAACGCTGGACGCAACAGCACCCAGAGCATACCGAGGCGGTTGCGTTCGTTCTCACTCTGCATCCGGTATTTGGCGAGAGTGTAGGTGAAGTCGCTGCGAGTGATCAGCTGCTTGATGTACTCGGGCAGTGACGGCCGCCCGCCGACTCTTTCGAGCCCGTGCTCCTCAGCTAGCTTAGCCATATCCATGAACAGAAGTTTCTCTCGTCGGCGACTGGGGGCGAACACAGGAAGTCTACGTGATGAGGGTAGCCGATTCTCACAGTCGGCTATGAGCCTTGAAGTCGAAGTCAGGGTCCTCGATCTGAGCCCTCGTCGGAATGTTATTACCCGCTAGTACGCGACGAGCCGCGGCTTGCAGAGGAGGCCAGTTGAGCGTCTCGACACCAACGAGCTGTGCGTCTGGGGCTGATCCGTCGAAATGGAAGACCTGGAATTTCTTGCCGCTGGGATCGTGCCTGATGAGCGTATCTGTGGCATCGGGGCTGGTCAGACCTGCAGTGAAGACTTTTTCTGGGCCTTGGAAACTCCAGTGCCACGGGATATCCGACCAGGGTTCGCCGGTGCCGCCGTCGTCGGAGCTGAGCAGTTCGGCAAGGTACTTGCCGTGGCTCTCAGCCACGGGCTCACATGCCCACGGGTGGTCGAGGGCGAAGGCTCCGTCGGTGATGAGTGCGCAATCACCCGCAGCCCAGACTCCGGCGTGAGATGTTGCCAATTTCTCATTCACCTCCCACGCCACGGCGGGTCGAACGCCATCGATGGGAATCAGAGCCGGGCGAGCACCGACGCTGGTGACGAACAGGTTGTGAGTATCTGCCGGGATGTCGTCCGGGCTGCTGGTGTGGGCCACGAACTTCACACCGGCGTCTTTGTGCTTTTCAAACAGTGCCGTGCGCACGTGTGCTGAGAGCTGTTTCCGCAGAGGTTCATCACCGCGCAGATAGACGGTGGCCTCATGTCCGGCAGCGACCGCCGAGGTCGCCACTTCCATGCCTAAGTATCCGGAGCCGAGGACTCCGACGTTCAATGGTCCTTCGGATTCGGCGACGAACTTTCGGATCCATTCAGCTTCGGTCAGGTTGTACACGGGCAGGGCGTCCGGGTATCCGGGGATCTCCGGTCGGTTCGCCTCCATGCCTGTGGCGAGAATGCAGTGGGTGAAGTCCAGGGTCTCCCCCGACGCCAGGTGAACGGTGCCGGCCTGCTGGGACTGGTCGGCCACCTCGGCGAGGGTGATCTCTGTGGCCTTGTCACGGACGAAGGTGATGAGGTCACTTGCCTCGAGATGGAAGGGCAGGTGGTACCTGGAGTCGTCGAAGAGGTGCTTCGACAGTGGGGGCCGTTCGCTGGTCTCCCCCGCGGCCGGATCGACGAGTGTGACCGCCTGACCGCGTTCGCTGAGCTCCCGGGCGGCGGTGGTTCCGGCCAGCCCTGCACCGATGATGACGATCGTCTTTGCCATGTCTCCATGCTAGACCGCAAGCTGCGAAGTGTGGTGTGAGATGAGACGCGGCAGTGGTCAACACGGCCTGGGCTCAGAGTTCTGTGGTGCTGCTGCCTCCCCCGGTGCGCTGTCCCGTGACCTTGGCCTTGACAATCTGGGCCAAGCCAGCGACCTTGCCGCCCTTGAGACCCCAGTGCTGTGCGGATTCTCCCGTGACCTTGATGAGCCCGAGGTCCGGGTCATTGAGTCCACCGTCGAACCAGGTGGCAGCTTCCTTGTTCCACAACTTCGCCAGCTTGGCCTGATCATCGACGAAGTCGACCCGACCGGCCACCGAGAGCCAGTTGCCCGCCTCGGAGACGGCGATATTGACTTGCGGATTCTGCAGCAGTGCTGTTGCTTGGTCGCCCTGCAGATCGATGAAGAACCACACGTCACCGTCGTCGGTGACCTCTTGGGGCACCATCGGATGGGCGAGCAGCTTGCCGTCATCGAGGGCGGTCGTGAGCATCACATAGCCGCTGTCGCGGAGGATCTTCACGACGTCCTTCTGCTCGAGGGACCCAGTGTCAGCCCCACCTGTTGTATTCGTCGTGTTGCCCGTTGCTGCTGGGCTCGCATCGGATTCTCTCTCAGCAGCCTTCACAGCGCTTTCATCGACGGCCGTATGTGAGCCGTCGGGGTTGCGATGCAGGGTCACACCGATGTCAGCAGCCGTGTCCTGGGCACGATCTTCGACGTTCTCTTCGGTGTATCCGACCTGCGTCTGCGAATCGACTTCGGAGGTGCCGCCCAGTGGCTCAGTCGCCTCATCGAGCTTCGCCGCAGCATCGCGTGCCTTCTTCTCGCCAGTGGATTCGTTGCTTATATCTCTGCTGCTCATCAACATTCCCTTCACAGACGATTCTTGCCCCAAGTCTCACACGGGGCCGCCGACAACAGAAGAGGGCGTAGAGAAGTTTCCAGGTTTGCCAGGCAACCATCAGACACTGATTCACTCGAGATCAGAAACGTGCGTCCCGTTCTCAATCAGACTGGATGCTGTGCTCGACGAAGCTGTCGACGGTCGCGGGATGCACAGCGAATATGCTCATGCCTAGACTGAGGCCATGGATGAAGAATCAGTCTCCGTGACAGAGATCCCCGAAGGCGCTGCCATCATCGACGTTCGTGAGGACGACGAATGGGAGGCCGGGCACATCGAGGGCGCGCTGCACGTGCCGCTGGGCGAATTGCCGACCCGACTCGACGACCTGCCTCTCGATGACGACATGTACGTCATCTGCCGCACTGGTGGCCGGTCCCACCGCGCCGTCGCCTGGCTGACGAACAACGGCTTTGACGCCATCAACGTCGCCGGTGGCATGGGCTCCTGGAACCTCGACCACGGCAAGCCGATCGTGTCGGAAACCGGCGAGGAACCCTGGGTGATGTGACGGCTCACGCCGTCTGACGTCGGGCAGAGTGGACACCCACCGTCCACGATGCGGGAACTCCGTGGACACAACTGTGCGGGGTGGCTCGGATTTGGCAAGGTAGAACCATGACTACTCGCGCCGGCCAGCTGGCCCAGGATAGGGATCTCGTTGACATCTCCGCACTGCTTGATTCGTATTACGATCTCGTCCCCGATTCCTCCGTGCCCGCGCAGGCTGTGAGCTTCGGGACCTCGGGACACCGCGGGTCAAGCTTCAACCGCGCATTCAACGAAGCCCACATCGCAGCGATCACCGCCGCCATCGTCGACTTCCGGAAGAAACAGGGCATCCACGGGCCCATCTTCCTAGGCCGTGACACCCACGCGCTGAGCGAACCCGCTTTCCTCACCGTCCTCGAAGTCCTCGCCGCGGCTGAGGTGCCCGCACTCATCGATGAGCGTGACGGCTTCACTCCCACGCCGGTGCTCTCCCACGCGATTCTGGGTTTCAACGCGGGCAAGACCGCAACGGATGCGCAGGCCGACGGCATCATCGTGACCCCCAGCCACAACCCGCCCTCCGACGGCGGCATCAAATACAACCCACCGCACGGCGGCCCGGCCGGCTCAGAGACAACGACGTGGATCGCCGAACGCGCGAACTCCTACCTCGAAGCAGGATGGGAGAAGATTCCACGCACCGGGTTCCAGCGGGCCTTCCACCTGGAGAACACCGAGAACTTCGACTTCATCTCCAACTACACCGAGGACCTCGAGTCGGTCATCGACCTCGACGTCATCCGCAGCTCCGACATCCACATCGGCGCCGACCCCTTGGGCGGAGCCAGCGTCGACTACTGGGCCGCGATTGCCGAGGACTTCGATCTCAATCTCACCGTCGTCCACCCCGAGATCGACCCCACCTGGTCATTCATGACCCTGGACTGGGACGAGAACATCCGCATGGACTGCTCCTCGCCCTACGCCATGGCCGGGCTCATCGCCTCCCGCAACGACTTCGACATCGCCACGGGCAATGACGCCGATGCCGACCGCCACGGCATCGTCACTCCCGACGCCGGGCTGATGAACCCCAACCACTATCTGGCGACTGCCATCGACTACCTGCTCGACAACCGACCCGAATGGTCCTCCAGCGCCGGCATCGGCAAGACGCTGGTCACCTCTTCGATCGTCGACCGAATCGTCGCCGCCCATGATCGGCGACTGTTCGAGGTTCCCGTCGGGTTCAAATGGTTCGTCCCCGGACTCCTCGATTCGACACTGGCCTTCGGCGGTGAGGAATCTGCTGGCGCATCGTTCCTGCGTCGCAACGGCAAGGTCTGGTCGACTGACAAGGACGGCATCATCATGGCTCTGCTGGCCGCTGAGATGACCGCGAAGACCGGACAGACTCCATCCCAGCGCTATGCGGGACTGGCTGCGAACTTCGGCACCAGCGCCTACGCCCGCCAGGACGCCCCGGCCACCCGGGAGCAGAAGGCGAAACTGGGAGCACTCGACGCCTCCCAGGTGAAGGCGAAGACCGTCGGCGGTGAACCGGTGACCTCAACACTCACCTCGGCGCCGGGAAACAACGCACCCATCGGCGGGCTCAAGGTCACGACCGAGAACTCCTGGTTCGCGGTGCGACCCTCCGGCACGGAGGACGTGTACAAGATCTACGCCGAGTCTCTGCGCGATGAGGACCATCTGCGGGCCGTCCAGCACGACGCTCGGACATTGGTGGATGGGGTGCTGGAGTAGCCCGAAGCGGCTCCCAGCCACCAGCTGGTTACAGCTCGACGTCCTGATTCTGAGGCGGCAGGGCGGCGATGGCTGGGTGGTCCCGGCCGGTGTTGCCCAGGGCTGCAGCGCCTCCCGGCGAACCGAGCTCGTCGAAGAAGTCCACGTTATAGGTGTAGTAGTCCGCCCATTCCTCCGGGACATCGTCTTCATAGAAGATCGCCTCGACGGGGCAGACCGGTTCGCAGGCACCGCAGTCGATGCATTCGTCGGGATGGATGTAGAGACTGCGTTCACCTTCGTAGATGCAATCGACAGGACATTCGTCGACACACGACTTGTCCTTGACATCGATGCACGGCTGCGCGATCACGTAGGTCATGCGGGCCTCCGCTCTCTGCTCGGATCGTCCACTTCCTCCAAGTGACGAATGGGATGAATCTCAGAGCCCACTCTAGGCCTTCGAGCCCAGTCTTCATATGGCCCGGATCACGTCCGACGAGAACGAAGAACCACCTCGGCGAGGTCCGGTCACGATTGGGTTTCACTGTGCAGACGAAAACGTAGCAAACAGCGCTCTGCAACAACCGTGTGTCACAGTCTGGTCGACACCGCCAAGCAGTCGTTCGCACCGCGTCATCAGGCAATATTCGTTGTCGTATGGATCCTATGGATTCCGCGCGCTTGCGCGACCGCCGCAGGATTGCAGACAGCTCGTCTCCAGGCTGTGACCCTCTCCGAGTTTTCTCCCAGGCAGTGTGGTCCTGACTTCAAGTCCGACCGCAATACTGGCAGGCGTCGATGAGGTGTCACCGCTCCGGTGACCACACTCACCGCAGGCATCACACAGCGAAGACGCCCCTCGAAGAAGAAGGATCGACACTATGAAGACCACCATCCGCAATCGCGCAGCAGCTCTGGGAATCACCGCCGTCGCCGGCCTCGCAGGAATCGGCCTGGCCAGTGGTCCCGCACTGGCAGCACCTGCACCCGCAGCGGTTACGAGCACAGCCGCCGACGCCGCACCGCAATCGGTTCACTATCCCACCGACACCGGCATCTACGCCGATGAGCTCGTCAGAGCCTGGGGTGCAGACAACTCGGAGCGGGTCGAAGCCTTTGCCTCACCGCAGGTCGTCGAGGCTCTGAACGAGCACGGCTCGAAGAATGCAACACATTGGGTGAGGACAGGCGGCGACGGAGCAGCGGGGACCATCTATTCGGATTATGAGAACACCGTGACGGGAGAGACCATGTCCGTCGGTGTCGCCAACGAAGAGGTGTCAAACGGCGGAGAATGGGGCGCACCCCACGGAGTCCACAAGGTCCAGTTCGGCAACTGAGGCGACATCACCCGATACGGGTGCGAAGAACCCCGCCCCTGAGAACTCAGGGGGCGGGGTTCTTCACGTGCAAGGGTGGGCGGGGCCACCTCGGCGAGGTATCTGGTCTGACGTTTACAGGTGCGACTCCGGAGCGTTCTGGACGTACTCATCGAGGGTGTCGTTTTTGTACGCGTCCTGGACCTTCTTCAGTTCCTCTTCGTCGACGTTGACGATCGACTGACCGTCACTCGAGGTTCCGACTCCCGCGGTTGGGGAGGTGAAGAACTCGATGTTGCCGGGGCGGACGTCGCGCATCGCGAAGGCCGTGGCAGAGATGTACTGGGCGTCGAGACCGGAGTCGACGTACATGTACGGAGAGAAGTTCTTGACCATGTCCTGAATCTTCTTCGGGTTCGACAGGGTGTCGGCGGAGATGATCTCGTTGGTCAGTCCCCGGATGAAGGCCTGCTGGTTACGGGCGCGCTGGAAGTCACCGTCCTGGAAAGACTTGCGTTCTCGCACGAAGGTCAGCGCCTCGTCGCCGTCGAGGACGTTCTCTCCCTTTTCGAAGGTGTAGCCGTTCTTCTCAAACGCCTGCTCCGAGTTCACCATCACTCCGCCGAGGCTGTCGGTCAGGGCCTTGAAGCCTTCGAAGTCGATGATCGCGACGTGGTCGAGTTCCGTGCCGATGAAGTCCGAGATCGTGGACACGGCCAGGGGCAGACCGCCGGTTGAGAGCGCGGAGTTGATCTTCGCCTTGCCGTGGCCTTCGATGTCGACCCAGCTGTCACGCGGGATCGACATGACTTGGACATTGGATCCGGACTCCGGGATGTGCATGACCATGATCGTGTCCGAGCGCAGTCCGCGGGAGTCATTGACGTCGACCTGGTCCATCGGCTCATCGGAGCCCAGCAGCAGGATGTTCGTGCCGCCGTCCTCCTTCTGGTCATCGGGGCGCTGCGTGCCGAAGATCTGCTCGTCGGTGAGCTTGTTCGCGTTGTTGTCAAAGGTCCGCCCCACGTTCCACAGGTAGAGGCCTACACCAAGGACGCCGAGGATGACGATGACGAGAAGGGCGACAAGGATCTTGCGCCACACCTTCTTCTTTTTGCGTTTGGGACGCTGCGGTCGGTCTTCCTGGCTGTCGAACAGATCATCGATACTGCTGTTGTCCGTCATCGGCACTCCGGGTTTCAGTCAATGCGGCGTGGGTGCCGGCGGGAGAGGATTGCAATCTCTGCAATTATATAGCTTTTGTTACATTCCCCCGGACACCTTGCCCCGGTGCGCGGGTGTGTCTTGCCTGTGACCTGGGTTGATCGCTCGCCTGCGACTCGAATGACCGTCGCCGAGGTGACTCGACTCACCGGTAACAACGTCGTATCCGTATAGTGGACGCTTCATGCGCTAGGTAGACTTTGCTGGTGTTCAACAACTATCGGGAAATTCTGTCTCTTCCCGGTGCTCTCAAGTTCTCCTTGGCCGGTCTTGTTGCACGTATGCCCATCGCAGTTCTGGGCCTGGGAATCGTTCTGTTCATCCAGGGCGTCAGCGGCTCCTATGGTCTGGCAGGCATCGTCGCCGCCGTGTACATGATCGTCCAAGCTCTTGCCGGCCCCGGGATCGCGCGCCTTGTCGACCGTCGTGGCCAAGCCACCGTCATGGTGCCCATCGTCATCACCCACCTCGTGGCGCTTTCGATGCTCATCGTCTCCGTCTACGCAGACTGGTGGGTGGGCCTCATCTTCGTCTTCGCCGGAATCGGCGGTGCCACTGTCGGCTCCGTCGGGTCGCTGGTGCGTTCGCGCTGGTCACACATCGTGGATTCGCCGAAAAAGCTGCAGACCGCCTTCTCCTGGGAGTCCGTCGCCGATGAGCTGCTCTTCGTCACCGGCCCCGTCGTCGCCACCGTGCTCGCCACTGCCGTGTTCCCCCCGGCAGGCATCATCCTCTCGATGCTCACCGCCGGGATCGGCTCGGCTCTGCTCTACATCCAAAAGTCGACCGAGCCCCCGCCGATCGAACGCACCACAGAGGCTCGCGGGCACGTGTTCTCCAATCCGGGGATCTTCACGATCATCATCGTCAATGTGTTCCTGGGTGTGAACTTCGGCGCCATCGACGTCATCGCCGTGGCCTTCGCCGACGAGCAGGGTGTGAAGTCCCTGGCCGGCATCCTGCTCAGCGCCTTCGCCCTGGGCTCACTCATCGCCGGTGCGCTCTACGGGTCGAGGAACTGGAACTCTGCAACCCATCACCGTTTCGGCGTCACCGTTGCCCTGCTGGCCATCGGCGCGTGTTCGATGATGCTGGCCCAGGGAATGGTCTCCTATACGATCATCCTGTTCATCGTCGGCTTCACGATCGCCCCGAGCCTCATCGGCGCCAACTCCGTCATCGAGGCACTGGCACCGCCGAGGCGTCTGACTGAGGCCTTCGCCTGGCTGGGCACATCCTTGGGCTTCGGCGTCGCCTTCGGATCGGCCCTCGCCGGCAACATCATCGACGCCTCGAATGCGAAGACGGCGATGCTGCTGCCGGCCGGCTGTGCCATCGTCGGTGCTCTCTTGGCGCTGTCGCTGCTCAAACTGCTCAACCCGAAGCGGTCGAGTCACGAGGTGCGGGTCAACCGGCCCGGGCGAAACGTGTCGCTGAAGGGTTAGAGAGCGAGGGCCGACGGAGTGATCCTTCTGCGCAGACGAGCAGACTGAAGAGCCCGACGGGGCCGGGCCCCACGCTCGAACCGTGGAACCCCGAGCACCAGCCAGTCCAACTCGGCGAGAGGCCCATCGCGCTCGCGGGCGAGCACCACGCACCACGAGCATCAAAACACCGCGTTGCAACGGGAGGTTGTGCCGTTACCGGTAGTGATGGCCGCCAAATGTCAAAGATTCTTGACGTGGCATGTCAATGATGTTTTACTTTTTATGTAAAGAATAGTTGACATCAGGAAACGGGATGGACGTTCAGACTTCGAATCTCAAGCACGTCCGCAAGGCCGCCGGTCTCACGCAGGCCCAACTTGCCCAACGCACCGGCGTCTCGCGTCAGACGATCATCGCCACCGAGCGCGGCGACTACGCACCCAGCGTCTATCTGGCACTGCGCATCGCCCGTTCGCTGGAGACCACAGTGGAAGAAATCTTTTCACTTCAGGAGGAAGCATAATGAACAACAGCAGCGACAGGAAGAACCGCAGCAACGAACTCGCCGACAAGATCGCAGGCTTCAACGACCCGTCGATGGGTGATGAACGCGAGCGCGACGTCATCCTGCGCGCGTATACGCTGGGGGCCGTCGTCTCCACCTACGTGTTCTTCGCGCTCGGACTCATCTTCGCAGTTCTCGGCGCGGGATTGTGGAGTGCATTTATCATCCTCGGCTCCATCGTGACCAGCAGCGCCATTTCGGGGTACTGCAAGCGCGAGAATGTGGACTTCGCGATGTCCATGGCCCGCGTCTCAGCGAAACGGCTGATCGTCGGCAACATCGCCGGCGCGGTGTTCGCCATTGTCTGGGTCAGTGCGATTGTCTTCCACATGAGTGAGGGCCATCCGCTCATCGATGCCGGCATGGGAGCAAGCACCACACTCGGTGCTGCAACCAGCACGTACGCCATCGTCATCGGTGCGACGGTCGGCTTCATCGCTACGATCACCCTCATGACGTTCTCTCGCATACGCAAAATCAAGCAGGCCCGTGCCGAAGCGGCCGCGGCGGCAGATATCGAAGACGAGGACTGACCCACCTCGGCGGTGTGGGCATCTGTTCAACCGACTGCCGGGCCCACGGCGGGCATCACTGCTCTTCTTCGCGGCAACGTCACTTCGCATCACTGCCTGAGCGTCCGTCACCGTTAACGCGAAAACACCCCGGCGCACCGGGGTGTTTTTGCTGTTTGCGGCGACGGACGCACGAGATGCCAAGAATGCGAGCGATGCGCGGAGTGCGCCTCAGGCCCAGTTCTTGTGGGGCGAGGTCTCACCGACGCCCGGGTTGAAGACATTGCAGGGGTCGAGTTCCTTGAAGTGGGCTTCCATCTCCGGCGGCACCTGGTAGAGGCGACCGTAGTTGTGCTCGGCGGGCACGGCGGCTCCACGTGCCTCGAGCAGCGCCATCATCTGCTTTTTCAACGCCACCGGGTCAACACCCTTCTTCGCCACATGGTCCTGATGGAGGACGTGGCAGAAGAAGTGGCCGTAATAGGAACTGATGTGCAGCTGGTCTGAGATCTCCGTTGGCAGCACCTCGAGCCAATCCTCGTCATCGCGTGTCAGCGCAACGTCGAAGGTGATCATCTCCGAGGACTCGTCACGGTGGAGATTGAAGTAGCGTGTGGCGGCACTGGCGGCACCGAAGCGGTGGAGCATGGCGGACTGAGCTTCATCGGCAGTGCAGATGAAGAAGTCACCGTCATGCCCCACCTCGGCGAAGAAGGTCGTGAGGAACTCCTCGGTCCTCTGCTTCTGGTCGCCGCTGACGACGAGGAGCAGATGGTGTTCAAAGCGATCGCGGTACTCAAGCATGCGGTCCGGCAGCTGCTGCGGCAGCAAGCTGAAGGCACCCTGCGCAATGGAATCGGCAACGGTCTGTCCGAAGAAGGGCAGCTTCGCGAACACCCCGTTCGCCCAGTTCTTCAACGCGAAGAGCTTGATCTGTTCGCGGCTGCCGGCGTGCTTGACGGAGACGAACGTGTCCTTGCCGTACTTCTCGGCAAGGTCGAAGGAGGGCCGTCCCATGTACTCACCGGAGATCGGCAGCGGCATGTCCGAAGTCAGGATCGCCCGGCGCAGGGCCTCGAGCTCGGCGGGGCTGTTGGTGCCCACGTAGAAGGTCGTCGAATCCTTCTGCTTGGGGAAGGTCCGCGTGCGCACGGCGAAGACCATGAGTTTACCGGCCGACCCTGACGCCTCGTGGAGGAACTTCGGGTTGGCGTTGTAGCGGGCAGGAGAATCGGTGATTTCGCGGACGTGCTCGCTGTATTCGGTATCGAGACTGTCTTCCGGGGGCGGCGTGACATCGGCTTCGTCCCATTCGCCGCGTTGGAGTCTGTCGAGGATATGGGCCGGATCATCGCCGAGGCTGATGCCCAGGTGATTGACGAGTTCGACCTTGCCCTCGTCATCGACCCGGGCGAAGATCGCGTGCTTCGTGAAGGCCGGGCCCTTGCGAATCTGGCTGCCGCCGGAGTTGTTCGCGATGCCGCCGACGACCGAAGCACCGATCGACGACGAACCGATCACCGAATGAGGTTCACGCCCGTGAGGTGCCAGCTTGTCATCGAGTTCGTACAGCGTGGATCCGGCCAGACACACGGCCTCACGAGCATCGTTGATGAGATGGATCTGGTTGATGCGCAGGGTGGAGATGATGACGATCTCACGATCGTAGTCCTGATCGCCGGGACCCGAACCTCCGGTCAGGCCGGTGTTCGCCGACTGTGGGATGACGATGAGATCGTGATCGACGCAGACCTGCAGAGCCCGCCACATATCGACAAGGCTGCCCGGCTTGAGGACCGCGAGCACACTGCCGCCGCCGAAGCGATTGCCTTTGGCGAAGGGCTCCGTCGCCCGGGCGGAGGTGAGCACATGACGACTGCCCATGATGTCGATGAAGGCGCTGACCGCCTGTGATTGGTGCTGACGCTGTCGTCCGAACATTGTTGATAGCTCCTCTTGCATCGATGCGAACGTTGTTCACTCTACAAGCCTGCGGATGGAATGGCGCCTGCGCCCATCCGTTATTTGTTCATGTGTCCCCATCGTCTGACGGGTCATTGTCGGCGCGACCTTCGTGCTGACGTTTTTCAGCACGCATCCGATCCCACTCGGTCAGACGCTTCGCGATGATGTGCGCGTAACCGTTGCTGGTGTGTCGGTACACCTTCTCCGGTTCCATGCCCTCGGGAAAGTAGTTCGCACCGGAACCCCCCCCCCGGCCTGTCCGGGTCATACTCGTAACCCTCCCCGTAGCCGAGGTTCTTCATCAGCTTCGTCGGGGCGTTGAGAATATTTGCTGGTGGCATGAGAGACCCGGTCTGTTTCGCGAGCTTCTTCGCGGCGTTGAATCCACGGTAGACGGCGATGGACTTCGGTGCGGTTGCGAGATAGACGACGGCTTGGGCGATGGCGAGTTCCCCCTCTGGGGAGCCCAGACGTTCGAACACGTCCCATGCCGCCAGCGCTTGCTGGATGGCTTGCGGGTCGGCAATCGCGATGTCTTCGTTGGCGAATCTGACCAGCCGTCGGGCGATATAGAGGGGATCTTCCCCACCCTCGAGCATGCGCGCCAACCAGTACAGTGACGCGTCGGGATCTGAGCCGCGCATTGACTTATGCAGCGCGGAGATGAGGTTGTAGTGTCCCTCTTGCGCCTTGTCGTAGATCGGTGCGCGCTGTTGAACCAGCTCGTCAAGGCCAGCGGTGTCGAGAGCACCGCTGACGGTTTGGAGCTGCTCGATGAGGTTGAGCAGGTAGCGACCGTCGCCATCGGCCATTGCCACCAGGGCATGTCGTGCCTGCGCATCAAGCGGCAGTTCTCTCTCAGTGGTTTCCTCTGCTCGTTTGATGAGCGTGGTCAGCGCTTCCTCGTAGAGGCGTTTGAGTACGAATACCTGGCAGCGGGAGAGCAGTGCGGAGTTGAGCTCGAAGCTGGGGTTCTCCGTGGTCGCGCCGACGAGTACGACCGTGCCGTCTTCTACGTAGGGGAGGAAGGAGTCCTGCTGGGCGCGGTTGAAGCGGTGGATCTCGTCGACGAACAGCATCGTGCCCTGGCCGATCTCGCGCCGTTTGGCTGCCGATTGGAAGACTTTCCGGAGTTCTGCGACACCGGAGAATGTGGCTGAGACCGACTCGAAGACGAGGTTGGTGCGTTCGGCCAGCAGTCGCGCAATGGTTGTCTTCCCACAGCCCGGCGGCCCCCACAGCACCATCGAAACCAGCCTGCTCTCGGCGACCATCCGACCAATCGGTGCGTCGTCGCCAAGAAGATGATCTTGCCCGATGACATCTTCAAGGGACTCCGGGCGCAGACGATCGGCCAGCGGGCGGCCCACATCGTCAGGCTCAAACAATGACGGTGGTTCTTGGCTCACGATGTCACCTCCATCTTCATAGCCTAATTGCCGCGGCTGATCGAATGGTGCTCGCGCCGCTGTCTATCGCGAGGGACGCAACGGCGTTACGCGCGAGCCTTCGACGCCAGCGACACTACGGAGAGGCTGAGCAGACAGATCACTGCGACTGCCCCAAGCGAGATGCTGTAGGGCATGAGCGGCAGCAGCGCTGCGAGCACTGTGGGCAGCAGGAACCCGGAGTACGCCAGCGAGTAGTAGACGCCGGTGATCCCCGCGAGGTCCTTCGGCTCGGCGATGGCCTGGACGATGACCAGACCGGCCACCACGCAGATGCCATACGCGATGCCGAGGACAATGGCGACGACGAAGGCGACGAACGGGTTGGCAACCAGTGCCGCGACGACTGCCAGCCCCATGCCGAAGGTCATGAGCGTGAGCCCGACGACCAGCGCACGTCCGCCCGTCCACCTGTTGATGCGTGGGACGAGGTTCTGCACCAGCGCCCCCGCGCCCAGGGTGACGACGGTCAGCACGGTCGCGTACATGGTCGTCCACTCCCCCAGCTCATCCTGGACCAGAGCGGGCATGACCGCATAGGCAACACCTGCGGCGGCGAAGACCCACGGTGCGGCGGGGATGATGAGGCGCACGAAGGTGCGGTGGCCGACAAGCGGAATCCGCAGGCCTCGCCACCAATGATGGGCCGACCGGCGTTCCCTCGTCAGCGTCTCCGGCGCGGTGAACACGATGAACAGCGCCACGATGGACAGCAACCCGTGGACCGCGTAGGGAATCGTTTCGGGCATCGGCCCCCACTGCGCCAGGCAGCCGGTGACCGCGGCGCCGATGGCGAATCCCACTGTCAGCGTCAGCGCCGGGCGGCGAGCACCGGCGGTGATTCCGGCCTTGTGGTCAAACGGTGGTGACGAGAGTTCCTTGATCCAGCTCGTGCCCACCGACATCGCCACTCCCACGCCGATTCCCGCGAGCACGCGGCCCACACACAGCAGCCAGAAGAGGTTGAAGCCGATGCCAAGAAGAACACTGCCGATAATGGCGGCGATCGTTCCGGCAATGAGAATCGGTTTGCGTCCACGTCTATCTGAGAGCGCCGAGGCGACCAGGAGCCCCGGTATCAGTCCCCCGACGTACATGCCGAGGAGGAGATTGGCCTGCCAGACCGCGTAGCCGCCGTCCTCTTCGTACATGTGCACGAGTGGGGTGAAGTGGTTGCCGCCCCAGGCGAGCAGGAACATGGCGGGCACGACGCGAAGCCAAGCTCTGCGTTGGGGCACTGTTGTTGCGGAGTGAGAGATTGTCGTTGCGATCTGGTGGTCTGCTGTTTCAGTTGCGGGTTCTGAAGTCATTGCTGGCGATTCTGGGTTGAGTGCTGCGGTTTCCGATGTCACTGGTTCTCGGGGAAGTGGGAGGACTGAATGTGCTCGCGCGCGACCTTTCCGAAGTCCTTGGCCTCACCGCGTTCTGCGAGATCGGTGAGCTCGGCATGCTCGTCGAAGAGGGTGTGCAGCGAACTGGGCTGATCGATGACCACTTGGTAGGTCAGGCGGGCCAAGCGCGGGCCCATCGTGGTCAGCATCTCCTCGACAATGCTGTTGCCGCCGCTGCGGATGATGCGGGAGTGGAAGGCGTAGTCGGCACTGGCGAAGTCGAGTGGATGACTGGCATCCAGAGCCTTCTGCTGCCGATCGAGGAGCGTGCGCAGGTCTGCTGCCAGCGGCGCGAAGTCGCTGTCGAGAGTGAATGCCTGGACGGCGTCGGTCTCGAACATGGCGCGTACCGCCAGCAGGTCGCGGCGCTCCTGACGGGACACCGTGGTGACGATCGCGCCCTTCTTCGGTACGAGGCGGACCAATCTCCAGCGCTCGAGTTGGAGCATCGCCTCCCGTGCCGGTGTCCGGCTAGCTTTCTGAGCCTCGGCGAGCTCAGCCTCGGTGAGGAGTTGGCCGGGCTCGTAGCGCTGCTCGATGATCTCGCGGGCGGCCCACGCAGCCATCCGCGCAGCGATCGGGGAAGCATCGTCGGTGGTCTCCCACGGGAGCGTCAGCAGGTCTTTCATTGCTCCACTCTATCAGATGCATACATTGATAGATGCATCAGTCATCGATGCACCTATCACCCGAAGGTGCTGAAGTTCCCGCGGAAGATCCCGGCCGGGTCCCGCTCATTCTTGAGCCGGCGCAGCCGCAGCAGCAATTCTTCGGGCAGTGCATCCGCGAGGCTCTCGCTAGGGTTGAGAAACGTCACGGGCTTGCGTCCGGTCGTCGGCAGAGTCCGCGCCAGATCTGCCTGCTTCTTCGTGATGGGCTCAGCGGCCTCCTCGGTGGCGGGCAGTCCGAACATGTAGACACTGAACTGTTCACTCAATGCCCCGTGCGGATTGTCGGTTGCTCGCGCGAGCGCCCCGCCGAGGTGCCTGACCTGCACCGATAGCAGCGGATCGATGGGCGTCTCGAGCAGTGCGTCGAGGGCTGAGTCGTCGAGTGAGGTGAGCAGCTCCGCGCGGGAGCTGCCGGGAACAGGGTCGGTCGGTTCGGCGGTGATGGTTCCCAGATCCGCAACGCTCATCGGTGCGCGAGTGTCAGAGAGCGGTGTCGGCAATGCATCGCTCGCGCGCATCAGGCTGCGGGCCTCAGCGTCGGATCCGATGCAGGTTGAGTCGATCGCTACCATCGGATCGGCGCCGGGGAAACTGAGGAGCTCCAGCCACAGGTTCAGATTATCCGGCGCGCTCGCTGCCATCGACCGGAACACCTCGGCGACTTCCCTCGCATGGGCGGCCAGAGCGAAGACCTGCGCTGGGAAGGCTCGTCAGAGGATCAGACATCGAGCGGTGCGGTCACGGACTATTCAGTGTCGAGCGATGGCACTCCTCGGGCGATCTACTGGTTCCGGTTCGCATATGGCAGGCTCGCCTCCGTCGATGTGCTTGCCGATGAGACGATCCTGGCCTGTCTCGACATCGTGGTCTAGGTGTCGTTCAAGAACTCGGAACTCGTAGGCACTGTAGACAACGCCGGTAATACCGATAACGCAGTCAATACAGAATGCGAGACATTTTTTACTCAATGATCCTTGTCGGTTATTGTAGTCCTCGGCGCAATTGACGCGCCCGATGCCAAGCGAAATAGCGGAGGAGTTTCCCGGGCACCCACGAATTGGGTATTCGGTGGTGTGATCAACGTGGAATCAATTATCTGGAGCGCCATCACCCTCAGCTTCATCGTCGGAATGCTGTTGAAGGCTTTGCCACGAGTTCCAGGCGCCGTTGTGGGGACCGCGTGGGGAGCCACTGCATTGGCAGCAACCGGAGCTCTCCTATTCAAAGACACGACCGACACCAACCTTGAGATTGTGAGTCTCGGACTCATTGTCATATTCCCGGCATTCCTCACAGGTTTCGCCCTGGTCAGCCTGGTTGGTGATTGGAAGCGCGAGCTCACCGCCTGAAGTTCCTGGCGGTGAGCTCGCGCTCAATGAGTTCCGCTTCACTCCACGAGCTTGCCGACCTGGCTGATCTCCTCGTGGCGCATGAGCTCGGCGACCTCGGGATCGACTGCCGGGATGCTCTCCTTCACAACCCCGGTCGAAGGTGACCAGACGAGGTTGACCTGCAGCTTCTCATCCTGCTCGGGGTAATCGCTGCGGTTGTGGCAGCCGCGGGTCTCGCGACGCTCAAGCGCGCATTCCAGCGTCGCTCGGGCCGCCAGTGCCGAAGACTTGAGATCGAAGGCATGCGAGAGGTCGGAGTAGCCGGCGATGTCGGGGTGGATGCCCACCTCGCTCATGCGCGCCTCGATCGACGCAAGCTTTTCGAGTCCTGCCAGCAGCCCGGCCTCGTCACGGACGACGCCGGCGTGCTCGGTCATGAGGTTGCGGATCTCGCGCTGCAGGGCGCGGACGTTCTCCGTCCCTTCGGAGGACAGGAGATCATCGATCTCAGCCCGCGCCTCGGCGATGGCAGACTGCGACCGCACCTGCGCACCCAGATCAGACGAGTACGCGATGGCGGACTGGCCGACGATACGACCGAAGACGAGGAGCTCGATGAGGGAATTGCCGCCGAGGCGGTTGGCCCCGTGCAGCCCGGACGAGGCCTCGCCGATGGCCCACAGTCCCTCGACGTCGGTGCTGTGCTCGACTGGGTCGACCCACACCCCGCCCATCGAGTAGTGCGCGGTCGGGGCGATCTCGATCGGTGACTGGGTGATGTCGAGCATCTGCGTCTCCATCATCGTCTGGAACACGCGCGGCAGGCGGTTCATGATGGTCTCGCGCGGCAGGTGAGAGACGTCGAGCCAGACACCGCCGTTTTCGGTGCCGCGGCCCTCTGCGATCTCAGTGTAGGCGGCCAGGGCCACGCGGTCGCGGGTGGAGAGTTCCATGCGTTCGGGGTCGTAGCGTTCCATGAACCGCTCCCCCAGTCCGTTGCGCAGGATGCCGCCCTCACCGCGGGCAGCCTCGGAGACCAGGGTTCCGGCGGCATTCTCGGGTTCGATGATGCCCGAGGGGTGGAACTGGACGAGTTCGGCGTCGCGCAGGCGAGCTCCGGCTTCGACGGCCAGACGGAAGGAGTCGCCGGTGTTCTCGTCGCGGCGAGACGAGGTGCGGCGCCAGATCCGGTTGTGCCCGCCGGCGGCGAGGATGACCGCGTCGGCATGGATGCGGTACCGGGAACCGTCGACGATGTCGAAGCCGAAGGCACCGAAGACGCGGCCATCGGCGACGAGGAGTTTGGTGATGTAGACGCGGTCGAGGATGGGGACGTTCAGGGCCTCGGCACGATGAATGAGGGTGCGCTGGATTTCAAGTCCCGTGTAATCGCCGGCGAAAGCGGTGCGACGCCAGGTGTGGGCGCCGAAGAAGCGCTGCGAGATCCGACCGTCGTCCTCCTTCGCGAAGTCCATTCCGTATCGCTCCAGGTCAGCGATTCCCTGTTCGGCTCCCTGGGTGACGATTTCGACGGTGCGGGGGTTGGCGAGGTCATAGGATTCCTTGATCGTGTCGGCTGCGTGCTGCTGCCAGGAGTCGTCGGGGTCCATGGTGGCCAGGGCCGCGTTGATGCCGCCGGCCGCCAGCGAGGTGTGGGCGTCGTCCTTGGGCCTCTTGCCGACGGCGAGGACGTCGGTGCCGGATTCGGCGACCTCGATCGCGGCGCGCAGGCCGGATCCGCCGGTGCCGATGACCAGCACCGAGGTGGAGATCGTGTGTTCTTTGGTGCGGGCATTTCCCTGTGTGGTGTTCATGCATTCCACGCTAGGCTCGGACACTTCATGCGTCCAATGTATTGTTTCGCTCAACTCGATAGCGATACGCTATGGGTATGAATTTGGAACAGCTCGCGAGCTTCGTCGAGGTCGCCAACACCGGTCATTTCACGAAGGCCGCCGCCACACTTCACCTGGCACAACCGTCGCTGAGTCGGCAGATTTCGACGCTGGAGAAGGAGCTCGGCTCCGAGCTCTTCCATCGCGCCCATGGACACATCAGTCTCACCGCCGCGGGCGAGACTCTACTGCCGAGCGCCCGACGAATGCTCGCCGACGCCGAGGCGGTCCGCCGTGACATGGATGAGCTCGCCGGACTGCGCAAGGGTCGCATCCGCCTGGGTGCGACCCCGACGCTGTGCGTCAGCTTGGTCGCCGAGGCGATCAGCGGTTTCCATCATGAGCATCCCGGGGTCGAGCTCGAGCTCGTGGAGAAAGGCTCGCGGGAACTCATCGAGGCGCTGGGCGCCGGGGAACTCGACCTTGCCTTGATCACACGAACACACTCTCCGAGTGCGCAGATGCCGCGGCTGCGGATGCAGGGGGTGCTCAGTGAGGACCTGGTGGTCATCGCCGCGGCAGAGTCACCTCGGGGCGGTGCTGAGTTTCTGCCCGGTGACACGGTGACTCTGGGGGACGTTGCCGCACTCCCCCAGGTGCTTTTCCATCACGGATACGATCTGCGCGAAGCCACCTCGGCGGCTTTCGATGCTGCGGGCCTGGCGCCGAACATCGTCGTCGAGGGAGCCGAGATGGACGCAGTGCTGCGCTTCGTCGAACGCGGACTCGGGGTCGCGATCGTCCCGGCCATGGTCCTCGTCGACCGCCCCCGGCTGACCTCGGCACAGCTGCTGGAGCCGAGCCTGTCACGCACGGTCAGCCTCGCCACCCGAGCGGACGTACGGCCGACCAGGGCCGCCTCGGCGATGGAGACAACGATCCTCTCGACCGCGAGGGTACTGGCCGAAGAGGATGCCGGTCTGGCTGCGCATGTGCGGCTGGTGGAGTGAGGCATATGCACCGAAAGTATCTATATGAGATACAATTGGTGTATGTCCAAGATGGTAACTGTAGCGCTGGATCTCGCGTCCGAGCAAGGTGGCATGCTGACAACACAGCAGGCCCTGCGTCGGGGCGTGTCCAGACTGACGCTCAGTCGTCTCGCCGGTCAGGGTGTGATTGAGCGCCTCGCTCATGGTGTGTACGCCACCGCCGAGGGTGCGTTCGGGAAAAATTCAGCACTTAAAGCGGCCTGGCTGTCACTTGACCCCCATCGCTTCGCGTTCGAACGCATGGAGGACGATCCAGCAGGATTCACAGTCACTCATCGGCCTGCCGCAGAACTGTGGGGCATCGGACAGCTCATTCCCGACAAGCTTGAATTCGTGTCGACTTCGCGAAAGCGAACGAGGAGGGAAGACGTTCGTCTCCGGCGACGCGCGATCACCAGCGACGACATCACCATAGTTGAGGGCCTGCCGTGCACAACGATAGAGAGAACGATCGCAGATCTCATTGACTCTCACGAAGATCTCTCGCTAGTCGCCGACGCGTTCGGAGACACTACATTCGGCAAGGTCGACTTTGACCGGCTGCGTGCACTCCTCGATCCCCTTGCCCACCGAAATGGCTACGAGAACGGATCAGACTTCGTTCGGTTTCTTATGTCGGACTCCATCGAGTTCGAGCGCAGCGTTGTAGCTTCAATGCTCTCTGGTCCGCTCAAACCGCTGATGGACTCATTCCGCCCGCAACTGCCCCACCTAGTACTGAATCCGCCATCATCACCAGCCTTCAAAAAAGCGATGGCCGACATTGCGAAACAGGCGAGCCTGGAGGAATTCCATCCCCTGGCACAGGCACCCCTCGACAATCCGAAGGGTGCCCGACGGGAGGATCGCTGATGGTTGAGACCGCCAGTTCGAACCGCTTCAGAACCAGGCGTCAGCGAGCAGCTTGAGGGAACGCTCGGCCGCTGCAGGTTCATAGGAGTAGGTGACGGTGATGAGCTCGTCGGCACCGGTGCGCTCGACGAACTCCGACAACTGACGGGTTGCCGTCTCGGGTGAGCCGACCGCGCTGATTCGAAGCATCGGGCTCTCGCCGCCTCCGGCGAGTTCACTCGGATCGACGGGCGGCTGGAGATGACGGCGGCGGCCGCGGCCGATGTCGGCGAACATCTGCTTCACTGTCGTGAACTCGCGCTCGGCCTCTTCGTCTGTCTCGGCCACCAGCACATTGACCCCAGCCATGACGTAGGGCTTGTCGATCTGTGCGGTGGGAGCCTCGGTGGTGAAGGATTCGCGGTAGACGCGGATCGCTGCATCGATCTGGTCGGGCGCGAAGTGTGAGGCCAGCGAGAACGGCAGCCCCAGCTGACCGGCGATCGCGGCACCGTTCGTCGTCGAGCCGAGCACCCAGATGGGGACCTCGGTTCCGACAGAGACAGCGGATTCGATCGGCATTGTATGGGCTTTGCCCTCGGAGCTGAACCAGCCCTGCATGTCATAGATGTTCTGGGCAAAGGACTGCGGTTCGGCCGAGGAACGGCTGAGCGCCTGCGCTGTCATTCCATCGGTGCCGGGCGCGCGGCCCAATCCAAGGTCGATGCGATCGCCGTGAATGTTGGCCAGTGTTCCGTACTGCTCGGCAACCATGAGTGGAGCGTGGTTGGGCAGCATCACTCCGCCTGACCCCACACGGATCCTCTCGGTCACGGACGCGGCTTGGGAGATCAGCAGCGCCGTGGCACTCGCGGCCAGTCCCATGGTGTTGTGGTGCTCGGCGAACCACAGACGGCTGTAGCCGAGTTCATCGGCCAGGCGTGCGGCCTGCATCGAGGTGTCGATGGCTCCGCTGGCGGTGGATCCTTCACGGATGGGGACGAGGTCGAGAATATTCAGTGGAACGGACAAAGCGATGCGGTCCTTCGTTCGAGAAAGTAGAAAGATCAGTTACCAGGGACAACAGCGGCTCGACGTAGTTCTATTCCGACTGTGCTGTCCCGTTGTAGTCACGTTGCTGGTCCGTGCGGCTTAGCGCTTCCCGTGCCTCTGTGACCGTTCACTCCGGAATAGGCAAGTAGATTGATCAATTTGTTTGTACAATGAGGTAATGCCCGATCCGAACCTTGCTGCCGAGTTCCGCAGCGCGCTCCGTCCGCTCATCCGCCGCTTCTACGCGGAACGGACGACCTCCCGAGGGAAGTCCGGCATCCTCACTCACCTGAACGAACGGGGACCGGCCACGGCATCCGAACTCTCAGTAGCAGAGCGGATCACTCCGCAGGCGGTCGCCGTGGCACTGCGCGAGCTGGAAGAGCTGTCCTATGTCACCCGGGCACGAGACGACGTCGACCGTCGCAAGGTCCGCGTCCAAATCACCGAGACGGGGCGCAGCGCTCTCGAGAGCGAACATGAGGCCGGTACTCGGTGGTTCGCCGACGCGCTTGTCGAACATCTCGATGCCTCCGAGCGTGCGACACTGTCGGCGGCAGTTCCCGTGCTGCGCAAACTCATGCAGGAGTCCGTGGATGAGTGAGCCTCAACCAGGCGGTCGACTGCTTCCCGCGCTCGTCTATGCGGCACTGTCGACGGCGGTCGTCAGCTCGCTGGGCATGCTCCTCGTACCGACGATCTCGACAGAATTCCATGTCTCGATCAGCGCCGCACAATGGATGCTCACGATCAACCTGCTCGTCGGCGCGATCGTCACCCCGGTGATGGGCCGCCTCAGCGATGGCCCGCATAAGAAGAGACTCCTCGTCGGCGCTCTCACCATCATCCTGGTCGGTTCGGTGGTCGCCGCTCTTGCCAACAACTTTGCGGTCTTCCTCATCGGGCGCGCGCTGCAGGGACTGAGCTACGGCATCGTGCCCATGACGATCGCACTTGCCCGCCGGTATCTGCCTGTGGAGAAGAGCACGCGCGGCATCGCCAGCTTGTCGGTGACCGTGTCGACGGGAATGGGCATCGGGTATCCCCTGACGGGACTTATCGCGGGATCGCTGGACTATCAGTTCGCGTTCTGGTTCGCAGCGCTCTTCGTCGCCACAGCCATGATCGTCGTGATCGTCGCCGTCCCATCGGGACCAGACACCCAGGCACCGCGTGTCCGCTTCGACGTCCCCGGTGCGACAGTGCTCGCCTTCGGACTCGCGGCACTGCTGCTCGGAGTCAGCGAAGGAGAGACCTGGGGGTGGGCGACCCCGGCGACCCTGAGCTGCTTCGCGGTCGCGCTCGTCCTGCTCACGATCTGGGTCCTGCTGGAGCTGAGGGTCAAGCATCCGCTCATCAACCTTCGGGTCCTCCGCAGCCCGGACGCACTCGTCGCGAACCTCACGGCCATCACGCTGGGCACAGTGATGTACATGGTGCTCTCGATCGGCAGCATCATCGCGCAGGCGCCGAGTGAGACCGGCTACGGTGTCTCCCTGCCGGTGTTCTGGGCCGGCTTCGTGATGCTTCCGTTCTCTGTCGGCAGCTTCCTCGCCAACCGTCTTGTGCGACATCTGACGAAGCGGATTCAGATGACGACTCTGCTGCCGCTGGGCGCGACTCTGGTCACAGCGTCATCGGTGCTGCTGCTCTTCGCTCACACCGAACTCTGGGAAATCCTGATCGGCATGTTCGTCGTCGGGATGGGCGTCGGCACCACCTATGCCGCGATGCCAGCCCTCATCGCCCGCAGCGTGGCAACTGAGGAATTGGGCAGTGCGGTCAGCTTCAACCAGGTGCTGCGCACCGTCGGCGGCTCCTTCGGCAGCGCGATCTCCGGGGCGGTGCTCGCCGCGCACCTGGGTGCAGATGGTCACCCGAGTGGGGACGGCATCTTCCTGGCCCTCGCGATTTCAGCGATCGGGTGTGTCGCGGTGCTCATCGGCCTGCTCGCCGACCGAGCGCGCGGCAACCGTACAGCCGCCTGACGCACGCGCGGCCAGGCCAGCGCGTCCACGCCGCACTACCAGCACAGAGCGGGGCCCCGGAAGTTCATCACTCCCGGGGCCCCGCTCTGTGGATTACGTGCCCTGCACGCATCACGTCACAAACTCAGTCGCGCTTCGGACCGTCTCCCGAGTCGTCGTTCTTGGTGCCGGGCAGGCCCTGGGCCTTGCGGCGCATGAGGAGGACGACGATGACGATGATGGCCAGGCCACCAACAGCGAGCAGCACGATCATCGGGGTCGACATGCCGGAATCGCTTCCGGTCGATTCGCCGATCTCGCCGCGCTCTTCGGTGTCCTTGCTGGGCTCGTCGACGACGCCGCCGCCGAGTCCGGCCTGCGAGGACTGCTCGACCGAACCGCCAGCGCCCTCGGCGTCAGCGATTGTGAAGTCGAAGTCACCGGAGATCGGGTGACCGTCCGAGGACACCACACGCCAGGTGACCTTGTAGTCGCCGGGCTTGAGGTTGTCGGGCAGGGCCACAGTGAGCTTCTTGCCGTCTACGGCGAGCTCACCAGCGGAAACGTTCTTGCCGTCGATGACGACCTTGACCTCTGAGCCGACCTCCTGGACCTCACCGGAGAAGACCATCTCAATCCATTCCGGCTGCTGGTCGACCTTCGATCCATCCTCGGGATTCGAGGAGACGAGCTGGTCGTGAGCACTGGCCGGGGCAAAAGCAAAGACACTCAAGGCAGCCACGAGCAGGGCGGCGAAGCCGAGCTTGAGGGCGGACCACGTGGTTCGAGTCATGTCAGTTTTCTCCTTCAACAATTACCTTCAGTATCACCGAGTCTGCTCGGCCAAAGAGTGCAGATAGTCTGTGATTCCCCGCACGGACATTTCAATTGTCTCAAGAGTTTCTTCGAATTTCTTCAATTCCCCTGCCCACGGGTCCTCAACGTCCGGCGCCGGGGCATCACCGGTCTCGCCTGGAGTCACCCGGGGATCGAATTCGCGCAGCATACGCAACCGCGGACGCACCTCGGCGGGGAGCTCTGCGATGAGGTTCTGCAGGGCACGGTAATGCCTGCGGGTCATCGCGATGGCCACGTCACGTTCGGACAACCACTCGGACGTGATCTGCCGGGCGACATGATCATCGGTGCGGTAGCCGGCCGTGGCCAGCACCCGCGCCTGGGTGGGGTCGATGGGGTTGCCGGCCTCTTCATCACTGATGCCGGCCGAGTCAACAACAGCCTCGGCGTCGTTGAGCTCCAGATGATGCTGGAGCACACGCTCGGCCGTGACCGAACGACAGATATTGCCCGTGCACACGAACACCACGGATGCCATCTTCATACGATTCTCCTGCTCGATCCGATACCCACAACTGTCGCGGGCCACCAGCGAATCCGCACCGGTGACACCTGGCCATTCTGTCTACTGATCACGATACTGTTGCACCATGACTTCTGAAACATCGAACGCCTCGGCGCGCCCTCAGGACGATCTGTTCCGCCACATCAACGGCGAATGGATCGACACGTTCACCATCCCCGACGACCGTGCCGGCGACGGCGCCATGCGCGAACTCTTCGACACCGCAGAGACCAAGGTCCGCGACATCATCACCTCCGTCTCCGACGCCCCGCAGGAGCCGGGCAGCGAAGGCCAGAAGGTCGCCGACGTGTTCTCCTCGTTCATGGATCTCGACCAGATCAACTCACTCGGAGTCACTCCCCTGGACTCCTCCTTCGCCGCCATCGACGCTGCCGAGGACAAGTCCGAACTGGCCAATCTCCTCGGCCGCCTCGAGGTCGAAGGCATCGGCGGCGTGCTCGGCGGCTACGTCACCGCAGATGCGAAGGACTCCGACATCTACGCCCTCTACCTCGACCAGGCCGGGATCTCCCTGCCCGACGAGGACTACTACTTCAACGACGACCACGCCGAGGTGCGCGTGAAGTTCGTCGAGCACGTGAAGAAGATGTCCGCCCTCGGTGGGATCGGCACCAGGAGCAACATCTCCGACGCCGAGGTGGCCGCCAAGGTGATGGCGTTCGAAACCTCCCTGGCCCGCCACCATTGGGACCGGGTCGCCTGCCGCGACGCGGAGAAGACCTACAACAAGGTCACCCTTGATGAGCTGCGCAAACTGGGTCCAGGCTTCGACTTCGACTCCTGGTTCTCCACCCTGACCGCCGATGCCGACGACGAGCTGACCTACCTGGTCATCGGCCAGCCCTCCTTCGTCACCGGCATGGCCGAGGAGTGGGAGCGCACCGACATCGAGACCATCAAGATCTGGCTGCGCTTCTCGGTCCTCTCCGCGACAGCCTCGCTGCTGACCGATGAGATCGTCGAGGAGAACTTCGACTTCAACGCCCGCACCCTCTCGGGCACCCCTGCCCTGCGGGAGCGCTGGAAGCGCGGTGTCGGACTGGTGCAGGGCCTCCTCGGCGAGGCAGTGGGCAAGCTCTACGTGGCCCAGGAGTTCCCACCGGAGGCCAAGGACGCCATCGACCACCTCGTCGACATGCTCATCAAGGCCTACGACAAGTCGATCAACGAGCTCGACTGGATGAGTGAGGAGACGAAGCAGAAGGCCCTGGTCAAGCTCTCGAAGTTCACGCCGAAGGTCGGCTACCCCGAGGTGTGGCGCGAGTACCCGGCCGCGATCGACTCCTCCGATCTGGTCGGCAACGTCCGCCGCTGCGCCCGCGCCGAGCATGCGCGTCAGATCAAGCGCATCGGCAAGGAGATCGACCGCACCGAATGGCTGATGACGCCGCAGACCGTCAACGCCTACTACCACCCGGTGATGAACGAGATCGTCTTCCCGGCCGCGATCCTGCAGCCACCGTTCTTCGACGCCGCCGGTGATGTGGCGGCGAACTTCGGTGCCATCGGCGCGGTCATCGGCCACGAGATCGGGCACGGCTTCGACGATCAGGGCTCACGCTATGACGGCGACGGCAACCTCGTCGACTGGTGGACGGGCGAGGATCGGGAGCGCTTCGAGGAACGCACCAACGCCCTCATCGCCCAGTACGAGGCACTTGTTCCCGCCGGTCTGGACGAAGCGCAGCACGTCAACGGCGCGCTGACCGTGGGTGAGAACATCGGAGACCTGGGCGGACTGTCCATCGGCTGGAAAGCCCTCGAGTTGGAATTGGGACGGATGCCGTCAGCTGATGAGGCCGCGACGTTCTTCGAAGCCTGGGCCAAGGCCTGGCGGGCGAAGATGCGCACCGAGGAGCGCGTGCGTCGGCTGAGCATCGACCCGCACGCTCCGGAGGAGTTCCGCTGCAACCAGGTAGTGAAGAATATGACCGCCTTCCACGACACCTACGGGGTCACCGAATCCGACGGCATGTACCTCGCCCCCGAAGAGCGCGTCACCATCTGGTGAGATCGGCACGAAGGCGCAGCGTGTAGGCGCAGCGTGTAGGCGGGCTTCATCCCGGCAACCCGAAGGGCGCTGGGCAACCTTTAGCGGGGTTGCTCAGCGCCCTTCGGGTTGCTGAGATTCGGGCTCTCGGCTCATTCGGCTCATTCGGCGTGTGCGTGTGCCGCCGAGTCCTCAGCGGTGCTGGCGGATGAGGCTGACCACGCGGAAGTCGAACTCTTCCCAACTGTTGATCGGGGCATCGGACTCCATCGCGGCTTCGAAGTCCTCGATCTCAGCGAAATTCGACTCCAGCGGAATGTCATAGGGCATCTCGATGTAGAGGAGTCCGCTGGCATCGGTGTGCACGACGTCGAAGCCGGCGTTCTGGGGCGCGAGCTCATTGTTCATCACGATGAGCAGCTTGCCGTCCGTGCCCGCGTACTCCTGCTCGATGCCGTCGACGTACCCTTCGGATTCGCGCAGTTCACGCTGCGCCCGGATGACGAACTCCGCATAGGCGCCGATGCCGATCACCGGGATACGAGAAGTCAGTGCCTCGGTCGCGACCTTGATCAGGCGCGACCGTGCCTTGCGGGACAGTGGGGTGACGTCGGCTCCGGACATGGCGACACCGTCGAAGCCGACCAGCGACAGAGCGCTGTGTTCGTGGTTCGGGTTGAGCAGCGTGATGTCGAGCCCGAACCGGTCATACCACGGCCGGGTCACCTTGGCGCTCTCCTCGTCCCACCACACATAGAACAGGAACGGCACGTTGATGCCGGCTTCAGAGAAGTAGAACGGTGGTGTGCGCTCCCCCGCGGTGACGTCGAACGGAACGACGTTGCCCTCGATCGGGGCCGGGCAGGTGGCGAAGGCGGTGAATGCGAACGGGTAGTTCACGGCCCGGTTGAAGTCGACGACCAGTGAGCCGTCATGGTTCGGGATGCCCAGGTCGAGGGTTCTCCACGCGGGTGTTGAGACGCCGTTCGTGGAGTCGTGGAAGTCCAGCTGCAGACCGCTGGCCGGGTTGCCTGTGGCCAAGAGCGTCACCTCGCCTGCCTCGCTGGTGAAGGTCACGGTTCCGACTGCAGGGGTCTGGACCTGCAGGTCATCCTGCGCGGTGTTGATCGTGTGCACTTCGGGCTTGTCGAAGGGAGTGAACTTGGCGAGGAATACGAAGTTGGGGTTCGGGTCGAAGACGGGAACTTCGAAGAACTTGCCCAGCAGCGGCGATTTGGAATCACGCACCCGGATCCCGATTCGGCCGGCACGGTCGATGAGTTCGTAGAGCACACTGCCGACGGTGAACCACTGGAGGGACCCACCGGTGGGCAGCTTCGCGCTGAATCCGTTCTCTTCCACGCGCACCTCCGGCCCTGAGATCTCTGGGATCTTCGGCAGGACCGTGGTGTCGCTCGGCACCGAAGCCGAGCTGGAAGGAGACGCATCATTGGTGTTCGGGCCCGCCTCGGCGGACTTGCTCATGAGGTCGAAGGTCGCGGCAGCAGGACCGGCTTTGGTCCCGGGTTCAAGGGCCACGCTGACCCAGCCATCGTCATCAATGGTGAAGGTACCGGGAGCCTCGGGCCAGGTCGTCGTCTCTTCGAGCCAGTGCAGACCGGACACGCTGAGCCAGCCGAAGGGAGTCGCCAGTGCCGAGTTCCTAGAATCCCTCCAGGTGTTCCATTCGGTCACGAACTGGTTCACTTCGAACACTCCTTGCATTGCGTTACTTCTCGGCGCTGGTACTCGGGCGATGGACGACGAAGTCCGAGCGGTCGATGGCTCCTGTGACACTGGCCCCTCCCCCGCCGCCGTGTCGACGCGGATTCGAGAACCAATGCCCTTGTGGCCAAAGCTACCGCAAACGATAGGCTGTGGAAATGAGTACATCGCCCGTGAGATCACGTACGAAAACCCAGGTCGCAGCCGATCTGACAGACTTCATCAGTTCTTCTCCCAGCTCCTATCATGCCACCGCGACGGCGGCTGCACGATTGGAGGCCGCAGGTTTCTGCCGACTCAATGAGCGCAAGGTCTGGTCTCTCGAGCCAGGTCAGGGCCACTATGTCATTCGCGACGGTGCGATCATCGCATGGCGGACTCCAGCAGGCAAAGCCGATGCCGCCGAGACTGACGCGAGTGAACAGTCCGATAACTCGGGTGGACGCCTCACCACGATTCCCGGCTTCCGCGTTTTCGGTTCTCACACGGACTCCCCAGCCTTCAAACTCAAGCCCGGCGATGAGTTCACCACCGAGGGAACCCGCCAGATCGGCGTCGAGATCTACGGCGGCCCGCTGCTCAATTCGTGGCTCGACCGGGAACTGGCACTGGCCGGGCAGCTCAGTCTCGCCGACGGCTCCGTCATCCTCGCTCAGACCCCGCCGATCGCGCGCATCCCGCAGCTGGCCATCCACCTCGACCGGCAGGTCAATGACGGTCTGACGTTGGACAAGCAGCGCCACACCACTCCGATCATCGGCCTGGCAGATTTGGCCGAAGCCGATGTCATCGAGATCCTCGCCGCCTCCGCCGAGGTGGATCCTGAGCAGGTCGTGGGACACGACGTCTACACGATCCCCGTCCAGTCCCCAGGGCTCTTCGGTGCCCAGGAAGAGTTCTTCGCCGCGCCGAGGTTGGACAACCTGCTCTCCGTCCACGCCGGAGTCAATGCCCTGGTCGACGTCGATGCTGCGTCCTTGGATTCCATCGCGCTCTTCGCCGGATTCGATCATGAGGAGATCGGGTCGAACTCGCGTTCCGGTGCCTGCGGGCCGCTCCTCGCTGACGTCACCGAACGCATCATCGCCTCCCTGTTCCCGGGCTCGACGCGCAGCGAGTACCTGGCTGCACTGGCCTCGTCGATATGCGTATCCTCGGATGCCGGGCATGCCGCCCACCCGAACTATCCGGAACGCCACGACCCTCATGTCCGCCCCCGCCTCGGCGGTGGTCCGCTGCTCAAGCTCAACGCCCAGCAGCGCTATGCCACGGATGCCGTGGGCACCGCGGCCTGGTCACAGGCCTGCGCGGCGGCCGGGGTCGAGTACCAGAACTTCGTGTCGAACAATGCGATGCCCTGCGGGTCGACGATCGGCCCGCTGACCGCGACCCGCCTGGGCATGACCACCGTCGATGTGGGACCGGCACTGTACTCGATGCACTCGGCGCGCGAAATGGTCGCGATTGAGGATGTCGTCTCGCTCGGTGCTGCTGCGAAGGCATTCCTGCAGGGGTGAACGCGGGGGCGCTTCCGTGGGGGCGGGGGCGCCGGGGCTGCGGTGGAGTATTCGCACGCAGAGCGCTCCAACTCACGGAGTTCGCCACACTGAGTCAGACTGAGCTGATTGCAACCCGATCAGTCTGACTCAGACTGTCTGATTCGCGCGCAGTCCACTCGATCGCCCCTGTCGCGCGCCTCCCGCCCGCGGCCACACGCGGTTTGCGACGATCCCGCCCGGGCTGCCCGCGGCTACACGCAGCAACTAACCGATCGAAGTTTCATAGCCCCGCTTTGAACGTGGGCTATGAAACTTCGATCGATCCCTTTCGGTTGACGCTCAACGGCGCGGCTCGGCTCGGCTCGGCTCGGCTCGGCGCGGCCGCCTGAAGCCTCCAGCACAGCCCGCCGCGTGGCGTCAGCCGACCTACTTACTTGTTCAGTTCGTCCAGGGCTTTCTGCGAGCCTGGGTGGAGTTTGATCGGATCGGGTGCCTCGGCGGTGTCGAGCTCGATGTCCTTCGCCGCTGCGTGGACCTTCTCCAGATCGGCCTTCTTGTCATAGACCAGCTTCGTCAGCGCACACGCGGTGCCTTCGTCCATGTCATTGCGGACCATGAGGACGTTGGGGGTGGCGATGGTCTTGACGGCCTTGACGCCCTTGTATGTGTCGGCCGGGATCTCGTCGACCTCGTAGACCGGGTTGATCTCCTTCATCGGGTCCTCAAGCTTGGAGATGTCGAGGAATTCGACGTCCTTGCCGTTGGAGGTGAAGAGGTCGGTGACGCCGGCTGTCGGAAGGCCGCCGGACCACACCATGCCGTCGATCGTGCCGTCCTTCATCCCGTCGACGGTCTTGGTCAGGTCGAGGCGCTGGGTGGTCACGTCGCCTTCTTTGAGCCCAGCCGTTTCGATGAGACGGTTGGCGATGACCTCGGTGCCCGACTTCGGTGAGCCGGTGGAGATCGTCTTGCCCTTGAAGTCCTTGACGGACTTGATGTCCGCGTCCTTGCGCACGACCACGTGTGTGAAGTTCGAGTAGATGCGGGTCAGGGCCGAGATATCCTCGGGCTGCTTGAAGTCGGCATCTCCGTTGACGGCATCGGCTGCGGTATCGGCGAGCGAGAACGCGATGTCGTAGTCCCCGGATGCCAGCTGCTGCAGGTTCTGCACGGAGGCACCGGTCTCGGCCGCGGTGGCCTTGAGGTCAGTGTTGTCGGAGATGATCTGCGCCAGACCGCCGCCGAGGACGTAGTACACGCCCGTCGAGTTACCTGTGGCAACCGTAATCTGCCCTGAGGCCGCGGTGCAGTCGCCACCTCCCTCGCCTGCCGGTTTGGCTTCCTGCTTACCGCCGCATGAGCTCAACGCCAGCACCGCGGCAACGGCTGATGCCGTGATTGTGAACATCCTTGTTCGCTTCATGGACTTCGTCCCTTTCTCAGTTGGACTCGGCCGGAGATCCGGTCGAGCGTGTTTCGGTGGATCCGATATCGCTGGTAGTCGCCGAGGTGGTCTTCGGTTTGCGACGCAGCAGCAGGTGGACGATGACGGCGAGGATGAGAGCGGAGAACCCGATCATCATCGACATGGGCTGGAGGTAGAGCAGGGCTCCTGCGGCGATGAAGCACAGGATGCGCTCGGGCCAGCCCGCACGGCGGATGATCCAGCCACCGGCACCGGCGGCGAGTGCGGCCACGGCGAACGCGGAGACGAGCCCGGTCCACACTGCGCCGATGAATCCGCCCTGGGCCACGAGGCTGGCGCCTTCGGGGGTGAAGGTGAAGGCCAGTGGGACGAGGAAGGCGGGGATCGCGTACTTGCAGGCCTGCCACATCGTTGCGATGACCCGACCGCCGGTGATCGCTGAGGACGCGACGGCCGCGAGAGCCGTCGGGGGTGAGACCTCGGACAGGACCGCGTAGTAGAAGATGAACATCGCGGCGGCGGCCTCGGGGACACCGAGTGAGATCAGCGCCGGGCCGACGATGACCCAGCTGATGATGAACGAGGCCGTCACAGGCACTGCCAGGCCGAGGATGGTCACGGCAACGGCAGCGAAGATGCAGGTGAAGATGAGGACCGCAGTCGGGTCTGTCGACAGTGCCTGCGCACCTTTGATGAGGATGTCGGAGATGACTTGGCCAAGGCCGGTCTTCGTGATCGTTGAGACGATGATGCCCGCGGCCGCACAGACGCTGGTTACCGGCAGGACCGAACGGATACCCGATGACAGAGCACCGTAGAAGACGTCCCAGATTGCGGCCAGGATGGTCTTCGGCTCGCCGAGGCGGGAGAGCACGATTTCGATGATGCCGAAGCCGATCCCGACCAAGGTGGCGTAGACGACGGCTTTGAAGGGTGCCATGCCCATGGAGAGGAAGACGACGATGATGCCCAATGAGATGAAGTGGTAGAACCCCTTCTTGAGGATGGGCCACGCGCGCAGGCCTGGGGGCGGCGTGTAGTCGACCTCGATCTTGCGGGAGTCGATCTCGATGGCGAGGAAGATGCCCAGGTAGTACAGGAGGGTCGGGACCACTGCCCAGAGCAGGACGAGACCGTAGGAGACGTTGAGCAGCTCCGCGATGATGAAGGCTGCGGCGCCGAGGGTTGGGGGTGAGAGGATCGCGCCGATGCCGGAGGCGGCGAGCATTCCGCCTGCGTTCTCCTTCGGATACCCGGCCTTCTTCAGCACCGGCCAGGTCACGGCGCCCAGTGAGACCGCTGTGGCTGTGCCGGAGCCGGAGACCGTACCCAGAAGGAAACCGGAGAGTGCGACGGTGCGCCCGGGTGCGGCCTTCGATTTCTTGAATAGGGAGAAGCTGAGGTCGATGAAGAAGCTGGCTGCCCCGGTCTTGTCGAGGACCGCACCGTAGATCGTGAAGAGGACGATGTAGGTGGCAGCGACGTCGAGGGGGATGCCGTAGAAGCCGGAGGCATCGTTGTAGAGGGCGTTGACGATCTGATCGAAGTTCTGGCCGGCGTGGGAGCCTGGCCAACTGACCGGAATATAGGCCCCGTAGTAGCTGTAGAGGAAGAAGACGAGGCAGAAGATCGGCAGGATCAGGCCCGTGGTTCGCCGTGTTGCCTCGAGAACGAGGAGCAGGAGAACTCCGCCCATCATGACGTCGAGTGAGGTCAGCGAACCCTGCCGGTTGAGGAACTCGTTGAAGCCGCCGGAGAAGAAGGGCAGCACCGGGTAGGCACAGGTGAGGAACGTGAGGGCGACGAGGACCCAATCGATGATCGAGGGGTTGTCGTTCGACCGACGCTTCGCCTTGGTTTGGCCGGCCGTCTTGGGGTTGCCAGCTGTCGTGGCGCTGTCGACCGTGCCGGTGCTATCGACAGCCTCGGCAACCTCCGCTGCTTGGTCTGCGACGTCGGTCTTGCGTCCGAATCCTGGCCGATAGCAGATGAAGACGAGCGGTAGGACGAATGCCAGGAACCACATGAGGTAGTACTGGTTGCCCTGGGCCAACGGGAAGAAGACCTGTTTGAGTACGAACAATGACACGACGAAACACACGATCCCCACACCGAGGTCGAGCCTGCGGGTCAGGGTGCGCTGAGGAAGTTCCTCATCGTATTGCGCGATCAGTTCGTCGACGTTCGTCTGCGGAAGCGGATTCGCAGGCGGCGCCTCGGAAGGTCGTCCGGACATCGTTGTCCTTTCAGATGCTCGGGCCGAAAAGCTCAAGCCAATTTGTTCAGGGCCTGTTGTGAACCACCTCACAATATACCGAGCGTCCGCTCACCTTCTTCTCTCGCGTCCCGACCTGTGGTCATATTGTCGAGATCGTTACCCGCAGTGCCGATAGGTGGGACTAAGCCTTAGTTCTCACGGCAATGCACCCCATCTCGTCGCAGGGCACCCCGACACAGGCCGGGACTCAGCCATTCGAGTTTCACTCTTGCCGACCGAGTGGCCACCCTTTGAGATGGAACGTAGCTTGCCGGATACGGGGGTAAATTGGGGCCATGAATTCTCCGACTCCGGTCTTCGACGCGCACCTGCACATCATCGATCCCAAACATCCCCTGGTTGAGAACAACGGCTACCTGCCGGATCCGTTCACGGTCGAGGACTACCTGATGCGCATCAGCGGCCTGGGCATCGCAGGTGGAGTCGTCGTCGCCGGATCATTCCAAGGTTTCGACCAGTGTTACCTCGTCGATGCCTTGAGCACTCTTGGGCCCGACTTCGTCGGCGTGACCCAGCTTCCGACCGATACCTGCGACGAACGCATCCTCGAACTCGACCGCGACGGAATCAAGGCGCTGCGCTTCAACGTCGCCCGAGGAGGCTCCGCGGTCTTAGACGACATGGAACACATGGCGCGCCGGGTCCATGACCTCGCCGGATGGCACTCTGAGCTCTACATCGATTCCCGCAGCATCGACGACGACCTGGGCGAGCGCATCGCCGGACTGCCTTCGGTGAGCATCGACCATTTCGGCATGCACCGCGACGGACTGCCTGCGCTTCTGCGCTTGGTTGAACGGGGTGTGAAGGTGAAGGCCACAGGTTTCGGTCGTGTCGAACTCGACCCGGCCACCACGATGCGAGCAATCGTCGACGTCGATCCTTCGGCACTCATGGTGGGCACCGACCTGCCATCGACCAGGGCACCTCGACCGTTCGAGAACGCAGACTTCGACATCATCCGAGACACCCTGTCACCCGACGAGCTCACCGCAGTGTTCTGGGACAACGCCGCCAAGTTCTACCTGGGACGCGCACGCGACTGACCCTGCGGCATGCGTGTAGCCGACCCTGGTGAACGCACCCAGCACGGGCTGACTCTTGGCCTGCGTTGACCTCTATCAAGTAGCATTCCACGGATGAACTCCCCACGATCGAATCTTGCATCCACCCTGCACAACCTCGATGGCCGCAGCTACGGAAACTACAAGCAGATCCGCGGCAGCTACGAGTTCGGGCCGGTCACCGTGTTCATCGATCGAGTCCAGGTCGACCCCTTTGCTTCCCCGTCGAAGGTCCGAATCAGGATCAACCGCGCCGAGGCGGGGTTCCCCACTGACATCACCACCGAACGGGCAGATCGCATCGCCGCCTCTGACTTCCTCTTCCGCGTCGGTGATTCGTTCCTGCACCGCAACGACCGGCGCTCGATCATCCTCGGACGTCCGGGCCAAGAAGTTCTTGAGCGCACCAATGTCGTCATCGACGATGACGGCTTCGAAGCTCGCCTGCTCGTCAATCTCCCTGCTCGCGGCCGGCGCATCCTGGGCCATCAGGCAGCCGACATCCTCACCCGCGATGTGCCCGAGCTCGCTCAGGCCATGTTCGTTCACTCCAATCTGCGCGCTGATGGCCTACACGAGCACGTCCAGCTCCACCGGGATCAATTGGAACTGCAGAACCACCTCGGCGAGGAAGGGCTCCTCGCGTTCATCGGCAACGATTCGATCCTGCCGAGGCGTTCGGGAGACTCGGATCTGCCCATGGACTCTCACGCTGTGGCGTTCACCAGCCCCACCTCACTTGAACACACCGTCACGCTCTCGAGCGGACGCAGCCTCACGGGCATGGCGATCCCGCATGGCGTCACCGTCATCGTCGGCGGCGGGTACCACGGCAAGTCGACGATCCTGCGTGCTCTCGAACGCGGCGTCTACCCGCACATCGCAGGCGACGGACGCGAATGGGTCATCACTGAACCCAGCGCCACCTCCATCCGGGCCGAGGACGGTCGCGCCGTGACCGGCGACGACATCTCGCCCTTCATCAACAATCTCCCATCCGGCACTGACACAGGATCCTTCACCACAACGAATGCGAGCGGCTCGACCTCGCAGGCGGCCAACCTCGTCGAGGCTGTTGAGGTCGGTGCACGTTCACTGCTCATCGACGAAGACACCTCGGCGACGAACTTCATGATCCGCGATGAGCGCATGCGTGCGCTGATCCCGGCCGACCGCGAACCCATCACACCGTTCGTCGACCGCATCCGCCCGCTGTTTTCCGAACGAGGGGTGTCCACGGTCTTAGTCGCCGGTGGATCGAGTGCGTTCTTCGAAGTCGCCGACCACGTCATCGCCCTCGACGCCTACGTACCGCAGGAGGTCACCGAGAAGGCGCATGAGCTCGTCGGTGTGAACCCGGCAGATTTCGCGAGTACGAGCCCAGCCGGCTCAGGCGATGACAAGTCCGACTCAGCCGGTGGCAGCAGCGACACATTTGCAACGCCTCGGCCCCGAATACCGACGGCAAAGGCACTGCGCCCGAGCTCGAAGACGAAGTCAGCGAAGGCGAAGGGCCTCGGCCAGGTCCAGTTCGGCAAGGCATTCATCGACCTCAGCGCCGTGTCTCAGCTCGTCGATGTGCAGCAGACGGCGGGCATCGCCGAGGCGCTGGAGTACATGGCAGAGATCTTCGACAACCGGACCTCACTGACCGAGGCGCTGGCCGAGATCGACGACATGCTCGATGCGCAGGGCGTCGATGGCCTGACCGGCAACCGCGACCATCCGGGACATGTCGCCCGACCGCGAGCCCAGGAGATCGCGGCCGCTCTCAACCGCTTCCGGGGGCTGCAGCTCGTCGAATGACGCTTAAGCGTCGAGCAGCTTTTTCAGATCCTCGGCCGTCGTCACCGGCAATGAGCACTGCGTTCCCTGACAGACGATGGCGGCGCCCTCGGGCACCTCAACCTCGGAACCGTCTTCGGCAGGAACGCCTGCTGCTCCGGTGATGAGCGTGACCGCCGGGTGCTTGGCCGCGATGTCGCTCAGTGTCGCATTGCGCGTTGCGACGCGAACCGGTTTGAGTGCCCGTTCCGATTGCCACAGCGCGTGGCCGCAGCCGCGAGGTGCTCGGCCGGCGAGCGCCCGGTAGACGCCGAGTAGTCGGTCGCGCAGTTCTAGAAGTCCGCCGGCGCTGAGGTCATCGGCAACGTCGTTGCCGGCATGAACACTGCTGCCTGCACTTCCGTCCACGCCGATCTCCGCGAGCAGAAGAGCCACTTCTGCCGCCGCCGAGCGGCCGGAGGGCACCGTATTGTCGACCGGGTCGGAAGCTCTCACATCGAGGATCTCATCACCCATGGAGTCGAAGACCTCGAGCACCTCATCCTCGGCGGTGAAGTTTGCGAACATTGTCGTACCCCATGACTTGAGGTCGTTCACCTGCACCGATGCATCCGGCAGCTGGCGGACCGTGATCCCTGCGGTGATGAACTGGGCCCAGTCGGCGAGGCCCGCCTGACCAGGTCCCGGGGTCTCACCAGTGAAGCTGCGACGAACGTCGAGCAACGTACCGGCACCATGTTCGGAGCCAGCGGCAGTACCGGGACCGCCGAAGCGCGCCACCATTGCATCCCACAAGTGCCCGGCCTGACTCCCCCAGCCCGCCGCTGCATCAGAGGACAGCGCAGCATCCGTGTACAGCGCTGCCTCGGCCAGTGCCGTGATCGCCAGCGAGTTCCATTCGGTGATCGTCTTCTCATCGCGAGCAGGCTGGGACCGCTGGTCCAACAGCTTCCTGAGCCCGTCCCTCTGCGCAGCCGTCGCGGAGGTCTCCCACGGAGTTGGGTGGTCCTCATCGAAGGGCACCTCGTCCATGCCCAACCAGTCGATGATGCGGATCGCAGCCACGACGGAGCCAGACAGCTCCGCGGCGGCGGGGGAATCGACGAGCTGGAGCAGCCCCTCCTCCCCCACCTCGGCGAACTCCTCGGGTGTGACGACGTATGCGGCACCCTCTTCGAGTACCCCGTCGCCGTTGAGGGAGTCCGCGTCGAGGGCTGCGATGAAGCGATCGCCGTCGGACAGGTCCGTGGTGAGGAAGTTCGCGGTGTCGGTGATCTCGCGTTCGGCGAGCGCCAGCCACTTCGAGTCTGGGTTGAGCGCGCGTTCGACCTTCGCCCACTGCACAGCAGCGCGCAGGTAGAGCCCGTTGTCGTAGAGCATCTTCTCGAAGTGCGGCACGAACCACTGCCTGTCGACGCTGTAGCGGGCGATGCCGCCGCGCACCTGGTCACGCATGCCGCCGCTGGCGATCCGCGCGAAGGTGCTGCGCACCGCAATGAGGCAGTCGAGGACGAGTTCACCCTCGAGGTGTCCGTCGGCGCCGACCCTGTCGACCCTTCCCGGAGCAAGTGCTTCCTCCCTCGCCGAGGTGGTTCCGCCCAATCGCACGAACGTGGCCAGGAGCTGCATGAGGTTCATCAGCGGCGGGAACTTCGGAGCCTTGCCGAACCCGCCCCAGGCCGGGTCGTAGGAATCGAGCAGGGATTCGGCGGCCGAGTCGAGTTCCTCGGCGCTCAACAGTTCAGAGGCGGCTTCAGCCGGCAGTGCGTCGGAGACGGCGCTGGCCATGTCGGCCAATCCACGGTCCATGCGCTGGGTCATCTCGGTCACCTCGTCGCGGCGATCCGTCCACGTCTGGGACACAGCCGAGAGCACCTGCGTGAACGCGGGCAGATTGCCTCGCGGAGCCGGCGGAAAGTACGTGCCGGCGTAGAAGGGACTGCCGGCAGGGGTGGCGAAGATGGTCATCGGCCACCCGCCCTGTCCACGCATGGCCTGGAGTGCGTTCATGTAATAGGCATCGATGTCCGGCAGCTCTTCACGGTCGATCTTGATCGGCAGGAAATTCTCGTTGATGATGCGGGCGATGGCTTCGTCTTCGAAGGATTCGTGGGCCATGACGTGGCACCAGTGGCAGGTGGAGTAGCCGATCGAGATGAGCAGGGGCACGTCACGACGGGCCGCCTCGGCGAGGTTGCCCTTCGTCCACATCCGCCAGTCGACGGGATTGTCAGCGTGGGCGCGGAGGTACGGGCTGGTGGACGACGCGAGTTCATTGGCCATGCCCCCAGCGTCTCATTGGGCGGCCCGAGTTGAGAAGCTGTGCCTCAGATCCCGAGTTCGTCTTCCAACTCCATGAGGTCTTGAATCGCTCGAGCGCAATCTGCCCGAAGCGAACGCCTGAATTCCACGACGTCTTCACGCCGCAGGCGAGTGTGAGTGCCAACAGAGTGTGAAGTCAGGCGGCCATCGCGGATGTGCTTCATCAGCGTCGGACGCGACATTCCCAGTATCTTCGCCGCCATAGTGGTCGTCAGCACTTCTGGTACTCGCCCGACGGTGATGGCATCACCGTGAGCAACCGACTCAAGCACGGCTTCAATGAGGTCAGCGACGCGGGGAGCCAAATCAGATTTCCGGATGACCCACTCGTTGTCGGTCCTCGTCGTTCGATCCAGCAGTTCTGCAACGGATGCAGACGTCGCTGAGTCAAACGTCATTTCGCGATTTCCAGTCAACTCAACCTCCACCTTTCAGATATAAGTGTAAATCGCTTCCAGATATAAATGAATCTTTAACCGGAAGCCGCCAGTCCAAACTCCCAGCTTCTACATCGACGGACTTCAGGACACCACCACAGCCAGCCCTCCCTATTCCAGCAAGGAAAGTGGCCACAAAATGCGACTCCCATGAGAGGATTCCCCCATGGATGAGCTGACATATTCGCAGGAAGCAGACCGCTTGGCCTCCCCTGACGACGGCCAGAATTCGGCAACCGACGTTGGCCCGTCTCCGATGCGCTTCACGATCGTCGCACTCGCGTTCATCGTTCATTTCGTCGCCTGGGTCGGCTTCTGTGCTCTCATGTACGCGAAGGCTGAGTACTATTCAGCCCAGAGCTTGCCAGCCGGAATTGCCATGTCCGCCCTGGCTTGCCTGGCCGGCGCCGCTGCCATCGTCATCGCACGCGAGCTCTCGCCCATCCCGCGCAGCATCATCACCGTGCTCAGCATCGCCATCTTCGGAATCTCGGCCATCGCCGAGGTCGTCGGAAGCATCGAACGACCGAGGCCGGAAATGTTGGCGCTGACCTTCACAGAATCCGCACTGCTCATCGGCGCGTTCGTGTTCCCGTTCGTCATCGCGGGGGTCCTCGTTACTGTAATGGGCAAGGCTGCGGCGGCAGACCGGGCGACAACCGGCCCGGGACTCGTTCTCCTCGCCTGCGTGGTGATCGTGTTCTGCTGCCACGCGCTGATGTTCCAAACCTTCGAACAGATTGCGCTGCCCTCGTGGTATCGGTCGGAGTGGCCGATCGCCCTGAGCTCTGCAGTCGCCACGGTCGCCGCAGTGTTCCTGCTTTTGCGCGCACAGGTCAACGCCTCGTCACCGGGATGGTCGCTGGCCATCAGAGCTTCCGGCTTCATCACCCTGGTCTGCGGAATGTATCTGTGCAATCTCGCCACAGGCCAGCTGGTGGCTTTCTTACCTCTTGGCGCCCTGATCCCGGTGTTGTGGCAGGGAGCAGTGCTGGGGCTCTTCATCGGCGCAGTGGCTCTGTTCGTCTCTGCGGCAGTGGCGAAGTCTCGGCGATCCTGAGGGCCAGCTGCTCTGAAGCCCGGCTGTTCTGAAGCCCGCCTCAGAGGTCTTCGACGACCTCGAGAAGTCGGTCGGGCCTGTTGGTGATGATGCCGTCGGCGCCGAGGTCGATGGCCTTCTCCATGTCCTCGACACTGTTGACGGTCCACACCAGGCTCGACATTCCCAGCCCGTGGACGTGGCCGAGGAAGGTCGCGTCGGCTGCGGTGTATTGCGGGTTGATCTGATCGACCCAGGTAGCAAAGTCGAGCAGTTCATCGGGGCAGGGCCGACCCAGAACACCGACAGGGATTTCTGGGGCCAAAGCGTGAAACTCGCGAACGAAGGCCCAGTCGCCGGACTGGACGACGAGCATTCCCGCGGCCAAAGCCCGGTCCAGATATTCAGGCACGGCAGTCAGGGACTCAACGAGCACCTCGGCGATTCCGGGATATTGGGCGGGCTTCTTAACCTCGAGGAGCAGCCCGGTGCGGGTCACGTGCACCAGATCCAGCACCTCGGCGAGGTGAGGGACCCTGACGCCGTTGTACACCTGCCCCCTCCACGAGCCCGCATCGAGGGCGGCGATCTCAGCAGTCGTCATGGCGCTCACGCTGGTATCGGCACGGTCGGGGTAGATCGTGCCGACGTTGGTGGTGCGGTCGAGGGTGTCGTCATGGATGACGATGAGGTCGCCGTCTTTGTTCATGTGGACGTCGATCTCGATCATGTCCGCACCCTGATCGATGCCGGCGACGAAGGCGGGGATCGTATTCTCGGGATGCTGCTCGGACGCTCCTCGGTGAGCGATGACCAGCGGGGGAACACGGGTGTGGGTGACTTCGGCGGTGGATTGGTTCAAGAGAGTGATTGGCATGGCGAGGACTCCTCAGGGGTGGCGGCTCAGAGCGACGGTGAGCGGCCGGTGGCGCAGTTCGTTGCGGATCAGACTAAGCAACCAGAGCAAGGGCAGGATGATGATTGGGTAGACGTGACGTGAACCCTGGCAGAGCAGGCGCTCACAAGTGCGGCCGTGATTCCGTATGCTCGCTCGACTGCCTCGTGGTCGGTAATGAGCCAAACGCCGCCTGCCTGCGCACTGCAGGAGTGGGTTAGTGGCAGACTGAAGGCATACACAGCGGACGTTCAGGCACTCTTCCGCCCGAACCTCTGACCGCATGATTGCCGAAGGAGGCTCAGTTCCATGGAGATGCTGCAGAACGCACTCAACGGGATCGATTCCGTATCGTCCTATGTACTCGTTGCAGTCCTGATTCCCACTGGTCTGTATTTCACCATCCGCACCGGAGTGATCCAAGTGCGAATGCTCCCCGAAATGTTCCGCACGCTCGCCGAGCCGGGTGGACGAGACTCCGAGGGCAATAAGAACATCTCCCCGTTCCGCGCCTTCTCCATCTCTGCTGCCTCGCGAGTGGGCACGGCCAACATCGCCGGCGTGGCCTTGGCCATTTCGCTGGGCGGCCCCGGTGCAGTGTTCTGGATGTGGCTGACAGCCGTCGTCGGCGGTGCCACCGCGTTCGCCGAGTCCGCTCTCGGCCAGGTCTACAAGATGAAGGACGGCCCGAACTTCCGCGGCGGCCCGGCCTACTACATCCGGCACGGAATGAACATGAAATGGCTCGGCCTGGTCTTCGCCGTGATCGTCGCCATCACCTACGGCATCGTGTTCAACACGGTGCAGTCGAACTCGATCGTCGACGCGGTCGGTGCATCGTTCAATGTCGAGGACTCGAACTTCGCATTCTCAGCAATCGCCGGTGTGGTCATCGCCGTCGGCGCCTACCTGATCTTCGTCGGCGGAGCCAAGCGCATCTCGAACATCTCCGCCTACCTCGTGCCGATCATGGCCGGTCTCTACCTGATCGTCGGGATCATCGTCGTGGTGCTCAACCTCGGCGCCGTCCCCGACATGATCCTCACCATCTTCACCGATGCGTTCAGCATGGATTCCATCGCCGGTGGAACGCTCGGCTCGATCATGCTCATCGGCGTTCAGCGCGGCCTGTTCTCCAACGAGGCCGGAATCGGTTCCGTCCCGAATGCCGCAGCCACAGCATCGGCATCTCACCCGGCCAAACAGGGATTCGTGCAGGCACTGGGCGTGTACTTCGACACGATCCTCGTCTGCTCGATCACAGCGTTCATCATCCTGCTGTCGAACCCCGAATACGGCAGCTCTGCCGAAGGAATCCAGCTGACGCAGACGGCGCTGAGCGGGCAGCTGGGCCAGTGGGCAATCCACTTCCTCACCTTCGCGATCTTCTTCTTCGCCTTCTCCTCGATCCTCGGCAACTACTACTACGGCGAAGCCAATATCGAGCATCTGACCACCAGCAAAGTTGCCATGCGGGTGTACCAGGTGATCGTGATGGTGTCGGTCTTCATCGGGGCGATCGCGGCACTGGACATCGTCTGGACCGCGGCGAACATCTTCATGGCGATCATGGCTCTCATCAACCTCTTCGCTCTGCTGATGCTCTCACCGCTGGTGTTCAACCTGCTGAAGAACTACCAGCAGCAGCGTCGACAGGGACTTGAGCCGGTCTTCCACCGTTCCGATCTGCCCACGTTCAAGCGCATCAACACCGACATCGACGCTTGGGACGGCACAGACGAAGTCACCACTGCAAAGTTCTGGCAGGACCGCGGCAAGAAGGTGCGCCCGGACGACGATTGATGCTGTCGGCAGTTTGATCCTGAATGCGTATCGGGCGCCCCTTCCCTGGGGGCGCCCGATGTGGCTTTCACTGTTCTCTACCTAGGAGGAAGGCCCCATGACTGTGGATCGCACAGAGTTGGCCGATTCCCTCGCCGAGGCGACCGGGTGGTCGGTCACGGCCGATGCCCATCGAGTGACGTTCACCAATGATGATCCACCGCAGGTGGTCATCTGGACGGTCACCGATGCTGAGATCGGCGAACTCCGTTACAGCCAGAACCTCATGGCCAAGTCGGCCGGAGCCCGTCAGACCGCCGATCTCGGTGTGTTGGGGCTGCCTCTCTGCGAAGCACTAGGTCCGTTCGAAGGGTCTCGCGGATATATGCACGGGACAGACCTGATCATCCGCGAGTGACCTCGGTGTACTGCCCAGGGAGGTCAGCGCCTGGCCGACCTCATTCGCAGATGGTCAGCGCTTGGCCGACTTCGAGGTGGCGCCAGTCGCCCAGCTCGACTGGCCGAAGGTCACGCGGTAGGTCTTCTTGCTCTTCGTCTTGACCTTGTACGTGGCCTTGCCCTTCTTGGCCGCTCTGGCCATGTCTTCATATGCAGGAGATCCTTGGCGACAGCGACAAGCATCAGAGGAGCCTCTTATCGTGCAGGATGTCCGCGTCGAGCACAGGGTCAAGGCCGCCGTAGGAGATCAAATCGATCTCACGACCGAGAACCTTCTCAACTAGCTGCTTGAACTCGACAAAGTCGAACGAAGAGGTGCCCGGAGGCGGTTGCACTAATAGATCTATATCCGATTCCGCACGAGAGTCCCCTCGAGCCACGGACCCGAAGACTGCCAGCTCGGTGTATCGATACTTCTCAGCGACGAGCCGCAAAATCGGCGCTGCCGCTTCTAGCAGTTCCGCGGCTGACAAGTTGCCGAAATTAGTGGATGCCGCGACTTGCTGGCTGACGGCTGGCTGGCTTATTCCCAGAGAAGCTGCGATTTCGCGCTGACTCAGCCCAAGCACATTCATCGCGCGCAAGACGATGACCCTGCGCACGCGGGCAATCCCCTCTGCGCGCCGGGCATCGTTGTACTCCGCCACCAGCGTCACAAGGCAATCTTATCGCTCACCAGCATCGCGTTCCATACAAAAAGCTGGTGGCCACGGAACTGGGGCAAAACCCGCAGATTGCGGATCTACCTCAGTTCCGTGACCACCAGCTATGGGGTCCGGAGGCCGGACTCAACCTCGGTGATTGATCAACGGATCAGCCACCTCGGCGATGGAGCTTTTCAGCTCAGGAGAGGATCTCAGTCCTCTTCGACGATGAGCGGGTAGACGCCGTTCTCGTCGTGAGTCTCACGACCGGTGACCGGCGGGTTGAAGACGCAGGCCATGCGCAGCTCTTCCTCGGCGACCACGGTGTGCTTCTCGTGTCCGTCGAGCAGGTACATGGTGCCGTCAGAGAGCTCGTAGGTCTCGCCGGTCTCCTGATCGGTCAGAGTGCCCTTGCCCTGCACGCAGTACACGGCTTCGACGTGGTTCTGGTAGTGGAAAGTCGAGGTGGTTCCGGCGTAGATCACGGTGTCGTGAAGCGAGAATCCGACGCGCTCCTTGCCCAGCACCATGCGGCGGCTGCGCCAGGTCTCCGACTTGATATCGCGGTCGGTGTCATTGAGGTCATCGCGGTTGACTACGTACATTCGTGGTCCTTTCAATTGGCATATCAGACGGGTTGCCGATGCATCAGTCGAAATGTCGACCGATCCACCGGCAACGCGTCATTCAAGTTTCATGGTTGAGTCTCAGCGAACCGAAACTCGGCTTTCCAGGCTCTCGCGCTCAGCTGGGAGCAGGCTCAGACCGCCGCAGATTCTGCGTTGGTGGCCGGAGCGAACTTCAGCACAGCAGCCTCGATGATGTCGAGACCCTGTTCCAGATCGTGCGAGGAGATGGTCAGCGGAGGCATGATCTTCGTGACCTCATCCTTGGGACCCGAGGTCTCGAGGAGCAGGCCGTTTTCGAAGGCTTCTGCTGCCACCTTGCCGGCGACCTCGTCATCGGCGAAGTGGAGTCCGGCGAGGAGTCCGCGTCCACGGATGGATGCTCCCTCTGCCTTTTCCACGATCGAGTCGAGGCGCTGGTGCAGTGCGGCGATGGTGTCGGCCAATTCGTTCTGGAAGGTGTTGTCGGCCCAGAAGTTCTTGATCGCGGCGGTCGCCGTGACGAATGCGGGGTTGTTTCCGCGGAAGGTTCCGTTGTGCTCGCCCGGTTCCCAAACATCGAGCTCGGGGCGGAAGAGGGTCAGTGCCATCGGCAGACCCGAACCGGAGATCGACTTCGACAGGCAGACGATGTCTGGCTCGATGCCGGCCTCTTCGAAGCTGAAGAAGGATCCGGTACGGCCACAGCCGGCCTGCACGTCATCGACGATGAGGAGGATGTCGTGCTTCTTGGTCAGCTCGGACAGGGCGCGCAGCCATTCGGCGCGTGCGGCGCGGAGGCCGCCTTCACCCTGCACGGTCTCAACGATGACAGCGGCTGGCTTGTCGACGCCGGAGCCGGAGTCTTCGAGGACCTTCTCGAGCCACAGGAAGTCTGGGATCTCTCCGTCGAAGTAGTCGTCGTAGGGAATCTTCGAGCTGTTGGTCAGCGGGATGCCTGCGCCTTCGCGCTTCATCGAGTTGCCGGTCACCGACAGCGATCCCAGGGTCATGCCGTGGAATGCGTTGGTGAAGGACAGCATGTGCTGACGTCCGGTGACCTTACGAGCCAGCTTGAGGGCAGCCTCGACGGTGTTGGTTCCCGTTGGTCCGGGGAACATCACGGTGTAGTCGAGTCCGCGTGGCTTGAGGATGAGGTCCTGGAAGGTCTCGAGGAACTCACGCTTGGCCGGGGTCTTCATGTCCAGCGAGTGCAGGACTGCACCCGACTGGAGGTACTCGATGAGAGGGTTCATCACGACGGGGTTGTTGTGCCCGTAGTTGAGTGCTCCGGCGCCGGAGAAGAAATCGATGAATTCCTTGCCGTCTTCGCCCCACTGCTTCGCACCCTGTGCCTTGGCAAAGGTGGCGGGCCAGGAGCGCGAGTATCCTCGCACCTCTGATTCGCGGGTTTCAAAGATGTCGGGCTTCGTGGTCTTAGAGTTTTCGGTCATCACTTGAGTCCTTTCGACTTCTGGATTACGCACTTGCCTCGTGAGCAAGCGCCTAGGCGGTGGCCGCGACCGATCAACATCGGGTACGGCTGTCGCCGGTCGGCACCCTCAGACGGAATCAGTTGATCCCTCGGACGCCAGGTGGCACCAGGCTTTTCAGCGGTGCATCACAGTGGTGCGATCTCGTACAGGTATTCTGTGTCGTGACCGTCCGGGTACAGATCCGGAGTGATCAGCGCGCTTCGTTCGCAATTAGCGTCACGCTGCTCAGCGAATGACTGGAACAGACGGTTTGAAGCGTCGTTGTCATCGGTGATCGTCGTCTCCAGGCGGAGCGCATTGGTGCGATCGGCCAGCTCGTTGAGCATGGTCTTCGCCAATCCGTGTCCGCGGAAGTCCGACGAGACTGCGACCTGCCAGATCATCAGCGTGTTAGGCCGATCCGGGCGGGTGTAGCCGGTGACGAACCCGGCGGGCTCTCCGCCGATTCGCGCGATCGTCGAGGTGGCCGAGAAGTCTCGGCACCACAGAATGTAGGAGTACGAGGAGTTCAGGTCGAGAACGGCCGAATCTTTAGCCAGTCTCCACATGTGTTGACCGTCTTCCATAGTTGGAACACGGACATCGGTTTCTGTTTGAGGTTCAGCGACTGCGTTTCTCACGCCTTCAAACCTAACGACCTGAGGATGAGCGTCAACTCGAAAACCGGTGATTCACGCCCCATTCAGTGGTGATTCCCGCGCGTGTTCCCGACGTCACGAACCGGGGTTTCCCCATGGCATCTCTGGGATGCGCCAGGGCGCTCTTCCGCGCTCATTCCGGGGCAGAGCTTCGTTATCGTTTCGTTACATTTCAGCACTTTTGGAACAGCGGTTCCACGGTTGTTCCACGTTTCGACGCCACCTCGGGGCATGACTTCCGGATGACTATTCGGGGTGCCGGAGACAGCCATCCGGCTGGACGGCGGGAAAGGCAGGGAGGGTTGCTGGATAGGGCAATGCATGGATGCGGGTGAGGGCAGCGGGTGTCAGATACCGGCCTCTCACGCAGCTGAAACAGGCAGCAGGAAGCGACTTTTCACCGAGACAGCGCCTGCGTGTCGAAGCCCCTATGCCCACAGCGATGTTTCGACGCGCAGGCGGGGTTTCGACGGCACCGGAGGGTGAAAACCTAGCGCGGCAGCCTCGAGGACGCTGGAAGGGCCGCCCATACGACAGCCCCGCGGGCTACCTCAGCATTCGACGACGTTGACGGCGAGGCCGCCCTGCGCTGTCTCCTTGTACTTCGAGCTCATGTCCGCACCTGTCTGGCGCATCGTCTCGATCACCTCGTCGAGGCTGACCCTGTGCTGGCCATCGCCCCACAGGGCCATCCGGGAGGCGTTGATGGCCTTGCCTGCCGCGATCGCGTTGCGTTCGATGCAGGGGACCTGCACGAGCCCGGAGATCGGGTCGCAGGTCAGGCCCAGGTTGTGCTCCATGGCGATCTCGGCGGCGTTCTCGATCTGCTCCGGGGTGCCGCCCATGATCGCGGCCAGTCCCCCGGCAGCCATCGAGGAGGCGGATCCGACCTCGCCCTGGCAGCCCACCTCGGCGCCGGAGATGGATGCTCTCTCCTTATAGAGGACACCCACCGCCGCCGAGGTGAGCACGAAGTCCACGATCGCCGCGTGCTTGGCAGCCTCGCCGCCCTTGACCACGGAATCCACGTAGTTGAGCGCATAGTGGAGGACTGCGGGGATGATGCCGGCAGCGCCGTTCGTCGGTGCGGTGACGACGCGTCCGCCCGAGGCGTTCTCCTCGTTGACGGCCATGGCGATGAGATTGACCCACTCCAGGTAGTAGCCGGGGTCGCGGTCGGGATCCTCGGCCTTGAGCTTGAGGTACCAGTCGTGGGCGCGCCTGCGCACGTTGAGCCCGCCCGGCAGGTAGCCCGAGCGGTCCAGGGACGCCGAAGCGCACTCTTCCATCACGGAGTAGATGTGCAGGAGGCCGTGACGGATCTCGTCCTCATCGCGCATCGACTTCTCGTTGGCGAGCATGATCTCGGCGATCGACATGTCGCTTTCCTTGCAGCGCTGCAGGAGTTCGACGGCCGAGTGGAACGGGTACGGGAGCTCTTCGCTGTAGGACTGCAGCTCGGCGTCGACGACAGCATCGGCAACGGCGAACTCGCTGGTGTCGTCCTCTCCCGACTCAGCAACAACCTCGGCGGCCTGCTCCTTCTCCAGGAACTCGGTCTCGGAGGTGACGAAGCCGCCGCCGACGGAATAGTAGGTCTCTTCGGCCAGGGTCTGGCCTTCGGCGTCGAAGGCTGTGATGGTCATGGCGTTCGTGTGGCGAGGCTTGATGGTCAGGGGACGCTTGACCATGTCGTCCTCGGTGAAGGCGATCTCGACGCCGTGCCCGACTGCGTCGCCGAGGAGGATCGTCCCGGTTTCGGACATACGGGTCCGGCGGGCGGTGAGTTCATTGGCTTCGACAGCGTCGGGTGCACAGCCTTCCAGGCCGATCAGGATGGCGTCGAAGGTGCCGTGTCCGGCACCGGTGGCGGCGAGGGATCCGAAGACATCAACCTTGATGCTTGCAACGGATCCCAGCTTGTCGCCCAGAAGTGTGGGGAAGCTCGATGCCGCTCGCATCGGGCCGACGGTGTGGGAACTCGACGGGCCGATGCCGACGGTAAAGAGATCGAAGACGCTCAATGGCATGAAAGATACTCCGATTCTTTTCGGGTGATCGATGGGACCGACCGGGCCGGGTCGTTCCGGCCCAGTCAGGCCGGATGACTCCAGCCGTGGTCGGTCCCATCGGTCGGAGGGTGTGTCAGAGGGAGTTGGCCTCTGCGTAGCCTGCTGCGTCCATGACTTCGCCCAGTTCGGTGACGTTGACTTCGAACAGCCAGCCGTCGCCGTAGGGGTCGGAGTTGAGCACGCCGGGGTTGTCCGTGGCGGCCTCGTTGATGGCGGTGACCTCGCCGGTGACCGGGCAGTAGAGGTCGGAGACCGACTTGGTCGATTCGACCTCGCCACAGGTCTCGCCTGCGGTGACGGTGTCGCCGACCTCTGGCAGGTCCACGTAGACGACCTCGCCGAGGGCGTCAGCGGCGACCGCGGTGATGCCGATCTTCACCGTGTTGCCGACGATGGCGTCGGCTCCGGCGTTGATCCACTCGTGCTCAGCGGAGTAGGTGAAGTTCTGTGGGAGCGGGGGCAATTCAGCCATGATTGTCCTTTTCTGCTTAATTGACAGCTAGTTGGTGAGCAGGTGCCCCCAGTGTACGAGCCACCGGGGGCAACAGCATCAGGATCGACGGATCAGTTCTCGCCGCGCTTGTAGAACGGCAGCTCGGTCACGGAGAACTCATGTGCCTTGCCGCGGATGTCCACGAATACGGGCGTGCCTGGGTCGGCGAGTCCGCGGTCGAGGAACGCCAGAGCGATCGGGTGGCCCAGCGTCGGCGAAGGCTGTCCGGAGGTGATGGTCCCGACGGTCGTCCCGCCTTCGGCGCCGACCTCGTCTGCCGAGGCGAAGACGCTCGCCCCGGATCGTGCGGCACGACGACCCGCGGAGGTGAGTCCGACGAGCACCCGCGGAGGCTCGGTCTCCCCCAGCTTGGCCAACGCGTCGCGGGCGGCGAAGTTCTCCTTCGTTGTGAACCCGATCATGCGGCCGAGTCCGACGTCGAAGGGCGAAGTCTCGAGGCTGAGTTCGTTGCCGTAGAGCGGCATACCCGCTTCCAAGCGCAGCGAGTCACGCGAGGCCAGGCCGCAGGGCACGAGGCCGTAGTCGGCACCAGCAGTCGTCAGGGTCTCCCACAGACGCGGCGCGGCGATGTTAGGAATGTAGAGCTCGAAGCCGTCCTCGCCGGTGTAGCCGGTGCGTGCGAGCATCAGGTCGATGCCCGCGATCGTCAGCGGCATCCACGCGTAGTACTTCAGCTCCCGGACCGCCTCGCCGACGGTGATTCCGGTCGAGTTCACCGCGGAATCATCCGCGGATCCGTCGACGGCTGCATCGTTAGCCGCAGATCCGTCCGCCGAGGTGGTCGCTGGCACGAATTCCCCATGTGCACCCTCGTCGAGGGCACGGAGGATGATGGCCTCGGAGTTCGGCCCCTGCACGGCGATGAGGGCAGTGTCTTCGGACTCGTCGAAGAGTTTGGCATCGGCGCCCGGGGACTCGTCACGCAGAAAGGCCTGCAGCCGTTCCTTCAATGCTGCGACCACGGTCGGAGTGTTCGAGGCGTTGGGGACGATGAGGAACTCTTCGTCTCCGATCCGGTAGGTGATGAGGTCATCGAGGAGGTAGCCTGCCTCGTTGACGAGCACACCGTACTTGGCCTTGCCGATCTTCATCTTCGAGTACTTCGCCACGAGCGCGTAGTCGAGGAATGCCGCAGCGTCGGAGCCGGTGAGGCGGACTTCGCCCATGTGGGAGAGGTCGAAGATGCCTGCGGCTTCGCGCACGGCACGGTGCTCAGCCAGTTCGGACCCGTACTTCAGCGGCATGTCCCAGCCGCCGAAGTCGGTGAAGGATGCGCCCAGCTGGGCATGGATATCGTGCAGCGGGGTCTCCCGCGGCGAATTCTCAGTACTCATCAGTCGGCCTCTTCCTCGTTGTCTTCGAAGGCCTCTGGCGGTGGGCAGCTGCACACCAGGTTGCGGTCGCCGTAGGCACCGTCAATCCGGCTCACCGGTGGGAAGTACTTGGTCTGGCGCAGCCCCTTGACTGGGAAAACGGCAGTCTCGCGGGAGTACTTGGCGTCCCAGTCATCCATCACCACGGTGGCCGGGTGCGGGGCACCGGCCAGCGGTGACTCCTCGTAGGAGTAGGTGTCGCCGATGGCATCGATCTCTGCGCGGATGGTGCGCATGGCTTCGATGAAGCGGTCGAGTTCGGCCTTGTCCTCGGACTCGGTCGGTTCGACCATGAGGGTCCCTGGAACCGGGAACGCCAGGGTCGGGGCGTGGAAGCCGAAGTCGATGAGGCGCTTGGCCACATCCTCGGCGGTGACGCCGGACTTCGCGGTCAGCTCACGCAGGTCGAGGATCGTCTCGTGGCCGACGAGTCCGTGCTCACCCGAGTAGAGGATGGGGAACACGTCGTGGAGCTTGGACGCCAGGTAGTTCGCGCCCAGAAGTGCGGCACGGGAGGCCTCACGCAGACCGTCGCCGCCCATGAGTTCGAGATAGGCGAAGCTGATCGGCAGGACGCCGGCGGAGCCGAACATCGAGGCCGAGATCGGCAGTTCGTGAGCGTCTTCCTTACCCGCAACGAGTTCCGCCGAGGTGGGATCGCCGGGCAGGTAAGGAGCGAGGTGTTCGCGCACTGCGACAGGTCCGACTCCGGGTCCGCCGCCGCCGTGAGGGATGCAGAAGGTCTTGTGCAGGTTGAGGTGTGAGACGTCGCCGCCGAATTCGCCGGGCTTGGCGAGTCCGACCATGGCGTTGAGGTTCGCACCGTCGACGTAGACCTGGCCGCCGGCTGCGTGGATCTTCTCGCAGACGTCACGGACCTCGGACTCGAAGATTCCGTTGGTCGACGGGTAGGTGATCATGATCGCGGCGAGCTTGTCCGCGTTCTTCTCGATCTTCGCGTCGAGGTCGGCGATGTCGACCGATCCGTCTTCGGCGGTCGCGATGACCTGGACCTTGAGACCGGCCAGGACTGCCGAGGCGGCGTTGGTGCCGTGGGCTGACTGCGGGATGAGGACCACGTCGCGGTCGGTGTCGCCGTTGGCGACGTGGAAGTTGCGGATCGCGAGCAGTCCTGCCAGCTCACCCTGGGAGCCGGCGTTGGGCTGCAGTGACACGCGGTCGTAGCCGGTGACCTCGACGAGCGAGTTCTCCAGGCGGGTGATGAGGGTGCGCCAGCCGTGGGTCTGCTCGGCCGGGGCGAAGGGGTGGATGGAGGCGAACTCGGGCCAGGTGATGGGTTCCATCTCTGCCGCGGCGTTGAGCTTCATCGTGCACGAGCCCAGCGGGATCATCGTCCGGTCCAGTGCCAGGTCACGGTCGGCCAGGGTGCGCAGGTAGCGCATCATCGAGGTCTCGGAGCCGTGTGCGCTGAAGATCGGGTGGGTGAGGAACTCGGTGGTGCGGTGGAACTTCTCGTCGAAGGCCGGGGTGGGCACGTGGTTGGCTCCGAATGTGCCCGCCGAGGCGGCTTCGAAGTTCGCTTCATCGACCCGGGCGATGATGCCCAGAGCTTCGAGCAGTCCGTTGGCATCGGCGACCGAGTGGGATTCGCCGAAGGAGACGCCGATGGTGGAGTCGTCGATGACGCGGATGTTGAAGCCGGCACGTTCGGACACGACTCGGGCGGCTTCTGCGTCGGCGACGCGGATGGCCACGGTGTCGAAGAACTCACGGGTGACCACCTCGGCGCCGGGGGCGGTGTCCGCAGCGGTCGCGAAGGCCTGGGCCAGGCGGTGGATGCGGGAGGCGATGCGGGTCAGGCCGACGGGGCCGTGGTAGACGGCGTACATCGATGCGACGTTGGCCAGCAGAGCCTGCGCGGTGCAGATGTTGGACGTGGCCTTCTGGCGGCGGATGTGCTGTTCACGGGTCTGCAGGGCCAGACGGTAACCGGGCTTGCCCTGGGCGTCCTTGGAGACACCGACGAGGCGGCCGGGCAGCTGACGCTGGAGACCGGACTTCACAGCCATGAAGCCGGCGTGGGGTCCGCCGAAGAACAGGGGAACACCGAAGCGCTGCGCCGAGCCCACGGAGATGTCGGCCCCCTGGGAGGCGGGATCCTTGAGCAGGGTCAGGGCCAGCAGGTCGGCGTCGAAGGTGACGAGGGCGCCGCGGTCATGGGCGCCGTCGACGGCTTCGGTGAAATCGCGGATGACGCCGGTGGTGCCGGGCTGGGCGCAGACGATGCCGAAGATGTCTTCGCCCACGAGGCCTTTGGCCAGGTCAGCGACGGTGACGCGGAAGTCCATGGCCTTCGCGCGGGCACGGACGACGGCGATGGTCTGCGGGTGGAGTTCGGAGTCGAGGACGACGGTTGTCCCCTTCTTCACGGCCCGACGCATCAGCAGGACCGCCTCGGCGACGGCGGTGGCCTCGTCGAGGAGGGAGGCGTTGGCGATGTCGAGGCCGGTGAGATCCTGGACGACCTGCTGGAAGTTGAGCAGAGCCTCGAGGCGACCCTGGGAGATCTCGGGCTGGTACGGGGTGTAGGCGGTGTACCAGGCGGGGTTCTCGACCAGGTTGCGGCGGATGACGGCCGGGGTGATCGTGTCGTAGTAGCCCTGGCCGATCATCTGCGTGCGCATGATGTTCTGACCGGCGATCGCGCGGAGGTCATCGAGGACCTCGGCTTCGGAGCGACCGGTGGGCAGGTCGAGTCCGTCGATCTGAATGGATTCTGGGACGGCTGCGCTGGAGAGCGCTTCGAGGGAGTCGTAGCCGAGTTCGACCAGCATGGCCTGGGTGTCGTCGGCGCGGGGGCCGATGTGCCGGTCGGAGAAGGGGCGTTCCGTGTCTCCGGTGGGCGCTGTGGTGTGCGCGAGTGAACTTGTGTGGGCGAGTGAACTGGTCATTGCCGTCCTCGGGTCGGTGTCGCGCCCGCCTATGGAGGACGCACTGAGCAGTGGTGGTCCTCCCCGTTCTGTCAGACTGACAGCGCGCGAGCGCGGTGGCGGTCCTTCAGATATGCCTGCAATCGGTGGTACTGGGCCTGAGAGTTTCCCGGGGAGGGAATTGCACCTACGGCGCTGCTTGAAGCAGCTCTCCCACGTCATGTCTTAACGGCAGTATTCAATTGTGTGGTTTCGCTTGTTGCTTGTCAGGTGTTGCGTGTTGCTGGTGTGGCTATGTACTTATGGCGCTAAGTCTAGTGGCTGGGATCACGGCGGACAAACACCGTGATGGGACTCGAATACCAGCAGTCGGAGAGCGCCTTCAGCGCGATTCGCGGATCCGCGGGATCCGGCCTGAAAGCCCCTTATAGCGGAGCAACGGCAATTGATGTGGAGGAATGGTCGTCCGAACACGGTTCCGGCGACCATTCCTCCACAGTCAATTCAGCCAGAAAGGCCAATTCTCCTCAGCGAACGAGGAGAATCAGGCATTGCCTCCGGCGGTGATGACTCCCCCGTCGGCGGTGAGCACCTGGGCGGTGATCCAATCCGCGTCGGAGGACGCGAGGTAGGCCACGGCAGCGGCGATGTCTTCGGGAGTTCCGAGGCGCTTGACCGGGTAAGCAGCCGAGACTTCCTCTTCCCTGCCTTCATAGAGCGCGGTGGCGAAGTCCGTCTTCACCACGGCAGGAGCGACGGCGTTGACCCTGATGTCCGGGCCGAGTTCGACGGCCAGGGACCGGGTCAGGTGTGAGACCGCTGCCTTCGAGATGCCGTAGAAGGAGATACCCGGGCTCGGCCGCTCCCCGGCGACGGAGGAGATGCTCACGACGCGTCCCTTGTTCTCACGGAAGTTCAGCCTCTCGTGGTGGACAGCCTCCTGGACCCAGGCGAGCGTGCCGAGGACGTTGACGTCGAGGATCTTGCGGGCCGCGTCGAGGTCGAGGTCGATGAGCGGACCGTAGACGGGGTTGATGCCGACGTTGGTGACCAACACGTCGAGGCGACCGAACTTCTCCGCGATCGTGTCATAGACCTCTGCACGGTGCTCGGGATTGTCCGACTTCCCGGCGATGGCCAGCGCGGTGCCTTCGGGGAACTGCGCGACCGCCTCGGCGAGGGCCTCGGGCTTACGTGCGGTGAGGACGACGGTGGCACCCTCGGCCTGCAGCCTCTGGGCGATGCCGAGGCCGATGCCGCGGCTGGCACCGGTGATGAGTGCGACCTGGCCTGCGAAGCGCTTGCCGAGGTGAGCCTGGGCGTCCGTGGTGGCGTGTTCTGTCATGTGTGAACTCCGTCGTTCGTGAAGGAAACCGAGCGTTCGCTCAGTGCGGTATTTGTATCGTAGGCAGGAGCAGGCGAGGATCACAAGGAGAAGTCGACGGAAAGCAGAAGGAGTTCGCGGATGAACCGTTTGGAGCACACCCTCGATCTCGGATCTGCCGAGCTGTTTCCCTTGGCGCGGGAGGCGATTCTGACGTGGAAGCTCCAGGAATCTGCCGGAGTCATTGCGCGTCCGGTGCGGCGAGCGCATGTCGGTCAGATCGTCGATCTCTGGCTCAACCCGGTCTGGCCGCGTCGAGCGGTGCGCCTGCGCGGTCGCGAGCTTTCGGTTCCGGTCGGCCCGTGCGAAGTCGTCGAGGTCATCGACACCGAAGTGACTGACGAGGAACGGCAGTTTCAACGAGCGGCGGGCTTCGTCTATCGCACTCTGCCGGGTCACCTGGAGTCCGGGGAACAGACCTTTCTTGTGACGGTCAGTTCGGACGACCGCCTGCGCGTCACCATCACGTCCGAATCGGTTCCCGGGCATCCGCTGCTGAAGGCCTTTGCCCCACTGTCGGTCGCGGCGCAGAAGATGATGGCCGCACGCTATGCGACCGGACTGAAGCGGATGCTGCAGCGGCTCCCCTCGCCTGGGCCCAGTTCACTCCACGGTCGGCAGCACATCCTCGGCGAGGGCCAGCACCGCATCCAGTGACGTCTTCCCATGGTCGGTTCGGTGCGCCAGGTACAGCGTCGAAGGTTCCTGCTCGATGTCGAGCGGCACGGCCACGGTTCCGGCCTCACGCGTATTCGCCGAGACCGAGTCGAAGGTGATTGAGATCCCCAACCCTGCGGCGACGAGGGCTCCAATCGTCTGCGAGTCCGGGGCCACCTGCGCCACGCGAGGCGTGAAGCCGGCATCGTGGCACAATCGCAGCGTGTTCTCGCGCAGCGTCGAACTGGGATGGGCGGGCAGTGTGATGAAGTCTTCGTCGGCGAGTTCGTCGACACGCAGGGAGGAGCGCCCTGCCAGCCGATGGTCTTCGGGCAGAGCTGCGCACAGGCGTTCGATCATGACCGTTCGTCCCGTCACTCCCGGCGGCTGTTTGTCCCATCTGACCAGTGCGAGGTCGAGGGTTCCGTCGACGAGTCGGGCCAGCCCCTCCTCGGCGAAGACATTGGACTCGAGGCTGAAGACGATTCCCGGATTCCGCCTCCGCGAGGCTGCCACCAGTGCCGCAGCCAGAGCACGCGAGGAGGATCTGGCGAAGCCGAAGCTGATGCGCCCGGTCTCCCCCGACGCCGCCCGCTGGACGGAATCGACGGCAAGGCTCTGGTATTCGAGCATTTTCCGGGCAGGTTCGATCAGCGCCTCGCCCTCCGGGGAGAGTTTCACATTCCGGGTCGTGCGCTGGAACAGCGAGACCCCGAGCTCGTCCTCGAGCGCCCGGATCGTGCGACTCAGCGGGGGCTGGAGCACTCCCAGTCGCTCGGCGGCGCGACCGAAGTGCAGTTCCTCGGCGACGGCGAGAAAGGCACGCACCTGCTGAATATCCATCATGTTCCGATCTCCTCCGCCGTCCTCTTAAATATCAATTCCGATAACAATTGCTTCTCATTATTGCTCACATTGCTATATTGTGGGGTGAAACACTCTGAGAAACCTCAGAGACGAGCAGAATCACCGGGAGCGTTCATCGATGAATGGCGAGTCAGCCGCGAGCCAGGCACCAGCGGATCAGGGTAAGACCGCAAGCAATCGGGCCGAGTCCATCGCCGGCTTCCTCCCCCGCACCGGCAATGGCCCCTTGAGCGGTCAGCTCGTCGTCGACTTCTCTCGAGTCCTCGCTGGCCCGTATTCGACGATGATGCTCGCCGACCTCGGCGCCACCGTCATCAAGGTCGAGGGCCCGAGTGGCGACGACACGAGGCACTGGGCACCCCCGGTCCGCGATGACGATGCCACCTACTATCTGTCGATCAACCGCAACAAATACGACATCGTCCTCGACTTCTCTGACGCTGATGACCTCGCCGTGGCCCAGAAGCTCGCCGCCCGGGCCGACATCATTGTTGAGAACTTCAAACCCGGTGGGCTGAAGAAGTTCGGCCTCGACTACGACTCGGTGTCAGAGACCAATGCCGAGGTCATCTACGCCTCGGTCACCGGTTTCGGCGCCCACAATGCCCTGCCCGGCTACGACCTGCTCGTCCAGGCGATGTCCGGATTCATGAGCGTCACCGGCGACCCGGATGGCTCGCCCTTCCGCGCCGGTGTCGCGATCTTCGACGTCATCACCGGCCTGCACACGACGATCGGCATCATGGCCGCGATCCAGCACAAGAACCTCACCGGCGAGGGCCAGCTGGTCCAGACCAATCTCATGTCCTCAGCGATGTCCGGCCTAGCCAACCAGTCGGGCGCCTACGCAGCGGCGGGTGTGACGCCGACCCGCATGGGCAACGCCCACCCGAGTCTCTACCCCTACCAGCCGATGGCGACCAAGGACGGCGAACTCATCGTGGCTGCAGCCAATGACGGTCAGTTCGCCAAGCTCGCCACCGCATTGGGACGGCCGGACCTCGCCGAGGACGAACGCTTCGCCAAGGCCAAGACCCGCAACGCCAATCGCGACCAGCTCGAACCCGAACTTCTCGAGGCCCTCCAAGCCCACACGGCTCAGAAGTGGTTCGAGAAACTCACTGCCGTCGGCCTGCCCTGCGCACCGATCAACTCCATCGCCCAGGGAGTCGAACGCGCAAAGGACCTCGGCCTCGAACCCATCGTCGACACCGGCGGCGGCGAGCGCGTCATCCCCACGATCCGCAATCCGATCACCCTGTCGAAGTCCGAGGTCTCCTACGACCTCGCCCCGCCAGAACTAGGGGCCGACTCCGATCGGGTCCGAGCCTGGCTCGACAGCCTCTAGACCACCTCGGCGAAACCCGGCAGCCACCTCGGCGACCACACAGACATCACCTCAACCACAAGGAGAACGAAGAATGGATACCTCGGAACTCGACGACGTCCTCTCGATCGTCCGCGAATTCGTCCGCGAGAAGGTCGTGCCCATCGAACTCGACATCGAGGCCAACGACGCCATCCCGGAGACGATCATCAAGGAATCCGCAGAGATGGGACTCTTCGGTTGGGCGCTGCCCGAGGAATACGGCGGCCTGGGCATGAATGCCGAACAGGACGCGCAGCTGGCGATGGAGCTCGGCTACACCACACCGGCCTTCCGGTCCGTCTTCGGCACGAACAACGGCATCGCCGGGCAGGTGCTCGTCAACTACGGCACAGATGAGCAGAAGAGCCAGTGGCTGCCGAAGCTGACCTCCGGCGAGGTCGTGGCCTCATTCGCTCTCACCGAATCTGAGGCCGGGTCCGACCCCTCGGGCATGCGCACCCGCGCCGTGCGTGAGGGCGACGACTACGTCATCAACGGCAGCAAGCGCTTCATCACCAACGCCGAGTCCTCCGATGTCCTCATGGTCTTCGCCCGCACCGACCCGAACGCAAAGGGCTCGAAGGGCATCTCCGTCTTCCTCGTCCCGACGAAAACTGCCGGCGTCACCGTCGGAACACATGACAACAAAATGGGACAGGCCGGAGCGTGGACCTCGGAGATCTTCTTCGACGACGTCCGCATCCCCGCCGCGAACCTCATCGGCGGAGAGGAGGAGAAGGGCTTCTACGCCGCGATGGCCTCACTGAACAAGGGTCGCCTGCACATCGCCGCGATCTGCGTGGGCCAGGCCACCCGCATCCTCGATGAGTCCGTGAACTACGCCGCCGAGGCGAAACAGGGCGGAGAGCCCATCGCCCGGTTCCAGCTGGTCCAGGCCATGCTCGCCGATATGTACACCGAAACCGCCGCCGCCAAGGCCCTGGTGCTCGCGGCTGCGAAACGTTGGGATGCCGAGGAGGATCGGAAGCTTGGCCCCAGTTCTGCGAAGCTCTTCGCCTCCGAAGCACTGGGCCGCATCGCCGATAAGGGTGTCCAGATCCAGGGCGGAACGGGCTACATGCGCGAGTCCGCCGTCGAGCGCTTCTACCGTCACGCTCGTCTCTTCCGCATCTATGAGGGCACCTCGGAAGTCCAGCGCGTCGTCGTTGCCCGACAGCTGCTCAAGGGCGCCCACAAACCACAGTTCAACCTGTAACTCGTCTACACGCTGAGAAGACACATCCTCATGCAAGGAAAGAAGGACCTGATGACCGACGCACCAGCCACCACCGCCTCCACCACCCAGGGCATCTCCGAGATCCCCGGCCTGCTCACCGGCAAGGTCGCCGTCGTCACCGGCGGCGCCCAGGGACTCGGCCTGGCCATGGCCCGCAGCCTCGTCAACTCCGGAGCAAAGGTCGTCCTCGGCGACATGAATGAGGAGAGCCTGCAGGCAGCCGTCGCCGAACTCGGCGGTGTCGACTCTGCTGCCGGGGTCGTGTGCAATGTGGCCTCACTGGACAACGTTGAGAAACTCGCCGAGGCGGCCACGACGACCTTCGGTGGCGTCGACATCTGGGTCAACAACGCCGGAATCACCCGCGATGCGACGATCCGGAAGATGACCGAGAAGGAGTTCGACGACGTCATCTCCGTCCACCTGCGCGGAACCTGGAACGGGCTCAAGGTCGCCACCGGTCTCATGCGCGAACAGGACCGCGGCGGCGCGATCGTCAACGTCTCCTCCATCAGCGGCAAGGTCGGCATGCTCGGCCAGTCGAACTACTCGGCAGCGAAGGCCGGCATCGTCGGCATGACGAAGGCCGTGGCCAAGGAGGTCGCATTCAAGGGCATCCGCATCAACGCGATCCAGCCCGGTTTCATCAACACCGCGATGACCGCGGCCATGCCCCAGCACGCCATCGACTCGAAGCTCGCCGAGATCCCCCTGGGCCGTCCCGGTGAGCCCGAAGAGGTCGCCTCGGTAGTGCTGTTCCTGGCCTCCGGCCTCTCCAGCTACCTCACCGGCACCGTCACCGAGATCTCCGGCGGTCGCCACATCTGATCGTCGCGCGTCACTGATCAGCAGATCACCGGCGCCGAGGTGAGCCGACGTCCCCGCGGGGACGTCGGCTCTTCGCTGTGTGGGGTCAACCTCGGCGGGAGAATGTACGTGGGAGTTTGACCACACCGAAGACGAGCATGCCCGCCAACGGCAGCAGCGGCCAGATCCAGGTCACACCGTTGGCGTCGACCATTCCCACGTCTGCCATGATCGCCAGTCCCGCACAGATCGATGCGGCGGCGAGGATCGGCATCCAAATTTTCGGTGCTGGGCGATCATCAGGCTGCGGTGTCTCGAACCGGCCGAAGATCACCACGAGGAGGCCGGTGATCGCGAGCAGCCCCAGGCACCACAGCGGACGGGTCAGCCACCACACACCGGTCAGCGGGGTGGGCAGAAGTGCCTCGGCGTCGAGTGCCAGGAGCACTTGGGCCAGTGCCGTCAGCGCGGTGAGATGCCACAGGAACCAGGTCATGATCCGCTGGTTCACCAGAACGGTGAGCATCCACAGTCCGGGGCTGCGCAGCAGTGCCGCCAGCGGGCGTTGCAGCATGAGCACGATTCCTGCCTGTGCCATTCCGAGGAACGCCATGGTCACCCGGGTCGGGGCCGAGTTGGAGATCGCATCGGTACCGGCGGTGATCATCGAGACCGGGTAGGGGCCGAAGCCGACGAGGAGTCCGAGCCCGATCGCACCGATGGCGAAGAGCAGCAGGCAGCGTTTCAGGCTCGAGAGTCTGCCATCAAGCCACGCGTAGCCGAACTGGTGGAAGCTGGCCCAGACGAGGAGATAGTTGGGGTAGCCGGCCAGGATGCTGCCAGTGGTGATGCTGATGAGGTCGATGATTCCGGTGGCGGCGATGCCGAGGATGATCGACCACCAACCCCACTTCTCCCACAGCATCAGGCAGGGTGGGGCGACGATGGCGACGAGCAGGTAGGCGGCCAGGAACCAAGTGGGCACCAGCGCCATCTGTGAAGCCAACTGCACCGCGGCCGGCTCGGCGCCGGCGCTCAGGGCGATGATGCAGGTGACCAGCCAGACGAGCAGCAGTGGGATCAGCGGCAGTCCCAAACGGCGCAGGCGAGCCCGCAGCCATTCGGCGTAGCCGGTGTTATTCCTCCTGGCCGAACGCCAGGACAGTGCGTTGGAGTAGCCGCCCACGAGGAAGAAGATCGGCATCACCTGGAACACCCATGTCAGCGGGTGAGTCCAGCGGGCTTCATCGAGGAGTCCATGCGGTTCGATGCCTCCGGTGGAGCTGACCGCGATGATCGTCCAGTGTCCCAGCACGACGACGGTGATCGCAGCAGCACGGAGGAAGTCGACCTCGCGGTTGCGGGAAGCGGGGGTGGCGGCATCGATCTTCTGTGCCTGAGCCATGAACGAACGAGGCATGCGTAAGGATCCTTATCGGCAGGACGAGATGAGGGGTGGGCCGTCGCAACGCAACGGTCGGCGGGTGCGCGGCAGGTCAGGCCTGGTACTTCACCTGGCCGCCGACCACGGTCAGTGCGACCGTGGTGTCACGGATCGCCTCGGCGTGGGCGAAGAGCGCTTCCTCGGACTCATAGCCGAGCAGCCCGTCGTGGTCGAGCGTGGTCAGCTCCGTCAGACCCTCGGCGGTGCAGGGGTCGGTGTCGACGACGATGAAGTCAGCGTCCATGCCCGGTGCCAGATAACCTCGGCGATCATCGAGTCCTGCCGCGTACGCGGGGCCGAAGGTGTGCTGCCGAATGGCTTCCGTGGCAGAGAGCCGCCGCCGAGGTTGGAAGCTCGTCGTCGTATCTCCGGAGATGTTGGCCCTGGTCATCGCCGCATAGATCGCGGCGAAGGGATTGGCTGGTTCGACCGGACCGTCGGAGCCGAAGGCCACATGCGCTCCCGCGCTCAGCAGGTCGGGCCAGGCGTAGGCGGCGAGCTGGGCCGATTCGTCGATGAGGTGGAGCAGGTGCAGATCAGAGATGCAGTGGCGTGGCTGCATGGAGGCGATGACGTCGAGTTCGGCGAATCGGGCGACATCGTCCGGTTGGATGAACTGGGCGTGTTCGACCCGGTGACGCAGGGGTCGCTCGAAGCGCTCCTCGGCGTCTTTCGTGGTTTCGCGGAGGCGTTCGAAGACGTTGAGCACGTGGTGGTTGGCCTGGTCGCCGATGGCGTGGATGGCCACCGAGATGCCGGCCTCGGTGGCGAGCCTGGCGTTGTCGAAGAGGTCGTCCTCTGACATCTGGGCGATCCCGTAGTTGGCGTCGACCGCCTCGGTGCTCAGTGCCTCTTCGGGCAGTGATCCGGGGTATGTGTAGTACTCCTGCTCGGATGCTTCTGCGGAGACACCGAGGTCCCCGGATGCGTCGTCCCGCTCACGGTCCGTCGTCTCCACTGCTTCGGCGTCCTGCTCGGCTTCGACGTCCCGCTCGCTGTCGTGTGCGTCATCGTGTGCGTTCGGGTCGGGGAACGGTGAGGACATGTGGCTGGTGTGCGAGCCCAGGGCTCCGTCGGAGAAGAGCTTCAGCCCGCCTCGGTGCAGCCAGTCATCGCCGTCGCCGGTGTGCCATCCGGTTTCGATCGCCCAGGGCACCTCGGGTCCGCGCAGGTATTTCGTGACTCGAATGTGCTGCTGGTCGGCTTCGCGCAGGTCATACCAGCCCAGGGTCGAGGCGATGGAGTCGAAGTCATGGATCCCGGTCAGTCCCTGGGACAGGAACAGCTTCTGGGTGCGGTCGAGTCGTTCGACCTGTTCCTCACGCGTGGGTTCGGGAATGTAGCGGGCCACCAGGTCGGTGGCGTCTTCGCGGACCAGTCCGGTCAGCCATCCCTCGTCGTCGCGCACGAACTCCCCGCCGAACGGATCTGCAGTGAGGTCATCGATGCCGGCGATCTCGAGCCCATGGGCGTTCGTCCAAAGCGTGTGCAGATCGACCGACCACATCGCCACGGGATGGTCGGGCACGGCCTGGTCGAGCAGTTGCCGATCGGGGTATCGCGGGTCATCCCACTTATTGAGGTCCCACCCGGACCCGACCACCCATTCACCGAAGGGCATCTGACTGGCGCGTTCACGGATGGCCTCGACCGCCTCGGCGAGGGATCGGACGTTGGAAAGATCAAGGTCGGTCAGGGAGTCCGCGTAGTGGACGGAGTGCATGTGGGCGTCGACGAGGCCGGGCAGGATGACCTGGCCGGCGCAGTCGATCTCTTCGATCTCGAGGCCTGGAATCACCGTGGTGGCACCGATTCCACCCGCCGAGGCGAGCGCTGCCGCCGTCGAGGATTCTGTGGCGGCGATGTCGAGCAGTTCAGCCCTGGTTCCCACGGCCACGATCTTCTCGCCGTTGACGAGGATCGAGTCGGGTGCGACCGCCGAGGTGGTGTCAGGGGCGGCGGGGTCAAAACTTCGCACGACGGCGTTGGAGAACAGACGCATGAGCACCAGTCTAGAGCGCAGGGACCGCTCTTCCCGGCAGGTGTGCACGGCAGTTCTTCCCCGCCCCGCCGGCCCTGGTGCCGCACTTCCGCACGGCACACTTTCTACCGGGAGTAGAATTCGGGGCATGGCCAATGTTTTCAGCTCTCAGGACACCCGACTCTCCGCTGGTGCCCGCGTCATACTTCCCGCCATCTGGCTCGGTCTCATCATCGGCATCTCGCTGATCGAGGCGCCGCTGAAGTTCACCGCCCCGGGCATCACGATCCCGCTGGGCCTGGGCATCGGCCGACTGGTCTTCACGGCCATGAACTGGGTGGAGATCGGCATCGCCGTGATCCTGCTGTGGTCGGTGCTCAAAGACCATGTGGGCCGGTTGTACCGGTGGTTGGCCTGCGGCATGATCGCCGTCCTCATCATCAAGGTCACCGTCATCCGCCCCCTGCTCAACAACCGCACGGATGCTGTCCTCGCCGGTGTCGACGACGGCGGGTCGAGCTTGCACCTGTTCTACATCGCCGCCGACGGGATCCTCATCCTCGGCCTCGTCACCATGCTCATCGTGGCGGCTCGCCGCTGGGTGTGGGTCCGGCCTGCCGTCGACAACCCGCACTCATAGGTCGACAGCGCTTCAGTAGTAAACAGCCAGCCGGCCGCGGGGCCCGTCGATGACCTCGACCGGGGTGTCGAATACGCGGGAGAGCACCTCGGCGGTCATGATCTCCGCAGGCGTTCCGAACTCCACCACGCTGCCGGTCTTCACAGCACAGATGTGGTCGGCGTAGTGACCGGCGAAGTTGATGTCGTGGAGGACGATGACGATGGTCCGCCCCATTTCGGTGGCGGCCCGACGCAGGTGAGCCATCATCTGCACGGAGTGCTTCATGTCGAGGTTGTTCAGCGGTTCGTCCAGCAGCACGTAGTCGGTGTCCTGGGCCAGGACCATTGCCACGTAGGCACGCTGTCGCTGACCACCGGAGAGTTCGTCGATGAACCGATCTTCGAGTTCGGCCAGTTCGAGGAAGTCGATCGCCTGCGAGATGATCTCCTCATCGGCGGTCGTGAGACGCCCCTTGGAATAGGGGAAGCGGCCGAATCCGACGAGCTGGCGGATCGTGAGCCGGGTGATGAAGTGGTTCTCCTGGCGCAGGATGGACACGATCTTCGCCAGGTCCTTCGACTTTGTGGACGACACGTCGTATCCGGCGACCTCGATCGCCCCGTCGTCGATACCCAGCAGACGCCCGATCATCGTCAGCAGCGTCGACTTTCCGGCACCGTTGGGCCCGACCAGCGCGGTGACTCCCCCGGCGGGGATCTCCACGTCGACGGGTCCGATCTCGACGTCGTTGCCATAGGCCTTGCGGACCTGGTTCAGGGTGATCACAGGCGTCCCTTTCTCATGATGACGATGAGGAATGCGCCGCCGCCGATGACCTCGATGATGATCGACACGACGCCCTCTGCGTAGAACAGGTTCTTCATGACGAAGTACGCCCCGCCCAGGACGACGAACCCGAGGAGGGCCGCCATCGGCAGCACGTATTTGTGGTCATAGGTGTCGGAGAACTTGTAGGCGAGCATTGCGACCAGGAAGCCGAGGAAGATCATCGGCCCGATCATCGACACGGACACCGCCATGAGAATCGAGACGAAGAAGAGGACCTTCATCATTTCGAACTTGTGATTCAGCCCCAGGTTGCTGGTTGTGTCCCGGCCGAGAGCGAGGACGTTGAGTCGCGAGGACATCAAGTAGATCGCAGCGCAGGCGAGCAAGCACAGCGGAATCGAGACCGGCAGATAGCTGGAGTCCGAGTTCGAGACCGAGCCGAAGAGGCGGGCCGCGAGGACGTCGAATTCACTCGGTGTCAGGGTCCGCTGCATGAACGTCGCGATCGATCCGAGCCCGCCGCCGATGACGACGCCGATGAGCAGCATGATCGCAATGTTCCCGTACCTGCCCGAGAGCAGCCACCCGTAGAGCGCCAACGAGAGCCCGACCATGAGCAGCAGCTGCACGGTGAAGGGCACCAGCCCCTTGAGGTCGACGATCGCGGTGACCCCGACGAAGTACATGGCCCCGGTCTGGATGGCCACGTACAGAGATTCGAAGCCCATGATCGAGGGCGTGATGATCCGGTTGTTCGTCACCGTCTGAAACGCCACGGTCGCGAACGCCTGGCACAGGGCGACGATCGCGATGACGGCGAGGTTCTTCATCCGCAGCTGCGCGATGAGCCAGAATCCGTCGTCGGTGATCGGCATCGGATTATCCCAGGCCAGGAGGCCCAGAGCGATGGCCGCCGAGGCGATGATGAGGCCGATCATGATCGACCAGTAACGCCACCTGGCCTTGGCAGTCCCCAAAGAGCCGGAAGATCGCCGAGGCTGTTCTCCGGTCGGCGCCAACGCTGACGCGGTCCGTCGCTTCGTCGTCGGCGTGGTCCGTCGCTTCGTCGACGCGGTCCGTCGCTTCGTCGGCGTGGTCCCACGCGTCGCCGTCTTCGACGGGGCGTTCGAGAACGTGGTTGTCTTCCCCTGCTCCGAGCGACTCGTCGTCGGGGAGGTCGTGGATTCTGTCGTCTCTGCGCTCATGGTGCGCCTCAGCCCCGCTTCCGCTGTCGCAGGAGAAGCCCGACGAACACGGCGGCACCGACGACCCCGAGGATGACTGAGACGGGCAGCTCGAAGGGCATAATGATGACTCGGCCGATGAGGTCGCAGATCGTGACGATGGCGATGCCCAGCAGGCACACCCAGGGCAGATTGCTGCGCAGGTCATCGCCGCGGATCATCGACACGATGTTGGGGACGATGAGGCCGAGGAACGGCAGACTGCCGACGACCACCGTGACGACGCCCGTGGCGATGGCCACGAGTATGGTGCCGATGAGGATGACCTGGTTGTAGTTGAGTCCGACGTTCGTCGCGACTTCTTTGCCCAGACCGGCCACGGTGAACCGGTCGGCGGCGATGAAGACCGCGATCACGACGATGACGACGACCCACAGTATCTCGTACTGTCCGCGCAGGATCGAGGTGAAGCTGCCGGCGAACCAGATGCCCAGGCTCTGGAGCATATCGGCCTGGACGGCAACGAAGGTCGAGATCGCCCCGACCACCGCACCGAGCATGATGCCGATGATGGGCACGATGAGCGATGACTTCAGCGAGACCCGGCGCAGGAACAGGAAGAAGACGAGTGTGCCGATGAAGGCGGCGATGATGGCCCCGATCATTCGGGCCAGGATGGAGGCGTCCGGGTAGACGATGACGGTGAGCATGAGGCCCAGCCCGGCCCATTCGGTGGTGCCCGTTGTCGTCGGTTCGACGAATCGGTTCTGCGTCAGCAGCTGCATGACCAGACCGCACATCGCCATCGCCGCCCCGGAGAGGACAAGTGCAATGGTGCGCGGCACACGGGTGATCTGGAACATCTCGGCTCCGCCGTCACCGCCGAAGATGTCGTAGACGCCGGTCAACAGGGAGAGGACGAGCAGCAGCAGGACACCGACGACGCCCGCCGCGAGCTTCCAGCTCAGCAGCGGGCTCTTCACCTCGGCAGAGCCCTTCCTCGCCGAGGTGGCACCACCTCCTGTGGAGACACCGGTATCCGTCGCCGTCGGGCCGACGTCGCCACCGTGAGTGGTGGGGCCGTTGCGTGTACTCGTCATACTCTCGATCTCAATTACAGCTGGGAATCATTACTTCTGCTCTTCGAGCTTGTCTGCGAAGGAGTTGTAGAACTCGGTGTAGGTCTGAATTCCTTCGTTGAGGTAGGTGTCCTGCGGGAAGTAGACGATCTTGTCGTCCTTGATCGCGGGAACGTCCTTGAGCGCTTCGGAGTCCTCGAGGACTTCGGCAGCGGGCGCCGAGCCTTCATCGCGCTCCTCGGGTGCGAATGAGGCATCGCGATCCATGACGACCATGAGATCGGGTTTGGAGTCTGCGATGGCTTCGACCGAGATGTCATCTCCCTGGTGATCTTCGCTGCTCGCCTCGACTTCAAGGGCAGGACTGAGACCGAGGGCGTCGAAGACCGGTCCGACGGTGCGTCCGGTCGAGGGTGCGGAATAGCCGATGTCACCCGCCGAGGTGATGAGGCCCATGGCCGTGTCACTGCTGTCATAGGCCGCCTTGGCTCGTTTCACCGAGGCGTCGTAGTCGTCGATGATCTTCTTCGCCTCGTCCTGTTTGCCGAAGACTTCACCCAGGACGGTCGTCTGGCGCTTGAGTTCCGATCCGAAGTCCTCGCCGTCGCGAGGATCGAGCTCGAGCACCGTGGCCTCGGGCGCTAGCTTCGCGAGGTCGTCGTGGAATTGCGCGAATCGCTGGCCATTGATGACGAGGTCCGGCTTGGCCTCGACGATCTTCTCCAGGTCGGGTTCGCGGTGCGAGCCGAGGTCGAGGACCGAGTCGTCCTTCGTGTAGCTGAGGTCCTCGGACATCAGGGAGACCGCGGCGGCGCTGAGTTCGATGTCCCAGGCGTCCAGGGTCTCGAAGGTGCGGTTGTCCGTGGCGACCACCGAGGTGGGAGGACTCACCACGGTCTGCGTTCCGTTGTTGTCTTCGATGTCGATGGTGCTGCTCGAATCGGCGTCGGCGCCGGTGTCCTCGGCGGCAGCTTGGCCACATCCGGCTAGAGCGAGTGCGACCACGCCGGCCAGGGCGCTGAGACGGAGGCGAGACGAAACCATGGTGATCTACTTCCTGCAGATGTCATTGATGTCAGATGAATACGAACCGTGAATTAGCTTAGCCTAAGCTTCACACAATACGTGACAGTAATCTAACATTATTCTTCTCACATTCACGGCGGAAGTAGTCAGCCGTATCGACCTGTCAGATAGGGGCCTGTCAGATCGAGGCGATGAGTCGTCGCGCTTCCTGCTCGGATTCTGCGGCAGCCGTGGGGCCACCGGATCCACCGCGGTGCACAGAAGCGCCGGCCTCGGCGGCAATGACTCCGCCGCCGGCATAGTCATAGATCCCCAGGCCTCGTTCGGCATAGCTGTTGACCTTGCCTTCTGCGAGCATGCACAGGTCAATGGCCGCCGATCCGCAGCGACGAATGTCGTCGTAGCCGTCCATGAGGGTCAGCAGCTTCGCCAGCTGCGGACCGCGATTGTCCCCGGTGTAGGCGAAGCCGGTTGCCAGCAGTCTTCCGGAGAGTCCGGCTGGTGTGCCGTACAGCCGTCGAGCGGGGATGGCCAGCGTCGACCCTCGAGCCTCGGACAGCTGTCCCTCGACGCGGTAGGAGCCCTGACCCTTCGCACCGAGCCACGTGGCATTCAGCCCAGGGGATGCGACGAGTCCGATGAGCCATCCTTCCTCGCCCAGTCCTCGGCCATGGTCTTCGCCTGCCTCACAGACGCCGACGGAGAACGCATAGTGTTCGATGTTGCGCACATAGTTGACAGTGCCGTCGATGGGATCGACGTGCCATTCCAGGGGCTGACCATGGTCGCTCGTATCGAGCAGATCATTGCTGCCGGGATCAAAGCAGTTGAGTCGGCTCAGAAGCTGGGTGTCGAAGAAGCCGGTGGGGTCCAGCGCTGGGGCGCCCTCTTCGCCGACCATGATGTCAGCGGGTCGAACCTTCGTCAGGTAGCCGCGGACCAGTGATTCGATCTGCGCATCTGCGAGAGTCACGAGGTCATTGGGTGAGGTCTTCGTGTCCACCACGGAGGCGTCAAGCTGTGCACCGAGGGAACTGCGCCAGGCCACCATCTGCTCCCACGCCATCGTGGCCAGATCCGAGGCGATCCGGATCAGGGGAAGTTCACTGACATCACTGGGCAGAAGGTTTGTCTCGGAGCTCATGGTTCAACTCTAGTCGGCCCTCGCCAACCGCCTCGTGTAACAACACTGCAATACAGATGCGAGTGTGTACTTCTTGTATCTAAGCCGCTCAGGCGCTCTGTCAGGGTCGACTGCCACGGAGAATTCGACCGACTGCGCCTCGTTGCAGGGAACAGAAATCGATGATCCGAAAGCAAACTTTTCGATCACATTCGTTCGCATTCAGAACGAGTCTTCATTACCCGAGTGCAATCGCTCCATTAATGTCGCATGCACGCTCTTCACATGATTTCCACAATAAAGAGGTCTTGTTATCAGATAGTGATAAAACGAATGACTTCACACATGACTCAACGCCCGAGGTGGGCGCCCGCGCTGATCACCTCATTGTGATGCGCGGGCCTCTTGTCCCACCTCGGTCGACCTGCAGCGCTCGGGTGCCTCCACGGCACCCTTTTGGCCTTATTTTGCGGGAGCTGGAACGGACTTGGCGGCATCGGGGCGCTGGACCTGCCCATGCCGACGCACGATCTCCTGCACCGCCTGCGATGAGGTGCCTGCCGCTTCGGCGATGGAACCGAAGGTCGCACCCTCTTCACGGGCACGAAGAATCGCCATCACGTAATCGGTGTTGATTTTTGCTCGTTGACGAGAAACCTTCCGGACTGCACCAACTAAGGCTGTCTGGTCAACTGTTAATTCACGGGCTCGACGCGACATGGTTTCTTCCCTTGCTTACGACTCTGGCTCGATGCCAGCTAATGGTGTAGTTCCATTAAATACCATGCATATGACAATAATCCAATAATTACCGAATTACAGAAGAGAAGGCACTGTCCCGGTCCTGTTTTATAACAGTTCAATAACATCCCGGCTCCCTCCTGCCCTCTGTACGTCGGTCTGCTCTGTCCGGAGTCGGCACTGTCCCACGCCGAGCGCGGGGAGTACACGGGGCATACGTGAAGTGGCACAATGCGAACATGACGACTTCGGTTCATAGCACTGGTGCACGTCGAACGTCTGCGGAGACAGAGATGTCCCTCGCCGATGTTCTCTCAACCGAGCTGAGGACTGCGGGCGTGCGTGATTTCAGCGTCGATGACACCGATCGTGCCGCCTATACCTCGGATGCGTCCCTGTTCCGCCTGGTTCCGCAGGCCATCGTGTTCCCGCACGACGAAGCAGACGTCTCATCCACACTGGCAGTCGCACGTCGACTGGGTGTTCCCATCACCAGCCGCGGGGCCGGCACCTCGATCGCCGGGAATGCGATCAGCACAGGCATCATCCTCGACTTCTCCCGCCATATGAATGAGGTCCTCTCACTCGACCCCGACGCACAGTCGGCCTGGGTCCAAGCCGGATGCATCCACGCCCACCTGCAGGCGCAGGCACGACCCCACGGACTGCGCTTCGGCCCAGACCCCTCCACCCACACGCGCTGCACGATCGGCGGAATGATCGGCAACAACGCCTGCGGACCACGTGCGCTGGGCTACGGTCGCACCGGCGACAACATCCTCGCCCTGGTCGTCATGCTCGTCGACGGCACCGTCGTCACCCTCGACGACACCGACTCCTCAGAGACGTTCCCGCGCCTGCACGAACTCGTCGCCGGGCAGCTGGGCACCATCCGGACGAATCTGGGCACCTTCTCTCGCCAGGTCTCCGGATATGGACTCGAATCCCTGCTGCCGGAGAACGACTTCGACCTGCGTCGGGCCTTCGCCGGATCCGAAGGCACCTGGGGCATCGTCCTTGCCGCGAAGATGCGTCTGGTCAAAGACCCCGACAACACCGCGGCAGTGGTGCTCGGATATGAGGACATGGTCGCGGCCGCACACGACGCTCCCCTGCTCAAGGGCTTTCCGGTTGCGGCCTGCGAGGGCCTCGACAAGCGCATGCTCGATCGGGTCATCGAGACCAAGGGCGCCGAGGCTGTCCCCCGTCTGCCCGAGGGCGCCGGCTGGCTCGTGGTTGAGCTCACCGGCGAGGACGAAGCCGAGCTGGTGGATGAGACGAAACGACTGATCCGGGAGTCTGCTGCCTTGGACTCTGCCGTGCTGGGTGCCCAGGCCGCCGCCGAGATCTGGGGGATCCGCGCCGATGGCGCCGGTCTCGTGTCGCGGACGCCGGATGGTCGTGACGCCCACGCCGGGTGGGAGGATTCTGCGGTTCCGGTGGACAACCTCGGCGACTACCTGCGTGATCTCATGGAACTGCTCACCGAGCATGGGCTGTGGGGAATTCCCTACGGGCACTTCGGTGACGGGTGCCTGCACATGCGGGTGGACTTTCCGCTCGAGGATCCCGACGGTCCGGAGGTGATGCGGACGTTCATGGTCGCTGCGACGAAGCTTGTGGCCCGCTACGGCGGGTCCGTCTCCGGTGAGCATGGGGATGGTCGGGCTCGGTCCGAGCTGCTGCGTCTCGTCTATCCGCCGGCGGTGCTCGATCTGTTCAAGGAGGTCAAGGAGCTCTTCGACCCGCAGTATCTGCTCAATCCGGGTGTCATCGTCGATCCCGATGCGCTGACCGAGTCGCTGCGACTGACCCAGCTGCCGCTGCGGGAGGAGCTGCCCGGCAGTTTGGCGATGAGCTACGAGGGTGAGTCCGCTGGGTTCGCCTCGGCCGTGCATCGGTGCACCGGTGTCGGCAAATGCCGCGCCGATTCCGCCGACAGCGGTGGCGTCATGTGCCCGTCCTACCAGGCCACCCGCGATGAACGGCATTCCACCCGTGGTCGTGCCAGGGTGCTGCAGGAGATGGTGTCCGGGGATCTCCTCGATTCCTCATGGCAGTCCCCCGAGGTCGCTGACGCCCTCGATCTCTGCCTGTCCTGCAAGGCCTGCGGCACCGAGTGCCCGACGGGGACGGACATGTCCACGTATAAGGCCGAGGTTCTCTACCAGTCCTATAAGGGCAGGCTGCGCCCGATGAAGCACTATTCGCTCGGGTTCCTCCCGCAGCTGGCGCGCGCCATCACTCCCCTGGCGCCGGTGATCAACCGTGTCTCGGGGCTGCCTGGGCTGACGAGCGTGGCCAAGAAGATGGCCGGGATCGATGTCCGCAGGTCCATCCCCCAGTTCGCGGCCACGACCTTCCGCAAGTGGTGGAAGACCTCAGGCTCCACCCCCGCCGAGGTGGGGGCCGGGACGAAGACACGCGAAGTCGTTCTGTTCGCCGATTCGTGGTCGAATCATTTCGCACCGCGCATCCTCGCGGCCGCCGTGGCCGTGCTCGAGCGCGCGGGTGTCACCGTGCGCGTCATCGACCAGACCGTGTGCTGTGGCCTGCCGCTGATCTCAACCGGGCAGCTCGACGCGGCGAAGGCGAATCTGGGTCAGACGATCAGCGCGCTCGATGCCACCGGGGATGTGCCGATCATCGGGGTCGAACCCTCATGCCTGGCGACTCTGAAGGACGATTCGCAGAAGCTCTTGGCGAATGAGGCCTCGGCCCGGGTCGCGGCACGTGTGCAGACCTTCGCCCAATACCTGCTCAGCGTCGGCGCCGAACTTCCGCGCCTGGACGGGGTCGAGGCTCTGGTCCAGCCGCACTGTCATCAGTCGGCGATCTTCGGCAACGCCGCAGACAAGGAACTCCTGGCCAGAACCGGTGCCGCCTCGAAGTTCCTGGGCGGCTGCTGCGGTCTGGCCGGAAACTTCGGCGTCGAAGAGGGCCACTATGAGACCTCGGTCGCCGTGGCCGAAGTGGCTCTGCTGCCGGCGTTGCGCGAGCAGGAGGCACTGCGTGACCGGACCCCGAATGCGGTTGGGGCTGGTGGAGCTGCCGGGACGGGAGCCGTTGAAGGCGATGGTGACCGGACGCGGGTCGTTCTCGCCGATGGCTATTCCTGCCGCACTCAGATCGCCGACCTCAGCAACGCCCAGGGCGTGTCATTGCCGGAGCTGCTCGCCTGGGGTTGGGTCTCGAACCCAGCCGCTAATACAGCGAGGGGCTGAGCTCAGGCCTTGGCAGTGAGGACAGGGACCTCTGCCTCGAGCAGGATCCGCTGTGCCTGTGAGCCGAGGATGAACTTGCCGATCGCCGAGCGTTTGCGCAGTCCGATGACGATGAGCTGGGCGTCGTGCTCTTCGACGAGTTCGTTGAGCGTTCCCGGCAGGTCGTCCTCATGGTCGGGCTGGAGCACCTCAACTTCGACGTCTGAATCCTTGCCGAGAGAGACGATGCGGTCGATGACGTCTTGGTCGATCTCGGTCGGGGTTCCACTGGCTCCGCGTCGTTGGGAGTTGATCACGACAGCATTGCTCGACCGAAGTTTGGCCTCTGCGAAGCCCGCGCGCAGAGCCGCCTCACCCTCAGGAGCAGGAAGATAGCCAATGAGAATCGTCATAACAACAAGTATATTGGCTCGGTCCTGATTCGTTCATTCCCGTATCATCCACAGGACATCCCACGGTCACCGCCGCCGCACCCCGAGACCGGCTGTGCTTCGAATCCGGGCGCACATCACTGCTCGCTCCGTTCGGCTGCCACCATTTCCGTACTGCCGGTTCTGCTCACTTGGGCCGCCCGCTGTCCCAGATCGCGCAGTGCATCCAGCAGTTCCGGTGGCTCGATGACCCGGAAGTCCACGGGAGTCGCTGCCGTGATCACTGCCGCCCACGCCAGGTCCTCGACCCCGAATTCCACGCGGGCACCGTCGCCGGAATTCGTAATCGTCGCTGTCCTTGTCGGGAACCAGGCCTTGGTCTCGGCCACGGTGGCATCGACCTCCAGGATCACCGTGTGGCGGTACGCAGCGGTGGTGACAGCGGAACTCACGGCCACCTCGGCGTCGGGATGGTCCCTGGGGGCGAAGGCGAACGTCGTTTCGTGAATCTCACTCATCCGGTCGAGGCGGAAGACTCGCCAATCGCTGCGGGTGAGATCCCAGCCGTAGAGGTACCAGTGCCCGCCGAGGACGACCATGCGCACCGGCTCCACCCGGCGCTGCGTCGTCTCGGATCTCGTCTCGGATCTGGTGGGGCGTCGTTTCTCATGGGCGAACGTGAGGACGTTTCTCGACGCGATCGCCGAGGTGGTCGTCATCACCGCTGTCATGTCGACTCCGGGTTCGTGACCAGGGAGGACGGACACCGCCGTGCTGATGTCTCCGATCGTCCTGTGCATGACCGGAGGCAGCATTGTGCGCAGCTTCGCGGTGGCCGACTCCACATCAGTCGTGCTCAGCCCGGCTCCGTTGAGCAGGGACAGACCGACGGCCGTGGCCAGCGCTTCACCGGTCTGCAGCTGCAGTGGAGGCAGGACTGTGCGCGAGTGGGCGCGGTATCCGCCGGTCGCTCCGGGGAGGGATTCGATGACATAGCCGAGTTCCCGCAGGCTCGCGATATCGCGACGAACCGAGCGTGGGGTGACACCGAAGTGTGCGCCCAGCTCACCCGCGGTGTAGGTCCGTCCCGCGGCGAGCATCCCCAAGAGGGAGAGCAGGCGAGATTCAACGGTCATAGCGGACATTATATGTCCGCATCGCTGGAGACACTGGTATCAGTGATCCGGGGATGACCGGATCGACGACACACGATCAGGAGTTCTCATGGCATTCTTCGCCGCATCAGTCACGACCGAAGCCGACGCGCTGTTCACCTACCTCGAGCAGCAGTGCACGCAGCTCAAGCTCACGGCCCTCGACCTCACCGATGAACAGGCTCGCAGCACTCCGACCACGAGCCCGTTGAGCATCGCGGGTCTGCTGGCCCATGCGGCGCAGGTCCTCAACGGGTGGCTGCTGCAGGTGAAGGAGCCCGAGCGATACATCGATGAAGAGGAGTATCCGACGATCAACGACGGGCTCGGACTCGATGGAATGTTCGATGGTTCAGCGGTTCCCGACCTCGACATCGCCGAGGTGGTGGTGATTTTTGAGAAGAGCATCGCCGAAATCGAGTTGGCTCGTCAGGCTGTCGCAGTCAATGGAACCGATCTGGGCACCGTGGTTCCGATGCCGGGCAATCCCTGGATGCCCAAGGACTTCGTCATGAATGTCCGGTGGATCCTGTGCCATCTCACCACGGAGATCGCTCGTCATGCCGGGCATGCCGACATCATCCGCGAGTCCATCGATGGGGCGATCTCCTACCAGCTCAATGCCCAGGCCGACGGCCAGCCGTGGCCTCCCGCTGAGTGGAGCTGAGCTCTTCCGCTCGAGCTGAGCCAGAACAGAGAAACCCGGATGTCGGACCGCAGCCTGTCGAGTGGCTGTTGTCCGACATCCGGGTAGTCGGTGAGTTCAGATCAGGCCGCGAACACCGCGCCCTTCGACACCCTGTCGACCAGGTGGTCGGAGTAGGCGGGCATCGTGAGGAATTCGGGGAAGTCCTCACCCAGTGCGCTCTTGCGGAAGATCTCAACCGCTTCGGTGTAGTGGTCGGCGGGGTGGCGCTCGATGACTGCGAGCTCCTCGCCCATGTAGCGCTCGACCAGGTCGCGGGTCAGCTGCTTGCCGTTGTCCAAGGTCACCGAGTGGCGGATCCACTGCCAGATCTGGGACCGCGAGATCTCTGCGGTCGAGGCGTCCTCGAGCAGGTTCTCGAGGGCAACGTTGCCGTTGCCGCCCAACCATTCGTTCATGTAGCCGATGGCCACGCGGATGTTGAGGCGAACGCCTTCCTCGGTGACCGTCTTGTCCAGTCCCGACACGTCGAGCATGTGCTCGGCGCAGGCGTGGGCATCGACGCGGCGGTTGTCGAGCTGGTTGGGCTTGTCGCCGAGTGCTGCGTCGAAGACCTCAAGCGCGTCATCGACGAGTCCCGGCTCGGCCACCCAGGTGCCGTCGAAGCCGCGTGAGGCTTCGCGAGCCTTGTCTTCGCGCATCTTCACCATCTCTGAGGCCACGAATTCCTTGTCCGGGTGCGTGGTCATGAGGTTGCTCATGGTGCCGATCGCGTGTGCTCCGCGACGGTGGCAGGTTGAGACGAGACGGTCGGCGAATGCCTGCAGCAGCGGCAGTCCCATGGTCAGGTGCTCACGATCCGGCAGCACCCACTCCGGGGAGTTGCGGAAGTTCTTCACCAGCGAGAACAGGTAGTCCCAGCCGGCCGCGTTGAGTCCTGCACAGTGGTCGCGCAGCTCCCACAGGATCTCTTCCATCTGGAACACAGCGGTGATCGTCTCGATGTGTGCCGTGGCTCGGATGGTTCCCTGCGGCAGACCCATGTAGTCCTGAGCGAAGACGAAGATCTCGTTCCACAGGCGTGCTTCGCGGAAGGATTCGAGCTTCGGCAGGTAGAAGTAGGGTCCCGAGCCGCTGTCGACGAGTCGGCGTGCGTTGTGGAAGAAGTAGAGACCGAAGTCGACCATGGCGCCCGAGGTCTCTGTCTCCCTGCCCTGGCCGTCAACATGGAGCAGGTGCTTCTCGGGCAGGTGCCAGCCGCGGGGGCGCAGTCCGATGGTGGGCTGCTGGCGGTTGTTCACGCCGGGCAGATTGCCGCGGATGGCGTTGAACAGGTTGAGCTGTCCGCCGATGATGTTGGCCCAGGTCGGGCTGGTCGCGTCTTCGAGGTCGGCGAGCCAGACCTTCGCACGGGAGTTCAGTGCCGCAATCACTTCGGGTTCGGAGACGGGGCCGGTCAGCTCAACGCGGCGGTCTTCGAGACCGGGAGCTCCGGTCGAGCCGGCGACCTTCCAGGTGGTGTCGGCCCGGATTCCTGCGGTGTCGGGGGTGAACCTCGGGAACGTGCCGTTCCGGATGCTCTGCGCCTGACGTCCACGGACACCGAGCAGCTTGCCCAAACGGTCGCTGAAGCGATCGTGGAGTGCCGCGATGAAGTTGAGGGCGGACTCCGAGAGGATTGTGTCGAAGCCTGGTTCGATGGGGGCGTTGATTTTGATGTGAGACATGGGGCTTCTCCTCACCCGTCGGAATGTGTGCTGCTGATGTGTGGTGCGATGGCGGTGCTTCGGTACTTCGGTGGTGCGGTGCTTCGGTGGTGCTGCTTGTGTCGCCGAGGTTGTGGTTGGTGTTGAGATGACCGGTGTGCCGGCGCGGATCAACAGTGCAAACCCCGTGAAAACACTGTCGACCCGCGCCGAGTACTATGTGACCGGTCCACCGGCAGAGCCGGTGCCTGTCATCCGATGACCGCGATGGTCACCGCGGGCTCAGCTGAACTGAGCGGATTCGGTCGAACCGGCCAGAGCTGTCGTCGAGGACTCTGGGTTCAGCGCGGTCGAGACCAGGTCGAAGTATCCGGTTCCGACCTCACGCTGGTGCTTGGTTGCGGTGTAGCCGCGGTCCTCGGCAGCGAACTCGCGTTCCTGCAGCTCGACGTACGAGGTCATCTGGTTGCGGGCGTAGCCGTGAGCCAGATCGAACATCGAGTAGTTGAGCGCGTGGAAGCCGGCCAGGGTGATGAACTGGAACTTGTAGCCCATGGCTCCCAGCTCACGCTGGAACTTCGCGATGGTGGCATCGTCGAGGTGCTTGCGCCAGTTGAACGACGGCGAGCAGTTGTAGGCCAGCATCTGGTCCGGGTACTCCGCGTGGATGGCGTCCGCGAACTTCTTGGCAGCTTCGAGGTCCGGTGTGGAGGTCTCCATCCACAGCATGTCCGCGTAGGGAGCGAAGGACAGTCCGCGGGCGATGCCTGCTTCGATGCCGTTCGTGATCTTGTAGAAGCCTTCGGAGGTGCGCTCACCGGTGACGAAGCGCTGATCGCGCTCGTCGATGTCCGAGGTCATCAGCGTTGCCGCTTCTGCGTCGGTACGGGCGATGACGAGGCTGGGCACGTTCTCGACGTCGGCTGCGAGGCGAGCCGCGTTGAGGGTGCGGATGTGCTGCGAGGTCGGAACGAGAACCTTGCCGCCGAGGTGGCCGCACTTCTTCTCAGAACCGAGCTGATCCTCGAAGTGCACACCGGCTGCGCCGGAGGAGATCATCGAGCGCATGAGCTCGTAGACGTTGATCGAACCGCCGAAGCCTGCTTCTGCGTCGGCCACGATCGGTGCGAACCAGTCGTCGACGTTCTTCTTGCCTTCCGAGGTCTCGATCTGGTCGGCGCGCATCAGAGCGTTGTTGATGCGACGCACGACCTGCGGCACCGAGTTGGCCGGGTAGATCGACTGATCAGGGTAGGTCTGTCCGGCATTGTTCGCATCGGCGGCGACCTGCCAGCCGGAAAGGTAGATGGCGTTGAGGCCGGCCTTGACCTGCTCCACTGCCTGGTTGCCGGTCAGCGCACCGAGTGCGTTGACGTAGTCGCCGGACTTGATGTCGGTGGAGGCCACCTGGTTCCAGAGGCGCTCGGCACCGTGGCGAGCCAGCGTGTGCTCTTCGATCAGCGAACCGCGCAGTTTGACGACATCCTCGGGCTCGTAGTCACGAGCAACTCCCGACCAGCGGGCATTGGTGGCCCAATCGCGGCGGATGGCCTCAGCATCGTGCAAGTTGCTCTGCGTGGTGTTCTCAGTCATTCTCATTCACTCCTCTTCGTTCGGGGTTGGTGAGATCAGTCTGCCGTGACCGCAAGGGGCCCGACAGACATTTCTCCGATGAATAATCGGCAGTTTTCCGGTTTTAGAAATTCCGGCGTTCTGTCATACTGATTTTCAGCGCATGTGAACCACGCCACGATGACGATTGGAGCCGCAATGACAAGCAACGAGACCGATCTGAGGGATGCAGAAGCAGAAGCGGATACCCTGAGCATCGGCAGAAGAATTCGGTTTTTTCGCAAACAGCGCGGACTGACCCTCACCGAGCTGGGCGAGAAGGTGGGGCGTGCAGCCTCCCAGATCTCGACGATTGAGAACGGCAAGCGAGAAACTTCTGTCACCCTGCTCAGCGCCATCGCGAAGGCCCTGCACACCGAGGTTGCCGAGCTCATCGACCCCACCCCCGTCGACGGCAGGCAGGCCCTTGAGCTCGAGGCCGAACGCAACCAGGCCTCCCCCATGTACTCCTCGCTGGGTCTGCCGCAGGTGCGGATCAAATCGCTGCCCCACGATGCGCTCGAAGCGATCGTGGGTCTGCAGAGGCAGCTGGGCCAGGTTCTCGAACGTCGGGCCGCGACACCGGAAGAGGCCCGTCGGGCCAACCGGGAGCTGCGCGAGAGGATGCGCGAGAAGAACAACTACTTCGCCGACCTGGAGGCCCAGGCCGCGGAGCTGCTGCGCTTAGCCGACTACGAGTCCGGCACCGTGTCACAGCGGCAGACGGCGATGATCGCGGAGAAGCTGGGATTCAGCCTCCACTATGTCTCTGACCTGCCGAATTCGACCCGGTCGATCTCCGATACCGCGAACAACCGTCTCTACCTGCCCAACGCCGATGCCGCCGCGGATCCGCGCTCCCATCTCCTCACCAGCCTCGCCGCCCACGTTCTCGGCCATGATTCCCCGAAGGACTTCAGCGAGTTCCTCCAGCAGCGGGTCGAGGCGAACTATCTGGCCGCGGCGGTGCTGCTGCCGCAGAGCGCTGCCGTGCCGATGCTCGTGGAGGAGAAGCGCAAGCGTGAGATCTCGGTCGAGCACCTGCGCGATATGTTCGGAGTCAGCTATGAGATGGCCGCCCACCGGTTCACGAACCTGGCCACCGAGCATCTGGGGCTGCCCGTGCACTTCATGAAGGTCCATCGCTCGGGCACGATCCACAAGGCGTATTCGAATGACGGTCTGCCCTATCCGACCGACCCGCTCGGCGCCATCGAAGGGCAGTTCGCGTGCAAACGGTTCACCTCGCGCACGGTGTTCCGGGTCGCCGACAGGTTCAGCCCGTACTACCAGTACACGGACACCCCGGAGGGATCGTTCTGGTGCACCGCACGCGTGCTCCCCGGCGGTGACTTCGCCATCAGCGTGGGCGTTCCGTTCGCCCACGTGAAGTGGTTCGAAGGACGAGAATCACCGATCCGGTCGAAGTCGGCCTGCCCGGATCCCGCCTGCTGCCGGCAGGCGCCGGAGGACCTCGCCGAGAAGTGGGAGAACCAGGCGCTGCCCTCGGCGCAGATGCACGCATCCCTGCTCGCGGCTGTGCCCCCGGGCGCTGTCCCAGGCGTCGATGACACCGAGGTCTACGAGTTCCTCGAACGCCACTCCGGCTGAGTCGTACGTCTCAGTCGTCCGCGTCGGCAGGCCCGTCGAAGACCTGGTTCGCGATGCGTTCGGCCGTCGCCAGCGCCGAGGTGGCCCCTGACTTCGGGAGGCTTCTGACCATGGTGAGCCTGCCGCGCGTGGTCACCCGCAGCTCGTCCACGAGTGTGCCCTCGGCGTCGATGGCCTGTGCGCGGATACCGCGGGAGTCTGCCCGGACGGCCGAGGCGTCGATGGCCGGAACGAACTTCCGGATCTCCTCGACGAAGGCGGAGGTGCTCACGGCCGATTTAGCTCCACGGGCGGCGGTCTTCGCTGTCTGTGCGGCGAACTTCCAGAACCCCTTGAAGCCGACCGTCGATCCCATATCGCCGAGGTCGAAGCCGTGCTTGTCATAGCGTTCGCGCCCCAGGGACACGATGGTGTTCGGCCCCAGGACCAGTCCGTCGTTGATGCCCCTGACCACGGACCTCTCGGAGAACGGGGAACTCGGATCGGGAACCGTGCTGATGATGCCCCGGACCACCTCGGCGGGGGCGTCGACGGCGTAGTAGTCGCTGGTGAACGGGACGATGCGGGGGTCGTCGTCGAAGCCGGAGGCCACCGCCAGCCGGTCGGCTTGGAGGCCGGCGCAGACGATGACGAGGTCGAACACCTCCGTGCCCTCGGCACGATCCGGACGCTCATGCTCGCAGGGCGGGCGCTCACGCTCATGGGTCGCTGGTCGTTCACGCCCCGAGGTTGGACGCTCGCTCTCGCTGGCTGAACGCCCATTCCCCGAGCCCGTGCGTTCTCGCCCCGAAGCGGGATTGGTGAACCGGTCGCTGATGTTGCCGATCGTGTCTTCGACCTGTTTGAACCAGTCCTGAGAGCCGAAGCGGCTGCGCAGCTCATCGCGGAAGTCAATGACCGGTCCGGTGGTGTTGTCCCCGCGATACGTTCGTGGAGCCTCGTGCACCTGATCGTCGATATCGCTGCGTTCAGAAGACTCGTCGCGGCTTGAAGATTCGTCACGGCCTTCGGAATCGCTACTGCCGGCGGCATCGTCGCCACCAGCATCGCCATCGTCTTCCACCCCGTCGTGTGACTCCGGTGCTGCCGCGCGCATGCGCAGGCGCACCTCGTTGCTCATCACATCGAAGCCGGTGACCTCTGTGCTGAGGCGGAACGTGCCGCCGGCCGCGCTGACATCGGAGGCGAGCGCCTCTGTCAGAGCCGTGAAGTCGGTGACGGCCGTGTGCGGTGCGTACAGTGCGAGGACGCCCCTGGCGTTAGGTTCGATCTCCCGCATCTCCTTGCGGTCAAGCAGTCGGACTCCCGGGATCGAGTTCGCTTCGGCCCGGGCGAGGATCTCCTCGAGCCGGTCGGCCTCGTCCGTGTTCTGTGCAACGAGCAGCTGACCGCACTCGCGGTAGGGGATGCCGCGTTCGGACACGAACGGGACCAACAGCTCCACACCTCGGTGGGCGAGCTTCGCCTCCGGCGATCCCGGCTGCGCGGCGAGGGCGGGATCCACGACACCCGAGGTGTGCCCGCTCTGATGTGCGGCCACGCGTTCGGCCTTGTCGAAGACGGTGACTTCGGCGTCCGGGAACCGGCTGGTGATCTCGCGGGCGAGCGCCACTCCGACGATTCCGGCACCGACCACGGCCACTCGTGAAATACTCATACAGCAATCTTGGCACCGATCGCGGAGAAGGAGAAGGATGTCGACGGCCCTGAACTGGACTGGCAAGGACGCTGCCTTCGCACTCGGTCGACGGCTGATCTCCACGGATGCTTCCGGCCACCTCGGCGAGGGTCCGCACTTTCTTCGCGAGGGTGACACCTACGTGCCCACGATCGATGAGAACATGCTCGTCGTCGGGGACAATCTGCTGGCGCTGACCAGGCTGCTGGCCACGCATCGGGGGCGGATCAAGGTCGTCTACATCGATCCGCCCTACAACACGGGCAATGCGCTGGCGTATAAGGATCACGGGCACGATCACGCGAGCTGGCTGAACTTCATGACGCCGCGGCTGATGCTCGCACGCGAACTCATGCGCGAGGACGGTGTGATCTTCATTCACCTCGACGATGGTGAGAGTGCCTGGGCGCAGCTGCTGGGGCACGAGATCTTCGGCGAAGATAATTCGCTGGGCACCCTGATCCATCAGCGTGCGAAGGGCGGAGGCAACTCCCCCTCCTTCGTCCGCGGTCACGACTACGTCCATGTGTGGGCCAAAGTCGCTGATCAGGCGGGTGCGTTCCTGACCGAGAAGAAGGCACCGGCGAAGCTGGAGATCATCGACGGCAAACGCATGCTCGTCGAGACCGATGTGCTGCGCGCCGGCTTCGGCCGCTACGCCCGTGGGCAGGAACGTCGGCTCATGTACGAGGACATCCTCGAGGTCAAGGGCCCAAAGAAGCTCGCCGAGGTGGATGCGAAGCTGGGCACGGGCGAATATGTTCTGCGTCCCTGGGGTCCTGCGGGCAAGCATGCCGTGGTGCGGGTGACGCCGGCAGAGAAGGCGAGCTCCAAGCTCTACTCGATCATCAAGGCCCTGGGCGGACAGAACGATCTCGAGGATCTCGGGCTGGGTGGGATCTTCAGCTATCCGAAGCCCGTCGAACTGGTCAAGACACTTGTGGCCTCACAGACCTTCTTCGACCCCGGGGCGATCGTCCTCGACTTCTTCGCCGGCTCTGGCACAACTGCGCAAGCGGTGATGGCGGCTAACGAACGCGATGCAGGCTCACGCACGTTCATCCTCATCCAGACCCCGGAACCGCTGCAGACGAAGAACGCGCGCAGCCTGGTCGGCGCGGACTCCGAGGACGGTTTCCCCGAGATCAGCCGGCTCACAGCGGAGCGGATCCGACGTGCTGCGAAACGCCACGACCCCGAGCTTCGCTTCACCGAAATCGCGGTGGCCGAGCAGTGAATTCTCGCCAGCACACTTGAGTCTTCCCCGGTGGCGGTGTAGGAATACATCAAGGCTGATCTGTCGGCGCTGATCCGTCGGCAATGATTTCGAGAAGAGTGATCTTGTGCCCACCTACGTCTACCGATGCACGACCTGCGGCGACACCGAACAGGACTTTCCGATGAGCCGGAAACCCGAATCCGTCACGTGCCCCGACTGCCACGGCACTGCCGATTCCGCGTTCACCTCACCCCACCTCGGCGCCGGTTCCGGTACTGCCTTCGGCGTCATCGACACGACGAAGAAGACCGCGGACGAACTGACCCGGTGAGAACTTCAGCGGAGATCCAGAATCGGATCGTAGGCTGAAGACCGACCGGCCATTGCCACTGGTTGCCGGTCGAAACCACAGCTCGACGTCGATCCCAGTCTCCGGACTCGCCTCGGCGTCACGAACCCTCTTCTTTAGGAGCGTCTATGTCAGTCGTCGCCATCAACACCCTCACCGTTCCCGAAGCTGCACGCGGCGAACTCGAGAAGCGCTTCGCTGCGCGCAAGCACTCCGTCGACGGTTCACCCGGCTTCGAAGGCTTCCAGCTGCTGCGTCCGGTCTCCGGCGGTGACCAGTACTTCGTCTACACCCAGTGGGCCACACGCGAAGACTTCGAGAACTGGCGCCAAGGCCGCAAGCCTTCACACGAGACCAGCGGCAAAGAACCGGTCTCGGAACAGGCCAACCTCCTCGAGTTCGAGGTCGTCGACCTCGGCGAGTGACGACCGCCGTCGACGAGGGCATCGGATCGCGCTAGCTGTCGTTGTCCTTGTCGAGTTCGCTGAAGGTCTCCACGTTCCGCGGGGTGCCGGCGATGAGGATCTCATCGTTGGCATAGAGCGTGACGTCACGGTCGGCGATGTCCCATGAGCCGCCGCCATCGCGTTTGAAGGCGACGATCGTGACGCCGTATTCCGTGCGCAGACCCAGCGATGCCAGCGGAACGTCGGCGACTCGCACCGGCGGTGTGGTTCTGGCAAGGACGAAATCCTCGTCGATGGGCAGGAAGTCCGAGATGTGTCCCTTGATGAGGTGGGCCAGGCGTCGACCCATGTCGTTCTCCGGGCTGACCACATTCTTGACCCCCAACTGATGCAGGATCTCGGCGTGGGGTTCGGTGATGGCCTTGGCCCAGATGTGCTGATTGCCCAATTTCAGGATGCGTGAGGTGATGAGGATGCTCGCTTCGAGGTCGCTGCCCACAGCGATGACGACCCGGTCGACCTCCTCGATGCCGATCTGGCGCAGGACCGTCTCATCGGTGGCATCACCGCGGGAGACGTAGGTCAGCACCTCGGCGTGTTCCGACACGACCTCCTCGGAGATATCGATGCCGATGACCTCGACCCCGTGCTTGACGAGCTCCCTCGCCAGGGATCCTCCGAAGCGGCCCAGGCCGATCACGGCCACCGCTCCATGTCGGGCGGCAGGTTTCGGATTTCCGGCGAAGAACACCGCGGGCCGAGACAACCATGACTTCTCATTCATTTCGACGTCCTCTCTGGACTGTCAACGGTACTGTCATCCATCAGCCGATCAGCGGCCTTTCCTTCGGCAGTTCGAATCGTTGCGGGCGCACTCGCAGTGCCAGCACCGAGGCGATTGTCACGGGGCCGAGTCGCCCCAGGGCCATCGTGATGATGATGACCACCTGACTGAGTCCCGGCAGATCTGTCGTGATCCCCGTCGACAGCCCGACGGTGCCGAAGCCTGAGATGACCTCGAAGAGGATCCGATCGAGGCCAAGCGACGGAGCATCGAGCATGATGATCATGGTTGCGGCAACGATGAGAGTCAGGGCCAACACGATGACTGTCGTCGCCTGCCTGTGCACGGACCGGGACACTCGCCGTCCGAGCAGGTTCACTGCTCGACCGCCGGTGAACTCTGTCCAGGTCATGGCCCCGAGCACGAGGACGGTCGTGATCTTCACACCACCGGCGGTACCGGCGGGTCCGCCTCCGATGAACATCAGGATGTCCAGTCCCAGCCAGGTCGCGGGATGCATCTGCGAGATGTCGACCGAGTTGAACCCGGCCGTGCGGGTGATCGTGGACTGGAATGCCGAGGCCTGGATCTTGCCCCAGGCGTCGAGAGTCCCCATGGTGTTCGGGTTGTTCCATTCGATCATCGCGATGTAGATCGTCCCGCCCACGAGCAGCACCGGTGTCATGACGACGACGGCTCGGGTGGTCAGACTCCAGGTCAACGGTGACCGGTAGCGTCTGGCCAATTCGATGACCACGGGATACCCGAGGCCGCCGAGGATGACGGCGCAGCTGATCGGGCCGCAGATGAATGGGTCCGCCACGAAGTCCATGAGGTTGTTGCTGCGCAGACCGAAGCCGGCGTTGTTGAAGGCTGAGACCGCGTGGAAGACCGCGTTCCATATTGCAGCACCCAGCGGTTCGTCGTAGAAGAGGCGCAGGCGCAGGAAGAGTGCCACAGCGACGACGAGCTCTGCCCCCACGGCAAGCGCGACGATGCGCCGCACCATGGGTCCGATTCCTCCGATCGTTGAGCTCCTGGTCTCCGTGGCCACGGACTGGCGAAGCCTCAGACCCGCCTTGCCCGCCACCACGATCGCCAGGAGAGCGGTGAAGAGGAGGACGCCGAGGCCGCCCATCTGGATGAGGACGAGGATGACCGCCTGACCGAAGAAGGTGAAATCTCCTCCGGTGTCGAGAACCGCCAATCCGGTCACACTCAGCGCCGAGGTGGCGGTGAAGAGTCCCGACAGCAGCGAGATGCCGCCCGGTGCCACCGTAGCGGCAGGCGTCATCAGCAGTCCCGTACCGATCACGAGGGCTGTGAGGTATCCGATCACCACACGGGTGATGGCATCACGATGAGTGCTGTGCACAGCGAGAAATCTAGCACCAAGACACCCACCGAAACCGTGGCACGGCAAACTCACAGCACGTGTTCTCGCCGCTTCACATGCGCTGGATGAAAGCCGACTTGCGCTGCGCAATGGCACCCGCGTCCGTTTCGGAGCTGACGTTGAGATTACCGGCCGGAAACTCTCAGAATCCTGCTACTGTGCACAACAGCACAGTAGGTTGAAGAGAGGGATGCGATGTCGCAACAGCAGCAGACAGAGGTCGATGACCGAGGCCACGGTTTCGTCAAGGCGCTTGGCTCAGTCGATGCACTATTCATCGGATTCGGGGCGATGATCGGCTTCGGCTGGGTCGTCCTCACCGGAGAATGGCTCAGCGGTGCCGGCACAATGGGTGCGATTCTCGCATTCGTCGTCGGCGGCATCATCATGTGCTTCGTCGGTACGGTCTATTCCGAGATGGTCGCTGCCATGCCGCACGCGGGAGGTGAGCACAACTATCTCATCCGGGCGATGGGACCGCGCGTCTCGCTGTTCGGCTCCTGGGCGATCACCGGCGGCTACATCAGCGTTGTCATGTTCGAAGCAGTCGCAGTGCCGAAGACCGCCCTGTATCTGTTTCCGAATCTCGAACACATCAAGCTGTGGACCATCGCCGATTCCGATGTGTATCTGACCTGGGCGCTTGTCGGCACCGTGACCGCAATCATCATCGCCTGGATCAATATTCGGGGCGTCAAACTCGCCTCGCTGGTGCAGACATTCGTCGTCTCGTTCCTCATCATCGTCGCGTTCCTCCTACTGGCCGGTGGCCTGACCGGCGGCGAAGCTGCCACTGCCGAGCCGCTCTTCACCGGTGGCGGTGCCGGTTTCATCGCCGTCGTCGCCGTTGTGCCCTTCCTGTTCGTCGGCTTCGACGTCATCCCGCAGTCGGCGGAGGAGATCAAGCTCCCGCCGGCCAAGATCGGCAAGCTCGTCGTCGTCTCTGTCTTCATGGCGATCGCGTTCTACGTCATCATCATCTGGATGACATCACTGGCGATGCCGGCCTCCGAGCTGGCCACCCACGACCTCGTCACGGCCGACGCGTTGGCGGCGATGTTCAATTCCGCCTTCTGGGGCAAGCTCGTCATCGCCGGTGGGCTCGCCGGCATCATCACCTCGTGGAACGCATTCCTCATGGGCTCGTCCCGCCTGATGTGGGCCATGGCCGTGGCTGGCATGATCCCTGCCTGGTTCGGCAAGCTGCACCCCAAGTACCGCACCCCCGTCAACTCGATCATCTTCATCGGAATCCTCTCGGCCCTGGCCCCGTTCCTCGGCTCGGCCGCTCTGGGGTGGATCGTCGACGCGGGTTCACCGGCGATCGTCATCGCCTACTTCCTCGTCAGCGTCGGGTTCATCATTCTGCGCAAGCGCGAACCTGCGATGGACCGTCCTCTGCGCATCGGCGGCAAGGGCAATGGCGGCATGATCATCGGCATCATCTCGGCCGTGCTCACCTTGGCGCTCTTCATCCTCTATCTGCCCATCACCCCGTACTCCGCGCAGCTGGCGTGGCAGTCGTGGGCGATGTTCGGACTCTGGCTCGCCGTCGGCATCGTCTTCATGTTCCGTCTGCCCACCGGCGTCAAGGCAGGACCCAATGCGGAGAACGAACTGCTCGCGAAGGTGAAGTCACTGCGCAAGAAGTGACCCGCTGAGGGGCCACCGCGGTGAGGAGCAGCCTGAGACACAGAGACTGATCCGCGGAGGCTGAACCGCAGTGCAGAACGGTTCCAGTTTTATGAGAGTGCGGCCATCGGAGACAACTCCGGTGGCCGCACTTCTTTGCGCGATCGCCGGCGGGCTACCCCTCACCACAAGCAGCAAATCACCCCGCCGCACATGTATGAATTGGCACTTCCGGTGCCTCGAGTGAAACCAGCGGTTGCTATTGGCGCGGGGAGGAATTGGAGTTGCGGGTGTCAGGCAGAGGCGAGCGCGGCCACCGGCATATCGCACAGTGACCGCGCTCGGATCAGGGGAACGCAATCTCGAGGCAGAGACCGCTCGCTAGACAGTCACTCACCGCCGCGGATCAGACGGCGGCGTCGAGGCCCCGGCCCTTGAGCAGTTCGCGCTGGTTGGGATTGACGCTCGAACGGAACGGCATCTCCACCACCTCGGCGTGGACGGGCTCTCCCGGGTTGTCGGCGAAAGGCTCGGGCAGGTGCACCCAGTACTCTGTGCCCAACGCCGTGGCTCCAGCCGGCACATGGGCCATCGCGATATTGGCCTCAAGCTCCGGCGAATACCACGGTGAGGTCACATAGCCGACCGACTCACCATCTGCACTGGCGCTGACCAGCCAGAAGTCCGGCGCGTAGTCCGTGATCGGTTTGCCGCCGACCAGAAGCCCCACGAGCTGCGTCTTGAACGGTGGAGTTCCGGCAGCGATCTGCTCACGAACAGCTTCGAGCTTGGCCTTGCCGACGTAGTCGGCCTCCTTCTTCCGCGGCACCTGGTAGCTCAGGTTCACCTGGAACGGGTAGGTCTCGAAGTCCATGTCCTGGCCCCACGAGAGGATTCCCGCGGCGATCCTGCGGTGATGGCTGGGGGCAACGACCTTGAGGTTGTAGGGAATGCCGGCGGCAAGCACCGCGTTCCACATGTCCTCGGCGTACTTCGTCGAGTCCTTGAGGTAGATCTCGTAGCCTTTCTCCCCCGTGAACCCGGTCTGGGAGATGATGACGTCGTGCCCGCCGACCTGGGCTTCCATAAGTCCGTAGCTGGGCAGCGTGCGTCCCTCTTCACCGACAAGGTCGGCGATGACGTCGACGGACTTCGGTCCCTGAACCTGCACCGGCGAGACGTCGATCTCGGCGATGGTGACGTCGAATCCCTTGCCGACGTTGACGCCCTGCAGCCAGAGCATGAGATCAGTGTCGGAGAGGCTGAACCAAAATTCGTCGATCGCCACTCGCAGCAGGATCGGGTCGTTGAGGATGCCTCCGGCTTCGTTGCACAGGATCACATAGCGCGCTCGCATGACGGGGATCTTGGTCGCGTCGCGGGTGATGACATAGTTCACGAACGCCTCGGCGTCGGGGCCCTTGACCTGAATCTGACGTTCGACGGCGACGTTCCACAAGGTCACGTCGTTGACGAGGGACTGGTACTCGACCATCATCCCGCCGTCTTCGCGGGGCACATAGCCGCGCGGGTGATACATCCGGTTGTAGATCGAGGCCCGCCAGCAGCCTTCCTGCATGGACAGCTCCCAGTACGGTGACTTTCGCACCCGGGTGTCGATGAGCATCTCGACCGGCGTGGGGCCTGATTGGCGTAGGTTGATGGGGACTAGTCTGTCGCTTTGGTCCACTGATGGAACGTTGTTGTCCATGATGTTCCCTGCCTCGAACAGTTCTATAATATGGAACTGGATTCCCATATTATGGGTACAATTAGTGTAGGATCGAAGTATCGGCGGACGCAAGGGTTTCCGAAGAGAATCATCATTCGTCGACCACTTCCCAGGAGCCTCTCAAGGGAGCCGAGGATGTCACAGGAAGTTCTGGCCTCACTGCTGAAGTCCGCGCGGTACGAAATCCTTCCCACCGCGGGCGTGGTCGACCGTGTCCACGAATATGTCGTACCCGGCCGCGTGATCACCGTGACCGCCTCGACCGGCCTGACTCTCGAGGCGACTCTGTCCACGGTAGAACAGCTGCAGGCGCTCGGCTTCACTGCCGTCCCCCACATCGCGGCACGGATGGTCCAAGGCAGAACCGAACTCGAGGAGATCGTCGACCGCCTGACGCAGGCCGGCATCGATCGGATCTTCGTCCCGGCCGGCGACGCCACCCCTCCAGCGGGTGGCTATGCGGGGGCACTCGACCTCATCATCGACCTCGCGAGCATGGCGGCACCGATCCAGCACCTCGGCGTCGGTGCCTATCCGGAGACCCACCCGCTCATCCCCGACGATGTCACCGTCCAAGCGATGTGGGACAAGCGCGACTACGCCACCCACCTCGTGTCGAACCTGTGCTTCGACCCCGGAACCATCGCCACCTGGCTGGCCAGGGTGCGAGCGCGAGGCATCGACCTGCCGCTCATCCTCGGCATCGCAGGCAAGGTAGAACTGGCGAAGCTGGCCCGAGTCGCAACGAAGATCGGGGTCGGCGAATCGACGCGGTTCCTGCGCAAGAACACCGTCACATTCACCAAGATGGCCAAACCCGGCGGCTACAACCCCCGGAAGTTCCTCGACAAGCTCGCTCCCGTCCTGGACAACCCGAGCATGGGCGTGGCCGGGCTGCATATCTACACGTTCAATCAGATCAAAGACACGGAGATCTGGCGGCGCAGGCAGCTTGCGGCTCTTGGACACAACGACGAGGTCCCAAGCACCTCCTGAGGAGGTAGGTACGGGCCCGGCCCGCGAGACCATGCCCGTGTCTACCGGTGAGTGACCTTGCGTTTAAGGCTGCGGGAGAGCAGACCGGCTTCGTCGACGAGGAGTTTGCCGACGGTCTCGTGGTGGTCGGCGATGCGCATGGTCGGACCCGAGATGCCGACGGCCGCGACGACCCTGCCGTCGAGGCCGAATACTGGTGCGGCCAGAGCATCGAGGCCTTCCTCGAACTCCTCGTGCACGATCGCATACCCACGTTCGCGCACCTCGGCGAGGTTGTCCATGAGCTCTTTCCGCGATCCCAATGTGTAGGGGGTGCGCCGTTCCAAACGGCCCGAGGGTACTGGAATGATCTCGAAGGCGTACATGATCTTGCCCAGTGCCGAGCAGTGCGGCGGCACCTCGACATCGACCCAGTTCGTGGCGCCGAGGACGAAGGTCGAATCGACCTGTGCGATTTGGACGACGCCGGTGGAGCTGGGAACGGCGAGGTTGACCGTCTCACCGGTCTCTTCACTCAGCCGCTGGAGAGTGGGATCGGCGGCGGTCACCAGAGTTTCAACCCGGTCAAAACGCGACGCGTAAGTGGCGAACAGCGACCCGCCGCGATAGAGCCCGTCCCCGTCACGTTCGACGAGCCCGTTGCGTTCGAGGGCGGAGAGCAGGCGTGAGACCGTCGAGCGCGCCAACTCCGTCGACTCCACCACCTCCGTGTAGGAGATCGGGTCATCCGCCTTCACCACCAGCGACAATATCTCTGCCGCACGATCGATCGACTGGGTCCCATTGGTCATAGCGCTCAACTCCGTCGGGGAAAGATACGCCGCGGCACCATCGGCACTCCGGCGGCATTCACCCTACATCACCCGTGGTTCGCCCCTGTCCGTGTTGTGTCATGTGAGCTACAGTTTCGAAATGAGCAACAGCGAGACGCACTCCAGCTCCGTGCACTCCGGCTCGGTGCAGTCGGTCGACCGTGCCGTGACGATCCTCGAAGTCATCGCCCGCACCGGGCTCGCAGGCGTCACCGAGATCGCCGCCGAACTCGGCGTGCACAAGTCAACGGCCTCCCGCATCGTCTCTACGCTTGAGGCTCGCGGCCTCGTCGAACAGGACCAGCATCGCGGAAAGTACCGTCTGGGGCTGGGCATCCTCCGCCTTGCCGGAGCCACCACTGCCCGTCTCGACATCGTCCAAGAGGCCCGCCCGATTGCCAAACTTCTGGCCGAGCGCACCGGCGAGACGATCAACGTCGCAGTCCTCTCCGATGGCGCAGCCCTCTACCTCGACCAGGTATCGGGCAACGCCTCGGTCCAGAGCCACAACTGGGTCGGCCAGCGCATCCCTCTGCACGCGACCTCGAACGGCAAGGTCCTGCTGTCCGGCTTGAGCGAAGCCGGGATCCGCACCGTGCTCGAGTCGAAGCTGCCGACCTATACCCCACACACGGTGACCTCGATCCCCCGCCTGCTCACTGAAGTCGCCGAGGTGGTCGCCGCCGGATTCTCGATCGTCATCGATGAGCTCGAGGTCGGCCTCACCGCCGTCTCCGCCCCGGTCCGCAATGCCCACGGCGATGTCATCGCCTCGATCTCGGCTTCGGGTCCGGGCTTCCGCTTCACCGACGAAAAGGTCGGTGCTGCGAAGGACCTGCTGGTGGCTGCGGCGACCGACATCTCCTCACGGTTCGGGTGGCGCGAGGGCTGAGCCTCCAGCACTGAGGATCGACTGCCGAACAAACCCTTGACACACCTCGGCGAGCGGAGGACGATCAAAGCACTCAGTTTCACATGGTGCGTCACGTTGCTTATTACGCAACATGTGCCGTTGAAGGCGAAGATGCCTTCGGAGAGGAGCCTGCCATGGCTTCCATTCCCACTCAGGCCAGTGTCGTTGTCGTCGGTGCGGGCATCGTCGGCAACAGCCTCGTCCATCATCTGGCCGAACTCGGCTGGAGAGACATGGTCCAGGTCGACAAGGGTCCACTGCCCAATCCGGGTGGCTCGACCGGACATGCCTCGAACTTCATCTTCCCGGTCGATCACTCCCGCGAGATCACCGACCTCACCCTCGACAGCGTGCGTCAGTACAAAGAACTCGGCGTCTTCACACAGTCCGGCGGTTTCGAGGTCGCCCGCACCCAGGAGCGCATGCAGGAGCTGCGGCGCAGGATGGCCTCGGCGAAGGCCTGGGGCATCGAATCCCACTTGGTCACCCCCGAAGAAGTCGTCGAGAAGGTCCCGTTCCTCGACCCGTCCGTCATCGTCGGTGCCTTCTGGACACCGACGGTCGGCGTCGTCGACTCCGTGGGTGCGGGCACCATGATGCGCGAATCCGCGCAGGCCAAGGGAGCACTGACGGTGTCACCGAACACCGAGGTGACCGGCATCGACGTCGAGAATGGGGCGATCGCACGAGTGCACACCACGAAGGGTGTGATCGAGACCGATAAGATCCTCATCGCCTGCGGAGTCTGGAGTCCGCGCATCGCAGCCATGGCCGGTGCCGCAATCCCGCTGACCCCGGCCGTGCACCAGATGATCAGCGTCGGCCCAGTCCCACAGCTGGCCGAGCAGACGGGTGAGATCTCCTTTCCAATCGTGCGCGACATGGACACCTTCTGCTACGAACGCCAGCACGGTTCGGACGTGGAGATCGGCTCCTACGCCCACCGTGCGATCCTCCACGAACCTGACGAAATCCCCTCGATCGAGGCCGCGAAGCTCTCCCCCACGGAGATGCCCTTCACCGATGATGACTTCGACCCGCAGCTCGAACAGGCCCTCGAACTCATGCCCGATGTCCTCTCCAACCCCGACGTCGAGATCCGCTACGCCATCAACGGGCTGCTTTCCCTGACACCGGACGGTGCCCCCATTCTTGGCGAATCACCCGAGGTCAAGGGTCTGTGGTCGGCGGCTGCGGTGTGGGTCAAGGAAGGCCCGGGCGTGGGCCGTGCCGTGGCCGAGTGGATGACGAACGGCCTGCCCGAGATCGACGTCCAAGGTGCCGACATCGCCCGCTTCCACCCGCATCAGCGCACCCGCGAGCACGTGAAGGCTCGAACCTCGGAAGCGTTCATCAAGACCTACGGCATCGTCCACCCGGGCGAGCAGTGGACCTCCGATCGCAACGTCCGCCTCTCCCCCATGCATGAGCGCGAGAAGGAACTCGGCGCCGTCTTCTTCGAGGTCGCCGGCTGGGAGCGCCCGCAATGGTACGAATCCAATGCACCCCTGCTCGAAGAGTTCGGCGAGCGCGTCATGGATCGCACCGCAGAATGGGACTCACGCTGGTGGTCACCGATCACCAACGCGGAGCATCTGGCGATGCGTGAGCGTGCCGGTCTCGTCGACCTCTCGAGCTTCGTCATCTTCGACGTGTTCGGCCCTGCTGCCCTCGACGCGGTCCAATCGATCGTGCTGGCGCAGATGGATGTGGGCATCGGCCGCGTCGTCTACACCCCGGTCCTCGACGAGGCCGGCGGCTTCCGCTCGGACCTGACGATCATGCGGCTGGCCCACGACCGGTTCCGCGTGGTCACGGGTGCCGCTCACGGCATGGTCGACGTCAAATGGTTCACCGACCGGCTACCGGAGACCGGCGCCCAGATCGCCGACCTCACCTCGTCATGGACGACGATCGGCCTCTGGGGCCCACGAGCACGGGACATCCTCTCCCAGGTCACGAAGGCAGACGTGTCCCACGAAGGCTTCAAGTTCGGTACGGCCCGGACCATCGAGATCGGTTCGCTGACGGTCCTGGCTTCCAGAATCTCCTACGTCGGCGATCTGGGCTGGGAGCTCTACGTCCCCATGGAATCCGGACTCAGACTCTGGGATGTCCTCACCGTAGCAGGCCGTGAGCATGGGCTCGTGCCGGTGGGGCTCGGCGTCTACGGAACCACCGGCCGCATCGAGAAGGGCTACCGCGCCTTCGGTGCCGAACTCGACTCCGAACGCAGCGTCATCGAGGTCGGCATGGCCCGACCGAAGGTGAAGTCGCAGAACTTCGTCGGCCGCGAAGCCCACCTGCGCCATCGCGAGGAGGAACCGAAGACGGTCCTCTGCTCACTCACGGTCGATGACCACACGAGCAGCAGCGGGGAGAAACGCTACATGCTCGGCGGGGAACCCATCCTGTCCAAGGACGGTGGGCCGCTCGTCGACGGGCACGGACGGCACTCATGGGTCACCTCGGCGGGGTCGGCCCCGAGCCTGGGCAAGCATGTCCTCATGGCCTTCCTTCCTCCCGTCGAGGCGGTCCTGGGCAACCAGCTCACCGTCGTCTACATGGAGGAGTCCTACCCCGTCACGGTGGCCGCGATCGACGCCACTCCCCTCTTCGACCCCGACAACGAGAGCATCCGGAGGTAGGTCATGGACATCCTCGTCTGCATCAAACGCATCCCCGACATCTCGGGCCAGGTCACGCTCGATGCTTCCGACACGGACATCGACGACTCGAGCCTGGGCCACACCACCTCGGCGCACGAGGAATGTGCGGTGGAGCTGGCCATCCAGACGGCAGCGGCCACCGATGGCACCGTCACGGTCCTGACCGTGGGCCCCGCCGAGGCGGTCGAACAGCTGCGCGCGGCAGTGGCCGTGGGCGCCAACGACGGGATTCTCATCGAGGCCGAGGATCCGGGTGCGTTCGGCGCCGAGGACATCGCCCAGATCATCGGCGATGTCATCCGCGACCGCGCCGAACAGGGACAGTCCTTCGATCTTGTGCTGCTGGGAAATGATGCCGCCGACACCGGTGATTTCCAGGTCGGCATCCGCCTGGCCTACGACCTGGAGTATCCCGTGCTGACGGGAATCCAAACGCTGACCTCCGGTGGAGACAGCGCAGGCAGCGGCGGATCGGGGACGATTGAGGCACGCGGGATCGGGCCGACGGGGACTGAGGTCTTCGCCCTCGAACTGCCTGCCGTCATCGCCGTGCAGGAAGGCGGCGTCGACCCACGCTACCCCTCGATCACCGGGCGAATGAAGGCGAAGAAGGCTCGCATCGCCGAATACGAGGCGCCCGAACCTGGTACCGGAAATCCGCGCATCGGCCTCGAACTGCCGCCGGAGAAGACAAGCGAGGTCACCATCCTCGGCGAGGGCCCCGATGCGGCCGGCGCCCTGGTCGATGTTCTCGAAGAGATCGGAGTGATCAGGTCATGACTCTCGTATTCGTCGAAACAGATGAGACCGGCCAGGTGGTGCTGACCTCCGCCGAGGCGGTCACCTTCGCCCGCACGAACGCGGAGGCACTCACCGCGCTGGCTGCCCCTCTCCCCGCTGAGCAACCTTCCGGTCACTCAGCAACCCAGGGAGAGGTTGCCCAGCGCCCGGAGGGTTGCTCAGATGAAAGCCTCAGGGTGGAGGCTGCCGTGATCGGCGCGCTCACCGAGGCCGCCACCAACCAGCTGGCAGCCCTCGGCGTGGACCGCATCCATCACCTCGAACACCCCGACCTCGAAGCGTATTCGGCCGCTGCTTGGGCGCAGGCTCTGGTCGACATCGCGCCGGAGACCGGGACCGTGTTGGCCTCGGGCACCCCTCGCGGGATGGAGCTCATGGCGCATGTGGCGGTGAGGACCGGGGCGCGGATGGCGGCCAATGTCGTGGCCGCCGATGAGGGGGGCCTGCTGCGGCAGGTGCTCGGCGGGACGGCCTTCGAAAGGCTCGTCCTCGACGGTGACCTGCAGGTTCTCACCATCGCCGGTCACGCCTGCACTCCGGAGGAGACCACTGCAACGAGCCCCGAAGTGCTCGACTACGAACTCGACATTGCAGCCGATGACCTGCGCACACGTGTGGTCCGCACCGAGGTCCAAGCTGTCGATGGCAATGACACCTCTGGTCTGACTCAGGCCAGGGCCGTCGTCGGCGCCGGTCGCGGGGTCGGTTCGGAGAACGGATTCGGCGAGGTCCTCGAACTCGTCGACCACCTCGGCGGGGCATTGGGTGTCTCTCGTGTCGTCACCGGTCTGGGATGGCGGCCACATGCGGAGCAGGTCGGGCAGACCGGCAGCCGGATCTCACCGGACGTCTACATTGCCTGCGGAATCTCCGGAGCGATCCAGCACATGGCCGGAATCGAAGGCGCGAAGACGCTCATCGCGATCAACACCGATGAGGAGTCGACGATGGTCCAGCGCGCCGACTACGCGATCATCGGTGACCTCCACGAGGTCGTCGGCGCAGTCAACGAAGAGATCCGGAGCCGCCGCGGCTGAGAACTCCACGACCGAGAACGCCATCGGAATTTCCTTTCGTCGACCAGTCCTGTTTAACTATAGAACGATCGATCAGGACGGTACCGAGGTCGATTTCGGCACCTATCGATAATCTGACACGATGAGTGCCGGTTGCCGAGAGATGAGAGGTCATTTGTGAAGACGTTCGAGTATTCCCCCGAGGTGCGCTGGTCCGATCAGGACATGCTCGGCCATGTGAACAACGCTCGCCTGATCACCCTCATCGAAGAGAGTCGGATCCGATGGATGCATGAGATCAAGGCCGGCCACATCACCGGCGGCGGTCTCCTCGTCGCACACCAGTCCATCGACTATTTGGTGCCCGTGATGTACGGACCAACACTGACGATGAGCGTGTCCGTGACGAAGCTCGGCAACTCTTCGTTCACCATCAACACTCGCGGTGACCAGGACGGACGACAGGTCTTCGACCACAGCGTCGTGCTCGTCCACATCGATCGTGATTCTGCGAAGCCCACGCCTCTGACCCCGCAGCTGCGAGCCGTGTTCGAGGAATACCTCCCCGAAGCCGACTGAGACGGTGCCTTCTGAGGCCCTGCCGTGTGCAACATTGGTGCGCCAAGATGGCCGTTCTGTTCATGCCCGGCCGGTCCTCATGCGCATAGCCTGAAGGCATGAAACTCGACGCGATCTCAATCATCACCGCAGACATGCCCTCCGCCGTACAGTTCTACTCCGCGCTCGGCCTCGACCTCGTCGACGGCGGCGCGGATGCACCGCACACGGAGTTCTCCTCCGGCAGCCTCCGCCTGCTGCTTGACACCGAGGCGGTCATACTCAGCATCGATCCTGAGTGGACGTGGCCGACCGGTGGTCACAAAATGTCCCTGGCCTTCGACTGTTCCAACGCCGAGGCTGTCGATACGACATTCGCCCAGCTCACTGCCGGTGGCGCCGGTTCAGATCCCGTAGCCGGCGTCGTCCATGAACCCTGGGATGCGTTCTGGGGTCAGCGTTACGCCGTGGTCTCTGATCCCGATGACAACACGATCGACCTCTTCGCAGCATTGACTTCGCAGCCCGAGCACTGACTTCACAGCCCCAGCAGTGACTTCTCGTCTCTCCACAGGTGTGCCGCGTCGGCGTATCCTGCCGCCGCCGCGGCCGCTGTACGGGTGCGCCCGGCGTCGATGTGCGCCCGAGCTGCCTGCCAACGCAGAACCTTCGCCAAGTGCTTGGGCCCGTACCCGAACCAGTCGGCAGAGAGCCTCCGCAGCTGCCGCGGTGAGTACGCGAACTGCGCAGCCACCTCGGCGATATCACTGCGCTGCTGGTCGGCGCTGACATCCAAGAGCATCGCCAGCTCGACCGGCCTGTGATTGAACTCAACGCGGGACGTCAGTGCCTCGGCAATGCTCACCAGCCGACTGGCGGAGTCGTCCGCGAAAGTTCCGGCACCTAAGCCTTGATCCACCGATGCGAGTAGCCGGATCAAGCCGCGCGTGAAATGGAAATGCCCCTTCTGAACTGGGAAAATGATGATGTTCGAAGTCAACATTCCCGTTCAAGAAAGGGGCACCTCTCAGGTGC
>NZ_FXZB01000009.1 GCF_900169065.1 Brevibacterium aurantiacum | reverse complement strand
AATGGTTTCCCCGGGCTTCTTTCCGGTGAGAGCACCGGCATCACGAAGCTTTCGCCATTCAGCGATCTGCGAGGAATACAAACCCTGTTCCCGCAGAAAAGCACCGCCCTCCTTGCCGGTGCAGGCGTCCTCGTACTGGGTCAACAACTCAAGCTTCTGCGCGGGAGTGAACGACCTTCGACGGGACGGTCCACCGGCACGCGGTCCGGAACTACTCATGGACCCATTTTGGCCTACTTCGGCCACAACGAGACTCGACATATTGATTGGCTTCCTGGTTCTCGCCCTACGTGGTCGGACTGATTTGCTCTGTCACCGTGGTCCCGCTCCAGCCTGACACGTAGGGGGTCCACAGATAATGTCAGCTGATTCAACCCATCGTAATTACCAGTGAAGAAGAACGTCCTATCTCACGTTCCCGAAAAGCCTGACCTGGAACTTGATCGCATCGTAGCTAATATATGCATTTGCTGTAATCATTTATAACCGCCTGTTTTCCTTGTACAGCAAGCCTGGTAGCGTGATGTAAATTACATAGTTTATGCAGGTTTTTCAGCTAGAGGAGACAATCATGTTGGCTATACGACCAAGCATGAAAAGGACGGCCACTGCGGGGGTTGCCACGATGGAACACTGGCGCAAACTATCAGTGAGGAAGAAGCAGGGGAAGTCGACTATCCGGTCTCCGTGGAAACACACGCACTGCCGTATTTCATCGTCAAATGTTTGGTTGGATTGGGTCTGAGCGCACCGGATATCGCCCGAATCGCGTCGATGGGCACCTGGGCTTCGATTGCCGGTGCGTTTGGTCGAGCTGCCGCTGCGTGTGTCTTCGGAAAGTAGGATACGTTGATGTTCAAAAATCCTTCTCAGTCTGATTTGGAGAATCAACTGAAAGATATAGACGAAGAACTGTCTTCCCATCCTTTTTCGAACACGCGAGTCGAAGAAGCTAACTCTTTAGTTGAATCGATGAAGGGAAAGGATAAAGAGGAAATCGACAGGACCCTGAAGGATCGAGATCTACCTGGTCTCGAAGAACTGGGGAAGGTCACGGCCACGGGAACTTACAGCTGGTGGAAGCTACATAGATCCCGAGCGAAAATATTGAAGAAACTAGAACATATTTAAATATCTTCACTTGCGAGCTGTCGAGCAGTCCCTGAGTACACGCCGGGGGAACTCGAACTTGTCGACAGTCCGCTTCACACCGCATGAGCATGTCACCGAGCCGGTACTGCGCAGAGGTGAAGAACGGACTACGGTTCACCCGTCGCGATCGCCTTCATCGATACTCGCCACGACGTTGTGACCACCTACCCTCATTATTCGTGCCATCATCACCTTCATCTCTGACACGACACCACACGCGGGACACTCCAGACTTCCTGCACAGACACACACACCACCCATGAACCCGACCACACGAACACCTTCAGCCATCACACCTCTTGCATTACTGACGGCGTGCAGATTGCGCAGCCGCAACCGTCTGCGCAACGTACTCCTCGCGAGTGATGTCTCTACGCACCTTGGCTGTTAGCCGAGCCACGTCCTCCCTGTTGGGAATCCACCCCTCATGCCAGTTCGCAGCCAACGCCTCCACCACGTTCCGACGCTGCTGATCATCCAAACCCTCGAACACGTCCGGCCACCTTGACTCGATATCAAAACGGTCACTCATCATCATTTCCTCTCCCATCACCAGCTCAGTGCAACGCCAGACAGAGCCACTTATCCCGGGAGAAGTGTATAGCTCGCTCCGCACTTCCAACCCCGCCGGCTCCCGGCAGTCTGGTGCCATTGCACGAACCACACACTCGCATTTCACCCAAGCCGTTGCTCGCTTCATCCCGCGCAGCGATACCGGGTCCGGGGCTTGCCCTGTGTGCATCGATCACCGGATCGAAGCGCAAGTGGTTGCCACTTGCTATGCTTGCTCCCCCTCCACACCAGACCTGTTCTGCATAGTCACTTCTCACGTTGAGCCTGTGCCTCCACAGGTCATTGGTGGATGTTGAGGACGAGGAGAAACACCCTCGACACCGAGCTCACACGTTGCTCCGTCGTGGGTTTTCAACCACTCAGGTTCGCTGTGCTCGTCATCGTCAAAAGCTGTCGGCCCCAGGTCGTCATGAGCGGCATCAAGGATGCTCGACCACCACTCATCTTCGTCCGCATACCCCAAGTCTTGCCACACCCGTGCGGCACTTGCTGTATCGAGTTTCACCCTCAGAGTCGCCACGTCCTCGTAGAGTTCATACGTGAACTCACTGGCCTCACCAACACTCAACGCGACCCGTCGGCCAGTCTTGCGCATCCCGGAGAACGGGCGTCGCCACTCGTCTTTCTCGCGCTGTCGAACATAGCGTTTGAGCTTCTCCAGCTCGTCTTCTTCACTATCAGTCAGGTGCTCAACGACCGGTTGATTCGTGGTCCAGTTGAACGGCTTCATCAGCTGCGAGTCGAGCACAGCCATGTCTCGCTCGAACTCAAGACGGTCAGCTTTGCGCCGATAGTAGTCCCGGGAACGACGCAGCGACTCAAGCTCCATAACTGCATCCTCTGGCACTGCACGACCCGTGCGAGCTCGTTGCCGATACGCGACTTGTTTACACTTCGCCGAGCAGTATCTTTGGCCCTCACCTCGGTCAGCCAGGCTTCCTCTTCCCGCAAGGTCGTGGGCTTCTTCGCGGGGCGCTCATACGCCCACGCCTGCGCTGTCAGCCGAGATGAGACGACCGGCCCCATCGTCTCGCCCGGATGCGCCGTCTCCCACTCGGCTTCGAGCCGTTCCAGGTTCTTCCGCACCTGCTCGCCGCGCTTCGACATGAGCGCGTTGAACGGTTCGAGTTCGGTGACTTCGCCAGTCACCGGGTCGAGGAGGGGGCCGTGACGGTCGAGCACTTCCGCGAGTTCGGGGCTGGCGGCGATCACGGCAGTACCGAGGGCGCGGATCGCGCCTTGCTGCCGGAACGTCGCCGCCGTGTCGAGCGCCCGCCACTTGCCCGCCGCCCAGACACGGGCGCCGATCTGCATGTGGATATGCCGGTGAGGATCACCGGCCCGGCTCGTCCGGTGCGTGATGCCGACCACCTGCATGTGCTCAATAGGTACGACCTCCTGCTTGCCGCGCGGGCCGACACGAGTCACGGAGTACTGGGCGAGCCACCGCTGAATCTCCGCCAGGGCGTCCTGCTGTGCTGCGTCCAGCGCCTTGGATACCTCGGGATGCAAGGCGGCAGCGACGGACAGGCTCTTGGGGGTGTTGATGACCATTTCCGCGAACCGGGGCGACCCCTGCCGATCCAACCCCGCGAGGCGAGGCTTTCCCATCTGCTCGCCGGTATCGGGATTGATCCAGTCCACCCATCCCGCATACTCGTCAGCGGTCAGCACCCGACTACTCACGGCCTCGCCCGAAGCGTCGAGCACCGCGTACTGAACCCCGGTGCTGTCAGACAGGTAGTAGTCGTCAGCACGCGAGCGGTCGGCCTCGACATAGCGCAGCGCATCAGCCCCGGTGCCCCGGAGCAAGATCACGCCGCCCTGCATCGCTCTCACCACCAATGTTTCTAAACTAGAAACTCTATCTATCTACCACGGTAGCATACGTTCATTCAGAAGTCAGCAGAGCGATCTTAGAATCGCCCTGTGCGACACGGAAGGTTCGCGTAAGTCGGTGACGGCTTCTGAGCCGCGAGTGAACACTGCGTGAATGCAGCGCGGCGAGTAGCGCCAGTCCCGGATGGTGCCCCATTCTGAGTAAGAAATGTTATCCGCAGAAGGTGGCCGTCGAACCGACTTTGGCGCGCCATTGCTGGTCCTTCTGGTGTTCTTGAGGTTAAGGTGCACGTCGTTCGGTGGCCCGGTCGCTCATCTTGGATATTTTCGAGCAGAGTTCGTCGAGCGACGCAGATGGCTGGGTGATCGCGCGTATGCGGATCTTGTCGCATTGTGCCAGTTTCTTCCCGGCCCGGCATCAAGCCAGGTCGGCATGGCGATCGGTTTGCAGAGAGCTGGAATACTCGGTCTTGTCGCGGCATGGCTCGGGTTCACACTGCCATCTGCGGTATTGCTGTTCGGGTTCGCGCTCGGCGTATCGACCCTTGGCGACGTATCGCAGGCTGGATGGGTGCTGGGCCTGAAGGCTGCGGCGGTCGCGGTCGTGGGTCATGCTGTGCTCGGGATGGCAAAGTCACTCACGCCTGATGCGCGACGAGCGACGATTGCTGTCGGGGTGCTCACTGTCGTGCTGCTCGTACCCGGCCCGCTGACGATGTTCGGCGCGATGGCCTTGGCCGGGATCGCGGGGTTCTTCGTCTGTCGATCCCCGAGCACGACCGAGAACGATGAACCGCGTTTCCGGGTGCGCCTGCGGCCCGCAGTCGGATGGTTGAGCCTGGCTGTGTTCGTCATGCTGCTCGCAGGGTTGCCGATTTTGCTGTGTTCACCGGCAACGCCACGGTAGGCCTGATTGACACCTTCTATCGTGCGGGGTCGTTCGTGTTCGGCGGCGGGCATGTCGTGCTCCCGCTTTTGCAGGCTGAGACAGTGCAGACTGGACTGGTGGAGCCGGGTGCGTTCCTCGCGGGGTATGGTGCCGCGCAGGCGGTGCCAGGGCCGCTGTTCACCTTCGCCGCGTTTCTCGGAGCGGTCACCACGGGCGGCCCGAGTGGGCTGCTCGGCGCATCCATTGCGCTGCTCGCGATCTTTCTGCCGTCTGCGCTGCTCGTGATGGGGGTGCTGCCCTTCTGGGAGCGGTTGCGTCGTGCGCCGAGAGTGCAGCGTGTGCTGACGGGCGTGAACTCCGGAGTCGTCGGGCTGCTCGCCGCCGCGCTGTACGACCCCGTATTCACCGCGGGTGTCACGAACGCCGCATCACTCGTCGTCGCGGCACTCGCGTTTGTCGCACTCACGTCCTGGAAAACACCGGCATGGGCGGTAGTGCTCGGGGCCGCAGGAGCCGGGGCATTGCTGCTCTGAACGCGCTACGCGGATACTCAGGCGAGGCAGGCCTACAATGCGAGAAGCGTGCCCGCCTGGGAGGATTGAAGCATGAGCCGTTTTTCATCTCTGGTCAGGGCATATCCACTCGTGATCGCAACACTGTTGGTGGCTATGATCGGGTTGGTTCTTTTAGCGACTCCGGCCATTGAGTCGGCCAGCTGGATTGTGGGTGCGTATGCGCTCGTGATTGCCGGGTGGGAGGCGGTCGGGATGATCCGGCAGCTCATCCGAGGGCACGCCGGGCTCGACATTCTTGCGGTGACGGCAATCACCGCTGCAGTGCTCGTTGGGGAGCCGTGGGCGGCGCTCGTGGTGGTGCTGATGCTCACCGGCGGGGCGGCCCTCGAAGATTACGCTGAGAACCGTTCGAAGCGGGAACTGACCGCGCTGCTGCGTAAGGCACCCCAGCAGGCCACGCGCATCCTCGCCCCAAGCGCACCCGGCGCGGACATGCACGGGCATACTGCCGAGGTCACGACCGAGGACATACCGGTCGAAGAAGTCGAGGTGGGTGATCTGTTGTTGGTGCGGCCGGGTGCACTCGTGCCTGTGGACTCGATCCTCGTCTCCGAGCACGCCGTGTTCGATGAGTCGTCATTGACCGGTGAAAGTCTGCCCGTTGAGCGTGACGCGGGAGAGAAAGTGTCGAGCGGTGCGGTGAATGGACAAGCCGCAGTCACCATGCGGGCTGCGGCTCCGGCCGCCGAGAGCGAGTATCAGCAGATTGTTCGGCTCGTCGAACAAGCCGCGGGGAGCAAAGCCAAAGTCGTGCGGCTCGCAGATCGGTACGCGGTGCCGTTCACAGTGCTCGCGCTCGTGATCGCCGGGATCGCGTGGGCGGTCAGTGGAGAGGCTGTCCGGTTTGCCGAGGTGCTGGTGGTGGCGACCCCATGCCCGCTGCTGATCGCCGCGCCGGTCGCGTTTCTCGGTGGCATGAGCCGTGCCGCGAGGTTCGGGCTGATCGTCAAGGGCGGCGGCACCCTCGAACAGCTTTCACGAGCCCGCTCGGCGGCATTCGATAAGACCGGCACCATCACTACCGGCAAGCCAGTGCTCGAACGCCTTCTGCCCGCCGACCGCGCCAGCGAAGACGAGCTGCTGCGTTTCGCAGCCTCAGCGGAGGTGTACTCCTCTCACGTGCTTGCGGACTCCGTCGTGCAGGCCGCGAAACAGCACGGCTTGTCGCTCGTCGAAGCCGAACAAGCCGAGGAGATCGCGACAAACGGAGTCGCGGCTGTGTTCCGCACTCCTGACGCACCTGAGGCAGTGACGGTTCGTGTCGGCAAGCCCTCCTGGGTGCGCCACTCCGCGCCGGACCTCGTGCTGGCAGACCTTGCTCCAGGGGAACTCGCAATCTACGTCTCAGTCGATGGCCGTTTCGCCGGAGCCATCGTCATGCGCGACCAAGTGCGCGAAGAAGCAGCCCAGGCTCTCCGTCAGCTGAGCGCACTCGGTATCGAGCGTACGCTCATGGTCACCGGAGACGTTGCAGCCACCGCCGAACCCATCGCGCGGCGCCTTGGAATCAGCGAGGTGCACGCGGAGTGCCGCCCCGGCGACAAAGTTCGCATTGTCAGTAGCGTGCAGCCCCGCCCGCTCATCATGGTCGGTGACGGCCTCAACGATGCCCCGGTGCTCGCTGCTGCGGATATTGGCTTCGCAATGGGGGCGCGCGGTGCAACCGCAGCATCGGAGTCTGCGGACATCGTGAACCGCTACGACACGCTCTCGGCCCTGCCGCGCGCGGTGAGCATCGGCAAGGACACCGTGCGGATCGCACTGCAAAGCATCTGGCTCGGCATCATCATCAGCGTCGGCCTCATGCTCATCGCCGCCTTCGGGTTCCTCCCAGCACTCCTCGGCGCGTGGCTGCAAGAAGTCGTTGACCTGGTGGCCATCCTCGGCGCACTCCGTGCAGTCGGCCCACGATCTGAGCGAATCACACGATCATCACCAGTCGCATCGACGGAACAACTTCACTTCAGCACGACCCAAGACAGGAAATGAACAATATGGCATCCGACTCAAGCACCACGCCGCATCCCGGCGAAGCCCACCTGCAGAACGTGGGCCAACGTTTGAACTGGCTACGTGCAGGGGTGCTCGGCGCAAACGACGGCATCGTCTCTACCGCGGGTGTCGTCGTCGGTGTCGCTGCCGCTACACCAAACAACGTACTGGCAATCGCGACGGCCGGTATCGCCGCCGTAGTTGCCGGGGCGTTCTCAATGGCTGGCGGAGAGTATGTTTCGGTGAGCACCCAACGCGACACAGAGAAAGCGCTCATCGCAAAAGAACGGTGGGAGCTCGAAACCATGCCCGAGGAGGAGCTTGAAGAACTCACCGAGCTCTATCGACAGCGGGGCCTCTCAGATGACCTCGCACATCAGGTCGCGGTGCAGCTTACCGAGACGGACGCTCTCGCCGCTCACGCAGAGGTCGAACTCGGAATCGACCATGAAGAGTTCACAAGCCCGTGGGCAGCCGCCGTGTCATCGTTCATTGCGTTCGCCGTTGGAGCGCTGATCCCACTCATCATGATCTTGCTCCCCGTCGGCGGACACCGAGTTTGGATCGCAGCCATCGCAGTTGTGATCGGCCTCTTCCTCACCGGTTGGATCAGCGCTGCGCTCGGTGGCGCGCCGCGCGGTCGCGCAATTCTCCGGAACGTGGTCATGGGCTCAGCGACCATGATCGCCACATACGCCATTGGGGCACTCTTTGGCGTGGCCATCGGATAGGCCGCTTCTCGTGATCCGGCCCGCTTTCATGTGCTAACTCATGTGCTACCGACGCTGCTAGGTTGTGAATCGCGGTGCAGTTATCCACAGGTGGGCCTCGCAGAAACCGCGGAATCATGCGGCAGAACGCCGATTCACGATTTCGTGTGCGAGGGGGAACGGATCAGTTCAAGTCCCCCCTCGCGTACAGAGCGGAGAACGGCCTCTGGTTCGGGAAATATCCTCCCGGCCAGGGGCTTTTTCACATACTCTTGCAGTACATGTCGCCTTGCGGCGCTCACATGTCACCCCGCAGAACTATAAGGAAAGGCCCGGACAGTCATGGCAGATTCGTCGACCACTTCCGTTCGCCCTGTTGACTCGGCAGACGAGGCTCGCTGGCGTGAGCTCTTCCGCGGCTACCGCGAGTTCTATCACCTGCCGGAATCCGAGGACATCGTCTCCCGGGTGTGGGGCTGGCTCATGGATACAGCACACGAATGCCAAGGCCTGGTCGCCGAGGCGGATGGCCGCATCGTCGCAATCGCGGACTTCCGGAGATTCTCGCGTCCGTCGACCGGCACGGTCGGTCTCTGGCTCGATGACCTCTTCACCGATCCTCAGGCCCGCGGAACAGGATCCGGACGTGCGCTCATCGCCCGTCTTCAGGAGATCGCCGCGGACGAAGGGCGTTCGGTCGTCCGCTGGATCACTGCCGACGACAATGCTCAAGCTCAGGTGCTCTATGACAAGGTGGCGACGAAGACCAACTGGCTCACCTACGACGCGAAGCCGAAGGAAGCATAAGGACGAAGTTTCTCAAGCGTCTGTGCGCGGACCTCAACTCATGCGAGTTCGCAGTTTTTCGGCGCCTTCGCCCTCAAGCAGCGAAGCGAAGTCCGGACGTCCCGCCATCGCCATCACCAGATCCAGGAGCCTGCCTCTGACCGCCGGTCCGCTTCCGACCCTGAAGTCAGCATCGTCTGCGACGAGAGTCAGCCCTTTGACGAGGGTCCTGCTGTTGACGGCGAAGTCCTTCGCGGCATAGAAGCCAGCGACCTCAAGGACTGCGCTGGGGTCGGGAGTCAGAGTCAGCCCGAGTGGCCGGGCGATGTCCTGAGAGTGGACGATGACCTCGCCGAGGAACGCAGGATAGTCCTTCGTCGGTACGATCGTGGCCGTGATGCAGGTGCGGAAGATCCCCAGAGCCTCTTCCGGCGACCTCCCTCGGAACCTGGCCAGGAGTCGGGAATTGTGCCGGTCAGCGTTGAATCCGGCGGCGACGATGCTGCGAATCCACGCCCACCTGCCCGTGTTCGCCGCCGCGCTGAGATGGGCAACGACCTGCTCGACACTCCAATCAGAACACAGCGTGTCAGCGCTCCACTGGTCAGACTCGAGCGTCTCCAGCAGTTTGACCAAGCGGGCACGTTCGGCATGGATGAGACTCCACCAATCGACAGTTTCAGACACTTCATCCTTCCGTCCGATTACCTGCGTCTACAGGTCACCGTGGAAACACGAGCCGGAACCGCTCGCACACTACGAGCATATCCGAGGCGAAACCCTCTGAGCTCTGGCTGTAGTCTCGCCAGAACCTCTCGTGGATCTCCCGCCAGGCCGCCAAGGTCCGTTCGCCTTCGCCTTCGGCGTGAGCATGCTCAGCAGTCACCTCGTCGAAGGCAACAGTCACGACGGCAGTGGTCTCGATGACCGCTCGGGGACTGTCGCGGCCGTCGAGGATGATGCTCACTTCACCGACTCTGGGCACTTCTTCCCCTTCGGCTTCGATGTCACAGAGCGCAGAGGCTGTGCCGGTCTTCGTCCCGTCAAGGACCAATGCGAGGAGGTCATCGGCATGCACGGGCGTCGCACCGAAGGCCCACGGCTGGGGTGCGTGCACCGGCAGCTCCGGTACTGCGGACCGTGCGGCCGACCAGAAGTCTTCGAGCAACATACTATTCACGAAATTCCTGCCTCCAGCTGCAGCCGCAGCCCATCGATGAGTGCGTTCAGCCCGAGCTCGAATGCGGCAGTCGCCGAAGAGGTCTCGACGAATCGTGGGTCGAGGGCGGTACGGATTTCGGAGAACCGGACATCAGCCGAATCCTGTGCGATGAGGTCACTGGGAGCGATGATGTCGAGGGCGGATCCGAGGACATGGGCTTCGACCGTGCGCATGACCGCCACGGTCCTCGATTCCGGCCAGCCGCCTCGGCGCAGGCCGGCGATGACCGCATCGTACATCTCGTACGTCGACAGATCCCGAATCTCCGTCGTCGCCAGCAGGCGGATGAGATTGGGGTGGGCGGCGAATGCTCGCAGGTAAGACCGTGCCCAAAACTCGAGTGCCCTCTCCCATGGAATCGCCCTCGCAGATGTGCCCACCGAGGCGAACGCCGCCACATCGATGTCGGCGACGATGCGGGCGCGCATGAGTTCGATGAGTTCGGTTCGACCCGACACATGGTTGTACAGAGACGACACCTGCCGATCGACACGAGCAGCCAGAGTGCGCATCGACAGCGCCTCGGATCCGTCGTCGTCGACGAGGGCGAGCGCGGCGTCGACGAGTCGTTCCCGATTGAGTCTCATGCCGACCTCTTTCCCTGACCTCCCTCGGAGTGTATCGTGTTCTCAGTCACAAATACGAACACTGTTCGTGCGCTGTGGCGGGTCAGAGATCACACGCAGCGAAGCGGGGGACGAAGCGAATTGGCCTTGACGCATTTCCACAACGGCACCATCTGGCGCGGAGCCTCGAGCGGCACCGCCGACTCGCTGCTCGTGAGAGACGGCACCATCGTCGCGATCGGTTCCGCCGAGGTCGACCGGCACCTGAACTCGTCCTCATTTGAGCACTCACCCGCAGACTCGTCCGAGTCAGTCGACCTCGATGGCGGCTTCCTCATGCCGTCCTTCGGTGATGGTCATGCCCATCCGATCTTCGGCGGGCTCGAAGCGGAGGGACCGCAGGTGCGCGCTTGTGCCAGCGTCACTGAGATCGTGACCGAGGTGCGACGTTTTGCTGAAGCCAACCCTGAGGTCGAGTGGATCACCGGCGCCTCCTATGACGGCAGCCTCGTCGAGGGCGGGCTCTTTGACTCCCGTTGGCTCGACGACGCTGCAGCGGACCGACCCGTGGTGCTGCGCGCCTGGGACTATCACACAGTGTGGTGCAATTCCCGGGCCCTCGAAATCGCCGGCATCACCGCCGGCACACCCGAACCAGAGCTCGGTGAGATCCCTCGCCGAGGCGATGGTTCGCCACTGGGGACACTGCGGGAATGGGGCGCGGTCGATCTCGTCGACGCCGTGCGTCCGCCGCTGGACGAGGCCATGCGGCTGCGCGCGCTCGAACGGGCAGCCGACTACTACCTCGAGCGCGGGGTCACCTGGGTCCAGGACGCATGGGTCGAACCGGCCGATGTCGAGACCTATCTGGCTGCCTCGGATCAGGGCAGACTCAAGGTCCGGTTCAATCTCGCCCTCTATGCGGATCCGCGTCACTTCGCTGAGCAGCTGCCTGCCATGGTCGAGGCCAGGAGGCGCGTCGAGGTGCGCGGCGATCCGCTGCTGAGTGCCCGGACCGTGAAGTTCTTCGCCGACGGCGTCGTCGAGAACGAAACCGGGTCGCTGCTCGAACCGTACTGCTCGTCGCTGCACAATCACGGCCTGCGGGTGTGGGAAGGCGAGACCTTGGCCGAAGCGGTTCGTGCCGTTGACGCGGCCGGATTCCAGGTCCACATCCACGCCATCGGCGATGCCGCCGTCCGCCAGGCCCTTGATGCCATCGAGTCGGCGATGACGTGCAACGGTCCACGGGATCGCCGGCCGGTCATCGCCCATGCGCAGCTCGTCGATGCCGACGACCTCTCACGATTCGCCGAGCTCGGGGTGATCGCGAACATGCAGCCGTTGTGGGCGCAGCTCGATGACCTCATGACCGTGCTCACCCTCCCCCGCCTCGGCGAGGAGAGGGCCGGTCATCAGTACCGGATGCGGACCATCCTCGAACGCGGTGGACGCCTGTCGTTCGGTTCGGACTGGCCGTGCACCTCGGGCACACCCGTCGAGGGCCTGGCGATCGGCACGAGCCGACAGACCGATGCGGGCGAACCCGCAGGCGGGTGGACTCCGGAGGAGATCGTCGACATCGACCGTGCCCTCGACTGCTATTCGACCGCAGTGGCCCACCAGGCCTTCGCCGATCACTCCCCCGCAGTCTGGGGCGAGATCCGCCCCGGGGCGAGCGCAGACCTCATCCGATTCGATCACGACCCTCGGGACGTGACACCGCAGGAACTCGCGAAGATGGCCGTTCGCACCACCTACCTCGGCGGCGTTGCCGTGCATTCATCGACCTGAGCGAAAGGACCACCATGTCCGACTCACACGACACCAGCGCGCCCCAAGGTGGCAGAGGACATCACGATGGCGGCGAAGGGCAGCTCAAGCGTGCTCTCGGGGTCCCGTCTCTCGTGTTCTTCGGCCTCGTCTATATGGTGCCGCTGACTATTTTCACGACTTACGGCATCGTCACTCAGGTCACCGGAGGTCGGGTGCCGCTGGCGTACGTGATCACTCTCCTCGCGATGGTCTTCACTGCCAGGTCCTATGCGAAGATGGCGCACGAGCTGCCCTTCGCCGGGTCCGCCTACACATACACGCAGAAGAGCTTCGGGGCAGGCATCGGCTTCGTGGCCGGGTGGGCGCTGCTGCTCGACTACCTGTTCCTGCCGATGATCAACTACCTCGTCGTCGGCATCTATCTGTCCGCAGCGTTCCCGATGATCCCTGCCTGGGTGTTCGTGCTCACGGCGATCGTTCTCGTCACGGCGCTCAATGTCATCGGCATTGTGTCCGTGGCACGAGCGAACATCGTCATCATCGCGGCCCAGGCGATCTTCATCCTGACCTTCGCAGCGCTCGGCATTGCGTCGATGTCAGGCTCGGGCACGGTCGATCTCATGGCACCGTTCACCGGTGACGGCAGCGCACCCGGTTTCGGCAATGTCATGGCCGGTGCCGCGATCCTGTGTCTGTCGTTCCTCGGCTTCGATGCGGTCTCGACTCTGTCCGAGGAGGCCAAAGATGCGCAGCGCACCGTCCCGCGTGCCATCGTCATCGCCACCGTCACGGGCGGGCTCATCTACATCGTGCTCTCGTTCCTTTCTCAGCTCGTCTACCCGTCGAATGACTTCGCCGACGTCGATTCGGGAGCCCTCGACGTCATGGGAGCTGCGGGTGGAGAGTTCCTCACGATCTTCTTCACCGCCGCCTATGTCGCCGGGGCCTGCGGCTCCGCACTGACATCTCAGGCCTCGGTCTCACGCATCCTCTTCGCGATGGGTCGTGACGGTGTCCTGCCGAAGCGCTTCTTCGGGCGTCTGTCGCCACGCTTCCACACTCCGATCCTCGCGACACTCTGCGTCGGAGTGGTATCGCTCTTCGCCTTGGCCGTCGACCTCAGCTTCATCTCCGAGATGGTCAGCTTCGGTGCACTCATCGCGTTCTCCGCGGTCAACCTCTCGGTCATCAAGCACTTCATCATCGATGGGAATCGTCGCGGATCGCGCGCGATCATCAACTTCATCGTCCTGCCCGGAATCGGCTTCTGCCTCACCCTGTGGCTGTGGACGAGCCTGTCACCGCGCACGCTGCTCATCGGTGCGATCTGGCTGGCCCTCGGCATCGGGTACCTTGCGTTCGTCACCCGCGGATTTCGCCGACCGACTCCGACGCTGGATCTCGCGGAGTAAGGGGCGGGCCCGTAGTGCAACGAGTTGACGAGCAGTCATGTGAGACAACGCTTCTCGTAGCCTAGACAGTCCCCTGTTCCACCAACACCTATGAGTACAAACATTCATTTGTGGTAGTCTGTCTGCATCCGAGCGAAAGGATGCCGACGATGACTGCTGAACCCGACATCGACCTCGACCTGTCACTGCGAGCGCTCGCCGACAGCAATCGCCGGTCGATTCTCCATGCGATCGGCGGCCATCCGCTCCCGGTCGGGTCCATCGCCGAGGTAGTCGGACTGTCCCAGCAGACGACATCGCACCATCTGGGCGTGCTTCGAAGAGCCGGCCTTACCGTCGGCGTCCGCGAAGGCACACGCCACCTGTTCGCAGTCGAGACCGATGGCCTTGCGGCAGTTCGCTCCTACCTCGACGACTTCTGGCCGACCAAACTCTCGAAGCTCAAGGCTGCTATCGAGGCACGAGACGAACCCGAGAATGCAGGCAGCGAGACCCATGGCTGAATTCCGAGATTCCATCGAGATCGCCGCCTCGCCGGAGACGGTTTTCGAGTACCTGACGACGAACTCAGGCATGACGGCCTGGATGGGCCAGTACGCCGATCTGGAGGCGACGGCTGGGGGCCGATTCGCCGTCGACATCGCGGGGCACCCCGTCCGAGGGAAATTCCTCGAGGTCAGTCGCCCCTATCGTGTGGTCGTGTCATGGGGATTCGCCGGCAGCGTGGACCTTCCCCCTGGTGCGTCCCGGGTCGAATTCACCCTCACCGCCATTGGATCGGGAACGCAGGTCGATCTGCTCCATTCGCACCTGCCCGACGCTGAGGTCCGCGGTCACGCCGACGGTTGGGCGCACTTCTTCCCCCGCCTGATCATCGCCGGTTCGGGCGGAGATGCAGGAATCGATGACTGGCAGCCAGACGCGACAATGACCTGACGGGACAATACAACAAGCTGCGTTGTGCCAGAGTTCACACACATCCGTTTGCACACTCACACGGAACCATCGATCGCAGAGGAGCTTCTCATGACCTACGAATCGGCCCAAAACGTCGTCAGCCGATATCACCACGCGTGGACCAGCGGTGATATCGATGGGGCGATGGATCTCATCGACGAGGACATCGCATGCCGAGCCCCAGGAGTCGACCTCGACGGCAAGGAGGCCTATCAGTCGTTCATCGCCGGATTCGCGCCGACGCTCACCGGCATCACCGACATTGCCGAGTTCGCCGACTCCGACAGGGTCGCACTGTTCTGTTACCCCGAAACGGCAGCGACGACGACTGCACCGGCAGCTGAGTTCTTCACAGTTCGTGATGGCCTGATCAGCGAGAGTGTGCTCATCTTCGACCGACTCTCCTATGGCCCGCCGGATCCGGACCGAGGTGCGCAATGACGGTGACATCCGAGCAAAGGTCACTCGCAGAACGCATCCGCACCTCAATCGCCGATGAACCCGTTCAACGCGAGGTCTCGATGTTCGGCGGTCGCTCGTTCATGGTCAACGAGAAGATGATCGTCAGCGCCAGCAAGGACGGCTCCCTGCTGGTCAGGATCGCCGCTGAAGACCACGACCGGCTGCTGCTGGAGCAACCCGGGGCCCAACAGGCCGAGATGGGAACGGGACGAACCATGGGACCAGGCTGGATCACCGTCGCCGCCGACCACCTCGTCGACGAGGCCTCCCTGGCACTGTGGCTCTCATTTGCGCTCGACTACAACCGAGCACCTAGGTGAGGCCCTGTGAGGCCCGACCAGCTGGCCAGTACCCGCCGCTTCACACCACGGGCATGCGATCGCGCTCATAGGTGATCGATGAATAGCCGTGAGGGTCTGGCTGCCCCGCCTCCCCTACGCTGACGAAGACGATTCTGTCGATGCTCAGAATGGACTTGCGCGTGATCATATTTCGCACCTGAGCTCGCATCGTCAGTGACGTGTTGCCGAAACGAGTTGCGACGAGCCCCATCTCGATGAGATCCCCCTGGCGAGCCGACGCTACGAAGTTGATCTCGGAGATGAGTTTCGTGACCACGCTGTGGCTGCCGAGCTGAATGATCGCGTAGATCGCAGCTTCCTCGTCGATCCACTTCAGCAGGCTTCCACCGAAGAGCGAGCCGTTCGCGTTGAGGTCCTCTGGGCGAACCCACTTGCGTGTGTAGAAGTTCATTCCATCGACTCGATGAGTCGTATTCGCCGAGGTCATTGCCGAGTCGTTCATCGCCATCCCTATCGCTGTTCTCTCGCTCTTGAGCACAGGCTAGCCGAGGGATATTTCGCCGGCATTTCGGGTACGAAGCGAACATTTCCAGTTGGTTTCATCACGGCACTCCTGCAGATTCTCGCGCTTCACCCCACCTCTTCACCTAATTCCGGCCTCACACTATACCCCGCCCCTAGCAATAGTGTGTGTCACACACTATTGTGTGAAGCATGAACGAGGATGAAGAGCAGGCACTGGCAACACACGAACAAGAGCTGAGACGAGGCACCGTCGTCTTCGCCAGCCTCGTTGCCTGCCGTCAGCCTCAGTATGGGTACTCCCTGCTGACGACTCTCACCGAAGCCGGCATCGCCACAGAGGCCAACACCCTCTACCCCCTGCTGCGAAGACTTGAGAAACAAGGGCTGCTCAGTGCCGAGTGGAACACCGAACAGGCGCGTCCACGCAAGTACTACAGCGTCACCACCAGTGGTGCCGAAGTCGCCGCAGCACTCCACTCCCAATGGCTGGAACTCAACACCAGCATCACGAAACTCTGGAAAGAAGGAACACCATGAGTGCGCTCACCACCATCTACGTCGACAATGTGGTCAGCCACCTCCCGGAGGACTCCCGAGGTGACATCGCGGCAGAGATCAAGGCCACAATCGACGATATGGTCGAAGACCGACTCGGCGACCTGGAACATCCTGCAGACGAGCAGACCGCGGCTGCCGAACGCGAGGTGCTCGAAGAGCTCGGCGATCCGGCCCAGCTCTCCCGGGAGTACACGAACTCGCCACAGCATCTCATCGGGCCGAAGTCCTACCCGGTCTTCATCTGGGCGATACGCTGGGTGCTTCCGCTCGTCGCCGTGGCCGCGGCCGTGACGAACTCAATCGCGTTCATCGCCACCAACGATGAGGTCCAGATCGGGGCGCTCATCGGTCAGCTCGTCGGCAATACGATCGTCGCGCTGCTCACGGCCTTCGCCGCAATCACGATCATCTTCGCCCTCGGCGACAAAGAGATGAGCGGAGGTGCGGCAGATAAGATCGCCGGCACGAAGAAGGACTGGTCAGTCGATCAGCTGCGCGCGACGGATGCGAAGGCGAACCAGATCCGCGCCGAGGCGGTCCTGAACCTGATCTTCCTCGTCCTTCTGGCGCTGATCCCGCTCATCCCGACCTCGCTGGTCTACGTCGGGCATCTCAACAACGGCGAGACATTCATCAATCCCGACCTGGAGTCAGGATGGCTGCTCGGCTATTGGGCCTTCCTGACCCTCATGGCCGTTATCGAAGTCATCAAGCTGGTCCGTTCTTCGACCAGTGCCGCGCTGATCATCACCGGTGTGGTCCTCGACGTGGCGATGGCCGTCTTCCTCACCATCGCTCTGCTGACGCAGCAGGTGCTGCACCCGGACCTCACATCCGCTTCGGGCGCCGAGGTGCAGCAGATCATCACCGTCATCGCAATCTGGGCCATCGTCATCTGGGATCAGATCAGCACGTGGCGCGCCCACCGAGCGAACCGCTGACCGCGTAGCCTTATCCGGGTGCAGCTTCACCGCTGCACCCGGACGAGAGGAAGTGGCCATTTCATGACCGAAGAGATCGGCGTCGTCGGCGCTCGCGAGCACAACCTGTCCGGTTTCTCCGTCTCTCTGCCGCACAGGCAGCTCATCGGCATCTGTGGTGTATCGGGCTCGGGCAAGTCGTCGTTGGCCTTCGACACCATCTACGCCGAAGCCCAGCGCCGCTACCTCGAATCGGTCTCCCCGTTCACCCGTCACCTCCTCGGCGCGGTCTCCGCGCCCCAGGTCGACCGGATCACGGGCCTTCCTGCCGCAATTGCAGTCAAACAGCTCGTGTCGACTCCCCCGGAGAATTCGAGCGTGGGCACCCTGTCACAGGTCTCTGATCTGCTGCGGGTGCTGTTCTCCCGCTTCGGCGACTACCCCGCGAACCAGGGCCGTCTGCTTGCCTCGGCATTCTCCCCGAACACGGTCGAAGGCGCCTGCCCGACGTGCGCGGCGAAGGGCAGCATCCATGACATCGACCTCGACGCCGCAGTGCCCGACGAGACCCTGACCATCCGCGAGGGCACCATCGCCGCCTGGCCGGGAGGATGGTTGGGCCGGAACTTCAAACACCTTGTCGAAACTATGGGCATCGACATCGACGTCCCCTGGAACAGTCTTCCCGCCACGACCCGCGACTGGCTTCTGACCACCGAAGACACCCCGTCTGTCACTGTCAGGCCGGAGGATCTGCGCGAATACATCTCCCGCGGTTACACGGGCAAGTTCCGCAGTGCCCGCAGATATCTGCTCGACACGATGATCACGACCGGCAGTGAGACGGTCAGGGCACGCACGGAGGAATACCTCAGCAACGAACTCTGCCCCGACTGCAACGGCAGCCGCATCAATCCCGCAGCTCTGTCGGTGACGATCGGCGGTGCCAATATCGCCGAGGTGGCCACGCGCAGTCTCACCGATGTGGCCGTCTCCCTCCACGCGGCCATCGCCTCCGACCTCGACCGTGGCCACAATGGCGCGAAACGGTTCTCCAACGCCACCGATGAGGCGGCCCAGGTCCTCCTCGACGAACTCGACAAACGTACGTCGGTCATCGACAGCCTCGGCGTCGGCTATCTTCCACCTCACCGCTCGGCGGCCACCCTCTCCCCCGGTGAGCTGCAGCGACTGCGCTTGGCGGCACATCTGCACAGCGGTCTGCACGGCATGGTCTACGTCTTCGACGAACTCTCCACCGGACTGCACCCCAAGGACACCGATCACCTCTTCACCCATATTGAGGCTCTGCGCGATGCCGGCAATACGGTCATCCTCGTCGAACACGATATGGAGCTGGTGCGCCGGTGCGACTGGGTCATCGAACTCGGTCCCGGTGGCGGTGCCCGGGGAGGGCAGCTGATGTTCTCCGGCCCCGTCGCCGAGGCACTCGACGGGAAGAGCTCAACCGCTGTCCGCCTGCGCAATGAGGCTCCCAGCGAACCTTGGCGAGCACCCCAGGAATTCGAAGATTGGGCTCGGTGCACCGGACTGTCGGCGAACAACCTCCGCGCTCTGGCATTGTCCTTTCCCATCGGCGGTCTCACGACCCTGACAGGAGTTTCCGGGGCGGGTAAGAGCTCGGTGCTGCGATCGGTGGCGACACTGGCCAGAGCCGCTGGTGCCTCCCCGTTCGAGGGTGAGGAGGAGCCGCCGACGATACCCCGGCGCAACAGCAGCACTGGTGGTGGCGGTGGTGAGGGAGGAGATCTTGCCGAGGCAGATGCTGCCGGGCTCGAGGTCTTCGACCGGGTGGTCAGCTTCGATCAGACCACCATCGGCCGGTCCCCGCGATCGGTCATCGGCACCTACCTGGGCATCTTCGACAAGATCCGCGGCCTGTTCGCGAAGACCGATCTGGCGCACAGTCGTGGCTTCACCGCCTCACAGTTCTCCTTCAACACCGCACGGGGACGCTGCCCCCGCTGTGAGGGTCTGGGCTTCATCACCATCGATCTCGTCCACCTGCCGGCCTCCAGCGGCACCTGTCCCGAATGCGAAGGCCGCCGGTTCACCGAGGAGACCCTCGAGGTCACCGTCGAGGAACTGACCATCGCAGATGTCCTCGATCTGTCGATCGACGCAGCGGCGACGGTGTTCGCCGAACGGCTGGGACTCGTCGCCCATTTCGAGGTCCTGCAGAGGGTCGGCCTCGGCGGGCTGCTGCTCGGCCAGTCCTCGGCGACGCTGTCCGGCGGTGAGGCGCAGCGGCTGAGGCTGGCCGCGGTGATGCGGGCCAGGAAGCGACGTGAGCGCTCACTATTCATCCTTGATGAGCCGGCCAACGGCCTGCACCCCAGTGATGCTCGGGTCCTGGGGAGGCTCTTCCGCCAGATCGTGGACGAGGGCGATACGATCCTCATCGCCGATCACAATATGGAGCTGGCCGCCGGCTCGGATTGGCTCATCGACATGGGCCCTGGACCTGGTCCCCAGGGCGGTCACATCGTCGCCTCCGGCCAGCCGGACGAGGTCGCCACGGCAGGCGTCGGTGCCACGGCCGAAGTGCTGTCGGCGCGCTTCGGCACCTCTGTCAGCTAGCGGCGGCTGAGACTCTCAGCCGCGTCTGAGGCTGCGGACGACGGTGAACTTGCTGGTGCGAGCGACCTGTTCGCTGGGTCCGATGACACGCTCCAAGGTCTCGCGGTAGTGCAGGTGTGAGTTGTAGACCGTGAGGACTCGCCCCTCGGGTGCCAGCAGCTCGGCTGCTGTGCGCATGAGTCCGGCAGCGGTGTCTGTTTCGATGGTCGTGCCCTGGTGGAAGGGCGGGTTGAGCAGAATGAGGTCGTGCCCGCCGGCGCGCACCGAAGAGTCTGCGCCTGTCAGAGCCTGCACATCCGTGGCATCGGCGAGGATGGCCTCGACCTCGAGTCCGTTCGCCTCAGCGGTCTCCCTCGCCGAGGCGACCGCCGCCTTCGATACGTCCACGCCGGTACCCTTCTTCGCCGCCGTGACCCGCATCGCAGCTGTGAGCAGCCATCCGTTCCCACACCCGAGGTCAAGGACCGAGTTCGGGGAACCAGGACCCGCCTCGGCGAGTTGAGCCTCGGAGGACTGGGCCGCGGCGGGCTCAGATTCGGCTGCCAGAGCCGTGAGCAGCGCGGCCGAGCCCTCATCGCTTTTGACCCCGGAGAAGCAGGCTCCGTGGGCACTGACCTGCAGCGAACCTGTGGCCGGATGATCGATTCTGCTGTGCTTGGGGAAGCTCGGCAGGCTCGGTGATGACAGCGTCCGGCTGCCGATGATCATGCGGTGCTTGCCGACGCCTGGCGAGACGTCGACGCGGGCGAAACCACGCGCCAGTTCCTTGTTCACCGCTCGGCTCATCGAATCGCTGCGACCGATGACGATGATCGTGGTCACGTGAGCCTGGACGGCAGCGATCGTCTCGGCCAACGCGTGGGTGGCCTTCGGTGCGTTGACGATCGCCCAGACTTCTTGTGCTTCTGAGGCGAAGACAGCGAGATCGTCGACGGGGCTGGCCTGATCTGCCACCTCGGCGACGGTGCGTGCTTCGTCCACTCGGTCGTTGTACGTGCGCACGGGGACGATCTCGCTCAACAGCCGCGACTGCAGTCCCTGGCCGTCATCGACGATGAGGACCTCGTGCGGAAGTCTCACGACCGCCTCGGCGTCCACGAATGATCCTTCCGTCGCACGCCCGGAGACGTCGAGCTCTCCGCTGCGTCGCCCCAGGACATACTCGGTGAGGATCCTTGCCTGTGGGAATCCCGGAACTTCAGCGAGCTCGGGAAACTGTTCCAGCAGATCCTGGCTGCGGTGGCGGGCAGGAGAATCCGGAGACAGGAGGGTAGAAGGCATTCGAACAGTCTAGTCGGACTGAGCCCCTGCTTCAGTCGCGGATGCGCCACCACCGGGAACGACCGACTCACACAGATCTCCGCTGCAGGCTGGGGCAGACTGAAGTGCAGGTTGGGGCAGACTGAGGAGCGTCGCAGCACGCAGATGTGCTACTAATTGAGGGAGCTTCGTCCAGTGTCGCATCAGGAGAGATCATGACAATTCTCGTCGGTTATTCCCCCTCACCAGAAGGCAAGGCTGCCGTCACGTTCGGCATCGATCAGGCGAGGGCCTTCGATGACACCGTGATCGTGCTCAATGCCGGCATCGGAGAGACTCCCGACGAACGCGGTGTCGCGACGAATCAGGATATGGAGGAACTCAAAGAGGCGCTGCGCTCGTCCAAGGTCTCCCATGAGATCCTGCAGTTCCTGCGCGGCAATGATCCCGTTGAGGAACTCCTCGCCCTCGCCGAGGCGACCGAAGATACCCGCATGATCGTGATCGGATCGCGTCGCCGCTCCCCCGTCGGCAAACTCATCATGGGCTCAACCGCTCAGCGCATCATCCTCGACTCCGATGTCCCCGTCGTCTCTGTGAAGGCCGACCGAAAGAAATGACAAAGCTGCCGGCCGGCACGGAAGCTCGTGTATAGTCGTACTTCCGTGTCGGCAGACACGCTGGCTGCGCCACCTCGGCGCAGTGAACACACACGAAGGAATCAACTGATGAACGTTTTCGCCTCATCGCGCGAACTTCGCGGATCGAAGCAATTCGAATCCGCTCATCAGTCGACCCTTCGGTGGCGCGACATCTGACCCAGCGCACGTCAGCATGCCCCGCACCGATCACCGGTCCGGGGCTCTTTTCATATCGCAGCCATGGCTTTCCAGATCTTCGCGATGTGGGTCCCGGACCTCACCACAAGGAAATCAGGAAAGGACCATGGAAAAACTCAGCAGACGGCTGATCTCCTGGGCATCTCTTCTCGACGAGAAGACCCTTGAGCAGGCGCACACGACTGCGCGAATGCCGTTCATCCACCCCCATGTCGCGCTCATGCCCGATGCCCATCTGGGCAAGGGAGCGACCGTCGGATCGGTCATTCCCACCCTGGGCGCGATCATCCCCGCCGCGGTCGGAGTCGACATCGGCTGCGGCATGATCGCCGTGCGCACACAGTTCACCAGACAGGATCTCGAGGCGCGCGATCTCACCGGACTGCGCGAAGCCATCGAACGGGCAGTGCCGACCTCGGCAGGGGCCTACAACCGCAAGATCGTCGCCACGGCGGCGCCACGCATCGCCGAGCTCGAGGAGTTGGCGGAGAGGTCCGAATTCGACCCTTCCGACTATGCCGGACACTGGCGGCATCAGCTGGGATCGCTGGGCTCGGGCAACCACTTCATCGAGGTCTCCGTCGACGAGGACGATCGGGTGTGGATGTTCCTGCATTCAGGATCGAGAGGCATCGGCAACAAGATCGCCACTCACCACATCAAGGTCGCCGCACAGCTGAACAAGAAATGGTGGATCGATCTTCCGGACCCGGACCTCGCCTACCTCGTCGAGGGCACTCCTGAGTTCTCCGCCTACATCAGTCAGCTGAAGTGGGCTCAGCACTTCGCCCTGCTCAACCGTGAAGAGATGATGGACCGGGTGGCCCGGCAGCTGTCGGAGACGATGGGTGAGACCGTGGTCGAGGCCGAGCGCATCAACTGCCACCACAACTTCACCCAGTCCGAGAAGCACTTCAACAAGACGGTGTGGGTATCGAGAAAGGGCGCGATCGAGGCCGATGCCGGACGGCCAGGCCTCATCCCCGGATCGATGGGCACCGCATCCTACGTCGTTGAGGGCAAGGGAGATCCAGTATCGCTGAACTCCTCACCACACGGAGCCGGTCGGCAGTATTCCCGTACCGCAGCCAGGAAGACGTTCAGCCATGACCAGCTTCGGGAGGCCATGGTCGGCATCGAGTACCGGGACACGGACGCCTTCATCGATGAGATCCCGCAGGCGTACAAGCCGATCGACCAGGTGATGGCCGATGCCTCGGCGCTGGTCGAGATCAGGCATACGCTGCGTCAGCTCGTCAACGTCAAGGGAGACTGAGCAGGAACGCGCCGCCGGTCGACCGACCTGAGACTTGGGTCGGTCGACCTGCCTCTACGCCTCTACCCAGGACTCGGCGTTCAGGACTCGACGATGGCCTCGATGAGAGCGTCGACATCCTCGGCTGTGGTGTCGAAGGCACACATGAGGCGCACGACGTTCTCGGCCATGGGCCAGTTCGCGAAGGCGAACTTCTGCTGTGCCCGCGCCGCAACCTCTTCGGGCATGTGCACGAAGACGACGTTGGATTCGGTCTTGGCCACGATCGAAATATCGGGTGCATGGCCGGTGGACACCGCCTCGGCGAGGCCATCTGCCAGCCTCCGGGCCATGGAGTTGGCGTGATTTGCCGAGGTGGACCACAGGTCGCCGTCGTAGAGGGCATTGAGTTGGGCGGAGAGGAAGCGCATCTTCGATGACAGCTGCAGATTCATCTTCCGCAGGAACTTCATCCCCTGGCCGATGTCGGGATTGAGGACGACGATCGCTTCGGCGCCGAGGAGCCCGTTCTTCGTCCCGCCGAGGCTGATGATGTCGACTCCGACGTCGGTGGTAATGGCTCCGAGGCCGGTGCCGAGATAGGCGGCGGCGTTGCCCAATCGGGAGCCGTCGACGTGGAGGATCATGTCTAGACCGTGCGCGGTGTCCGCGATGGCACGGATCTCGTCGGGCGTGTACGTCGTTCCCCACTCGGTCGATTGGGAGATGCTCACTGCCAGGGGCTGTGCGTTGTGTTCGTTGCCGCGACCGAGAACGGCACCGTTGATGATCTCGGGCGTCAGTTTGCCGTCTGGAGTTGGGGCACCGATGACTTTAAGTCCGCCGACCTTCTCCGGGGCTCCGGTTTCGTCGTAGTTGATGTGGGCCGATGCGGCGGTGATGACGGCCGCCCAGCGGGGCAGAGCCGACTGCAGTGCCAGCACGTTGGCTCCGGTGCCGTTGAAGACTGGGAACGTCTGGGCGGAGGGACCGAAATGGCCCTTCATGACCTCACCGAAACGCGCAGTCCAGGGATCACCTCCGTAGCCGGGAGTGTGTCCGACATTAGCCTGCGTGATGGCGGTGATGACTTCCGGGTGGGCGCCGGCCCAGTTGTCGGAGCCGAAGTTGCGCGGATGGGCCGCCGGGGAGGTGTCAACGGTCGGTGGGTTGAGGGGCGTCGACTGATCGAGGGGCGTCGTCTGATCGGCCTGTGGGTTCTGGGACAGCGGTGTCTGGTCATTCACATGTTCAGGTTAGCCTCCCGTGCCGACCCCGCACAGTCCGTTCCATAACCACCTGTTGCAATGGGGTGATTTGATGCTGGCGGGTCGGGTTGCTGAACCAATTGGAGGAAAAGCGAGTATCGGGGTGATTTGCTGCTCCCGGTGCGTGACGCATCATTACGTGTGGCGCCGCCCACCCACTTTCCTGCGGACATACAACACCGCGGTCCAAGTGCAGGTGCCCAGCATGTGTGCTGAGCGATCGCACTTGGACCGCGCTGTGAGTGAGTCAGACGACTCAGGCGAGGAGTTCGCGCATGAGGTCAGCGGTCTCGGTCGGAGTCTTGCCGACCTTCACGCCTGCAGCCTCAAGGGCCTCCTTCTTCGCCGCAGCAGTTCCTGAGGAGCCGGAGACGATGGCGCCGGCGTGGCCCATGGTCTTGCCCTCGGGAGCGGTGAAGCCTGCAACGTAGCCGACGACCGGCTTCGTCACGTTGTCCTTGATGTAGGCAGCGGCACGCTCTTCAGCGTCACCACCGATCTCGCCGATCATGACGATGGCTTCGGTCTCGGGGTCATTCTCGAAGGCCTCGAGCGCATCGATGTGCGTGGTGCCGATGACCGGGTCACCACCGATTCCGATGGCGGTGGAGAAGCCGAGGTCACGCAGTTCGTACATCATCTGGTAGGTCAGCGTGCCGGACTTGGAGACCAGTCCGAGCTTGCCCTTCTTGGTGATGTTGGCAGGGATGATGCCTGCCAGCGAAGCCTCTGGCGAGATGATGCCCGGGCAGTTGGGTCCGATGATGCGGGTCGCATTGTCTGCGGCCTGCGCACGAGCCCACACCTCGGCAGCGTCCTGGACTGGAATGCCCTCGGTGATGATGACGAGCAGACCGATCTTGGCGTCGATGGCCTCGATCGCAGCATCCTTGGAGAATGCCGGCGGCACGAAGGCCACGGAGACGTCGGCGCCAGTGGCTTCCATCGCCTCGGAGACGGAGCCGAAGACGGGCAGCTCAACTTCGTTGCCGTCCTTGTCGTTGTGCTTGACGGTGGTGCCGGCCTTGCGGGCGTTGACACCGCCGACGACGTTGGATCCGGCTGCGAGCATGCGCGCAGTGTGCTTGGTTCCTTCGCCGCCGGTGATGCCCTGGACGATGATCTTCGAATCGGAATTCAGGAAGATAGACATTTATGTAAAGACCTTTCCTTACTTGGCAGCAGCCAGTTCGGCGGCCTTGTCGGCTCCACCGTCCATGGTGTCGGTCAGAGTGACGAGTGGGTTCGCGGCTTCCTTGAGGATCGCACGTCCTTCTTCGACGTTGTTTCCGTCGAGGCGGACGACGAGTGGCTTGGTGGCCTGGTCGCCGAGGATCTCGAGAGCCTTGACGATGCCGTCGGCTACAGCGTCACACGCGGTGATTCCGCCGAAGACGTTGACGAAGACTGACTTGACCTGCTCATCGCCGAGGATGACCTCGAGCCCGTTGGCCATGACCTCAGCAGAGGCGCCGCCTCCGATGTCGAGGAAGTTGGCAGGCTTGACGTTGCTGTGCTTCTCACCGGCGTAGGCGACGACGTCGAGGGTCGACATGACGAGTCCGGCACCGTTTCCGATGATTCCGACTTCGCCGTCGAGCTTGACGTAGTTGAGGTCGAGCTTCTTGGCCTTGAGCTCGAGTGGGTTCTCTGCGCTGTCGTCGCGCAGTTCCTCATGCTCGGGCTGACGGAAGTCGGCGTTCTCATCGAGAGACACCTTTCCGTCGAGTGCGATGATGTCACCGGCACCGGTCTTGACCAGTGGGTTGACCTCGACCAGCGATGCGTCTTCCTTCTCGAAGACGGTCCACAGGGACATCAGCACAGGGGCCACTTTAGCGGCGGTGTCTGCGTCGAATCCTGCTTCTTTGGCGATCTCTTCGGCCTTGGCGGCATCGATTCCGTCGATGGCAGAGACTGGGATCTTGGCGAGTGCTTCCGGGCGTTCCTCGGCGAGCTGCTCGATCTCCACTCCGCCTTCCTTGGAGCACATGGCCAAGTAGGTGCGGTTGGACCGGTCGAGGAGAACCGAGAAGTAGTATTCTTCAGCGATGTCTGCACCTTCGGCGATCATCACCTTTTCGGTGATGTGGCCCTTGATGTCGAGACCCAGGATGTCCTTGGCGCGAGCTTCGGCTTCCTCAGGATTCTTCGCAACCTTGACGCCGCCGGCCTTGCCGCGGCCGCCCATCTTGACCTGAGACTTGACGACGACGACTCCGCCGCCAAGATCTTCGGCTGCCTTCTTCGCAGCTTCTGGTGTCGTCGCGACCTGAGCCTTGAGCACGGGCACTCCGTGCTTCTCAAACAGGTCACGTGCTTGATACTCGAAAAGATCCACGTGTATTCCTTCGTTTCTGCTGCGGCGTCTTTTGGCTCCGCAGGTGCGTTGACGGATGCAACAACCATCAACCACTTTATTCCCATACACGCACTTCCATCCAAACGTGCAGGCCAAATCCGTCAATGAGTAAGAAATGTCTCGTGAAAAAGTATCTTTGGCGCAAAGATTCTTGATCTGGACGTAAAATCGGAACATGGACGAGGTTGATCGGATTGTCGCGGCATGGCGCCACGAGCGCCCGGATCTCGACGTGTCCCCGATGGAGATACTCTCCCGAGTCTCCCGCTTGGCCCGCCAACTGGATTTGGCGCGGAAGTCGAGCTTCAGCGACTACGGCATCGAAGGCTGGGCCTTCGACGTGCTCTCGGCCCTGCGCCGCTCTGGTGAGCCCTACCAACTGTCCCCCTCGACTCTGCTGCAGGAGACACTGGTCACCAGCGGCACCATGACCAACCGCATCGATCGCCTGGTCACGGCCGGTTGGGTCGAACGACTGCCCGATCCCGGAGATCGCCGAGGTGTGCTCGTACGGTTGACCGTCGATGGTCGGGCCACCGTCGACTCTGCTCTGGCCGACCTGCTGGTCAAGGAGCGTGAGATCCTCAGCGACCTCACCCCGGCTGGTCGCCGCAAGCTCGCTTCCCTGCTGCGCCAGCTCTCAACCGGCTTCGACGGCGACGAAGACTGAACCGAAGACCAGCTGAGCCGAAGACCACAGGGAAGACCCGGGCGAATCGGGACGAACCGATGGAGGAGTTCAAGGATGAACGAGAAAGAGAGACCATGACCGAGACGAACCTCAACGATTGGGCCGGAGTTGAACCACCTCGGCGGGAGACGATCCACGGCCGCTATGTCGACCTCGAGCCCCTCGATGCCGGGCAGCACTCGGATTCGCTCTTCACGGCCGCGTCCGCAGACGGTTCGGATGAGCGATTCCGCTACCTGCCGCAGGCGCCGCAGCGTGCGCGCGCAGACTTCGATGATTGGATGGCCACGGCCTCGCAGTCTCCGGATCCGCTGTTCTTCGCTGTCGTCGACCGCAGCACCAAGCGGGCCGAGGGACGCCAGGCGCTGATGCGCATCGATGCGAACAACGGCGTCATCGAGATCGGAAACATCCTGTGGGGACCGGCACTCGCACGCACCCGGGGAGCCACCGAGGCGCTCTTCCTCTTCGCCGATCTCGCATTCGCCAGCGGCTACAGGCGCTTCGAATGGAAGTGCGATGACGACAACGCGCCATCGAAGAAGGCCGCAACACGTTTCGGGTTCACCTTTGAGGGACTGTTTCGACAGCACATGGTCGTGAAGGGCCGCAATCGCGACACCGCCTGGTTCTCCATCATCGACACCGAATGGCCCAGCCTGCGCGCGGCCTATGTGCAGTGGCTCGATGAGGACAACTTCGACGATTCCGGCGCACAGAAGGTCAGCCTGAGCGATCTCATGCCGGCCCGCGACCAGTAGCCGCTGCCCGCAGTGACTGCCGCGCGCAGCAGCTGCTGCGCAGAGCAATCGGGGCCGGGTCAGCGCGTCCACCGGGGCGAGCGCAAGCTCTCGGATTAGGCTGGAATCAAGGCTGGGCTCCTGGCCCGGCACCGCCACGCCGACCACCTTTCGAGGAACCATGCGCATTCGCTCTCTTGCCCTCCTGACCACCGCCGCAGTGCTGGCCACGACGACAGCCTGCGTTCCCACCTCGGAGGAGACCCGTCCCGCACCGCGTCCCTCCGTCAGCGAAGAGGAGGTCACTCCGGTCGAGACTCCTGATGACGCTCCGAAGGTCTCCATCGTCGACTCCTCCCCCGGCGGAGCGAAGGATGCCGATCCACTGTGGCAGGGCCTCGCCGAGGCGGCCGCGAACAAATCCGAGGCCTACCTCAAGGTCTACGTCCACACCGGCAACCCCGACGTTCCCGATTCCGGCGAGGCCACCATCACCGCCGACACCCCGGACAGTGTCAGTGTCACCGTCGATGCCGAGAATGTCGATACCGAGAAGTCGCCCTTCCTGCTCATCCAGGGCACCTTCACCGTTGAGGAGATCGGCGGGTCCGCATACACGCTGAAGGCGGAGAACTCCGATGAGATTTCCGAGCTCAATCCGAAGGGCCCCGATGATGAGGCTCGGTGCACGGCCGATGATGCTCAGGACCGCATCTCCCTGGCTGCTCAGGACCTGGCCGATGATCCCGATAAGCGTGAGGACTTCCGTCAGCAGTGGGGCGCATCTCCGCAGGTCTGGTGGGGCATCCAGAAGACCGCAGACAGTCTCAACCAAGAGGGCGGCGTCGCCGGGGACTTCCTCACCGAAGCCTGCGGGGAGTACCTGCAGCAGTAAGGCAAACACCTCAGATCTCGGATGAGAGGCCCACACCCCATGAGAATCGCGATCGTCGGAGCCGGCATCGGCGGACTCTCAGCCGCCGTGGGCCTGCAGAGGGCTGGCGCACAGGTCACCGTGTTCGAAAAAGCCGCCGAGGTGCGCGCCGGTGGATCGGGGCTGTCGATATTCGCCAATGGGCTCAGGGCACTTGAATCGCTGGGGCTCGGACCTCAACTCGCAACGATCACCGACAAACAGGCCGAATCCTTCGCCGCTGGCCAACGACGACCCGACGGACGCTGGATCGCACGCCTCCCCACCGACAGCGTCGGCGAACTGCGAATCGTCGACCGGGCCGACCTGCATCGGGTGCTCCTCGAAGCCCTCGATGAGGCAACGGTGCGCACCAACGCTGAGGTCACCTCGGCGAGCACTGATGGAACGGTGACGATCGGGTCCGGGACGGAAGCAAACGACCAGGAACACTTTGATCTGGTCATCGGCGCCGATGGGCTCAACAGTCAGGTGAGGGAGTCCGTCGAATCTGGCATCGGAGCACGCTATTCGGGGTATTCGTGTTGGCGCGGGATCACCGAGCGTCCGGTCGATCTGGGTGGAGCCGCTGGTGAGACCGTGGGACGGGGCCTGCGCTTCGGGATTGCGCCGCTCATGGACGGGCGCGTGTACTGGTTCGCGGTTGCGAACATGCCTGAGCACGCGAGCTTCGCGAATGAGAAGGCCACGGTCCGGGACCTGTTCTCCGGCTGGCATGCGCCGATCGCTGAACTCATTGCAACGACACCGGGACCGCGGATCAGGCGCACCGTGATTTCGGACCTCGCCACTCCCCTGTCGACCTACCACCGGGGACACATCGTCCTCCTCGGCGATGCCGCTCATGCGATGACCCCGAACCTGGGACAGGGCGGGGGTCAGGCCCTCGAGGACGCCGCAACGCTGACGGCACTGCTGACGCCGGTGATCACGAAGTCGGGAGACAATGCGGAGGCAACGGAGGCGGGGTCAGCCGTCGACGATCGACTGCGCAGTTATGACCGCCTGCGACGCAAGCGCAGTCAGTCGATTGCCGCGAAGTCACGCGCCCTCGGCGCCGTCTTCCAGATACAGTCCCCGCTGGTGGCGGGACTTCGCGATGCGATCTTCACCGCTGTGCCTTCGAGACTGACGGCTGCTCAGGCAGCCAGTGTGCAGAAGTGGGAACCGCCGAGCACCTGAGCAGACAGGTGTCCGGTGCTAGAGCCGACGACGCCAGCCGCCAGGGACCTGCAACCTCAGCCTTCGAGTGCCCTGTTGTACGCGTCAACGACAGGGGGCAGGAAGTAGCCGAGAAGAACGGCGAGTGCCGTGACCAGGCAGGCCAGGCCGAGCCAGAGCGAGCCGCCGATGACGCTGAAGGCGAAGACGATGACGAGCAGCTCGAAGGCGATCGCTGCGGGTCGAGCCCAGCGGTGCAGCTTCCACGATCCGCGCGCCGCAGCGGCGACTCCGGCGGCGAAGATGAGGAACATGACTGCCAGTCCCAGCAGCGATCCGGCCAGAGGACCGGCGCTGATGGCGGTGAGGATGAAGGACAGGGCGGACCCGAGGAGGGCCAGCACCTGGATCCCGAGCACCACGACGACGACCAGCATCGCTCGTGGAGTGGGAACGCCGTGTCCGGCAGGCTGAGTCGAACCACCCGACGGTGCAGCACCGTCGGGTGTGTTCGAACGTTTGTCCCGTGAACTCAAATGTTCACCCGGGCGAATCCTGGGATGAGGATCTCGTCGAGCATGCGCTCGCGCACGTCGAGTGGCAGGAAGGCTGCCGTGACCGCGTTGACGGTGGCCCATTCGAGGTCCGTCTGCGTCCAGCCGGCTTCGTCGACGAGCCGACGCATCTCACGCGTGACCGAGGTCGCTGACATCAGCCGGTTGTCCGGGTTGATGGTGACGGCGAAGCCCAGATCTTTGAGTCCGGTGATGGGGTGGGAGGCGATGGTGCCGCCGATGTCGGTCTGCAGGTTGGAGCTGGGGCACAGCTCGAGCGGGATCTGCTGGTCGAGGACCCATGCGGCCAGGCTGCCCAGCTGTCCTTCGCCTTCGACGATGTCCATGTCTTCGACGATGCGAGCGCCGTGACCGATGCGCTGGGCATGGCAGACGGTGAGTGCTTCGTGGATCGAGGCCTTGCCTGCGGCTTCCCCAGCGTGGATCGTCACGGGCACGTATGCCTGGTGGAGTGCGTTGAATGCCGATAGGTGCGCCGAGGGTGGGAAGCCGTTCTCGGGACCGGCGATGTCGAAGCCGACGACTCCGGACTCAGACCCCTTCTCACGGTGCCGGATGGCCAGTTCGGCAATCGCCATCGAGTTGTCGGCCTGGCGCATGGCGGTGATGATCTGGCCGACGCGGATGAACTTGCCATCGGAGGAGGCTTCGATGACTCCGGCCTCGAGTCCCTGCTGGACGGCGTCGACGACCTCGTCGAGTTCGAGTCCGCCTTCCAGGTGCTGTTCGGGAGCCCAGCGGGCCTCGGCGTAGAACACACCGTCGGCCACCTGGTCGAGGACCCATTCCTTGGCCACCCGCATCAGGCCCTCACGGCTCTGCATCACGGCAACCGTGTGCGAGAAGGTCTCGAGGTAGCGGACCAGGTCACCGGAGCTGGCGGAATCGTAGTACCACTGAGCCAGCGCCTCCGGTTCGGTGGCGGGCAGTTCATGACCGATCGAGGCGGCCAGTTCGATCAGTGTGGCGGGGCGCAGGCCACCGTCGAGGTGATCATGGAGGGAGACTTTGGGCAACTGCAGGATCGGGTCGTCTTCTGCGACTCCGGCGGGATTATTCAACACCCGCACAGCTTATCGGATCAGGGTGCGAGAAGGATGGAAGAATCCACCAGCTCAGAACTTCCGTTCAGGACTTCCGTTCAGGACTTCTCAGGATCGATGTCCCCGCTCTTGATCCTCTCCCGCAGATCGGTGATGCTGCGGCCGGCGTCGGAGACGCGGCTGAGGAACCCGTCTTCGGCGGAGATCCCCACCCCACCGTTGTCGGTCGTGCCCTTGTAGTGCTTGTCGGTGATGAGGAATCCGCCCATGTCAGCGGGTTCGTCCTTCGACGCCTCGGCGACCTCGTCGGGGTTCCTGCTCTGCGGCCATTCGGCGAACATGCTGCGCAGTCCCCGACGGATGTTCGGCTCGATGGTTGCGATGATGGTGTCGCTGAAGGCCCCGGATGCTCCGTACCAGATGACCTTCGGCAGGGCCTTCTCCTCCGCGCCCTCTTCTTTGGGCTCTTGGGTGCGCTGGGCCGCCATCTCCTCGGTCGACGCGGTGGCCACGCCCATTGCCGCCGCCGATCCGAAGGGCACGAGCACATCGACATCCGAGCCATAGGCCGATTCGAAGAACTTCCGTCCCTCATCGCTGGTGTCGGCCACGGTCCGGTCGTCGACCGCAGACTCGCGGTAGGACTTCACGTTCTCGACATCTTCGTCGGCCTCGTCGTTGTAGAGTGCGGCTCCGGCATCGAAGGCGTTGAGGATCTTCTTCGCCTGCGGGAACCCCTGCGAGACGAGCGCGCCGACTTCACCGGTTTCGCTCGCGGTCGCTGCTATGTAGCCGGCGATGAAGGCCGGAGGAACCAGGTCGAAATCGATGCTGAGCACATTGTCCGGGAAGTCCTCGTGCCCGCTTGCCACTCCGAGGAAGACGTCGTCCGGATTGGACTTGGCATGGTCGCTGAGTTCGTCGGCCCCGCCGGGTCCCAGCACCGTCGTCAGTGCGCAGTCCTGGTCCTTCATCCTCGTCAGAGCCGCCGAGGTGGCCGATGAGTTGGTCACCCGCTGGCTCGATGTCGCGGAGAACAGTCCCGCCGACCGCGCCAGTTCCGTCTCTGCCAGGGTCAGTGCCCCGGCGGAGTGATCGTCGAATCCGGCAGGAGCCGAGATCATGCATCCGAGTGTTTCTTCCTCGACGGGTTCGGGTGTCGACATCGAGCACGCACTCAGGGCCACCAGGCTCAACGCACTGAAGCCGGCGCCCAGCACCGTGCTCATGACCTTTACTCTCATGTCTCCAAGATTATCGGTTCTGTCTGAGTCCCCGGTACGGCATCAGTCTCGCTGCAGGACCTTCAGTGCGGTCGCGGTGAAGATGCGGGCAGCGATCTCAACGCTGTCCTCATCGATGAGGAGATCACCCTGGTGGATGTCGTACGTCTTTCCCCCCGGAGTGCGGGTGCCCATGCGCACGAGCGCTCCAGGGCAGTGGGTGAGGTACCAGGCGAAGTCCTCTCCGCCCATGGACTGCGGGGTCAGCTGGACGGAGTTCTCGCCGAGCTCTCCGCGCACGGCGGATTCGATGAGGGCGACCTGGTCTTCGGTGTTGACCACCGGCGGCACACCTCGGCGATGGTCGAGGTCGACGGTGACTCCGTACGGGCCGGCGATGCGCTCGACCAGCTCCGGCAGCACCTCGGCGACCTGATTCCAGCCGTCGACGTCGAGGCAGCGCAGGGTTCCGCGCAGGATGCCTTCGCTGGGGACGACATTCGCCGCGTGGCCGGCGCTGATCTCGCCCCAGACGAGGGAGATCGCGTGGCGCGGGTCGATGAGGCGGCCCAGCGTCGAGGGCAGGTCTGTGGCGAGTTTGCCCAAGGCGTAGACGAGATCCTCGGTCAGGTGGGGTCGTGAGGTGTGTCCGCCATGACCGGAGAGGCGGATGATGACGGTGTCGCCGGCGGCGGTGATGGCCCCGATGCGGGAGCCGATCTTGCCGACGTCGACATTCGGGTCGCAGTGGAGGGCGTAGACCTCGGGAACGTCGTCGAGGACGCCCTGGGAGATGACGCGCAGAGCACCGCCCGGGGTGACTTCCTCACCGGGCTGGAAGATCAGCCGCACACGCCCGCCGAGTCCGCCGGGAGTGGATTCGTGGAGTCGCTGCAAGGCGATGGCTGCGCCGACGAGGCCGGTCAGGTGCACATCGTGGCCGCAGGCGTGGGCGACGCCGGGCACCGTTGAGGCGAAGTCCTCGTCAATGAGGTCGTCGATGGGCAGCGCATCGATGTCGGCGCGCAGTCCCAGTGCCAGCGGTCCTTCACCGACCTCGCACACGACACCGGTGCTCTCAAGGCGCCGAGGTGACAGACCGGCCGCTTCGAGGCGTGCGACGATCTTGTCGGTGGTGCCGAACTCCTGAAAGGACAGTTCCGGGTGTGCGTGGACATCGCGGCGGAAATCGATGAGTTCGGCACCGATCTCAGCAATGGTCGAGCTGATCACGTCTGGTCCTTCTGGGGGCGCGACGCCGGCGAGGCGCGGTTCGGATATCTGAGACATTGACTGCAATGCTAAGCACTCCGCGTCACATTTGGGCGCACTGCGACCAATTTCGACACACTCCGCAGACGCCTCTCCTCACACTGCGAGATGCGTGCGTTCCTACAGCAGGTCCTCGAGTCCGCGTTCACCTGCGGCCGAGACCGCCTTCTTCACATCCTGAGCATGGGACCGCGAGGTGATGAGCAGGACGTCCTCGGTGTCGACGACGACGAGGTCATCGAGGCCGACGATCGCGACCGTGCGCGGCTGCTTGGATTCGGAGAAGACGACACCGGAGGCGTCGATTTCGAGGACGTCGCAGTTCTGACCGATCGAGATGACCCCGGCAGGTTCTCCCGCCACCGGCTGGCGCAGACGGGCCACGGAGTCGAAGTCGCCGACGTCATCCCAGCCGAAGTCGCCGGGGATGACGATGACTCGTCCGGCCGCGGCAGCGGGTTCGGCCACGACGTAGTCGATGGCGCGCTTCTCCAACCCGGGCCACACCTCGGCGAGCACCTGTGCCTGGGCATCGGTCCCCCAGGCCTCGGCGATCCTCGACAAACCCGCGAACAGTGTCGGGTCCTCGGTCTCAAGGACCTCGAGGAGGGCTGCGGCCTTGGCGATGAACATGCCGGCGTTCCAGCGGTAGCGACCGGAGTTGACGTAGGCACGTGCCGTGCTCGCGGCCGGCTTCTCGGCGAAGGCCAGGGCCCGGCGGGCAGTCGGTGCGCCTTTGAGCCCCAGCAGATCACCGGTTTCGATGTAGCCGTAGGCGGTGGCAGGGTTGCGGGGCATAATGCCGACGGTGACGATGTCGCCGGTCTCTGCGGCGACGCAGGCCTGGTCGATGACCAGCCGGAACTCGTCGACGTTGGTGATCGAATGGTCGGCGGAGAATGAGCCGACGATCGCGTCCGGGTCTTCCTTCGCAATGAGCATGGTGGCCAGACCGATCGCGGCAGCGGAGTCCTTCGGGGAGGGCTCGGCGAGGATGTTGTCCACCGAGATCTCGGGAAGCTGCTCGGCCACCTGGTCGCGGTGGTTCTGCCCGGTCACGACCCAGACCTTCTCGGTGCCCACGAGCGGGGCGACTCGATCCCAGGTGGACTGGATCAGACTCCGGCCCGTACCCAGGACGTCGTGGAGGAACTTCGGCGATGCCTTGCGAGAGAGCGGCCAGAGCCTGGTTCCGGATCCGCCGGCGGGGATGATGGCGTGGAAGTGTGTGTTCACATCATCAGTGTCTCAAAGTTCGGTCACGCTCTGACCGATGTTGTCCGCCGTGTCGGGGTGAGGAGAACCGGAATTCTCGATCCTGGGTTCGACATCTGATACATCAGCTGCACTTCCACGTTCAGCCCGCACCCGCCTCGGCGTGGGAACCGACTCACCAGGTCAGCCCGGCGAAGCGATTCTTTAGGGCATATGATTGTTCTGTAATCGAAAATCGTCGTATCTGGACATCGCGACTATGAGGGAACTGCCAGGAAGTTAATGTGATCCACCACGCTCAGGCGTGGCTCAACTGGCAACCAGGCGGCGTTCGGCGTAGTTTCTTGATGTACACAGTCGATTAATCCAAGATGGAGGATGCTCCGTGGCCAAAGCGTCTACGGGCACTCTGTACCGAGGAAATGAAGGAATGTGGTCCTGGGTCGCGCATCGCGTCACAGGCGTCGGAATCTTCTTCTTCCTGCTGGTCCACGTGCTCGATACTGCACTCGTCCGCGTCTCACCCGAGGCCTACAACGCCGTGATCGGAACGTATAAGACACCGTTCATGGCCATCGGCGAGATCGCACTCGTTGCCGCAATCGCATTCCATGCGTTCAACGGTCTTCGCGTCATTCTCGTCGACTTCTCGAAGAGTGGACCGAAAAATCAGAAGAAGCTGTTCTGGGGAGTCATCGTCGTATGGCTCATCATCATGATCGCCTTCATCCCCCGCCAGCTGATGCACACGTTCGGAGGATGACATGAGCACAACATCGATCCCGGCTCCGCGCACCGGCTACTCGCGCCACAAATCAACACGGTCGAAGTTCGAAATGTTCGCATGGCTGTTCATGCGCATCTCGGGCGTCGTCCTCGTCATCCTCATCTTCGGCCACCTGTTCGTGAACCTGTGGGCCGGCGAAGGCGTCCAGGCCATCGACTTCGGGTTCGTAGCCGGCAAGTGGGCCAGCCCGTTCTGGCAGATCTGGGACCTGCTGATGCTGTGGCTGGCTATGCTGCACGGCACCAACGGTCTGCGCACCATCATCATGGACTATGCCGAGAAGCCCGGCACCAGGATGGCTCTCCAGGTGATCCTCTACATCGCCTCGATCATCGTCATCGTGCTCGGCACGCTCGTCATCTTCACATTCGATCCCTGCCCGGCCGGAGCCGACCCCGCATTGCTGGCGTCGTTCTGCTCGGCCGCATAGAAGGAGAAACATGCAGGTACATCAATACGACGTTGTCATCGTCGGTGCCGGTGGCGCCGGGATGCGCGCAGCGATCGAATCGGGCCAGCGTGCCCGGACCGCAGTCCTGACCAAGCTCTACCCGACCCGTTCGCACACAGGTGCCGCCCAGGGCGGCATGTGCGCCGCACTGGCGAACGTGGAAGAGGACAACTGGGAATGGCACACCTTCGACACCGTCAAGGGCGGTGACTACCTGGTCGACCAGGATGCCGCCGAGGTGATGGCGAAGGAAGCCATCGACGCCGTTCTCGATCTCGAGAAGATGGGCCTGCCCTTCAACAGGACCCCAGAAGGCAAGATCGACCAGCGTCGCTTCGGCGGTCACACCCGTGACCACGGCAAGTCCCCGGTCCGTCGCTCCTGCTACGCAGCCGACCGCACCGGCCACATGATCCTCCAGACTCTGTACCAGAACTGCGTCAAGCACGGCGTCGAGTTCTACAACGAGTTCTACGTCCTCGACCTGGCCATGACCGAGGTCGACGGGGTCCGCCGTCCGGCTGGCGTCGTCGCCTACGAACTGGCTACAGGCGAGATCCACCTGTTCCAGGCCAAGTCGGTCGTCTTCGCAACCGGCGGCGTGGGCAAGGTCTTCAAGACCACCTCGAACGCCCACACCCTCACCGGTGACGGCATGGCCGTGGCCTACAACCGGGGCATCCCGCTTGAGGACATGGAGTTCTTCCAGTTCCACCCGACCGGCCTGGCCGGTCTGGGCATCCTGCTCTCCGAGGCAGCCCGTGGCGAGGGCGCTATCCTGCGCAACTCCGACGGTGAGCGCTTCATGGAACGCTACGCCCCGACGATCAAGGACCTCGCTCCTCGTGACATCGTGGCCCGTTCCATGGCCAACGAGGTTCGTGAGGGCCGCGGCTGCGGTCCGAACAAGGACTACGTCCTGCTCGACCTCACCCACCTCGAGCCTGCGCACATCGATGCCAAGCTGCCCGACATCACCGAGTTCGCTCGCACCTACCTCGGTGTGGAGCCCTACACGGAGCCGGTGCCGGTCTTCCCGACCGCGCACTACGCCATGGGCGGCATTCCGACCAACATCGGTGCCGAGGTTCTCGCGGACAACGACAACGTCATCCCCGGCCTCTACGCCGCCGGTGAGGTTGCCTGCGTGTCCGTGCACGGTTCGAACCGTCTGGGCACGAACTCGCTGCTCGACATCAACGTCTTCGGCAAGCGCGCCGGCATCGCCGCCGCAGAATACTCGAAGACCGCTGACTTCGTCGAACTGCCCGAGGCTGCCGAGAACGACACCGTCGCACTGCTCGAGAAGATGCGGACCTCAGACGGCACCGAACGCATCGGCGCCATCCGCAAGGATCTGCAGGAGCTCATGGACGCCAACGTCCAGGTTTTCCGCACGGACGAGACTCTGCGTGAAGCGCTCGACGAGATCGCGAAACTGCGTGAACGTTACAACAACGTCGGCATTCAGGATCGCGGCAAGCGCTTCAACCTCGACCTCCTCGAGGCCGTCGAGCTGAACTTCCTGCTCGAACTCGCCGAGGTCATCTCCGTCGCCGCCATCCACCGCAAGGAATCACGCGGTGGGCACTTCCGAGAAGACTTCCCGGACCGTGACGACGAGGGATTCATGCACCACACGATGACCTACCTCGATCCTGATTCCGAGACCGACGGCATCAAGGGCATGCGTCTGGAGACGAAGCCCGTCATCGTCACCCGTTACCAGCCGATGGAGCGTAAGTACTGATGAGCACCGATACCTCAACCGAAACCCCGGAGCCGGCTTCGAAGATCGACCTGCCCGACCATGTGGCCGGCGACAGCGGTTCGATCCCGTCGTTCGACTGCACCTTCAAGATCGCACGCTTCGACCCCGAACAGGACGAAGAGGCGCACTGGGAGGAGTACAAGGTCACGATGTACGGCACCGACCGTGTCCTGGACGCCCTGCACAAGATCAAGTGGGAAGAGGACGGTTCGCTGTCCTTCCGTCGCTCCTGTGCCCACGGCGTCTGCGGCTCCGATGCCATGCGCATCAACGGCCGCAACCGTCTGGCCTGCAAGACCCTGCTGAAGGATCTTGACACCTCCAAGACGATCACTGTCGAAGCGATCAAGGGTCTGCCTCTGGAGAAGGACCTCATCGTCGACATGGAGCCCTTCTTCCAGTCCTACCGTGAGGTCATGCCGTTCCTCATCACCTCCGGTCACGAGCCGACGCGTGAACGTCTGCAGTCGGCCGAGCAGCGTGAGGCCTTCGACGACACCACCAAGTGCATCCTCTGCGCTGCGTGCACCTCGTCGTGCCCCGTGTTCTGGACCGATGGCCAGTACTTCGGACCGGCAGCCATCGTCAACGCGCACCGTTTCATCTTCGATTCGCGTGACGAGGGCGGAGACATGCGCCTGGAGATCCTCAACGACAAGGAAGGCGTGTGGCGCTGCCGCACCACCTTCAACTGCACCGAGGCCTGCCCTCGTGGCATCGAAATCACCAAGGCCATCGCCGAGGTGAAGCAGGCAGTCCTGCAGCGCGCATTCTGATCTGACGATCACCATCGCCGAGGCGGCCGTGCACTTTTCGTGCACGGCCGCCTTTCGCGTTCCCTGGGGTGGATGTTGGTGGGTGGCGCAAGTTGTGCCCAGTCGCACCGAGTTTCCTGAAAGCTCCCAGTTCCCCTCGGTCGTAGACTGGTGCGATGCGTTCTCACCACCCTTCTTCTCCGACGCGTACAGCGGTCCTCCCCCGTTCACCTCGGGCAGGACTTCGACTCATCGTCAGTGCCGCCATCGCTCTGCTGCTGATTGGGGCTCAGCTGGTCCTCTCCCCCGGCACCTCGCACGGTCTGAGCCAACCGGAGGAGACACAGGCGAAGGTCTACGAGTCTCCGGCCGACCTCGGCGACGGTTCGAAGCCACCGACGCCGGTGGGAACGTCATGGCTGGTGGGAGACCTCGACACTGGTGAGCTCCAGGTCGCGCATGACATCGACAAGAAGCATGCCCCCGCATCGACGATCAAACTCCTCACCGCCCTGGCGCTCGTCGAGGTCCTCGACGATCCGAAGCAGAAGGTTGAGGCAGAGTTCGAGGACATGGAGATCGACGGCACCAAGGTCGGTCTCATGCAGAAGAACGACTACACCGTGGATCTGCTCTTCCACGCAATGCTGATGTCGAGTGCCAACGATGCTGCGAATGCGCTCGGGCGAGCCGCTGGCGGTCAGGACAAGGCTGTGGCGCTGATGAACGAGAAGGCCGAAGAGCTGGGGATGACGAACACTCACGCGGCGAACACTTCGGGCCTCGACGATAAGAATCAGTACATGACTGCCGCAGACATGATGAAACTGGCGTGGGCGGTGTGTGAGAACGACTATCTGATGAGCGTCATCGACACCGAGACCTACAAGTTCCCGGGTGGCAAGAACCCGGATACCAAGGAGAAGTTCAAGGGCTACGAGATTCAGAACCATACCAAGATCGTCGGCCAGGTCGACGGTGGGCTCGGGCTGAAGAACGGGTTCACGCGTCAGGCCAAGGGCGCGTATATCGCGGTGGCAGAACGTGATGGCCGCCGTGTCGTCTCGACGATGCTCGGAATCGACAATAACTCCCGGCAGGCAGCGGTCGACCTCCTCGAATGGGACTTCGCCCAGAAGGATCCCAAATCTCTGCAGACCGTCCCGGTCGGCCAGACAGTGACGCCCAGTGGCGACCCGAGCGCTTCGGAGAGCGGCAGCGATGCCGGCGGAGCCGACGCAGATGACAATTCAGCAGTCGGCGACCAGGTGGAGTCCGGCGACGGTGCAGTGGCCTCTGATTCCACAACCTCGTCGAAGACGCTCGGCGTCTCTGATGAGACGCTGCTCCCCATCGGAATGCTGCTGGTTGCGGCAGCTCTTCTGCTCACCGCGCTCATCATCCTGGTGAGGCTGCGTCGAGGCAAGATTCCCCGCTGATCAATAGCCGTTTTGACTTCTCGTTTCCACTGCGGTTAAGCTGGTGTCTTGCGTTCGAAGTTGTCCTGCTTCATTGAACCATCTGATCCACTGAGCACGATGACACGTCGCCCACGAGTGAGAGTTCAGATCCAGGTTCGACATACCAAATGATTCGCCACGGACACTGTCTCACTTCGAATCGCAGATCCCCCACCGTGAAGGATCAACCCACACCACGGTGACATTTCAGCAGGCCAGCTTCCGATTCACGCGGTTCGCGGCCGGCACCTCGGCGACTGCCCCGTCGCCACCACGAAAACAATGAGAATGACATGCGTTGATGCATGCCCTTCGACGAAGTAGCTAAGAAAGGAGGGAACGATGACTCAGTTCCCACTGTGGGTCCAGCGTGCCATTGAGCATGCAGGACTGATTGATCCGAAGATCAGCACCCGCAACGGCACAGTCACGATCAGTGACAATACCGGCCGCGTCGTGCTTTTCACCGGCTCATCGCTGCGTGAGATCACGCCGCTGGCGGCCTGATCGCCGCCGTCTGTCAAGGTTTTCCTTCGCACTGCTGGGTTTTAAGCAGAGCGAGAACCACGACAGTCTGACCTCTGCCCGACATTTCGCAGGTTTCGCCTGCAGGAATGTCGGGCTTTCTCATTCTCCGCCGGTGCCCCTTGCCCAAGCCGATCAGATAGCATATATGCCTTGTAGGGTGATACCTCCATGCACTCTGTCCGAAAGGACGGCCTTTGCAGCAGAACTCACGACACCAGCTATCGCTTCTGGCCAGACGCCCCGACGTCGCCACCGACGTTCTCCAGATCATCAAGACGGTGATCGCAGCCACCGGCGCCTGGTGGCTGTCTGATAATGTCCTGAACTCCCAGATGCCGTTCCTAGCTCCGTGGGCGGCGCTGCTGACCGTCCATGCCACAGTCCACCGCTCGCTGTCTCGCGGAGCGCAGTCGACGATCGCCTCGACTCTCGGTGTTGCCTTGTCCTTCCTCATCGGCAACTACCTGGGGGTGAGCATCTGGACATTTGCTCTCGCGCTCCTAGTCGGTCTCGCTGCCGCGCGTCTGCCGTGGATACGTGACGAGGGCGTGGCGATCGCGACGACGGGGATATTCGTCCTCGGCAGCGGCTTCGACAGCCAACAGCCACTGCTCGGCGAACGCATTCTCGAGCTCTGCCTGGGCATTGCCGTCGGCATCGTCGTCAACCTCCTTGTGATTCCGCCGCTGCGGGATCAGCAGGCCGCACGGTACGTCGACAGCATCAACCGGCGCATGGGCAACATGCTCGTCGACATGGCAGATGAACTGGACGACGGCTGGGAAACCGCGGACGCCGATGACTGGTTCAATGAGACCGAGTCAATGAGCGAAGAGATGAACTCCGCATGGCAGTCGGTCAAGTTCGCTCGTGAGAGCCAACGAGCAAATCCGCGTCATCGTCTGCGTCGGAGGCGCACGCCATCGGGCGAGGCTCGGGACACTCAGACATCGCCGAAGGAAGCCAGCTACGAGAATATCCTGTTGCGGGTGGACGAAGGCATCTCCCATCTGCGCCATCTCACGCGAACTCTGCGCGAGGGGTCCTATGAAGACGGCGAATGGGACTCTCGCTTTCGCGAGCAGTGGACGTCGATCGTCCGCGACGCAGGGCGATCGATTGCCGACCCGGATGCGGAGGTTGAGCCGATCTTCAAACGCCTCGAAGAACTGTCGGTGACCATGGCCGCCGATGACGGCCTCCCTGAGCGCTCCTGGGCCCTGTACGGGTCGCTGATCGCGAGCATGCAGCACATCGCGGCAATCGTCGACGACGTCGCCTCCGCACGTGAGGCACGCGAATCTCGCTGACAATAGTCAGTTGAGATGAGCAGCTGAGTTGAGCAGCTGAGTTGAACCGGTTTCGCCTGCAGACTCCTCAACGCAGAAAAGCGACCCACCCAAGCAGTGTGTGCTCGGATGGGCCGCTGACGCTCGGAGGACTCGGTCCCTCAAGCGCCTGAAAGATGACTCAGAAGTCCCAATCGTCGTCTTCCGTGTTCTCGGCCTTGCCGATGACGTAGGAAGAACCTGAACCGGAGAAGAAGTCGTGGTTCTCATCGCTGTTGGGTGAGAGAGCCGCGAGGATCGCCGGGTTGACGTCCGTGACCTCCTTCGGGAACATCGCTTCGTAGCCGAGGTTCATGAGCGCCTTGTTGGCGTTGTAGTGGAGGAACTTCTTGCAGTCCTCAGCCAGCCCCACTGAGTCATAGAGCTCATGGGTGTAGGCAACCTCGTTCTCGTAGAGCTCGAACATGAGGTTCATGGTGTAGTCCTTGAGCTCCTGCTTGCGCTCTTCGGACTGCGACTCAAGGCCCTTCTGGTACTTGTAGCCGATGTAGTAGCCGTGCACAGCCTCGTCGCGGATGATCAGGCGGATGAGGTCCGCGGTGTTCGTCAGCTTCGCGTGTGCAGACCAGTACATGGGCAGGTAGAAGCCCGAGTAGAACAGGAACGATTCCAGCAGCGTGGAGGCAACCTTGCGCTTGAGCGGGTCATCGCCACGGTAGTAGCTGAGGATGATGTCGGCCTTGGACTGCAGGTAGGTGTTCTCCCGCGACCAACGGAACGCCTCGTCGATCTCCTTCGTCGAGCACAGGGTCGAGAAGATCGAGGAATAGGACTTCGCGTGCACGCTCTCCATGAACGCGATGTTCGTCATCACTGCTTCCTCGTGCGGAGTGACCGCATCCGGGATCAGAGAGATCGCACCCACGGTGCCCTGGATCGTATCGAGCAGAGTCAGACCGGTGAAGACGCGCATCGTCAGCGTCTTCTCCTCCTCGGTGAGTGTGGCCCACGAGGGAATGTCATTGCTCAGCGGCACCTTCTCAGGCAGCCAGAAGTTTCCGGTGAGGCGGTCCCAGACGTCATCGTCGACGGGATCGACGACGCGGTTCCAGTTGATGGCGTCGACGTGCGAGGCCAAAGTCAGATTCTCCAACGTTTCCATCTCTCTTCCAAGTTGCAGGTACGTCGTGCGTACGTGTCGTCTGCCCAGCAGACAAAGTATGTTGAGCACCCGGAGCCTGCGCGATGGGCAGGCCCCGGGTCAAGAGTGCTGTGGGCCGGCTTGCACCGGCCCACAGCACTCAACGGTCACAGCATGCAGGAAACGCAGCCATCGACCTCGGTGCCCTCCAGCGCAAGCTGGCGCAACCGGATGTAGTAGATGGTCTTGATGCCCTTGCGCCACGCGTAGATCTGCGCCTTGTTGATGTCACGAGTCGTAGCGGTGTCCATGAAGAACAAGGTCAGCGACAGCCCCTGGTCCACGTGCTTCGTGGCCGCGGCGTAGGTGTCGATGATCTTCTCGTAGCCGATCTCGTAGGCATCCTGGTAGTACTTGAGGTTGTCGTTGTCCATGAAGGGTGCCGGGTAGTACACGCGCCCGATCTTGCCCTCCTTGCGGATCTCGACCTTCGAGGCCACCGGGTGGATCGACGACGTCGAGTTGTTGATGTAGGAGATCGATCCTGTGGGCGGAACGGCCTGCAGGTTCTGGTTGTAGATGCCGTATTCGGCAACCGCAGCCTTGAGCTCTCGCCAATCATCCTGAGTCGGGATATGCACACCGGCTTCGGTGAACATCTCGGCCACACGCGAGGTGCGTGGTTCCCACACTTCGTCGGTGTACTTGTCGAAGTATTCGCCGCTCGCGTAGTTCGACCGCTCGAATCCTGCGAAAGCTGTCTTGCGTTCCTTCGCGATCTCCATCGACGCCCGCACACAGTGGTAGGCGACGGTGTAGAAGTACATGTTCGTGAAGTCGAGTCCCTCATCCGAGCCGTAGTAGATGTGCTCGCGGGCAAGGAAGCCGTGGAGGTTCATCTGGCCGAGTCCGATGGCGTGCGACATGTCATTGCCGCGGGCGATCGACGGGACCGACTGGATGTCAGAGGTCTCGGCGACGGCGGTCAGTCCGCGGATCGCTGTCTCGATGGTCTGCCCGAAATCGGTCGAGTCCATCGTCAGAGCGATGTTGAGGGAACCGAGGTTGCAGGAGATGTCCTTGCCGACGACGTCGTATCCGAGATCGGAGTCGTACTTGCTGGGCTCGGAGACCTGCAGGATCTCGGAGCACAGGTTCGACATGATGATCTTGCCGTCGATCGGGTTCGCCTTGTTCACTGTGTCTTCGAACATGACGTAGGGGTATCCGGACTCGAACTGGATCTCTGCCAAGGTCTGGAAGAACTCGCGTGCATTGATCTTGTTCTTCTTGATGGCCGCGTTGTCGACCATCTCCTCGTACTTCTCTGTCACGTTGACGTCGGAGAAGGGCATGCCGTAGACACGTTCGACGTCATACGGGCTGAAGAGGTACATGTCCTCATTGCGCTTGGCCAGTTCAAAGGTGATGTCCGGGATGACAACGCCCAAGGACAGCGTCTTGATCCGGATCTTCTCATCGGCGTTCTCGCGCTTGGTGTCGAGGAACTTGTAGATGTCGGGGTGGTGAGCGTGGAGGTACACGGCACCGGCACCCTGACGTGCACCCAGCTGGTTGGCGTAGGAGAAGGAGTCTTCGAGCAGCTTCATGACGGGGATGACACCCGAGGACTGGTTTTCGATCTTCTTGATCGGTGCACCGGACTCGCGGATGTTGGTCAGAGCGAAGGCCACACCGCCGCCGCGCTTGGACAGCTGCAGAGCGGAGTTGATGGAACGGCCGATGGACTCCATATTGTCTTCGATGCGCAGCAGGAAGCAGGAGACAAGCTCGCCGCGCTGCTTCTTTCCCGCATTGAGGAAGGTCGGGGTGGCCGGCTGGAACCGACCATGGATGATCTCGTCGACGAGCTGCTTAGCCAGGGTCTCGTCGCCGCGAGCCAGGAACAGTGCGACCATGACGACGCGATCTTCGAAGCGTTCGAGGTAGCGCTTTCCGTCAAAGGTCTTCAGCGTGTACGAGGTGTAGAACTTGAAAGCACCGAGGAAGGTCTGGAACCGGAACTTAGCCGAATAGGCGTGCTTCGAAAGCTCCTCGATGAAGTCGAAGGAGTACTGATCGAGAACTTCGGGCTCGTAGTATTCCTTCTCGACGAGGTAGTCCAGCTTCTCCTTGAGGTCATGGAAGAAGACTGTGTTGTTGTTGACATGCTGCAGGAAGTACTGCCTGGCAGCCTGTTTGTCACGTTCGAACTGGATGCGACCATCCTGGTCGTAGAGGTTCAGCATGGCGTTGAGCGCATGGTAGTCAAGATCCGTCTCTTCGCGGATGATGTCTTCTACATTGCGGTCTTCAGCGAGCTCGCGCACAGTTTGTCCAATCCTAAATTCACTGCTTCGACGTCCTCTGGGGTTCCGAGGAGTTCGACACGGTACAGCACGGGTACATTGCATTTCGCGGCCACTTTGTGTGCCGCGCGACAGTATTCTTCGCCGAAGTTCGTATTTCCGGCGCCGATGACGCCGACGAGGTGGCGGCGATTCGATTCGATATTGAGGAACTTGATCACTTGCTTGGGGACGGCGCCTCTGTTGGGGCCGGCTCCATAGGTGGGAGTCACAAGGACGAACGGTTCGTCGATCGCCAGCGTCTCATCTTTTGTCAGCAGGGGAAGTCGGCGTGAGGGGTGCCGCAGCTTGCTGACGAATCGGTCGGTGTACTCAGAGCTGCTCGAGTAGTAGACCAGGAGCATGTCAGGCTACAACGGAGACCGAGGTCTGCTCGCCGGCCAGAGTGGCGATCTTGTCCGGACGGAAACCTGACCAGTGGTCGTTGTCGGTGACAACGACGGGAGCCTGCATGTAGCCCATGGCCTTGACGACATCCAAGGCGTTCTCATCGACACTGAGATCGACCGACTTGTACTTCAGACCCTTGGCATCGAGCGCACGGTAGGTGGCGTTGCACTGGACGCAAGATGGCTTGGTGTACACGGTGATCATCGCGACTCCTCAATTCTGCACTTCGGCTTAGATTCCACGGTATGTCCAGCTCGGGCTATGACCTTGACAATGACGAATATCACGCAGATCAGGCCCGAGTGTGACCACTAGATGTTGTGTTCGGGGTCGACTCTACCCCTATATCCAGTGTTACACCAGTGTTGTTTCGATCATCCACACCCTGTGTTCAAATCGTCCACAGTCATCCACAAGTCACGAATGACACTGATGTAGTTCGATCACCTGCGAGGACACTGGGCAGCGGGGCCGAAAACCCATTTTCGGGCGCCTCCCCCTACTGCGTTTTCCACACTTGTCCACAGATAAAAATTTCACCTGTGGGCACTTTTTCGGCGTGTCACGCTCGACTGCGCTTGCGGTCGAATATGGTCCACTTCCACGGTCACCGCCTCCCTTCTTCATCGCGTCGATTTCGTGGCGTTGTGCGCGACTTCGCGGCGCCTTCCACGGCTGTGTGTCGTTCCTTGAAATGTATGTGTCGGTACTGACGTTGATACTAGAAGGGTCGGGATTCCCAGTGTGGCCCCGGTACTGACTGGCCCTCCCCCGTGTGGTGTCTTTCTCGAGATCTGTCCACCGGGAGCCCCGTCACCACCGAAGAGAACCAGCAGGTGGGGACATGACCTTATAGGAGCGTGAATCCGCGACCACGGAATCCCACCAACGTCCTGTCTGCCCGACCGGCTGGCCCTCACCCCACCAGAGCAACGGAAAGGGCATAACCATCATGACAGGAACACCACCGAATGTGTACGCCGGAATCGATACCCACCAAGCAACGAATCACGTCGGAATCGTCAACGAACTCGGGAAGAAACTCGGCGACAAGGAATTCCCGACCACGAGCACCGGCTACAAGGACCTGCTGAAGTTCATCGTCGCATTCGGCACTCTGCTAGCCGTCGGGATCGAGGGCACCGCTTCCTACGGGGCCGGCATCACCGCGTACCTGCGCACTCAGAAAGTCACTGTCAGGGAAGTCATCCGCCCCAACAGGCAGACCAGACGCGGCGGGAAATCCGATCCGATCGATGCCTACGCCGCAGCGAAGACTATCGCCGCCGATGCCGATGACCTCCCAATCCCGAAACTCCTCGGCGGAGCCATCGACGGCCTCCGAGTTACACAGCGGGCCCGCCGCACCGCGGTCAAAGCCCGCTCGGCGGCCATGACCCAAATCCAGAACTTCCTCACCACCGCCCCCGACACTGTTCGCCAGAAGTATGCCCCCTTCAAGGGCGATGCCCTCTACACCGCACTCGCGGCCACACGCCCAAACGACGGTGACGACCTCGGGCATGTGCTTCGCCGACTCGCTCGCCGTATTACCTACCTGAGTGAAGAGATCGACGAGGCAGAAGCCCGCCTGGCCGTCCAGGCCACCGACATCGCCCCCGCGTTGATGGCAGCCACAGGCGTCAAGGCCGTCACTGCAGCCGAACTACTCGTCACTGTCGGGGAAAACCCTGAGCGCATCACCTCCAAAGAAGCCTTTGCGGCGCTATGCGGGACCAGCCCCATACCGGCTTCGTCGGGCAAAACTCACCGGCACCGGCTTAATCGCGGTGGTGTTCGACAGGCGAACGCGGCTCTGCATCGCATCGTGATCACCCGCATGGCACACGACCAACGCACCAAGGACTACGTGGCCCGACGAACGACGAACAACACTAAAAGCAAAAAGGAAGTCATACGGTGTCTCAAACGCTACGTCGCCAACGAGGTCTACACTCGCATCGTCAACCCACCCGAAGTCCTCGCCGTCGATGATCTCCGACCGCTACGATTGTCGATGAAGATCACACTCCAGGATGTGGCAGGCCAATTCGGAGTGTGGCCTGCGAAGATCTCCCAGATCGAGCGAGCGGTGACTCGTGATGACGAGTTCGTTGTCAACTATCGGGAGTTCCTACTTCGCACCATTTGACACAACATAGGAGCATCACGAAAGTGCCCAGACGTGTGTCAGGGTCAGCCCATATGCTTGTTTTGTCAGCCAGTTGAGATTTGAGAGGCCCCACCATGACGGCAACGGCACCCGCCAACACTCAAGAGATCGCGCATGCTCAATCGATTCTCAAAGGCTTGGAGTCCTATTTGGACCATTTCGTCGTCGGGCAGCAGCGTTTGCGGGAGAGCCTGCTCATCGGTCTCCTCTCCGGTGGTCATCTGCTCCTGGAGAGTGTTCCTGGACTAGCCAAGACGACCGCGGCAGCGGCGTTGGCCAATGCGGTGGCCGGAAAGTTCTCCCGCATCCAATGCACTCCCGATCTGCTGCCAGCCGACATCATCGGCTCACAGATCTACAACGCTCAGGAGGGCTCGTTCAATACGGTCCTGGGCCCCGTGCACGCCAACATCGTCCTCCTCGATGAGATCAACCGGTCCTCGGCGAAGACGCAGAGCGCCATGCTCGAAGCGATGCAGGAGAAGCAGACCACGATCGGCGGCCAGCGGTTCGAACTTCCGCGTCCGTTCCTCGTCATGGCCACGCAGAACCCGATCGAGCAGGAGGGGACCTACCAGCTTCCCGAGGCTCAGCTCGACCGGTTCATGATCAAAGATCTCCTCACCCATCCGAGTCCCAACGAGGAGATGGAGATCCTCTCCCGTCTCGATTCGGGTGTCTTCGACCGCGACTCCGTGCCTAAGCCCTCGTGCAGCCTCGAGGACGTGGAGACGCTGCAGCAGTATGCACGCACCATCTACGTCGACCCATCGATCAGCCGGTACCTCGTCGAGCTCGTCCACGGGACCAGGAACACCACGAAGTATCTGGGTCGCCTGGCTCCCTTCATCGAATACGGCGCCAGTCCTCGTGCCTCGATCGCGTTCACCAACGCCGGACGGTCCCTGGCGATGATCCGGGGCCGCAACTACGTCATCCCCGAGGACATCAAGGACCTGGCCCACCGGATCCTCGCTCACCGCATCCAACTCAACTTCGAAGCCGCGGCCGAGAACATCACGAGCGCACAGGTCGTCGATGCCCTTCTCATGGCCGTCCCGACTCCCTGATCGGCTGCATCGATGACTGCTCTGCTCAATCGGATCAAGGCGCGGATGACCATCCACGCACACCGTCGGACCCGCCGGCTCCTCGATGGGGACTACTCCTCTGTCTTCCACGGACACAGCCTCGACTTCGATGACCTGCGTGACTACATCCCCGGCGACGAGATCCGCGACATCGACTGGAAGGCCACGGCTCGACATTCGAACCCACTGGTCAAACGCTACGTCGCCCACCGCAGGCACATTCTGGCACTGGTCGTCGACTCCTCCCGGAACTTCGACGCCGTCACCTCGGCGGGAGTCGACAAACGACAGCTGGCGATCCTCATGGCCGGAATGACCGGTTACCTTGCCGTACGCCACGGTGATGACGTGATGCTCGTCCATGGAAACTCAGCGCGGTCCACCGCATCGCCCTGCAAGGGCAGCGAAGCCCACTTGGAGAACCTGCTGCAGCAGATCCTCGCCGAAGCCGGCACCGACAGCGACGGTTCGATCAATGAGCAGCTGCAGTGGATCGCCACCCACATCAACCACCGGATGCTCGTCGTCGTCATCTCCGATCAAGCGCCCCTCGGCGCGAAGGAAGAGGCCACGATCAAACGTCTGCGCGCGCAGCACGAGATCCTGTGGATCACGATCACCGACGCAGACCTCGCCCAGCTGCCGACCGCCTCGGCGCCGTTCGACGTCTCACGACCGGGCGTCGGCCTGCCATCATCCGTGATGGCCAACCCGAGTGTGCGCGCCGAATTCCACGCCGCCGAGGCCAGCCGCCGGCAGCACCGAAGCGACCTGCTCTCGAAGCTCGGGATCTCACACACCGAACTCGCCCACCCGGACCAGGCACTGGGCAACCTCCACACTCTTCTGCTGAGGCACCGCCGTGGGCCCCGCTGAACTCGTCGCGCCGCTGCAGCTCTCGGCCTGGTGGTATGTCGCCGCCTGTGCCGTTCTGCTGGCCGCCGTCCTCAATCTGTTCGCTCCGCTGCTGCGCGCGGCTGCCGGTTCAGGTGCGAAATCCCGGCCGCGCATTCCCATTCCTGTCCGCAGCACCTACATGTCACGGATCGCCGCCGTCGAGTCGAAACTCGGTGACGGAGATGTCGGCGTCAGGGATTCCGCCCGGGACCTGGCGAAGATCGTGCGCGAGTTCGCTCGTGACGCGTGGGGCGTCAAGGCCGAGCACCTCACCTACCGAGACGCGGCTGTGGCCGGTCTCGATGACCTCGCCGAGTCCCTGTCGGGACTCTACGAGGCGGAGTTCGCTGAGGACGAAGCCCACGATCTGGGGCCCCAGATCGCCGGTGCCAGAAAGCTGGTGACGCGATGGTCCTGATGCTCTGGTGGTTGGCGATCATCCTCCTGGTGCTGGCCGCGGCCGCGGTCTTCTTCTTTCGCAGGCCCAAGGCCACCGCCTCCTCACTTGCCGTGGCACACAGCGCCCGGATGACGACCCTGCCGAGTTTCCGCAAAGCCATGCGGACTCGCCTGCTCACGACGGTCGCCTTGCTCGCGGTCATCGCCCTCACCGGACTGTCGACGCTCGCCGGGATCTCTCGGCCTGCCTGGGTCGAGACCGTCAACCCGGAGAAGAAGCTGCGTGACGTCATGCTCTGCCTCGATGTCTCCGGTTCGATGCTCGGATACGATGCCGATCTCCTCGAGGCCTATCAGGAACTCGTCGACCGGTTCGACGGCGAACGCATCGGCATGACCGTGTTCAATTCCACCTCCGTCTCCGCGTTCCCGCTCACCGATGACTACGAGATGGTCCAGAACTACCTTGAGGAAGCCGAAGAGGGATTCCGCACCTGGGGTTCGGAAGGCACCGACTACTCCTGGTCGACCTCACCGCCGAACATCGGCGGTTCCTCTCTCATCGGCGACGGTCTCGTCTCCTGCGTGGACAACTTCGACCGTCAGGATGAGGATCGTTCCCGCTCGATCGTCTTCGCCACCGACAACATGCTCGCAGGTGACCCGCTCTTCGACCTCAACGAGGCCACGGACATCGCAGTGGAGTCGGATGTCAGGGTCTACAGCCTCTCTCCCCCATCGGTGCTCACGAACCCGCAGACCAAGGAACTGAAGTCGGTCTCCGATCGCACAGGAGGAAAGCAGTTCGACATGGGTTCGGCCTCGACGATCGACCGCATCGTCTCAGAGATCCAGAGCCAGGAGGCCGAGAACACTCCCGGCCGCTCCTACACCGTCGTCCATGACATGCCCACCGTTCCTCTCGGGATCGCGGTCTTCGGCCTCGCCGTTGTCTTCGTTCTGGCATGGAGGACCAAATCATGATCTTCGATCCCGTCTTCACCTGGTTCGGATGGGGCTTCCTCGTCCTCGCTCTGCTGACCGTGTGCATCATTCCGGCTGTGCGCGGGGACGGTCCGCGTTGGAAATGGTTCGCACGCATGGGCATCGTCGCCGTGCTCGCACTCGCTTTGGCCCGCCCCGGCATTCCCATCAAATCCTCAACCGAGGAGTACGAGGCCGCAGCCGACGTCTACTTCCTCGTCGACACGACGACCTCGATGGCCGCTGAAGACTATGACGGTGACAAGACCCGCCTGGAAGGGGTGAAGAAGGACATGCTCGACCTGGCCAAGCAGCTCCCCGGCACCAGGCTGAGCATCATCTCCTTTGCCTCAACCGCTTCGACGGTCATGCCGCTGACGACCGACCATGCTGCGTTCGCCTCCGCCGTCGACGTCCTCAGCCCCGAGATGTCGTTGAACTCCAATGGCTCGTCCATCACCGAGGCGGGTGCTGAGTTGGACAAACGCATGAAGTCCAATCAGGAGGATCGTCCTGAGAACAAGAGCCTGGTCTTCTACTTCGGCGACGGTGAGCAGACGGCTGAGACCTCTGTCGACTCATGGTCATCCTTCGCCTCGCGCATCGATGATGGCGCGGTGTTCGGATACGGAACCGCGCAGGGCGGGAAGATGAAGGAACCCCAGCCCTTCGGCTACAAATCGTCTCCAGGCGATGATCCCGGCCTCGGCGACCCCCAGGACCCTGACGGTGCTGGCGGCGGGTCCGGAGGATCGGGCGAAGAGTACATTCGCGACGGTCAGGGCAATCCCGGGATCTCGATGATCGACGAGTCCAACCTCAAACAGCTGGCGAATGATCTCGGCGTGAAGTACCACCATCGTGACGGCGGAGCCTCGATGTCGAGCATCTACACAGCACCGAAGTATGACCAGACTCTGGTGAAGAAGGATGGACGGGTCACCGTCGACGAATACTTCTGGGTTCCCCTGATCCTCGTGTTCGCGTGGATCGCAGTCGAAATGGTGTTCGGGGTCCGCGAACTGATGCGCCTGCGCACCATTACACCCACACGACGAGGAGGCCGACCATGAACCGGATCACACGCACCTGGTCGACGATGCGCAGGCTGTCTCGCATCAACATCATCATCGGTTCCGTCCTGCTGCTCGTCTTCGGCTATGTGGCTGCGACCCTCTATTTCGGGGCGGCCTCACAGGTACGCTATTCGTCGAATGACTTCCCCGGAGCGAAGAAGGCATCGACCGCTTTCCTCACACTCAGTCCGGTCCAACGCCACATCGGCTACTACAATCGCGGCACCGCGGAGGCAGCAGTCGGCGATTTCGAACCAGCGCGAGACGACCTCGAGTCGGCTCTCGAGATTGCTCCCGTCCGGGACGAGTGCGCCGTGCGCATCAACCTGTCCTATGTCTACGAGAAGCTCGCCGATGAGGCTGCGGGCCAGGACCCTGAGAAGACCGATGAACTCTACGAACAGTCGCTGAAGACCTTGGAGGATGCTCCGAAGGAATGCCAGCCGAAGAAGAGCGAAGAGCAGCAGAAGAGCGACGAGGCGAAGAAACGCGTCGAGGACAAGAAGGCCGGAGAGAAGTCGAAGCAGGAGGGGTCCGAAAGCGACGACTCCGAGAGTTCTGAGGGCGATGATCAGAAGAACGGCGACTCCGGAGACGACTCGAAGAAGAAGGACGAGAAAGAAGGCTCTGACGAAGGCGAAGAGAAATCTGATGACTCCGGAGAGAAGTCCGAGGAGGAGCAGAAGCGTGAGAAGCTGCGCAAGCGCGGCGAGAACTCGGACCGTGAACAGCAACAGCAGGGACCCGGCGGTGACGGAGGTCGTTCGGCCCCGGACAAACCCTGGTGAGTCTCCTGTGCGATCATGATTCCATGAGCACTCCGGACACCTCAGCTGACAGCACCTCGACCCCGCGGCTGCGGGCCTCGCTGGAGACATTCCCACCGTACGTTCCTGGGAAGGCACCCAAGGAGATCGACGGGCTCACCCCGTTCAAACTGTCATCGAATGAGAACTACCTCGAGCCGCTGCCGGCCGTCGTCGCAGCCATGGTCGCCGATGCGAAGAATCCTGCCCTGTACCCCGATGATGCGGCACTGGCTCTGCGCACAGAACTGGCCGACCGCCTCGGCGTGAGTCTCGATGAGCTCATCGTGACCACTGGCGCCAGCGAACTGCTCGTGGCGCTGACTCAGATCACCTCGGACGCCAGCACCGAAGCGATCTACCCTTGGCCCTCGTTTGAGATGTATCCCCAAACCACGGGTCTGGCCGGATCGAAACGGGTCGAGGTTCCGGTCCGTGACGACGGTCGACACGACCTCGACGCGATGGCTGCGGCGATCACCGACAAGACCAGCCTCATCATTCTCTGCTCCCCGAACAATCCGACAGGGCCGGCGCTGCGCGATGAGGAGGTGCGCCGATTCCTCGATCACGTCCCAGCGACGGTGCTGGTCGCCCTCGACGAGGCCTATTGGGAGTTCGCCACCGCCGACGGAGTCGTCGATGGGGTCGCTCTCGTGGCCGACTACCCCAATGTCGTTCTGGTCCGGACCTTCTCGAAGGCTCACGCTCTGGCCGGCCTGCGGGTCGGATACGCGCTCGCTCACGCATCGGTCATCCAGGGACTGTTCAAGGCCGTCATCCCCTTCGGAGTCACCGATGTCAGCCAGACTGCCGCACTGGAGTCCCTGCGCCACAGTGATGAGGTCGGTATCCGGGCCAAGGAGATCGCGGCCGTCCGCGATGACTTCGCCGAGGCTCTTCGCAACCAAGGATGGGATGTGCCCGAGGCGCAGGGGAACTTCGTGTGGCTGCCGCTGGGTCCGCTGTCCTCAGCCTTCGAAGATGCCTGCGTCGAACAGGCTGTCGCGGTGCGCAACCTCGGAGATGGGGTCCGCATCAGCATCGGTGAGAAGGAAGGGCTCGACCGGGTCCTCACGGTCGCATCGGCCTTTTACGCCGAGCACTTCGGCTGAGCCGACCGACTTTCAGAGTTCGGCAAGCTCCAGGGCCAAGGCCACGGCCTGGACCGATTCGGCCCGACTGAGGTCGCGGCCCAACAATGTCTCGATCTTCGCCATACGTGCTCGCACTGTGTGGCGATGAATGCCGAGCTCGGTCGCGATCGCATCCCTGACTCCCCCGGTCGCGATGAACGACCGCAGCGTCAGCAGCAGGTCCTGTTCGTCGCGTGAAGCGAGGAGCGCGCCCAGGACTCGGTCGACGAATCTCTGCGCCGCCGCCTCATCGATCGATGACAGCAGCGCCCGAACATCCGAGCTCGCGGTTTCGTGCTGCGTTCGCCACACGGTCCAGGCGTGGTGGACCTGGGCCAGTGGGATCAACTTCGTGGACAGTTCGCTGAGACCAGTGACCTCCGCGACCCGGTCGACCATGCTCACCTGATCTGCTGCGAGATCTGAGGAACCTGCGGAGTCTGCGGCATCGCGATAGATGCGATCGGTGTCTTGCCTGCCAGCCTCGATGACGCCGAGCATCGCCCCTGCACGGACCAGGAGTGTTCCGGGTCCCAGATCCCCCATCAGCGTCTCCGGGTCCTCACCGCGCACATTGCCGAAGACCGTGAACTTCACTCGCGAGACCGGAGCCAGACCGGTCTCCTGCACCCACTCGGTCCGTGCCTGGGCTGGTGTCAAGGGAGTGGTGAAGAGCGGTGACTCCGATCGCCGATGTGGGGCCTCCGTGATGCTCAGACTCAGCAGTGCCGCTGCAGTGGAGAGAAGAAGGGCGCGAGTACGGGGATTTCCCGTCGCCTCGGCGGGGGCCAGGATCCAGGCCCGCACCTGCTCGTCTCCGACCGGTACTGCCTCGACGATGCCTGCCTCAGTGCGCAGAAGGCGCGGTGCCATGGAGGGCTTGAGGGCCTCGAGAACGAGCTCGTGGCGCACCTGGATCTTCGCATCAGCACCAGTCAGGCCCCTGCCTGTGGGTGAGACGAAGTGGACATCTGCAGCCAGGGTGCTGGCCAGATCGTCGACCAGAGCTGCGGGGCCCTGATGTGCAAGGTCGGTGGCGAAGCGGCGTCCCGCGCTGCTGGCCCTGGTCAGTTCCCGGGTCGTCTCCTCCTCTCGCATTCTGGTGAAGGCATCGACGACGGCCACAAAGGGGACCGGTTCGGGCACCCCGAACAGGGCCAACTGCTGTGCCCTCGCCTGCTCGATCAGCACCGGTGGAAGTTCCTGCCACGGCAGGGCAGAACCGAGACCGATGCCGAGCGCATGGACGCCTGCTCTCTTGAGGCGACCGACATAGTCGCCCACACCCTCGCCGCTGAGGTCTTGGCTGACACCGATCGTGAGCAGGACCTCTCCCCCGGCTAGCCATTCGTCGACGGCGGGCAGCTCCGAGGAGTGCACGATCGTGACATCTTCCAGCCTGGAGTGCGGCGAATCGACGACGACATCGAGCGCGAGTTCCTGCCGCGCCCAGAGCTGACCCAAAGTGACCATGCCCCCAATACTATCCGCACTGGATACTCAATTCTCCAGATTGTCCATTGTGGATATCGGCGTGGTGTGAGCCACGTCCTAGGCTGATGGCAATCACGCACTACCGTCAGCATTCACGATTTCGAAGGAGAGCCGATGTCGACTCAACCCCTGGGACCAGCCGATTACAGCAAGACACCACGATTCGCAGGGCCACCGACCTTCGGCCTGCTCCCGCGCATCGACGAGGTCGAAGCCCAGAGGCCTGGTGAGAAGATCGACGTCAAGATCCTCGGTGTCCCCTTCGACGCCGGAGTCAGCTACCGTCCCGGTGCCCGTTTCGGTCCCGCCCACATCCGCCAGTCCTCGAAGCTGCTGCGCCCCTACAACCAGGCCACGAACGTCCACGCATTCACCTGGCAGCAGGTCGCCGACTGCGGTGACCTGGGCGTCAACCCCTTCGACATCGAAGAAGCCATCACCGAAGTCGAACGCACCGCCGATGAGATGCGCGCCGACGGGGCGAAGCTGCTCACCCTGGGCGGTGACCACACACTGGCTCTGCCGAACCTGCGTTCCCTGCACAAGACGCACGGCAAGATCGCGGTCCTGCACTTCGACGCCCACCTCGACACCTGGGACACCTACTTCGGTGCTCCATACACGCACGGCACCCCGTTCCGCCGCGCCAGCGAAGAGGGCCTGCTCGACCTCGAATCCTGCATGCATGTCGGCATCCGCGGACCCCTCTACGGCCAGAAGGATCTCGAAGACGACGCCGTGCTCGGCTTCCAGATCATCCGCAGCGACGACTACCAGTTCACCTCCGTCCAGGAAGTCGTGGCCCGCATACGCAAACGACTCGGTGACGCACCCGTCTACCTCTCCGTCGACATCGACGTCCTCGACCCGGCCGCAGCTCCGGGCACCGGCACGCCTGAGGCCGGCGGCATGACGAGTCGCGAACTGCTCAACTCGATTCGCGGACTCCAGGGACTCAATGTCGTCGGAGCCGAGATCGTCGAAGTGGCACCGGCCTACGATCACGCCGAGATCACCGGACTCGCCGCCGCCCACGTCGGCTACGAGATGCTCTCCCTGTGGGCCGCCGAGGCCAATGGTCTCACCGGTCCCTCGGGACCCAGCGGCGAAGCGCTCGGAGTCTGACCATGGCAGATGACAAGAACAGCGCCGCACCCAGCGAAGAGTTCCGCAACGGCGGTCGGGCCGTCATCGCGACTCTGGCCGCACACGGCGTCGACACGATCTTCGGGATCCCCGGCACACACAATCTCGAGTTCTACCGCCACCTGAGCGAATTCGGCATCCGGGCCATCACTCCGCGCCACGAGCAGGGTGCCGGCTACGGTGCCGACGGGTATTTCCTCGTCTCCGGCAAACCCGGGGTCGTCATCACCACCTCAGGTCCGGGACTGACGAACGTCATCACGGCTGCGGCGACCGCGTACGCGGAGTCACGACCGATGCTCATCCTCTCCCCCGGTGTCCCCACCGGCATGGAGCGCGCCGATGTCGGAATGCTGCACGAGACGAAGGACTCCTCGGGCGCACTGAACCGCCTGCTGGTCTCCTCCCAGCGCACGCGCACCGCCGAAGGTGCTGCACAGGCCGTCGCCGAGGCGTTCGCCATGTTCTCCTCTTCGCGGCCCGGCCCCGTTCACATCGAGGTTCCCCTCGACGTGCTCGAGGGCGCCTGGAACGGCAGCGTGCCGACCCCGATTCCCGGACGCCGTCCCGGTCTTGATTCGCGTGTCGTCTCCCGTGCCGCCGAGGCGGTGGCCGGCGCCGCTCGCCCGCTCATCGTCGCCGGTGGTGGTGCCCGGCGGGCAAGTGCCGAGGTCAGGGCATTCGCCGAGCGACTTGACGCACCTGTGGCCACAACAGCCAACGGCAAGGGCATCATCTCTGAGACCCACCCGCTGTCGCTGGGCTCCAATGTCCGCTTCCCCAGTGTCCAGGCCGAGTCCGCTGCCGCCGACGTCCTCATCGTCCTCGGTTCCGAACTGGCTGACTCCGATCTGTGGGGCGGACTCATCGGCGCCCAGACCTCGGTCGGGATCCGCGATGAGAATTCCGCGCAGCTCGTCATCCGCTGCGATATCGACCCCGACCAGTTGGGCAAGAACCTCGGCGGGGACATCCTCGCCTGCGCAGACGCGGGCGAGTTCCTCACCACGCTGATGGCCGAGCTGGACCACGATGGGGCCACGACCACCTCGGCGAGAGATGCCTCGTCGACTGGAAGCGGAAGCGACCGGGTCGCGGCGATCCGAGGCTCATGGAACTCGGACTTCGATTTCGAGTCCATCGGTGCCCGCGTCACCCGCCTGGTCGAACAGGGTGCAGGACCTGCTGTCGTCGTCGCCGGGGACTCGTCCCAGGTCACCTACGACGGTTCCGTGCATGCTCTCACGGCCAGCACACCCGACCAGCTGCTCTACATGCCCGGTTTCGCGACCTTGGGCTACGGAATCCCGGCAGCCATCGGGGCGAAGCTGGCCGACAGCGCTCGACCGGTTGCCTGCATCCTCGGAGACGGGGCGGCCATGTTCTCGATCCAGGAACTGATGACGGCCAGCGAGCTGGGGTTGGGGATTCCCTTCGTCATCGTCGACAACGGCGGGTACGCCGAAATCGAGGCTCAGATGGTCGACCGGACGATCGAACCGTTCGCGGTCAAGCTCGCCCGTCCCGACTTCGCGGCCCTGGGCCATTCCATGGGTGGGGCAGGTGTCACGATCGCTGAGTCCGACATCGACGAGATGTTGCCAGCGGCCGTCGCCGAGGCGCTGGAACGGACCGTTCCCACCACCATTCACATCACCGTCGGGTGCTGAAGCACCCAATTAGCCGGCTGCTCGCGCAGCCAATCAAGAAAGGGTCGACGTGGACTCTCTAGTCGTCATCATCTACCTCGCCGCCATGGTGGGATTCGGAATCTGGGGCCGGTACAAGGCGAAGAACCAAAACGATTTCCTCGTCGCCGGTCGCCGCCTGGGCGGGTGGCTGTACACGGGCACGATATCCGCTGTCGTGCTCGGCGGAGTCTCGACGATCGGCGGCGTCGGACTCGGCTACACCTCGGGCCTGTCGGGGATGTGGCTGGTGTTCAGCATCGGCCTGGGCATCATCCTGCTCTCCCTGTTCTTCGCCCCGAAGATTCAGAAGCTGGAGATCTACACGGTCTCGCAGATGCTGGAGCTGCGCTACGGGAAGGGCTCCCGCCTGGTCTCGGGCACGATCATGACCGCCTACGGGCTGATGATCTCCACGACGTCGACGGTCGCCTATGCGACGATCTTCCATGCGCTCTTCGACCTCAATAAGTTCTGGTCGGTGCTCATCGGCGGCGGCATCGTCATCCTCTACTCGATGCTGGGCGGAATGTGGTCGATCACGCTGACCGACTTCGTGCAGTTCTTCATCCAGACCATCGGCATCTTCCTCATCATGCTCCCGGTCGTGCTGAGCAAGTCCGGCGGCATCGGAGAGCTGTTCTCCTCACTGCCGGCCGAGCAGACCAGCCCTGTGGGCATCGGCTGGCAGGCGATTCTGGGCTACATCCTCATCTACACTCTGGGGCTGCTCATCGGCCAGGACATCTGGCAGCGCGTGTTCACCGCACGCAGCCCGGGTGTGGCCAGGTGGGGCGGTCTGTCCGCTGGCGTCTACTGCCTCCTCTACGCCGTGGCCGGTGCGCTCATCGGCATGGCCGCAACGAAGATCGTTCCCGGCATCGAGGTCCAAGACGATGTGTTCGTCGCCGTCGTCGATGCTGCGATGTCACCCCTGCTGGGCGGATTCGTCCTCGCCGCGGCACTGGCAGCGATGATGTCGACGGCATCCGGCTCACTCATGGCCGCCGCGACCGTCTGCCGCCAGGACATCGTCGAACCCCTGCTGGCTCGCAAGGACATCGCTCCGGCGACGAAGGACGTGCCCGATTCGACACCAGAGGGCGCGACCCAGACCGACGGCGTACCGACCTACGGCTCGAGCAGCACGAAGTCGACGCTGGTGAAATCTTTGGTGCGTGAGACCGGCGATGAGATCCGCGATTCTCGCATCTACCTCATCGGACTCGGCGTCGTCACCCTCATCCTGGCGATGATCATGCCCAGCGTCGTCGAGGCACTGACGGTCGCCTACAACCTGCTGGTGGCCGGGCTCTTCATCCCCATCCTCGGCGGGCTGATCTTCAAGCGCGGCAACATCGTCGGCGTCATGGCGGGCATGATCCTGGGCTCGCTCACCACGATCGTCATCATGATCACGATGGGCATCTACTCCAACGAGGCCATCTACCTGGGCCTCATCGCCTCGCTGCTCGGCTACGTCATCGGTTCGCTGGTGACGAAGCCGACGCCTCCAGAGGTCATGGCCGCCTGGAAGGAACGCCTGAACCGCTAGCAGGCATCCGCACTGGCTGCCAGCGGGCCGGTCGTTCGAGTCTGCACCGAGAAGGTGCCGGCTTGGACGGCCGGCCCGCTTTCCTCTATATTCGAATGGTCAGGCCGGTGACAACGTTGATTCCGGTTGCTGCCGAACAGCCGGCGCTCGAAAAAGGAGCGCGAAGCCGCGGACAACGCGTGTGAGACATATATGGATCGTTCTCTTCCATATCTCTCATTCGCGAAAGGCCCCTTATGGCTCACACTTCTGCCCACGTCGCTCACACCCTGGCCCACCACATCGATGAGGTCTTCGGACTCATGGGCAACGGCAACGCCTACTTCCTCGATGCTCTGCTGACCTCCACCTCGGCGACCTATACTGCCGTTCGCCACGAGGCCGGCGCGGTCGTCGCCGCCGATGCGCACTTCCGCACCTCCGGGCGCATCGCTGCAGCCACCACAACCTATGGCGCCGGATTCACGAACACACTCACTGCACTGGCCGAGGCTGCGCAGGCCAAGGTGCCACTCGTCCTCGTCGTCGGTGATGAGCCCACGTCCGGACCTCGCCCGTGGGATGTCGACCAGATCGCCATGGCCTCGGCTGTGGGCGTGCGCACCTACACCGTGGGGCGCGTCGATGCTGCGGCCGCGACCGTCACGGCCATCGAGCACGCGCTGACGTACCGTGTGCCCGTCGTCCTGGCAATCCCCTACGATGTCGCGACCCTCGACATCGGCGAGATCCCCTCAGTCCCTGGACCTGGTCAGCCCACTCCCCTGGCGCCGTCGTCCGAATTCGCACAGACCTCACTCGCTCGCTTGGCCTCCACCCTCGCCGAGGCGGAGCGACCAGTTCTGCTGGCCGGGCGAGGCGCGTGGTTGGCGGGAGCGGAAGAGGAACTCGGCGCCCTGGCAGAGGCCACCGGGGCATTGACTGCCACGACTGCTCTGGGCCGAAACGTCTTCCCTGATGACGAGTTCGACCTGGGTGTGGCCGGAGGCTTCGGAGCCCCGGAGGCGATGGAACGAATCCATGAAGCCGATGTCGCCGTCGTCTTCGGGGCCTCGCTCAACCAGTTCACCATGCGCTTCGGCGAACTGTTCCACCCGTCGACGACTGTCTGGCAGATCGACACCGACGATCGGGCAACGAATGCCAGGGTCGGCGGTTTCATCCGCAGCGACGTGAAGCTTGCCGCGGGTGAGCTGGTTTCTCGCTTGGAAGCTGCCGGATCTCAGCCGAGCGGGTGGCGCGAAACCGTGGACACAGCTTCCGACCGGGCCTATGAGATGGGGACGGAGTTTGCTGAGGACGGTCGCCTGGACCCGCGTGCAGCCGCTGCGAGACTCGGAGAACTGATGCCCGAGGACCGCGTCGTTGTCTCCGACGGCGGTCACTTCATCGCGTGGGCGAACATGTTCTGGGAACCCAGCGCACCCGACCGGTTGGCGATGGTCGGCACCGCATTCCAGTCGATCGGACTCGGCTGGCACAGCGTCGCCGGGGCTGCCCGGGCCAATCAGGATTCGACGATCGTTCTCACCACCGGCGACGGGGGCGGCGCCATGGCGTTGTCCGACCTCGACACCGCCATCCGTTCAGCCGGAGGCCGCGGCATGGCCGTAGTGTTCAATGATGCCGCCTATGGCGCCGAGGTGAACCTGTACGGTCTCAAAGGGCTGGATAAGTCGCCGATGCTCATCGACGAGATCGACTTCGCAGCCCTGGGCAGCGCTGCCGGAGGACAGGGTGTCGCGGTTCGCTCGCTGGCTGATCTCGAGGTCGTCAACGAGTGGAAGGCGACTCCGGTCGACGAACGGAAGTTCCTGGTCCTCGACCTGCGGATCTCGGGTGCGGTCATCGCGCCGTACCAGGAGGAAGTCATTCGTGTGAACTCGTAGGGGCGCGGGCGGCTCAGTCGCGATTCCGGACGCGAAGAAGCCCGGTGACTCAGAACTCTGAGTCACCGGGCTTCTTCCATGGGTGGAGATGGCGGGAATCGAACCCGCGTCCGTCGGCAGATTGTCAGGACTTCTCCGGGCGCAGTTCGTGAAGTAGTTTCTTAGGTTCTGGCCCTCACACGAACATGTGGACCAACGAACGGAGTTGAGTAAAAGTCCCTCAGATACCCTCAACAAATATCTGAAGCAGTGGCTCCCTAAGCGACGCCAGGACCTAGAGTGGAAGCAACTCTAGACTGACGGATTCGCAGCTCGGCCTAATCAGGCAGCGAGGGCGAAATCGGTGCGGTTATTAGACTTAGCACCTATTGTTTTGCAGAGGACATTAACGAGATGACTCTACATTCTCGGCCCGCTTCTCCCGTCGCAGTGTCCGACGTCGAAACCGATCATCCCCATATTCTTTTACCAAACCTGCCCAGCTCATTCACCTGCATAAACAGGCTCATGCGCTGACCAGAATAACCAGCATACTCGTAGAACACCAGTCGATCCAATTGCATTCCCACGAACGGAAATCCGGTTCGCCGGCGGTGTCGACTGGGTCAGCTCAGAGGAACTGCTTGGACTTGATGGCGCGCTCAGCCTCACGCTTGTCCTGTGCCTCACGCAGCGCCTGACGCTTGTCCCATTCGCGCTTGCCCTTGGCCAGAGCGATCTCAACCTTGACGCGCGATCCGTCGAAGTACAGTTCCAGCGGAATGAGTGTGCGTCCCGATTCCTTGACCTTCTGCGACAGCCGCAGAATCTCGTCACGGTGCAGCAACAGCTTCCGCCGGCGGCGAGCGGTGTGGTTCGTCCATGTCCCCTGTGCGTATTCGGGAATGTAGACGCCTTCGAGCCACGCTTCGTTCTGGAAGATCAATGCGAAACCGTCTGTCAGCGACGCCCTGCCCTCTCGCAGCGACTTCACTTCGGTTCCGCTCAGCACGAGACCGGCCTCCCACGTATCTTCGATGAGATAGTCGTGGCGTGCCTTGCGGTTCCTCGCAATGACTTTCTTGCCAGTTTCCTTCGGCATGTCCGGCCTCCTTCCTGTGTCTCGGTTCAGTGTGTCCGACCTCGATTGTCAGCCCCCGAGGAGTGCTCAATCGCGTAGACACGCAGACCAACTACTCTAGCTCAATGATATCGCGCACGAAAGGCCAGAATCACATTCAACCGGGAGCCACCTCGGCGAGGTCAGGTTCTGAAGGACGATGACCGTCGTCAGGAGATGTAGGGCATCGGGTCGACGTAGCCGCCGTTCTTCATGATCTCGAAGTGCAGGTGGCAGCCGGTGGAGGCACCGGTCGTGCCCGAATCCGAGATGACCTGACCCTTCTTCACCTTCTGCCCGTCACGGACCTTGAGGTCCGTGTTGTGGTTGTACGTCGAGGCGATCGAGTCGCCCTTGATCTTTCCGTGGGAGATGACCACGCGGTTGCCGTAGCCGCCGGTCCAACCGGAGATCACGACGATGCCATCGCCTGCTGCACGGATCGGTGTGCCGCAGGGAACGCCGAAGTCGGTGCCCGAGTGCAGCTTCTTGGCTCCGGTGATCGGGTGGATGCGGTACCCGAATGGTGAAGTGGTGGGATAGCCCTTGGCAGGGTTGGCCAGTTCGCCGTCGCCGTAGACGAATTTGCCCTTCTTCTCCTGATCCTTCTCCCAGTCGCGGACCTTCTTCGCCAGGCGATCCTGCTCGTCCTGTTCCTTCTGCAGCTGTTCCTCGGTCTCGGCCTTGTTATCCGAGATCGTCTTCTCAGCATCGTCCTTCGTGGTGATGATGTCGTTGAGGCTGTCGGACTTCTTCTTCGCGTCGATCTGTGCGGCTTCCTTGGCCAGCACCGCCTCGGCGGCTTCGTCCTTGAGGTCCGAGATCTCATCGGTGACACCGGAGAGGCGCTCTTCGTTGTTCTTGTTCACCGCTCGCTGCTCGGAGAGGGTGTCGATCGTGCGCTGCTGCGATCGCACGGCGGAGTCCACCCGCCCGATTCCGCCGTCGGCGCTTGTGCCCTCGGCCATCTGCAGCAGCATCGCCAGGTCGGAGGTGATGCCGGAGTTCTGGTAGGCCTGTCGCCCGATGCGCGCGGCCGAGGTCTTGTGCTTGTCGATCTCCTCTGCGCCGTCCTTGATCGAGGTCTTGAGATCCTTCTGGGCATTCTGCGCCGAGGTGAGACGGGCTGCCATGGCATCATCGGTCTCGATGGCTTCGGCCAGAGCGTCATCGGCCTTCTTCGACGCGGCTTCGGCGTCGGGCAGCTTCTCCTCGGCGGCATCGCGTTCGGCGATGACTCGGGCCAGGTCCTCGTCGAGGCCCTCGAACTCCTGCTGGAGCTCCTTGACCCGCTCATCGACCTTGCTCTTGTCATCGCGAGGGTTGGCCCCCGCCGAGGTGACGGGCATGATGACGGCCAGCACTGCTGCTGTGAGAACCAAACCGAGTCTGCGCTTCATCTCAGACCTTCGTGTACTTGTTCAGGGTGATCAGGGACGATGCCCCGGCCATGATCACACCGATGGCGATGAGGATCGGTGCCACGATGAGGACGTTGACTCCCGAGATCAGGCTGAAGCCGGTCGCCTGACCCTCCAACCAGCCGCTGACGCCGAAGTGGACGAGGAGGCCCAGCGCACCGGCGGACAGGGTCGCACCGATCGCCGAGGCGATGACGCCTTCGAGCAGGAACGGGAGTTGGATGAAGGTGTTCGAGGCACCCACCAACCGCATGATTCCCGTCTCACGTCGCCTGGAGAACGCAGAGAGTCGGATGGTCGTGGCGATGAGCAGCATGGCGCACAGCAGCATGATGCCGGCGATCGCGACCGCGACGACGGTGGCGATGTTGAGCACACCGAAGAGACGGTCGAGAAGCTGGTTCTGGTCAACGACTTCTTCGACGCCCTGAGTCGAGGAGAACGATTCCTTGATGATGTCGTATTTCTCGGCGTCTTTGAGTTTGACCCTGAACGACTCGTTCATCTCGTCTTCGGGAACGGTGCCTTCGAGGCTGGTGCCCTTGAACTGGTCTTGGAAGTGCTCGAATGCCTCGCCTTTGTCCTCGAAGTAGACCTCGTCGACATAGGGGGCAAGCTCAGAGCTTTCGAGCTGGTCTTCGATGTTCTTCTTCTGCGTATCAGTGGCTTCGCCCTCGACGCAGTTGGTGGCCTCCGAATCCGGTGGGCACAGGAAGACGGAGACCTGGACACGGTCGTACCAGTAGTCCTTCATCTGCCCGACCTGCATCTGCAGCAGGATCGCGGCGCCGACGAAGAGCAGGGACACGAATGTCACGAGCACCACGGATAGGACCATGGAGACGTTCTTGCGCAGCCCCGACCAGACCTCGGAGAGGATGAATCCGGCCCTCATGAGGCGACTCCGTAGGTGCCCTCTTCGACATCGCGAACGATTGTTCCCTCGGAGAGTTCGATGACTCGCTTGCGCATCCGGTTGACGATCTCTCCGTCGTGTGTGGCCATGAGCACTGTGGTTCCGTTGCGGTTGATCTTCTCGAGCACCGACATGATGTCGGCGCTGGTGGTCGGGTCGAGGTTGCCTGTGGGCTCGTCGGCGAGCAGGATGCCTGGCTTGTTGACGACGGCGCGGGCGATGGCCACGCGCTGCTGCTCACCACCGGAGAGTTCGTTGGGGTAGCGCTTCTCCTTGCCGGCCAGCCCCACTGTCTCGAGCACATCGGGGACCAGGGTCGACATGGCGGCCCGGGACTTGCCGATGACCTGGAGGGCGAAGGCGACGTTGGCGAAGACGGTCTTGTTCGGCAGCAGGCGGAAGTCCTGGAACACGGTTCCGATCCCCCGCCGCAGGTAGGGCACCTTCCAGCTGGGCATCTTGACGACCGATTTCCCGGCGATGTGGATCCGTCCGGCACTGGGGACCTCTTCGCGCAGGATGAGGCGGATGACCGTGGATTTACCCGAGCCCGAAGCGCCGACGAGGAACACGAATTCTCCACGCTCGGCCTCGAACGAAATGTCGTCGAGTGCTCGGCGGGAGCGTGCGTCGTAGGACTTCGAAACTGAGTCGAATTTGATCAAGAGGTTCTTCAATCATGTCGCGGATGGCTCGGCCGCTTCCACTGTACGTAACAGCTCCGTGATGTTCGGGGAGGCTTAAGGGCGTGTGTTGCGCATTGGAGGAAGTTCACAGCCGCCGAGGCGGTGCGTCAACGAGGCGGTTCGTGAACTAGTCGAGCAGCCGAAGGTCACTCAGACTCTTCGGCCATCTCCTGCTCTTTGCGCCAGCGGATTCCGGCCTCGATGAGGCCGTCGAGGTCGCCGTCGAAGACGTTCGAGGGATTGTTGACCTCGTAGCCGGTGCGCAGGTCCTTGACCATCTGGTACGGGTGGGTGACGTAGGAACGCATCTGGTCACCCCAGCTGGCCTTGATGTCACCGGCCAGTTCCTTCTTCTGCGCTGCCTCTTCCTTGCGTTTGAGGTCGAGGAGGCGGGACTGGAGCACGCGCATCGCGGCTTCGCGGTTCTGGATCTGGGACTTCTCGTTCTGCATGCTCACGACGACGCCGGTGGGCTCGTGCGTGATGCGCACAGCCGAGTCGGTCGTGTTCACGGACTGACCGCCTGGGCCCGAGGACCGGTAGACGTCGATGCGCAGATCGTTCTCATCGATCTCGACATGGTCTGTGGACTCGATGAGCGGGACAACCTCGACGGCAGCGAAGGAGGTCTGACGACGCCCCTGGTTATCGAAGGGGCTGATGCGCACGAGACGGTGCGTGCCTGCCTCAACGGACAGTGTTCCGTAAGCGTAGGGGGCGTTGACCTGGATGGTTGCGGACTTGATGCCCGCACCTTCGGCGTAGGAGGTGTCAAGCTGCTGCACGTTGTATCCGCGGTTCTCGCCCCAGCGGATGTACATGCGGATGAGCATCTGCGCCCAGTCGGTGGCGTCGTCGCCGCCGGCACCGGAGCGCACGGTCACGACAGCGGAGCGCTCATCGTATTCGTGGTTGAGCAGGGTCGAGATCTCGAGCTCGGCCAGCTGGTCGTGGAGCTTCTTGAGATCGCGTTCGGCTTCGACCTTCGAGTCCTCATCGCCTTCATCCTCGGACATCTCGATGAGCAGCTCGGCATCGTCGATGCGCTCACCGAACTTCTCGAGCTTCTCCAGGGTTCCCTGCTTGTGCGAGAGGGTGGCCGAGATCTTCTGCGCGGAGTCCGGATCGTCCCAGAAGGACGGCGCCGATGCCTGCTCCGTCATTTCGGCGACCTCGGAGCGAAGGTTGTCCAGATCGGACACGTCCAGGATCGCTTTGTAGGTCTGACGGAGGTTGGCGATTTCAGCAGAATAATCAAGGGCCATAATGAGCCCAGCCTAGTACATCGCGGCCCTCAGGCTTGAATCCTCGCCCTTCAACCCCGCCGTCAACCGGCGCCGAGGTGGCACGACCGATCGTGCCACCTCGGCGTCGGAATGGGGTGTGGTCAGAACCGGAGAATCAGGCCGACACCGGCTCCGCGGCAGCACTCCAGGTATCGGGCCCGAAGACCTCGAAGTGGACGTTGCCGGCGGGGACATCGAGTTCACCGAGCCCACGTCGCACCGCGTTCATGAACGGCGGTGGACCGCACAGGTAAACCTGCGCGCGCAGGTCCACACCAACCTCGGCGAGGTTGATGAAGCCCTCGTGGACGGTGTCGGTGGCCGGGCGAGCACCGAGCTGTTCGTACCAGTAGTGCATCTGCGCGCCAGGCAGCTGGTTGACCAGTTCCGCCATCTCCTGCCTGTGCGCGTGGGAAGCCATCGACTGGTCGGCGTGGAGAACTGTGACCGGGCGGGTTGACTCGGCCTGGACCAGGTGATTGAGCGCCCCGATGATCGGCGTGCAGCCGATTCCGGCCGAAACCAAGAGCAGCGGCTCATCGGCTTCTTCGACGACGAGGTCGCCATAGGGCAGGGAGCAGCGCAGGGTGTCACCTTCGAAGACGTTGTCGTGGATGAAGTTCGAGACCTCTCCGGCAGGAACACCCGACTCGGCACGGCCTGGCTCGGCCTTGATCGTCACAGCCCACGACGTGCGGTTCGAGGTTCTGGTCAGAGAATACTGGCGAATCTGCTGTGCACCATCGGGAAGCGCCACCTGGACGGACAGGTACTGCCCCGGCTGCGCCTCGGGCAGCGCCGCTCCGTCTTCGCGGGCAAGTTCGAGACTGACGGTGGTCGGAGACTGTTGGGTCCGTGCGACCACAACCAGCTCACGCCAGACATCGCCGGGGTCGACCTGGAAGCGGGCGTAGAGCCCCTTCTCCGCTCTGATCAGCGAGTCGGCCATGTCCCAGTAGACCGCCGTCCAGGCGTCGACGACGTCGGAGGTCGCGGCGTCCCCGAGAACCTCGGCGATGGCAGCGAAGAGGTGTTCGTAGACGATGGCGTACTGATCTTCGGTGATCCCTAAGGACGCATGCTTGTTCGAGATCCGGCTCATCATGGCGTCGATGTTCGGCGCATCGTCACTGACCAGAAGCGTCGCATAGGCGGCGATCGCGCCGGCCAGCGCCTTCTGCTGCTCCCCCTGCGCCTGGTTCCCGCGATTGAAGAGGTCACGCTCCAAGTCCGGGCGGGCGGCGAACATGCGCGAATAGAAGATCGGGGTGATCTCGCCGATCGAGGCTCCTACGACCGGCAGGGTCTCGCGGATGACGGAAAGTGCGGGTTGGGAAATCACATCTGCCCCTTTCGTGATGCCAGAGCACCACGTGGCTGCAACGGCCTTTCCAGGTCGTCCGGTTGATTGGGTGCTTTCGACGTTACTACGCTCCGTAGAATATTTTCTACAAGCCGTAGAAATGAAAAATCTCAATCCAAGATGCGGACGCCAGGTGACTCTCGGCCCGGCTCCTTGACCTTGCCCTCGACTGGCCGCGGGCGCCACCCTGAGAGGAAGCGCAACTCCGCCTCAGGGTGACCCAAGCACAATTGAGCGCCACCAGCAGGAGAGCAAGTCATCCCGCCGGTGACGCGGCCCACGGTGGGCGAGGCTTGAGCAGAAAGCCACTGCAACAGTGATGAGAATCTATACCGGATCACGGGAATGTGCAATGCGGATGCAATGACGAGCCGGCGCGCAGTCCCACGCCTGAAACTACATTTATGGCATTCGGTCTTCGCACACAGAGTTATCCACAGATTCAAGAAAACGCTGGATTCTTCTTTCGACTACAGATAGGTTAAAAACAAATCCAGCTGTTAAAAATGTGATTCGTATTCTGGACGCCAGGGGTTCAACGTGGAAGCCACCGAGGTCATCAAGAGCGAAGTGCACAAGAGGATCAGAGACCTCGATGTGGACCCTCGCACCGATATGCAGCGCTCGCGAGAGGTCATTCGCACGGTCATCTCTGAGTACGACGAGCGCAGCCTGGTCGCGGATCTTCCGCCCTTGAAAGACAAAGAAGCAACGTTTCGTTCCATCGACAATCAGCTCTCGGGCTTCGGCGCACTGCAAGACTATTTCGATGATGCCCGGGTCGAAGAGATCTGGGTCAACAGCCCCAGCGAAGTCTTCATCGCCATCGACGGACTCCACCAGCTGACGACGACGAAACTCACTGCAGGTGAACTCGATGATCTCATTGAGAGAATGCTGCGCACCTCGGGCCGGCGGGTCGACTTGTCACAGCCTTTTGTCGACGCCATGCTTCCCGACGGCTCCCGGCTCCATGTCGTCCTGCCCGATATCACCCGTTCCTTCCCTGCGGTCAACATTCGAAAATTCATTCAGCGCCCACGGAACCTCGCCGGCCTTGTCGCCCAGGGGTCTCTGACCCCGGCGGCCGCCAGATTTCTTGACGCAGCAGTCGCCAGCGGTGCGAATATCTTAGTCTCCGGGGCAACTCAGGCCGGCAAGACCACCATGCTCAATGCTCTGGCCGGATCCATTCCCGCCCGTGAGCGCATCATTTCGTGCGAAGAGGTCTTCGAGCTCAACCTGCCCAGTCGCGACTGGGTTCCCATGCAGTGCCGCCAGCCGTCGCTGGAAGGCACCGGCGAGGTCACGCTGCGCTCACTGGTCAAGGAAGCTCTGCGTATGCGACCGACCCGAATGATCGTCGGGGAGGTCCGTGAGGCTGAGAGTCTCGACCTGCTGGTGGCCTTGAATTCGGGCCTGCCCGGGATGGGCACAATCCACGCGAACTCTGCCCGCGCCGCGATCACGAAGATCTGCACCCTGCCGCTTCTGGCTGGGGCGAACATCTCCTCCTCGTTCGTCGTCCCCACTGTGGCAGTGAGCATCGACGTCGTCGTCCACCTGCGCCGTGACCCGAACGGGACCCGCCTCGTCAGTGAGATCTGCGCCGTCCCTGGTGGCGTCGAAGGTGACGTCGTCGAACTCGACACGATCTTCCATTCGCCGCAGGGGCAGCTGGTGCGCGGACAGGGATTCGGCCACCTCGGCGATCGATTCGCCGCCATCGGCAAGGATCTCCATTCCATTCTGGAAGCGGCATGAGCTATTCCCAATACAGTCTTCTCATCGGTGCCTGCTTCGGCTCAGGCCTGTTCCTGCTGTGGATGTCGCTGTGGCAGAGACGATCGAGGAAACGGGTGCAGAGACGGTGGGTCCGCGAGCTCGATGACATGCTCACCGGGGCCGGGTTCCCACAGATGCACCTGAGCCACCTGATCCTCATCTCGATCACCGTCTTCATCCTCATCAGCGTCGTTGCCACCGTCCTGACCGGTTCGTGGGCGATTGCCCTGTGCTTCGGTGTCTTCGCCTCGTGGCTGCCGCACCGCCTGCTCCAACATCGGGCTCGAAGCAAACAGGTCATGCGTCGTGAACTGTGGCCAGAAACCCTCGACCACCTCAACTCCGGCGTTCGTGCCGGCCTGTCACTGCCGGAGGCTCTGAGTTCTCTGGCCCACCGCGGGCCTGAGCCGCTGCGACCGCTGTTTGAGGTCTTTGCTGAGGAATACCGGGCCAGCGGCTCATTCGCGATCGCCCTCGAACGCTTCCGCCAGGTCAGCGCTGACCCGGTGGCCGACCGGATCGTCGTCGCGCTCAGCGTGACCAGACAGGTCGGTGGAAGTGACCTCGGCACGATGCTGCGAGCCCTCGCCCAGTTCGTCCGCGACGATGCCCGCACCCGCAATGAACTCTCTGCCCGGCAGCAGTGGACCGTCAACGGTGCCCGACTGGCGGTGGCAGCTCCCTGGGTAGTGCTCGCGTTCCTGTCGACCCGGCCAGAGACAGCAGCTGCCTACAACTCCCAGACCGGGCTGCTTCTCCTGGCTTCCGGATTCGTCGTCTCGCTGTTGGCGTATCAGGCGATGAAGCGGATCGGCCGGCTCCCGCAAGAACCTCGTGTCATTGAAGGATCGTCCCTGTCCTCCTCGTCGTTCCACCGTTCGGACGAGGGCAGTGAGGTGCTGTGAGCGCGCTGACCGATCCGCTCACGATCCTTGCCCTCGGGGCGTTCAACGGGTTCGCACTCTGCGTCTTCGTTCTGTCCCTGCCACCTCTGCGCCGACCGGCACTGTCATCTCGCATCGCACCGTACCTGCGTGATCAGGAATCACTGGTCGACATCTACGCTCCGCCAACTCCTCGCACGGAGGGACTGTTGGGACTGCTCAAGTCCGCCACGTTCGGCGCCACCATGTGGGTGACATCCCGGATCACCACCGACGCCACATTGAACCTGCGGATCAACCGCCTCGGCGGCGGTGCGTCTCTGGAACGCTTCCGCATCAATCAGATTCTGAGCATTCTGGTTGGCATGATCGCCGCCGGATGTGCGGCCGGGCTCCTCTCGGCCCAACGCGGCTTCTCCCCCGTGGTCACCCTCGTCCTCATCATCAGCGGTGGCATCGCCGGACACATCGCCAATGACTGGCGCCTGAGCCAAGCCATCACCCGTCACGAGTCACGTGTCCTCGCAGAGTTCCCCACAGTTGCCGAACTCCTCGCTCTGTCCATCACCGCTGGCGAGGGAATCGTCGAAGCACTCGAACGGGTGTGTCGCACCTGCTCGGGCGACCTGATCGATGAGCTGCGCACGGCCCTGGCAACGACGAGAACCGGAACACCGCTCGTCGATGCGCTCGATTCGATGGCGACTCGGATCGCAATTCCCGAGATCGTGCAGTTCGTCGACGGTCTGGCCGTGTCGATGACCCGCGGAACCCCGCTGGCGGAGGTCCTCCGTGCCCAGGCCGCCGATGTGCGCGAACAGTCGCGCCGTCGTCTGCTCGAACTCTCGGGAAAGAAGGAGATCGGAATGCTGGTGCCGGTCGTCGTATTTGTACTCCCAGTGACCGTCATCTTTGCCGTCTTTCCCTCGCTCACGGTCCTTGATCTGAGCCCCTGACCTGCCACCCGATCATCAACCTGCCACCGATCACCCCGGAAGAAGGAGACACCATGTTCCACCACCTGATGAACCGATTCACCGTGTTCGTCATCGGCCTCTCAACCGATGCCCCGGATCGCCGAGGCGAGCGCCGAGAGGAGAGACCGGACCGCGGTGACGTTCCGGGTTGGGTCCTCATCACTTTGATGACGGCAGGGTTGGTCGTCGCGCTGTGGGCATTGGCCGGAGAGGCCTTCACCTCGATGTTCCAGGACGCGATGAACAAGGTTCGGGGCGCCGGGTGAGCCATCGGAGGTGTGGTGTCGACGCGGACGCGGAGGCCGAGGACTACGATGTTGACCGCGAAGCCGGGGCCGACTCCGGTTCTGCGATCGCCGAGTTCGCGCTCATCGGGTCACTCCTGGCCCTCGTCTTGGCCGGGACTCTGCAGATCGGTCTGGTCATCCACGTCCGCAACACTGTCATCGATTCGGCCGTCGCCGGTGCCCGCCAAGCCAGCCTCGCCGATCAGTCGAATGCTGACGGGAAACGTCTCACCTCCGAACTCATCACCGTGTCCGTGGGCGAGCGCTATGCCCAGTCGATCACCGTCACCACAGCCCGGCACGGCCAAGACGATGTCGTCGAGGTTCGTGTCCGGACTCCATTGCCTGTCCTCGGGCTGTGGGGCCCCGCCGAGGTGTGGGACCTGAGCGGACGGTCGATCGTTGAGGATGTCGATCGTGACTGACCCTGACCTTGCGGTGCCCGAGGAGCGTTCCGACTCGCTGTCGGAGGAACGCGCCGATCCAGTATCGGAGGAACGCGCCGATTCGGGCACGGCCGTCATCGAGTTCATGTTCGCGTCCATCGTTCTGCTCATCCCGGTCGTCTATCTCATGCTCGCCATCTCTCAGCTGCAGGCTGCCAGCTATGCGACCACGTCGACCGCGATCTCGGCCTCCCGGATCGCGGCCCGCGATGCCGACCCCTCCGAACGCCGAGCCCACCAGGTCGCCGACATGCATTTCACCGATTTCGGACTCACCGGGGTTCCCATCACTATTGACTACTCATGTTCCGGACCCTGTGGACAAGCAGGATCCCTCATCACCGCGCGGGTCGAGACGAAGGTGTCGCTGCCCGGGTTCCCGCTCCTCTTCGGCACCAAACATTCCCCACACATCACTCTTCGTGCTTCCCACACCGACGTCGTGGCCACAGCGGGTGGAGACTGAGATGCCGCGCAGACACCGGTCCCGCGTCGACGACGGGTCCATCACCCCATTGGCCATCGGCTTCGTCGTCATCGCCTTGCTCTTGGCCTTCCTCATCGCGGCTCTGACGGACCTGCATATGACTCGCCGCGAGCTGCAGAGTGTGGCGGACTCTGCAGCGCTGGCGGCCTCCGACTCATTCGAACCGGCTCCCGGTGGCGAACCCGGGCTCGTGTTCTCACCCTCTGCGGCGAAACGGGCCGCCAGCCGCTACATTGATGCCGTTCCCACCCCGCAGGGACTGCACAATGTGGAGCTCAGCGCCGATGCAGACGGGCAGCATTCGGTCGTCATCCGCCTGCGCGCCGACTACACACCCGCATTGCTGTCACGGTTCGTTCCCGATCTCATCGAACTCCAAGCCACCGCCTATGCTCGCGGTTCGCTGCGCATATCGTGATGGTCGCTCAACGACTCTGATGCGGACACCCCGGCGACTCTGCCGTATTCTCCTGTGGGCACATCCCCCACTTGTGAGCGAAGAACCTGTGGGCACAGAACCGCCGTCCACAGGGAGATGAGGCGCACTTGGCCCGCCCGTTGAACCACGTGATCCTGAAACCATGAACACGCTCGGTCTGATTCATCGCATCGATGCCAACGCCAACATTCGCACCGATGTGATCGAAGCAGACTCTGAGCAGCCCGTCCTCGAGGTGCTTCGCTCCGTCATCGGTCCCGTCCTGACCTTGACTGACCTGCTCGCGGGCAACCGACTGCCCGCAGAATCCGACAACCCAGATGACTTGGTGAAGACCATGGCCTGGGGGCGGTGGCAGTCGCTGAACCCGGTCACCGTCCTCGGAACCTCGTCCCTCGATCGAGGATCCGGATCTGCCCTGGTCTCGGTGCTCGCCGGACCCGATTCGGGCTTTACGATCGGAATCGATCCCCGGACTCCCCTGCTCAGCCGCATCTCCCACCCCGAGAGCCTGACCATCGTCGACCCGTGTCTGTCCCGCCAACCGGCACGACTCGAGTTGGGGCCGGCCAGGGAGCAGACGTTCTCAGCTCTGGGCACCACTATCTTCTCGCCCATCTCCCCCACTATCTCCCATTCCCGCAGACCTCCCCCGGATACTAGCCGGACCCGAATGTTCGCCGGCTCTGGGCGTGAACCCACGCATGTGGCACCTGAGTCAGTTGATGACCCACGCCCAGCGAAGCCTCCCCAGTGGTGGGCATTCCTCATTCCCATCGCCATCGGAGGTGTGCTCGCAGTCGTCACCGGAATGTGGTGGTTCCTCCTCTTCAGCGTGTCCGCACCCATCTCCGGCTATGTCGCCTATGTCATGGAGAAGCGTCGATATGCACGCGACTGCGCCCAATGCGTCCTCGACAGGCGGGCGGCGCTCGAGAAGGCTCGGCGCAGGCTGTCCACAGTGGTCGACGACCACAGGCGCCTCCTGCAGACCGGTTCGGGACTATGCCTCGGCTTCGGGGCTGCCCGCAGCCCCATCACGATCGCCGATGAACTCCGCGAGGGCACCGAACATCTCGATGGGACGGTCATCATCGACGAGGTGCCGCTTCGCATCGACCCCACCACCACCTCGGTGACGGTTACCGGCGATAGCGAACAGCTGCGTCGCATGGCTCTGTCCTGGCTGAGCGAGCCCACCTATGACTGGCTGCCGTGTCCCGATCTGCTTCGGCTGCCCGAGCTGCAGGGCAGCGGCTTCGACCACGGCGACGGCACCGAGTCGAGGATCGGCGTGGTCCTGTCCGAACAGGCCACGTCGGCGAGACTTCTGCTGCAAGCACCGTCTCCCATCGCATCGATCTCTCTGTCACTGGGCAGCCTGGCACAGGCACGCACCGACGATTCCTCGGCTGCAGATGGTCCAGCGCCGGGCAGAACCCTCGTTGCCTCCCTCATGCCACCTGGGCGGTTCCTCGCTCTCGGGCACCGGCAGGCGACGGACGGCAACGTCGAACGGCTGCCGAATCATGGCCTCGGCGATCTCTACGACGATGCACCGCAGGTCATTCGTCAGCGCTGGGCGCACACTGCACCTGGTCCCGTGCGGATTGGGCGCGGACGAGATGGGGACATCGCTCTCGACCTCTTCAACGACGGACCTCACGCGCTCGTGGCTGGAACGACAGGCAGCGGGAAGTCGATTCTGCTTCAGACCTGGCTGCTGGCAATGGCTCTGGAACACCCACCGTCGCGGCTGGTGTTCGTTCTCATCGATTTCAAGGGCGGTGCGACTTTCGCCCCGTTGGAGGAGCTGCCGCATACCGACAGCGTCCTCGACGACTTCGATTCCGCGGCTGCCTTCCGCGCATTGGTCTCCGTCCGTGCTGAGATCACCCGCCGCGAGCGGCTCCTGGCCGACCACGGGTGTTCCGATGTCCTCGAACTCGACGATCCTCCGTCGAGGTTGGTCGTCGTCATTGATGAGTTCCACGCCCTCATGGCGACCCACCCGAAGTCGGCAGATCTGCTGGAGCACCTGACAGCCCTGGGACGGTCGCTGGGAGTGCATCTCATCCTCGCGACTCAACGGCCGCTCGGCGTCGTCACCGGACAGATGAAGGCCAACATCAACATTCGGATGTGCCTGCGCGTGCGAGAGGATGCGGACTCCTTCGACGTCATCGGCGTCAACGACGCTGCCCTTCTGCCACCGGACACCCCAGGCGCAGCATGCCTCGATACGGGTTCGTCGATCGTGGAGTTTCGGGTCGCCGTTCCCACCTCCGCTTCCTCTGCTGCCGGTGTTCGTCAGCGGCCCCGACTCCGCCCGTGGGAACCCGGCCGAGGCCTTCCCACCCAGCACAGCGTCAACGGCATCCATATCGGCAACCTTGAGCAGGCATATCGTAAGTCACCTGCCGAGACACAGCCATCGCCTCAACGGCATCGTTCGGTCGTCCTGCCGCCCCTGCCCGATGCTGAGGATATCCCTGTGCTGCTCTCAGCGTGGACCGATGGGTCCGGCTCAACTGAGAGCGATCCAGAGGTGAATGGGACAGGGTCCGAGACAGTGACTGGAACGGTAACCGGGATCGTTGATATTCCCAGTCACCAGAAGCAGAGCGCCTGGTCGTATTCCCCTGCCGTTGATGGTTCGACCATCGTCGTCGGCACCGACGCGGACGTCGTCTCAACAGTGCTGAGGCGCATGGCAGCCAGTGCCGCCCTGACTCACCGGGTCGTGGCTTTGGGGCGCATCGCGAAGTCCTTGGACTGGGCCGAGATCGCCTGTGGGATGGACACCGGTTGGCGCTTTCACGCGATCCTCGACCATCTGCACCGAGGCTCTGCCGACGAACGCGTGCCGGCAACGATCGTGGTGTGCAGCAATTGGAACGAGTTCATCGACTCTCTGGACCATCAGATGGCTGCCGAGACGGAGCGACTGCTCAAGCATGGCTCCGGGTTGGGGCTGACGTTTCTGTTGGGCGGGTGCCGAACGTCGACGAACACGAGCGCCGCCTTCACCTCTCAGGTGATCTTCCCACCCAGTGCAGGAGGTGATGGGCTCAGCGTCGGACTGTCCAGACAGCGATTCGTCGGGACATGGCCGGAATACAGGGCAGTCCTCGTCGGCCCCAGCGCGCACGAAGCAGGTGGTGACGGTGCCGATGTGCAGTTGGTGCCTGACCTTGCAGCTGTAGGCGACGACAGATGTGGCAGCGTCGAACCCCGTTGGCGTGGACTCACGGCAGCACCAGAGCACGCAACTGCGCCGCTGGATCCAACGGGGACCTGGATTCCGCTCGGACTCGACCCCTTCGGGAAACTCGTCGCGTGGAAGCCAGCGCGTGACGGAGAGGTTCTCAGCGTCCGCGGATCACCGCAGAGCGGGAAGAGCGAGACCGCGGCCATGGTGCAGGAGACATGCTCAGACTCAGCAGCGGCCAACATACAGTTGCTCACGGTCCATGACGATGCGCATTTGGAAGCCAACCCGGACGCCTTCGATCTCCTTGACGGCGGACTGCATGTGGTCACGATGCCGGTGCGGTTCACCCCCGGCTACGGTTCCCCGTTGGCCAAGGCACAAGGACTGGGGCCGACGCTGATCATCGGCGTCCACAGTCGGCAGGACCTCAGCAATCTGGGCCTGCTCAGACTGCCACCACTCGACGGAGATCCCGGGACCGCGTGGTACGTCACCGAAGGCAGGGCGCAGGCCGTGAGGCTCTTCTCAGCGGAGGGATCCGCCGATGTCACGGTGAGGTCTGCCTGACCGATCGCGTTTCGAGCTGACATCAGTCAGTAATCTCGTTGTGCCTGCCCGCGGCCAGTGGCTCGGTGTGGTCGATGAGCTGGTAGGGTCGGCGCCCCTCACCCCGAACGAAGGCGAAGTAGCACAGCCACAGCGCCCCGACCCAGAGCAGACCTACCCACAGCGCCGGACGGGAATCGGGCACGATTCCGACCATGACGATGACGAAGAGGATGAATGCCACCGTCGCCCAGGACCCCACAGGCCACAGCGGCATCGGGAACTCACTGCGCAGTCGGTTCTCCTGCACCAGCACCCGCTTCATCCGAAGATGAGCTGCGAGGATGACCAGCCACACCAGCACCGTGGCGAACGTCGCCAATGCGCCGAGCAGGAACAGGGCCTGGTCGGGGTAGAGGTAGTTGAGGAGCACGCCGACCAGCAGGGCCGCAATCATCGTGATCACAGTCATCACCGGCACTCCGTTGCGGGTGGTGTGGGCAAAGGAACGCGGCGCCTGCCCCTGCTCCGCCAGACCATGGAGCATCCGACCGGCCCCGAAGATATCGGCATTGATGGCCGAGAGCGCGGCTGTGATGAGCACAACCTGGAGGATTGCAGCTGCTGCGTTGAAACCGACGGAGTCGAAGATCGCGACGAAGGGGCTGATCTCCGAGGTGATCTGGTTCCAGGGCAGGATGCACATGATCACCCCGAGGGTGAGCACGTAGAAGAGCAGGATGCGCACCGGCACCGAGTTGATGGCGGCCGGCAGCACCTTCTTCGGGTTCTGCGCCTCGCCGGCGGTGACTCCGATGATCTCGATGCCGCCGAAAGCGAACATCACGATCGTGAATGATGACAGGAACCCCCAAAGTCCGTGCGGGAACGCTCCCCCGTGGTCGAACAATGCACGCGGACCCATCTGATCGTGGTCGGCGATGCCGAAGCCGAAAATGATGATGGCCACACCAGCCGCAATGAGGGCGATGATCGCGACGATTTTGATGAGCGCGAACCAGAACTCCAGCTCACCGAAGACCTTGACGCCGATCATGTTGATTGCGGCGATGAAGAGCACGACGGCCAGCACCCAGATCCAGCGCGGTACTCCAGGGAACCAGAAGCCCATGTACACGCCGACGGCGGTGGCGTCGAAGACGGCGACAAGAATCATCTCGAAGACGAAGGTCCAGCCGACGAGGAAACCGGCGAATGGATGGAGATAGTGCGATGCGAACTGGCCGAAGGATCCCGAGACGGGATGACGGACCAGCATTTCGCCCAGCGCACGCATCACCATGAAGACGGCGGCACCGCCGATGATGTAGGCCAGCAGCACGGACGGACCTGCGGCTTGGATCGACTCCGAGGACCCCATGAACAACCCCGTGCCGATGGCCGAGCCCAAGGCCATGAAGCGGATGTGCCGAGCGGTCAGTCCCCTGCGCAGACCTGCGTTCTCTGTGTGATTGCCATGGGTGGTCGACTCTCTGCTCCCACGGTCAGCAGAAGACACAGGTGTCCTACTTTCTCTCAGATTCTCCCGCCAAGCCTGGCCCCGACATTGTGCACCCTCAGGGCAACGTCGGCTCAGCGAGCGTCCGCAGGAGGTCCCGTGAGAGTTTCGTAGCGGTAGAGTTCGGTTGCCTGTCCCAGTTCCAGGAGTCGATCGGCGAGTGCTGCGACCACCGGCATGCCGCTCGTGACCTCGAGAACGACATCGGCATCGACGGAAAGTCGGGCAAGGAGAAGCTCGGCGTCGGCGATTGCGGCCCTGAACAGGTCACTTGAGGTATCGGCGGCCTCCTCGCGGGTTTCGAACATCGACCCGATGATGAGTTCGGTTGGTGCCTCCTCATCATCACCTGGGGCCGGCATTGCATCGGTGATCTCGACGCCTGACTGATCTGCTTCCCGTGCGTAGGAGACGGCGAAGGCGCTGAGTCCTGCGTCTTCGGCAGCACCGGCGTCACCGTTGAGCAGAGCGGCACCATGGGCACCTGCTGCTTCGGAGAGGAACGCATTGTTGACCTGACCGATCGTCAGTGGACCGACGGCGTCGTCCTTATTCACGGCCGTGTACCAGGCGAGGAAGGCCTTCGTGAGCTTGACCGATCCGGTGGCCACGATCTCGAGGTCCTCGGCGCGTCCACCACCGCTGGGCGGCAGTGCACCGGCGGCGACCTTGATCACTCGTGTCGTTGTCAGTGGTGTGAAGCCCAAGGCCTTGGCGAAGCCTTCTCCCGGGCTGCCGGCTTGCACTCGTGCACGCAGGTCAAGGCCTTCCAGAGCAGTGCCGACGGTTTCAGCGCAGGCTGCTTCGAAGAGTTCTCGACCCTGACCGTGGCCCTGTTCCTCGCTCGCGACCTCGACATTGACCCACGCCCGGTAGGGGTGAAGGGGGGACTCGGCGATCGCTGCGGCCCCGACGGGAACCTCAGGGACCACCTCGGCGATGACAGATCGCAGCAAGGGAGAATCCGAGGAGGGACGGAACAGGGACCTGGCCATATGAGCGGCCGGCGTATCGGCGTCGGCGAACACCTCGTTCAACCGCAGGTCGTCACCATCGGTCAGGTCTCTGATCGGCATTGTGTGCGCTCCTTGAACGGGTCGATAACTTGATAATCTTGGCGTCATGACTGACTTAAGCGATCCTACCGCCGCCGCCCGCGCCGCGGCCACGACCATCAACTCCAAAGCCGGCATCGAGGCCCATGACATTGCTCTCGTTCTCGGCTCGGGTTGGGGCGGAGCAGCGGAGCTCCTCGGCGAGACGATCAGCGAAATCTCGGCCGCAGAAGTCCCCGGCTTCCACGCACCCGCTGTCGAAGGCCACGGCGCCACCCTGCGCACGATTCGGATCGAAGCCAGCGGCAAGCACGCACTCGTCCTCGGTTCCCGCACCCACTACTACGAAGGCAAGGGCGTGCGCGCCGTCGCCCACGGAGTCCGCACCGCCGCTGCCGCCGGGTGCGAGAGCCTCGTCCTCACCAACGGCTGCGGAGGCCTCAACCGCAATTGGGCTGCCGGCACCCCGGTCCTCATCTCCGACCACCTCAACCTCACCGGCACCTCACCCATCGAAGGTGCGAACTTCGTCGACCTCACCGACCTGTACTCCCCGCGCATGCGCGCCATCGCCAAGGAGATCGACCCCAGCCTCGACGAAGGCGTCTACGCCCAGTTCCGCGGACCTCACTACGAAACTCCCGCCGAGGTGCGCATGGCCGGAGTCCTCGGCGCCGACCTCGTCGGAATGTCCACCTCGTTGGAGGCAATCGCCGCACGTCAGGCAGGTCTGGAACTCATGGGCATCTCCCTGGTGACGAACCTGGCCGCCGGCATCCAGGAGACTCCGCTCTCCCACGCCGAGGTCATCGAGGCCGGGGTCGCCGCCGCCCCGCGCATCTCGCAGCTGCTCGCCGATATCGTCGCAAAGCTCTGAACGACTCGATGAGCCGTGGGCGACTAGTCGGTGCCAAGCACTCGAACCGACCGGTCACCATGTCTCACGGAGGCGGTGCCCCCTTCCACCGGCATTCCGCTTCCTCCGGCCTTCCCCACTTCGACAACATTGAACAAGGACAGATATGACTCGCGTAGCCGATCGCTTCACCTCCGGATTCGACGCCGATATCGTCGAGGCGTGGATCGCCGATGACCCCGACACTCAGACGGCCACGGCCCTCAGCACCATCCTCGCCGCCGCGAGGGAGGGCGATGAGGCCGCGCTGGCCGACCTCGAGGATCGTTTCGCAGGTCCCCTGGCATTCGGCACTGCCGGGCTGCGCGGAGAGATCGCCGCCGGACCCAACCGGATGAACCGCGCCGTCGTCATCCGTGCCGCTGCAGGGCTCTCCCGTTTCCTCCTGAACACTGTCGGTGAGGGCTTCACCGTCGTCATCGGCTGCGACGCCCGCTACAAGTCCGCGGACTTTGCGACCGATACCGCAGCAGTCATCACTGCGGCCGGCGGTACTGCCATCCAGCTGCCCGATCAGCTCCCGACTCCGCTTCTCGCCTTCGCCCTGTCTCACCTGCAGGCCGATGCCGGCGTCATGGTCACCGCGTCCCACAATCCGCCCGACGACAACGGCTACAAGGTCTACCTCGGCAAGCGTCCGCTGCAGGCGATCGAGTCCGACCCTGCTGCCGCTGAGTCGGGTGCCGGTGCGCAGATCGTCAGCCCTGCCGATGCGCTCATCGCCGCACAGATCTCCGCGATCGAGTCCGTGGCGTCCGTACCGCGTGCCGAATCCGGGTGGGAACGCCTCGATGAGTCGATCGTCGAGTCCTATCTGGAACGCATCGATGCGCTCAACGTGTCCTCGGGCACCGACCTGAACATTGTCCTCACCTCCCTGCACGGGGTCGGGGCCTCCGTCGCCGAGGCGGCTCTGGCCCGCACCGGGTTCGGCAATGTCCACCCGGTCGCCTCTCAACAGGCTCCCGATCCGGACTTCCCGACCGTGGCGTTCCCGAACCCGGAGGAGGCCGGTGCCCTCGACGAGTCCTATGCGCTGGCCCGTGAAGTCGGTGCCGAACTCATCATCGCCAATGACCCCGATGCCGACCGCTTCTCTGCCGCCATCCCGGACACCTCGACAGCGGCCGGGTACCGACAGCTGTCCGGCGACGAGGTGGGACTTGTCCTCGGTGAGGACATCGCGGCTCGTTTGGCTCAGGGCACACATCATTCGGTTGAGACGATCGAAGCGCACCTGTCCGACGACCAGAGTGCCGTACCCGCAGAAGCGGCGGCAGCACCGGTATTCGCGAACTCGATCGTCTCCTCCCGCGGTTTGGCCGCCGCAGCGTGCAGCCATGGGTTCGCCGCGATAAGCACCCTCACCGGGTTCAAGTGGATCTCGCGTGTCCCCGGGCTGGTCTTCGGCTACGAGGAGGCCCTGGGCTACTGCGTCGACCCCACAGCAGTCAGAGACAAAGACGGCATCTCCACGGCCGTGACCTTCGCGGCCCTGGCCTCGCGTCTCAAGGAATCGGGCTCAGACATCGAGACCGAGCTCGACCGGATCCGCAACCGCGACGGGTACTTTGCCACCGCGCCGCTGAGCTTCCGCTTCGACGATGTCTCCCTCATCGCCACTGCCATGGCGAAGCTGCGGGAGAACCCGCCGACGTCCCTGGCCGGGTCTCGTGTCGTCGAGGTCCACGACCTCTCTGCCGGCTACGAAGCGCTTCCTCCCACCGATGGGATTCTGCTCCTCTCGGAATCGAACTCCCGCGTCATCGTCCGGCCTTCGGGCACGGAGCCGAAGCTCAAGTGCTACCTCGAGGTCGTCGCCGAACCCTCCGAGTTGGAGGCCGCGACCGAGGCCGACACCCGAGCCGCGGCCAGGGCAGGATTACGGCTGCCGGCCACCTCGGCGAGCGCCTCCCTCAGACCGGCCCTGACTCAGCGTCTGACCTCCATCAGCACCGAGCTCAAGGCCTTCTTCGGTCTCTGATCCAAGAGTCGGCGCAGAGGACACCTCACGCCGGCACGACGCTGCCTCACCTACGAGGAGCAGCACAGCCAGTTCTGGGTCACCACGGCAGATAGAGCCAACCAGGGGCTTGCGCCGTGAACTCGCCGGGCCCGAGGCGGTGACCGGCTCCAGCCGGAACCGCACCGAGGATGGGGGCGATAGCCGATAGAGCGCAGCGATTGTCACGGTCGACCGGCGGCGCAGGCTCAGGCCACGAGCCCATGATGATGCCGGTGACCGATATGTGCCGATTCCCCAGTGCCTCGGCCGTCAGAGCGGCGTGGTTCAGTGTGCCCAGGCGCGAGCGGGAGACGATGACGGCACCGACGGAGTCTGGGTCGGGCGAAAGGCAGGCGAGGATGTCGGCAGCGGTGTGGCCTCCGAAGTCGACGAGCACTCCCCCGGAGCCTTCGATGAGGACGTGGTCAGCACGGGTGCGTTCGGCAACTGTGGCGATGAGCTGCGCATGCTCGGCCGCGCTGGGCAGGATCGAGGCTGCTCCGGCAGTCGCAGACACGGACCCTGTCGCCTCTAGGCGCGCCGCTGGAAGCGGAGCCATCGGCAGACGCAGCGTGATATTCGTGAACGTATGGATTCCGGTCAGCCGAGCGACGATCTGGGCGTCGGATTCGGTGACGACATCGCTGTAATCGGCTTCAAGATGCTCGCGCTGTGGATCGTCAGGACTGATGTGCCCCGTCTGGATCGGCTTGCACATGATGACCCGCCTCCCGGCCGCCCTCAGCGTCGCGGCCAGCGCCGCCGTCGCAATCGTCTTGCCGACGCCGGTGTCCGTTCCCGTGACGAGCAGGAAGCGCGGAATCACCCCGCCTCCGCGACGCAGGCCTCGGTGATCGCCCGGATCCGCTCACAGGCATGGGCCAGCTCATCGGTGCTCAGACCAGCACGCGCGGTCGGCCGCACCCGCGTAATGCCATCAGGAACCGAGGGCGGGCGGAAGCAGCCGACAAGGATCCCCTCCTGACGCAGCAGAGCGCGGGCTCGCACCCCGGATTCGGGCGTCGGCATCGGCACCGAGAGCACAGCGCCGGCAGGAACCGGCACCTCAAGTGCAGTTGCGAGTGCATTCCGCGCGCCCGCCATGGATGCCACCCTGTCGGAAGTGATGAGGCCAAGCGCCGCATGGGCGGCTGCCGCGTTGGCCGGGGCGAGACCGGTGTCGAAGATGAAGGAGCGGGCAGTGTTCACGGCGGCATCGCGGATGAGCTCGGAGCCCAGCAGCGCTCCTCCTTGGGAGCCGAGCGCCTTCGATAGGGTCGCGGTGACGACGAGCCGCTCGCGGAGTTCACTCAGGCCCGCGGCTGCGCCCATTCCGCAGTGTTCGTCGATACCGGCCACACCGATCCCGTGAGCCTCGTCGACAAGGAGGAGAGCATCGTAGCGCTCACAGAGTTGAAGCAGTCGCGGCAGATCGGCTGCGTCGCCGAGGACGGAGTAGACCGATTCGACGATCACGAGCGCCTCGGTCTGCGCCCGGTCGGCCAAGGCCGTTTCGACGGCGCTCGGATCATTGTGGGCAACGACGGTGATCGAGGCCTTCGTCAGACGACAGGCGTCGATGAGTGAGGCGTGATTGTGGGCGTCCGAGACGATGAGGGTATCTGGCCCAGCCAAGGTCGTGACGGCGGCGATATTGGCCAGATAACCGCTTGAGAACGTCACACACGCCGGGTGACTCAGCCGTTCGGTGAGCGCGGATTCGAGCAGGTGATGGGCGCGTGTGGTCCCGGTGACGAGGCGCGAGGCCCTAGCTGAGGTGCCATAGTCATCGATCGCCTCGATCGCCGCCGTACGCACAACCGGATGCTGAGAGAGACCGAGGTAGTCGTTGGAGGCGAGGTCGAGTCCGTTGAGCACCGGATCATTGCGGTCCATATCGGCGGCCCTGCGGCGTTCGGCTGCCATGGTCAGGCGGGAGGCGATGGCGTTCATCGCAGATCTCCTTCGGAGTGCGCCGCGGCGGCAGCGACCATTGCCGCAGTGATCGTCGCCATCGTCTCCGGTGTCGAAATGTAGGGCGGCATGGTGTAGATGTGTCGCCGGAACGGCCGCAGCCACACGCCGTGCTCGGCGGCGATGCGTGTGGTGAGTCCGACATCGACCGGACGGTCGAGTTCGATGACGCCGATGCCACCGGTGACACGCACTTCGGCGACGTGCGCCAGCTCTCGAGCCGGCGCGAGACCGGTTTCGAGTGCGGGAGAGATGCGGGCGATGGCCGGCTTCCAGCCGCTCGTGTCATCGGCGAAGAGCAACCCGACCGAGGCTGTGGCTGCCGCACAGGCCAGCGGGTTGGCCATGAAGGTCGGTCCGTGCATGAGCGCCCGGTGGGAGGAAGCGGTGATGACCTCGGCAACCGGCCCGCTGCACATGAGGGCCGCCAAGGTCAGATACCCCCCGGTCAGCGCCTTGCCCAGGCACATGACATCCGGGGTGATGCCGGCCGAACGGCAGGCGAAATCAGTACCGGTGCGGCCGAAGCCGGTGGCGATCTCATCGGCGATGAACACGGCGTCGATCTCGGTGGCCAGCCGCCGCAGCGTCCTCAAGGCAGCCGGGTGATAGGGACGCATACCGCCAGCGCCCTGGAAGAGAGGCTCGACGATGATGCCGGCAAGTTCTGACCCATGCGCGTCGACGAGGTTCTCCGCCCGGACCACCCAGGCATCGACCTCGGAGGTGGAAGCCTCCGGCAGCGGAGGACGCGGCAGAAACAACTGTGGGGACAGCAGTCCCGCGAAGTCGGCGTGCATTCCCCCGACCGGGTCGCACACGCTCATCGCACCGGTCGTGTCACCGTGATAGGCGCCTTCGAGGGCGAGGAAGCGACTGCGGTCGCGTCCGCGAGCCTGTTGGTACTGGATGGCGAGCTTGAGCGCGACCTCGACCGAGACCGAGCCCGAGTCGGCCAGATAGACATGGTCGAGTCCGGCCGGGGTGACCGCGACGAGGTGCTCGGCCAGGTCGACGGCCGGGCCGTGGGTCAGACCGCCGAACATGACATGCGAGAACGAGCGGATCTGGTGCGTCAGCGCCGCGTCCATGACCGGGTGTCGGTAGCCGTGGACAACCGCCCACCACGAGCTCATCCCGTCCAGGAGCCGATGTGGCGAGCCGGAAGCGTCACACAGTTCCACATAGGCACCGGCTGCACCGGTGACCGAAAAGTGCGCCCCAGCATCGAGGGGACCATAGGGGTGCCAGAGAAGACCGGCATCCCTGTCCAGCGTGCTCTGGGGACCTGACCGTGCCGGCTCAGGCATTGGGAGAGATCTCTGTGCCAGCACCGCGGCGGCGGATCGTCGGAATCGTCACGCCCGAGTTGCCTGCCTCGTGACCGACAGGCGGCAGCGGTTTGCCACACGGCAGTGCGCCACCTGCGACTGGTGCTGGTGCAGTCTCGCTCGATGCGCCAGTGCCGGCAGCGGACGCACCGTCGCCGCTCGCGGGGCCGGTTGCTTCGCCGTCGAAGGCAGCCTGATGGGCTGCCCTGTGGGCCTTGAGCTCGTCGCGCAGCTGCTGGGCGCTCTCCGCGCCGACGATCTCGAACCCGCCATCGACGATCATGTCGAGATCCTCTTCGGCTGCCTGACCCTCCGAAGTGAGGTAGTCGCCGAGGAACAGCGAATTGGCCACATTCAGCGACAGCGACTGCAGCGAACGCAGGTGCATTTCACGGCCGCCGGCAATGCGCAGTTCGCGATCCGGGCACAGGAAGCGCACAGCGCACAGAATCCTCACGCAGTGCTGCGGGGTCAGCGTGTTGGTGCCCTCCAACGGGGTGCCGTCGAAGGGGATGAGGAAGTTGACCGGGATCGAGTCGGAGTCGACGGCCTTGAGCGATTCGATCGCCTCGATGATCTGGTCGTTCGTCTCGCCCACGCCGACGAGGAGTCCCGAGCACGGGGAGAGTCCGGCGCCGCGAGCCTTGTCGACGGTGTCGACCCGGTCGGCAAAGGTGTGTGTCGAGCAGATGTCGGCGTAGAGGGACTCAGAGGTGTTGAGGTTGTGGTTATAAGCATCGACCCCGGCCTCCTTGAGGCGATGCGCCTGGCCATCCTTGAGGAATCCGAGACAAGCGCAGACCTCGACGCCGGGAGTGGCAGACTTGATCTCCTCGACCATTCCCGAGACACGCTCGACATCCCGGTTCGACGGACCGCGACCGGAGGCGACGAGACAGACGCGCGAGGCACCTCCGGCCAGACCGAACTCCGCCTGGCGCTTGGCCTCCTCCTTGGGCAGCCAGGAATACTTGAGGATCTCCGCTTCGGAGCCTAGGCGCTGTGAGCAGTAGCTGCAGTCCTCCGGGCACAGACCGGACTTGAGATTGACGAGGTAGTTGATCTTGATGCGCTTGCCGAAGTGCTCGCGTCGCAGCCGGGCTGCGGCTGCGACGAGGTCGAGCAGATCCTCATTCGGGGACGACAGAATCGCGCGGGCATCGGAGGCGGTGGCCGGGGTACCGGAGAGCACACGCTCGGCGAGTGACAAATAGTTAACCATCATCCAATTATTGAACACTGTTCAGGAGAGAGCAAAATCGCCCTCCGCAGACGCAACGTCGGCTCACCTCCTGTGGGGATAGTCTCCATCCGTCTGATGACGTGGCAGCTCGCCACGAGGGCATATCGATCGGGAACACTTGTGATTCACACTTCGTCGTGAGCGAAAACGGGTTGATTCATCGAGTCCCAGACCGTCCAGACCACATGTATCGATGGGCGGACATCGAGGCGCTGGAACTCTATCTGCCTATCGGCCGTTGGTTACGACCGGCGCTCGCCGATATTCTCGTCGGTGCGCTTCGCATGGCCCTGACGCTCGGCTCGTGGACAGACGATGCACCGATCGGTTCACTGGCTGTAGATGCCATCGGCGAAACCCCGGCGCAACTCGATGTCACTCGCCATTGCATCGTTGGATATGACTCCGGGTCTGCCAGGACGGCGACGAATCTTCTTCGCGAAATTCATTGCGGTCCCAAGTTGAGAGGGATCTTGCGCGACCCCGAAGCTGTGTCGGCCACGCTCAGGCGGCTCTTCTAGCCAGCAGGGCCCAAAAGGCCTTACGGCAGGAAACCACCTCCGTTCTCCGCTGAGCCCTTGTGTCACATCTGCGAGGGGCGTGTTGTTCGTTCCACGAACAGTTGCCTTCTGCAGGGTTCACCACGACCGTTGCTGACGCACTCGCACGGTGGTGTACGTGGCCTCATGCAGTCGAAGTCAGGCTGAGCTGGTTGTACACAGCTCAGCCTGACTTCGACTGTAGGCAACTTCGGTTAGGAGAGCTCGGCGAGGATCCCGGCGGACCCGGAGAGCCCGAGGCGTGAGGCTCCCGCAGCAATCATCTCTTCCGCGGCATCGACGGTGCGGATGCCGCCGGAGGCCTTGACGCCGAGGCGATCGCCCACAGTTTCGCGCATGAGTGCCACCGCGTGTGCACTGGCTCCACCTGCAGGGTGGAACCCGGTGGAGGTCTTGACGAAGCCTGCCCCAGCAGTCTCGGCGCGAGCGCAGGCGTCGACGATCTGCTCGTCGCTCAGCGCCGCAGATTCGATGATGACCTTGACCAGTGCGCTGCCGCTGGCGTCGACGACACCACGGATGTCGGCCTCGACAGCGTCGAAGTCACCGGCGATGGCCTGGCCGATGTTGATGACCATGTCGACCTCGGCGGCACCGTCGGATACCGCACGGGCAGCCTCGGCGGCCTTGATCTCTGGCTTGACCTGACCGCTGGGGAAGCCGACGACGGTTGCGACGACCAGTTCGCCGGGCTCGGTGACGGGAAGCATCGACGGGGAGACGCAGATCGCGAGAACGCCGAGCTCCTTCGCCTCTGACACGAGGGCTTCGACGTCGGCAGGGGTGGCCTCGGGTTTGAGCAGGGTGTGGTCGATGATGGCTGCGACATCTGAGCGGCTGGTCATGGTGATCCTCCAAGGTGGTGCGGGTTCGGCTTCGTCGGTGGCGAAGCTGTCTGGGCGGTGAAGTTGTGTGGTGTGAGGGTGGCCTGGTTCAGGCTGTCGAGACCGGTCGGCGCGACCCCCTCAGGTGATCTTCTCGAGCACGATCGAGTCGGAGACCTGACTGAGGTCGCCGCCGATCTCGACGGCATTCTCCAACGATTCCATGGCCCGGGAGAAGCGTTCCGGTGTGGCCGTGTGCAGGGTCATCAGCGGCTGACCGGCGGTGACGGTATCGCCCGGTTTGGCGTGGAGTTCGATACCGGCCACGTCCTGGACCGGATCTTCCTTGCGCGCCCGTCCGGCGCCCAAGCGCCAGGAGGAGACTCCGACCGACAGGGCATCAAGTTTGCTCAGGACGCCTGACTGCGGGGCTGTGACAACCTCGGTGTGTTCGGCGACAGGCAGCGCGGCCTCGGGGTCACCGTTCTGCGCCCGGATCATCTTCTTCCACACGTCCATGGCCCGACCGTCACCCAGGGCCGCACGCACATCGATGTCGGTCTTGCCTGCCAGACGCAGCATCTCCTCGGCCAGCGCCACGGTCAGGTCAACGACGTCGGAGGGGCCGCCGCCGGCGAGGACCTCGACGGACTCACGGACCTCGAGTGCGTTGCCGACTGTGAGCCCCAGCGGGGTGGACATGTCGGTCAGCAGCGCCGAGGTCTTGACCCCGGCCGACTGGCCCAGGTCGACCATGGTCCGCGCCAGCTTCTGCGCCTTGGGCAGGTCCTTCATGAAGGCACCCGATCCGACCTTGACGTCGAGGACGAGTCCTTCGGTGCCTTCGGCGATCTTCTTCGACATGATCGAGGAGGCGATGAGCGGAATGCAGTCGACCGTCGAGGTGGTGTCGCGCAGTGCGTAGAGCTTCTTGTCCGCCGGTGCCAAGCCGGAGCCCGCGGCGCAGATGACAGCGCCCAGGTCCTCGAGCTGGTCGAGGATGGCCTCATTGCTCAGGCCCGCCTGCCAGCCGGGAATGGACTCAAGCTTGTCCAGGGTTCCGCCGGTGTGGCCGAGGCCGCGGCCGGAGAGCTGCGGGACGGCGACATCGAAGACCGCGACGAGTGGGGCCAGCGGCAGGGTGATCTTGTCCCCGACTCCCCCGGTCGAATGCTTGTCCGAGGTGGGACGGGTCAGGGAGGAGAAGTCCATCCGCTCGCCCGAGGCGATCATCGCCTGAGTCCAGTCCGCGATCTCGCGCGGTTCCATGTCGTTGATGAAGATCGCCATGGCCAGGGCGGCCATCTGCTCATCGGCGACGACACCTCGAGTGTAGGCATCGATCACCCAGTCGATCTGCTCTCTGCTCAGGGTGCGGCCATCGCGTTTGGCGGCGATGACGTCGACGGCATCGAATGCCTCTACGCTCACAGTGTCAGTCCTTCATTCTCGGGGTGTTGCCGTTCTCAGGATTCGGCCATCGTCGGGAAGTGACCGTTCTGATGGTCACAACTGATCGCCGAGGTGGCGCTGGGCCGGCGGGGCCACCTCGGCGATATCGGGGTCAGTGCTTGGCGGAGCCGGTGCCCTGCGCATCGGGATTCAGATGGTCTGGGCCGAATGCTTCGGGCAGCACCGCCGACATGGGTGCTCTGCCGCTGGGCATGTTGAGCACCATCTCGGTGCCGCCGTGTTCGAACAGGAGTTGGCGGCAGCGTCCGCATGGGGCCAGGGTCGCCCCCGCTCCGTCGACGCAGTCGAATGCCACGATTCGGCCGCCGCCGGACATGAACAGGTCGGAGACGAGTGAGCATTCGGCGCACAGCGTCACCCCGAACGAGGCATTCTCGATATTCGCGCCGCTGACGATGCGGCCGTCATCGACGAGGGCGGCCGCACCCACGGGGTAGGACGAATACGGGACGTAGGCGAAACGCATCGCCCGCATCGCCTCATCGCGCAGCAGCGACCAGGTGTCCTCGCTCAGGTCGGCGACCGAGGCGGGTGTGGGTTCCACGCTCCACACGTGTTCAGAGGCTTCGACATCTGCAGAAGTCATAGGGGGATACCTCTCTCTTGGGGTTGGATTATTTCACGTACGGCACGCCTTCGGCCGCCGGTGGGCGGACCCGGCCGACGAAACCGGCGACGGCGAGAACCGTGACGATATAGGGAAGCATGAGCAGCAGCTCGTTGGCTACCGGTGTTCCGATGGACTGCAGGGTGTTGCCCAGGCTCTTGGAGAAACCGAACAGCAGGGCGGCCAGCAGAGCGCCCTTCGGGTTCCATTTGCCCAGGATCATCGCGGCCAGCGCAATGTATCCCTGGCCGGCCGACATCTCCTTACCGAAGGCCAGGCCCGATCCGACGGTGAAGAAGGCACCGCCGAGTCCTGCGATGGCACCGGCCATGAGGGTGTTGCGTACGCGGGTGAAGTTGACCTTGATGCCCACGGTGTCGGCTGCCTTCGGGTGCTCACCCACGGCCCGCATCCGCAGGCCCCACTTCGAGCGGAACACGAAGATCTGGAGGGCGATGACGACGACGTACATGATGTAGACGAGGATGTTCTGGTCAAAGAGCACCCGCCCCAGGACGGGGATGTCTGAGAGCAGCGGGACCGGCAGGTTGGGCAGCTGCTGCCGCGCGTTCCACAGACCGGGGTTCTCCGACAGCACCGTCGAGTAGAGGAAGCTGGTCACACCGACGACGAGCACGTTGAGGACGACGCCGATGATGATCTGGTTGACCCAGTACTTCACTGCGAAGAATGTCAGGACAACGGCCACGAGAGCACCGGCGATCGGTGCCGCCAGGAGTCCCGCGTAGGGGTTCTTGGCCACTGATGCGACGACCGCGGCGAGGAAGGCACCCGCCAGGAGCTGACCTTCGATGGCGATGTTGATGATGCCGGAGCGTTCACCGACGAGACCGCACATGGCGCCGAAGATCAGCGGCACCGACAGTGCCAGGGCACCGGCCAGCAGCGTCGTCAGCGGGATCACTCCGCCGCTGCCGCCACCGGCCCACGCGAGGAAGGACACGACGAAGAGGATGCCGAAGACCATCGGGAACCACGAGTCGAGGGCGACTCGCTTCGTCGCGAAGTAGATCGAGGCTGCGGCCATCACGACGAGGATCAGTGACAGCACGAGTCCGGCGACGGTTGAGGAGACGACCACATCGGGGATCGCGAACAGGTCTCCGCTCGTAGCGATTCTGAACGTCGTCTCTCCGTCTCGGCCGATGATGCCGAAGAAGACGAGGGACACGACGGCCAGGATCGTATAGACGATCGGGAACTTCCACGAGATCGGGGTCAGTGACTTGGACTGGGACGCGGGCTGTGCCGCAACGGTCTGAGCAGTCATGTCAGGCCTCCTTCCGCTTGAGCACCGGTGTGGGCAACCGGAAGATCGACCTCACCAGCGGTGGGGCCGCAATGAGCAGAACAATGACGGACTGGACGACCAGAACGATGTCGATGGGCGTACCGGTCTGTGACTGCATGAGATAGCCGCCGGCCTTGAATGCGCCGAAGAGCAGTCCGGCCATGAAGGTGCCCCAGGGTTTCGATCGGCCCAGCAGAGCCACCGTGATGGCGTCGAAGCCGATGGATCCGCTGATGCCGCCGGTCAGTTTGCCCTCTGTGCCAAGCACTTGGGCGGCTCCGCCGAGACCGGCCAGAGCACCGGCGACGACCATGACGAGGATCGTCACCTTCGACACGGAGATGCCGGCGGTGCGGGCCGCGTGCGGGTTGGCGCCGACGGCCTTGAATTCGAACCCGATCGTCGACCGTTCGAGCAGCCACCATACGAAGATCGTCGCCAGGATGGCCAGAATGAACCCGAAGTGCAGCCGGAACGGCGGCGGCAACATGAGGAACATCTCCGAGGTGTCGTCGATCGCTCGGGACTGCGGGTTCGCCGAGGTGGTGTGCGTGAACCAGCTCTGCTTGAGCAGGTAGCCCAGCAGATAGCCCGCGATGGAGTTGAGCATGATCGTCACGATCACCTCGTTGGCTCCGGTACGTGCCTTGAGCACACCGGCGATGCCTGCCCAAATTGCTCCGCCGATGATGCCGCCGATGGCTGCGATGAGCATGTGCACGATGGGCGGGAGGTGGAGGGCGTAGCCGAGGAATCCGGCGATGGTGGCGCCGAGGATGACCTGGCCCTGACCGCCGATGTTGAATAGACCGCAGCGGAAGGCCATGGCGATGCCGAGTCCGGTGAGGATGAGCGGGGTTCCGCTGACCAGGGATTCGGTCAGGGGGCGAATAGCGCGTTCGGGAGTGCGGGCGTTCCAGTCGAAGATCGATCCGCGAAACAGCGCCGAATAGGCTTCGCCGACGGTGGAGAACAGGGTGGAGAAGAAGGCTCCTGGCGCGCCGAGGAAGTTCTGTGCCGCTGCGACGACTTCGGCGTTGGACACGGCGATGAGCACACCGCCGAGGAGGAGGGCGACCACGATGGACAGCACCGAGACCAGCCATGACCCGGACAGGATCTCCTGCAGCAGGTTCTGTTCCTTGCCCGGCTCTGCCTCGGCGGTCGGTGGTGGTGCCGGCGATGGCGCTGCCGGTGATATGTCAGTCGTCATTTGTTCTCCTCCGCCGAGGTGGTGGCCGAGTTCTCGTCAGTTGCCGCGGTGGCGGCAGGGTCGTCAGCCGCCGAGGTGGTGGCCGAATCGTTCTCTGGTGTCGCGGTGGCGGCAAATGCTTCGTCGGCCGGGACTCCGGCCATCATCAGGCCCAGGGCCTCGCGGGAGGTGTTCGCGCCGACGATTCCGACGATGCGACCCGAATACATGACGGCGATCCGATCGGCGAGACCATAGACCTCGTCGAGTTCGGTCGAGACGATGAGGCACGGGGTGCCGGCATCGCGTTCTGCGATGACACGTTTGTGGACGAACTCGATCGAACCGACGTCGAGGCCGCGGGTGGGTTGGCTGGCGATGAACAGGCGCAGCTCGCGGCCGAGTTCGCGGGAGAGCACGACCTTCTGCTGGTTGCCTCCGGAGAGCGTGGCGATCGGGTCGACGACGCTGCCGAGACGGATGTCGAATTCCTCGACCTTCTGCTTCGCGGCTTCCGTGATGACCGAGGTTTTGAGGTTGAGCCCCTTCGCGTACGGCGGACGGTCGTAGACGTCGAGGATCATGTTCTCGCGGATCGCGAACTCGGCGATGATTCCATCGGTCGAACGATCCTCGGGAACGAAGCCGATACCCGCGCCGAGGCGGTCCTTCACCGATTGCCCGACCAGGTTCTTCCCGTCGAGAGTCACCGTGCCCAGACGCGGCTCGCTCAGGCCGATGATGGTTTCGGCCAGCTCTGTCTGTCCGTTGCCCTGGACACCGGCGACTGCGAGGATCTCGCCGCGGCGGACGTCGAAGCTGACGTCGTCGACGACGACATTGTCTGCCTTGTCGACGACGGTGAGGTTGCGGACCTGGAAGGTCGCGTCACCGGGATCGGCTGCGTCCTTCTCTGTCGTCAGCGACACGGCACGGCCGACCATCTGGCTGGCCAGCTCCGCCTCGGTGGATTCTGGGGAGGCAACGCCTGTGATCTTGCCGCGGCGGATGACCGTAATGGAGTCGGCGATCGCGCGGACCTCACGGAGTTTGTGGGTGATGAAGACGATCGAGGTGCCCTGCTCCTTGAGCTGGCGCATGATCGAGATCAGCTCGTCGGTCTCCTGCGGGGTGAGCACCGCAGTGGGCTCGTCGAGGATGAGGATCTTCGCGTCCCGAGACAGAGCCTTGATGATCTCGACTCGCTGCTGGGCACCGACGGGGAGATCTTCGATGAGAGCATCAGGGTCGATGTTGAAGTTGAAGCGAGAGGAGATCTCGGTGACCTTCTTGCGCGCTTCGGCGAGGTCGATGAGTCCCAGGGACTTCGTCGGCTCATAGCCCAACGCCACGGATTCGGCGACGGTGAACACGGGAACGAGCATGAAATGCTGGTGGACCATGCCGATACCGGCGGCCACTGCGTCCCCCGGCCCGGCGAAGGTCACAGGCTTGTCGTCGAGGAGGATCTCTCCCCCGTCGGCGTCGTAGAGTCCGTAGAGGACGTTCATCATGGTGGATTTTCCAGCGCCGTTCTCACCCAACAGAGCATGGATCTCGCCCGGTTCGATGGTGAGATCGATGTGGTCGTTGGCCACGAACGATCCGAACACCTTGGTCATCCCGCGAAGCTCGAGTTTCACTGCTTCCGGTACTCCTCACAAATTCGAAAACTGCAGGGCCGAGAATTCTCGACCCTGCAGTTTAACCTGTTCGCTTATTTCGGCGAGTTCTCGGAATCCACGGTCAGAGAACCGTCGATGATCTGCTTCTTGAGCGTCTCGACGTCCTTCTTCACGTCTTCGGGGACCTTGTCGTCGAAGTCGTGGTAAGGAGCAAGTCCGACGCCTTCATTTTCGAGAGTGCCGACGTAGGGCTCAGAGCTGAAGTTGTCCTTCTGTGCCTCAGACACGGTGTCCTCGACAGCGTTCGCGATCTGCTTGACCACCGAGGTGAGGATGATGTCACCGTATTCGGTGGACTCGTAGCCGTCGGAGTCGACCCAGACCAGTTTGACGTCCTTGGCTTCCTTCGCAGCCGCTGCGGCGCCGAGGCCCACAGGTCCGGCGACGGGCATGATGACGTCGGCGCCCTGGGAGATCAGCTGCTTAGTCAGAGCCTGACCCTGTCCCTGGTTCTCGAAGTCACCGGAGAAGGAGCCGTCCTGCTTCTTCTTGTTCCAGCCGAGGAGTTTGACGTCCTTCTTGTTGTCTTCGTTGAACTTCTCCACACCGTCGGCGAAACCGTCCATGAACACGGTCACGGAAGGAATCTGGATTCCTCCGAAGGTGCCGACCTTTCCGGACTCGGAGGATGCGGCGGCAACATAACCAGCGAGGTAGGCGGCCTCTGCGGTGTTGAAGACGAGTGGCTTCGCGTTGTCAACGGTGACTGGCTTGCCGTCAGCATCGGAGAACGTCGAGTCGATGAGGGCGAAGTTGCGGTCGGGGTTGGCCTCGGCGGCTTCCTGGATCGAGTCTTCGAGGAGGAACCCGACGCCGAAGGTCAGATTGCAGCCCTGCTGGACCATGTTGTCGACGTTGGGTCCGAAGTCGGCGTCGCCCTGCGACTCGGCCAGCTTCTCCTGTATGCCGAGGTTGTCCACCGCTGCCTGCAGGCCCTCACGTCCGGACTGGTTGAATGACTGGTCATCCCAGCCGCCGGAGTCCGAGACCATGCAGCCGAGGAAGTCCTCGGCATTGGTCTCGCCGCCGCTTCCTGATCCACAGGCGGAGAGCACGAGGGCAGATGCGGCGGCAATCGACACCGCAGATACGAGCTTCTTCACGTTTACTCTTTTCTCAAGTTACTCAGGACCAGCCCTGGCGTCGATCGAGGCACAGAGTCCTCCACCGAATTTGTGAAACCACTGGATGATCACTCATATTTCAATGAATTTTCCGTCAGTCTAATGCAACTGGGGCCCATGTCAGTGGCCTCTAGCATCTGAATCCTCGACACCGATATGAAAACGCAACATAACTTCATGTTGGCGTCTCCCCCACCTGCCCGCGGAGACTGTTCGTCACCAGCCCGGAGACTACGTGCACATGCTGGTCCCAGGCCGCTCGTGCCCTAAGCTAGAGGGCGATATGGCACATCTTCTTGGGGCTGAAGCCCTGCACCTCGAATACCCCACCCGCATCGTCTTCGACTCCGTCACGCTCGGCGTCGACGCCGGAGACATGATCGGCATCGTCGGCCGCAACGGCGACGGCAAGTCCAGCCTGCTGGGCATGCTCGCCGGCACCATCGAACCCGATTCCGGCCGCGTGACCTACCGCGGCGGAATGCGCCTGGGGATGCTCAGCCAGCGCGACACCATGGACTCCGAGGCGACCGTCGGCTATTCCGTCGTCGGCGACATGGACGACCACGAATGGGCTCGCGACGCGAAGGCCCGCGACATCATCGCCGGTCTCATCGCCGACCTCGATTGGCATGCCACCATCGGCAGCCTCTCCGGAGGTCAGCGCCGCCGTGTGGCTCTGGCCGCGCTGCTCATCGGGGACTGGGATCTGCTCATCCTCGATGAGCCCACCAACCACCTCGACGTCGACGGCATCTCGTGGTTGGCCAAGCACATCAAGAACCGGTGGTCGAAGAACTCCGGGGCTCTGCTGCTCGTGACTCACGACCGGTGGTTCCTCGACGAGGTCTGCACGAAGACCTGGGAAGTCCACGACCAGATCGTCGAACCCTTCGAAGGCGGATACGCCGCCTACATTCTCCAACGCGTCGAACGCGACCGCATCAACGCCGCCACAGAACAGAAGCGCCAGAACCTCATGCGCAAGGAACTGGCATGGCTGCGCCGAGGTGCTCCTGCCCGAACCTCGAAACCGAAGTTCCGGATCGAAGCGGCAAACCAGCTCATCGCCGATGTTCCTGAGGTCCGCAATCCGATCGAGCTGAAGAAGATGGCGACCGCCCGCTTGGGCAAGGACGTCGTCGACCTTCTCGATGTGTCTCTGAGTTTCGGTGACCAGCAGATCCTCGACAATGTCACCTGGCGCATCGGCCCCGGCGAGCGCACCGGAATCCTCGGGCCCAATGGTGCCGGCAAGTCGACCCTGCTCAGTCTCATCTCCGGGGAGCTCGAACCGGACGAGGGCAGAGTCAAGCGCGGAAAGACCGTGAAGGTCGGCGTCCTCGATCAGCAGTTCAAGGAACTCGACGCCATCGGTGGGCAGAAGGTGCGCGAAGTCCTCTCAGAGTCGAAGACGAGCTTCAACATCGAAGGCAAGGACTTCACTCCGGCACAGCTGTTGGAGCGCCTCGGCTTCGCCAAGGAACACCTCTCGGCCCGGGTCAAGGAACTCTCCGGCGGACAGAAGCGCCGCCTGCAGCTCTTGCTCCTCCTCATGTCCGAGCCCAATGTCATCATCCTCGATGAGCCGACCAACGACGTCGACTCCGATATGTTGGCCGCAATGGAGGATCTCCTCGACTCCTGGCCGGCCACCCTGATCGTGGTCTCCCACGATAGGTACCTGCTCGAGCGCGTCACCGATCAGCAGTACGCGATCCTCGATCACGGCTTGCGGCACGTGCCCGGTGGTGTCGACGAGTATCTGAAGCTGCGTGCCGAGGGCGCCAAGTCCGGTGGGTCCGGGAAGTCGGGCGGAGCCAGCAAATCGGGTGGGAGTTCGTCGAACTCCGGCTCGGCCGGCGCGAACTCCCCCGCTGATTCGGGCGCCGACGCGCTTTCTGGGGCCGAGGCCCGAGCGGCGAAGAAGGAAGTCTCCTCGATCGAGCGTCGCATGGACAAGCTCAGCAAGCGCATCGCCCGTGCCCACGATGAGATGGCCGACCACGACCAGACCGACTTCGAAGGGCTGCAGAAGCTCACCTCTTCCCTGCAGGAGCTCAAGGACGAAATGACCGAGCTGGAAGAGCGCTGGCTCGAAGCCAGCGAGGCTCTGGACGTCTGATCATGATCGGCGAGGAGGGCTGATGGTCGACTCGGATCGGGTGCGGGAGCTCCTGCGCAGCGAAGAATCTGAGACCCGGAGGCTCATCGCGTCTCTGTCATCGGACATCAAGGATCTCGCGGCGGCACGCGAGGGCGACAACAGCGACGACGAACATGACCCTGAGGGGTCGACGCTGGCCTTCGAACGCTCGCAGGCAGAAACTCTGCTGCGTCAGTCTCAGGAACGTCTGACCTCCATCGCCGAGGCGGAGCAGAGACTCGATGACGGCACCTTCGGAATCTGTACCAACTGCGGAAATCCCATCCCCGAGGTCCGGCTCGAGATCCGTCCCTACGCACCGACCTGCGTGGCGTGCGCGAGCTGAACGAACGGCTGCTTCCACACCGCACAAAGGACTCAGTCCGGGCCGAACACACCCTCCATTCCGCCTGACTCCGGCGCGTGACCTTTATGCTTCGGGCTCCAGCGAGCTATCGTGGCTGGGTGCCCACACGAGATCACAGACTGGACCGCGCCAAAGGCATCCTCATCTTCACCGTCGTCCTCGGCCACCTGCTGGCCCGGACTTCACCATGGGATGACGATGTCCTCCGTGCGCCGATGTACCTCATCTATTCGTTCCACATGCCGGCCTTCGTCTTCCTGGCCGGCATCACAGCGAAGTCGACGAGGCTGCCCGAACGCGTCCTGACATTCCTGGTCCTGCTGTTCACCGTTCTGCCTCTGCTGTGGGGCTGGATGTGGGTCTTCGACCTCAATCCCGACTACGATCTCCTGACCCCGTTCTGGTACACGTGGTTCCTGCTCTCGATGGCCTGCTGGATCATCACTGTGCCCTTCATCGAACGATTCCCACGCACACTCCTCGTCACCTCGGTGGTGGTGGGGCTCTTCGGCGGCATTCTGCCGGTACTCGATATGGAGCTCTCGGCCTCACGATCGATGATCTTCTGGCCCTTCTTCGTCATCGGCAAGCTCTACGGCAAGCAGATTCTCGACTGGGCCGGGAGCCTGCACATCTGGCAGAAGCTGTTCTTCACGGCGGCCGCCTTCGGCTCGGTCGGCTACTTCTACCTCGATGAGGTCTACTACAAGTGGTTCTACGGCAGCCTCAACTTCGCCCACTTCGACGTCAGCATTCCCGAGGGCATCGGCATCCGCCTCATCGTCGACATCGGGGCCCTGCTCATGACGTTGATGCTTCTCATGTGGGTCGGTGACAAGGACACGATCATTGCCAAGATCGGTCGAAACAGCCTCGCGGTCTACGTCCTCCACGGATTCGTCGTCCGCGGTCTCCAGCCCTGGCTCAGGGACATCGAGGACGTGCTCAACGCTCCGATGATCTTCCTCCTGTGTCTCGTCCTGGCGCTGCTCGCCACCTACCTGCTGTCCTGGGGCCCGTTCGAGAGAGGCCTGCGCTGGTACTCCTCGACCGTGACCCGCCTGCTGCTCAAACCGTTTGCGTCGCTGCGCGCGAAGCCGGGAAAGCACTCGGACAAGGCCTCCTCGTAACCCGTTGCCTCGGTGGCTGGTGTCGGCTGCAGACATCGGTGGCAGACCTCGGCAGCGAGCCTTGGAGTCGCTGACGGTGACTCCGATCGTCATATGACTTCTTTATGTCATTGTGACGTCGACCACATCGACGCGAGTGACTATTATGCGGGGAGCTTGGGTGCTCAACCTGAGCGCGTTCAATCGCCTGTCCTCTATCTTCATTACGGAGAGCGCCCATGACTACCAATGCTCTGACCCAACGCCTCGACGCCGGTCCTGTGATCTGCGCCGAAGGATTCCTGTTCGAACTCGAAAAACGCGGCTACCTGTCTGCTGGGGAGTTCGTGCCCGAGGTCGCGCTCGAATTCCCCGACGCCCTTCGTTCTCTGCACGTGGACTTCCAGCGTGCCGGCTCGGATATCGTCGAGGCCTTCACCTACAACGGACACCGCGAGAAGATGCGGGTCATCGGCAAAGAGGATCTGCTCGAACCGCTCAACCGCTCCGCACTACAGATCGCCCGCGGCGTCGCCGACGCCAAGCCCGGAAACTTCATGGCCGGAAACATCTCGAACTCAAACATCTGGGATCCCGAGAATCCGGACCGTCAGGCCGAGGTGCGGTCGATGTTCACCGAGATGGTGGGCTGGGCCGTCGACGAGGGTGCTGATCTCATCATCGGTGAGACCTTCTACTTCGCCGGCGAGGCCATCGCCGCGGCCGAGATCGCCAAGGCCAGCGGGCTGCCCGTCGTCCTCACCCTCGCCCCCATGGCCTTCCAGGAGATGGCCGATGGCGTCGGCATCGTGGAGACAGCGCAGAGACTTGAACAGCTGGGCGTCGACGTCGTCGGCCTCAACTGCTTCCGCGGGCCCGCCACGATGCTGCCGTGGCTGAAGGAGATCCGCTCGGCCGTGTCCTGCCACGTCGGTGCCCTGCCCATCCCCTACCGCACGACCCAGGATGAGCCCACGTTCTTCAATCTCTCAGATCCCCGCGCCGAGGTGGCCTCCCCGCACGGTCGCACCTTCCCCACGGCTCTCGATCCGCTGCAGACGAATCGCTACGAGATCGGTGCCTTCGCGAAGGAAGTCCACGACCTGGGCGTCAACTACATCGGCGTGTGCTGTGGTGCGACTCCGATGCACATCCGCGAGGTCGCCGAGGCGGTCGGACTGACCACCGACGCCAGCCGATTCTCGGAGAACATGAAGAACCACTTCATGTACGGCGACAATGAACGCCTCGCCGACAACGTCGTCGCGCTCGGCTCCACCGCCTGAGGTAGGCAATCAGCGGCGGTCGCCGGCCATCGCCTAGCTGGGCTGCGTCTCGAGATCTTCGAGGGAAACCGTGCCCTTGCGCAATGCTCGAAGCACACGATAGGTCCGAACCACCCGGGGCAGAGTGATGAGCAGCAGCCCGCCGAGCATGTTGAACGGGATGACGATTCCAAACCATTTCAGCAGATCCAGCATCGAGATATCCGCCCCGGCCAACATGGCCGCGAAGATGACGATCGCGTTGAGGGCACCGTGGAGCATGCCGAGGCCGATGAGCAGCAGACCCGATGCCATGCTGACGATGGCGAGGACGACGTCGTTCGAGGTGCCCTGTGACATCCGGGTGGACAAGGTGACGGTGGCACCGGCCAAGAGCGACAGCGCGATCATCACCACCAAGGATGGTTGGTCGATGTACTTCATGGCCGTGTCGATCATCGTCGAGTGGTAGTCAGGAAGCGCCAGAACCATCAGCCCGGCAAAGGCGAGACCCCCGACGAGGTTGGTCACCAGGGTCACCGCCCACAGGCGGACTACCTGAAGAACATTGGCCTGACCCGCGATCACGGCATTGATGGGCAGCAGAAACTCTTCGGTGAACAGCTCTGAGTGGGCAAGCCTCAGCGCCAGCAGACCAATGCCGAAGGCAAGACCGGCCAGCACGTCTGACCCCGTCGCCTGCTTGACCAGAATCATCGCCAGGATACCCAGGCCCACGTCGACACCGCCGAAGAACCCGGTCACAACGAGCTCCGGCCACTTCCGGTTCAGGCGCTTTGCCCCTGTGACCACGGTCGCTGTTGCCTCATCGACCAATTCGTCTTCGAGGTCGAAGTCATTCGTCCCTAGTCGCTGACGCTGCTCTCTCTGAGTCATTGCCACAGTCTATTTGTGAGACCTGTGCGTTTGTGGGCCCGCTGCGCACTGGGAACGATTCGCCCCCTCATTGCACACCAGGAGCGCTGAAACACCCCGTTGCAACGAGATGTTTCAGCGCTCCTGGTGCGTGGTGCAGCCAAGTGGCTACCTCAGAAGGACCGCCAACGCGGCGATACGCTGTTCAGGTGTCTGCCTTGTGCAGCAGACTGTCCTCGTCCGCAGGGACTGTCTGAACTTGCTCAGCCTTTTCGAAGTCTTCCTGCCGCAGGACCAAAAGCGCGATCAGCGAAATTAGGCCGGTCGCAACAAAGAAGTACCAAGGTGCTGTGATATCTCCAGTTGTGGAGATGAACCATGCAGCAATCAGGGGAGCACTTCCGCCGAAGAGAGCTACCGGCAAATTGTACGCAACAGCAATCCCTGTCGACCGGATCCTCGTTGGCAGCAACTCCGTCATCGTTGCATAGGTGGACGACGCATAGAATCCGAATGAAAGAGCGCAGGCCATGAGCGGGAAGAAGAAGCTCACTGGCGTGGCTCCAGGAGCCGCCAGGAAGAACCACAGCATCGACCCAGTAGCGGCGACTCCCGAAGTCAGCAGTATCGGCTTCCGTCCCCACCGATCTGACATCACTCCGCCGATCGGCATGACGGCTGCTGACAGCAGACATGCAACGATGACGAACCAGAAGCGCACGGACCCCGAGAACTGCAGAATCTCGCTGATGAAGGTCGATGCATATGTGAGCACGAGGTAGAAAATCGACGCATGGACTGTAATGATGCAGAACACCAGCATGATTGCGCGCATCCAGGACAGTGTTTCGCGCAAAGGCGCCTTTGAGCTCTCCCCTGCGGCTACTATCGCTTGGAACTCAGGGCTGTCTTCGAGCTTCAGCCGAATGTAGATCGCGACCAGCCCCAGCACACCTGCAAACAGGAACGGAAGCCTCCACGCCCATGCGAGCATCGACTCCGTACCGATGATGGCTGATAGCCCGTTCGCAACGAGGCTCCCCAGAAGGAGCCCCAGGACGGCTGTTGTCATGAGCCAACTTGTCGAATGACCTCGCTTGCCCGACCCGGCGTATTCGGCGATAAAGCTGGTCACAGTCCCGATCTCCCCTCCTGCCGAAAAGCCTTGGATGCAACGGAGGAGAATCAGAAGGATCGGTGCTGCGACACCGATAGTGCTATAAGTCGGCAGGAGCCCGATACAACAGGTGGATCCGGCCATGAGTATCAGGACGATCAGCAGAGTCTGCTTCCGGCCAATCTTGTCCGCCATGGGCCCGAAGAACAACCCGCCGAGGGGTCGGATGAAGAAACTCAGGGCAAATACGGCAAAGCTGCTCAGCAGGGACACCGTCGGGTTCTCGGAGGCAAAGAATAACTGCCCCATGTACACGGCCAAGAACCCGTATATTCCATAGTCGTACCACTCGATGACGTGCCCGGTCACGGCACCGGCGAACGCTCTCTTTCGGCGTTGGCCGCTGACTTCCTGTATCTCGATTTCGCGCATGGTTCTACCTTTCTCAGACGCGTCGCTGCGTCAACGAGGAACGTCATGACATTGGGCCATAACGCGGAATTGCTGCAATCATCTGCTGGGACGAGTCGGAGCCGAGCTCGGCTCGACAAGCCCGTGACTCTCAGGACTCGGAGGCGCCGATCTTGAACCGGCGGATCTTGCCCACGCTTGTGCGTGGGAGTTCATCAATAATGTGCCATTCCCGAGGACGAGCCGAGGGCGCTAGATTCTGCTCAGCCCAGGTCGACAAACTGTCGATGTCGAGTTCTTTCGCACCACTCCGCGCGACAACATAAGCGTGCGGAACGAAATCTCGTATCGGATCCGGAGCGGCGATGACAGCGGCTTCCAAGACACCTGGCGCCTGAGCAATCACGGCTTCCACTTCGGTCAGGCTCACGTTCTCCCCCGAAACCTTGACTACGTCGTCGACCCTGCCGACGAATGACAGATCCCCGATCTCGTCCGATTTCGCCAGATCACCGGTCAACAGCCATTCGATGCCTGAGTCGTCAGTCAGAAAACTCCGAGACGTCGTGACCGTATCGTCAAGGTATTCGAGAAACAGGTCCTTGCCGCGGGTACCTGCCACAGCAATCATTCCGGGCGCTTCCCCTGTGACCTCGTCCCGAGTCACAGGGTCAAGCAACTTCACATCTCGACCTGGCAGAGGACGACCGATCCGGTCTGGCCGGGGAGGCTGCGAACGATCGTATGAGACTATCGCGATCGTCTCTGTCATGCCATATAGCTGTCTGGGCAGCACCCCTGTCAGTTGACCGAATTCCTGATGATGAGCAGGTGCAAGATTCTGCGCGTACCAGACATGTTCGAGTTTGAGAGGCTCCATGGCACCTGGCGTGCGCGCCAGAATCATCCGAATCGGAGCAGCAAACAGACTGGCGTGAGTGACCTCAAGTTCTCTGGCCTGCTCAACCCAACGACTGGCAGAAAAGCTCGCCGTCATGGCGACCGATGCCCCCACCCTGATCGCCGAGGCGAAACAATAGTACTGCGCATTCGCATGGAAGAGCGGCAGGGTCACGAACCACCGATGATGTGGCTCCAGCGCAGCAGCCTCGGCCATCACCGTCGCGACATTGAGATAGTTTCCCTGAGTCAGCACCACACCTTTAGGCTGTGAAGTCGTGCCTGAGGTGAACATGACTGCCAAGCGATCTATGGGATCATGCGTCAGTTCAAGCGCCGAGGCCGAAGTGTTGCCTATCAGTGCACCTCCTGCGGAAAAGTCTGCCGAGGACTCGCCAAGTTCGATGATTGGCATCGTGACCTGCGATTGCGCGCCGGCTCGATAGTCGGCGGCTCTTTCACTGCTGCAGATGCCGAGGGCTGGCGTGACGCGACCGACCTGCGAGGCGATGTCTCGTGACGATGCGGCGGGGTCGGATGGAACCATCCACGCACCGATCTTCGCGATGGCCAACCAGAGTGCGACGAATGCTGGACAATTCTTCAGACACAGATGCACCGAATCTCCAGCATCAACGCCGTATTCATCGAGTGTGCCTGTGACCCTGTCGACGATGCTGGAGAATTCGCCATAAGTCCATTCGGAGATAGCTCCGTCGTCGTCACGAAACCTGAGGAACAGCCGTGCACTGTGCTGCGCCACGGTGTTGTCCCAGAGCAGTGAGAAGGTGTCTGCGGATAGGTACGGACTCTGCGAAATCGCGGTCATTCTGTGGCTCCACTGTCATCGTTGACGTCTTGTGAACTTGTTGATGGTCACAATCATTGCAGGTACCCCATTGAGCTGATACGTCGAAGTCTCCGAAGTTTCACGGTCAGAGTTAGAGAAAACTCTATAAATCAATCAGTGGGGTCCGTGTTTGCAGCGAATCCGCTGTCGTATGCCTCCAACGCCCACCGCAATCCGAATAGCTCATCGATTCCGTGCTCGAAGCCTCCAGTCAGATCGCTGAACTTCTGCAGACGGTATCTGACAGTGTTCTCATGCACGTTCAGTTCTTTCGAAGTCTGCCTCACAGACGACGATGCTCTCAGCCATGTACGAAGTGTTTCCAGCATGTCTCGGCCAGCGGCTGTGGCCGGACGGAGAGGACTTATGTACCGGTGGATCAGATATTCATTGATATCCGTGGAGTCCGGTACGGCCAGCTTCCAGGCATACGATTCCATACTGTGAATCCCTGACGGCTCTTTGCGTGCCAGCTTCCAGACCTGCTCACAGATTCGCGCCGACCTGACAAGGTGCACCAGTGGTCCGAACGGGCCGATCGCTAAGGGCACGTCCGAAACTGTCACGGTCGGGGTTCGAGCAACGATGGCGACAACTCGAAGGTCGATCTGCGCAACCAGAGCCTGGGCTCGAGCTGTCGAACCCGACGACTTCACATCACGGATGATCTTCTCTACGTCATGGCCAGCGGCCGGGATGGCCGCAACAGCATAGACTCCATCGATGTCCACATCGTATTTCTTCGCCCGCTGCCTGGTGTCGTCGTCAATGACGGAATCTGTCGTCAACTTACGCACCAATGAACCGATTTCAAATGACTGCTTCATCGCTTCAGTGCCCGCTCGGTAGCGGTACTCTGCCGCGGCGCCGGCGGTGAACCAATCACCGAGACGCCACAGCAGTGTGGCCCCATCCAGCGTGTTCTGGGGATCAAGACCGGCAGCTGTGGCCTTTGAGATAAACGACTCGTGCGTGGCGCTCAAGCTGATTCGGTAAGCCCGTATTATGTCCTCAATGGGCACGTTCTCGTCAATCCGCGCACGTGTAGTCGCCCTGTGCTCGGCATTCTCTGAGACTGCGGGAATCTGCCGAGAGATCAAGACGTCTACGGCGCGGCGGGCATTTGTCCTCACCGAGGCAAGCAGTTCATCTCGTGGTACCCCCACGTAGGTTGCCAGCTCGCCGTAGATCCGAGAGGCTGCAAGATCAGCAATGCTGTCTTCATCCTCTCGGATTCTGAGGGCGACTTCCGGCAGCGCCGAGCTCACGCCAGCTCTTTAGAATTCACCACGACAGTCCTGCGCGGTCGGTGTTCGATCACGACTGCGGCGTCACGCCGATCGAATCGAGCGCGGTTTCGAGACGGGTGATCGTGCCGTCGATGTCGCCGAGCTTGTCGAGACCGAAGAGACCGATGCGGAAGGTCGAGAAGTCCTCGGGCTCGTCGCACTGCAGGGGAACACCGGCAGCGATCTGCACGCCGGCTTCCTTGAACTGTGCGCCGGTGGCCAGCTTCGGGTTGTCCGTGTGGACGACGACCACGCTGGGCGAGGCGAACTCCGGTGTCGCGACAGAGGGCAGCCCGCGCTCGGCGAAGACCTTGCGGACCCGGTCGCCGAGTTCGAACTGTGCCGCCGAGAGCTTATCGAAGCCGAGCTGCTCGGTCTCCAGCATGATGGCGGCATTGTGTGCCAGCGAATCGGTGGGCATCGTCGCGTGGTACGGCGCCCGACCCTCTTCGTACTCGTCGGCGATGAACAGCCACTTCTTGAGGTCCATCGCGAAGCTCGTCGACGTGGAATCCTGAACGGCGGCGCGGCCTGCTTCGCTGAGCATGACGTATCCTGCGCAGGGTGAACCGCTCCACCCCTTCTGCGGAGCGCTGATGAGGACGTCGACACCCAGATCCGTCTGCGAGGCCCACACTGCACCGGAGGCGATGCAGTCGAGGACGAAGACACCGCCCACGCTGTGGACCGCGTCGCTGATCTGGCGCACGTAGTCGTCGGGCAGCAGCATTCCGGAGGCGGTTTCGACGTGGGGTGCGAACACGACTACTGGGCGTTCGGACTCGATGGCGGAGGCCACCTCGGCGATGGGTGCCGGCGACCAGGCCGACTGGTGCTCGTCGCTGCTCGGGGACGCCTTGAGCACCGTCGTCTCGCTGGCAATGGATCCGGCGTCGAGGATCTGTGACCAGCGGAAGGAGAAGAGCCCGTTGCGGACCACGAGGCATTTCTTGCCGGTCGCGAGCTGCCTGGCCACGGATTCCATGGCGTAGCTGCCACCACCGGGTACGATGGCCACGCTGTGCGCGTCATAGGCTTCGCGCAGGACGCGGTTGATGTCCTGCATGACGGATACGAATCGACCCGACATGTGGTTCAGTGATCGGTCGGTGAAGACCACCGAGTATTCGAGCAGGCCGTCTGGGTCAACATCTTCGTGTGGCAAAGTCATGCCTCCCACATTGCCATGTTCACGTGGTTTGGGCCACTACCGCCCAATTGCAGAGACGTCGCCCTTCACAGCTGCACTTCGCTGCGGTCACCCGACCACAGGGTGTGGAAGGTTCCCGCTCGATCTGCGCGCCCGTAGGTGTGGGACCCGAAGAAGTCTCGCTGCCCCTGCACCAGCGCTGCCGAGGACCGGGAGGTGCGGATGCCGTCGAAGTACGACAGCGCCGAGGCCAGGGCCGGAATCGGCACGCCGGCCGAGGCCGCGTCGGCGACCGTATCCCGCAGAGCCTGCTGCCCGGCATTGAGGGAATCCTGGAAATACGGATCGGCCAGCAGAGAGCTCAGGTTCGGATCGGCGTCGAAGGCCTCCGTGATCCGGTCGAGGAATCTGGCGCGGATGATGCAGCCCGCCCTCCAGATTCTGGCGACTTCTCCGAGTTCAGTCTTCCAGCCGTATTCCTGTGCTCCGGCGGCGATCTCGTGGAAGCCCTGCACATAGGCGAGGATCTTTCCCGTGAACAGCGCTTGTCGCACGGTTTCGATGACCGTGTCACGGTCGACCGGCGCCGAGGTGGCGGCAGCGTCGTCATCCGCCGAGGTGGTGCTCGATGGACCGTCCAACGCCGTCCCGGAGGAACGCAGTACGGATACCGAGGACAGGGACCTGGCCGAGACCGCCTCGGCGATGGTGGCCACAGGCACACCCAGATCGAGGCCGGTCTTCACGGTCCACCCGCCGGTCCCCTTCGCCCCGGCAGAGTCGGCGATGACGTCGACGAACGGCTTTCCTGTGGCCGCATCGGTGTGATCGAGGACCTCGGCGGTGATTTCGATGAGGTAGGACTCGAGTTCTCCGCGGTTCCATTCCCTGAAGACCTCGGCGATCTCGGACGGAGTAAGGCCGAGCCTGCTTCTCAGCAGCGCGAAGGCCTCGGCGATGAGCTGCATGTCGGCGTATTCGATCCCGTTGTGGATCATCTTGACGAAGTGACCGGCCCCATCGGTGCCCACATGGGCGATGCACGATTCCTGGTCAATTTGTGCGCGATCCGCCGGTGCGCCGTTTCCGTCGCTGGACTCGGCACGTGCGTCACCGGTTGCGGCGCGTGCGGCGATGGGTTCGAGGATCGGTCGCAGCCTCGACCACGCGGATTCGGTGCCGCCGACCATCATCGACGGCCCTTCGAGGGCACCGACCTCTCCCCCGGAGATGCCGACCCCGACGAACTCGATTCCGGCCTGCCTCACGGCCTCACCACGAGCAATCGTGTCGGTGAACAGCGAGTTTCCGCCGTCGACGATGACGTCGCCAGGCTCGAAGACCTCGACCAGATCGCTGATCGCCGAGTCCGTTGCCGCGCCCGCATTGACCATGAGGATCGCCACGCGTGGGCCTGAGAGCTTGCTGGCCAGATCCGCCGGCGAGGAGGCGACGAGGAATTCCGCGTCGGGATGTTCGACTGCCAGTGCCTGAGCGCGGTCGACATCGCGGTCGTAGACAGCGACTCGTGCGCCGGACCGAGCGGCCAGGTTTCGTGCGAGGTTTCGTGCGAGGTTCGAGCCCATCACTCCGGTGCCGATCACGCCCACTTCTGCGGTCATACCCAATCCTCTTCCTCGTGGCTGCTGGTCATGGCTGCCAGCGTCGGTTGCCAGCAATAGCCGCCAGCAGTGGCTGCCAGTGACGGTGAAATGTCGCAGCTGCCAAGTTCTCGCAGCAGTTGACAGTTCCACATGTCTCATTTAGATTTCTATAAATCTGATTTAATGAGTGCAGTTTAGCAATGTCATCATATTTTTACGAGAGGCCGGTTGATATGGACCTTCCCCCGCTTGTCATCATGGGGGTGTCCGGCACGGGAAAGACCCTGATCGGCCGTCGCTTGGCTGCAGAGCTCGGAGCCGTCTTCGTCGACGCCGATGATCTCCACAGCCAGGACAACAAAGACAAGATGCGTTCCGGAGTCCCCCTCGACGATGAGGATCGTTGGCCGTGGCTGAAGTCGGTGGCGAGCGAGCTGATCGCGACTCCGCCGCCTGTCGTCGCCTGTTCCGCGCTGCGGCGCAGCTATCGGGACTATCTGCGAGCGCAGGCACCTGCCACCTTCTTCGTCCATCTCACCGGGGACCGCGAGATCATCGTCGAACATCTCGCGCGGCGTTCACACGAGTTCATGTCGCCGACGCTCGTCGACTCGCAGCTGGAGACTCTGGAACCACTCGCCGTCGAGGAAGCACATTTCCTCGCGCCCATCGACCTGTCCCCCGACGAGGTGAGTCGATACATCATCGAACGCCTCCCCCAGGGCAGCTGACCCGAGCCTCATGCCACCCGACCACCGCCCACTCCAATCTGACCGCCATCGGCTGCCACCTGAGCGCTGTCGAACCTCAAGGAAGAGGAAATTGTGACCGAGATCGAACTCAACTGGACGCTGTCAGCCCCGGCGCTGCTCGGCATCGCCGCAGCAGCCATCGCGGTGCTGCTCATCCTCATCATCCGTTTCAGACTTCACGCCTTCATCGCGCTTGTCGTGGTCAGCGTGCTCACCGCCCTGGCCGCAGGGATCAGCCCCGGCGATCTGGTGCCGGTCATGTACGACGGATTCGGATCCACATTGGCCAGCGTCGCACTCCTCGTGGGGCTCGGCGCCATGCTCGGCAGGATGCTTGAACTCTCCGGTGGGGCGCAGGTGCTCACGGACGCACTCATCAGAGCCTTCGGAGAGAAGCGTGCGCCATTGGCCTTGGGGCTGACCTCGCTGCTGTTCGGGTTCCCGATCTTCTTCGATGCCGGCCTGGTCGTCATGCTGCCGATCATCTTCACCGTGGCCAAGCGCCTCGGCGGCTCTCTGCTTCTCTACGCCATGCCCTCGGCAATCGCTTTCTCGGCCATGCACATCTTCGTCCCGCCGCACCCTGGTCCCGTGGCCGCATCCGGACTTCTGGGCGCGAATGTCGGACTCGTCCTCATCTGCGGTCTCATCATCGCCGTGCCGACCTGGTACCTGTGTGGGTATCTGTTCGGGCTCTTCATCGGCAAACGCGTCAATGTCCCCGTCCCGTCGCTCCTGGCCCATGACCCGGCCGAGGAGTTCGCCGACTTCAGGTCCTCACCCAAGCTCTCAACGGTCCTCGTCCTGCTTGCCCTGCCGCTCGTGCTCATCTTCCTCAACACCGGCCTGAACTTCGCCGGTGAGGCCGGCTGGGTCGACGCCGAATCCACTCTCATCACCTCGCTGCGGATGCTCGGGGAAACTCCGATCGCCCTGCTCATCACCGTGCTGGCGGCCATGTGGCTGCTGGGATGGCGCAAGAAGAAGGGCAGCAGCATGGTCGAGAACATCGTCGACTCGGCACTGGGCCCTGTCTGCTCGATCATCCTCATCACCGGAGCCGGCGGCATGTTCGGCGGTGTGCTGCGAGCCAGCGGGATCGGTGATTCCATCGCCGACTCCCTGGCGACTCTGGGACTACCAGTCATCGTGGCCGGATTCGTCATCGCAGCGATCGTGCGCATCGTCCAAGGCTCGGCCACGGTCGCGCTCACAACTGCTGCGGCTCTCATGCAGCCGGTCGTCGTCGGCAACCCGGACTTCTCGAGCCTGCAGGTCGTCGCCATCGTCCTGTCCCTGGCCGCAGGCTCCGTGGTGGCCAGCCATGTCAACGATTCAGGCTTCTGGCTGGTCTCCAGGTTCTTCGGCATGGACACGAAGACCACGCTGAAGACCTGGACCGTGGCTCAGACCATTCAGGGCCTCGTCGGCTTCGCCCTCAGCCTCGCCCTCTACGGAGTTGTCAGCGCGTTCTGATCAGTGCGTCTCACGTTCTGATCAGTACGTCTTCAGGCGGGGTTGGCCCTCCCAGGCGTCTTCCATCTCGGTGAATGCTCGATCCATCATTTTCGTCATCGCAGCATGAGCGCGCTCGGGGTCGCCGTTGCCGATGGCGTCGGCAACATCGAAGTGCCATTGCAGCGCATCCGGATGAGGGAATTTCGGCATCAGTCCGGCGTGCGTGCGACCTCGCAGGATCTCGGCGACGACTGTGTCGAAAGAGGCGAAGAGCTCATTGCCGCCGGCTCTCAGGACTGCACGGTGGTAGGCGATGTCGACCTCCAGCACCGCTTCGACATCGCCTTTGCTTCCGCTGGCGCGCATTCTGGCGGCCAACCGCATGATCTCCTCGGCCACATCGGCTGAGGCATGGATGGCCGCGAGGTATGCTGCCTGCGGTTCGATGGCGACTCGCAGCTCCGTCAGCGAGCGCAGCTGCAGTGCCGGGGTTGCCGCCATTCGCCACCGCACGATCAGTGGGTCGAGGATGGTCCATTCCTCCATGGACAGAATCACCAGACCCAGGCGACGAATCGGCTTGACCATCCCCAGGGATTCCAGGACCCGCACGACTTCGCGCACCACCGACAGTGAGACCTCGTAGCGCACGCGCAGCTCTTCGGCCCTGATGACCGTTCCCGGTGCCAGGTCACCGGTGACGATGTCCGTGCCCACCGAGTTGAGCAGGCTCTCGTGGAGGTTGCCGCCGGCAGCTCCCGTGCTCGGACCCTTCGCTCCAGCCATCAGTGCGATTCGATGACGTGGGCGCCGGGGGCGGGTCCCGTGGTTCGCAGCGCTTCCTTGACTCCTCGCGTGGCTTGGAGCAGGACGGCGAGGTCGAGGGCGTGGTGGGCGTCGCGGGCGAGGAAGCCGATCGTCGGACCGGAACCGCTGAGCAGGGGCAGGAGTGCACCGGCGTCGCGGCCGGCTTCCATCACCTCGGCGAGTTCGGGCATGGCCGATATTGCGGCATCGGTGAGGTCGTTCGCGGCGGCCGTGGCCAGGGTGTCCGGGTCACCGGCGGCGAGCGCCGTGAGCACCTCGGCGGGCACGACGGCAGGCTCGGGGTCGGGCGTGAGTTCGTCGAACCGTGCGTACATCGCCGGGGTCGACAGCTGCCCCGCCGAGGTGGCCATGACCCAGTGGAATGATCCGCGGGTGAGGACGGGGCTGAGCTTCTCCCCGCGTCCGTGACCGATCGCAGTTCCGCCGTGGAGGAGGAACGCGACATCGGCGCCGACGGCGACCGCGCACTCCTGAAGGATCGACTCTTCCACTCCCCCGATGAGGTGGGCCGCTCCGACCAGTGCCGCGGCTGCGTCGGCCGATCCGCCTCCCATGCCGCCGGCGACGGGCACCTGTTTGTCGATGACGATGTCGAGGTCGCGCAGCACGTCGACGTCACGGTCATCTTCGAGGGCTGCGATGAGCAGGTTGATGGCTTTGCGAGCGAAGTTCGACTCGTCCTGAGGAACCTCGGCGTCTCCGTACCGGCCGCCGACGACGATCGAGGAGCTGCCCCCGGGAATGAGGGTCAGGGTCTCGTTGAGGTTGAGTGCCTGGAAGACCGTCGCGAGTTCGTGATATCCGTCCGCGCCTGCTCCACCGACACCGAGGTGAACGTTGATCTTCCCCGGTGCCTGCACCTTCACCGGTGTCTGGGTTCTCGGGCACGAGTGCAGCTGTGCGCTCATGGCTGTGGACTTTCGTGTGTGTCCGGGCTTTCGTGAGCGTCCGGGCTGCCTGGTGCGGCCCCGGCTGCGGCGAGGCGCTCGAAATCGGCGACGCCGAGGGCCTCACCTCGTGTTTTGGGATCGATTCCGGCGGCGCGCAGGTACTCTTCAGCCTGCTGGGGGCTGCCGGCCCAAGTGGCCAGTGCCGCACGGAGAGTCTTGCGACGTTGGGCGAAGGCCGCGTCGACGACGCTGAATAGGCGACGGCGCTGCTGCAGGTCCCGCTGAGTGCGGGTCACGTCGATGTGGACGAGTCCGGAGTCGATGTTCGGGGCCGGCCAGAACACGTTCTTGCCGATGCGTCCGGCCAGAGTGACGTCGCCGTACCACTGGGCCTTGACGCTGGGCACACCGTAGGTGCGGGAGCCGGGGCCGGCGGCGAGTCGTTCGGCGACCTCGAGCTGGACCATGACGAGCACTGACTTCAGGCTCGGGAAGATCTCGAGGAAATGCAGCAGCACCGGGACCGCAACGTTGTAGGGCAGGTTCGCGACCAGTGCCTCGGGGGCGGTCGGCAGTTCGGTGACTCTGAGGGCATCGGCATTGACGAGCTCGAAGTTCGCGGCTCCCTCGGCAGCGTCGTCCGTGTGTCCGTACTTCTTCACCGTTGCGGGCAGTCGCTGCGCCAGGACCTCGTCGATTTCGACGGCGGTGACATCGTGCCCGGCCTCCAGCAGACCCAGGGTCAGCGACCCCAGACCGGGTCCGATCTCGACGACACTGCTGTGTCCCTGCAGCTTCGCGGACGCGACGATCGAGCGCACGGTATTGGGGTCGATGACGAAGTTCTGCCCCTTCTGCTTAGTCGGGCGCAGACCGATGTCGGCGGCGATTTCGCGAATGTCGCGTGCGGTCAATAACGTCACAGCCAACAACTTACCGCACTCATTCGCAGGCACAATCACCGAACACTCCTGTCGCCTATTCCTTATAGTCCTGCAACATCGCACGGCAGCTGCCTGAGCATGACAGGCACTCGACGAGGCAACACAGACACTCGACGTGCCATTGCAGTCACCCGACGAACCAGCGCAGTCAGAGCACCGACGCCAGGACGATAGGGTGAACGGTATGGATCCGCAGACTCTCACCGAACTCCTCGACGTCTCCGTCCTCGACCGGCTCGACCGGATCGAGGACCTGCCTGCGGATGAGCTTGCCCGCTCCTCGGCACTGCGCAAGGAAGGCTACTCCGCCGAGGTTACGGCCGGCCTGCTCACCCAGGCACAGCTGCGTAAGGACGCCGTGAAGAAACTCGGCCCATTCGCCGAGGACATGCTGTTCACCCGCGATGGGCTCGCCCAAGCCACACGACTGCCCGTCGCCGCTCACCATGCCCGCCGCCTCCTCGGCGAGGGCAAGGACACCGGCGGCGACGCCGACGACACCGGCGAATCGGCAGATTCAGCGCCCACGATCGCGGATCTGGGTTGTGGGATCGGCGCCGATTCCTTCGCCTTCGCTGGAATGGGCGCCCAGGTCACGGCCGTCGACGCGGACGAGGTTACGGCCGCCATCGCCAGCTTCAACCTCCGCCACCTGGCCAATGCCAGCGTCGAGCATGCCCGGGCCGAAGACATCGACACCACCGATTTCGACGCCCTGTGGTTCGACCCGGCCCGCCGCACGGTCGGGAAGGGATCCAAGAGCGGGTCCACCGCACGCATCTTCGACCCCGAGGACTTCTCCCCTTCTCTGTCCTGGGTCATCGACAAGGCGATCGCGGCGAAGGCTGCAGGGGTCAAACTCGGACCCGCACTCGACCACTCCCTCATCCCCGACGAAGCAGAGGCGCAGTGGGTCTCCCACGCAGGCGAGGTCGTCGAGGTCTGCCTCTATTTCGGAACCGCCCGGCAGCGCCCCGGCCGCAGCGCCCTCGTGATGGGTGACCGCACCCTTCTCGTCCACGAAGATGATCTGCCTGCCGAGGATGAGGAGGGTGTCGGCGAACTCGGCCAGTACCTCCTCGAACCCGACGGGGCGATCGTGCGCGCCGGACTCGTCACTGCACTGTGCGGACCGCTGCAGGCTCGCCGAGTCCACCCGAAGATCGCCTACCTGACCACCGATGTCGAACCCACAGGCCCTGCTTCGGCCGGGGTCACATCCTATGAGGTCACCGATGTGCTGCCGGCGAAGATTCCCAGCCTGCGCAAGGCCCTCATCAGCCGCGGCATCGGCAAGGTCGTGATCAAGAAGCGTGGAGCTGATATTGTTCCTGACCAGGTCAGGCGTCAGCTCAAGCTGCCGGCAGGAGACAAGGCGACACTGGTCTTCACCCGCCTCGGCGACCGCCATGTCGTCCTCCTGACTCAGCCCTGCTGAACCGTCCCAACCCTGCTGAATTCCCTTCACCCGACCCCACTAGGAGAATCCCCATGAACCGCTCCGACGTTCTCATCACCGCCGACGAACTTCTCGCTCGCCTCGCCGATGACGGATCCACACCCAGGCTGCTCGACGTGCGCTGGAGGCTGCAGAAGCCCGATGGTCGCGATGACTTCGCCGCCGGTCACATTCCCGGAGCCGTCTACGTCGACCTCGACACGGAACTCGCCGCACACTCCGAGACTGGCCCCACCGCAGGCCGGCACCCGCTGCCGTCTGCCGAGGCATTCCAGGAGCAGGTGCGGGCGTGGGGCATCGACCAGCTCACCGAGGTCGTCGTCTATGACGACAACTCCGGTCAGGGAGCCGCCCGTGCCTGGTGGCTGCTGCAATGGGCGGGGATGACGGCACGCGTCCTCGACGGAGGACTGAACGCCTTCGTCGCTGCCGGCGGCGAGCTGGCAACTGGTCCCAGCGAGCCCGTGCAGCCGAGCACTGTGACGATCACTCCAGACTCGATGCCCGTCATCGACGCCGACGCCGCGTCCGCGTGGACAGGTGTTCTGCTTGACGCTCGGGCCGGCGAACGCTTCCGCGGAGAGACCGAACCGCTCGACGCCAAGGCCGGCCACATTCCCGGGGCCAAGAGCGCGCCTGCCAGCGAGAACACTGCAGATGGCAAGTTCCTCGATGAGGAAGCCCTGCGCTCGCGCTTCTCATCCCTCGGCGCACTCGACCAGCCTGTGGGCGTCTACTGCGGCTCGGGCGTCAGCGCCTGCCACAATGCTCTGGTGCTGGCGAGCCTCGGCGTCGAGTCGAGCCTCTACCCGGCCAGCTGGTCCGGCTGGTCCTCCGACCCCGCCCGCCCGGTCGCAACCGGAGCCTGACAACCGCAGCAGCTGCAAGCAGCGTTCGCGATTAGCAGCTCGTCACCAACGGTCGGCAAGTACACCTCGATCTCAGCAGAAATTTCGAGGCGAACTTGCCGACCGTTCGTCGTTCGCAGTTCCTCCCGGGTACGTGCGAGATCCCTGGTCACGAAGCTGCTGACATGATCCGCAGGGCTAGCCGAAGACGCCGCGAATCACGTAGCAAAACTGTCATTTTTGACCTGCCTTTCATCTCGATTCGTTATATAAGCCCGTCGAGCATGACGAGAGATGAGTCATAGTACTGCGGGAAATCGACCCGAAAGAGCGCAACTGTTACAAAAACTTTGACCTTGAACAGGCTTCTGACCTGCACGTTTATAAACTGTCACAACAAATTCTCCACAAATGTAACGAAAACGTGACATTAGATCACTGATTGGTTACAGTTGTGAAGGTCGGTCACGAGAGTGCCGACTTCACACCGAGAACCGCACGCCACACTCGATGTGAAATCACTACGGACCACAGTGGCGGTTGGGATCCTTCCAATAGGTGACGAGAGGAAAACGTGGCAACTAAGAAGCATGGCCGCCGCGCCGCAGAAGCCAAGGTCAAGACACCACTGACCGAACTGACCGACATCCTGAACGCCAACTCCGCCGTCTTCGGACGCCGTGCAGCCGTTGTCGCTGCCAGCGGTGGACTGCTGACAGCAGCCGTTCTTCCGGCAGCAGGACAGGAAGCCGACGACAAGGCCTCAGTCTCTGCCGAAGCCGAGAACCACAAGCAGGTTGAGTTCAAGAACCAGACTGCGACAGTCGATGCCGGCGCAGAATCGTCATCCAAGGACGGAAAGAAGGGCGCATCATTCGGCGCCGATGTCGAGACCGTCACCGCTGAGGCCGCTCCCAAACCGAAGCCGAAGCCAGAGCCCAAGCCTGTTGAGACCGTCGAAGAAGAGGCTCCGGCCCCTGAACCGGACACAGAGCCGGTTGCCGACGACTCCGACGATGATGCGAACACCGGCTCCTCGGATTCCGGTGACAAGGACAAGAGCGAGGGCGGCGACAAGGGCGAGAGCAAGGACTCCGGGTCCGGCGATGCCGGTTCGATCGACGGCTCGAAGGCCGAGCAGGTCATCGGCTGGGCAGAGAAGGGCGTCGGCACTCCCTATGTCTACGGTGGAACGTCGCAGAGCGGCTGGGACTGCTCCGGTTACACCTCGTGGGTCTACAGCAAGGTCGGCGTGAACCTGCCTCGCAGCTCGGGCGCTCAGAAGGCCGCTGGCAAGGTCGTCTCCCAGTCGGAGGCCAAGCCCGGTGACCTCATCTGGCACCCAGGCCACGTCGGCATCTACGCCGGTGACGGACAGATGTACGATGCCGGTTCACCAGGTTCAGGCACCTCGAAGCGCAGCTACAGCTGGATGGGCAACGTCACCTTCATCCGCGTTCTCTGATCTAGTTCACACAGAAACTCCCCGCCCGGCTCGACGGTCCTCGAGCCAGACGGGGAGTTTTTGCATGCCCTCTGCTACCTGTCAGCTGCAGTCCGGCGCCGCGTCGCTGCCCTCGTATTCGACGGGCAGTGAGCCCGAGGCGCTGAGATCGCCCTTCAGCCATTTCGCCACGGTCTGCAGAGCATTGGGGTTGCTGTCATAGGCGGTGACCGCAGATTTTGCCGAGGTATTGCGCATCGTCCACGGAGCAGCGGTGCCCACCGCCACCTCGGCGGAGGTGCTCGGGCTCAGACTCACGCTCGTACCACCTGAGCCGACCTTGAGTCCCGCATCCTTCGCCGCCTTCGTCAGCGCGGTCTTCTCCTTCTCGCCACCGCCGACGATCGAGATCGAGTCGGTGCCTTCGAACGAGCATTCGCCCTTCAGCACCGTCAGCGATTTCTCGGCTACCTCGGTGAGCACCTTCTGCGGGTCCTCGGAGTCGTCGCCGTCGATCGCCTTCTGCGTCTCGGCCGTGGCCAGCTGCATCGCGACCACGCGTTCGGCCTTCTCCTTCAGCTCATCCTTCTTCAGCTCACCGTCGCCCAAAGCTGTGACCACGGCCTGCTGGGCGGCGGCGGAATCGGGCGGCATCAGTGCCAAGTCGGCACCGGCGGACAGTGCCTTGACGGTCTCTTTGCCGCTCTGGTTCTGGTCGACGGCCTTCATGTTGAGGGCGTCGGTGATGATGACTCCGTCGAAGTCGAGCGTGTCACGCAGTGCCTGGTAGGCCTTCTTGTTCAGTGTCGCAGGAGTCGTCTTCGCGTCCGGCAGGCCGATGTGTCCCATCATCACCATCGGGATGCCGGCTTCGACGGCTGATTTGAACGGCAGCAGATCCGTGTCCTCGAGTTCCTTGATGCTCTTCTTCGACACCGGAAGGCTCTCGTGCGAATCGACGTGCAGACGACCGTGTCCGGGGAAGTGCTTCGCTGAACTGGCAACACCGCCGAGGTGGTACCCGGTCGCGGCGTCAGCGACGACCTCGGCGACCTCCTTGTGATCATCACCGGCCGAGCGCACGTTGATGGCCACGTCCTTGGCTCCGGTGGTGACATCGGCATCGGGGGCGAAATCGATCGTGAAGCCCAGGTCGGTGAGATTCTGGCCCTGCACCTTCGTCGCGGTCTGTGTCAGCTCCGGATCTTCGGTGGCCGAGAGTGCCATGAGCGGAGGGAACGGCAGTGCCCCGGTGCTCAGCCGCGAGACCGGGCCGCCCTCCTGATCGACGCCGATCGACACGGGGTGCCCCTTTGAGCGGGCCCCGTTGATCGCCTCGGTGACGCCCTTGACCTGGTCAGGCGTCGGATTCTCGGGCAGATTGTCGGCCATGACGATGACCCCGCCGAGGTTGTTGTTCTCAAGCAGATTGACACCGGTCTGCGTGTCGGTGCCCGACCAGGTGCCGATGATGAGGGACCCAGCGAGTTCATCGTCGGAGAACGAGTCAACGATCTTCTTGGCCTCGTCCGCGAAGTCCTCGGGGCTGATATCGGCTGGATCGGCGGCCTGGGCAGATTCAGCCTTCTGCGCCGATTGCGGCGCACCTGCTCCCCCGGTCTTCTCCGATTGAGGGTCTGACGTTCCGCCGGAGCAGCCGGTCAGAACGAGCACAGCGGTGGCAGCGATGATGGAAAGTCTGGGTCGCATAGCCCCATGCTAATCGCCGAAGCTGAACCAGCGGACGAGAACGCGGCATCTCAGCCGCAGGTGCAGCTCCCGGTCACAGTGCAGCCATCGGTTCAGAGAGCAGTCATCGGTTCACAGTGCCTCGTGGGCTGCGAGTCGTCGCACGGTCTCTCTTGCGCCGCGTTCGTGCAGGGACTTCAGCGCTGCGAGGTAGTGCCTCGTGAAGCGGGAGTCCGTGGCCACAGTTCCGAAGAACTGCTCCTGCCTCACGAAGGCCAAGGGATCGGCCGCCTGTGAGCTCGCGACCTGCTGCAGCTCCGTGGCATAACGGTCGACGATGGTGAAAGGAGCCCCCTGCTCATCGCTGCCTTCGGCATACCTGGCCCAGGATGCGCAGATTGCGGCCGAGACCTCCACCGGTGCACCCGAGACAAGGTTGTCACCGATGACGGGAACGAGCCATTTGGGGATCCGGTCAGAAGATTCGGCGCCGAGGCGGGCCAGTGTGTCGCGAATCTCAGGATTGCTGAATCGCTCGATGAGTGAGTCCTTGTAGGCGTCGAGATCGATTCCGGGCAGCGGCTCAAGGCTGGGTGTGCCCTCCTCATCCATGTACCTGCGCAGGTAGACGGCGATATCGGGGTTCTCCATCGCTTCGTGGGCGTAGGTGTAGCCGGCCAGGAGTCCGAAGTAGGCCAGCCCCTGATGCCCGGAGTTGAGCAGGCGCAGCTTCATATGTTCGTAGGGTCGGACATCGTCAACAACCTGGACACCTGCCAGTTCGTATGGAGGTCTGCCCGAGGTGAAGCTGTCCTCGAGCACCCATTGGAAGAAAGGTTCAGCGACCACGGGCCAGGCGTCGAGCAGCCCGACAGATTCTCTCACCTCGGCCCGGTCCTCGTCGGTGGTGGCAGGGGTGATCCGGTCGACCATCGCGTTCGGAAACGCCACGTGGGTGTCGATCCAGTCAGCGAGCTCGGGGTCGACGAGGCGGGCGAAGGCACCGAACATCTTCTTCGCCACGTGACCGTTCTCCGAGATGTTGTCACATGACTGCACTGTGAAGGGGTCCACGCCGTCGTCTCGGCGGCGGCGCAGGGCCTCGATCACGTACCCGAAGACCGTGCTCGGCAGTCTCCCCGCTTTCAGTGCTGCCACGTCTGCGACGATCATCGCGTCCTCGGAGACGAACTCCCCGGTCACCGGGTTGACGTTGTACCCGCCCTCGGTGACGGTGAGTGAGACGATGCGGATCGTCTCCTCGCCGAGGAGGTCGATGAGTCCCTGCGGATCATCGGGTCCGTAGCGGTAGTCGATGATGGATCCGATGACACGTCGTTCGCGGGTTCCGTCGGGATGTTTCAGCGTCAGTGAGTAGAGGTGGTCCTGCCCGGCCAGCGCGTCACGCATGTGCACATCGTGGGGCAGGACGCCGGCGCCCACGATTCCCCAGTCTGCGGCTCTGCCCGCGTTCATGAGGTCATCGACGACCATGGCCATGTGCGCCCGGTGGAAGCCACCGACGCCGAAGTGCACGATGCCGGGAGTCACTGCGTTCCGGTCGTAGTCGGGGACGGTGACTCCGCGTGCCGCAATCCGGTCAAGGTTCGATCCGAGCAGAGGCAGAGTCTGCGCGTCCGTGGAATTCATCATCGTCTTTCCCCTGCTGGTCGGTGAGGTCGGGTGAGCCGGCCCAGAGCTCGGTCAATCTGATTGGGCATTCGGTTGAGCCTCATTTCACCGCACCCATCGACAGGCCCTGGACGAGTTTGTCCTGGGCTGCGATGCCGGCGACAAGCACCGGCACTGAGATGATCAGCGAAGCAGCGCACACCTGGGACAGGAACAGACCCTGGGAGGTGACGAAGCTGGTGAGGAATACAGGTGCCGTCGAGGCTGCGGTCGAGGTCAGGACGTTGGCGAAGAGCAATTCGTTCCACGAGAAGATGAAGCAGATCAGAGCCGTGGCCGCCAGGCCGGGTGCGGTCAGGGGCAGCAGAATCTGCATGAAGACACGGGGAAGCCGGGCACCGTCGAGCTCAGCGGCCTCGAGCACCTCAACGGGCACCTCGGCGAGGAATGATCGCATCATCCACACGGCGATGGGCATGTTCATCGCCGTGTAGATGATGATGAGCAGCAGCCAGGTGTCGAGGATCCCGAACGCCTGTGCGACCAGATAGATGGGCAGCAGCCCCGCAACCATCGGCAGCATCTTGGTCGAGAGCAGGAAGAACAGCACGTCTGACCAGCGTTGGATCCGACGGATGGCCAGGGAGTACGCGGCCATGGTCGACAGAACCAGGACGATGAGGGTCGAGACGATTGCGGCGACCGCCGAGTTGATGAGGGCAGGCCAGGGACTGACACCGCTGCCTCCGCCGAAGAAGTTGGAATAGGACTCCAAGGTCAGCGAGGCGAAGAAGCTGGGCGGATTCGTCGACGCATCGGTTTCGGCGTGCAGACTCGTCAGCAGCATCCACAGCAGCGGGGACACGAAGAGGAGCCCGACGAGCCAGGCCAGGAGACCCAGGAGGATCTTCCCGATCCTGCGCTGCCCCGGACGTCGCGGTGCACTCGCCTTCTGCCGGGACGGCTCGGCCCCTGGCTTACCGGCAGTTCCTACAGGGCCGGTGGTGCCTGATGGGCCCGTGGTGTCTGGGGTGCTCATGAGTTCTCCTCCTTGAGCAGGGTGGACGCGGTTCGCAGTGCGAAGGTCGCGATGACGAGCGAGGCGATGACGACGATGACGCCGACTGCGGAGGCGACTCCGTAGTCCTGGGCCACGAAGAACTCCTGGTAGATGACATACGGCAGGTTCGCGGTTCCGAGTCCGCCGGAGGTCATCGTGAAGACGGTGTCGAAGTTCTGGACGATGTAGATCGTGCCGAGCAGGGCCGCGAGTTCGATGTAGCGGCGCAGGTGCGGCAGCGTGATGAACCGGAACGTCTGCCCAGGTCCTGCTCCGTCGACCAGTGCCGCCTCGTAGACGTCCATTGGCCGTGACTGCAGACCCGCCAGCATGATGAGCATCATGAACGGGGTCCACTGCCAGACGAGCACAATGCCGATGCCCAGCAGCGGAGAAGTGCTCATCAGGTCCGGTTGGGGCGCGTTCTCACCGAAGACGGTGGTCAGCAGACCGTTGACCAGCCCGTAGGACGGGTTGAAGATCGCATGCTTGAACAGCAGCGCCGCGGCCACGGGCACGATCAGGAACGGGGTGATCATCAGCGTGCGCACGAATCCGCGCCCGATGAATTTGCGATCGAGGAGGAGCGCGATGGCCAGCCCCAGCACGGCCGAGACCAGCACCACCGAGACCGTGAGCCCGACGGTGACGAACACTGCACGCAGCAGGTCCGCATTCGTGAAGACCGTGATGTAGTTGCGCAGGGTCCCGAAGCTGATGTCATCGGGATAGGCCGCGTTCCACTTCATGAACGAGATGACGATGGTGATCGCGAACGGAATCTGCGTGACGAGGATGACGAAGATCAGTGCCGGCAGCATCGGGGCTCGCCGCGACCACCGCTCACGAGCACTCGAGGATGCAGGTCTGGGCGATGTGGGCGCGGGTGCCGCCTGGGTTCGGCGATCTTGCGCAGGAGCTGACATGGACAACCTCCGGTGATGGACGCAGCGTGCGGCAGTGGGGCAGCAGTGGGTAGCAGTGGACTGCGGTGGGAGTGCGGGTGCTGGGGCGCCGACGCGAAAGCCTGCGCCCCAGCCCGCCTAGATCACTTCTTGTACTTGTCTCCGACCTTCTCTGCTTCCTTCTGTCCCTTCTGCAGAGCCTTGTCGACTGTGGTGCGTCCGGCGATCGCAGAGCTGATGTCTTCAGAGATGCCCGTCGCCAAGTCGGCGAACTCGGGAATCGTCACGAACTGCACTCCCAGCGTCGGGCGCGGCTGCACACCGGGATTCTTCGGATCGGCGGAGTTGATGGCCTCCTCGGTCTGCTTGTAGAACGGCGCGGCGGCCTTCTGGTAGTCGGCGTTCTCGTAGGTCGAGGTGCGCTTGCCGGCTGGCACGTGCTGCCAGCCCAGTTCCTCGGCAACGGTCTCCTCGTAGTCCTGTGAGGAGGCCCAGGCCACGAACTGCTTGGCCGCATCCTGGTTCTTCCCTGCCTTCTGGATGCCCCAGGCCCAGGTGTAGAGCCAGGAACTCGACTCGGTGTCCTTCACCGGGGCTGCGACATAGCCGATCTTGTCCTTGACCGGTGAGTCATCGGCTTCGAGCGTGCCCGTCGCCGCCGTCGAGTCGTACCACATCGCCACATTGCCCTGCTGCAGGTTGGTCAGGCATTCGGTGTATCCGGCCTGCGGTGCTCCCGATTCACCGTGGTCCTTGATGAGGTCGACGTAGAAGTTCGCTGCTTCCTTGAACTCCTTGGAGTCGACCTGGGCCTCCCAGTTCTCATCGAACCAGGTTCCGCCGAAGGTGTTGACCACGGTCGTCAGCGGAGCGAACATCTCTCCCCAGCCGGGCAGGCCGCGCAGGCAGATGCCCTTGGTTCCCTTCTCGGCACCGTCGACCTTCTTCGCCAGATCGGCCACTTCATCCCAGGTGGGATCGTCCGGCATCGTCGCATCGGCCTTTTCGAAGATGTCCTTCCGGTACATCAGGAAGGAGCCCTCGCCGTAGAACGGCTCTCCGTAGATCTGGTCCTCAAAGGTCATCGATTCGGCCATCGGGGCGAGGATGTCGCCCTGGTTGAACCCCTCGGCGTCGACGACGCCCTCGTCCATCGAGGTCAGCCACCCGTTCTTTGCGTAGGTCGGCACTTCGTAGTTCGACATCGAGGCCACATCGTAGTTGCCTGCCTGTGCGGAGAACTCCTGACCGATCTTGGCGCGCACCTCATTCTCCGGCAGCACCGTGTAGTTGACCTTGATGCCGGTGTCCTTGGTGAAATGCTCCGCGGTGAGCTTCTGCAGGTCCTGCATCTGCGGGTTGTTGACCATGAGAACGTTGACTTCTTCATTGCCTCCGCCGCTCGAACTGCCCCCGGCGCCACCACACCCTGCGAGTGTGAGTGCTCCGACCACTCCGATGGCCGCCGCTGTGACAGCCCGGCTCGTGATCTTCTGCTTCATCGTAATTGCCTTCCCTCGTCATTGCGGGATCGCTGCCCGCCGTCGGGTGTGCTTGACGAAAAACATATGAGCATCGGTGCTCATATGTGCAATACTGTGTCATGATTTAATCAGATGTGCAATAGATCACAGATGAGCAGCGGCGTGATCGCTGTCGATCCTGAAGGGAGAGCCATGAGCGCAGCACCCACCGCCAGACACCGCCGGTTCCTGGCTCAGCTGGCCAGAGAGCACTATGTCCAGGGCAGTTCGAAGGTCGAGCTCGGCAAGGCCCACGGGCTCAGCCGCTTCCAGATCGCCCGTCTGCTCCAGGAAGCGGTCGACAGCGGGGTCGTCACGATCTCCATCGAAGCCGATGCCACCGACGAAGATGGGATGGCCGAGCAGCTCGCGGCGGCGCTCGGGTTGAGCTCGGCGATCGTCGTCGAAGACGACAACGAGTCAGATGCCGCTCAGCGAATGGGTCGGGCCGCACTCTCCTACGTCGATCGTCGTGCCCGACCGGGAATGCGCATCGGGCTGGCCTGGTCACGCACACTCGACGCGGCCGCAGAATTCGCTCCCGCACTCCCCCGCTGCACGGTCGTCCAACTCGCCGGTGCGCTCCAGCTCGGTTCGCATCGACCCAGTTCCGGGATCTTTGCCCGACTGGGCCAGGACGCCGCCGTGACCATGGTCCGACTTCCGGCTCCGCTGCTGGTCACCGAGGCCGAAACCGCCGCAGATCTCAGTGCCCTGCCGGAGATCTCCGGCGCCCTGGCGGCAGCCGACGATCTCGACCTCGCGGTCATCTCCGTGGCTGCTTGGGCGGAGGAACAGTCCTCGGTGTGGGAGAAGTGCAGCCCTGAGCAGCGAGCGGCAGGCGTGGCCGACGGTGCCGTCGCCGAGGCGTCCGGACGTCTCTTCAACGCTGCCGGAGCCGATGTCGACACCATCGACGATCGCGTCATCGCCGTCACCCTCGACCAGCTGAGAAACGCGGCGACCACTGTCGGAGTGGCTCGCGGGGCTCAGCGCGCCGAGGCGGTTCGAGCGGCGTGCGCCGCCGGAATCCTCGATGTCGCCATCGTCGATGAAGCGCTGGCCCGAGAGATCCTCGACCCTGCTGGATCACAGTCGCAGACCGCCGCGCAGATCACCGCGCAGACCGAGGAGTCCCCATGAGCGTCGATCGCAGATTGGTTGCCGGCGTCGACTCCTCGACGCAGAGCTGCAAGGTCGTCATCGTCGACCCTTCCACAGGCGGGATCCTGCGCAGCGGCTCGGCCCCGCACCCGGCCGGAACCGAAGTCGACCCCGAAGCCTGGTGGTCGGCACTGCAGCAGGCGGTCTCCGAGGCAGGAGGATTCGCCGACGTCGCAGCTGTGAGCATCAGCGGACAGCAGCACGGCCTCATCGCTCTCGATCGACACGGACAGGTCATCCGCGATGCTCTGCTCTGGAACGATCTGCGCAGCGACGGGGCAGCACGAGCACTCATCGCTGAGATCGGTGCCGATGAGTTCGTCGACCGGGCCGGAGTGGTTCCTGTCGCGTCCTTCACCGGAGCCAAGCTGCGGTGGCTGCGCGATCATGAACCCGACAATGCCTCCCGGGTGGCGGCCGTGGCTCTGCCCCATGATTGGCTGACCTGGCGGCTCCTGGGCCACGGGCCAAGCAGCTCGTCTGCACTGCGCGGACCTGACCTTGAAGCACTCGTCACCGATGCCTCCGACGCCAGCGGCACCGCGTACTTCTCGGCCGTGACCGGACGCTACGACCTCGACCTCTTCCGCGCGGCCTTCGGTGCCCCGGCGCGGGAGGCGACCGGTTCCACCACTACCGGTTCCACCACGGACGGCTCGCCAGCGACCGATGAGCTCGGCCCCACCACCGCCCCCATCGTTCTCCCCCGCGTCCTGGCTCCCCATGAGAGCGCCGGTCACACACCCGAGGGCATCCTCGTGGGTCCCGGGGCCGGCGACAATGCGGCCGCGGCGCTCGGGCTCGGAGCCGCCCCCGGTGATGTCATCATCTCGATCGGCACCTCGGGGACAGTCTTCAGCCCGACCCGACTGGAGATCAACGATTCCTCGGGAATGGTCGCGGGATTCGCCTCGGCCGACGGCGGGCGACTCCCCCTCGTCGCCACCCTCAACGCCGCCCGAGTCCTCGATTCCGCGGCCGCGCTGCTGCGCGCCAGCCACACCGACGTGGCCGCCCTGGCACTTGCCTCGAGTCCGGGGGCCAACGGCCTCACTCTCGTCCCCTATTTCGAAGGCGAGCGCACCCCCAATCTTCCGAGCGCGACGGCTCGTTTGGAGGGCATGACCTTGGCGAATTCGACCCCGGAGAACGTGGCCCGAGCCTTCGTCGAAGGCATGCTGTGCGGGTTGGCGGACGGACTCGACGCGGTGCTGCGTCAGGGCGTCAAAGTCCAACGCCTCTTCCTCATCGGCGGAGCCGCCCGCAACCCAGCAGTGCGAGAGGTCGCCAGAGACATCTTCACCGTCCCCATCGACGTGCCCGAACAGGCCGAATATGTGGCCATCGGAGCCGCCCGGCAGGCGGCCTGGACACTGACCGGAACCTCGCCGAGGTGGCAGGTCGAGCTCGTCGCGACGCTCCACCCGCGACCGTCGCAGGTGCGACAGCAGTACCACTCGTACACGAACACAAACGTCATTGACGCAACACGTCCCGCCCACGAGAACTCAGACAATGATCACCGCAGATCGTCGGGTGCCCAGGCACCCGTGGAAGGTTGAGATTCACCATGGCAACAGTCACTTTCGATAAGGCAATGCGTCAATACCCAGAGGCCCTGACGCCCTCGGTCAACGAGATCAGCCTCGACATCGCCGATGGCGAGTTCCTCGTCCTAGTCGGCCCATCCGGTTGTGGGAAGTCCACGACGCTGCGCATGCTCGCGGGCCTCGAGCCCGTCGACGGCGGACACATCAGAATCGGTGATGATGACGTCACCGGAGTCTCTCCGCGCGAACGGGACATCGCCATGGTGTTTCAGAACTATGCGCTCTACCCGCATATGAGCGTCGGCGAGAACATGGCCTTCGCACTCAAGATCGCCGGAGTCTCCAAAGCAGAGCGCAATGAACGCGTTCGTGAGGCCGCCCAACTGCTCGATCTGGAACCCTACCTCGATCGCAAGCCCAAGGCTCTCTCCGGCGGGCAGCGACAGCGTGTGGCCATGGGGCGGGCCATCGTGCGCTCTCCCCAGGTGTTCCTCATGGACGAACCGCTGTCCAACCTCGATGCCAAGCTGCGGGTCCAGACCCGTGCACAGATCGCCTCACTCACGCGCCGCCTCGGCGTCACCACGGTCTATGTCACTCACGATCAGGTCGAGGCGATGACGATGGGCGATCGCGTCGCAGTCCTCGCCGAGGGACGACTGCAGCAGGTCGACACCCCGCGGGCGCTCTACGACCGTCCCGCCAACCTCTTCGTCGCCGGCTTCATGGGCTCACCCGCGATGAACCTCATCGACCTGCCGCTGCAAGAGGGAGTGCTGCGCATCGGTGAGTCCGAGGTCCGGCTCTCTGAGGCTCAGCGCTCAGAGCTCACGGATTCTCGTGTCACGGCCGGAATCCGCCCGGAGGACTTCCGAGTCGAATCTCACGGCGGTCTGGAAGTCAGCGTGGAGCTGGTTGAGGAGCTCGGCGCCGACGCCTATGTGCACGGTCGGGCGACGTCGGCCACCGGCGACATCCCGATCGTGGCAAGGGTCAGCGGCAGGACCCGTGTGGCCAGAGGTGACACGATCCGGGTTGTCCCCGAGCTCTCACGCCTGCATCTCTTCGACTCACAGTCCGGTGCTCGACTGCCCGATGAGACCGCACGCGCGGCCTGAATGTGACGTCCGATAAACAGGCGGAGACCAGAAAAACGGGCGCGGAATACTATGATCGATCCATGGTCGATTTCGCACGCTCACCCCGCTCCACCCTTGGAGTCGAATGGGAACTGGCTCTGTTGGACGGAGACAGCCTTGATCTGACATCCGCCGCCGAGGTTCTCCTCGCCGATGTCGCTCAGCGTGCGCCCGAATTCGAGAAGCGGATCGTGGGCGAGATGCTCACGAACACGATCGAACTCGTCACCGGCGTCCACAAGCAGGTATCGGGAATCGCCGAGGACCTCGCCGCGTCCATGGGCGCCCTGCGTGCGCTGACCGAAGACCGTGGGATCGAGCTCATGTCCGCAGGCACGCACCCGTTCGCTCAGTGGCAGTCTCAGGAGGTTCGCGCCAAGGACCGCTACCTCGAGCTCGTCGACCGCACCCAGTGGTGGGGTCGGAACATGCTCATCTTCGGCGTGCACGTCCACGTAGGCATCGACTCCCGCGACAAGGTGCTGCCGATCGTCAACGCCCTCCTCGCCTACGTCCCCCACCTGCAGGCACTGAGCGCATCATCACCCTTCTGGGGCGGGACCGACACCGGCTACGCTTCGAACCGGGCGATGATGTTCCAGCAGCTGCCGACCGCAGGCCTGCCGTTCCAGTTCGATGCTTGGTCAGACTACGAGAAGTACGTGGCCGATATGCTCACCACCGGCATCATCGACAACATCAATGAGATCCGTTGGGACATTCGTCCCGCCCCGAATTGGGGAACCGTCGAGGTCAGGGTCTGCGACGGGCTGCCCACTCTCGAGGAGATCACTGCGATCACGGCCCTCATCCAATGCCTCGTCGACGACTTCTCTGCCCGCCTTGATGCCGGTGAGACATTGCCGACCATGCCGGACTGGTTCCACGACGAGAACAAGTGGCGTGCCGCCCGCTACGGCGTGGACGCCATCATCATCGAGAACGCCGAGGCTGATGAACGTCTGGTCACCGAGTGCCTGGCCGATGAGGTGGCACGTCTGGCCCCTGTGGCCGAACGTCTGGGCTGCGTCGATGAGCTGAACTCCATCACCTCGATCATCGACCGCGGTGTGCCCTACCAGCGCCTGCAGAACGTGTTCAAGGACAGCGAATCGCTGACCGAGGTGACCCGGTCGCTGATCAACGACCTGCGCACCTCATACACCTGAGGGTTCACGCCAGTCTCCGCTCCGCACGGGGCTGGACTACCGGCTGCACTGCTCGCAGCCAGCCTCACTGCTCACAGGTGTGGTCGGAGCATCTCCAACAGTTCCGGAAGTGCTGCTGCGACTCCGGAGTGCAGGTTGTAGTCGGTGAGTTCCTCGATGGGCACCCATGCGAGTTCGATGCTCTCCGGGTCACTGATGACCGGTTCGAAGTGACGTCTCACCCGAGCGATGACCGTCGTGTACGACCAGTCGCCGAGGTCGAGGACATGAGTGTCGAGCACGTCGATGTCCTCGCCCGCGAGGTCGGGCACTCCTGCCTCTTCCCATGATTCGCGCACGGCCGCTTCGATCGCGGATTCGCCCAGGTCACGGGCTCCACCGGGGAAGCCCCAGGTTCCGCCTTCGACCGACCACAGGGCACGGTGCTGCATGAGGATTCCCTGCTCGGGATCAAGCAGCATCAGTCCCGCTGCCCCGTTGAGGCCCCAGTGCTTCTGCCCGTCCGAACCGACAGTCCAGCCGTCACCTGATCGCCGAGGCGGCAGGTAGTCGGGCAGGTCCTTCGAGTTCGGGCCGTAGGCGGTCTCATCGCGTGAGGCGCCGCTTCTGTCGTGGGTGTAGGCGTTCTGGTCGCCGGCGTTCGGGTCAGACGAGGACATGATCGACATCCAATGAAGAGACTGCAGCAAATGACAGGTCGCTGGGTCCGATGCCGCGACGGACGAGTTCGGCTCCGAGGGCTGCGACCATGGCCCCGTTGTCCGTGCACAGGTTCAGCGGCGGCACCCGCAGCCTCACCCCCGCCTCGGCGCATCTGGCTCCGAGGACTTCGCGCAGGTGGGAGTTCGCGGCGACTCCCCCACCGAGGACAACATGATCGATTCCGGTGTCGGCGGCGGCCAGCAGCGTCTTGGTCACGAGCACGTCGACGACGGCGTCCTCGAATCCCGCAGCGATGTCGGCCACCCGCAGGTCCGTTCCCAGTGTCTCGGCCTTCGTGACCTCCCGCAGCGCGGCGGTCTTGAGTCCGGAGAAGGAGAAGTTGAAGCGACGTTCTGGATCCCGCAGGTCCTGCTTCTTCGCCAGCCCGCGAGGGAACTTCACGGCCTTGCGATCCCCCGGGATGCCGGTGCCGTCGAGCTGCCCGAGGGCGGCCTTGGAGATGTTCGGCCCGCCGGGGTAGTTCAGTCCCAGCAGCCGCGCGGTCTTGTCGAAGGCCTCGCCGGCGGCATCGTCGATGGTGGCACCGATGAGTTCGATGTCGTCGAGGACATCGCCGATGCGCAGAATTTCCGTGTGTCCGCCGGAGACCAACAGCGCGATGGTCGGTGTGGTGAGACCGTCGATGTCCTCGGCGATGAGGTCCACTGCCACGTGCGCGGCCAGGTGGTTGACCCCGTAGAGAGGCAGGTTGAGAGCTGCGGCCAGGCCCTTGGCGGCGCCGACTCCGACCATGAGCGCGCCGCTGAGGCCCGGGCCTGCGGTCACGGAGATCGCGTCGAGGTCACTGAGCTCAATACCTGCCTGATCGCAGGCCGATGCGATGGCCGGTCCGATGGCCTGAACGTGTGCGCGGGAGGCGACCTCGGGGACCACGCCGCCGAAGCGAACGTGTTCATCCATCGACGAAGAGACCGTGTTGGTCAGCAGCGTCCGCCCCCGCACGATCCCGACTCCGGTTTCGTCACACGAGGATTCGATGCCCAGCACCAGCGGTTCGCTCATTCTTCGTTCGCCCCGCCGTCCTCGGATGCGCTGGCGTCTGATGCGCCGTTCTCAGCCTCACTGTCCTCGAGCTCGAGATCAGCGTAGAGGGCGAGCAGCTCCTCCTCACCAGCCTCGACGACATCGAGCCCCAGGGTCCGAGCGAACAGCCGCAGGTGAGTGTCCCACATCGGTCCGAAGTCAGCGGCCTTGAGCCGGGCACTTTCAACGTCGGGAGCTGATTGCGTGAAGATCAGCAGGGTCGCGTCCCCATCCGTGAGTTCAAGGGCGAGCAGCTGAATCCCCAGCACGCCGAAGTCTTCGAGCTCGACGAGAACGTGGTCCTCGACCTCGCAGCTGAGGATCTCCCCATGCAGCTGGGTCTCACCGAGATCGAAGGTGATCGCGGGATTGGTCTCCTCACTCGCACCGTCCGCGTCGATGCCGTCGTCATCGACGGTGAAGGACGCGAACCACGTCCGGGCGGTCTCTGCGTCGACGAGCTTGGACCAGACGGTCGAGACATCGAGAGCCAGCGGCAGCTCGATGACCAGATCCGTGCCGTTCTCCCAATTCACAAGGCGTGGGCTGGTAGTCGTCATGCTTCCACCCACGCATCATTGAGGGCCGTGATCTCATCATCGGCCAGCTGCAGTTCGGTTCCCGCAAGCAGTTCCGTCAACTGCTCCGGCACCCGCGCCGAGGCGATGGTGGAAGGAATGAAATCGTGCGTCAGCTGCCAGGCGAGGGTCGTGGCGGTCATGCTGGCGTTGTGTGCCGAGGCCACGTCGTGGAGGACCTCGAGAGCGCGAAGCGCCTCTTGGTTCTCCAGGAAATCCGCGACGCGTTCACCGCGCACGCTCCCAGTGGCGTCTCCCCCGGTGTGCTTACCGGTGAGGAATCCCGAGGCCAGGGAGTGGAAGGGAAGTTCGGCGATGCCGTTTGCCCGCAGATACGCCTGCTTCTGAGGGTCCACCGCGGCGCGGGACACGAGGTTGTACCGGTCCTGGACGACGCGGTAGCACGCCAGAGAATACTTCGCGCTGATCTTCATGGCCGACTGCAGCCGGTCCAGGGTGAAATTCGAGGCGCCGAGGTAGCTGACCTTGCCGGTGCGCACCAAGGCATCGAAGGTCTCCGCGACTGCCACCTGATCGACATTCTCATCGTCTGTGTGGGCGTAGTAGACGTCGACATGGTCCGTGCCGAGACGACGCAGAGACGCGTCGATGCACTTGCGGATATTGGCAGGGTCGAGGCCCTTGTGCTTCGGGTGCATGCCGACCTTGGTGGCGATGACCATGTCGTCGCGGTTGCCGCGCGATGCCATCCATTCACCGATGATGGTCTCCGATTCGCCACCGGAGTTGCCGTCGACCCACACGGAATAGGCATCCGCGGTGTCGATGAAATTTCCGCCCGCCTCGGCGTAGGCGTCGAGGACTGCGAAGCTCTGATCACGGTCGGCGCCCCAGCCGAAGGGATTGCCTCCCAGGTGCAGGGGGTGGACCATCAGATTCGTGTCAGCCAGTTGCACTCTTTCCATGGCTCCAGCCTACCCTTTGGCCGTCGGTACACAGGCTCAGGCTTCAGGTAAGGGCAGGCTCGGCTAAGATGAAAACAAGCACTGTAGTTGCACCGGCCATCGAGACACCTGCGGATCATCGATCTCTCAATGAGGAAACATCATGACTGAACCATTCTCAGCTCGGCTCAAGGCCAGCACAGCCACAATCCACGACGAGGTCGAGCACACCAGTTTCATGGTCGACCTCATGGAGGGCCGCCTCGATGTGCGCGCCTATTCGCTCCTGCTGCGGCAGTACGCGCTCATCTATGCGGCGCTGGAGACGAAGACTCAGGAGTTCGCCGACGATCCGATCGTCGCTCCGTTCTACGATTCGGCGCTCTTCCGAACCCAGCGTATCCACTCCGACCTGGAGAAATTGGGATCCACCATTGCAGGCCAGCGCCCCGATGCCACTTCGCCCAACCTCGGCGAATCCGGTTCCATGGTGATGGCCAGTGCCGAGGACTATGCCGACCACCTCAACCGGCTCACACGACCCGAGCAGCTCATCGCTCATCACTACACGCGCTACCTCGGCGACCTGTCCGGCGGTCAGGCCATCGGTGCCCTCATGGGACGCCACTATTCGGTGCCGGCAGAGGCGCTGACCATGTGGGACTTCGCCGAGGTGGGCAAGACGAAGCCGTACAAGGATGCCTACCGCGGTCGCCTCGATGAGATCGCGGCCACCGGTGGTGACGAACAGCTCGTCATCGATGAGACGATGACCGCGTTCGTCCTCAACGGCAGGCTTCTGGCCGAGCTCAGCTCCGCAGTCGAGGCTCCCGCGGTCACGACCGTGAACAGCTAACGGGGCGAGGCCGGCTGAGGGAGTACGCTGTTGCGATCACCCTCATTCGATGACGAACAGCTCGAGAGACAGACATGGATTCGCACCAGCTATTGGCATGGGCCCTCGTGGCAGTGATCGGGGCAGCCACGCCCGGCATTGATCTGATGATCGTGCTCCGATCGACTATCCTGCAGGGACGACGCGCGGGCTTCGCCGCGGTCATCGGCGTCGAACTGGGTCATGCGGTCTGGGCCGTTGCCAGTCTGCTCGGCCTCACAGCCCTGCTTGCCGCCTCCACCCTCGCCTACGACGTGGTCCGGATTGCGGGAGCCTGCTATCTGGTCTGGCTCGGCTGCACCGCGATCTGGAAGTCACTGCCTCGCAACCGCTCGACGGCGGCCGAACCTGAGGCACTTCCTGCGCAGAGCGCCGGCAGTGCGGTCCGCAATGGGATGACCAGCAACCTCCTCAACCCGAAGGTCGGGGTCTTCTACATCAGCATCTTGCCCCAGTTCCTGCCGACGGTGCCGTCGGCCGCTGGGTGGGGCGTGCTGCTCGTGGCCATTGCGCTGACCATCGGCACCGTGTGGCATGCCGCAGTCGTTCTCCTTGCCACCCGAGCCCGTGGCATCCTCACCCGCGAACGGGTCAAGATCTGGCTTGATCGCACGAGCGCTGCGGTGATGATCGCCCTCGGCGTGCGACTGGCAACCGAAGCCCGAGCCTAGACCTCTCGAGCGGAGACCGCACGGGCGCAGACCGATCGCTCCGGTGCCTCTGTGCATCCCAGCTCTCAGGGGCGAAAGCGCATGAGGATCGCGTCGGCACCCGGGTAGTAGTCGGGGCGTCTGCCCCATTCTGAGAACCCGAACGAGCGGTAGAGACCCAGTGCGGGTTCGTTGTGCTCATCGACCTCGAGGTGCACAGCCTCGGCGCCTGTCTTCGCTGCCCAGTCGACCCCGGCTTGGAGCAGCCGGCGGGCGATGCCCTGGCCTCGTCCCTCCTCGGTGGTGGCGATGGTCATCACGTCGGCTTCACCGCCGGCGGCGGACATGACGATCCACCCGGCCAGCGCCGAGGTGGGGGTTCGGGCCGCGAACATCACCGTTCCAGCCTGGGCCCTGACAGCCCAGTAATAGCTCAGAGTCCAGGCGGTGGGGCCGAAGATTGCGGAGTCGTTGTCCGCGACCTCCGCGAGGTCCCACCAGTGCAGTTCGTCGATGTCTGCCTGTTCGTCCACCGCGTTCGTGCTCATGTCACTGCGGCCATTTCAGTGCACTCATTTCAGTGTGCTCTCGCGCACCGATGTTGCTTTGGCGTCGGGTTCGCGCAGGTATTCGGGAACCGGTTCGACCAGCTCACGACCGGCCGCGATCTCTCTGGCTGCGGCGAAGGCAAGGTATTCGGCGCGCGGGTCGACGATGCTGGGGACGCTGGAATCCCCCAGGACCTCGGGATAGAGGAGGAACCCGCGACCGAGACGAGCATTGATCGTCGTTTGGCCGGCTGCGCCCAGGACATCGTCGACCTCGGCGGGCTTGGCAACGAAGGGTCCGGCCTGCAGCGAAGCATCCGAGCTGTCGTAGACGCTGAAATAGACTTCCTTGCGTCGGGCGTCCGCGGCGATGAGCACCGGTCCACTGGGGCGGGCGTCACTTTGCCGCAGCTCCTCGGCGAGCGCGGCCTGCGACAGGAGTCCCTTGACCGGGATGCCCCGGGCCTGACCGACGGCGATTCCCGCGGCGATGCCCACCCGTAGTCCGGTGAATGGGCCGGGGCCGATTCCGGTGACGACGAGTTCAGGCTGCACCGAATGTGCGAGCACGCTGGCCAGTGCCGGGCCGATGAACTCGACGTGTCTGCGCTGGTCATCGGCTTGTTCTGCCGCCAGAACGGTTCCCGAGTCGGTGTCGACCAGGGCCACCGATGCGGCCTGGGAGGTATCGATGCTGAGTATGATCACTGGTTGTCCTCCTGATCGAGGGATCCGTCTGACCCGTCGAATTCGCTGATCTCAACCGCACCGCCCAGGGCACGAAGCGAGTCACCCACCTGCTGCAGCCGAGCATCCCACGTGCTGCCGTGGCCGTGAAGTTCAACGAGGCGTCGTTCGTCCTCATCGTCTTCGTCGGCGTCTGCCGCGTCCGCTTCGTCTGCCACGTCAGCTGCGAGGTCGAACATCGGGGTGATCGTCACACCGAGGTAGTCGGAGCTCAGCTGTTCGGCGAGACCGGCGCCCCATTCGACGACGGTGATCGATTCCTCGAGCTCCGAGTCCAGATCAAGGTCTCCCAGCTCCTCGGCGTCGGAGAGCCGGTAGGCATCGACGTGGACGAGGGCGGGGCCGTCCCCGCTCGAGGGATGCTCACGGGCGATGACGAAGGTGGGCGAGGTGATACGCCCGGTGACCCCCAGGGCCCGCCCCAGCGACTGAGTGAACGTCGTCTTCCCCGCGCCGAGGTTGCCGCTGAGGATGAGGAGATCACCTGCCCGCAGGTGCCCGGCGAGCGCCTCGGCGAAGGTCCTCATCTGGTCAAGTGACGTCACCTGAAGCTTCATCACAGGCCTGCACCGTCAGCGGGCCGCGGTTCGATTTCCACGCGGTCGACGCGTTCGCTGATGCGGGTGACGATCTCGTAGTTGATCGTCTCGGCCCACTCGCCCCATTCGGCTGCGCTGGGACCATCGGGGCCGAAGATGACGACCTCATCGCCGATGGCGACGTCACCGGCACCGACCTCGACGATCATCTGATCCATCGCGATGCGCCCGACGACGGGATACCGAGTGCCGCGGATGGAGACCTCGGCCTTGTTCGATGCCGACCGCGCGATCCCATCGCCGTAGCCGCCGGGCACGAGGGCGAAGCGGGTGTCGGCCGCGGCCGTGAACGTGAGCCCATACGATGCGCCGTGACCGGTGGGGATGTCCTTGAGGTTGATGACCTGAGAGACCAGCCGCATCGCGGGCACCAGGCCCAGATCCTGCGAGGTCTGATCGCCCAGCGGAGAGAGCCCGTAGAGGGACAGACCCACCCGCGCCGAGGTGCCCGGGAACGGTGAGAGCGTCAGCGCAGCGGGCGAGTTCGCAATGTGGACCTCGAGCCGCTCCGGTTCGCCGAGGCGGCCCTGGGCGCCGTCGAGTACCGCCGAGAGTTCCCGGTGGGCTGAGTCGAAGACCTGCGTCTGCTGAGCGGTCTCGACGCGTTCGGGTTCGTCGGCGACGGCGTAGTGGCTCATGATGCCCACTATTTCAAGCTCCGGGGTGGTCGCACTCGCGTCGGCGCCGTCCGATTCGGTCCGGGCATCCAGCGTCTTCAGCTTCACCAGTGCACGCTTCCAGTCCGCGGGAGCCAGGCCGTTGCGGCCGAGGCCCGTGTCGACCTTGAGGTGGAGGCGGGCCGTGGTGTTTGTGCGACGAGCGGCATCTCGCAGTCGCTCGAGGCTGTCAACGGTTGACACGCCCAGTTCGATTCCGGCGGCGACGGCCGCGTCGAGGTCGGTGGTGGGTCCGTACAGCCAGGCCGTGATGGTGACGTCATCGCCGAGCAGTTCGCGCAGGTGCAGCGCCTCATTGATGGTTGCCACGCAGAAGTCGCGCCACCCTGCAGCGAAGAGCGCCGGGGCGACGATGTCGATGCCGTGCCCGTAGGCGTTGGCCTTGACGACGCATTTGAGGCGGGCAGGCGCGAGCCGCTTCGCGAGGACCGCGGCGTTGGCCTGCAGTGCGGCCACATCGATCTCGGCCCTGACCAGTACCCCTGAGGAATCGGTTGATGTCACTGGATAAGAATACCGTGGACCGTCATCGTTCATTCCGACTGGGACCCGCTGACTCGATCAGGGACCCACTCATTCCGATTGGGACCCATTCACTCGATCAGGGATCCGGCGAGGATAAGCTCTCCTGCCACCTCGGCGACGGCATCGACCAGAGCTCCGGCGTTGACGGCCCGTCGGCCCGCAGCATTGTGCACCAGAACGCCGAGTCCGACGACGTGGGTCAGTTCGCGTTCCGGCAGCGGTGACTCATGCTGGCTCTTGGCGTGGAAGGTCGCGACCAGGGCGCCGATGATCCCGGCCAGCACGTCCCCGGACCCGGCGGTGGCCAGGCTGGCCGGACCGGTCTCCGGGAGCACGAAGAACCCGTCTGGGGCGGCGATGACGGTCTGGTGGCCCTTGAGTAAGACGATGCAGCCGCTGGACTGCGCGGCGCGCTGCGCCCAGCCGATGGGGTCGGCGGTGATCCGGCTCGAGGTGATGATCTCGCCGAGGAGGCGGCTGAGCAGTCGTGCCAGTTCACCCGCGTGCGGGGTGAGGACGACAGGCCGTTCGGCCAGCCATGTGCCCTTGACCGACTCTGCGCGGCCGACCATGTCCAGTGCCCCGGCGTCGAGGACAACGGGAACGCTGGTGTTCGCCAACTCGTCGACGCAGTCGTGGATGTATTCGTCTTCCGGGTCGCCTGGGCCCATGACCACGGCGTTCATCCTGCCTGAGGCGGTGACGACCTCGGCGTGGAGACCGATGACGTATTCGGCGACCATCTGAGATCCCAGGGACCGAACCATTCCGACGCCGCAGTTGACCGCCGAGGTGGTCGTCAGCACTCCCGCCCCCGGGTACTCCTCGGAGCCGGCGAGGATGCCGACGACTCCGCGGGAGTATTTGTGGCCCTCGGGCTGTGGGCGGGGGAAGTCCGCGTTGAGGTCATCGATGTCGACGACTGCGGCGGTGGCCTGGTTCTCATCGAGGTCGAGTCCGATGTCGACGAGGTGGACTGTGCCGGTGAATGCGGCGACGCGGGGGTCGATCAGATCGGTTTTGAGGCCGCCGAAGGTCACGGTGTGATCGGCGTGGATCCTGTCCGGGGCACCGGATTCGACCGGTGACAGGTCGGAGGGAACGTCGACGGCGATGACCGTCTGCGTGGATCGCGTGCCGGCGCTTGCGGCCTGGCGCGTGCCGGCGGAGTGCCGCCAGTCGCGAACGAGGGAAGCGATGTGCTCGGGCAGTCCGGGACGGCCCCCGATGCCGAGGATGCCGTCGAGAACGAGATCGGACCGATTCAGCTCCCGCAGCGCATCGGCACGGAGTTCATCGACGCGAAGTTCGCTGTCGCGCACTCCCTCGGCCACCTCGGCGTGCGGGTCTGTGGTCTCGTCCGGTTTCGGGAAGTCGATGACTCCGGCGCCGGCGCGCCGGGCCGCGGCCAGCCCCACATCATGGGTGCGGTCGAAGAGTGTGACCACGGTGATGTGAGCCCCGCGCCTGGCCAGTGCTGCGGCGGCGAAAAGTGCGTCGCCGGCGTTGTTGCCCGGGCCGACGAGCACGCACACTCGGGAGCCGAAGAGCTGGCCCCGCGACTCTCGCAACACATCGGCCAAGAAGTGGGCCAGAGCTCGAGATGCGCGGGCCATGAGGTCGACGCCTGCATCGAGAAGAGGTCGTTCGGCCTCACGGATGACAGTGCTGGGGTAGGCGAAGACTGACATCAGCGCTTCCTCATTCCTGGGCCAGGCGGGCGAGTTTCCGGCCTGCCAGGTGAGCCAGGAACAATGCCTGATCAGCCAGGCCCTCGTCGCTGTGACGGGCCCGGGGCGAATGGTTGGCTTCGCGCTCCTCGACGGGCAGGTTCGGCAGTGCCACACCGAAGTGACCATATGCGCCGGGGACCTGTTCGAGCACGCGGGAGAAGTCCTCGGACCCGGGGATCGGGTTCGGACGGACCACGGCGCGGTCGGCACCGAAGAGATCGGCGAAGGTCTCGAGGAAGAAGTCGGCCTCGTCGTCATTGTTGATCGTCGGCGGCAGCACTCGCTCGTAGTCGACCTCGGCCTCGAGCCCGTGGGCGGCGACCATTTCGGTGACCAGCTGTGGGAGCTCCGCCTCGGCGCGGGTGGTGACCTCGTCGGAGAAGGTGCGGACGCTGACTACGAGATGCGCGAAGTCGGGGATGACGTTTGGGGCGGTGCCGCCGTTGAACTGGCCGACGGTGATGACCAGGGGGTCGAAGATGTCGAAGCGGCGCGTCACGTATTCCTGCAGCTGGCCCACCAGCATCGCGCCGACCTGGATCGGATCGCGGCCGGTCGCCGGGCGGGAGGCGTGGGTGCCTTTGCCACGGACGGTGATGGACATCTTCGAAAACGCGGCCATGTAGGATCCGCGGCGGCAGTAGGCGACGCCGAGGTCCTGGTCTGCGGAGACGTGGATGCCGAATGCGGCCTTCACCCTGGGTCCAGCGGCGTCGAGGACGCCCTCGTCGATCATCTTCCCGGCCCCGTCGTAGCCTTCTTCGCCGGGCTGGAACATGAAGACGACGTCACCGGGCAGGGAGTCCCGGTCACGGTGGAGAAGTTTGAGGGCACCGACCAGGCCGGTCGTGTGCAGGTCGTGTCCGCAGGCGTGCATCCGCCCGGTCGTGGCTGCGAAGTCGAAGCCTGTCGCCTCGGGCACGGGCAGTCCGTCCATGTCTCCGCGCAGCAGTACAGCGGGGACGACGCCGGTCGAATCCTCAGTGCGCTGTCCACCGCGGAGGACGACGACGAGGGAGGAGAGTCCATTGCCCTTCGTCACCTCGATGTCGAGGCCTTCGATGGCGTCGAGGACGAGTTTCTGGGTGATGGGCAGATCAAGCCCCACCTCGGCGTTCTCATGCAGTGCCCGACGCAGAGTCACAAGTCCGTCTGCGATGTCTGCGGCATCCTCGGTGGTGGGGAGGTGGATGTCGAGGGCGGTCGACTCAACTGAGGAGGCGTCGGTGTGGGAAGTGTCGGTGTCGGAAGGAGAGCTCATGGTCTGAGTCTATTGCCGACCGCGCCGAGGTGGTGCCCACGTCCGGAAGCCATCGACTTACCCGAAGTGCTCCGCATCCCATTCCACGCCGGGGCTCAGCGATGGACCTTCGCCTTCGACGATGACGAAGGTCATGGTGAGGTTCGCGTCATGGGTGATGGAGAGGTGGATGTTCGTGGCGCCGATGCGGTGGAAGTGTTCGAGCACGAGACCCCGCAGGCGGAATGAGGGGGCACCGGATCTGGCGGGGACCACCTCGGCGGACTGCCAGGGCAGCCATCCGGGGAAGCCGATGGCCTTCTTCAGGGCCTCCTTGGCGGAGAATCTCGCCGCCAAGGAGGCATCCGTCCGACGTTTGCCGTTGCGTTTGAGCTGTTCGGCAGGGGTGAGCAGACGGTCGAGGAGTTCGGGGACCCGCTCGATGTGCTCGGCGAAGCGCGGCACATCGGCGATGTCGGTTCCGATTCCCAGAATCGCCATATCTCTCCCCTTACTCCACGGTCACAGACTTGGCGAGGTTACGCGGCTGATCCACGTCGAGGCCCTTGGCCGTGGCCAGTTCCATCGCGAAGATCTGCAGCGGAACCGTCGTCAGCAGCGGCGCCATGAGCGTCGTCGTCTGGGGAACGTAGATGACCTCTGAGGCGAACTCGCGGACCTCTTCATCCCCTTCCTCGGCGATGACTACGGTGTTCGCACCGCGGGCCCGGACTTCCTGGATGTTCGAGATGACCTTGGCATGCAGCGAATCGCGGCCGCGCTTGGAGGGCACGACGATGATGACGAGCTGACCGTCGTCGATGAGCGCGATCGGACCGTGCTTGAGCTCGCCAGCGGCGAAGCCCTCGGCGTGGATGTAGGCGAGCTCCTTGAGTTTGAGCGCACCCTCCATGGCCACGGGGAAGCCCACGTGGCGGCCCAGGAACAGCACCGAGCCGACGTCCTGGTTGCGCTGTGCCAGTGCCTGCACCTGCTGCTTGCCGTTGTCGAGGATGCTCTGGACCTTCTCCGGGATGGTCTGCAGCTCTTCGAGGATGGTGGTGATCTCGTCGCGGAACTTGTTGCCGCGCAGCTGTGCCAGGTAGAGGCCCAGCAGGTAGCAGGCCACGACCTGCGAGAGGAAGGCCTTCGTCGAGGCGACCGCGATCTCCGGGCCGGCGTGCGTGTACAGGGCGGCGTCGGATTCGCGGGGAATGGTCGAGCCGAAGGTGTTGCAGATGGCGATGACCTTCGCACCCTGCTGACGTGCGTGGCGCACGGCCATGGTCGTGTCCATAGTCTCTCCCGACTGGGAGATCGCCACGACCAGTGTCTTTTCGTTGACCACGGGATCGCGGTAGCGGAACTCGTGGGCGAGTTCGACCTCGACGGGCACGCGGCACCAGTGCTCGATCGCGTACTTGGCGACCTGGCCGGCGTAGGCGGCGGTGCCGCAGGCGATGACGATGATCTTGTCGATGGTCTTGAGCACGGTCTCGTCGATGTGCATCTCATCGAGGGTGAGCTTGCCGTCGATGTCGAGGCGGCCCAGCAGGGTATCCGCGACGGCCTGTGGCTGGTCGTGGATCTCCTTGTCCATAAAGGAGGGGAATCCGCCCTTTTCCGCAGCGGCGGCGTCCCAGTCGACCTGGTACTCAACACCGTCGACCTCGTTGCCGTCGTTGTCTGTGATGACTACGGAATCCGGGGTGATGGTCACGACCTGGTCCTGGCCGATCTCGACGGCGGTGCGGGTGTAGTCGATGAAGGCGGCGACGTCGGAGCCGAGGAAGTTCTCTCCCTCACCCAGGCCGATGACCAGGGGCGAGTTGCGGCGGGCGGCGACGACCTGTCCGGGAGCGTCGGCGTGGACGGCGAGGAGGGTGAAGGCACCTTCGAGCTGGGTGGCGGTCACACGCATGGCCTGTGTCAGGTCACCGGTGGACTGGAAGTTCTTGGCCAGCTGAGCCGCAGCCACCTCGGTGTCGGTCTCGGACTGGAACTCGACACCATCGGCGGTGAGGTCGCGCTTGAGCTGAGCGAAGTTCTCGATGATGCCGTTGTGGATCAGAGCGAGCTTTCCGCCGTCGGCCAGGTGCGGGTGGGCGTTGAGGTCCGTCGGTCCACCGTGGGTGGCCCACCGGGTGTGGCCGATCCCGGTCTGGGCATTCGGCAGCGGGTTGGCCGCGAGCTCATCGGTCAGCGCCGAGAGCTTGCCTGCCTTCTTCGCGGTCTCCAGATCACCGGCAGGAGTGACAAGGGCGACTCCGGCAGAGTCATAGCCCCGATATTCGAGCCGCTTCAGGCCGCTGAGCACAACATCGAGCGCCGAGTGATCAGCATTGTCAACGTCTGCTTTGGATACATAACCAACGATTCCACACATGAGTGGAATTTTACGCAGTCGAGTCAAGAAACGTGGAATCGACCCACTCGAAGGCCACCTCGGCGAGCCCAATGTCACCTCGACGTTCGGCAGGGACATGACGCATGACACAATTGTGCCCATGTCTCATGTCGACCCACTTCTTGACCGCGCGCGACGCCTGGCCGGCCTCAAACCAGGACGCAAGCCCGAGGTCGAACCGACTTCCCCGTTCTGGGAGTTCGATCGGGACGTCTGGGGCACCCTGGCCCAAGCCACTCCCCTGCCGCTGAAGCAGCGCGACATCGAACGTCTGCGCGGGCTGGGCGATCGGATCAACCTCGACGAGGTGGCTCAGGTCTACCTGCCCCTGTCGCGCCTGCTCAACCTCTACGTCTCCGCTCGCCGCGCCAAACACGACATGACGCGGGAGTTCTTCTCCCCGCTGCACGAAATCGGCCTCGAGCCGCAGGAGGCCAAGCGGACCCCCTTCGTCATCGGTGTGGCCGGGTCCGTCGCCGTCGGCAAGTCGACGACTGCTCGCGTTCTGCGCGAACTGCTGGCCAGATGGCCCGACACCCCTCGCGTCGAGCTCATCACCACCGACGGCTTCCTCTACCCCAATGCCGAGCTCGAGCGCAGGCGACTGGGTGGACGCAAGGGCTTCCCGGAATCCTATGACCGGCGCAAACTGCTGCGGTTCATCTCCGCCGTGAAGTCCGGCTCCCCCGAGGTCCGTGCCCCCGTTTACTCGCACCACACCTACGACATCGTCCCCGGCGCCGAGGTGGTTGTCCGCTCCCCCGATGTCCTCATCGTCGAAGGCCTCAACGTCCTCCAGCCCGCCCGGCCCCGCAGCGACGGCACCTTGGGCCTGTCGATCAGCGACTACTTCGACTTCTCCGTCTACGTCGACGCCCGCTCACGCGACATCCGCCAGTGGTACATCTCCCGCTTCCTCAAGCTCAAGCATGGCGCCTTCCAGGACACGGACTCCTACTTCCACCGCTATTCGAAGCTCGATGACGAAGAAGCGGTCACCTTGGCCACGGAGATCTGGGATTCGATCAACTTCCCCAATCTGCGTGAGAACGTTCAGCCCAGCCGCGGTCGCGCGGACCTCGTGCTGCACAAGTCAGATGACCACACGATCCGCAAGGTCCAGCTGCGCAAGCTGTGAGTACTGAGCTCTGAGATCAGAGCGTGCGTGGTTCAGTGGCCAGGCGTGCGTGAGGTCTCTCACTTGCTGCGTGCATCTGTGTCGCTGAGGAAATAGATTCCGTCTCGCGATAGTTGCACTCAGTGCATGGTTTGACGGCTGCGCAGATTCTGCACTCTGATTTCAAACCGAAGGAGTACTGTGTCCACGTGCGTCTCCTCGACCCAGACGCGCGGGACGCCATAAGGAAATGAGGCCGAGATGAGTCTGCAGTCAGCACACAGGGTGATGTGGAGCTCCGTGTCGAGCAAGAAGACCCCGAAGACCTCGATCAAGCCGGGCACCTACCGCCGCATCGGGTCGTTTGCGACCCGGCACAAGGCGAAGCTCATCGTCTTCCTCACCCTCTCCGTCGGCACTGCCGTCATCGGCGTGCTCAACCCGGTGTTGGCCGGTGACGTCGTCAACGCGATCACCGGCGGCGGCCCAGTCGCGACCGTCGTCTGGTTGGCCGTGGCGATCGGCGGCCTGGCGATCGCGGACGCTGCGATCTCGATCTTCAATCGGTACCTGTCCTCACAGATCGGTGAGGGTCTCATCTTCGATCTGCGCACCGCGGTCTATGACCATGTGCAGAGAATGCCCATCGCCTTCTTCAATCGCACCCGCACGGGCGCTCTGGTCTCGCGCCTGAACACCGACGTCATCGGCGCCCAGCGCGCGTTCTCCAACACCCTGTCGGGCATCGTGTCGAACTTCGTCTCTCTGGTCCTGACCGTAGGCGTGATGGTCACGATCTCCTGGCAGGTCACACTGCTCTCCATCCTGCTCCTGCCCCTCTTCATCATCCCCACCCGACTGCTCAGCGGGAAGCTGGCCTCTCTGCAGTTCCAGGCGGCGGAGAACAGTGCTGATATGTCGACGCGGATGACGGAGCGGTTCTCCGCCGGTGGCGCGACGCTGGTCAAGCTCTTCGGCAATCCGAAGACCGAGTCCGAGGAGTTCTCCGACCGTGCCGGTCAGGTCAGGGACATCGGCATCAAGGTCGCCATGCTGCAGTCGACGTTCGTGTCCTCGCTGACACTGGTCTCGGCCCTGGCGCTGGCTCTTGTCTACGGCATCGGCGGTGCTCAAGCCGTCCTCGGTCACCTCAACGCCGGCCAGGTCGTCACCCTCGCGCTGCTGCTGACCAGGCTCTACACACCCCTGACCATGCTCGCGAACGCACGTCTGGACATCATGAGCGCCGTCGTCAGCTTCCAGCGTGTCTTCGAGATCCTCGACCTCGTGCCTCTGATCAAGGAACCCGAATCCCCGAAGGCACTGCCGAAGGGGGGCCTTGACGTGACGTTCTCCGATGTCGACTTCGCCTACCCCAGTGCGGACCAGGTCAGCCTCGCCAGCCTCGAAGACGTCTCCGTGCTCGATGCCCGAGGCGGGGACGAGGTACTGCACTCACTCGACTTCACGATCCCGGCCGGTCACACCGTCGCCCTGGTCGGTTCTTCGGGTGCCGGAAAATCCACGATCGCCTCACTCCTGCCCCGCCTCTACGACGTGACCTCCGGGTCGATCACCATCGGCGGTGTTGATGTGCGCGAGCTGTCCTACGAATCGCTGCGCAAGTCCGTTGGGGTGGTGACTCAGGACGGTCACGTCTTCCACGAATCGATCCGTTCGAACCTGGCCCTGGTCAAACCAGAGGCCACCGAGGCTGAACTGCATCAGGCCATCGACAGGGCTCAGCTGCACAATGTCATCGCGACCCTGCCCGATGGTTTGGACACGGTCATCGGTGAACGCGGCTACCGGCTCTCCGGTGGAGAGCGTCAGCGGCTGACGATCGCGCGCATGCTCCTCGCGGCCCCAGAGGTCGTCGTCCTCGATGAGGCGACCTCGGCCCTGGACTCGACGAACGAGGCAGCCGTGCAGCAGGCGCTGGCGCAGGCCATGCACGGTCGCACCGCGCTGGTCATCGCCCACAGGCTGTCCACGATCCGCCAGGCCGATACGATCCTCGTCGTCGAAGCCGGTCGCATCGTCGAATCCGGTTCTCACGAGGAGCTGCTGGCCCGCAGCGGCCGCTATGCCCAGCTCTACGAAACGCAGTTCGCCACGAACTGAGGCATGACAGAGGCCGCAGCGCTGAATGCGTCTGCGGCCTCTGGTGTGTCTGACGAGTTGTCTCCCCCGCGAAGAGTGGTGCTCACCCTGGAGTGGCGCTCACCGGACAGGAGAACTTACAGGCCCAGGTGTTCCTTCACGTTGGCGGCCAAGCGCTCGGCCTGAGCCTGGGCGATGTCCTCGGTTTCAGCTTCGACCATGACGCGGATCAGCGGCTCGGTGCCCGAGGCCCGCAGCAGCACGCGGCCTGAACCTTCGAGTTCGGCTTCGACGGCGTCGACTTCGGCGGCGACCTGCGGGTGATCGACTCCGTGCTTGTCGACGCCCTTGACGTTGACGAGCGCCTGCGGCAGCTGCGGGATCTCTGCGGCGAGGTCGGCCAGGGTGCGCTTCGAATCGGCCATGCGCTTCATCAGGTGCAGGGCCGTCTGCACACCGTCACCGGTCGTGCCGTGGTCGAGCATGAGCACGTGCCCGGACTGCTCGCCGCCGAGGACGTAGCCGTCGGCCAGCATGCGTTCGAGGACGTAGCGGTCACCGACTGCGGTCTGGACCGTCTCAATGGAGTACTTGTCCATCGCGTGCTTGAGGCCGATGTTCGACATCACGGTGGTGACGAGGGTGTTGCCCTTCAGCTCGCCGAGTTCCTTGAGCCCGATCGCGAGGATGCCCATGAGCTGGTCACCGTTGATGACACGACCCAGGGAGTCCACGGCCAGGCAGCGGTCGGCGTCACCGTCGAAGGCCACACCCAGATCGGACTGGGTTTCCACGACGAGGCGCTGGAGCGGTTCGAGGTGCGTGGAACCGACACCGTCGTTGATGTTGAAGCCATCGGGTTCGGCAGCGGAGACGATGACCTCGGCACCGGCCTGACGCAGGGCGGCGGGTCCGACGATGGACGCGGCACCGTGGGCGCAGTCGACGACGACCTTGAGGCCGGACAGGGGACGTGTGCCCTCAGCATCGAGGGAGCGCACGAGCTTCTCCGTGTACTCGTCGGCCGCGGCGGGATAACGGGAGATCCGACCCACCTCGGCGCCGGTGGGACGAACCCAGTCCTCATCGAGGATTGCGAGGATCTCGTCCTCAACGGAATCGTCGAGCTTCGTTCCGCCCGCGGCGAAGAACTTGATGCCGTTGTCGGGCATGGGATTGTGCGAGGCGGAGATGACGACGCCGAAGGCTGCACCCGTGTCAGCGACGACGCTGGCGATGCCGGGGGTGGGCAGCATTCCCGCGTCGAGGACGTCCACGCCGGCGGAGGCGATGCCCGCGGAGATCGCAGCGGAGAGGAACTCACCGGAGACACGCGTGTCACGCCCGACGACGGCGAAGGGACGCTTGCCTTCTGGCCAACCGCGGGTGAGAACCCGCGAGCCTGCTACGGAGAGCTGGAGCGCCAGTCGGGCGGAGATGTCGCGATTGGCGAGGCCTCGTACGCCGTCTGTGCCGAAGAGTCGTGTCATGGAAAGTCCTTTCCTCAATTTCCCGTCGATATTAGTCCATTGCATCGCCGAGGCGGTGGTGCCGGACCGTTCGACGGTCGAAATCGGTGAGAGATGATGCTGCCTGGGTCAAGGCGAGGGGTGTCTGAAAGTTAAGTGAATGCACGAAATGCGGCCCCGAATCCGGTTCGGGGCCGCATTGCGGTGTTCATCGAGCTGAACTGTTGAGGACTGCGCTTCAGCGGCAGACCAGGCGCAGTCCTGACAGCAGAATCAGCGCTTCGAGAACTGAGGTGCCTTACGGGCCTTCTTGAGACCGGCCTTCTTGCGCTCGGGGACGCGTGCGTCGCGGCGCAGGTAGCCTGCCTTCTTCAGCTCAGCACGGTTCGACTCTTCGTCGATCTGGTTGAGCGAACGGGCGATTCCCAGACGAACGGCTCCGGCCTGACCGGAAGGTCCGCCACCGGAGATGCGCACGACGACGTCGAAACGTCCTTCGAGGTCCAGGAGACGGAAGGGCTCGTTGACGAGCTGCTGGTGCAGCTTGTTCGGGAAGTACTCTTCGAGAGTGCGACCGTTGATGGTCCATTCACCGGATCCGGGGATCAGGCGGACGCGAGCAATTGCCTGCTTGCGACGGCCGACTCCGTTGCCGGGAGCGGTCAGGGACTGTCCGCGTCCGCCGGCGGTCTGTTCGCCCAGGCCTGCGGATTCGGGGGTCTCCGACGTGTATTCGGTTGCGGTTGGTTCTTCGACAGATTCTGTCGCAGTGGTGGTTTCTTCAGCCACGGTTCTCCTCGGTATGTCTAGAGCTCAAGCGCGCTTACTGCGCGACCTGGCTGAGTTCGTACGGCTGCGGATTCTGAGCGGCGTGTGGGTGCTCTCCACCCTGGTACACCTTCAGCTTCTGCATCTGGGCACGTCCGAGACGAGTCTTCGGAACCATACCGCCGACAGCCTTTTCGACTGCGCGCTCGGGATTGGTGGCGAGAAGCTCGGCGTAGTTGACGCTCTTCAGACCGCCCGGGTAACCCGAGTGGTGGTAAGCGCGCTTCTGATCGAGCTTCGCACCGGTCAATGCGACCTTGTCTGCATTAATGATGATGACGAAGTCACCGGTATCGATATGAGGAGCAAAGGTGGTCTTGTGCTTGCCGCGCAACAGGCGTGCAACCTGGGCAGCAAGACGACCGAGCACCTGGTCAGTGGCGTCAATGACGTGCCACTGGCGCTCAATATCGCCGGGCTTGGGTGTGAACGTACGCAAAAGTAGCCTTCTTTTCGTATCTCTTGGTGTAGTGCTGATGACTCATCGGGTCGTGAGTCTGATGAGTCAAGGCACTCGTTGTCTTGAATCGGGTCTGCCCATCGAAATCGTCCCCTCACCTACGGGCCTGCAACGCATGAGGCTATGTAAGGGAGCACGACGGACACACACAACGACAATCAAATATACATGCATTCTCACCCGCGGAGCAAACGCTCGACGTGCCTCAGCTATTTTGAGCGCGTAGAACCAGGCGGTGCCTCAAAGACTTTGAGCGCGAACTCCCAACAAACGGGAGCAGGCTTGCCCTATGGAAGGCAAGATCCCGATGACCGCCAGACGCC
>NZ_FXZB01000041.1 GCF_900169065.1 Brevibacterium aurantiacum | reverse complement strand
TGGACATGGCATCATTGAAACCGTCGATGAATCGACTCCAAACGAATTAGTGAACCGTAAGCCTCACGCTCAAAAATGCTGAGGCACCAACACGGATCACGCGCTCACTCCTCAGTGAGGCACCTCGACGCTCAGGCCAGTGCCAGAGCGGGTGGAAAGCTGAGCCGATACTATTGACCTGTGCCGCCTTCATCCCTCCTGCCCACGCGCCTTCCCGCATTCAGACTCCTGGTGCTGGGAATAGTTCTCGGGCTCGTGGTCCTCATCCTCGGACCGGCACAGTCACCAGCCGCTGCCGCGGACGAGTCCCCTTCTGCAGGGTCGGCCCCAGCAGCTGCGGCGAGCAGCACCGCGGCATCGACGACCTCGGCGTCTGCTGGCACAGGGTCAGCGGGCGAGGATTCGGATGCCTCTCGGCCTCCCGACGGCAAGACCATCGTCTACGGCATACCCGGTCTGACCATCAATGATATCGATCCTGTGCGCACTCCGAACCTCTATGAGCTGTTCTCCAACGGCTCTGCCGCCAACCTCAATGTGCGCACCATCGGGTCGGCGACCTGCCCCGGTTCCGGCTGGCTGTCCATGGGGGCCGGCGCCCGTGCCCAGGCGGGCCCGCCCACTGACCCAGAACTCGAAGGCAGCAAGGCCACCTGTCCTGCTCTGAGTGCGCCGTCGAGCAGCAACGAGGCTGTAGAGAAGGCACTCGACGGTGCCGACGAGGCCGCGAACTCCGCGGCCGGGACCAGCTCCTCGAGTGATGAAGATCTCCCCGGGCAGGCTGCGAAGGGCACCACCACCGCGACGATCGATGACTTCGAGGCCATCAAGGAACCGAACGTCGACTCCGGCTACTCGGTGGACTACGGAATGCTCGCCCGGCTCGTCCGCGAACAGGGAAAGACCGTCCCACAGGGCACAGAAGCCTCGTCAGCCGCGTCGCAGCTTGAACCCTGCGTCGCCGCCGAGGGTCCGGGCGCGGCCTACGCGGCGGCCGACCAGAACGGCGTTGTGGCCAACTACACAGACGATGCCGCCGCCACCGACTGTCGACTCGGCCTCGTCGACTTAGGCTCGATCGGCTCCTCCGCCTGGCTCTATGATCCGATCCCCAACTACTCCTATACCGTTCCTGTCTTCTTCGACCGTGAGGAACGCGTCGCCGAGGCCGACGAACGCTTGGGCGACAAGCTTGAGGAAGTCCGTGATTCTGCGGCCCCGGGAAGTGAAGAGCCGACGATCATCGTGGCCGGCCTCGGGGACAGCTCGGGTCTGCCGCAGCTGCGCGCTTTCATCGCCTCCGGCCCCGGCTACGAACCCGGAAACCTGTCCTCGGCCAGCACCCGCACCCCCGGCCTCCTCCAGCTCACGGACATCGCCCCGGGCATCCTCGACCAGTTCGGCATCTCCTCCCCCAACGGCATCTCCTTCGACGTCACACCCACCGAAGACGAACCGGACGAACGCATCGACGACCTCGTGTCCGAGGCTCAGAAGGCGACGTCGATCTACCAGCACCTGTCGACGTTCTCCCTGCTCCTCGACATCATCTTCTACGTCCTGTTCATCCTGTGCGGTGTCCTCTTGGCCCGGAACCTCATCGGTCGCCGAGGTGGTGCGAGGACCGTTCCCACCGTGCACCGGTTCCTCGCCTGGGTCTCTTTTGCCGCAGCGACGCTGCCGATGAGCGCATTCGTGGCAGGCCTATTCCCGTGGGCCAGACTGCCCCACCCCGGTTTCGGCCTCAGTGTGTCGATCGCGGTCTCGGCAGCGCTGCTCTTCTGCGTCTCTCTGCTTCCGCCCTGGGGTCGGACCTGGCGTGGTCGCGTGGCTGCTCTGTCGCTGCTGAGCTTCCTCATCCTCTCCGCGGACCTCATCACCGGCTCGCACCTGCAGGGCAACTCGCTGCTGGGCTACAACCCGATCGTCGGCGGCAGGTACTACGGACTGGGCAATCAAGGTGCGGCGATCTTCATCGTCAGCCTCTTCATCTTCCTCGGCATTGCGATCTCCTGGCTGCGGGCGCGAGGGCATCGCAGACTCGTCTTCCTCCTCCCGCTTGTGCTCGGACTGTTCGCAGTCTTCGTCTCCGGCAACCCGTCCTGGGGAGCGAAGTTCGGCGGTACGATCGCCACCTTGGCCGGTCTCCTCGTGCTGTTGGCACTGGTCAGCCGGATCCGTCTGTCCATCTTCCGGCTCGTGCTCATCGGCCTCGCGTCCCTGGCTGTGCTGCTGGGCATCGCGTTCCTCGACTGGCTGCGGGAGCCGGGATCACGCTCGCACTTCGGAACCTTCTTCGACCAGATCGTCACAGGTGAGGCGCTGCAGGTCATCGGTCGCAAGCTCGGCGCGAATCTTCATATCGTGGCGATCAATCCTGCCTTGGCGATCGTCACTCCCCTGGCGATCATCGCAATCCTGTTCTTCCTGCGCTATCTGCTCCACTTCCCGAGCATCACACCTGCCACCCGCGCCGGTCGTCTGGCGAACAAGTGGCGGGGTCGCCTGCCGCAGGTGTTCGAGGACCAGGACATCCACTTCGGGTTCCTCGCCGCGGTCACCGGCATGGCGGTGGGGCTGGTCATCACCGACTCCGGCATCGCCGTGCCCTCGACCGGTGCCATGGTGCTCCTGCCCTACCTGCTGGCACTGAGCGCCGAGCATGCGCAGGAGACGATCGCCGACGCCAAGCCCCGTCGGGGCAGTACGCGGACCATCCTCATGTCTGCTGAAGATGCGTCTGAACCTCAGGGTGCACCTAAGTCCGGGACGGATCGAGCATGAGAACATCCTCGCTGCCCGTGCGCATGCTGCTCGGTCTCTTCGTCATCACCCTGCTCATCCTCGGACTGCCGCAGGGCGCTCAGGCCGCGCCAACCCGGGGCATGGATGGAAACAGTGAATCGGAAGCGGAAGCCGCCTCGGCGGGCAAGGGTCCGATCTTCATCGGTGTCTCCGGGTTCAGCTTCGAGGACCTCGATCCGCGTACGACACCGAATCTGTGGAGGATGATGCAGACCGCGCAGATCGGCACCATCACTCCCCGCAGCGTGCGGACGACCAGCTGCCCCGTCGACGGCTGGCTCGGCGTCGGCGCGGGACGGCGGGCCGCCGACGAACCCCGCGAGGAGTGCCGCCAGCCGGCCGCGCCCCTCGACGGCTGGGTCGCTGACTGGGACGTCTATGCGCAGGTCGCCAGAAGCGACAACTACGACGCCAACCTCGGCGCTCTTACGGAGTCGGTGCCCGACATCGCTGCCTTCGGACCAGGCGCCGCGATCGCGGCGGCCGATCACAGGGGCAAAGTCGACAACTGGTCACCGGTCGGCGACGACTTGGCCCAGAAGGCGGCTCGGGCCTCACAGAACGGTGAGCTCACACTCGTCGACCTCGGCGACACCACCTCGGACGGATATTCACTCAAGACCCTCGACTCACACGTCGGGAAAATTCTGGCAGCCGCCGGCTGGGTCGACCCCGACGACCCCGAACATCTGACTGTGGGCACCTCGCCGATCATCTTCTCCTCGATCGCCGACGGTTCAGTCAAGAGCTCGTCGATGCAGTCGACGATGATGCTGCGCCCCGGCGGGACTGTTGGTCTGCTGAGCTCGTCATCGACTCGCCAACCCGGCCTCATCCAGGTGCCCGACCTCGCCCCGACACTCGTCGAACTCAGCGACGGCGAGCCCATGCAGAACGCTGCCGGCGCCCCGATGAACAACCAGGATCCGGACAGCGGCTGGGAGTCGCGTTTCCAGACAGTTCTCGACCGTCAGGTTGCGGTGAAGACGCAGAACGAGCTCTCGACCTGGTTCTTCCCCGTCGTCGCCACACTCATGGTCGGTCTGCTGGTCCTCGCGTGGTTCCTGCGCAAGAATCATCGCGAGCTCGTCCACTCCGGGGCCTACCGGCTGGGCATCGTCTTCGCCGCCATGCCGGTCTCGACCTATCTGGTCAACACCGTGCCATGGGAGAGGGCGACCAACCCTGATATTGCGATGCTGGGCGCCTTGGCCGGGTGGTCTCTGGCCCTCGGGGTCATCGCCCTGCTGGGGCCGTGGCGTGGGTTCAAGCTGGGACCGGTGCTCTTCGTCAGCGTCGTCACGGTCCTCGTCTTAGCCTATGACGTGATGACCGGCTCGCAGCTGCAGATGTCGACCCTGCTGGGCGAGCCGCTGCTCATCGCCTCACGGTTCTACGGCATCGGCAACTCCGCCCTCGCGCTCTACTGCTGCGCCCTGATTCTGGCCGTCGCCGGGTTCGCATCGCTGACGAAGCGACCGCTCATGCGCATCCTCATCGTCACCGTGCCGATCCTCATCTCGAGCGTCATCTTGGCCGCCCCGGGACTGGGCACGAAGTTCGGGTCCGTGCCGACGCTGATCATCGGCGTCGCCTACCTGGTCCTCGCGGCCGCGGGCATCAGATTCTCACTCAAGCGCATGGGGCTGACGGTGGGAATCGCCGGCTTCGTAATGCTCGCGGTCCTCTTCCTCGACTGGCTGCGTCCCGCCGATCAGCGCACCCACTTCGGTCGCTTCTTCGACTCCATCATCAGCGGCGAGGCCCTGGGCGTGCTCGCGCGCAAGATCGGCATGAACATCGACATCCTCACCCAGTCGTGGATGACGCTGCTCCTTCCGCTCATCATCATCGGCGTCTTCTGGCTGGCATTGGAACCCCAGCGCTTCTCCCTGCAGGGAATGATCAACGCCTACGATCGGATCCCCCTGCTGCGGGCGGGCATGATCAGCCTCGCCATCCTGTTGGGCGTCGGCACGATCATCAACGACTCGGGAATCGTCGTCCCCGCCGTCGGCATCCTCTTCCTCGTCCCCGTTCTGGTCCACCTTGAGACCTTCGAGACGAAGCAGACAGCAGACAGCGGCGGCCAGGCGAAACTCTCCAGTTCCGTCTGACCGCCGCCTGCCTGGCCGAGCCCTAGGGTCTCAGCCGCGCCTCAGTGTCCGTGTCACACGGTGGCCTTGCGTCGGCGCACCATGCTCACGGCCATGCTGCCTGCGACGATGAGCGCGAGTGCCGCCGCCACCAGATTCATGGCCTCGAAACCGGTGCGAGGCAGATCCCCACCGTCCTTCGAACCGTTGGCGTTGGATCCGCTGCCATCGGCATTCGCCGAGGTGGCTCCCGATGCGTTGGCATTCGCCGAGGTGGCCCCGGAGTCATCCGCATTCGCACCGGTGCCGTTGGAGCCGGCATTCGATCCCGAGGCGTTCGCACTGCCGTTGTCACCGCCGGTGGCATCGGCATCCGAGCCTGCACCGTCGGAGGTGCCGTCGGCGCCGCCGTCATCACCGGCAGCGGCGTTCGCCTCGTCACCGACCTGTGCCGTGGCTTCGAAAGCGTGATTGACCGGCAGCGGGTTGTCATCCCACCACTGTGCGTCCCCGGCCTTCAGTCCCACCTCGAGGGTGACTTCACCGCTCGCGTCCTCGGGCGCAGTGACGTTGATGGCGACGTCGCTCTCACCGGCGGGAATCGATTCCAAGGTCATGGTCTTCGTCGCGGCGTCCACCGTGACCTCCGGTGCCTTCGCGGTCTCCGACTGCCCGCCCTGCTGGGCTCCGGCCGATGCCGGGCCAGCGGCGCTGACGGTGTAGCCCTCGGGCAGATCGACGGTCACGTCCACGGGTCCTGGGACCTCCGCCTCGGCGGTGGTGTTGAGGACGAAGTCCCGGTTCTCACCTGGTTCGATGCCATCCTCGGGGGCGGCGAGATCGACCGTGAGCTCACCGTTGTCGATGACGTCCTTGCTCATGTCGGCCTGGCGTTCGTCCTTGTCCGGTGAGACCTTCTCGCCAGCCTCGGTGCGGTTCTCGAAGTAGTCGACCCAGGTCTCGAAGTCCGTGCGCCCGGAGAGTTCGAAGTCACCCTCAGCGAAGGAGGAGAAGTTGTCTCCCCCGGCGGCGAGGAAGCTCAGCGTCGCAACCCTGTACTCCTTGTTCGGATCGAGCTTCTTGCCGTTGACCTCGACCGATTTCACGTGCTTGCCCTTCGCAGCATCGGAGTCGTAGACGACTTCGAGCTCCTCCGAGATGCCGAGGTGGAGGAACGGACGCGAGGCGTCGGCTGGCTGCCACTGCTCTTCGAACAGTCCGATGACGTCCGAACCCTGCATCGTTTCGACACCGTGGTCATTGGCGAAGGGCAGGACCGAGCTGAGTTCAGCGGCCGTGACTTCGCACGTGTCCTCTTTGTTGTAGATGTCATCGCATTTCAGGTCGGTGCGCAGCCCGCCCGGGTTGGTGATGCCGAAGTCGGCGTCGTCAAGCTGTGTGCCCTCGACTCCGTCCTTGAGTGCATCGGCGACGAGGTTGCCCAGGGTGCTCTCCGCACCGCGGTCTTCCTTGCCGTCCTTCGTGGCGCGGGTGATGTCCTCACTGATCTCGCCGGCGACGACGGAGCCTGGAACCTTCGCTTTTGCATCGGCATCGGCGATGATCTGGCTGACCTCATCGACGACGGGCGAGTCATAGCTCTTCTTCTCCGTCTCGATGAGTTCGGTGTTCTCGGTCGTCCAGTTGCCCTCGGCATCGGCTTCGAGCTGGACCTGACCGACGTATTCGCCGTAGCTGCCGGCCTCCAGCACGGGCCGTGTCCGGTCCGGCTCGCCGGGGACAGGGGCCTCGAAGGAGTAGGGCAGGTGGGTATGGCCGGTGAAGAGGACGTCAACGGAGGCGTCTGCCTCGGTCACGAGCTTGTTGAACTCGGCGTTCGAGGCCTTCGCCTCGTCGAGGCTCTCCGTGCTTGAGGCGCCGAGGTGGGCCTCGACGACCGTCATATCCGGCTGTTCGTCCTCGGGCAGGTTCTCGATCTCGCCGGCGACTCGGTTGACTGCGTCGGTGGGGTCACCGAATTCGAGGCCGGCGATGCCGTCGGGTGAGACCAGTGACTGTGTGTCCTTGGTGACGACGCCGATGACGGCGACCTTCACGCCACCCACATCGACCGTGGTGTAGCCCTCAAGGCCGTCGACGACGTCGGTGGTGCCCTCGCTGTAGACATTGGCCGCCAGGTAGGGGAAGTCTGCTTCGGACGAGACCCGGCCGGCCAGATCTTCCATGCCCTGGTCGAATTCGTGGTTGCCGACTGCTGAAGCCTGGACGCCGATGGCGTTGAGGACATCCAGCGTCGGGGTGTCCTGCTGTGAGGAGGAGACGTAGGTGGAGGCTCCGATGTTGTCGCCTGCGGAGAGGACCCCGGTTCCGGCGGTGCCGTCTTCGGCGGCGTACGTCGCGCGCTGTTCCTCAACGACCGAGGCGACCTGCGTGCCCGCCTCGGCGATGCGTCCGTGGAAGTCGGTGATGTTGAGCAGCTGAACCTTGGTGCCCTCGGCTGCCGCCTGTGTCGAGGTATCCTTGTCCTCACCCTCGGCTGCATCTGCACTGGCATCTGCAGGTGAGTCTGTGGACGATGAGCCACCAGCTGATGACTCGCTCGGGGATGATTCCGAGGGGCTGGTCGTCGAGGGTGCTTCCTCGGCGGAGCCGTTTCCGAGGGATGCGGCAAGTGAGGGGGCGGCGCCCGGCAGCGTCAACATTGACACTGCCGCTCCCGTTGCCAGCATCTTGGTCACTAGTCTTTTGGTCACTAGCTTCGTCATGTATGTGGTTTCCTTTGGTCATTGCATCCGCCGCACAACAGCTGTGCCTGGTGAGGATCAAGCAGACTCATTCTGCAGTGCCTAAGCGAACGATGAGTTACCTACATGTGAATGTACACAGGATTCTCACATCTGGAAAGAGGGATTCTCTCAAAAAGACGATACAAACCCTCGCTGTCAGGGTCGCCGTCGAGCTGTTGTCAGGGTCGCTGTCGAGCTGCTGTCAGGGTCGCCGTCGCGTTGCCGGGATCGGCCCAGGAGTCGGCAACTGAGCCTGTGTGGCGCTGAAGCCGGTGCCGCAATCGAGCTTGTTCTGGCTAAGCCTGTGTCCGACTAAGCCTGTGTCCGGCGGGCCATGGTCTGAGCTGCGCGGGAGGCATAGAACTCGGCCTCGGGGTATCCCACCCCGGTGAGGACGAGCCCGTGTGCGGGAGAGACGAACATCGGAACGTCGGGGTCGACTCCTGTGTCCGCCTCGGCGAGGAGCTCCGCGGGCCGAGTCACCGGCCAGGTGCCGGATCCGACCTTGATCAGCCCGCCCACCAGGGCACGGACCATGTGGTGGCAGAACGCATCGGCACGCAGGTCGATGGTGATGACCGCTTCCTGATCCCGGGTGACCTCGAGTTCGTGCAGTGTGCGGATGGTCGTCGCGCCCTCGCGTGGTTTGCAGAAGGGAATGAAGTCGTGGAGGCCCTGGGCCTCCCGTGCGGCCTCGGCCATCGCCTCGGCGTCGAGTTCGCCCTTGTGCCGCGGTGTCACGGGTGTCAGCAGCGGATCGATGAAGGATCGGCGGTCGGCGAGCCTGTACTGGTAGGTCCGCCACAGTGCGGAGAACCGAGCGTCGAAGTCTTCGGGAACCTCGGACACGGCATGGATGACGATGTCATCGGTGTCATCGACGGTGAGGACTCCACGCAGACGCGACAGCAGCGCCGCCTCGGCTGGTCGGGAGGACTTGCCGATGAGCTTCTCGATGCCCTCTTCGGCGAGGTCGATGTGAACGACCTGCCGTCTCGCGTGGACGCCGGCGTCGGTGCGCCCGGCAACGATGGTGGCCACCTCGGCGCCGGTGATCCGGGACAGCCCGGCCTCCAGTGAGTCCTGCACGGTGCGCAGCCCGGGCTGCTTGGCCCAGCCGTGGAAGTCGGTGCCGCGGTAGCCGAGGTCGATGCGGAACCGCGTCATGATCCGGCCGATCCGGTTCGGTTCGAAGCTCCAAACTGGTCCTGGGGTTCCGCTTCTGCCGAGGACCGTTCCTGGTCCGTTTCGGTGAAGGGTTCGCGGGCCTTGAACACGTTCTTGAACAGCCGCGACACGGCACGTTCGCGTTGCCGGTGGTAGAGATCGACGTTCGTGTTGTAGATGCGGGCGCCTGCCAGGATGCGTTCGGCCAGCACATTGAGCTGACCGTGCAGAAGCGCGATGGTGGTGTCGAGTTCTTCGCGGGGCCCCGTCTGCATCGCGAGAGACGAGTCGGCGGCAATCGCCCTGTCGCTGATCTGACTGGGGATCTGTGCCGCCTCGTCGATGGTCCGGGTCAGCGCGTTCTCCGCCGCAGCCCCGCGGGGGCCGAAGGGAGCCCTCTGGGCCGAGGCGAGCGCGAGTTCGACAGAGCTGAGGTCTCGGGTGGTGATCTGCTGCAGGGTTCCGATGTAGGCGGGCACGAGGGCGTGCCGACCGCGGAGTTCGACGAGCAGCTGGCGTTTGGCCTCATCGCAGAGCGAACGCGCCATCGACAGCTGGTTGAAGCGCAGGATCGTCACGGTCAGGGCGAGGATGACAAGGGCAAGCACACATGCTCCGACGATGAACCAGACCACTGCCGCCTCCCCTTCTCATTCGCTTGACCGACACTTCAGTTTACGCGGGGTTCAGACTCCTCGCGAATGGGACCAGAGCCTCGTCACCGTCGGCACTGCGGAGCGTGCGACGGATCGGGCGAGTGCGTGCGTGCGATCGGGTGAGAGCGCTCAAGCGCGGCGATTTCGGCCTATCGTCGCCGAAGGGTCGCCTCGATGTTGCCCGTCCTTCACCCTGGGGGCGTGAACTGAGTTCTGTGAGAGTAGCGATCATTGCAGAGTCCTTCCTCCCCAATATGAATGGGGTCACCCACTCACTCCTCCGCGTCCTCGACCACCTGGCCGACCGCGGCGACGAAGTCCTCATCATCGCACCAGGCACGCGCCGCGACGGTCCCAAGGAGGTCGCCGGAGCCCGCATCGTGCGGGTCCCCTCGATCGCCTTGCCGAAGTATCGGCGGGTTCGCGTCGCTCCCGGTGGAGTCAGCCGCATCAAACGACTGCTGGAGAACTTCAACCCCGATGTCGTCCACCTGGCCAGCCCCTTCGTGCTCGGCTGGCGCGGTGTCCTGGCTGCGCAGAGCCTCGACCTGCCGACAGTGGCGATCTATCAGACCGAGGTTCCTGCCTACGCTGCCCGGTACGGCATGCACGGCATCGAGGCGATGCTGTGGTCACATGTGCGCAACATCCACCAGCACGCCTCCCTGACCTTGGCCCCATCGAGCTACACCCTTGATCAGCTCTCCGAACTCGGTGTCGCCGAGGTGGACCTGTGGGCCCGTGGAGTCGATTCCTCCCGCTTCGACCCGAGTCACCGATCAGAGGCCTGGCGCCGATCAGTGGCACCGAATGGTGAGAAGATCATCGGCTACGTCGGCCGCCTCGCCGCCGAGAAGCAGGTGGAGGACCTGGCCGTCTTGGACGACGTGCCCGGATCGAAACTCGTCATCGTCGGCGACGGACCGTGGCGGGCAAAGCTCGAACGGGTGCTGCCGAATGCTCATTTCGCTGGATTCCTCGGCGGCGATGCTCTGTCTCAGGCCGTCGCGAGCTTCGACCTCATGGTCGCCCCCGGTGAGCTCGAGACCTTCTGCCAGACGATCCAGGAGGCCATGGCCTCCGAAGTGCCTGTCATCGCTCCGGCTCGTGGCGGACCGCTGGACCTCGTCGACTCCTCCCACACCGGGTGGCTCTACACGCCCAAGGATCTGGCGGCGATGCGCGAACACGTCATGGACCTCCTCGGCGATGAGGCAAAGCGCCGAGCCTTCGGCCTCGCCAGCCGCCAGCAGGTGCTCAGCCGCAGCTGGAAGAGCGTGTGCTCACAGCTCATCGGCCACTATTCGCGGGCGATCGAGAATCCGCACCCACAGGTTCTGGGCCGCGGCTTCACCGTGGCCACACCCACCACCTCCGAAGACTCCTCAACCCTCTAGGCGAGCCCTGCCCTGCGGTCTGCTTTCGGTACTCGCGGTGCCCGGGCGCCAGGACGACGCGGCCGCGCCTCAGGCTTGCGCGGCCCACTCGGCGACGGTGAGCACGGTGGCCTGTTTGGGGAAGACCTTCTCGGTGAGCACCCGGTGGACCTCCTCATCCCGGTCGGCGCAGGCGTCGGAGAGCACCGTCAGGCGGAAGTCGAGGTCGGCAGCCTGTCGGATGGTCGACAGGACCACTCCGCTGGTGGCGACGCCTGCCAGGATCAGGGTGTCGGCATCGTAGCCGCGCAGCAATACCTCGAGATCGCTGCCGGCGAAGGAGCTGATGCGACGCTTCGTTACGATCGGTTCGCCCTCGTGCCGTCCCAGTGTCTCGTGGATGCTCGTCGAGGCGTGTGCCTCATCGAGGTCGCCGTGAGCGGCGATCTGCCGAAACGATGCGGTTTCGGGGAGCGCGGGGTGACCATCGCGCAGGGCAACGCGCGCCCAGATGACAGGGATTCCCTTATCCCTTGCCGCGGCGACAGCATCGCGGGCCCGTTCGAGGACACCGGTCTTGGTGAAGGCCTCATCACCGGCTATGCCGTTCTGGGAGTCCATGGCGAGCAGGACTGGGCGCTGGTTTGCAGCCATTGTTTGTCTCCTTCGCGGATCTGCGCGGCAGTCGAAATGCGAGCCGACTGCCTTCCTTCGCTGAGGATACTCTTCGTCAGGTCAGCTGGCCGCGGATGCTCGGCGCATGACCTTCGGGCGCCCCGCTTCGGTGGCGCTCAGTCCACGATCCCGCGAGCGTCGAGTGCCCGTCCGGTGTCCTGGGCGTACTTCACCGAGCGAAGGATCGCGGGGACCACCCTAGCCTTGATGCTGGAGTCGAGACCACGTGCTCGAGCGGCACGGTCGGCCTCTCCCAGCAGTCCGGAGATGTGGGAGATGGCGCGCACCATAAGGCTCGCTGTCAGCGCGATCGTGTCCGGGCTGGCACCGAAGAAGCGCAGTGGTGAGACGATCACGGTGAAGGTGTCGAGCAGCTGTGCCACGGTCGTGGTCAGGGTCAGCAGCATCGCAGCCTGGACACAGGCGAACACAGTGCCACCGACCGTGAGGCCGGCGTGCAGAGATCCGAAGAAATACTGCATGGCTATGACGATGAGGATCAGCACCGCCGCATAGAGCCAGGTCTTGAGGAAGTGACGCAGCCGCAACTTGGCGGTGAAGCCGAGAACGACGAGGACGGCGAACATCGACCAGTTGATGATCGGGTCGCGGAAGATCAGAGCCACAACGCCGATCAGGGCAATGACGACCAGCTTCACCCCGGTCGGCGTTCTGTGCAGCCAACCAGGCGTGTGCGCCACCTTCCCGAACAGCTGCGGCCTGGGTCGAATACCAGCGCGGGACGTCCGGCTCACGAAGAGTCGCTCATGATCAGCTCGCGGTACATTCGCGTCGCCTCGTCGGGAGTCGAGTCGTGGACGATGCGTCCGGAGTCGACGACGAGGGCGCGGTCGGCCATCCCGGCGAAGTCGAGGTCGTGGGTGGAGAAGATCACGCGCACACCTCGGCGGGCGACAAGGTCGGCCAGGAGTTTCCGCAACTTCTCCTTGTTGCGCAGATCAAGCAGCGTGGTGGGTTCGTCGAGGACGAGGATCTGCGGATCGACTGCCAGAACGGCAGCCAATGCGACCAGCTGACGTTGGCCGCCGGAGAGCTCGTAGACGCTGCGCTCGGCCAGATCGGCGATGCCCAGTTCCTCCAGCACGGCCAAGGCCGCGGCGCGGCGCTCCGCCTTCGGAACACGTTTGCGCAGGGAGAGCTCGATGTCTTCGAGCGGGGTCGGCATCACCAGCTGCGCCGCCGGATCGGTGAAGACGAAACCGACCCGCGAGCGGACCTGCTTCGCCTCCTCGATTGGGTCGAGACCGTCGATGAGCACCCGACCGGAGTTGGCCGTGACCAGGCCGTTGAACAGCTGCAGCAGAGTGGACTTCCCGGAGCCGTTGGCCCCGATGATCGCAATCGTCGATTCATCGAGCGTGACGTTGACGTCGGTGAGGATCGGGCGATAGACATCACCGGCAGGGGTGTCATCGAGGACTCCCACGGAGACCTCGGAGAAGCTGATCTCCCGCACCCGCTCCCCCATGCTCTCAGGCTCCGGCTTCCGACCGAAGATCACTGTGCCGCAGTGCCTTCAGAACGAGTGCCTTCCGAGCCAGCACCTTCAGACCCAGCACCAGCGGTCTGAGCATTCGGACCTGGCGTCGGGACACCTCGGCGACGGAGGACATCGGGGAATGCCCGGTGGATGAGCAGTGCGACGGAGACGGCGAGGACGTTCTTGATGATGTCACCGGGCCAGTACGCGAGGTCGGCGACGGCGGCCACACCCAGGGGCAGGTCGGCGTTGATCGACATTCCGAGGATCCCCAGCGGGTGGTTGAGCAGCAGGCTGGAGCCCAGTCCGCCGATGAAGAGCGCGATCCACAGCTTCGATCCGCGGAAGCGGCGAATGGCCCAGCGGGCGACGAAGCCGGTGGCGAGTGCGTAGAGCGTGAACGACAGGATGTAGCCGGCGCTGGGACCGGCCAGGACGCCGATGCCGCCGCTCATGCCGGAGAAGATCGGCAGGCCCAGGAGGCCGAGCACGACGTAGAGCAGGACCGCCGCTCCCCCGCGCCACGGGCCCAGCACCAGACCGCAGAGCGCGATGGCGAAGGTCTGCAGGGTGATCGGCACACCGGCCGGCCCGACGGGGATCGGCGGCATGATCGCGAATGCTGCGAGCAGTGCGGCGAAGACCGCGATCAGGGCGATGTCGCCGGCTCTGCCAGCTGTGGCTTTCTGCCCGGCCCTCGCCGAGGTGGTGCTGCCGGTGTGTGCGTATGACATGAGTTCTCCGATGGTGAGGTGGCACCCGAGACCTACTCGGGCACCACCCACCTTAACTGAACACTGTTCAGGAGTTGTAGTCGGGGAACAGAATCATTCCCATTCGATGGTGCCCGGAGGCTTGGAGGTGACGTCGAGGACGACTCTGTTGATGTCGTCGACCTCGTTGGTGATGCGGTTGGAGATGACCGAGAGAACGTCGTAGGGAACGCGGGTCCAATCGGCGGTCATGGCGTCTTCGCTGGAGACCGGGCGCAGCACGACCGGGTGGCCGTAGGTGCGTCCGTCACCCTGGACACCCACGGAGCGCACGTCGGCCAGGAGGACGACCGGGCACTGCCAGATCTCTCCGTCGAGGCCGGCCTTCGTCAGCTCCTCACGGGCGATGGCGTCGGCCCTGCGCAGGATCGACAGACGATCCTCCGTGACCTCGCCGATGATGCGGATGCCGAGTCCGGGACCGGGGAAGGGCTGGCGGGAGACGATCGCCTCGGGGACGCCGAGCTCACGGCCGATGGCGCGCACCTCGTCCTTGAACAGGGCACGCAGGGGTTCGATGAGTTCGAAGGTGATGTCATCGGGCAGCCCGCCCACATTGTGGTGGCTCTTGATGTTCGCGGTGCCCGAGCCGCCGCCGGATTCGACGACGTCGGGGTAGAGCGTGCCCTGGACGAGGAAGCCGATCTCTTCGCCCTCATCTTTGGCCTCGGCGACGAGGTCGGCGGAGGCGGACTCGAAGGTGCGGATGAATTCGCGGCCGATGATCTTGCGCTTCGTCTCCGGATCGGTGACGCCGGCGAGTTCGGACAGGAAGCGCTCACGGGCATCGATGGTGACCAGGCGGACGCCGATCGAGTCCACATAGTCGTTCTCGACCTGTTCGCGTTCGTTTTCGCGCAGGAGGCCGTGGTCGACGAAGACGCAGGTGAGCTGGTCACCGATCGCCTTGTGGACCAGTGCTGCGGCCACGGAGGAGTCGACTCCGCCGGAGAGAGCGCAGATGACCTTCTTCGATCCCACACGGTCGCGGATGAGTTCGACCTGCTCGTCGATGACGTTGGTATTGGTCCAGTCGGCGCTCAGGCCGGCGACGTTGAACAGGAAGTTCTCGAGGATCTGCTGCCCGTATTCGGAGTGGAGGACCTCTGGGTGCCACTGCACTCCGGCGAACTTGCGTGCCGCGCATTCGAAGGCCGCGACTGGGGTGTCCGCGGTCGATGCGAGGACATCGAAGTCAGCGGGCGCCTCGGCGACGGAATCTCCGTGAGACATCCAGACCTTGTAGCTGTTCGGGGTCTGGGCCAGAAGCGAACCGGTGCTGGAGACCGTGACCGGGGTCGAACCGTACTCGCGCTTGTCGGTCTTGGCCACCCGTCCGCCGAGGGTGGTCGACATCAGCTGGAAGCCGTAGCAGATGCCCATGGTGGGCACGCCGAGATCGAAGACAGCGGTGTCGAATCCGGGGGCGCCTTCATCGTTGACGCTCGAGGGTCCACCCGAGAGCACGATGGCGACTGGCTTCTTGGCTGCGAACTCCGCTGCCGGTGCGTCATGGGCGATGATCTCGGAATACAGTCCGGCCTCGCGGATCCGTCGGGCGATGAGCTGCGCGTACTGCGCACCGAAATCGACCACGAGGACAGGAGGCACCTGTGTGCTCTGGGTTTGCGTCATGCCCCAATTCTAAACACCGGGCACCCAGCTCCCAACCCGAGGTTCAGCGGGCGGACGAACCGCACCGTGCCAACCTCGCCGAGGTGGTCCTCAGCTCTTGGGTGCGACCACCACGGCCGCGGCCAGTTCAGCTTCGACCTGGCGATGGATCTTGCGTTCGAGGATGAACGACATCACCGGGACCACTCCGGCTAGGGCCAAGACGATGTAGCGGCCCAAGGTCCAGCGCATCTGCTGGTTGAGCCAGAAGCAGCCGATGAGGTAGACGACGTAGCACCAGCCGTGGCAGATCGCGATCGCGGCCGCGAGGTTGAATCCGCCGAAGTTGAGTGCCGTCGCGGAGTCAGCGGCGATGAGGTACTTGTAGATCATTTCGACGGTGAGGATGAGAAGCATCGTTCCGGTGATGATGGCCATCACCCGATAGAACTTCAGGGCGTTGCGCGCCGAGGTGAAGCGTTTGACGCTCCACACATCGTTGTCATCGAAGTCGGGGCGGGAATCCAGGGACTCGGGTTCTTCGCTCACGCTCAGTTTCCTCCGGTCGGGGTGGTGTTGGTCGAGTTGTCATCGGTGGAGCTCTTCGAGGCAGAGCCGCGGCTTCTGCGAGGCTTCTTCGCTCCATGTCTGTGGGCGGGAAGCCCGGTCAGTCCCGACATCACCTTGGGGTCGATCGAGGACTGGCCGGCGGACTTCACGACAACGTACTCGACGCGGTTCGCAGGATCCTGAGAATCGGAGCCCTCACCGAGTCGGCGGCGCATGAAGTCATCGCGCAGCAGCTGCCACCACATGTACAGGGCCATGCCGGCGAAGATCAGCCATTCGATTGCGTAGCCGGCGGACTGCAGGTCGAATCCGCCCTCGTCCCGCGTTGTCGTCGGCGGCACGAATGCCAGTCCGTCTGTTGCGACGGATGCGGCATCACCGGTCGCCGATTCGGGGATGAGGAACCCTGAGTAGGTCAGCAGGTCGGGGAACAGGTTGATCAGCTGCGAGGTCGAGACGCTGCGCACCTGGCCCTCGGGCAGCGAGTTTCCGGGCATCGGACCCTCAACGGGACCGATCTGCGCCGTCATCTTGACGGGGCCCTCTGCCGCACGGGATTCCATGGCGGTCTTCTCATCGGTGGTGAAACCACGCAGAACCGGAATCGCGATGGTCTTGTCTTCGGCGTCGGCACCGACAGAGGCACCGAGGCGGGCGTCATCGGGGGCGAACATCGTGACCACCCAGAAGCCCTTGTCTCCGTCGAGGACGCGGCCGGGAACGACGACCTGAGCATCGGGAAGCCAGTGCCCGGACAGACTGACCCGCTGATCGGCAAGGATGCCGGGCATCGGGGCCTGCGCCTCCATCACCTCGTTGAACGGCTCGACCTCCTCGACATCGGCCGATTCCACAGCATCATTCTTATGCTGAGCACGGTCGACCTGCCACGCCGAGAGTCCGACGAAGCAGGTGACGAGAACGAGAACGAACAGCAGGGACCCCAACCATTTGGGGGTCAGCGCCAGGCGGAACAGATCAAACCACCGATCCAGGCTGATAGGGCGAGACGGTGACGTCGACGCGCTGGAATTCCTTCAGATCGACATAGCCGGTGGTGGCGAGGGCACGACGCAGGGCACCGGCGAGGTTGAGTTCGCCGATGGCGGTGCGGCCGGGCCCGAAGAGGACCTGTTCGAGACTGCCCACTGTTCCCAGCTCCACACGGTGTCCGCGGGGAAGCTCGGGGTGGTGTGCTTCTGCACCCCAATGCATCCCGCGGCCCGGAGCCTCGGTCGAACGGGCCAGGGCGGTGCCGAGCATGACGGCATCGGCGCCGACGCCGAAGGCCTTGACGATCTCGCCGCTGGAGCCCAGTCCGCCATCGGCGATGACGTGGACGTAGCGGCCGCCGGATTCGTCCATGTAGTCACGCCGTGCGGCGTGGACATCGGCGATCGCGGTGGCCATCGGAGCATGGAGGCCCAGGGTCTTGCGGGTTGTCGCGGCCGCTCCCCCGCCGAAGCCGACGAGCACGCCGGCAGCGCCGGTGCGCATGAGGTGCAGGGCTGCGGTGTAGGTGGCGGCACCGCCGACGATGACGGGGACGTCGAGTTCGTAGATGAACTGTTTGAGGTTGAGCGGTTCCGTGTGCGAAGACACATGCTCGGCCGAGACCGTGGTGCCGCGGATGACGAAGATGTCGACTCCGGCATCGATGACGGTCTTGTAGAACTGCTGGGTCCGCTGCGGTGTCAGAGCACCGGCGACGGTGACTCCTGCTTCGCGGATCTGTTCGAGCCGGGCCGTGATGAGTTCGGCCTGGATGGGTGCTGAGTAGAGCTCCTGCATCCGTGAGGTCGCCATCTCCGCAGGCAGCTGAGCGATTTCGGCCAGCAGCGGAGTGGGGTCCTCATAGCGGGTCCACAGGCCCTCGAGGTCGAGTACGCCCAGGCCACCGTGCTTGCCCAGAGCAATCACGGTCTCCGGTGACATGGCGGAGTCCATCGGGGCGCCGATGAAGGGGAGATCGAACTTGTAGGCATCGATCTGCCAGTCCAGCGACACATCCTCGGGATCTCTCGTACGCCGAGCAGGGATGACGGCGATGTCATCGAGGGAATAGCCGCGACGACCGCGCTTGCCTTTGCCGATTTCGATTTCAGAACTCACCCGAACAGCCTATCCCACAGCCCTGACGCCGGGGACTCAGCTCACTATGAGGAACACCGCGTCTCCCCTGTCAGAACCAGCTGGAGATCGCTTGGAACCAGCTGACGATCGCTTGGGATCAGGCGAAGATTGCTTGGGATCGGTCGCAGCCGACGGCCACTCAGCGGGACAGGTAGTCGGCCACAACCGCCTCGGCGGCGGTGACGAAGGAGCGCACGTGCGGCAGATGCGCCTCGCGCTCACGCACGTGCATGACGACGCGGCGCACAGGTGTGGGGTCGGTGAGGCCGACAGCGGTCAGTCCCGGGCGCAGCTGAGCCGACGACAGACGCGGCAGAACGGTGATGGCCAGGTTCGAGGCGACGAGGGCGAGGGCGGCGAACTCGTCTTCGGAGGCCGCGAAGGTCCGTGGCTCGAATCCGGCGGCGGCGCAGGCGAGGTCGACGACCTTGCTGGTCGGGCCCGCCCACAGGTCGTAGTCGACCCACCGCTGGTCTGCGAGGTCCTTGAAGGGGACGGACTCGAGGCTGGCGAATTGGTGCCTGTTTGAGACCACGACTCTGTAGTCATCGTCGAAGAGGACAGTGCGCGTCATTCCGGGCAGGTGGACCTCATCGTCCTGGGGCACTTCGCTGCGGATCTCGATCGTGCAGTGGCTGCGGCGGACCTTGGCCGGCTCATTGAGTTGGATGTCGAAGCGCATGTCCGAGTGCTCGAATGCGACCGGTTCGATGATCCCCGGCAGCAGCCCGGCGTTGAATGAGGTGAATGCCGCGATGCGCATGCGGGGTCGGTTCACGGTGCGGAAGCTCTCCACAAGGGTGTCGAGCCTGCTCAGGCCGGTGAAGACATCGGAGGACTCCTCGGCCAGGCGTTTGCCCAGGTCGGTGATCTCGATGCCGCGCCCTGATCTGCGGTAGAGGGGGACGCCGACGGCCTTCTGCAGGTTCGTGATGTGCTGGCTGACCGTGGCCGATGTGTAGTTGAGGCTCTTGGCGGCGTCGACGACGGAGCCGGTGGCGACGACGGCCCGCCAGATGCGCAGTCGGTTGAGATCCCACATGTGCTCAGGTTAGCCGATGATCGTTCGGTGATGCCGAATGGTCGTTAGCAAATGATTGCTTTTCCCGATGTGTTCTCTCGGGCTGTTCTGCGGCAGACTTGAGTCAGAGCCCTTCGCGCCCGGGTCAGAGTGATTCGCGGCGACCATCCCGGGCCGTCATCGTGCAGCGTCGCATTTGCCACTCCGACCAGGCCACCCGCCTGGTCGCTGTCCTTGAAGGAGCACCATGACCGGAGCCGAGCTCATCACCATCGCCGGAGCCGCGACCGTCCTTGCCGTCACTCCCGGCCCCGAGACGATCCTCACCGTTCGCCTCTCGGCCCTGCGTCGCAAGGCTGGCCTGATCTATTCGCTCGGCTCGGCCACTGGAATGACGGTGTGGATGATCGCGGCGCTGACCGGAATCTCCGCGCTGCTCACCACGTTCCCTTCGGCCCTGCTCGTCCTCAAGGTCGTCGGCGGGCTCTACCTGTGCTTCCTCGGCATCCTGGCCGCTCGGCAGGCTCTGCGGATCCGGGCCGAACTGCGTGGGACTCCCCCGCGCGGACAGGTCAGTGAGATCGCAGCAGCCACCGATGATCTCGTCATCAGCGAGGCAGTCGATACCGGTGCCGTGGTGGGTGCAAGCGACGTGGTGAGTGACGGCGCCGTGGTGGGTACCGGCACCGAAATCGGCACCGGATCCGAGGTCAACGCTGCACCCGATGGGAAGAAATCCTGGGGTCAGCTGCGCTCGGTCATCTCGTATCGTCGGGGTCTGATCTCGTCGTTGAGCAACCCGAAGGCGGGGCTGTTCTTCCTCGCCGTCATGCCGACCCTGGTGCCATCCTCCGCCGCCGGCGTCGACTACCTGCTGCTGATCTCGGTCGTGATCGGGCTGATGCTGGCCTACCAGATCCTTCTCGCCTTCATCGCCGGCATGGCAGCGGCCGCACTGCAGAGGAGAAGCACCGACTTCTACATCGAGGCCGTCTCCGCCGTGGTCCTCGTGGTCATGGGCATCGCCGTCATCGCCATCCCGGTGTAACAGCAGGTCTGGATAAAAGCAGCTCTGCAGAGAAGCTGTTCTGCAGAGAAGCGCAGCCAGAAGTTGCCGAAACACAAAGGTGCGGGCCAGGGTAAGTTACCCCGGCCCGCACCTTCTTCATGTCATCTGGTCAGCTGGCAGGCGGTACGGGACCGCTGCCTCCTGGACCACTGCCTGCGGTACCACTGCCTGCAGGACCACCGAGCGGGCCGTCGTCCCCGGTGCTGGTGCCACCGTGTCCGGTGCTGCCGACTCCGCCGGTTCCGATTCCGCTGTTTCCACTGCCGGCAGTATTAGCACTGCCTGCGGTGTTGGCGCTGCCTGCAGTGTTGGTGCTGCCAGCCGGACGGCCGGCTCCACTGTCGTTGTCGACTGCGGTTTCGACCTCGGCTTCAACCTTGTTGAGCATCTTGGCGGCGGCATCGCGTCCACCGAGACCGAAGGCCAGCGCAGCTGCTGCGGCTCCGCCGATGACCACTGCACCGAAGGCCAGGTTGATGATCGAATCAGCCAGTCCCATGTAGCGCAGGCCCATCGCGATGAAGAGTGCGATGGCCGAGTAGCGCAGCACCTTGCTCGCCACATTGTTCGTGATGAACTTGCCGATCAGTACCGCAATGAGGAATCCAGCGGCGATGATGGCGGCGCCGAAGAGGACGCTGCCGCCGAGGTCGAGGATCTCGTTGAGTATGTTCGTAATCTCGGGGAAGCCGAGCATACGAGTGGCCATGATGGCGAAGAAGATCATGATCGCAACCTGCACGATCTTGGTGATCACGCTCGAGGCACTGGTGCCCTCAGGAACGATTCCGATCGAATCGACTGCCCGATCCGTACCGACTCCGCGCAGAACCTCTTCGAGGAGGTTGCCGAGGAACTTCGCAATGACCCCGCCGATGGCCAGCAGGATGCCGGCCGCGATGATGGCAGGAATGGCACTGAGGAAGAGCTCCAGCATCTGCTGTGCCGGCTGCGAGATGGCCGCAATGCCCAGAACCTGGAGTGCAGAGATCGAGACCACGATGATGATGATTCCGAAGACGAGGTTGCCGACAAGAGACGAGATCTTGGCGTTCGCCTCAGCATTGGGGTTCCCGGCGCCGGGGTGACCCTGCTGGGGCTGTCCTGGGTGACCCTGCTGGGGCTGTCCCTGGTAGCCCTGCTGACCCGGATGTCCGGGCCGCTGTCCTGGGTGGCCCTGCTGGGGCTGGCCATAGGCTGCCTGCTGGGAGTTGATGTTGTTCTGCTGCGGGGCGGTGCCGGTGGCCGACTCGGCCAGGCCCGTGGCGCGGTCACCGAGCGAGCTGAACTTCGACGTCAGCTTTGTCAGATCGACGGCGTTGAGTGCGGTCTGAACCAGCTGCTTGGCGATCTTCGCGAAGACGAAGCCGATGAAGAAGATGAAGCCTGCGCCGATGATGTTGGGCAGGAACCCGAAGATTCCGTCGAGCAGTCCCTGCAGCGGACTGAGGACCTGGTCGAGGTTGAACAGCTGCAGAACGGCGATGAGCCCGAGCAGCCAGATGATCAGGCTGCCGATCTGACCGATCGACTTCCCGATCTGGCGTCCGTCGCTTCCGTCACGCTGCAGTGCCGGTATCTTCGTCACCAATTTCCCGATCGCCCATTTGACGATCGAGGCAAGTATCCATGTGACGATAAGTATGAGAATTGCCAGTCCCACTTTCGCAAGAACTGACCACAAGTCCGACATTTGCATTTCCGTCATCTCCTTCATCTGCAGCGAATGAACACTCGAATTCGTAGCGAATGAACACTCATATTTTCGCTGTTGCTGATTTGGAGTCTATTCACAACGGACACTCAGAACAAGGCTTTTTGACAGGTGAGAATCGAATGATGACCCAAATGAAGATGTCTGCAGAAACCCGTCCATAGACGTATTTCAGGCTCATCGTAATTGAGAGTGTAGAACCGGTCTGAAGCCACCGGACTCGAGCAGACACCTGGCGATGTAGTGGGTGATGTTACGGAACCCCAGAGCAGACCCGCGGAGGTGTTCAAGCCTGCCGTT
>NZ_FXZB01000002.1 GCF_900169065.1 Brevibacterium aurantiacum | reverse complement strand
CGGTGAAAGGAGCTTATAGTTCGTGGCCCCCGCACACGCCATAGATGGTCCCGACGCCCACGATCACGCGACCAAGCAACTGGCCCCCGAGCTCACGATTGACGGCCCCCAACAAGACGGATATTCACTTCAGTGCAGCCGCGAGGTAGGCGGGGTTGTTCGGCTTATCGGCATCGATGAATACGAAGTCGAACGGTTCGGCTCCGTCGTAGATCAGTCGCTCTGCAGATTCCGTTGCAGGTCCGACGATCGTCTCTATTCGATGTGAAACGCCAGCGGCATGAAAATTTGCCTCAGCGACCGCAGCGTTGTGTGGTTCAAGTTCGAGCGTGACGACTTGTCCCTGCTCGCCGACTGCTCGTGCGAGCCAGATCGTTGAGTATCCCGCTAGCGTGCCAAACTCAAGAACACGTCGAGCACCAGCGATCTGGGCCAACAACTCTAGGAACGCACCCTGATTAGCTGCGACTTCGGCATTCGGCATTGTGGTCTCAACACCCGAATCACGCGCTACGACTAGGGCGCTGTCTTCCCCGACAAGAGTTGACGTGAAGTACCTATCGACTGCGCGCCAAGCGTCGCTCGATTCATAACGGTTAACCGGTACAGATGGTTCGGCTTCGTCCATGCGTCTATTCTTCCGCATCCAGAACCATTGACCATAGTGGGTACTCGCTGGTAGTTCCGGCTTGCGATTACAGAGTGAACGACGGCCACACAGTCAGCGCCCTCTCCCTGCTCGATGGACCGGAAACGTTCGTATACGGCTGTACTCCTAGCGAAGCACGCGTCGGCCGATCTACTTTTCAGGGCTAAGACGTGCAAACGTGGAATGCAAGTTCCAGAACATCGTGGAAGGCAAAGGAGTTCCTAGAGCGGCGGCCTCTAAATAGGTCAGATGCACGGGCCAGCCGTCCCTATACGAGTCGATCAGATCGGAGAGGCCGGAATGGTCCAGCTTCAGCTTTGTGCCTTCGGAAACGGGCGATAACTCCCAGGAAACTTCCGTGGTTGGCTCATCCGGGAACTTCCACGTATAGCGCAAGGTTCGCCCAGTTGCGAAGCCTAAGACTGATGAACTGCACTTATACCCGTCCCCGTGATCTACGTCGAAGGACCCTTCTGGGGAAACAGTGCCTTGCTCGAGTTTTCCCAACCATTGCTTGAGATAAGTCTCCTCTGTCAGAAGACCCCACGTCCGGGTAGGTGGCACAGCCACAGTCCACTCAAGACGCAACAGAGAATTGGTTGCTTGCAGGCTATTTAGCGGCATAAGCCCCACTATGCCACGGTGGACTGTCGCGTGACAGAGCCCGCAGCCGGAAACGCGGGAATCCAAATCAATGCGAGGTAGAAAGCACCGAAAGTCACTGCTGTGGCGAGATTCAGCCAGAGGCCATCAATCGGTCGAATGTGTGTTGTCTTCGTCCTGTCGGTGGCTTTAAGCAGCACTCCGACTGCGGAAGCGATGAGAAAAGCGCACCCGAGGAAGAGGAACATCGAGTCGGAACGGACAGTGATTCCGACCAGTGCATTCGCCGCCCCTTGGAAGATTGCGCCGAGGACGATGAGCATCAAGGGCATCATCCGGCTAAGCCACTGGTGACATCGAAGAACAATCCACGATCTTCGAGCTCGTAAACCGCTTCGACTGAGTTCATAACTTCTGCCCTCAGATGAGAGGCAACCCCGCTGGCGATGCTGTTCGGACGCGCCGCGCCGGTGATCAATACGGTAGGCATGGGTTGAGTCTATCGAGGGGCCAAAGCTTCCTCATTCCGACTTGTCAAGCGTTTGCTGCCGAATGCGGGTAAACAATGTATCCGCGGATCTGTACAAAGTAGAAGGCGCCTCTACAGCAGAAGAGTCTACTGCGGCATATTGACGAACCGGGACTTCGCACCTTGGAAGGCTACGGAGATGTCTGCGGTCGGACCCGCACGGTGCTTGGCGACGATGATGTCGGCTTCGCCGGCGCGTTCGTGTTCCTTGTCGTACATGTCGTCACGGTGGATGAGCAGCACCATATCGGCGTCCTGCTCGATCGAACCGGACTCACGCAGATCCGAGATCATCGGCCGCTTGTCCGTCCTCTGCTCGCTGCCACGGTTGAGCTGCGACAGCGCGATGACCGGGATCTCGAGCTCCTTGGCCAAGAGCTTGAGCGAACGGGAGAACTCGGAGACCTCCTGCTGACGCGATTCGACCTTCTTGCCGGAGCTCATCAGCTGCAGGTAGTCCACGCAGACCATCTTGAGATCATGCTGCTGTTTCAGGCGACGGCACTTCGCACGGATCTCGGTCAGCGCCATGTTCGGCGAATCGTCGACGAACAGCGGAGCATCGTTGATGCGCGATTCCGTCGCGGCCAGAGTCGTCCAGTCGTGAGGGGAGAGCTCACCACGGCGAAGGTTCTGCAGGGGAATCTCCGACTCCGCGGACAGCAGACGCATGACGAGCTCGTTCTTGCCCATCTCCAAGGAGAAGAAGACCGCGGCCTGGCCGTGGTGGATCGCGGCCGAGCGCATGAAGTCCAACGCCAGCGTGGACTTGCCGACACCGGGTCGAGCCGCGATGACGATCATCGTGCCCGGGTGGAAACCGTTGGTCAACGCATCGAATTCGGTGAATCCGGTCGGCACGCCCGCGGTCTGGCCATCGGTGTCGCCGTTGCGTTCGATCTCCTGGGCAACATCGCTGAGAATGTCGGAGAGGATCACATAGTCCTCAGTGGTGTGACGCTCGGTGACCTGGTAGATCTCTGCCTGGGCCGAGTTCACGACCTCATCGGTGTCGCCTTCGGCGTCATAGCCCATCTGCACGATGCGGGTACCGGCCTCGACGAGTCGGCGCAGCACGGCCTGCTCGCGCACGATCGCGGCGTAGTAGCCGGCGTTCGCGGCCGTCGGAACGGAGGAGATGAGCGTGTGCAGGTACGCCGCACCGCCGACGCGTGAGAGGTCACCGGTCTTCGTGAGGTAGTTCGCCACTGTCACTGAGTCCGCGGGTTCACCACGCGAATACAGGTCGAGGACGGCCTCGTAGATAGTCTCGTGAGCAGGTTTGTAGAAGTCGTCGCCGGTCATGGATTCGACGCAGTCGGCGATCGCATCCTTGGACAGAAGCATCGCGCCGAGGACGCTCTGTTCCGCCTCGACGTCCTGCGGCGGGGTCCTCATCCCGTCAAACCCCTGATTGTTGCTCAATCGTCTTCCTCTTCCTCGAACCTCGTCGGCGGACACCCGCTTTCAACGCCCTCCAACTGTACCTGGATCGAGAAGCCGCAGAATGTCCTCAGTCGCGTGAACGACCAGCTGTCGCCACGGTCACGAGGATCGGCTTCGCCAGCTGCAGTCCCGATCTGATGATGAGAATACCGAGGACCACTGACGCGAGAATTGTGAGGAATGTGATCGGTTTGAGCACGAGGGCGGCCCCAGCCAAGGGCAGCACGAGGACCAGACCGAGCCCGCCGGCCAGCAGCGATACCCAGATGACCGGACCCAGCACTGCTCTCACCATGGCCTTGTGCATGGTCTCCGGGTCCATGCCCGCAGCATAGAGGTCCTGGAAGGTGTCGGCTCGGTCGTAGATGTCGGCAACCTGGTTGATCAGGGCCGATACGGCGATGAGCAGGATCGATATGCCCATCACGAGCATGACTCCGGTGAAGATGTCCTGCAGCAGGAACCTGTCGGCTTCCTGCATCTGCGCCCCGGGTTCGTCACCCGCATCGAGGCCGAGTTGCATGAGCGAGATGCCCGTTCCACCCACGGCAGCGACGAACGCGGTCATCGCCAGGCCTGAGACTCTGCGCCAGAACCGCTTTGGTTCGTCGGAGACTAGACGCGCGGCGATGAGTCGTTCCGGAGTCTGTGCCCTGTTCCCGCTCAGATGGGCAAACCACCTGATCAGGAGTCCGCCAAGGAGGTCGACGACGAGCAGACCGAGAACGAAGGTGGCGATGCCTGCCGAGAGGACGATCCCCATTCCCAACCCGCCGGACTTCGACAGCATCACGACCACCGGCAAGGTCAGGATCACCACGGCTGCCATGACCACCTGCACCACGGGGAACTTCCGTTCCAGGGCCTTGGTGCGCACGCCCAACGGTGAGATCGCGACCTTGCGCAGCCCCAGCAGGGCCGAGGCGATGCACACGAGGATGAGGAAGACGACCACCGACGCCACCAGCCACGCGGGCATGAGCATGTTCTCGTACCCGATGGGATGTCCCATGAAGTGGATCAGGCTCACCGGCCAGGCCAGACCCAGGTAACCGAGGACTCCGAGCACGATTCCGCAGATCGCAGGCACGAGTGGTTCGGCCACTGCGAGAGTGACGATCGACGAGCGCCTGGCGCCGAGCAGCGACATCGTGGACAACCGCTCGTCCTGTCGCCTGGCGGACAGGGTCGCCGAGGCTGACGCCAGTGTGCTCGCGGGAATCACGAGCAGAATGGTCGCAAAGCTCGCGAGGAACTTGTACATGAAATCCATACCCGCCATGTCCGGGTCGGGGCTGGGTGGGACCTGGAAGAACATCCAAGCTCCGGCGGCGACGGTGAGGAACAGAGTGGCGCAGGCGAAGAAGGCACTCATCACCAGCAGCGAACTCGATGAGCTCAGTGTCTTGCGCCCCAGGACGAGGGGAACGATGCGGGTTGCTGTCGGCAGCGCGGTGGACATGTCGATCTCCTTCTCAGACCGCAGCGTTGACGGTGGTGACGCTGCGCACGAGCGGACGGGTGAACTGCAGTCCAAGCCACACCATCACCACGCCGCCGACGAGCACAGATGCGACGACCCCGATGGTCAGCGGATCGCCGAGGTCGCTCGCCGATGCCATGAGTCCGGCCAGGATTCCGCCCAGCAGCAACGACACGAGGGTGACGAGGACGATGGGTGACATGACTGCGTTGACGGTGACTCGGTGCATCATCTTCTGCGTCATTCCCGCCGAGTGCAGTTCCCGGTAGGTCGATGCCCGGTCGAGGATGTCTGCTGCCTGGTTGATCGTCGCGGAGATGACGATGAAGACGAAGGCAATGGCCAGGGTGAGGATGAGTCCGGTGAAGATGTCATCGGCCATGTACTGGTAGGGGCCCATGATGGCCTTGTCCTCGGCTGTGAGATCTCCCTGGTTCGCCCGCATCATCGCCGTGCCGGCACCGCCGACGACCGCGATGAAGGTGATCATCGACAGACCCGCGACGCGACGCCAGTACTGTGCGGGGGCATCGGCGATCATCGACGCCGCGATCATCGACGTGGGTGTGCGGGCCATCCTGTGACTGAACCAGCCGTGGATGCGCATGACGAGGACGCCGATGACATTGATGAGCAGGAGGGCGATGCCGATCGTGATGATGCTGGCAACGACGAAGACCATCGTCGGTTGGTTGCGGTCCAGTGAGAAGACGAGCGCACCGATCATTCCGACCACGAGCACGACCACGGCGATGATGCGGGCCACGGGGAACTTCCTGGCCAAGGACCGGGTGCGCACGCCCAGTGGTGAGACCGTGATCTTGCGCAGGCCGAGCAGCGCCGAGAGCAGGCACACGAAGAGCAGTCCGATGACGACTGCGGCGAGCAGCCACAGGGGCATCATCAGCGCAGAGTAGCCGAGCGCCTGGCCGTTGAAGACGAGGAGACTGAGCGGGTATGCCAGCAGGAAGTAACCGGCGATGCCCGCAACGATCCCGGCCGAGGCGGGAATGAAGGGTTCGGCAACTGCGAGGAGGCGGACGGTGCCGGGCTTCGCACCCAGCAGCGAGAGGGTGGACAGACGCTCATCCTGGCGCCGGGCATTCAACTTCGCCGAGGCGACCCCCAAGCTGATCGCGGGAACGATGAGGAAGACCGTGGCCAAGGTCGCAAGCATGCGATAGAGCCCGGCCACCTCGGCGTATCCGGAGACACCGGGTCGGTCGTTGAAGGCCCAGGCGCCACCGGCGACGGTGAGGAAGAGCGTAGAGCATGCGAAGAATGCGATGGCGACGAGCTTCGAGGTCGTCGAGGTGAAGGATTTCTTGGTCAGTACGACGGGAAGGATATTCATGGTCGGCATCACCGGTTGTTCTCAACGTACTGGTGGTTCTGCACAGGCTGGTTCGCAGAATCGGAGACGATTCGGCCGTCGGCGAGGCGGACGATGCGAGAGCACCGGGCGGCCACTGACTCATCGTGGGTGACCACGACCAAGGTGGATCCGCGGCCGGTCGTCGAGGCGAGAAGTTCGGAGAGCACCTCGGTGGAGGTGGAGGAGTCAAGGGCACCGGTGGGTTCGTCGGCGAAGGTGACCACGGGCTGGGTGACCTGAGCGCGGGCGATGGCCACGCGCTGTGCCTGACCGCCGGAGAGCTGTCCGATGCGTTTGTTCAGGTGTTCGGCCAGTCCCAGGCGCTGCAGCCATGCGCGGGCATGCTCGGTCGCATCGGAGCGTTTCATCCCCGAGAGCATGGCGGCGAGCGCGACATTGTCCAAGGCGGTGAGCTCGGGCAGGAGCAGGCCCTGTTGGAACACGAAGCCGAAGACCTCGCGGCGCAGTGCGGTGCGGCCCTTCTCCTTGAGCGAAGTGATCTCTGCGGCGGCGCTGCGGTCGGTGGGCAGGAGGCGAATGTTGCCCTCGTCTGGTCGGATGATGCCTGCCAGGCAGTGCAGGAGGGTCGTCTTGCCGGAACCGGAGGGTCCCATAATGGCCAGGGATTCGCCGAGGCCGATGCCCAGATCGACTCCGGCGAGTGCGTAGGTCTGGTTGTAGTGCTTGGTCACGTTCGAGGCGGCGATGATCGCGGGAAGCTGTGTGTTTGTCATGTCTCCATGTTTTCGCAATCGGACTTGCGCCACTATGAAGACGACCCACCACCTCGGCGAGGAAAACCCGACTCCTGGAATAGGGGTTACAGTTCCGGCGAATCACCTGGTGATTGACTTGGGATCAGACTTGCCGATAGACCAATCGGCGATCAGCCGCCTATTGTGAATGCGTAGCGGTTGCCCGACGGTTCCGCTGCACTTGAGCCACTCTGCGTGAACCACTCCGGGTGAACTCACGACGAGGACCAACCAAGACACGTCTACAACTGAGGAGTCATCATGAAGGCACAGTGGATCAGCATTCTCGTCGACGACCAGGCTCGGGCCCTGAAGTTCTACACGGACAGGCTCGGCTTCATTCCGAAGGTCGATGTGCCCGTCGGAGACGACTTCCGCTGGCTCACCGTGGTCTCACCCGAGGCTCCAGACGGAGTCGAGATCGTCCTGGAGCCGAAGGGCCACCCCGCCGCGAACGACTTCACTTCTGCGCTGAAGGCCGACGGAATCCCTCTCAACCAGTTCGCCGTTGAGGATGTTCAGGCCGAATATGATCGCCTGTCAAAGCTCGGTGTCACGTTCACGCAGGAGCCGACGACGATGGGACCAGTCACCACCGCCGTCCTCGACGACACAGTGGGCAACCTCATTCAGCTCATTCATCAGGAAGAGGACACCGAGCCCGACCTGCCTTGAGGCTGAGTCGGCTGCGTCACGGCGGGTCTGCTCACCGAGCAGCGATGCTGCTCATTCTGGCGGCTCTACCGCGCATCACCCAGGCAGCAGCACGATGATCGTGTGGATGACGAGGCCGACGAGGGCGCCGATGACTGTGCCGTTGATGCGGATGTACTGCAGATCCCGGCCGACGTAGAGTTCGATCCTCTCGGCGGCTTCCTTCGCATCCCAGCGTTCGATCGTGTCGGAGATGACGCTGGCGATCTCGGGGCCGAAGCTCTCGGCCAGGTCACCGGCCGTGGTGGCGATCCGGTCATCGATCTTGGCGGAGAAGTCCGAATCTTCCTGCAGCCTCCCGGCGAATTCTCCGATGAGTTCGGAGATGCGTCCGCGCACCTCGCCGTTGGGGTCGATGATGGCCTGGCGCAGGAGCTGCTTGAGCGAAGTCCAGATCTCAAGCACGGAGTCGACGACCCCGGATTGGCTGAGCAGGTCGTTGATGATGACCTCGGCCTTCTCCGACAGTGGAGTGTCAGAGTTCAGGTCGTCGGAGAGGTCGACGAGCCAGGCGTCGAGGGCCTGTCGTGCCTTGTGGTATTCGTTGTCGCGGACGTCGGCGACCCAGCCGAGCACCTCTCGCTGCAGTCGGTTGGAGAGCTGCTCGTTGACGAAGTCGGGAACCCAGGACGGGGCCCGGTTGTGGACGATCTCATCGATGACCTGCGGGTTGTCACCCAACCAGGAGTACGCCTCGGCGACGATGAGGTCGACAAGCTTGTGGTGCGCCCCGTCGAGGACGATCTGACGCAGCAGCTGCGCCAGCACCGGAGTCTTACGGGTCGCGACCAGGCGCGGAATGATGACATTCTTCGTCAGGGCCACGACGGAATCGTCGTCGATGCGGGCCAGCACATATTCGAGCCCACCGGCGGCACGGTCGACGACGAGGTCCCGGTTGGCAGACTTGCTCAGCCACTCACCGGCACGGTGGGAGACCTGAGCGGACCGGATCTTCGTCGACACCGCCTCGGCGTGGAGGAAGTTCGCGGCGACGAACGCGGACAGGCTCGCGCCCAGGGTGTCCTTCTTGCGGGGAATGATCGCGGTGTGCGGAATCGGCAGCCCGAGTGGATGGCGGAAGAGTGCCGTGACAGCGAACCAGTCGGCGATCGCACCGATCATCGCAGCCTCCGAGGCACGGGAGACAAAGCCCCAAACCCCGGTGTTGTCGGTGAAGATGTGGGTCGAGAGGAAGATAAGGGTGGCGAGGACGAGCAGCGACAGCGCCAGCGTCCGCATCTTGCGCAGACCCCGCGCCCGCTCCTGGTCCTCCGGCGTCAGTTCGCTCGGACCGCCGAAACGCGGCACGGATGGTGCTTTTTCGATCGACATCGTTCCCCCTTCTTCGCCTGCCATCGACTTTAGCGAAGTAGCGGCCCGTCATGGGCATCGGCAGGCTGTGCCGAGCCTGGGAACCTGCGTCGTGGAGTCTGCGCCCTGTCGCCGATTGCCGCATCGTGCTTGGATGGGAAGAGGCACCATTCGACGACTTCCGGGAGGATGACATGGCAGAGACGTTCAATGTGGGCGACCACGTGGGGTGGAACTCGGAGGCCGGCGAGGTCTCGGGCACGATCACGAAGGTCCACACTTCCGACTTCGAGTACAAAGGCCACAAGCGTCGGGCATCGAAGGACGAGCCGCAGTACGAGATCAAGAGCGATAAGACCGATCACATCGCCGCTCACAAGGGCACGGCCCTCCACCGGATCGACAAATAGTGAGCAGCTCGCAGTTCTTCACCATCGGTCACTCGAACCATTCTCTTCAGGAGTTCATCGACCTTCTTACCGACAACGCCGCCGAGGTGGTGGTTGACGTCCGCAAGCTGCCCGGATCGAATAAGAATCCCCAGTTCAACGCGGATACTCTCGTCGATGACCTGGCCAAGGTGGGAGTGGACCTGCGTCGGCTCGAGGGACTGACCGGCCGGCGCCCGGTGAATCGTGACATCGACTTCGAGATCAATGGGTGGTGGAAGAATCGCAGCTTCCACAACTATGCCGATCACGCCCTGACGGAGGAGTTCCGGACCGATTTCGAGCAGCTGCTTGAGTGGGGCGCGAGCAACCGCTGTGTGCTCATGTGTTCAGAGGCGGTGTGGTGGCGCTGCCACCGGCGCATCATCGCCGACAACCTGCTCGCACACGACTACCCAGTCACCCACATCATGGGCAAGAACCAGACCACCGCCGCCGAACTCAGCTCGGGAACCGTCGTCGACAAGGACAGACGCGTCACCTACCCGGCAACTGCCTCAGACGACTCGTCGGGTGAGTCGGTGGATTCGTAGGTAGCAGAATGTAGGGCGCAGTCGCTCAAATCAACATTCTTCTCCCTGTGAATCGGCGCATTGCACTGAACTGCCTCACCGTCGCTCCGGTGAATGGTCTCAATTGACGAGACCGAGCAGTCTCACCGACATTTCGGGCGTAGTGTGTCGGGGTCTGATCACCGCTGTCCCGCACGGGAGGGGACCTGACCAGGTTTCCGCTTCAGGCTGACCGGACGGTTCACCCCCGTACAGTCAGGAGCAGCCGTGCCAGCACAACCGGCCGAGGCCACCATTTCCGAGATCACCGATCTCATCACCTTCGACACCACGAGCCGGGACACGAACCTCCCGCTCATCGACCACGTCGTCGAGCGCCTCAAGGCCGCAGGCATCGAATCTCAGCGTGTGCCCAACGCCGAGGGAACCAAAGCAAACCTGCTGGCCACACTGCCCGCCGCCGATGGTTCCACCACAGGCGGAATCGTCCTGTCCGGGCACACCGATGTCGTGCCCGTCGACGGACAAGATTGGTCGAGTGAGCCCTTCACTCCGCAGATCAGGGACGGCAAGCTCTATGCGCGCGGCAGCGCGGACATGAAGTCCTTCATCGGCGTCATCCTCGCCAAACTCCCTGAGCTCACCGCCGCGAAGCTCAAAGAGCCCATCCACCTCGCCTTCTCCTATGACGAAGAGGTCGGCTGCGTGGGTGCGATCGACCTCGTCGACACGATCACCGAGGCGGGCGTGGCCCCACGCGGCTGCATCGTCGGTGAGCCTTCGAGCATGCGGGTCGTGCGCGGACACAAGTCGATGAACGTCTTCCGCGTCGACTTCCACGGCGTCGCGGCACATTCCTCGCTGACCCCAGAGGGTGTGAACTCGATTGCCTACGCCGCCGAGTTCGTCACCTTCGTCCATGCAGTCGCCGCCGAGTTCCGCACAGAGGGTCCCTTCGATGAGAACTATGTCGTGCCCTTCACCACGGTGACGGCGAATACGATCAGCGGCGGCATCGCCGTCAACACGATCCCCGCCGAGGCGAGCGTGCAGTTCGAGTTCCGTTCCCTGGGATCTGTGGATCGTGAAGCGCTCGTCGAGCGATTCCGCGCCGAGGCGGCCCGCCTCGAGCGCATGATGCGTGCGGAGAACGACAGCGCCCACGTCGACTTCACCGTTGAGGCCGCCGCTCCCGGCTGTGAGACTCCTGCCGACGCCGACATCGTCTCCCTGGCCGGACAGTGGGGCGGAGTCGTCAGTGATGACAAGGTCACCTACGGCACCGAGGCGGGACTGTTCTCGAACGCGGGCATTCCCACCGTCGTCTGCGGCCCCGGAGACATTGCCCAGGCCCACGCTCCCGATGAGTTCATCGAACTCGAACAGATCGCCGCCTGCGAAGCGTTCATCGGCAATCTCATCACCGACCTCAGCGCAGAGGCCGGCCCCAGCGCAGCAGGAAAGCAGACACCATGAGCTCCTCCACCGCGAATCCGCAGCAAGAGCCTGTGCTCGAGGCGACTCCGGAACGTCTCCTTGCAGCACGCAAGGCCGTCATCTCCAGCTCGATCGGTGCGGCCCTCGAATGGTTCGACATCATCGTCTTCGCGTCGTTCGCCGTCGTGATCTCGGAGATCTTCTACCCTGAGGGTGATCCGGTCTTCTCCCTTATCCTCACCTTCGCCACCTTCGCGATCTCCTATTTGGTGCGTCCCATCGGCGGCCTGGTCCTGGGCAGGTTCGCTGACCGGCGCGGACGCAAGCCGGCGCTGACCCTGACACTGTTCCTCATGATGCTCGGCACGCTGCTCATGGCGATTGCCCCGACCTATTCGCAGATCGGGGTCTGGGGCGCTCTCATCATCCTCGCGTCCCGACTCCTGCAGGGATTCTCCGCCGGCGGCGAGTTCGGCACAGCGACGACCTTCCTTGTGGAGACCGCTCCGCACCGGAAGATGTACTACGCCTCCTGGCAGATCGCGAGCCAGGGCGCGTCGATGGCCTTGGCCTCGGCCTTCGGATTCGCCCTCAATACCTATCTCTCCGATGAGGCGCTCCATTCGTGGGGGTGGAGGGTGCCGTTCCTCATCGGTCTCCTCGTGGGACCTGTCGGACTCTACATCCGCTCCAAGCTCGACGAGACCGAGGAGTTCACGTCGAGGCCTCCGGCGAAGTCGCCTCTGCGCACACTCTTCGCCAACCACTGGGGTCGCATCCTCGCAGCCTCCGCTTCGGTCGGTGTCGCCACGATCTCCGTGTACATGATCCTCTTCATGCCGACCTTCGCAATGTCCAACCTGGGCATCTCACCGACAGCGGCCTACCTCGGCGGCATTCTGGCCGGTCTGATCTGCCTGATCGGGTCACCGCTGGTGGGCCGCCTTGCCGATCGGGTCGGTCCCGCGCGGATCATGACCTATGCTGCGATCGCGGCTCTCGTGCTCGCGTGGCCGCTGTTCCAGCTCATCGTCACCCAGCGCAGCGTGCCCGCGTTCATCTTCGTCATCGCCGTGCTCGGCGTGATCATGGCGTTCTACTTCGCGCCGCTGCCGGGCATGCTCTCTGTGCTCTTCCCGGCCGAGATCAGGGGTACCGGGCTGTCTACCGCTTACAACATCGGTGTGACGCTGCTCGGTGGCATCGCTCCGCTGGTGCTCACGTGGCTGCTCGACATCACCGGTTCGCTGAACTCGCCGAGCGTGTACTACATGGGGGTCGCCGTACTCTCCCTCATCGGTCTGTTCTTCGTCCGTAGGCACTACGGCCAGCGCTGATCACACTCGTGCCCCTTGCGCAGTCCCAGCTGCACGAGACTTCATGGCGGCGATGCCGTGACACGAGTTCAGATTTGCAGGTGAGGGAACGTCGACAGAGCACGCTCGAATCAACGTTTCCTCACCTGCGAACCGGTTCCCACAGGGACGAGAGACCAAGCAGGCACACAAAAGCGCCGAGGTGACACTTCGAAAAGTGTCGCCTCGGCGCTTTGTCGCACAAGCGCTGATCGAGTGGATCAGGCCTTGCCGATGACCTCGAACTTGGCGTTCGCGGTGATCTCGTCGTTGACGCGCACGGTAGCTGTGTAGCTGCCGGAGGTCTTGACGTGAGCAGGCAGTGCAACCTGACGACGATCGAAGTCGTGTCCGGTTGCAGTGTGCAGTGCTTCGGCCACAAGAGCCGGGGTCACGGCGCCGAAGAGGCGGCCGTTCTTACCGGACTTGAGCTCGATGCGGGCGCTGGAGGATTCCAGCTGAGCCTTCACCTTGACTGCTTCATCGTGGTCAGCGATCTGCTTGGCCTGACGAGCCTTGCGAAGAGCATTGACATGCTTCTCCGCGCCCGCGGTCCATGCAGAAGCCCAGCCACGAGGCAGGAGCAGGTTACGTGCGTATCCGGCGCGAACCTCGACGATGTCGCCGGCGGCTCCCAGACCATCAACTTCCTGGTTCAGAATAACTTTGCGATTAGGCATGTTCTCTCCCTCCGATCAGCGAGCAGTGCTCGAGTAGGGCAGAAGTGCCATCTCGCGGGCGTTCTTGACGGCCTTTGCGATGACGCGCTGTTCCTGCACGGTCACGCCGGTGACGCGACGAGCACGGATCTTGCCGCGGTCGGAAATGAACTTACGGAGCGTAGCGGTGTCCTTGTAGTGGATCTTCGCCGCTTCGCCCTTCTTGAGCGGATTAGCCTTCTTCTTGATAGGCTTCCGGATCTCTGGCTTTGCCATGAGTATCTCCTGATTTACGAAATGTCTTGAACGTGTTTAGAACGGCGGTTCATCGGCGCCCGGGTTGCCCCAGCCGCCGTTGCCGCCCTGTGGACTCGATGATGCCCACGGGTCATTCGCCGGTGCGTTGTTCCCCTGGCTGTAACCACCCTGGCGCTGACCACCCTGCTGCGAGCCGCCCTGATTCGGGTTGCCCTGCTGCGGGTTGTTGCCCCAGCCGGAAGACTGCTGCTGACCGAAGCCACCCTGCTGGGAGCCTCCGCCCTGCTGCTGTCCGCCGAAGTTACCGCCGCCGGAGAATCCGCCTCCGCTGCGTTCGTTCTTCGTCACCTGAGCGGTGGCGCGTCGCAGGCTGGGGCCGACCTCGTCGACATCCAGTTCCATGACGGTGCGCTTCTCGCCCTCTTTGGTTTCGAAGGACCGCGACTTGAGGCGGCCCTGAACGACGACCCGAGTACCACGCTGCAAGGATTCGGCTACGTTTTCGCCCATCTCACGCCACACCGAGCAGCGAAGGAAAAGGGTTTCCCCATCCTTGAACTCGTTGGACTGACGGTCGAACATACGCGGCGTCGAAGCCACGGTGAAGTTTGCGACCGCAGCACCGTTAGGTGTGAATCGCAGTTCGGGATCACTTGTCAGGTTCCCGACGACCGTGATGACTGTTTCGCCTGCCATTGACTGCTCCTTGAAACGAGGTGCTTGACGCTATTACTTGGCGTCTGGGCGGAGGATCTTGGTGCGCAGAACGGACTCGTTGAGTCCGAGCTGGCGATCGAGTTCCTTGGTCGTTGCAGGCTCTGCGTGGAAATCAACCACGACATAGAAGCCTTCGGACTTCTTCTGGATGTCGTAGGCGAAGCGCCTGCGTCCCCAGATGTCCACGTTGTCGACGGTTCCGTTTTCAGCCGGGACAACCTTCATCAGCTTGTCCACGGTGTCAGCCAACGTCCGCTCGTCGGTTTCGTTGTCAAGAATGAGCATGAGCTCGTAATGACGCATCTGTCACCCACCTCCTCTGGTCTTTACGGCCATGGTCGTTCCATGGCAGGAGGGTAAATGCATATCCGTTCCGTCCCTCACGCTTGTCGCGAAATGGGAACAGACCTACACAGTCTAGTGGACGTGCACCCGCGGTGTCATGTCGGATTCCCGTGCCCTTGGACACGGATGACCGGATGATCGGATTCACCTCGCCGAGGTGGCTCTGCGATACGCAGTCGACCGCGGATCCGTCGTCGGTACAGATTCTCACCCGCGCAGATGACGACGGCGACGAGAGCGAGCAGTCTCAGCAGGGTCAGCAGCGCGACGAAGGTCGGTTCGAGTCCTTTGTCTGGCTCGATGGCGGCGACATCCCCGAGGTGGATGGCAATGGCGAAAGCGGTCTCCGCCACAGCCCAGATGATGAGCACCCACCAGCGACGCACGGCGAGGACGAGGAACGGCAGGATCCACAGGCTGTCCCAGGGCATCATCCCGGGGGCCAGCAGCAGGCAGCCGCCGATGAGGAGGCAGGCGGCGACGGCTGGGTCGAGTCCGGTTCGCCGCACCATGAACAGCGAGAGCGCGACAGCGGCGATGACTCCCGCGCTGGCAATGATCCACACCGGTGCCCAGGTTTCGGCGGACCCCAGACGTGCCATGACCAGGATCGAGGCGAAGGAGCCGCCGTCGACGGCGTCGCCCATCCAATGCAGGACCCGGTCGATGGCGGTGCCGTCGATGACCAGGAGGAGCGCCGAGGTGATGGTGACCGTCGCGAGCATCATCCGCGGATCCCGCGGGCGCAGTCGTCCGGCCGGAGAAGGACCGGTCAGGGTGAGGGCGAGGAGAACCAGCAAGGCCAGCGGGTTGATGAACGCGGCTAGCCCGAGGAGGACCCCGGAGAGCCAAGGACGCGATCTCATCGGGGAGGATCCGACGAAGACAACCATGGCCCAGACGCTCAGTGCCACTGCCGCGGGGTCCAAGGTCGACCCCAGGGTGAAGAGGATGACCGGCGAGGCGAAGGCTGCGACCAGCCAAGCCCGCTGCCTGGCAAGAACCAGGAGTGCGACGCCGAGTGCGGCGAAGGCGATGACGTTGATGATCAGGGCGATCGCCATGAAGACCGAGACGTCGTCGGTCATGAGCTTGCTCAGTTGGACGAAGCGGGCTTCGAGCGCGGACAGTCCCGGCATGCCCCCGTGGGAGCGTCCCAGAGCGTCCTCGGGATTGAACTCACCGAGGAATGCCATGGACAGAGGCCCGGAGCACATCCTCGCCGAGGCGGACGGCTGTTCATAGCCCGAACCCAGACACGGGCCCTGCAGAGCGAGCGCGAGGAAGGTCGTGAAACCGAGGATACCGGCGAAGATGTATGCCTGACCGCGCCGGAACCGCGCACCCGCTGATGCGAGATGAATGCCGTCCGGACCGCCGAGCAGAGGCTCGGCGATCCGGGTGCTGGACTGATGGGGCATGACTAGAGGTTACCGGCTCGCCGTAACGCTCGCTATCGATGCGCGTGTCACAGCCGAGACTCAGCCACCGGGCGAGACGACTCCCACGGGATCACCGTCGCCGTTTTCGCCACCGCCGGTGTCGGAACCGCTACCGTCTTCTCCACCGCCGGTGTCGGAACCATTACCATTGTCGGAGCCGCCGGTGTCCGAACCATTACCGTTGTCACTGCCGCCGGTATCGCCACTGCCTCCGGTATCGCCGGTATCGCCATTCTTCGATCCGCCGTCACCATCCTTAGACGAGCCATTATCCTCACGGCCGTCTTTCGAATCTTTGGAGTCCTTACCGTCGTCCTTGGAATCGTCCTTGCTGTCGGCGTCCTTGTCCTTGTCTTTGTCATCCTTCGGCTTCTCGCTCGGTTCGTCGACTGGGGCCTTCTTATCGGACCCGTCGCCGCCGTCGCTGCCGTCGCCGTCGCTGCCGCTGGGTGCCTTGGGCTCTTCCTTCGGGGCGGGCGCTACCGGTTCATTCGTGTTCTTGGGCTTCGGCTTGTCCGGCAGCTCTCCGCGCTCGGGGAACTGCTCAACCTTTGTACCCTCGAGAGCTGACTTCATGTACTCGGTCCACACCTGAACCGGGAACGAGCCACCGGTCACTTGGCCACGGCCGCCGTAGGGCCCAATCGGAATCGGTTTGTTATCAACCTCACGGTAGAGGACCACCGAGGTCGCCAGGTTAGGCGTATAGCCAGTGAACCAAGCAGCTAGGTTCTTGTTAGTAGTGCCTGTTTTTCCAGCGGCTGGACGACCGAGGTTGGCAGCGTAGGCACCTGAACCGCTGTTGACCACCTGTTGCAGCGCATATGACGTTTCGGCCATTACGGCATCGTCGAAGACTCGTTCGCCCTTGGTCTCGGGCTTATACACCTCTTCATCATCGGAGCCCTGGGTGACCTTCTTGATCGCATGGGTCTCGTGATGAACGCCATTGGAGGCGAAGGTCGCATAAGCGTTGGCCATATCGATGGGCTTCACGCTGGGCGTGCCCAGAACGTTCGATTTATCCGGAGTCAGATCAATCGAACATTGGCCGGTGTCGCCCGAATCCAACTGTTCCTTCGTGCAATTACCACTCAAGCCAGCTCGCTGAGCGACATCGACAGTCTTGTCAGGACCGACCTGCACATTGAGTGCTGCATATGCCGTATTGATCGATGACTGCGTCGCTTTGAGCAGGGTCACCGGCCCATAGTTCGCACCACCGAAATTTGTCACCGGCCACGGAGACCCGCCATTTGGGAATGTCGTCGCGCTCCCCGGGTACCGGTCCGTCAATCGCACACCGTTCTCCAGTCCTGCGACGAGGGCGAAGGGTTTGAAGGTCGATCCGGCCTGTACATGACTCTGTGTTGAGGCGTTGAATGCCTGGTCCAGGTAGTTCTCACCGCCGTAGAAGGCTTCGATGCCACCGGAGTCCGGATCGATCGAGATCAGGCCGGCCTGCATCCCCTCCGGCTGATCGGGCGGCAGGTTCTTGATAGCCTTTTCGGCCTCCTTCATCCGATCCTTGTCGAAGGTGGTGGTGATGTTGTAGCCACCGCGGTCCAGCTGGGCTTCATCGATGTCGAGTTTATTCAGGGCTTCACGCCGGACAAAGTCCCACATGTAGCCGGTCTGGCCTTTGAGGGATGCCTCTTTGTTGGCCTTCTTCACCTCGGGCATCTTGACCTTGGCGGCCTGCTCGTCGGTGATGAAGCCCTCATCGGCCATCGACTTCACAACATAGTCGAAGCGATCCTGGTAGGCCTCGGGATTGTCTGCAGGGTCAGCTGCACCCGGACGCTGGATCATCGCGGCCAGCAGAGCCGACTCGCTGACATCGAGGTCCTTCGCCGACTTGTCGAAGTAGTTCTGGCTGGCAACTTCAACGCCGTAGGACCGGCGTCCCAGATAGATCGTGTTCAGGTAGTTGGCGAGGATCTCATCCTTGCTCTGCTGCTGGTCGATCTTGAGGGAAATGAACATCTCCTTGATCTTGCGATCCAGAGAATGCTCGTTGGTCAGGTAGAAGTTCTTCACGTACTGCTGTGTGATCGTCGAACCGCCGCCGGCGTACTGGTTCGTGACGACGCCGACAACGGCGCGGGAGAGTCCCTTGATCGAGATTCCGCGGTTCTCATAGAACGAAGTGTCCTCGGCGGCGATGGCGGCCTTGCGCATCGGCTCGGAGATCTCATCGATCTTCACGGACTTGCGGTCTTGGACCTTGTACTGACCGATGGGAGTCTTGCCGTCGCTGAAGTAGGCGGTCGACGTCTGACCGGTGGCCTCGATATTGGGCTCAGGGACGTCCGTGGCGGCGTAGCCGATGGAGAACAGCACGCACAGAAGGATGATGATGCTGAGTCCGCCGACGACGAGCAGCCGGATGCTGGGCAGAAAACGCGTCCATCCGCGCACACCTGAGCGCGGATAGTTGAGAATATTCTTTGTTTTCTTGCCTCTGGTTTTGGCTTGTTCTTGTCCCTTAGCCACCCAAGGTCCTCCAGGTCAGTTTGCCTGCCGCATTGCGTGGCGACGAGGTTCGATAAGGTCACACTTGAGCTTCAGTGTGGCACGCCTTCTTTGGAACAGTGTGAAAATCTCCTGAATCCAGCGCCCTTCTGCCCCAGTAGTTACCTGTCAGTACATGCGAGTAGCGTCTTTCATCCGCCCTCACCAGGGATTTTACCGTCCAGCACGGTCATCGACCACATCCAGTGCGGAATTGCTCACATTTAGCCGATTTTTCAGCTGTTGGCCGCCTGCCGGTCCACCCCTGTGCACAGAACTGTGCACTCCCATCCCTCAGCACTCGGCGAGGGATGGGAGTGCCCTCAGCCCTTGAGGTCGAAGTCCGTGTCGGCGAACTCCTGGCCCTCAACGGCCGGTTCACCGCTGAACGGGTGCAGCTGGTCCTCACGGGCGCGGAGTTCCACGCGGCGGATCTTGCCTGAGATCGTCTTGGGCAGCTCCGAGAACTCCAAGCGGCGGATCCTCTTGTACGGGGCGAGATGCTCACGGCAGTAGGCGAGTATGGCTCGCGCGGTCTCCGCGTTGGGCTCGAATCCGCCGGCAGGGACGACGTAGGCCTTGGGCACAGCGAGACGCACTGGATCCGGCGATGGGACCACAGCCGCCTCGGCGACGGCCTCGTGCTCGATGAGCACACTCTCGAGCTCGAACGGGGACAGACGGTAGTCGCTGGCCTTGAACACGTCATCGGCTCGACCGACGTAGGTGATGTACCCGTTCTCATCTCGTTCGGCCACGTCACCGGTGTGATAGACGCCGCCTTCGAACGCCTCGGCGGTCTTCTCCTCGTTCGACCAGTACCCGCTGGTCAGACCCAGGGGGCGGGGATCCAGGCGCAGGCAGATCTCGCCCTCGTTGCCTTCTTCACCGGTCGACGGGTCGATGAGGACCACGTCGTAGCCGGGCAGAACCTTGCCCATGGAACCGTATTTGAGCTCCTGGTCGGGAGAGTTGCCGACCTGCAGCGTCGTCTCCGTCTGGCCGTAGCCGTCGCGGATGAGCACATCCCATTCCTGCTTGACCCGGTCGATGACCTCCGGGTTGAGGGGCTCACCGGCGCCCAGGGCGATCTTCGGCGGGTTCTTGAGGTGGCTGAGATCTGCCTGGATGAGCATGCGCCACACGGTCGGCGGGGCACAGAAGCTGGTGACTCCGACCCGGTCCATGGTCTCCATCAGGGCATTCGCGTCAAAGCGCGTGTAGTTGTAGAGGAAGACGCAGGATTCGGCGATCCAGGGGGTGAAGATGTTCGACCAGGCGTGCTTGGCCCAGCCTGGAGAGGCGACATTGAGGTGGACGTCTCCGGGAGTCAGGCCCATCCAGTACATCGTCGACAGGTGGCCGACAGGGTAGGACACGTGTGAGTGGGCGACCATCTTCGCCTTCGAGGTCGTGCCCGAGGTGAAGTAGAGGAGGAGCAGGTCATCGGCGCGCGAGGTGCCCTGCGGGTCGAAGCTGATGTCTTCGTCGTCGGCGTCGGCGTAGCTGTAGTCCTGCTGACGAGCGGCGTCGGCACCGACGACGATGCGGACCACCTCGGCGTTGACGTCGTCGAACTTCGCGGCATCCTCAGCACCTGCGATGACGAACTCGGCCTTGCCGCGATCGACGCGATCGTTGAGATCGATGGGACCCAGCTGAGTCGTCGTGGGCAGGAGGACCGCGCCGAGTTTGATTCCGGCGAGCATGGTCTCCCACAGCTCGACCTGGTTGTTGAGCATGATCATGACGTGGTCACCGCGCTTCACCCCGGAGCGGCGGAGGAAATTGGCCACCTGGTTCGAGCGGCAGGAGAGTTCGGCATAGCTCCACTTGCCCTCTGAACCGTCCTGCTCGACGATCCACAGCGCGGGGTTGTCGTTGCCCTCGGCGACTTTGTCGAACCAGTCGATGCCGAAGTTGAAGTGGTCGAAGCGCGGCCATTCGAAGCCGTCGCCCGCCGCGGCAGCATCGCTGCGCAGTTCGATCAGCTTGTCTCTGGCTGCACGGAACTCATCGGTCACAGTCATCCGGATCTCCTCACATCGTCGCCTGCGCCACATCATGTGACGACAAGCACAAACATACGCGATTTACGAAGCTATCAGTTGCTGTGAGGAGGACAACAGGCGGGGTGGTGCCTAAGGCTGTTCCGCAGGCCCGTTCTCGGCCCACCACTGCCGCAGAACCTCTTCGGCGCGCTCTTGCCCCAGCGGGCCGTGCTCCATCCGCTCCTCGAGCAGGTGCTTGTAGGCCTTGCCCACCAGCGGCGAGGGCTTGATGTCGAGGATGGCCATGATCTGGCGACCGTCGAGGTCGGGACGGATCGCTGCCAGCTCCTCCTGTTCGCTGAGCTTCTCGATCCGGTGCTCCAGATCGTCGTAGGCGAAGGCGAGCCGATCGGCCTTCTTCTTGTTCCGGGTGGTCACGTCTGCCCGGGTGAGGATGTGCAGGCGGGAGAGCAGTGGACCGGCATCGGTGACGTAGCGGCGCACCGCAGAATCGGTCCAGCCGGCGTCGCCGTAGCCGTAGAAGCGCAGATGCAGTTCGACGAGGCGGCCGACAGCCTTGGTCGTGTCCTTGTCGAAGCGCAGCGCCTTCATCCGCTTCGCCGTCAGCTTCGCACCGACGGCATCGTGGTGATAGAAGGTGACGGCCCCACCGGGCAGGAACCTGCGGGTCGCGGGTTTGCCGACATCGTGCATGAGAGCAGCGAACCTGACGACGAAGTCCGGCACGACGAGGCGGTTGGGATCATCGGCGCTCAACCCGGCTTCGCGCTGTTTGGCCGCGTACTGCTCTTCGAGCTCGACGGCCTGGCGCAGCACGGTCAGTGAGTGCTGATAGACGTCCTTGTGGCGATGATGCTCATCGGTCTCCAGCCGCAGGCCGGCGACTTCGGGCAGAACATGATCAGCGACATCGGTGCGTACCAGCAGATCGATGCCCGCGGCCGGGTCGATGCCGGTCATCAGCTTGAACAGCTCCACCTGGATGCGTTCGGCGGAGATGATCGCGATCCGATCGGCCATGTCACGCATCGCCGCTTCCACCTCGGCGACGGGATCGAGACCCAGCTGAGCGGTGAATCGTGCGGCGCGCATCATGCGCAGGGGATCATCGGAGAACGAATCCGCGGCGGTGCCCGGGGTGCGGATGACACCCTCGACGAGGTCGGTGAAGCCGTCGAACGGGTCGACGAAGGTCATCGCCGGGAGTCGAATCGCCATTGCGCCGATCGTGAAGTCGCGTCGGACCAGATCAGCGTCGAGGTCTGTGCCGAACTGCACCGTCGGCTTCCGCGATTCCGGATCATAGGCCTCGGCGCGGTAGGTGGTGATCTCGATCTGCGCACCGGATTTGATCGCGCCGATGGTGCCGAACTCCCGGCCGATGTCCCAATGAGTGTCCACCCAGTCGGAGATGAGAGCGAGGATGTCGTCGGGGCGTGCGTCGGTGGTGAAGTCGAGATCGGGCATGGGACGACCCAGCAGTGCGTCGCGGACGGAGCCTCCGACGAGTGCGAGTTCGAATCCGGCCGCTGCGAAACGCTTGCCCAGGGGCCCGAGAATGTTCTCGAGCTCATCGAGCTTGTCGTACAGACGGGCGTGCGCGGTCTTCGGGTCCACCGAGCTCCTTCGTGTTCTACCGTGCCGTTCCGATCGGAGACGACTCATCTTTAGCCGAGTCCAGCCTACCGGGAGCGCGCCCCACGACACTTCCAAGAATCGCCTACTAAGGTAGGAGAATGACCACACCGATGCCCAAGCCGGGACCCAGAGCGTCTCGTCGCACCACGGTAGAGGAGATATCCGCCGGGGGCATCGTCGTCGACTTCACACGCCCGGAACTGACCGTGGCCGTGATCGCCCGGATCAACCGGGCAGGACGGATCGAATGGTGCCTTCCCAAGGGTCACCTCGAAGGAATTGAGACCCCCGCCGAGGCGGCTCGCCGTGAGGTGGAAGAGGAGACAGGCATCCTCGGGCAGATTGTCTGCCCCCTTGGCACCGTCGACTACTGGTTCACGGTGACCGGAATCCGAATCCATAAACTCGTCCACCACTTCCTGTTGCGTGCACGGTCTGGGACGTTGACCGTGGATAATGATCCTGACCAGGAAGCGATCGACGCTGCGTGGATTCCGTTCAACGATCTGCGCTCCCGGCTCTCATTCGCCAATGAGCGTCGCATCGTTGCCGCCGCCCGTCCGATGGTCGCCCGATTGGAGCAGTGAAACCCATCAGCCATATGCGTTTCCTCCTCGCCCTGCTGAGCACAGTCCTGCTGCTCGCAGGGTCAGTTTTCGCTGTCCCGCTCATGAGTGGAGCAGACCCCGCACGTGCGGCGACGAACACCGATTCGAGCGACGCCGAGGTCTCGATCACCCTCGACGAGGTCACACCATGGGTGGATGAGAAGGGCACGCTCACGGTGCGCGGCACGATCACAAATCCCACAGATCAGGCGATCTCCGATCCCAATCTGGCTCTGGCGATGTCCACACAGAAGCTCAACTCCGGACGCAAGATCCAGAGTTGGAAGACCGATCAGTCCCGGAACCGTCTGGTCGCTGACATCGAGAACGACGGCCCCGATGCTCGCGAGAAGTCAGAGGACGCCGGGCAGGACTCGGCCGAGGACGCAGATCCGATGACTGAGGTGGACACCGCCTTCGACAAAGAGATCGCGGCCGGGTCCTCCTCGGAATTCACGTTCTCCGTCCCAGCCGATGAGTTGGGGCTGCAGAAGTCCTCTCCGGTCTCGGCCTGGGGTCCACGCGGCCTGAGTGTGCAGCTCGGTGATGACACCGGACGTCTGGCTTCAGAAGTCGGATTCTCCACCTGGTATCCGAGCCCGAAGTTCGACAAGACCAAGGTCAGCATGCTCGCCCCGGTGACGCTTCCGGCTCACACCACCGACGGGATCATCGATCCCGACGAACTCGACAAGGCGATCGGCAAGGGCGGTTCCCTGACCGCGATCAGGAACGTGCTCGACAATCCTGGAGTGGGCATCGCAGTCGACCCCAGGGTCATCGCCTCCTTCGAGGCCGCGATTGCCGACCCAGCTTCCGAGGATGAAGGGTCGGATCCCGAGGAGACCGACGAACCCACTCCGCAGGACACCGAAACGGCGACCGCAGGACCCGATGCCCAGGACACCGACCCTGGTGCGAACTCCGATGATCAGGGCAGTGCCGACGGGCTCACCGCCGATGAGTTGAAGGCCCAGGAAGAGCAGCGCAAGCGCCTCGACACCTGGTATCAGGATTTCCTTGACGAGGCACAGTCGCACACCGTCATCGCTCTGCCCTTCGGAGATCCCGATCAGACGACTCTGCGCAAGGGCGATCTGAAGAGCCTGGGGACCTTCGCACGGAAGCAGCGGATGATCGTCAAGGATGTCCTGCCGAAGGCCAAGACCGACATCGCTTGGCCCATCGCCGGCTCCGCTCAGCGTTCTGACCTGGCCGCCTTCGCCAAAGCCGGGGACAAGGCAGTGATCCTCGACAACACCCAGCAGCCCTCTCTGGGTGGCGTCCACGACAACGCCCATTCGAAGACCCGACTCACCTCCGATGCTCAGTCGTCGATCGACACTCTGATCAGCGATTCGGCTCTGGCGAAGCAGAGCGCTCAGGTAGCCGACTCGGACCATCCGGCCTCCGGGATCTCGGAATTGGTCGCAACGACCGCTGCGATCCAGGCCGAGGCCCCCTACCGGACACGGCACCTGCTGCTGCCCATGCCACGCACAGCCGCCTCGGCGAACTGGGAGCAGACGGTCGGGGCCGTCGCAGACGCCCCGTGGGTCGACCCCTCGGGCATCGATGAGCTCCTCGATACCGACGTCGTGCCCCGTGGCGTGCTGCAGACGGGAACGGATGCGAAGACCATCGGCTCGAAGACCGTGAAGAGCCTGGCCGAGACTCGGACCACGCAGAGGAAGTTCAACAGTGTGTTCTCCGATCCGGCGGGAGCGAATGTTCGGCTGGACCGCGAACTGCTCAGCTGCACCTCGGTGGCATGGACGCTCGGTGGAAATGCGACTCGCTGCGCTGACGAGGCTCAGGCGTCGAGTGAGAAGGTGAGGAACAGCATCCATCTCGAGAAGGGCTCCTCGGTGCTGCTGGTCACCGGTGAGGAGACGACCATTCCGGTGACGATCGTCAACGATTCCTCCGCCGAGGCGAAGATGAGCATCCGGATGAAGCCGAATACCCCGCAGCTGCGGGCCGAACCCACAGAAACCGTGGTCGTGCCAGCTGAGGAGACCATGCGCGTCGACGTTCCGGTCAAAGGCCTGGCAAACGCCGACGTGCCGACGACGATCGAGATGGTCGCCACCGATGACGTCGTTCTGCCGAAGGACGAGACGCTGCTTGTCAGAGTGCGGGCCGACTGGGAGAACATCGGCACGGCGGTCGTCGGATTGGCACTGGCCGCCGTATTCGTGATCGGCTTGATCAAGACGATCTCCCGCGGCCGCAGGAAGATCCCCGAACAGCAGCTGGCTGATGCGATGGCCCGCGCGAAGAACGACGAATCGGAAACGAGGTAGGACTTGTCCAATCTTTCATCATTGGCCAAATCCTCGGCCATTATGACCGCAGGTACCCTGACCTCGCGCATTTTGGGCTTAGTCAAGGCGTCGCTGCTCGCAATGGCGATCGGGGTCACCGCGGTTCAGGCCGACGCCTTCGATGTCGCCAACAAGGTGCCCAACACCCTGTACATGCTGCTGGCTGGCGGTGTTGTCAATGCCGTCCTCGTCCCGCAGCTCGTTCGGGCGTCGAAGAGGAAGGACGGGGGCGAAGACTACACAAACCGTCTGCTGACCTTGGCGTTCCTCATTCTGGCGGCGGTCGGCCTCATCGCGACCCTGGCCGCACCGCTGCTCGTCTGGCTCTACTCCTCGGGCTGGGGTCCGGATCAGATGGCCTTGGCGACGGCGTTCGCCTATTGGTGCCTGCCGCAGCTGTTCTTCTACGGCCTCTACACGCTTCTGGGCCAGGTACTCAACGCCAAGTCCTCGTTCGGTCCGTACATGTGGGCACCTGTGCTCAACAACGTCGTGGCCATCGTGGGTCTATTGGTCTTCATCCTGATGTTCGGCACGGACAAAGCGTCTCCGCATGGGCTGAGCACCTGGGATCCGGGCATGATCGCTCTCCTGGCGGGATCAGCCACGTTGGGAGTCGTCGCTCAGGCACTCATCCTGATCTGGCCGCTCAAGCGCATCGGGTTCAAGTACAAGCCGACCTTCGGCTTCCGCGGGGTCGGTCTGGCCACAGCAGGAAAGGTGGCGTTCTGGACCTTCTCGGCCATGCTCATCGGACAGATCGGCTTCCTCATCATCTCCCGCGTCGCTGCCGGAGCCTCCGTCCCGGGTGAGGGCAATGCCTCAAACGCCGCGTATTCCTACGGCTATCTCGTCTTCATGCTCCCGCACTCGCTCATCGCGGTATCGCTGGCCACGGCACTGTTCACCTCGTTGAGCAAGAATGCCGCAAACAAGGACACCGAGGCGGTCGTCGGCGACTTCTCCATGGGTGTGCGCATGGTCGGCCTCATCAACTCCTTCGCCGTGGCAGCGCTCATCGTCCTCGCCTCGCCCGTGGCGATGATCATCGCCGGCGACGGCCGCGAACAGGCAATGGCAGTTGGGCTCGTCATCATCGCTATGGTGTTCGGGCTCATTCCCTTCAGTGCCAACTACCTGGCACAGAGGGTCTTCTACGCCTATGAGGATGCGAAGACGCCGTTCTTCATCCAACTTCCACAGGTGATCTTCCAATCCCTTTTGGTGCTCTCGGCCTCGATCTTCCCGAATTCGGTCACGGTGGCCATCATCGGCCTGGCGATGAGTCTGGGCTATCTCCTCGCCATGATCCTGTCGTTCACGCTCTTGAAGAAACGCCTCGGCGACATTGATCTCCGCGGGATCCTGACCGCCCATATGAAGTTCTTGGTAGCAGCCTTGATTGCCGGAATTGCCGGTTACGGTCTTCTCTTCTTCTTCCCGGACTTCGCTCTGTCGGGCCAGTGGCAGGCTTTCGTCTCCACCGCCGCCGTCGGCACACTCATGCTCATTGTCTTCCTGGGAGCATGTTATTTGCTGAAAGTCAGAGAGTTGCATTCGATTATTGGCGTCGTTGCTGGAAAACTAAGAAAATAGCCTGCGCACTGAAGCCCCTCTGGAGGTGGTCACCCTGATCGATATCGAACCCGGCATGGTAGTTGCCGGTCGTTACGTCGTATCAACGGTCGACCGTCGCTGGCTCGAGGAGAAACCGCAAGCGGGGGCAGTGTGCACAGCCCTCGATGCCATCCTCGATGAACCTGTGCTCATCCACGTCGCCGATGCCGATGGATCCACGGATGTGCTCGAGGCAGCGCGACGGGTCTCCATCCTCGGCGATCATCGCATTGCCCCGACCTTGGACGTCGGCCATTCGAACGGACTCGACTATGTCGTGTCCAAACGCATCGCCGTCACGCCACTGAGTGAGATCCTGCCCAAATCACCGCTTCCCATCGATGCCGCCTGCGCTCTCATCGGCGAGATCGGGACGGTTCTCGTCACCGCCGCCCGACGCGGCCTGTTCCATATGTTCCTGCGCCCGAACACGGTGGGAATCACGACCAAGGGCACCGTTCTGGTCTCCGGCATCGGCATCGATGCCGCCCTGGCTCTGGGCACCGGGGTCATTTCGCCCGAGGACTATACGCCGACGAAGGCCTCACGCGAGGATGCACTGGGGCTCATTCGGCTCTTCTATGCCGCCATCACCGGCTATTGGCCGTCTGAGGAAGCATTCAACGGGATCCCCGCCGCCGGTCGTGAGAACTCCCGCATCGCACGCGCCAAGGCTCTCAATCCCGAGATCTCCAATGAACTCGATGACTTCGTCAGCGGAATCCTCACCGGATCTGATCCGGGACCGGGATCAGTGGCAGAGGTGCTGGGTTACCTGGATGAGTGGGATGCCGAGCTGCTGCGCTACGTCAACCGTGCACCGGTGCTCGACAACGACAGCGTCTTCAACCAGTCACCCCGCAGCTTCGACGAGGCAACGAGTCTGCCCGCACCACGATCGACATCGATCGGTTCGGCCCCTGCGAACACCGCCAGCGACGACCAGGTCAAGGCAGCTCTGGTTCGCATCGGCATCACCCGTCCGGGAACTCGCGGACTGGCTGTGGGAGTCGTCGGAAAGACGACGGGACAGTATGCGGATCGGATGCAGATGCGTGAGGCATCCAGCTTCCCCATCGGTAAGGACCAGCTCGACAATGCCGCCCAGGACTGGGAGGAATGGGAGCCGGAGCAGACCTATTCGGAGTACTCCGCGTACGCCGATCACGAGTATGACGAGAATCTGACCTCTCCGATCATGAATCGTGATGCTCAGGATTCGGATCCCGATACTCAGGCACTCGACATCGTCTCCGAGGACAGTGTTGAAGAGGCCGAGGACGACAACGACACCCGAGTCATCATGGACGGGGACGACAACGACACTCGAGCCATCATGGACGAAGACGATGACGGGTCGTGGTTCCTGGGCGGGATGTTCGAGACCAATGAGCAGCAGCGCGAGCATCAGCTGCGCGAGTACGAACGCGAACGCCGCATCGCCAAGGCCAAGGAAGACGAAGCCCGCCGGCGCATCGCCGCGCTCGAGGCCTCGTCGGCAAGTAAGCGGCAAGAGGCCAGCACCTCCACGCCGCCCAAGCAGGTGCGCAGGCTCTCGCCCAATTCGGTCGATGATTCAGACACCAAGTCGGCTCGGACGACTGCTCCCGTTCCCGCGGTCTCGCCCGATAAGCAGTCCGACGACAACTCGCGCTCCGGCAAGGCAGGGGCTGCAGGTGCCGCGGGTGCGGCGGCTGTCGGCGCCGCCGGTGCAGCTGCGGTTGCCGGTGCTTCGAAAGCGGACGGTTCCGCAGGCAAAAAACAGGCCGCAGGAAAGAAACAGTCCGCGGGCAAAAAGCAATCTGCAACGGCAGGAGCCTCGACCGGCAGCAGCACAGCGAACTCAGATGCACCGGCGAAGAAGTCTGGCGCAGGGAGTGCAGCAGCAGGGTCTGCGGATGCAGCGGCCGGCGGTGCAGGTGCAGCGCCAGGCGGGCCTACGAACACCGGCGACGGCTCGGACGAGGACCCTAAAAACACCCGAAGGCCATTCGCCTGGCTAGTCCTCGCGCTGGTGGTCATCGCCGCCATCGTCATCTCGATCGCCGTCTTCAGCTTCAACTCAGGCGAAGAGAACCCCGACCCAGTCGCTGAAACCTCGGCTCCGGCAGACACGGATGACGGCAAAGACAAGAAGACAGAGGAACCTCAGGCCAAACCTCCGAAGATCGATAAGGTCACAGCTTTGGATCCCGAAGGCGACAATGAGGAGAACGACGACCAGGCTCAGGATGTCGTTCCCAACACCGACGGGTCCTGGCGCACCGACCGCTACAACTCGGCGTCCTTCGGCAACCTGAAGTCCGGCGTCGGTCTGCTGTTCGAACTCGAAGACAAGACCACGGTGAAAGAGGTCAAGGTCAAGTCTTCGAACTCGGGGGGAACCTTCGAGATTCGCGATGGTTCCGACCCTGAGGATGCAAAGAAGGTGGGCGAAGGGGAGTTCGACTCGGATGGCGTCACGATCAAACTCGATGATGACGTCGAAACCGACAACCTGATTCTCTGGGTCACCGAGCTGCCCCAGGACGAGGGCGGATTCCGCGCCATCGTCAACACCGTCGACATCAAGTAAGAATCATAGACAGACGGCTGTTCCTCAACTTCGCAAATCAGACGCCAGCGGCGCAGAAAGCCACCCGCTGCCCTCATCAGCAGGTGCGGAATAGTCGCAACCGCCGTACCGTTACAAGTACGATAGGCATTCCGTGCCGCCGTCGAGCGGGGCACTGAGAACACAGCGAGCAGAAACAGGGAATTTTCACATGACTGATACACAATTGGTGATCATCGGGTCGGGTCCGGCCGGATACACCGCGGCCGTCTACGCGGCTCGTGCGAATCTTTCGCCCGTAGTCATTGCGGGTTCTGTGACAGCCGGTGGTGAACTCATGAACACCACCGACGTCGAGAACTACCCAGGATTCCCCGCTGGTGTGCAGGGTCCGGAGCTCATGGAGAGCATGCGCGAGCAGGCTGAGAAGTTCGGCGCCGAGGTCATCTACGACGATGTCGCGAGCCTCAAGCTTGAACCCGGAGCTCATCAGATCGAGACGGCGCTCGGTGCCCGGTACACGGCGCAGGCCGTCATTCTTGCAACCGGCTCGGCGTACCGCGAGCTCAACCTTCCGAATGAGAAGAAGCTTTCCGGTCACGGTGTCAGCTGGTGCGCAACCTGCGACGGCTTCTTCTTCCGGGACCAGCACATCGCCGTTATCGGCGGCGGCGACTCCGCCCTCGAAGAGGCAACGTTCCTCACCCGTTTCGCATCCAAGGTGACGCTGATCCACCGCCGTCAGGAGCTTCGAGCTTCGCAGGCGATGCAGGACCGAGCGGCAGCCGATGAGAAGCTTGAGTACCTCCTCGACAGTGAAGTGGCTGAGATCCACGGCGAAGATTCGCTCACTGGACTCACTGTCCGCAACACCGTCACGGGCGAGACTTCCGAACTGCCCGTCACGGGCATGTTTGTGGCCATCGGCTCGGACCCTCGCACCAGCCTCTTCGGAGATCAGCTCTCGCTGCGTCCCGACGGCTATCTCAATGTCGAAGGACGAACCTCCAAGACCGCGATCGAAGGTGTCTTTGCTGCCGGCGACGTCATCGACTCGGTGTACAGGCAGGCGATCACCGCTGCAGGATCGGGTTGTTCGGCAGCGCTTGACGCTGAGCACTACCTTGCCGATCTTGAAGCAGTAGCAAAGCAGGCCGAGGCTGTCACCACTGAGGTCTCCGAGGCCGCGGCACCAGTCGCTTCCTGATATACCCACTCCACTGGGCGTAGATGAGGGCGAGTTGGCACATACTGCGTCTGCAGCTTCTCAGCCGGAACATCGCCTCGGGGAATGAATCCCACGCAACGGCTGTTTCTGCTATTGAACATCATTGAGAGAAAGGTTGGTCATGTCGACAGAAGTCACTGACGCCACGTTCGAAGAGACCGTATTGAAGTCCGACAAGCCAGTCCTGGTGGATTTCTGGGCTCCCTGGTGCGGCCCTTGCCGTATGGTCAGCCCCATCGTTGATCAAATCGCTGAAGAGAACACAGAGAAGCTCAACGTGGTCAAGGTCAACACAGACGAGAACCTTGAGACCGCGAGCAAGTATGGAATCACCTCGATTCCTGCCCTCTACGTCTTCAAGGATGGTGAGGTAGCCAAGACCATCATCGGTGCCCGGCCTAAGCCGGCGCTTGAGGATGAGCTCTCCGACTTCATCTGATCATGTTCTAAGGCGCCTGTTGTACGATCAACAGGCGCCTTAGGTCTATCCAGATGGCAGACAGGAACACGTTCAGAACTTCGCACAGCAGATTGGCATGGCATTGACTCACAACCCGCACCCGCAGTTTTCACGCGGGACCAGCTCTGAGGTGTTGCCCAACATCAAATCTCAGATGGCTCGTTTGGGGCTCAATGTCGGTGACACCGATTCTGACGAATTCGATCGCGCATTTGAGCTTGGAGTCAGGCAGTTCCAGCAAGTGCGTGGAATCCTCTGCGACGGTGTGATGGGCAAAGAGACGTTTACAGAGCTCGAGCGCGCCAGATATCAGCTGGGCGACCGTGTGCTCCGCTATGACCCCGTCAGAGTCCTTACCGGCGATGATGTACTGAGACTCCAGCGGACCCTTGCCGGACTCGGGTTCTACGCAGGCCGCATGGATGCCGAATACTCCGCAGTCACGGACGCTGCTGTCAAAGAGCTGCAGATGAGTCTCGGGACCAAGGTTGATGGGATAGCAGGTCCACAGACCTTACGTGGACTCGATGCGATCGATCGCAAACAAGACACCGGCAATCTCTTCGCGCTCGAGGAACGAGCTCGCGTGGCAGCATCCGGAACTTCCCTTGCGGGACGAACCTTCGTCATCGAAGCTGCAACTACAGTTGTAGATTTCGTGACTCTTCCGATGACGTCAGAACAAGCGGAGACCGAGCGTCGCATTACTACTGATATAGCAACCCGCCTTGCTGGACGTCTTGAAGCGGTGGGAGCTGGCGCCATTGTTCTCGACGGAGACGCCGTCGAAGTCAACACAGCTGACCAACTTGGCGCATCTGCTGTCGTAACTGTTACTGCTGACGTCAACAAATCAAAAGACGCAAACGGAATCGCGACCTTCTTCTTCGGGCACGAGACCCATTCCGATATCAACTCTCCAACCGGTGCACGCCTGGCAGAACTTATACAGAGCGAGCTCACTGCACGAACCGGGATGAAGGACTGCAGAACCCACGCCCGCACGTGGTCTTCCTTGACAAGGCTGCGAACGCCGAAGGTACATGTGGTCTCTGGTTACCTCACCAATATGCAGGATCTCGAGAATCTTGAGGACCCCAACGTGCGAGACGCGATCGCAGACGGCATCGCGGCCGGGCTGCAGAGACTCTACGTGCGAGAGGACTCTGACCCTGGGACGGGCACCTTGAGCCTCGCGGAGATCAAGGCGTACAGCTGAAACCCACCCACTGTCGTGTTTCACGTGAAACACGACAGTGAACTGTAGATTCCAGTTCAGTTTGTAGATACGCCCCTGCATACAGGTACTAAGCGGACGCGATTGCAACATTGAGTGATTAACCTGTTCCGCACACCAAGTAGACCTCTAGCGGGTAGACCGCACAGTAGAGCGCATTACGCACGTCAAACTACGATCTGTGACCACACTGCACTCTAGATAAGAGGTGTGCTGACAGGTCGTACACGACGTCGAATCAGCCAGTTGCTAGTCAGTAGGTAGAAATCATCACCTACTCACGGATCGATAAGACACGCTAGGAATCGCACAGCGCGGCTGCACTCGTCCGAACCCGTCAAATCACACTGCCACACGGCATGCGCTGCAGATCGATATGCTATACGACATCACTGTGGACATACCGGTCTTGAGACGAACACCAACAGAAGTCAATACTTCATAGCCGCTGATTCACTCACACCTAACCGAAACTCGATCGCATAGTTTCACGTGAAACGTGTGCCTGGTAGGAAGATGGCCAAACCCGGGCGATTCGACGGCGCCCAAGAGTTACCAGTTCGCGGGTTTACACGATGGCTATGAATCCCACAGAGCCACCCCGCAGTCACAAAAAGGATATCGCTACGCAGATGCCATAGGGGCACAGTCTTCGGTAGCTCAATCACACCGGACACGTATTAACTACTTGAACACCAAATCGCCTATCTGCCCAACATGGTAAGAGCGATACGCCTGGTTGGTAATCGTTTCACGTGAAACGCGACGCGTACCTTCGTTACAACGGCCGAGAATACAGCGTTCCCGGAAAAACGAAACTGCGATAGTACCGCGGCCCCAGGCAGTTGCCTTCAGCACCCCCCATTCACGGGCGTTCCCAAAACGGAAAAGGGGTAGTGGCGATCAAACGACGGCCTCCTGCTTCCGCTTCTAGCCGCACCAGTGCCAAAACGATGAGTGGGCAATGTTTCACGTGAAACAATCTCGAATGTAAATGACAATGCCTCAAATGGCACCCATATACCTCCACGAATAGACACGAGTCCCCGCTACTAGCATTGAAATCGGTCTCGCGGTGGGCGTCACCGATTGCCGATGCCGGCAAGCCACCGGCGGTACGAGCACAGTGCATACGAAATCGTTCCAACTCGCGAAGAAGGGTTCCTGTAAAAGGCCGAGGAGCCACATGTATAACAGCGTTTCACGTGAAACGTAAGTATTGAATGGACCAGCTCTAAGTGGTATCCAGTCACGAATATCGAAAGTCCGCATGTCGCACGCGGTGACTGTGCGAACATTCTGACCATGTTGCAGTCAGCCTCTAAGACAACAAACTCAAGTTTGAGTGGAGAATACGTAGAGGCCGGCTTACTCGAATCGGCTTGTTCCACGTGAAACATAACGCCCCAAGTACATGAACTGTCAGTCAACGCGCCGCGGACAATCGTAGCTTCATAGCAATCAAACAATCGCTTTCGACGACTTCCGAGACGATCTAGGGCGATTCTGCACCGGTGGCTACGGGCAAGAACAGCCATGTGTTCCACGTGAAACAACGCATACATCGGGCTCCGGGCCCATGTCCTTCACTCGAATCGGTAGTAGGGATCGTAATCCCGAAGGAACGCGTAATGCAGATCCTCAGTAACAATATGCATTGGACCAGGCAGTGCGGATTTCTCAAGCAGTGCTGCTGCGCCGAATCTCGTTCTGCGCTGAGAAAAGAGAATGACCCTGGTAGACAACTAGGGCGAAGTTGGTGATCCCTTTTCTTCAGATGAGGCACCGGCCGCAAATAGACACAGGAGCATCATGCGAACGTGACAATTCCACTGGAAATTGATGTTCCACGTGAAACGTTTACACCATTAGGAAGACCGGCCTAAAGCTGGCCTCCGAATCATTAGAGACTCTCACACGTATACGCTGATTCAGTTGGAGTTAGGCCTCCGCCTAGTACCAATATATGCAGCTGAATGTTCTCGATTGGTCCATTCGCAGGGTTAACCCATACCTAGTCACACTACCGAAAGACCAGATAGACCACGTGTGCTTCCCTACCGCATGTCTGTGCCAAATGATTGCACTCAACAAAACAGAAGAACAGCGCTTCACGTGAAACATCTATAGCGAGCCCGGTTTTAACGCTCTCGGCTGACAGCATTTCGACAATCACGTATCAACAATCGTCAGAGATATGGATCCACTAGACCATTCTTTAGAACTGGAGTCGCTCGCACAGTGCTTTTCGACGCCCACTCGCCAAACGGCGTTGGATTGCTCTAGTCGCGCCGACGCTAGGCATCGCCACGTCTTTGCTGTTTCACGTGAAACGGCCTGTCGATGGGAATTCGGACTGACCCATAACCACAATGGCAAGAGCGACCTACCGAACGTTGAAATGCGACGCCGACCATGCTGCGGTTGTAACCGATGGACCTGCCGCATTCCCCAACTCTCGGGATCCATCGGACGACGGCCACAGGAACGATAAAGAGGGGAGGCTAAGAACGAATAGCGCGATAATAGACTGTTGTTTGGGCTCGAAAGATCGAGTGGTCCCTAATCTGGCACTCCATATCCGGGGCCTTCAGTTCATTACCGTCATTCGCGCGCATTCGCTCATACAAGCGAGCTGAGTCGCACGACTCATAGACCGAAATGAATACAAAGAAGGCGGGTGAGAAGAATCCTTCTCACCCGCCCATCTTCAACCAATTGGGGAAGAACTATTCGGCCGGCGACTCCACACCCAGCAGCAGAAGAATACGGTCAAGGTCATCTTGGTTCGCGAATTCGACGCTCAACTTCCCCTTCTTCTTACCCACGGTGATGTTGACCTTTGTGTCCAGACGATCCCCGAGCCTCTCGGCAACTTCAATGAACTGGGGTGCCACTTTCGTCGTTGCACGTGAAACATTCATAGAATCACCGCGGTTTAACAGGACAACTGCCTCTTCTGAAGCTCTGACGGAGAGTCCTTCTGCGACGATGCGCTGAGCAAGAATTTCCATATGCTCTGGCTCCCGAAGTCCGAGAATTGCACGAGCATGTCCCGCCGAAATAACTCCGGCCGCAACCCGTCGCTGAACGAGAGGTGGCAGGCGGAGCAGCCGCAGTGTGTTGGAAATCTGAGGGCGTGAACGACCGATTCTCTCGGAGAGCTCCTCCTGTGTACAACCGAAGTCCTCGAGCAGCTGACCGTATGCAGCAGCCTCTTCCAATGGATTGAGTTCTGCGCGATGCAAGTTCTCGAGGAGCGCATCTCGCAGCAGATCGGTGTCGTCGACATACCGAATGATCGCTGGAATAGCGGAGAGGCCAGCATCCTTGGTCGCCCGCAGACGCCGCTCACCCATAATGAGTTCGAAGCGCTCTGAATCTCCGGGCTTCTGCCGAACGACCACAGGCTGGAGCACACCAATCTCGCGAATGCTGTGGACAAGCTCGCTGAGTTGGTCTTCATCAAAGAATGTACGAGGCTGACGAGGATTGGCATCAATCAGGTCGACGTCGATCTCGCCGAACTCTGTATCGGGAATCGAATCTACACCAGGGGTCTCGATACCGGAGTCACTGGAGCTCTCTGTGACTACTTGTTCACTATCCTGGCTATCATGATCCGCGGCGCCCGAGACATCCGTAGCCGAGTCGTTCACAGCTGAGTTGTCAACGGATTGAAGCGTGGACGACGTCGCATCTACTTCATCTGTAGTTTGAGTACTGAAGCCGCTGCTTTCTTCACGCGCCTCATCGAATCTTTCGTGACCCGACCGGTATACCCCGGGGTGAGTCTCGGAAACTTCGTCATCCGGGTGAGACGTCTCCGAATCGACAGTCTCGTTCGTCATACCGCTGGAGTTTGCCTCAACATCGGGCTCCGCAGTCTCAAACACCGGTGCCGCGGCTTCATAGCTGGTGTCATACTCCTGGGCCTGTGAAGTCTCGACTGAAGATGTCGATCGCACGTTATCTAATTCCGGAGACGACGCCGCCGAAGCTGCTTCCTTCGTACTGGAACTCTTCACGCCAGACGACATCTTCTCGCTGGATGTAGAGGCTGCCGAACCGTTGTTCGCTGCCTTCGCAGGTGTTCCAGAGGTCTTGGTACCGGACGTCTTACTCGCAGATGTCTTAGCCCCCGTTGTGGTGCGCTTCGAAGCTGCACCCGTTGCGCCTTTTGCCGTGGGAGCCTTAGCCGAGGAAGCGGACTTCTTCGCGTTCGTCGAAGTCGTGGAGGCGGACTTGGCCGGAGTGTCCTTCGCAGCACTGTTGGCAGCTGTGCTCTTCGCTGGGGTGGTCTTCGCCGTTGAAGATTTGGATGTTGAGGTGCTCTTCGCGGAAGCAGGCTTCGCAGATGTAGTCTCCTTCTTAGCCGTCTTGGCCGTCGACGAGGTTGTGGTGGCTCCGGCTTTGGGCTTCCGGCGACGAGAGGACTGCATAGAGGCCGCGGGATCTGTGCGAGCGGCCCGAGCTGCCTTCTGTTCCTCTGTGCCCTGCTTACCCTCGTCAGGCTCGCCGCCGGAGAAGAACACGTCGACTGGGCGATCGCTCGACGCCGCATCCGGGATCAAAGCACCCAGTCCACGGCCCAATCCACGCTTCCTGCGTTCAGCCACGATTTACTCCTCGTTGTGCGATTTCTTCGGCTGCTTCGCGGTAGGACAAAGCGCCACTGGAATGGGGGTCATAGGAAATGACAGTCTGACCGTAGCTCGGAGCTTCAGAGATCCGTACCGAGCGTGGAATCGCCGAAGACAGGACCTGCTCAGGGAAATGGGTGCGGACATCGTCCGCGACCTGAGCGCTGAGGTTTGTTCGGCCGTCGTACATCGTCAGCAGGATCGTCGTGATCGACAGTTTGGGGTTCAGATGCTTCTGGATCAGCTGGATGTTCTTCAACAGCTGGCTCAGTCCCTCGAGCGCATAGTACTCACACTGGATCGGGATGAGGACTTCCCTGGCAGCAACGAATGCGTTGACTGTCAGGAGCCCCAGGCTCGGCGGGCAATCAACGATGACGTAGTCGACTCGATTTCCCGCTGCAGCCTCCTCGTCGAGGTAGACGCCCAATGACCTCTGCAGGCGCTGTTCCCGGGCAACCAACGAAACAAGCTCGATCTCTGCGCCGGCCAAGTCAATCGTCGCCGGCACGCATTTGAGTGTGTCGAAGTCCGGGCACTGCGCAACCGCGTCCCGCATCGGCACGTCGTCGATGATGACATCGTAGATGCTGGTGACCTCGGAATAGTGGTCGATGCCCAGAGCTGTACTTGCGTTGCCCTGCGGGTCGATGTCGATGAGCAGAACATTGAGGTTCTGATTCGCCAACGCAGCAGCGATATTCACTGCTGTGGTGGTCTTCCCGACGCCGCCCTTCTGGTTGGCGATGGTGAAGACCCGAGTAGAGTCTGGTCGTGGAAAACTCGCCTGGGACAGTCGATCAGCGCGTCGGTTATCACGCGCGATTGCAGCACCTATGGGAGACGACTCGTCCATGATCGGCATTCGGCGCACTCCATCATCCATTGGTTTCACAAAGCTATACTCAGCCTAGACCAAATCTACTTCGTACTATTTCTTGACTATCTCGACGACACGGCTGGGAACATCGAGGATTCCACCGTCGACGATGTGAATCTCCGGCTGGGACAGTCGGTACCGCTTCAAAAGCTTCTTCGTCTTCGCCAGCTCGGCCTCAACCGAAGCGCCTTTGAGAGCAAGGATGCGTCCCTCAGGCCCCATCACGTCATGAGTCCATTCGATGAGGGTCGTCATCGCTTTGACCGCGCGTGAGGTCACAACGGTGAACATCTCCTCATCGACGAGTTCCTCAACGCGGGCGCGGACTATTCTCACATTGTCCAGAGCCAGGTCGTCGACGACCATCTTCAGCCATTCGACCCGACGCTCCATCGGCTCGATGAGCACAACCTGTGCCTCGGGCCGAAGCAGTGCAATCGGAATGCCGGGCAGGCCGGCGCCGCTGCCGACATCACCGACGACGTCGCTGTCATCAATGAACTCAGCGACAACAGCACAATTGAGGATGTGCCTCGTCCACAGCCGGTCGATCTCGCGGGGACCGATCAGTCCCCATTCGATGCCAGTGGTGGCCAGATGCTGCGCATACCGCTGTGCAGCTGGGTAAGCGGCACCAAAGAACTCTTCTGTGCCTGCCGGGGGGATTTCGAGGGCGGAGAGGTCAGTCATGGGCAGGACGGACAAGCACGTGCCGGCCCTCACCCTCGCCTTCGGACTCCGAAACCAATCCGGCCTGGGCGACCTGATCGTGAATGATCTTGCGTTCAAAGCTGTTCATCGGCTTGAAAGCGAATTCGTTGCCGGATTCCTTGACATCGTCGATTGCCTGCTTGGCCTTCTTGATGAGCTCATCACGACGATTGTTTCGGAAGCCGTCGATGTCGAGCATGAGCCAGGAACGCTGGCCCGTACTGGTCTGCACAGCCAGTCGGCTGAGTTCCTGCAGCGCACCGAGGGTCTTGCCATCGCGGCCGACCAGGGTACGCAGATTCGAGTCATCGTCGTCCTCGCAGACGATCGACAGCTGTGCGCGGCCGTCCCCGACATCGATGTCGATGTCGCCATCGATGTCAGCGACATCCATCAGCTCTTCGAGGTAGTCCGCTGCGATTTCGCCCTCTTCTTCGAGGAGTTCTGCTCTCGTCGGCTTCGCAGCCTTCTCGGTACCGTCAACAGCGGCCCCAGCGTCGGCAGTCGCGTCGACGGTCTCATCAACAGTCGTGTCGACATTCTCTTCAGTCATGGTTCTTCCTCAGCGCTTCTTGTTCTTCTTGCGGTTCTTGCTCACCGGTTGCTGCCGCTGACGGCTCTGGTTCGGGGTCTGCTCAACTTCGGTGGCGGTCCCACCCTTGACCTCAGACTTCTGAACAGGCTTGCCCTTGCGGGCCTTCCGCTCCAGCATCTCCTTCTCGGCTTTGGAGCCGGGGGCTGGCATATTGCGGATGACCACATGCTGCTGGCACATCGTCCAGGTGTTCGAGACGAGCCAGTAGAACAGGACACCGAGTGGGAAGTAGATTCCGCCGATGCCGAAGACGAGTGGCATCACGTAGAGAAGCATCTTCTGCGACTGCATCATCGGGTTCGCCATAGCGGACTCCGACATGTTCTTCGCCATCATCTGCTTCTGAGTGATGAACATTGTCCCAGCCATGATGACGATGAGGATGCCTGTGAGGAGCTTGACGGAAATGCCCGGGTTTGTGAAGACCGCCGACAGCGAAATTCCGAAGACCGAAGACTGCTCTGCCTGAATCGCGAGATCCTGAGTGAATCCGCCGATGGCGCCGACCGATCCGTCGGCCACCTTGGGCATGTTGTGGATAACACGGAAGAGAGAGAAGAAGATCGGCATCTGCACGAGGAGAGGCAGACACGAGGCCCAGGGGCTGGTCTTGTTGTCGCGGAACAGATTCATCTGCTCTTCGGCCATGGCCTGACGCGAGTACTGGTCCTTCTTGCCCTTGTACTTGGCCTGAAGGCGCTGAATCTCAGGCTGCAGCAGCTGCATCTTGCGCTGAGATTTGATCTGATAGACGAACAGCGGAATCAGGACCGCACGAATCACGAGAGTCAGTCCCGCGATCGACAGCACCCAGGTCCAACCGTTGGCGGCCGGCAGGCCGATCGCCGTGAAGATCTCGTGGAAGATCGCGAGGATCCAAGCAACTACCCACTGCAGCGGGTAGAGCAGCTTGTCCATCCAGTCCATTCAGTACTCCTCGTTACAACGAATCTTCACGATCGTTCATTTTGCCATTGTTCGCAGGTCTTCGCGACACAGAACTCATCGTCCTGTTTTCGCACGTGCCGGAGGCCTTGGCCCCAAGCAGCTCGCGGTGGCCAGATGCGCTGAACATCTGTCGCACACACGTCAAGTATTGTCAGTGGCCCTCATCGTTGTGCATGGAGACTGAGCGGGCCTGGCGCGCTGAACCGGGAACATGGTCCACCCCGCCGTGGGAAAAGGGATTGCATCGCAGTATTCGCCACCCAGTTAACACCATTCCCTTGAGAACTCCGTGTATCTCGAACGCTTCCAAGCCGTACATCGAGCAGCTGGGATAGTACCGACAGACCTGCCCGTACATCGGAGACACCACGGTTCGATAGGCCCTGATGAACCACACGAAGGGCATGCGCGGTCCGATCCGGATCAGCCACCAGGCGGTGGGCCAGAATCCGGCCGGCCTGCGGGGCACCTCCGACGGGTGCTTCAGATCATGTTCGGCGTCCACGGCTCTCGAGCTTCTTCTGCGCCTTGTCCATCAGCATCGTGACTTCGGACTCGAGCTCTGCAAATTCTGCGTCGGCTGCTTGGGGCAACGCTCTGATGACGAACAGCGCGCCAGAGTCCAGGGTGTCGAGTCGGACCCGCATGATCTCTCGAAGACGACGTTTCACTCGGTTCCGAACAACGGCGTTTCCAACGGCCTTGGATACGATGAAACCCACGCGTGCAGCGTGGGAATCATCAGTATCAATCAGGCTGTGTGCCATCAAATGGGCCGAGCGCACACGGACGCCAGCTTTGAAGACTCTTCTGAAGTCGTCTCCGCTGCGGATCCGGTGAGCCGCGGTGATCACACTTATGCCGAAACTTCGGCACGTCCCTTACGACGACGTGCGGCCAGGATCGAACGGCCGGCACGGGTGCGCATGCGCAGACGGAAGCCGTGCTTCTTGGCGCGCTTGCGGTTATTGGGCTGGAAAGTACGCTTACTCACTTCAAGTCTCCGATTTCTAGGTTGCGGTCGAACGACAATGCGTTCTCACAAAAAACGGCGGTACGAGTCTCGACCGCCGAGCACTCCTGTGCATAAGAGCCAAAAGATATTCAAGATAATCGGATGAAGCCCGGTACACAGGACACTCCATCTTAGCGAAGGTCAAAGTTGCTGGTCAAACTCGATGGCAATGTTTCACGTCACTGTCGCGACCTGTTTGCCGAAATTCATTCCCTGCACATCTTCACCCGTCCACAAGTAACAAGCGTGTAGTTTTCCACATGGTTATCCACCAGTGTGGAGGATTACTGGGCAGACTCGTCAGTTCTCCACAAACTGTGGAAAACTATGTGGAAGTCATACACAGGTGTGGACCGTGCCAAGAACAAACGACGAAAACGGAGGAAGATTGACGGTGTCGAATTCCAAGAATGAGCTCATCAGCCAATGGCGGACGGTGGTCTCGACCCTGGATCAGGACCCCAGTCTGACCGCCCACCAGAGGGGATTCCTCTCGCTCGCGCTGCCCAAGGCTCTCGTCGACAATGCTCTGGTCCTCCTCGCTGTCCGCGACGAACACACGCGCAGAACCATTGAGACTCGACTTCTCGGTCCTCTGACCAGGGAGTTCTCCCATGTTCTTGGCTTCGAGGTGACCTTCGGGTTCGTCGTCGATCCGGAACTCGATGTACCGATTCGGTTCGAAGATCTCATCGGGGAACCCACACCGGGATCACCGATCGAAATCGATCCGGAGACATCCACCTCGGCGATGGATTCCACGGGATCCCCAAGCCATGCGCCGACGCAGGCCCCAGCGTCCGAGCCGCAGATCCCCTCTCCCTACAACCGCGCGCCTCACCCGCAGCCGCAGTCACCCAGGTACGAAGACGCCGGGCCGGCACCCAGCAATGGGGCACCTGTGGAAAGGACGACGCGAGAGATGAAGATCGCCGAGGCGACCGCCGCCCAGTCGACTCCGCCGGTCGAGGTTCCCGGACTCGCCCAGCTCAACCCGAAGTACACCTTCGACACCTTCGTCATCGGCGCTTCCAACCGCTTCGCACATGCCGCGGCCTTCGCTGTGGCCGAGGCACCGGCCAAGGCCTACAACCCACTGTTCATCTACGGCGATTCGGGTCTGGGCAAAACGCACCTCTTACACGCGATCGGCTACTACGCAACGCAGCTGTTTCCTGAGATCCGAGTGAAATACGTCTCGAGCGAAGAGTTCGTCAACGACTTCATCAACACCATCGGTTCGTCGAAGACCTCGAATTCGCTGCGTCCCGCGTTCCAGCGTCGCTACCGCGAGGTCGACATTCTGATGATCGATGACATCCAGTTCCTGCAGGGCAAGGATGCGACGGTCGAAGAGTTCTTCCATACCTTCAACGCTCTGCACAATGAGGTCAAACAGGTCGTCATCACCTCGGACCAGCCGCCGAAGATGCTCAAGGGCTTTGAGGAACGGCTGCGCTCACGCTTCGAATGGGGTCTCCTCACTGACGTGCAGCCTCCGGATATGGAGACCCGTTTCGCGATTCTGCGTCGCAAGGCCGCCGGCGAGCAGCTCGACGTTCCCAATGACGTCCTCGAATACATCGCCTCGCGGATCTCATCGAACATCCGCGAGCTCGAGGGCGCACTCATTCGCGTGACGGCCTTCGCCAACCTCAATGATCAGCAGGTCGATGTGAGTCTGGCCGAGACAGTACTCAAGGACTTCATCACCCAAGACGACACCCCAGCCATCACCGCAGCCGACATCATGGGACAGACCGCTGCCTACTTCAGCCTCACCCTCGATGACCTGTGCGGCACGTCCCGGTCGCGAACGCTGACCACTGCCAGGCAGATCGCCATGTATCTGTGCCGTGAGCTCACGGAGCTGTCGCTGCCCAAGATCGGCCAGGCCTTCGGCGGTCGCGATCACACCACCGTGATGCATGCGAACAAGAAGATTCGAACTCAGATGGCCGAACGACGAGCGGTCTACACTCAGGTCACCGAGTTAACAAACCGCATTAAACAGCAACATCGCCTATAGAACGCGGTATACACATCTGTGGATAACCATGGGGACAAACTGCGTATCCTGGGGATAGAATGGTGGATAACTCCACGAAGTGAGTGGACGGCTGTGAACTACATGGATGTGCTTACCCAAGCGCCCACCGAAGCATGTGTGAGCGTACACAGGGGATCCACACCCTCGGAGATCGCCCAAGCCTTGATTACTAGGGCGTAACCGATGGTTGTCCACAAACTCCACAGGTGCTAATACTTCTACTCATTGAATGGAAGTAATAAGAGGGTGACCGCCACCGACTGCATCGGGTCGGTTGGGGAGCTCTCGAGTGAGAGCTCGAGACCCATTCTGAGCACTGCCATTTATTCGAACACACTGTCACAGCCGATTCTCGAATACGAGATCCCTGAGTTCTCGCTTGAGTCGGTGTCTGTCGACGTTCATGATGTTGGCTGCCCAATGCCGGGACGCTGATATTTCCGATAGGCTGTGTAAAGTTTTCCGAGCAACGTCAAGCCAGTGTCTTGAGTACGTCGGGTGGCCACCCCGAAGGAGTAAAGTGAACGCCGAAGCATCTCCCCTGAAGTTCAAAGTCAACCGCGATGTCCTTGCCGATGCGGTGACTTGGGCTACCAAGACCCTCCCCAGTCGTCCCTCCGCACCAGTTCTCACCGGCATCCTCATCACCGCCGAGGCTGGTGGCACGGTCCGGCTCTCCGTCTTCGACTACGAAGTCTCGTCCCGAGTGGAGATCGCGGCCGACGTGGTCACGCCCGGTACGGTCCTCGTCTCCGGTCGACTCCTTGCAGACATCTCCAAAGCTCTTCCGAATCAGGAAGTCACCCTGGAGCGGATCGATTCGAAGGTCGACGTCACCTGCAGCTCATCTCGCTTCTCGCTGATGACGATGCCGGTCGGCGAATACCCATCGCTGCCGCAGGTTCCCGACGCTTCAGGAACGGTCTCCGCCGGGGAATTCCAGAACGCCGTCTCCCAGGTCACGATCGCAACATCGAAAGATGACACTCTGCCGATCCTGACCAGTGTTCGCGTTGAGATCGAGGGCGAGAAGGTCACACTCCTGGCCACCGACCGCTACCGGCTCGCTGTCCGTGAGTTCACTTGGAATCCCGGTCGCCCCGATGTCTCCGCCGTTGCTCTTCTGCGCGGACGGACACTGTCCGATGTGTCGAAGTCCTTGGGCGGAGATGTCACGATCGGCCTGAGCAACGATGCGGGCAAGGATCTCATCTCCTTCACCTCGGCGGGCCGAGTCACGACCTCGCTGCTCGTCGAAGGCGAATATCCGAAGGTGCGGTCGCTGTTCCCCGATTCTGTGCCGATCCACGCGATCGTCGAAACAGGCGTTCTGCGTGAGGCAGTTCGTCGTGTCTCCCTCGTTGCCGAGCGAAACACTCCGCTGCGCTTCGAGGTCAGCGATGGAATGCTCACACTCCACGCCGGCACCGGTGACGATGCCCAGGCATCGGAAGCCGTTGAGGCTGTGCTGCAGGGTGACCCGATCACCGTGGGCTTCAACCCGCACTACATCGCCGAGGGTCTGGCCGCGATCGAGAGCCCGTACGTGAACTTCTCGTTCACTCAGCCGATGAAACCCGTCATCATCTCGGGACAGAGAGATCTGGAATCGACGGCCGACGAATCGTATCGATACTTGCTCATGCCAACTCGTATCTGAATGTGGATATCCCGACTTTCGCTGCGTAACTACCGGTCCTATCCGGAACTCGACCTCGAGTTCGAGCCCGGAGTCACCACATTCGTGGCCGACAACGGAACCGGCAAGACCAATATCGTCGAAGCCATCGGGTATCTGGCCCATCTGCGTTCTCATCGAGTTGCCTTCGATGCGCCTTTGGTCAACGAGTCCGCGCAGACGGCGACCGTGTCTGCTCTCGTCAACCGCGATCAGCGTCACGCCACTGTGGAAGTATCGATTCAGTCGAAGGGCGCCAACCGGGCACGAGTCAACCGCTCTCCAGTGAAGATGAAGGAGATTCTGGGACTCGTCTCCTGTGTGGTCTTCGCGCCGGAGGATCTCAGCCTGGTGCGCGGCGAACCAGCTGAACGACGTTCGTGGATGGACACCCTGGTCGTCTCACGCAACCCTCGATATTCCTCGGTGATCACGGACTTCGAACGCGCTCTCAAGCAGCGCAATGCTCTGCTCAAACGTCTTCGTGAGGACCGTGACCCCGGACTCGAGGCGACCTTGGACATCTGGAACATGGCCTACGCCGACTCTGCTTCGGAGCTGGTCTACGGCAGGCAGCGGATCCTCGCCGACATCGTCGAGCCGCTGCAGAAGAACTTCGCCTATATCGCCGCCGATGCTCGACTTGAGCGTCAGGGAATCCAGGCTCGCTATGATTCGCGCATCGACTATTCGCAGGCCGAATCGGCCGCCGAATGCCGCGAGCTGCTGTTGGCCGCCCTCGAACGTCGCCGCACCACCGAGATCGAACGCGGTCTGACCCTGCACGGTCCCGGCCGTGACGATCTGGCGCTGACGATCGGAGACCACCCGGCAAAGGGCTACGCCTCACATGGAGAAACCTGGTCCCTGGCCTTGGCCATGCAATTAGCCGGATGGGACCTGCTCAGCTCCGATGCCGGATCTGCTGCCGAACAGCCTGTCCTCGTCCTCGACGATGTCTTCGCCGAACTCGACACCGGACGCCGCAACCGACTTGCGTCGCGCATCACCGAGGCCGAACAGGTATTCATCACCGCGGCCGTGGACGGAGATCTGCCCGAAGGGCTGGAAGGCCGAAGGATCGGGCAGGAGCGTCTGCAGTCATGAGCGGCATCCAGAAGGACACCTCAACTCCGGTGGCCTCACTTGAGGCTCTCGACCGGGTCCGACGGATGGAGGCGACCGAGGCAAAGTTCGTTCGCAGCCGTCGCCGCTCGCGACTGCGCGGTGAAGCCGTCTACAGCGGCGCAGGTAAGGACAGACGAGATCCGGCAGCGATCTCATCGGCCCTGGGGAAGCTGATCTCCGCCCGAGGTTGGTCCTCGTCGATCGACATCGGCAAGGTGCTGGGCCGGTGGCCGGATCTGGTGGGAGAACAGGTGGCGATGCACTGCAAGCCCGTCGACTTCTCCCCTCCTCTGCTGATCATCGCCGCGGACTCAACGACCTGGGCGACTCAGCTGCGAGTGCTTAAGCCGACGATCCTCAGAGCGCTCGAGGCTGGTCTCGGCTCACAGACGATCACGGAGATCGAGATCCGCGGACCTAGGGGGCGCAGCTTCAAGAAGGGCCGGCGCAGCGTATCCGGCCGGGGACCTCGCGACACCTACGGCTGAGCCTCAGAGCCAACCCGAACGACGGTGTTCGGAGGGGCTTCAGCAAGTGAAATTCTGACTCGGCTAGAGCCGAGATCTGAAAAGCGATAGAGAGCCTTAAACGGCGATAGCCGGTCCCGTTCGTGCCCGGGGGTACATCTGAGGCTTGGAAAATCCGGAAATGCACCTTAAAGGGCCGCTTACGGGCATTTCCGGTCATGGCGCGGTAGAATAGGAAGCTGATAGCGCCCACCCTTACAAGGAGTCATATGACGACCGAGGATCTGCCCCATTACGATGCCGGGGATATTACGGTACTCGAGGGTCTCGAAGCAGTTCGCAAACGACCTGGCATGTATATCGGTTCGACCTCGGAACGCGGTCTCCACCACCTGGTGCAGGAAATCGTCGACAACTCCGTCGATGAGGCGATGGCCGGATACTGCTCCCACATCGAGGTGACGATCCTCGCCGATGGTGGCGTGAGAGTCGTCGATGACGGGCGCGGAATGCCAGTGGCGATGCACCCCACCGAGGGCAAACCCACCGTCGAAGTGATCCTGACGATTCTGCACGCCGGCGGTAAGTTCGGCGGAGGCGGCTACGCCGTGGCCGGCGGTCTCCACGGTGTGGGTTCGACAGTGGTCAACGCGCTCTCCGAGCGTCTTGAGGTCGAAGTCCGCCGTGACGGCTACTTCTGGAACATGAACTTCGAGAAAGGCGTCCCCACCGGTGAGCTCACCCGTGGTGCTGAAACCTCAGAGACCGGCACGATGGTGACCTTCTGGCCCGACTCGACGATCTTCGAGACCACCGACTTCTCGTACGAGTACCTGCGCGCCCGCTTCCAGCAGATGGCGTTCCTCAACAAGGGCATGAAGATCAGCCTCACGGACGAACGCCACGTCCAGGTGGATGACGACAATGTTCAGATCGACGAAGACGAAGAGACAGACGCCAAACCGCGTGAGGCTACCTACCACTACGAACATGGTCTGCTCGACTACGTGCAGTACCTGAATTCGACGAAGAAGGCCGATCTCGTCCACCCTGACGTCATCGTCTTCGAGGCCGAGGAAGCCGAAGAGACGCTGTCGCTCGAAATCGCCATGCAGTGGACGACGTCCTACAGCGAATCGGTCCATACCTATGCCAACGTCATCAACACCCATGAGGGCGGCACCCACGAAGAGGGCTTCCGCACTGCGCTGACCTCGCTGATCAACAACTACGCTCGTGAGCAGAAACTCCTGCGGGAGAAGGACGCGAACCTCACGGGTGATGACATCCGTGAAGGACTGACCGCGGTCATCTCCGTCAAGCTCGGCGATCCGCAGTTCGAAGGTCAGACCAAGACGAAACTGGGCAACTCCGAGGTCAAGGGCTTCGTCCAGCGCGTTGTCCGCGATGAACTCGGACACTGGATGGAATCCAACCCGGCTCAGGCCAAGGACGTCGTCCGCAAGGGACTCCAGGCATCCCAGGCGAGATTGGCTGCACGCAAAGCCCGGGAAGCCACTCGACGCAAGGGACTGCTTGAGTCTTCGGGCATGCCCGGCAAGCTCAAGGACTGCCAGTCCAAGGACCCCACGATCTCCGAAGTCTTCATCGTCGAGGGTGACTCGGCAGGCGGCTCGGCGACTCAGGGCCGCAACCCGAACACACAGGCGATTCTGCCGCTGCGCGGCAAGATCCTCAACGTGGAGAAGGCCCGCCTCGACCGAGCTCTGGGCAACAACGAAGTCCAAGCCATGATCACCGCTTTCGGTACCGGTATCGGCGAAGAGTTCGACCTCGAGAAGCTCCGCTATCACAAGATCGTGCTCATGGCCGACGCGGATGTCGACGGCCAGCACATCACGACGCTGCTGCTGACTCTGATCTTCCGCTACATGAAGCCGCTCATCGAGCACGGTTACGTGTATCTGGCGACTCCTCCTCTGTATCGGATCAAATGGTCGAATGCTCCTCATGAGTTCGCCTACACCGAGAAGGAAAGCGACGGATTGCTGGAAGCCGGTAGAGCGGCGGGCAAACGCCTGCCCAAGGACATGGCGATTCAGCGCTATAAGGGTCTGGGCGAGATGAACTACTCGGAGCTGTGGGAGACAACGATGGATCCCGACCACCGGCTGCTCAAGCAGGTGTCGCTCGACGACGGGATCGTCGCGGATGAGATCTTCACAGTCCTCATGGGTGATGACGTTGACTCGCGTCGACGCTTCATCCAGGAGAACGCGAAAGACGTTCGCTTCCTCGATATCTGATTCTCACCGTCGGTTCCCGGCCTGTGCCGGGAACCGACGGTCACACAGACTTTCATGAACTCAAGCACCGCCCTCATGCGCGGGTTAAGACACAAGGGAAGAGCCCACATTGGCTGACGAAAACGATATCGGAACCGAAATCAACCGTGTCGAACAGGTTGATCTCAATCTCGAGATGCAGAGGTCGTACCTCGATTATGCGATGAGCGTGATCGTCGGACGTGCTCTGCCTGACGTCCGTGACGGACTCAAACCAGTTCACCGGCGCGTGCTGTACGCGATGTTCGACGGCGGTTACCGTCCGGACCGCAACTTCTCCAAGTGCTCACGCGTCGTCGGCGATGTCATGGGCCAGTACCACCCGCACGGTGACTCGGCGATCTACGATGCCATGGTCCGACTCGTGCAGCCGTGGACCATGCGCTATCCGTTGGTCGCGGGACAGGGAAACTTCGGCTCTCCAGGTGACGATGGTGCGGCTGCGCCACGTTATACCGAGTGCAAGATGGCTCCCCTGGCTCTCGAGATGGTCAGGGACATCGAAGAGGGCACCGTCGATTTTCAGGACAACTACGACGGCCGTAACCAGGAACCGACGGTTCTGCCGTCACGGTTCCCGAACCTGCTGGTCAACGGTTCGTCCGGCATCGCTGTCGGTATGGCGACCAACATCCCACCGCACAACCTCCGTGAGGTTGCCGCCGGAGCGCAGTGGCTGCTGTCTCACCCCGAGGCCAGCAAGGAAGAGGCTCTCGAAGCACTGCTCGGCATCGTCAAGGGCCCGGACTTCCCGATGGGTGCAACCATCCTGGGTCGCAAGGGCATCGAAGACACCTACCGCACCGGTCGCGGGTCGATCACACAGCGTGCCGTCGTCGAGGTCGAAGAGATCCAGGGACGCACCTGCCTGGTCGTGACTCAGCTGCCCTACATGGTCAACCCCGACACCCTGGCTGCGAAGATCGCCTCCTACGTCAAGGACGGCAAGGTCGCAGGCATCGCGGATCTCCGCGACGAGTCCTCGGGACGAACCGGACAGCGTCTGGTCATCGTGCTCAAGCGCGATGCGGTGGCCAAGGTCGTCCTCAACAACCTCTACAAGCACACCTCGCTGCAGGAGAACTTCTCCGCGAACATGCTGGCGATCGTCGACAGCGTGCCGCGCACTCTCAGCCTGGACTCCTTCCTCCGTCTGTGGGTCAAGCACCAGGTCGAAGTCATCGTGCGTCGCACCGAGTTCCGTCTGCGCAAGGCCGAGGAACGTGCGCACATCCTGCGTGGCTACCTCAAGGCACTCGACGCCCTCGACGAGGTCATCGCACTGATCCGGCGTTCTCCCTCGTCCGATGAGGCTCGGTCCGGACTGATGGACCTCCTCGAGGTCGATGAGATTCAGGCCAATGCCATTCTCGACCTGCAGCTGCGTCGTCTGGCGGCCCTGGAACGCCTGAAGATCCAGGAAGAGGCCGAGAAGATCGAGCAGCAGATCGCCGAGTTCAAATACATCCTCGCAACCCCCGCCCGGCAGCGTGAGATCGTGTCGGAAGAACTCGACGAGATCGTCGAACGCTACGGCGATGATCGTCGGACCAAGATCATGGCCGGATTCGACGGCGATGTATCGATGGAAGACCTCATTCCGGAGGAAGAGGTCGTCGTCACCATCACCCGCGGCGGCTATGCCAAGCGCACGCAGAACCACCTGTATCGCGCTCAGCACCGCGGTGGCAAGGGAATCAAGGGCGCAAACCTACGCGGCGACGACGTCGTCGAACAGTTCTTCGTCACCTCGACACACAACTGGCTGCTGTTCTTCACCAACACCGGTCGTGTGTACCGCGCAAAGGCCTATGAGCTCCCCGAGGGTTCACGGGATGCCAAGGGCCAGCACGTGGCGAACCTGCTTGCCCTGCAGCCGGGCGAGACGATCGCCAAGGTACTCTCCATCCGCGACTACGAGGAAGCAGAGTTCCTCATCCTGGCCACGCAGTCCGGTGTCGTGAAGAAGACCCGTCTGAGCGAATACGACTCGAATCGCACGGGCGGCGTCATCGCGATCAACCTCCGTGAGTACAAGGGTCAGCCGGATGAACTGGTCTCCGCACGGATCGTCAGCTCCGAGGACCACCTTCTGATGATTTCCCGCAAGGGAATGTCGATCCGGTTCGCGGCCGACGATGACTCGATTCGCCCCCTGGGCCGAGTCACCGGCGGTGTGACCGGAATGAAGTTCAAGGGCGATGACGAGCTGCTGACCATGGATGTCATCCAGCCAGACACCTTCGTCTTCGTTGTGACAGAGGGTGGCTATGCCAAGCGGACTCCGGTCGATGAATACCGTCTGCAGGGCCGTGGTGGCCTGGGAATCCGGGTTGCCAAGATCACGGAGCAGCGCGGAGACTTGGTGGGCGGACTGATCGTCGATGAGGGAGAAGAAGTCCTCGTCGTCATGGAACGCGGTAAGATCGTACGGTCGAATATCGATGAAGTTCCGGCAAAGGGACGCAACACCATGGGTGTGGTGTTCGCGAAACCGGGCAAGAATGATCGTATTATCGCTGTAACGCGTGGACCCGAGACCGTGGTCGAAGAACTTGACGAAGAAGCTGAGGAACCGGAAGGTGAGGACGTAGAGCCTCAGACCGGCAGCGAGGATGTGGAAGAGTGAGCGAGAACAAACAGCCAGGCTCAGGCAAGATCATACGCACGTCCAGTGGCTCCACCCGCTTGACAGCAGGATCGTCGAAGGACGGGGAGAAGGCTGATCATTCTTCCGGCTCCGATGACCCGGGCGGCTCCGGCGAATCGGCGGGCTCGAATAGATCGGCAAGCTCGGGTGAATCGGGTACTGCACCCGATAGGAACCGAGTCGTTGCTCCCCCTACGCCCAAGGCCTCGCCGAAGCCCAGCAAGGCTCCCTCGGCCGGTCAGTCCTCAGCCGGTTCGGCCTCCGGCCGGCAGCCCTCTGCCGGGACCTCCACCGGTGGCTCGACGCCTTCGAGTCAGGCAACCGGTTCGCAGAACTCAGCGTCCGGAAGTGGTCCGGCCACCTCGGCGATGGGATCAGCGTCCAACACCATTCGCGCCAGCTCCGGCAGCGTGAAAATGGGCGTCAAGAACATGGTCGACAGCGGCAAGGGCAATAAAAAGAAGAAGGGCCCGCGAACGGTTCGCCTCACCGTGTCAGCGGTGGACCCATGGTCGGTCATGAAGATGTCGTTCCTCATGTCTGTGGCCATCGGCATCGCCACCATCGTGGCATTCGTCGTGCTCTGGGTCGTCCTCCAGGCCACGGGCGTCATGAGCGGTCTGGAAACGACGATCTCCGAAGTTGCCGGCGCGGAATCGGCCGAGAAGATCGTCGGGATATTCGGTTTCGGACGAGTTGTGGCCGCCGGCTTCATCATCGCAGTCATCAACATCGTCCTGATGACCGCCCTGTCCACTCTCGGTGCGTTCATCTACAACATCGGATCCCTCATCGCGGGTGGATTCCATCTGACACTGACCGACGACTGAGACCTGCGGCAGCCTCTTTCGGTGCTATGTGCTCCTACCTGCTCCCAGAACCTGGCGGCGGCTCGGAATCCCAGTCTGGGAATTCCGAGCCGCCGTCGGGCGGTTCCGGGGAGGATCGCAGAGTATTATGGGGTCATGTGAGGCGAGTCACTGTCAGCCGATTTGTGTTGGAATGACCCGTTGGGTATCGTTTTACTTCGGGTTCACCCCCTGAAAAGGGCCTATAGCTCAGGCGGTTAGAGCGCTTCGCTGATAACGAAGAGGTCCCTGGTTCAAGTCCAGGTAGGCCCACATCCTTTCGAGGAGGATCATGAAGAAGTGGATTCTCAGTGGTCTCACGCTTGTGGGACTCGGAGTTTTCTTCCGGTGGCGGCACGGTAATCTCAGTGCCCAAGCCGAATGGTCTGAACACACCGACTCGGTGTGAAGGTGAATCCCGTTTGGGGGTATGGCGCAATTGGTAGCGCACCTGCTTTGCAAGCAGGGGGTTAGGGGTTCGAGTCCCCTTACCTCCACCAGATGACGAAGGCTCCGGACCGAATCGGTCCGGAGCCTTCGTTGTGAAGAACTTCCCTCGTGCCCCGCACTCTCTCCACTTCCGGTCTCTTTTCGCTCTCTGTTCGGAATAAGTCCGCCCTCATCATTGTTGCCTGCTACATCCGCGAATGTCGTTCGCAGTTTCCGAACTCGCACTCGCCTTCCGGGGCAGATGGCTGCAGAAGCCAGTTCGGCCCTTGATCACATCACTCGATCGGAGTTCCTCTTTGTCCAGCGACACTTCGCCCTCCCGTACCAACGACGCGCAGGCTGACGCCATCGATCCTGCCGGGATGCGGGTGATCTGGCTGCTTCTGGTGGCTGCCTTCGTTGCGATCCTCAACGAAACGACGATGGCCATCGCGATCCCAGAGCTCAACGTTGCCCTCGGTATCCCTCCGGAACTCGGTCAGTGGTTGACCAGCGCGTTCATGCTCACCATGGCCGTCGTGATTCCCACCACCGGTTTCCTCCTGCAGCGCTTCACCACCCGTCAGATCTTCCTGGCGGCAATGATTCTGTTCTCCGCTGGCACCCTGATCTGTCTCGTGGCTCCGGGCTTCACCGTCCTACTCGTCGGACGCGTCGTCCAGGCTGCGGGCACCGGCATCATGATGCCCCTGCTGATGACAACGATCATGAATGTCGTCCCTGCCCACTCGCGCGGTCGGATGATGGGTCGGGTCGGCCTTGTCATCTCGCTCGCTCCCGCAATCGGTCCGACGATGTCGGGCATCGTGCTCGACTCCCTGGGATGGCGTTGGCTGTTCGCCATCGTCCTCCCGATCGCGCTCATCGCTCTCGGCTTCGGCGCCAAGTGGATGACCAACCTGGGTGAGAGCACCCATGCTCCGATCGACATCGTCTCAGTCGTGCTCTCTGTCCTCGCCTTCGGCGGCATCGTCTTCGGTCTCAGCCAGTTCGGTGGGGGCCAGGCAGGCGGCTCCACCACCGGCTCCGCCTGGACTGCGATCGCTGCGGGACTCGTCTTCCTGGGGCTGTTCGCCTGGCGACAGCTGATCCTGCAGAAGGAAGATCGGGCGCTGCTGGACCTGCGCGTCTTCTCCGCGAAGAACTATGTCATCGCAGTCGTCATCATGGCCGTCGTCTCGCTGGCCATGTTCGGTACCTTCTCCCTGCTTCCGCTGTACCTGCAGAACGTCGCCGGGCTCAACGCCACCCAGTCGGGTCTAGTCCTCCTGCCCGGATCCATCCTGATGGGCGTTCTTGCTCCCGTGATGGGCCGCATCTACGATGCGCGGGGCCCACGGACACTGTTGGTCCCAGGATCGGTCATGATCGCTGCATCGATGTTCGCCTACTCCATGGTCGGCGTGGGCACACCCACGTGGGTCCTCGTCGTCATCCAGACGGTCATGTCACTGGGGCTGGCCGGGTCGTTCACACCCCTGTTCTCCGCCTCACTGGGGTCACTGGACCGGAAACTGTACTCACACGGATCTGCGGCGCTGAACACCATGCAGCAGGTGGCAGGAGCTGCCGGAACCGCGCTTCTCATCTCCATCTACTCCTCTGCCCTGCACTCGGGTGAGGCGGCAGGACGCTCCGTCGCGGAGTCAGGTTCGCCGGGAGCGCACAATGCGTTCCTGTTGGCCGCAGTCATCGCCCTGGTGCCCGTGGTGCTGTCGTTCTTCATCAAGAAGCCCGAAGATCAGGAAGACGCCCCCGCCGAGGAGGTCCCCCTGGTTCCGGAGACACCTGCCACATAATCTGAGGATGAGTTGACCCAAGGTTCCTGCCCATCTGCACGTGTGGCGCTGTGGCAACGACCTGAACTAGAGTCATCGGCGTGAATTCGAAACGCTGGCAGCACATCATGGAATGGCCACTCGTGGTCGCCGCGCTCACCTTCCTCGGTGCCTACAGCTGGCAGGTGATCGGAGCGCCCACCGGCACATATGCCCAACTCGCTATGGCCTTGGTCATCATCACGTGGCTCGTCTTCGTCATCGACTACGTGGTCAACCTCTGGCTCGCCGAGGATCGCTGGGCCTGGTTTCGTCACCATCTCTTCGATCTCGCAGTCATCGCCCTGCCGTTGCTGCGGCCCATGCGAGTCCTGCGGGCCATCACGGTCCTGCACATCCTCAACCGCACCGTCGGCACCGCTGTGCGCGGGAAGATCCTCATCTACACCGCTTCGGCGTCAGCACTGCTCGTCTACGCCGCTGCACTCGCCGTCCTCGACGCCGAACGCGGAACCGAATCGGCGATCAATTCCTTCCCCGATGCGATCTGGTGGGCCTTCGTCACCGTGACCACCGTCGGCTACGGGGACATGGCGCCGATGAGCGGGTTGGGCCGGATGCTCGCTGTGTGCCTCATGCTGGGTGGGATTGCTCTGCTCGGCGTCGTCACCGGCACGCTGGCCTCCTGGATCGTCGAGAAGGTATCGACGGATGCGGAGGAGAACCAATCAGCCACCGTCGCCCACATCCATGCCCTCGAGGAGTCGATCGCGGCACTGACACTCCAGGTCGAAACCATCGGCGGGCAGGCGCAGACAGGATCGGAATCGCTGAGGCACACCGGTGATCGATTCGAGGACTCGACATATAGCGACCCTGCGTAAGAATCTTCGGTGATTGCTCGGGCCACGGGTGATTGTCTGAAAACGAGGGGTTTACGAAGATTGCCGACACCGGCCCCGAGGTCGGGGTGCCAAGCGCGTGTAGATGGGCCTGGAGGGGTCTTCGCAGGTCGTTGCCGTTGCTTGTGGACCACAGCCGATTTCGCACGCACCGTTCAAGCGGGTAATATCGGCCTGTGCTCTGAGGGGGTATGGCGCAATTGGTAGCGCACCTGCTTTGCAAGCAGGGGGTTAGGGGTTCGAGTCCCCTTACCTCCACTCGAGAAGCTATTGAGACAGCACTCGTAAAAGAAGATCCCGCCGACAGCGATATGGACGCTGTCGGCGGGATCTTTGTCTATTCAGATTCGAGGATCGGTCCTCAGGCGTGAACGCGGATCAGGTGTTCGTTTGTGAACGCCTGGAATGCCCACTGGGCGTTCTCGCGACCGTAACCCGAGCGGTTGATGCCGCCGAACGGGTATTCGGGACCGGACTCCATGTGGGAGTTGATCAGCGTCATGCCGGCGTTGATCTTGGCGCCGAACTGCTGACCCTTTTCGAGGTCATCGGTCCACACCGAGCTCATGAGACCGTATTCGGTGTCATTGGCCAGACGCAGTGCATCCTCTTCGTCCTTGGCTCGGTAGATCATGACTGCGGGTCCGAAGAGCTCATTGCAGCCGAGGTCCGACTTCGGGTCGATGTCGGAGATCACTGCAGGCGACATGAACCAACCTGGACGGTCGAGCTTCTTGCCGCCGGTGTGCAAAGTGGCACCATCGGATACTGCCTTGTCGATCATGGCGACAACCTCATCGAGGGCGCCCTCGGAGGAGACCGGTCCCATGCCGACATCCGGGTCATCGAAGGTCGAGACCTTCGTCGCCTCGGCGGCCTTGACGGCCTCGGCGAGGAACTCGTCGTAGAGATCATCGACGACGATCATGCGCTTCGGTGAGGTGCAGACCTGACCGGCGTTCGCCAGGCGCAGTCCGACGAGCTTCTGGGCCAGTGCCGGCACGTCCTTCGAGTCGAGGACGACGGCGGGGTCATTGCCGCCGAGTTCGAGGACGGCACGCTTGTAGTACTTGGCGGCGATGGCGGCCACTGAGGCACCGGCACCCTCGGACCCGGTGAGCGAGAAGCCCTTGACGCGGAAGTCCTTGAGGACCTCCTCGGCGTGGGAGCTGTCGAGGTAGATGTTCTGGTACACACCCTTGGGCAGCCCCGCCTCGGTGAGGAGATCTTCGAAGTACTGTGAGGACTTCGGGCAGATGGAGGCCTGCTTCATGATGATCGAGTTGCCGACCATGAGGTTGGGCAGCACGAAGCGAGCGATCTGGTTGTAGGGGAAGTTCCACGGCATGATTCCCAGCAGCACGCCAAGCGGCTGGTGGCGCACGTAGCTGCTGGCCGCACCTGCGGCAGCCAGATGTGTGGGTGCCAGGTGGGTGGCGGCGTTGTCGGCCATCCAGCGGGCTGTGCGGGCGACCTTGTCGACCTCGCCGAGTCCCTGCTTCTTGATCTTGCCCATCTCACGGCCGATGATGTCGGTCATCTCGTCGGCATTGGCATCGACGAGGTCAGCGAACTTCCGCAGGATCGTCGCGCGCTCATGCAGCGGAGTCTCTTTCCACGACAGGTGGGCTTCGTGGGCGCGATCGATGTAACCGGGAATCTCTTCCTTGGGAACGGAGGCGAACTCCTCCTCGATCTCACCGGTATTGGCATTTGTCACTGCGAACTTGCTCATGAACGTCCTCTCGAGCATAGGAAACGGCGATACAGGGTCAACAAGAAGAATGACGTGCGCATTCCGCTGGGGCAAGTCGGTCTCACACCTTGCCCACCTCTGACCCGAATCTCGGGCCTCAGTTCTCAGCGCGAGAAGCGGAACTGGGGGCCGCCTCGGCGATGATGGTGGTCCGGGAAGAGCACTGCCTGCTGCGTTTCACGGCAAACGACAGCGCGGCAGCGACCGCGCACATCGCGGCACCGCCCCACCAGGCGTAGGTGTACTCGCCGAAGACGTCGCGGATGACGCCCGCACCGAAGGCCGCAGCCGCAGCACCGAGCTGGTGGGCCGCGAAGACCCAGCCGAAGACGATCGTCCCCTGCTCGCCGAATACCTCACGACACAGCGCCGAGGTGGGCGGAACGGTGGCGACCCAGTCGAGGCCGTAGATGACGATGAAGAGCACCATGGACGGGTGCACGATGTCCGAGAGCAGCCAGGGCAGAAGCAGAAGCCCGACGCCGCGGAACGTGTAGTACGTGAGGAGAAGGATGCGCGGGTCGAACTTGTCGGTAAGCCAGCCCGAGAATACGGTGCCGACGATGTCGAAGACACCGACGACGGCGAGCAGGCCCGCCGCTGTTGTCGACGGCATTCCGTGGTCATGGGCGGACGGGATGAAGTGGATGCCGATGAGCCCGTTGGTCGTTGCCCCGCAGATGGCGAACGCGATCGCCAGAGCCCAGAAGGAACGGTGTCGCACCGCGAAAGCCAGCCCCGCAAACGCGCGCTTGGCGGCTCCGCCCGTCGGCTTCTCCTCGGGAACATAGGTCTCGGGATCGGCACCGTAGGGCAGGACTCCGCGGTCCTCAGGGTGATCGCGCAGGACGAACCATACGATCGGCACGGCCACGAGAGCCGCGGCGGCGATGAGCAGCGAAGCGGGTCGCCACCCGGTGGACTCGGCGATTGCGGCGACCGGGGGCAGGAAGATGAGCTGACCGGTGGCCGACCCGGCGGTGAGCATCCCCATGACCAGTCCGCGCCGGCGGATGAACCAGCGATTGGCAATGGTTGCGGCGAAGACCATGGCCATTGACCCCGTGCCCAGCCCGATCAGCACGCCCCAGAAGACGAGCAGCTGCCACGAAGCGGTCATGATGACGCTGCCACCGGCGCCGGCGGCGACGAGGAAGAGCGCGAGGGCGACGATTTGGCGAACTCCGAAGCGATCCATGAGCGCAGCGGCGAACGGGGCCGTGAGTCCGTAGAGGATGAGGTTGACGCTGACTGCCAATGACATGACACTCATCGACCAGCCGAAGTCATTGTGGAGCGGGATCATGAGTGCGCCAGGTGCTGCCCGGAAGCCTGCTGCGGCGAGCAGGGCAAGGAAGGCGACGGCCGCTACCCACCAGGCAGGGTGAACGCGGCGGCGCTTCGACCCCTGTGGTCCGGTGGTGCCTCGAGGAGTGGTCGACATCGATCCCTCACACTTTCTTGAAAGAAGTTATGCTTGAAGAAGTATAGACAGACTTCGCTGAAGAAAGGAAAGGGCTCATGCCGTTGAGATCAGACTGGTCCGAGGCGCTGTGCCCCATCGGGAGATCGCTCGATGTGCTCGGTGACCCCTGGGTGCTGCTCATCGTCCGTGACGTCCTCCATGGACGCGGTCGCTTTGAGGCGCTGCGTGAGGGTCTGCGGATCTCCGAAGCGGTGCTCAGCCGACGTCTGCATGCGATGGTCGAGGCCGGTCTGCTCGAGCGGGTCGACTACCAGGACGGTGCGCGCACCCGCCAGAAATACGCTGCCACCGAAGCCGCGGCCGATCTCCTGCCGATCCTCCAGCAGCTTGCGCTCTGGGGAGAGAAGCACACGGAGATGCCCGCTGCAGGCGGACATATGGCGATGATCCACGAAGTCTGCGGCGAGGAGACCACGCACGGTGAAGTGTGCAGCTCGTGTGGTCAGACGCTCGTGGCCGAGGCGATGACCTGGGTGAAGCCGTGGAAGAACGTTCGCGTCACCCTGGGGCCGGCGGGTTCGCTGGTTTAGACTGCGAAGATGCCCGATCAACGAAGACTGAGCTATTTCGTGGCCTCCTCCCTCGACGGCTTCATCGCAGGACCCGATGGGAGCGATCCGAGTTCCTGGTGGCCCATGACCGATGACTACCTCGACTTCATCCGCACCGAGTACCCCGAGACTCTGCCCGGCCCCGCCCGGCAGGCGCTGGGCGTCACCGACCCTGGGCATCACTTCGACACCGTGGTCGAGGGACGTCGTTCCTTCGAAATCGGCCTGGCCGCTGGATTGCCGAACGCCTACCCTCATCTGCGCCACCTCGTGGTCTCAACGACTCTGGAGTCTCCATCCGATTCGGACGTCGAAATCGTCAGCGGCGATCCGATCGAGCGGATCAGGCAGCTCAAGGGCGAACCGGGCAAGGGCATCTGGCTTGTCGGTGGAGGCACACTCGCGGCGAGCCTGCGACCGGAGATCGACGAACTGATCATCAAACTCGGGCCCGTGACCCTGGGCTCGGGAATTCCGCTCTGGGGTCACGACGCAGGATTCGACAGGGAGATCTGGTCTCGGGCCGAGGCCACAAGCTACCCCGGTGGAATGACCCTGCTGCGCTTCGAACGGGCCGGGGACGGCTGAGACCCAGGAGATGGAGGGTGTCGGAATCTTCGGATGGGTCCATGACCCCGAGGGCAACCGAATCGAGCTGTGGCAGCCGCCTGCCGACTGACGGTGGCAGCGGTCATTGCTAATCGGCGCAGCGGGAGGCGTCGATAGCTGAATGCTTCGTGTCATCGCCCGAGGGTTTCGTGTCGAGCAGGGCCGAGTCGAGCGACACCGAGTCGAGCGAGGCCGAAGCGACGTTGTCGGCTGCAAACCTCCGCTCGCCCCTGATCGCGATCGCGGCGACCCCGAGTGCTGCCACTGCCAACACGATGGCGACGACGACCGGTGCCGTGAATCCCCACCCGAGTGCGATGACCGCCGCGCCCAACGCCGGTCCGATGGCATTGCCGACGTTGAACGCCGAGGTGTTCACACTGGCTGCCAGGGTCGGTGCCTGGGTGGCGATCTGGAAGACGCGGGCATTGAGCGCCCCGGCGATGGAGAACCCGCTGGCGCCGACGAGGACGATCATCACGATCGCCGCCCAGCCGTTTTCGGCCACGAGCCACAAGGCGAAGAGGCTGATCGCCAGGGCAATGAGGCTGCCGACGATATTGCCGAAGATATTGCGATCGGCGAATCGCCCGCCCACGACGACGCCGATGAATGCGCCGATGCCGAAGGCGGCCAGGACTCCCGGCACAAGGTCGTGGGAGATTCCGGCCACCTGGGTGAGCAGGGGCGAGAAGTAGGAGAAGGCTGCGAAGACCGAAGCCTGGAAGAGTGCAGTCGTGGCCAGAGCCAACCAGATCCGCGGGCCCTTGAACGCTTGGATCTCGGCCTTGAAAAGGGTGGGCAGATGCTGGCTCGACCCGCTGCGCTCCCCGGTCGCGCTGCGAACTGTGAGCGCAATGAGGACGGCGGCGAGAGCGGTGACGATCGCGACGGCCCAGAAGGTCGCCCGCCAACCGAACTGGGTGCCCACCCACGTGCCCACGGGCACACCGATGAGGTTTGCAACGGTCAGACCGCCGACGAGGCTGGCCAGGGCACGACCATGCACCTCGGCGGGGGCGATGCGGGTCGTGTGGACGGCGGCGACGGCCCAGAACCCGCCGCAGGCGATGGCCGCCAGGACACGGGTGACCATGAGGATCGAATAGTTCGGCGACAGAGCGGCCACAATGTGCAGTGCGGAGAAGGCCACGATCGAGATGATCATCGTCGCCTTCCGCGGCAGCTTGAGGGTCAGCAGCGCCATCGCCGGTGCCCCGACGATCATTCCCACGGCGAACCCGGTGATTAGGAGACCAGCCTGGGGGATGCTGACCTGCAGGTCAGCGCTGATGGGTTCGAGGATCCCGGCGATCATGAACTCGCTGGTGCCCAGGCAGAAGATCACCGCTGCCAGAAGGTAGACCTGGGCCGGGACACGGACTCTCGCGTGAGTCGAAGTCGTCACTGGGGGCTGCTTTCGGTTGAGACGGGAAGTCCGGGTGAGTCGATGCCGGTAGAGGCTGCCGTGTGGTCGTGAAGTGCTGTGAGCCCCGCAGGAGTGCACAGCCCTGCGATGAACGCGGTCGCCTGCGCCTGGACGTTTTCGGCGGGCATGACTCGAGCGGCGACTCTCAGCCCGGCGAGCACACTGTGGATGAGCTCCGCATGCACTCCCGCATCGAGCTCGGAGCGAATGTGGCCCTCGATCTGGCCGCGTTCCAAGACGATGCGGTACGTCTCCAGCCAGGCTTGACGATCGGGATCGAGGATCGTGCACACCGCGTCGATCTCACGTCCGAGTTCGGCCGCGGTGTTGGCAGACAGGCATCCAATGCGCTGATCGTCCTCGCACTGTTTGGCCAGTTCCCCGCCGAGGCGGTGCATGATGAGTGCTGGTGCCGGCGCTGCCCCTGTCCTCAGTTCCTCCCGGAGCGGGATTCCGGACGCGGTGTATTCGCGCAGTGCGCGCAGGAACAGGGCATCGAGGCTCTCGAAGGTGTTGTAGAAGCTGGAACGGCCGATGTCAGCGCGTTCGCAGACGAGGCCGACGTCGGTGCCGGTATAGCCGTGCTCGCTGAAGACGGCGATCGCGGCGTTGATCACCGCCTGCTCGTCGAAGCTCTTCTTCCTGCCCATGGAACGAGAGTAGGTTATTTTGGACACTGCTGTCCAATATCGGCTGAGAGCTGGTCAGATCATGGGTGGCGCCAGATTACGGATCGCGGGGTGAGAGCACGCAGAACTCGTTGCCCTCCGGGTCGGCGAGGACCACCCAGGGCTCCTCACCGGTCTGGCCGACGTCGACGCGGACGGCGCCGAGACGAAGCAGTCGCTCCACCTCGGCGTCGCGATCCTTCGGTCGGAAGTCGAAGTGGAGTCGGTTCTTCACGGACTTCGTCTCATCATCGCGTCCGAAGAGGATGCCCGGAAGCCTGTCCTTGGTCTCGCGGATCTCGAATTCGTCCGGATCATTGCCTACGACGACCCAATCGAGTGCCTCGGCCCACCAGCGGCCGAGGGCCTGCGGGTTGTGGGCATCAACGACGGTCTGCTCCCATTCCAGTGCCATGAGTCAACGATAGTTTTCGCGCGAGCACTTGTGAACCGGGCCCAGGTGCCGAACGGGGTACTGCAGGTGTAGCGTTACGGCAAGGAACCATGCTCACGCACCACACTCGAGGAGGAGAGTCGTCCATGAGCTCGATCAGCCCGGAAGAGAAGCAGAGACTTCGCGATGACGATGCGAACTGGAAGCTCGGAGTCCTCTACTTCTGTCCCAAAGACCCAGCGTTCCTCGTGCCGAAGCGCGTCGGGATCGGCTGGGGATTCAACTACGGCAGTCCCTGGGCCCTCGTATTCGTCTTCGCCGTCATCGCGATCCTCATCTGGGCGATCGTCTTCTGAAGCGCCGAGGTGCTCAGGCCTTCACGCGTTCACGTCGTGGAGATGATGCTTGAGTTCGTGCAGTCCGTACCGGGTCAGTGAAGCGACCGTGAATTCGCGTCCATCGGCTCGGTAGCCGACCCGATCCCACTGGTCCCCGGAGACCTGCGACAGGCCGGCAGCGTAAGCCAGGGCTGCGGCTCTCAGTTCCACGGCCACCTCGGCGGGGTCCTGGTTCCGGTAGTCGGATTCGACTGCGACAGCATCACCGTCGAAGTTCGGCAGGGTCGGGGACTCCTGCGTGACGATCAGGTGAGTGCGCTCGCGGAACAGATCGAGGATGTCACGCACATGAGCGGCGTACTCGACGTCGGACCAACGGTCCGGTTGGGTACGCTCGCGCGCATTCGGCCTGGTCAACACCTCGTTCCATGCCTCCGCCGAGGTTGTCGCGAAGTCTGGGACACTCGTGACGTCCTCGTGTCCGGTGAACCCGCATTCGGAGCACCCGCCCTCGAGCACATCCGCCCAATCGCGTGTATCCGGTTCGATCTCGTTCATGATCCGCCCCTTGATCCCTCAGCTCGACTTCTTGCCGTCGAGCACGTGTTTGAGCACCGTCGCGTCACTGATGTCGTCGCGCTTCGAGGCCGTGATGAGTGTCAGTTTGCCCTTCTTCGCGTACTCCTTGAGATGTTTGAACGCCTCGGCATGGTCATCGTCCTTGAGCTCGTCACGGTAGCGTCGCGAGAACTCCTCGAACTTGTCGGGGTCGTGGGAGTACCACTTGCGCAGGTCGCTGGAGGGAGCGAGCTCTTTGAGCCAGTCGTCGAGCTCGGCCTTGTCCTTGCTCACTCCGCGCGGCCAGATGCGGTCGACGAGGATCCGAGTGCCGTCGTTCTGAGCCGGGTCGTCATAGGCCCGCCGAACCTGAACCTGATGCTTCTGCGTCATGCTCGACCTCCATGCTGTCGTCGGTGTCCCAGTTCCGTCGTCTGGTCCCATTACTGTCGTTCTGACCCCAGTGTAGGACAGACGAAGTGAACGGCAAGGACAACTTCCGCGGTTGTCGAAAACGGATATTTCCCGTTGTCAGACGGTTGCCGGCCGTTGTCAGAGGGGGTGTATACTGACCAGCCAAGCACCATTGCGATGATGCAGTGCACCTCGATGATCATTCGTGCGAACGAGGAGATGATGGCGTGACGGTACAGAACGTGGCACTTCCGAACGGGAGGACTCCGCAGCACGTCCTGGGTCCGCCTGCCCCCTCGGCGATCTTCCTCGTCGTCACCGTCCACCCGGGCGCGGAAGCTGAGGTCAAGGACTTCCTCGGCGATGTCAGCGGACTCGTGCGCACCGTCGGATTCCGCTCCCGCGAAGACCACCTGAGCTGTGTCACGGGCATCGGCGCCTTGCTGTGGGACCGCATGTACTCGATACCGCGGCCCGCTCAGCTCCACCCCTTCATCGAACAGCGCGGTGACACCCACACGGCACCTTCGACCCCGGGTGACATCCTCTTCCACATCCGCGCGCGACGCATCGACCTGTGCTTCGAACTCGCGCGGCTCATCATCGGAGAAATCGGCTCGTCTGTCGACGTCGTCGACGAAGTGCACGGATTCCGCTACTTCGACGAACGCGACATCTTGGGATTCGTCGACGGGACCGAGAATCCCGAAGATCAGGAGGCCATCGACTCGGCCTACGTCGGTCCCGAGGACCCCGACTGCGAAGGCGGCAGCTACGTCATCGTGCAGAAGTACACGCACGAGATGAAGGACTGGGAATCGCTGAGCGTCGAGGACCAAGAGGCGGCATTCGGTCGCCACAAGCTCTCCGACATGGAGTTCGACGACGATGACAAGGCCGCGAACTCCCATCTCATCCTCAACACCATCGAGGATGAGGACGGCACCGAACATAAGATCGTCCGCGACAACATGGTCTTCGGTTCCGTCGAGTCCGGCGAATACGGAACGTACTTCATCGGCTACGCCGGCGATCCCTCGGTGACCGAGCAGATGTTGGAGAACATGTTCATCGGAGATCCTCCCGGGACCTATGACCGCATCCTCGACTTCTCGACCGCGGAGACCGGCAATCTGTTCTACGTCCCAACCCAGGACTTCCTCGAGGATCCGGGCGAGGACGAGGATGCAGCCACGGACGACGACACTGGTCGCGCCGAGGTCCTCGCCGAGGATTCCACCGAACCCGCAGATCAGACAGCCGAAGAAGCCGCTCGGGATACATCCGACGGCAGCCTCGGAATAGGCAGTCTCAAAAGGAGTAGACAGTGAATAATCTCTATCGCGATCTCGCCCCAGTCACGGACTCCGCCTGGGCCGAGATCGAAGAGGAAGCCCGCCGCACCTTCAAACGCAACATCGCCGGCCGCCGCATCGTCGACGTCGAAGGCCCCACGGGCTTCGAGACCTCATCCGTGGGCACTGGTCACATCCGCACGCTCGGAAGCACGGGCGGCGACATCTCGATCAAGCAGCGCATCTCGCAGGAATTCATCGAGCTGCGAGTGCCGTTCACGGTCACCCGGCAGGCCATCGACGATGTCGAACGCGGGTCCGGCGATTCGGACTGGCAGCCGGTCAAGGATGCCGCCACCACGATCGCGATGGCCGAGGACAGCGCGATCCTCCACGGCCTCGACTCGGCCGGCATCGGCGGAATCGTGCCCGGCAGCTCGAATACCCCAGTGGCGATCCCTGATGCCGTCGAGGACTTCGCCGACTCCGTGGCCCAAGCGCTCAGCGGTCTGCGCAAGGCCGGAGTCGACGGCCCCTACAGTCTGCTGCTGTCCTCCGAGGAGTACACGAAGGTCTCCGAATCGACCGACCACGGCTACCCGGTCCGCGATCATCTGTCCCGCCTGCTCGGCGACGGAGAGATCATCTGGGCCCCGGCTCTCGAGGGCGCGCTTCTCGTTTCAGTGCGCGGCGGAGACTACGAACTGCACCTCGGCCAGGACCTCTCGATCGGCTATCACAGCCACAACGGCGACAGCGTCGAGCTCTACCTGCAGGAGACCTTCGGATTCCTCGCCCTGACGGACGAATCCAGTGTTCCCCTGCACCGCTGACCTCATCCTCAGCGGCAACAAGGACGGTCGATGAACGGCGCTCCGAGTGACGCCCCGCCCGGCGCTCCGAGTGTGAACAGGCTCGTGCCCGCGCCGCTGGAGACGGTCACGCTGCCTGAGGCCTTCGCCTTCCCGGAGGGTGTCGAACACTGGGTGCGCGCCGTGTTCGTGGCTTCGGTCGATGGCGCTGCCACCATCGCCGGTCACGCTGGTGGACTGGGCAATGACACGGACAAGTCGCTCTTCGCGCTCAATCGCGCGCTGGCCGACGTCATCCTCGTGGGCGCGGGCACGGCTCGGATCGAGGACTACGGCCCGGCCGAAGACGATCGGCAGTGGCGTCACCTGCGTCAGGGGCGAACCCCGACTGCGCCCATGGCTGTGGTCTCACACAGCCTGGACTTCGACTTCTCGTCCCCGCTGTTCACCGAGGCTCCCGACGATGCACGAACAATCGTCATCACGTGTGCCGATGCTCCCGCGCAAGCCCGTGCGCAGGCAGCTGAGGTCGCCGAGGTGGTCGTGGCCGGGCGCTCGACCGTGAACCTGAGCGCGGCGATCGCTGAGCTCGTCTCTCGCGGGCTGACGCGCATCGTCTGCGAAGGCGGACCCCGCCTGTTCACCGATCTGCTGAGAACCGGGGACGTCGACGAACTCAGCCTGACGAGGAGCCCCATGCTGGTGGCAGGGGATGGAACCAGCATTCTCCACGGTGCGCGGTTCGACCCGCCAGCCGACCTTTCCCTGGCGTCCCTTTACGGCACCGACGACGGCTATCTCTACCTGCTCTACCGCCGCACAGGCTGACTCGCCGCGCTCACCGGACTGCGGACGTACCCACTCGCTTCCGCGCGCTCTCGCTGAGGTTGTTCATCACAACCGTGCGCACCTGCTGGTGGATGTACTCCTCGAGACCGACCTCACGCTGCTGGAAGTACCAGTGCTTGAGCGCCCACATGTGCGCCATCGTCATGAGGTCGTGGCCGAGGGTGTTCGCGTCGACGTTATGGAGATCGCCCTGTGCCCCCGCCTCGGCGACGACATCGATGAGCGGCTGCAGAGTCGCGAGCTCCTGAGCCTGAATGGACTCGAGGCCATCACGCGACAGTGACCGTGAGACCTGATAGGTCAGCACAACCGCCTGACGATGCTCGTCGACGACCCGGCAGGAAGTTTCCGTGCGTTGACGGTGAGAGGGGGTAGGAAAATTTCGAGTGTTCACAGCGAGGGGCGGTCTCAGGTGTAAGAATGTGAGCACAGACCCGAGTCTCGTGCCCCGGCAGCGGGTTCAGGGTCCCCCGAGTCACCACCGAAGAAGTGGTGTCCATGCACTCCCGACAGGACGATGATGACCCACGCAGTGCACTCCAGACCGCAGCCCGCCGCGGGCGCGGAGATCGGCTCGCTCATCGGCGGAGCCTTCGGACTCGTCTTCCTCATCGTCAACAGCGCAGGCTTCTCCACCCTGGGCCGGACGCTGGTGCTCATCGTGGGCATAGCCGCCTTCGCCGCCATCGCGTTTCTCGCGCTTCGCGGGTTGGGGCGGATGAAGCGTGCTCAGGCGCAGACTGCAGACTCGCAGGTGCGCACCGGCGGTCCTTTCGGGCGCAGCTACTGGATCATCGTCGCGATCGAGGCGGTCGCGCTCTTCGGAGGCATTCGTCTGCTCAGCGGTATGGGTCATCCCGAACTCGGCGTGGCCTGGGTAGCATTCGTCGTCGGAACGCATTTCTACGCCCTCGGCTCTGTCTTCAAGCTCGGGCGCTTCCACATTCTCGCCACGGTCGTCACGCTGTGCGGCATCGCCGGTTTCATCGCCTTCTTCGCCGGTGCCCCCGATTTCATCCCCGTCTTAGGCGGAATCATCCCCGGTTTCGTGCTCCTCGCCTTCGGTCTGTGGGCGCTCGTGCCGCTCGAAGGTCATTAAGGAACTTTTGGTGTGCTCGCGGAGGCCAGAAGTACACCAAAAGTTCCTCAATATGCCAGTCCCAAGTTCGAACCCGGCTGGTTAGGCGTCCCGATGGCTTAGACGTCCCGATGGCTGAGGCCCCGGGACTGTCGTCCGCGGGAGCCGTCGCTCAGAGTGCCTACTCCGATGGAGCTCCTGGGGCCTGGGGCTTCGGGGGTGCCTGCACGCGCGGGGCTGGGAAGTCCGGGGGCGCGGCCGCGGGGGTCCTCTCCAGGCTGGTGAGCACCTCGGCGACGGCGCGGTCAAGCTGCAGATCGTCCTCACCGAACAGCTGTGAGGGATCATGCTCGACCTCGATATCAGGCTCGACACCGTAGTTCTCCACGTCCCAGCCCTTGCCCTCAAGCCAGAAGGCGTAGCGCGGCTGAGTCACACCGGTGCCGTCGACCAGGTCGTAGCGGCCATCGATGCCGACGACTCCGCCCCAGGTGCGCACACCGATGACGGGGCCCAAGCCCTTCGCCTGAGCACGGGCATTGATGATGTCACCATCGGAGCCCGAGAACTCATTGGCGACGAAGGCCACTGGCCCTCGGCGTGCGTCTTCGGGATCGGCGATCATGGCGTCGTAGTTGCGCACGGCGTTCCAGGCGATGACACGATCGGCGAAGCGCTCGGCCACCAGGGCGCTGGTGTGACCGCCGCGGTTGAACCGGACATCGACGATGACGCCGTCGGCCGACATCGCCTGTCTGAGGTCGCGATGCAGCTGTGCCCAACCGTTGGGCATCATGTCCGGGACGTGCACATAGCCGACGCGTCCCTCGGACTTCGACCTCACATACTCTCGCCTCGATCGCACCCAGTCCTGGTACCGCAGCTTCTCCTCGCTGGTCAGCGGCACGATCGCGACCACGCGGTCCTTGCGGCCGCGGCGCAGTGTGAGTTCGACGATCCTATTGCCGGCACCCTGCAGGTGGGCGGCGGGACCGCGTACCTCATCGACCCGTTGGCCATCGACTGCCAGGATGATGTCGCCCTCCTGAGCCCCGACACCTGCCTGACGCAATGGCGACCTGGCCGCGGGTTCACTGCTCTCACCAGGCAGAATTCGTGCGATCTGCCAACCGTTCGGTGTCCGTTCCAGGTCGGCGCCGAGGAAGCCGAGTCGCTTCGACGGGTTGCCCAAGCCAGTCGAGGGAGTGACATAGGCATGAGAGGTGTTGAGTTCCCCGACCGTCTCCCACAGCACATCGACGAGATCATCATGGGTCAGAGCCTTCGCGGCGACTCGGCGCCACCGCAGGGTGACTCCCTCCCAGTTCACACCGTTCATGTCTGCACGCCAATAGTGATCGCGCATGATCCGCGAGTTCTCTTCGAACATCTGCAGCCACTCGGCACGCAGGTCGAGCTCGAAACGCAGCCGAGAGAGATCCACCGAGACGCACTCGTCATCGTCGTCTTCGACCTTGCGGTTGCTCGGACGCACAGTCACATCGCCGTCATCGTAGACAACCATGAGCTTGCCGTCCCCGCTCACCCAATAGGCATCCGCCTTATCGACGATGGTGACGAGTTTGCGCTTGGCGAAGTCGAAGTACTGGATCGACTCCGTCGGAGGGGCATCAAGGTCGGTGCCGAGCACACCGTCCTCCGATTCCCCGGCACGGATCCACAGGACACCGCCGACGGCCGACTCAAGCTTCCGGAAGACACCAGCAGAGACGGGGAGCGCGAGGATCCGCTCCTCGGCACCCTCGACATCCAGCTCGACGCTGGTGACCTTGGACTTCTCCGTCTTGGTCTTCTCTGCCTTCGAGGCCTCATCGGTCAGCTCGCTGATCGCCCAACCGCTCGAGGTCGGTCCGAACGGAGCCGGCTCTGTGGCGCTCAAGGGCAGCAGCCACGGCCTGGTCACACCGTTGAACGACAGATCGAAGGAGTGCTGATTATAGGCAGGATCGAAGGTCCGGTCAGACAGGAACACAATGTACTTGCCGTCGGCGGAGAACGTGGGGGAGTAGTCGTTGTACTTCCCACTGGTCAGCGCCAGCGCCTCACGGTCTGATTTGGTGTCGACGAGCATGAGCTGCGCCAACTGCTCCTCACCCTGAGTGGGCTGTGACCAGATGAGATACCGCCCGTCGGGCGAGAACTCAGGCGATCTGGCCTCACCGAAGCCGGAACGCCCGACCAATCTGGTCTTGCCGTTTCCGACCTCGACGAGACGAACGCTTCCGTCGTGGGAGATCGTGGCCAAGGTCTTCCCGGACGGATCGGAGGTCATGTGCAGAACCCGTCCCAGAGCGCCGGCTCCAATTCGCCGTTCCGTCGCCGTCGCCGAGGTGGCGCGAACTTCGATGGCATCCTCACCTTCGACATCGGTGATGTAGGCCGCCTGCCCGGTCTGTCCGAGCACCACCGGGAGGCGTGTGCGGATCGAAGAGTCCGCGCACAATGCTCGTGCGGGGCCCTCACGATGAGCCAACCAGAAGGTCTTTCCTCGCCATTCGATGAGGGAGGCATTGCCCTCGTGATCTGGGGCGATGGCGCCGATCCTGGACTTCGAGTCGAGGTTGAGCGGCTGCACCTGGGTGCCCGGAAGCTGGACTGCAAGGGTCCGGATGGCGGCATCGAGGCTGTCGAGGATGCGGATCTCGCCGCGGCTGTGCCACACGATGCGCGTCCCGTCGGTCGTCGCATTGCGGACGTACCCTTCGGCTTCGGTCTGGAACGTCAGCTGCCTGGGCTCACCCGGATCCCCATCGCTGCGTGTAGCCAGACCGTCCCAGATCCAGAGGTTGGCCTGCTCGTTGGCATGATGGGGGAAGCTCGCGGCCTTGTCAGAGGTGATGACCAGTGAGTCTCCCACCCACAGCGGGTCGGTCAGCGACGCCTCTTCGTCGCGCAGCAGCCGCTGCCACTGGACTCCGCTGCCCGTGGCGTCTGCGCTGCGATCAAGCCAGAGCCGGGGCGCGGTTCCCCCTCGGTAGCGCTTCCAGTGCGCGGGTTCACGACTGTAGGGAGTCGCCAGGGCGGTCACCGATGAGTGATGGCGGGCCATTCCCGAGGCGCGACCCCAGGACAGGCGCTCGACGCTGCCGTCGATTCCCACGGAACGCACCACGTGATTGCGTGACTCGAACTCGCCGGCATTGGAACCGATGAGGAAGTGCTCATCGTCGGCCCAACCGAGCATCGTCATCGCCGTCGACCCCTGCCAGGTGAGCCGGTGCAGAGAACCGGAAGCCACCTCGGCGAGCATGAGCTCAGGGTGGCCGTCGCGGTGTGAGACATAGGCGATACGGGACCCATCAGGGGAGAACCTCGGGCTGCGCGCGGGAGCATGATCCGAGGTCAGACGCCAAGCACGCCCTCCCTCGGCGGCGACGAGCCACACGTCATCGTCGGCAACGAAGGTGATGAGATCACCGTGGATGTGCGGATACCGGAGATAAGTGTTGGAATTCACGTGACCCACATTACAAGCATGCACGGACGCGGACCCGTGAAGGACGAGGATGCCCAGCCAACTTGCACGCTCGGCGAGCCCTCGTCGGCACAGGCGACCGGGCTCGGTACCGCGAGGTGACGCGGCCCATGCGGCGCGGTCGGCCCCTGACCAATAGAATGGTGTCATGCCATCTCTGACTTCGCTTCTCAACGATCGTTTCGCACTCGCCCTCGAACAGTCCTTCGGCGAGGACTTCAAGCGACGCGACCCCGTGATCAGGAGCAGCCAGTTCGCCGATTTTCAGGCGAATGTGGCTCTGCCCCTGGCCAAGGAGCTGAAGTCCAAACCGCGTGACATCGCGAACACGATCGTGAGCAACCTGGACCTCGCGGGCATCTGCGAGACCCCTGAGATCTCGGGCCCCGGCTTCATCAACCTCACCTTCACCTCCGACTTCCTAGCCTCGACCCTCAACCAGGGCACCGCCGCCGAGGCTGTGGCTGAGACACCTGCGACAACCGAGGGGGCGACATCCGAGGGTGCGGCCGCTGCCGGTCAGCGCGTCGTCATCGACTACTCGGCACCCAACGTCGCCAAGGAGATGCACGTCGGTCACCTGCGGACCACCGTCGTCGGCGATGCGCTCGCCCGCACGCACGAATTCCTCGGCAACACCGTCGTGCGCCAGAACCACATCGGCGACTGGGGCACTCCGTTCGGCATGCTCATCGAACACCTACTCGACGTCGGCATCGAATCCGAGACGGCCCAGGACATCTCGGCCAACCCGAACGCCTTCTACCAGGCAGCGCGTGCGAAGTTCGACAGCGACGAGGCCTTCGCCACCCGCGCCCGCGCCCGGGTGGTCGAACTGCAGGGCGGTGACAAGCAGACCCTTGAACTGTGGGAGCGGCTCGTCGGTTTCTCCAAGACCTACTTCAACCACATCTACTCACTCCTCGACGTCACCCTGACCGATGACGACCTCGCAGGTGAGAGCATCTACAACGACGATCTCGCCGCGGTCTGCCAGGAACTCGAGGACGCGGGCCTGGCGCGCATCAGCGACGGTGCCCTGTGTGTCTTCCCGGAAGGCTTCACCGGCCGTGAGGGCGAACCGCTGCCGCTCATCATCCGCAAGTCCGACGGCGGCTACGGCTACGCCACGACGGACCTCGCGGCTGTTCGCCACCGCGTGCGCAACCTCAATGCCGACCGTGTCCTCTATGTCGTCGGCACCCCGCAGGCTATGCACTTCGAGATGGTCTTCTCCATCGCTCGGGCCGCCGGCTGGCTGCCCGAGGGCGTCGAATTCGAGCACGTGAAGATCGGCAATGTGCTCGGCGACGACGGCAAGATCCTGCGTACGCGCAGCGGAGCTCCGGTGCGTCTGGCCGAGCTCCTCGTCGAGGCTGTCGCCCGCGCGAAGGCCACCCTCCAGGAGTCGAACGTCGAGTTCGATGCTGAGGAGGAGGCCCTAGTGGCCAAGACCGTGGGCATCGGAGCCGTGAAGTACGCCGACCTCTCCGTCGCCCACGACACGAGCTACACCTTCGACCTCGACCGTATGCTCGCCCCCATCGGCAATACCGCCCCGTACCTGCAGTACGCCGGTGCACGGATCCGATCGATCCTGCGCAAGGCGGAAGGGGATGCGTTCACGGCTGCGCCGATCCACCTCGGCGAGGCTGCCGAACGTGACCTGGGGCTGGCGCTCCTCGGATTCTCCGATGTCGTCGCCGAGGTGGTGGCCGGGTCCGCGCCGCACCGAATGTGCACGTACCTCTTCGACCTCGCCCAGTCGTTCACATCGTTCTACGAGCAGTGCCCGGTTCTCATCGCAGAAACCGCCGAGGTGCGCGATTCTCGGCTGCGCCTGAGCCAGACCGTCCTCGAGGTGCTCGAAGCCGGACTCGGAGTCCTGGGCATCCGCGTGCCCGAGCGCATGTGAACCAGTCGGACCCCTCCGTCGCCCGGCGGATGCTGCCGTGGATGGTCGTGGGCATCGTCGTCCTGGCGATCAACCTGCGGGCACCGATCATCGCACCGACGGCCGTCCTCGGCGACATCCAGGACGATACGGGACTGAGCGCGGCCGGGGTTGGCCTCCTCACGGGCCTGCCGGTGCTGCTGTTCGCCCTCGTCACCCCGGTGGCGGGCAAGGCCATCGGACGGTTCGGCGCCGAGGCGGCCGTGCTGTCCTGCCTCACCGGTGTGCTGCTGGGAACGGTGCTGCGCTCACTCGGACCGCCCTGGCTCGTGCTCGTGGGCACCGGAATCATCGGTTTCGCCATCACTCTGGGCAATATCGCGGTCCCGGTGATCATCCGGCGCGAGGTCCCCTGGAGCCAGGTGTCGATGGTGACCGGCCTGTATTCGGCCACCATGAATGTCGGGTCCATGATCACCCTTCTCGGCACCGGTCCCTTGGCCGCAGCCGTCGGGTGGCGGTGGGCCGTGGCCATCTGGGGCGGAATGGCCGTGCTCGGACTCGCCTACTGGCTGTTCGCGATCCGGCTGCGGATCCGACGCAACGCGATCGTCGCAGCCGCGGCCGAAACGCCGCCGACGCCCGCACCCACACCGGAACGTCGCCCGTGGCGGGAGGCCCCGCCCGAATTCCGCGCCATCATCGCACTGCTCGTGGTCACTTTCAGCGGACAGTCGATCGCCTACTACACGACCACAACGTGGCTGCCGTCGATCCTGGCAGACACCGGAGGGCTGAGCGCGACAGCCTCGGGCGGCACTGCCTCGCTGTTCCAGATCGCGGCCATCCTCGGCGCATTCGGAGTGCCGCTGCTGGCGGCCCGCACCCGACCCTGGGTGCCGGTGGCGATCATCGCCGCACTGTGGCTCTCGCTGCCTGTCGGACTGCTGCTGGCTCCCAGCTCGTTCGTGCTGTGGTCGATCACCGGCGGAATCGCCCAGGGCGGCGGATTCACCGCGATCTTCTCCATCATCGCCCGCACAGCGGGAAGTGACCGGGAGACAGCTTCGGCCTCGGCCCGGGTGCAGGGAGGCGGCTACCTCGCAGCCACCCTGGCTCCGCCGTTCGCGGGCTGGCTGGGCAATGTCACCGATGGGTGGACGGCCCCGATCCTGCTCATCCTCGCCGCGACTCTGGCGTTCACGATCACCGGTCTGCTGGCGGTTCGGATCTCCGGGCGTTTCCGGGGCGGCGGACCGGCCACGAGGCGTGAGGTTCTGGATGAATGACGAACGGCTCCCGTCGTCGAGGTTCGCTCACCTCAATCAGTGAGCACCTCGACGACGGGAGCCGTTCGATCTGTCTGCGCCGGTCAGCTGACCAGCTAGTCAGAACAGATCAGTGCTTGGCGTTCTTGTCCTCGGCTGTTTCGGCCGCTGACTTCGAATCCTCTGCAGGCTTGACGACGCTGGCCGGCGTTGCCTGGGTTCCCTTGGCCTCGGTTGCAGGCTTCGGGGTCGGTGCCGTCGTGGTGGCCGCTGCGGCGGTCTTCGACTCAGGCACTGCCGTCTGCGATACCTCGGGTGCTGTTCCCTGGCGTGAAGCCGGGGTCGAGCCCACCGGACGGGCATCCTGCGGACGGTTGTTGGGCAGCGGCGTCGACCATGGGTCCTCGACCGGCTGCGCCTTCTTCCAGACGTAGTAGCCGATTCCGGCTGCCGAGCCGATGACCAGGGTCCACACGACTGCGGCCTTGCCACCACCGGACTTGCGAGCGGTGTCCTTCTGAATCCGCTTGCCGGCGTTCGTCAGGGCCTTGCGGGCCTTCTTCACTGCCTTCTTGTCACCGGTCAGGCGCACAGCGAGGTCGTCGACCAGCTGAGGGGTTTCGACGGCGGCCAGCGAGTTGGCGGCATTGGACGCGAACTTGCCGGCACGTTCCGTGGCCTCGGGGCGGTAGGCATCGAGCTTGTCTGCCCAGGCGTGAACCTGCTCATTCGCCCTGTCGGCGAATGCTTCGACCTGCGGACGTGCCTTGACGGCAAGACCTTCGGCCCGATCGGCAAGTGCTTCAACCTGAGGGCGTGCCTTCTCTGCAAGGGCCTCGACCTGAGGGCGTGCCTTGTCAGCGGCTTCGCGGAGCTTTGGACTTGCGGCCCCGCTGGCATCGGCCAGGACTCGGAGTGACGTCTTCTTCGCGGAATCGAGCTTCGAAGTGAACGGATCTCGAGCTGACTTCTTCGACATGAACATTCCCAATCCTCTTTGTCGGGGTCAATTGATCAGTCTCAGTCTACGGCCTAGGCGCAAGCCGCTGGTCACCAGGGCGTCATGAAATTGTCTGCAGAAACGCTGACAGAGTCCGCAATCCGAGCCACGGGAATCTGCATTAGCCGTGAGGGCGTGGAAGAATGGACCTATGACTACAGTTTCTACGCATACAGCAGTCCTGCACACCAACCACGGTGACATCACCATCAGCCTCTTCGGCAATCACGCGCCGAAGACTGTTGCCAACTTCGTGGAACTGGCCAAAGGTGAGCGTGAGTTCACCGATCCCGCCACCGGCGAACCCACCAAGCGTCCCTTCTACGACGGTCTCAACTTCCACCGCATCATCGCGGACTTCATGATCCAGGGCGGCTGCCCGCTGGGCACCGGTACCGGCGGACCCGGCTACACCTTCGACGACGAGATCCACCCGGAGCTCCAGTTCGACCGCAAGTACCTGTTGGCCATGGCCAACGCTGGCAAGCAGATGGGACGCGGCACCAACGGATCGCAGTTCTTCATCACCACCGCCGAGACCCCATGGCTCAACGGCAAGCACACCATCTTCGGCGAGGTGGCCGACGAAGCCTCACAGAAGGTTGTCGACGAGATCAACAACGTTCGCACCGCAGCCATGGACAAGCCAGTGGAGCCAGTCGTTCTCGAATCGGTCGAGATCAGCGCCTGAGACCGCTTCACCGGTGAGCAGCAGACTTCGAGTGCGGAGTACTGAGACTCACTGAACTGAGTACCATGGTGTGATGGACACACCGCAGGAGGGCTCGGCCCGGGAGACCGGCCGGGCCCCTTCTGTGTCTCCACCCCTTGTCACGAGCATCATCATGATCCTCACCGGCGTGGTCTTCCTGGCCCAGCTGCTGCCCAGCCTGGACTTGGTCCATCGACTCAGCTTCGTTCCCGCACTCGTGCTCGAACAGCCCTGGCGGGTCCTGAGCGTGGCGCTGGTGCACGAACAGCCCTCGCCGTTCCATCTCCTGGCCAACATGATCGGCCTGTTCTTCTTCGGATCCTTCATCGAGCGTGCCTTGGGCCGCTGGAGGTTCCTCACCATCTATCTGCTCGGCACGGTGGGCGGATCAGTCATGGTCCTCGTCCTCGCCAAGCCGTTCACGGTGGATTGGGTGACGAACAACATCGGCGCCTCCGGTGCGGTCTTCGCCATCGTCGGCGTCCTGCTGGTGCCGACGCAGAAGCTGGATCGCAACATCACCGGCGTCGTGCTGTTCGTAGCACTCAACTTCGGATACGGATTCCTCGTCGCAGGAGTGTCTTGGCAGGCCCACCTCGGCGGGCTCATTGCGGGCTTCGTGCTCGGGTGCGGTGCTCTTCTCGTACCGAAGAAGCAGTCGACGCTGGTGTTCGTGCTGACAGCCGTCGGTCTGCTGCTGGCGATGCTTGTCGCCGGGGCGTGGAGGATCAACGACGCTTGGCAGATTGCTGCGATGTGATGGGCACCGAGCGCCGCAGCATCCACGGTGTCGACCACGGGTGATAGGCGGCTCTCAGGCTTATATCAGACTTCCGTCGAAAATTGGCACCTGCGGGGCTCGAATTTGCTTGTCCACAACCTTTATCCACATGGTGGATAACTTACATAGGTGTATTTTCCCTGGTCACAAGCTCAAAATAAGTTATGCACAAGCGACGCACCCGGCTTGGGTATAACTTCGACCCTGTGGACAAAGGCGATGGCGAGGCGATCACGAGGCGATCACGAGGCGATTGAAACGTCAATATCGGGTCCTCGACACAACCGCAGATGAGCCGCTTGCCAGCATGGTGCGGGTGCGCGAGTGCACCCATTGCGCGATCGAATAACGGGCGCTGCGTCGACTATCGGGATTACGCACCCGTGCGTCGACACAACGCCCGTTATTCGTGAAGCGGCTTGCTGACTACCGCCAGCGCGTGGACATGATCAGCCCCGCGACAAAGAAGGCGAAGCCGATGAGGATGTTCCAGTTGCCCCACGCCTCGACCGGGAACGCTCCCTGCGAGATGTAGAAGGTCACGAGCCAGACCAGGCCGATGAGCAAGAGGCCGATGAGCACCGGCAGGAACCAGCGTGGGTTCGGCTTGATCGTCTGCTGACCGGACTGCGAGGTGTATGAGGCGGTCTTGCGGCCCTGGGGGCGCTTGGCCGGATTGCCCGAACGCGAGGTGCGCTTGGCCGAGGAGCCCTTGGCGGACGAACCCTTGGCTGCAGTCTTGGAGGACTCGTTCTTCTTCGAGGACTTGCTGTCCTTCTCGTGCTTGTCGACTTTGGCCGCCTTGGCAGACTTCTCAGACTTCGTGGCCGTCTTCGAGTCCTCGGCTGAGTCGTCGGCGTCGGCCTCATCAGCATCGGAATCATCGACGTCAACAGCGTCGTCGGCATCGAGGTCGGCGGACGTGTCGCTGTCCTTGGCGTCAACCTTCTTGGCCCCGGCTCCGGCGCTCTTCGGCGCGGACTTCTTGTCCGCGGCAGTCGTGGCGGCGGTGGACTTCTCGTCTGCATCAGCATCGTCGGCAACCACATCGGAGGCGTCCGAGGAATCATCCAAGTCGAGGAGATCGCCGTCGAGACGCTCGTCCTTCGGATCCTCGGCCTGCACGGTCTGGGGATCCTCGACTGCCTCGACATCGTCGTTCGACTGGGCCTTGGTTTCGACCTTGGCCTTCGACGAGTTGCGAGAAGTGCGCTGAGGGCGCTGGGTCCGTCCGTTGGACTTGGCCACGAGTACTCCTTTTACGGCCGACCGTTGCTGGGGTCACCGATTGATGTATAGGGACAATCGCACACCAGTCTACTCGTGACATCCGGCAGTTTTAAAAACTCCAACTACCCTGAGAACGACCTGTTTGTGCAGTTTCATACGATAAAGTGCAATACGGTGTCCCCGCTTGTCCTTTGGGCAAGCCCCGGATTCGAAACATTAGGCACGGTGCAGCAGTGGTGAATAGTCCCTCCTCGGGTAACGAATCAGACGCGGATGCGTCATCGCGACCCACTATTCGTCCTGCTCAGAGGCAGAACTCCTCCCATCACCCGGCTCACGACCAGTACCCCGCTCAGGGCGGGTACCGCGGACGCGAAGCCAGCCCGGCCACAGAACCCATGAGCACCGCACCCGAGCTTGGCGGGGGCCAGAACTCCGGAGCAGGTTCGCATCCCGGGACGGGCTCACAGGCAGGAACCGATCAGCCACTTCCCAGTCGCCGTGAACTTCGGCGCCGCGAAGCCGAAGCGGCCGCGGCCAACGGTGCCCCGACTGCCGTCTACTCCGACGCCCCGCCCGCGTACACCGACTCCACCCAGGTGCAGCAGCCGGTCAGCAGTGAAACGAACCCCAACCTCGGCGCCTATGCGGGTGCGGCCGTTGCGGGCTACAGTGCACCCGGCGAGGGCAGTCGTCGCACCAATCGGCGGAGGCAGAAACCGGAACGTGAGCCACTGGGCCCCGTTCGCGGCACCATCCGCACCTTCGGCGAGCTCTGCATCACGGCCGGAATGGTCCTCATCCTGTTCGTGGTCTGGCAGCTGTGGTGGACCGATATCGAGGCCAACCGGGACAACGAGCAGCTCGCCGACAAGTTGGCCCAGGACTGGCAGAACCAGGATCCCAACGAGCTTCCCGATGACCCGGACGAACCTGTCGTGGCGGATCCGGTGGAGAAGAACAGCGCGTTCGGAATCTTCTACATTCCACGTTTCGGCGATGACTACTACCGCACCGTCGCCGAGGGTGTCGATCTCGAACCCGTCCTCAACCGGATGGGCGTGGGCAGGTACCCGAACTCGGCGATGCCCGGAGAGGTCGGCAACTTCTCGATCGCCGGCCACCGCGTCACCTACGGCAAGCCGCTCAACCAGATCGCGCAGCTGCGCCCCGGCGATGAGATCATCGTCCAGACCAAGGACGGCTTCTACACTTACACGTTCCGCAACTTCGACATCATCCTTCCCGACGCCGTCGAGGTTCTCGCCCCGGTTCCCAACGAACCCAAGTTCAAGGGCAAGGACCGGATTCTCACGATGACGGCCTGCAACCCGATGTTCTCGGCCAGGGAGCGCTACGTCGCCTACGCCGAGCTCACCGACTGGACCCCGGCCGGCGATGGCGCCCCGGACAACATCAAGGACTCGAAGGCCTACGACAAGGTCAGCAAGAACGGTGGTGCCTGAGAATGTACGGTCTGATCTGGCGTCTGCTCCCGGGCAACTGGTTCGTCAAACTCATCTTCGCCCTCATCCTCATCGCGGCCGTGGTGCTGCTGCTCATGCAGTACGTCTTCCCGGTCGTCGCCCCCTACATGCCCTTCAACAACGCAACAGTGACTGACGGAAGCGGTGGCCAATGACAAAGATCCTCGTCGTCGACAACTACGACAGCTTCGTCTATACGCTCGTGTCCTACGTCCGTGAGCTCGGCGCCGAGACTCATGTCATCCGCAATGACGATATGACCGCCGAGGCTGTCGTGGCCCTGGCAGCCGAATACGACGGAGTCCTCCTGTCCCCAGGCCCGGGTGTCCCCGCCGAGTCGGGAGTCTGCCCGGCCCTCATCGCGTGGGCGGAGTCCTCGGGCACTCCGGTGTTCGGAGTCTGCCTGGGCCACCAGGCGCTGGGCGAGGTCTTCGGCGCCACGGTGACCCACTCGCCGGTGCTCATGCACGGCAAGACCTCCGTCATCACCCACGACAGCCAGGGCATCTTCTTCGGCTGCAAGAATCCTCTGACGGTGACCAGGTACCACTCGCTGGCAATCGTCGATGAGACGATCGACCTCGAGAAGTTCGTGGTCACGGCCCGCACCGAGGACGGCGTCGTCATGGCCATCGAACATCGTGAGCAGCCCTTGTTCGGAGTGCAGTTCCATCCGGAGTCGGTCCTCACCGAATGCGGCTACCTGATGCTGGGCAACTGGCTCGAGGTCTGCGGCATCGAGGGCGCGGCCTCACAGGCCGCGACGATGTCGCCCATGGCATCGGCGATTGCAGCGAAGTCCGTGCCGGCCGGCACACCCGCATAAGCCAGCACCGCTTCAGCCGTCGCGACAGGCATCTGCGCTCACGCTCTTCCTGTGGCTCTCTCGCCGCATTAGGATTGTGAGTCACCAAGAGATCCAGCACCGCTTGCCATCCCCGGGAGACCCCGAAAGCTCGCCGAGGTGGGGCTGGGCCGGCAGGCGGAACCGAGAGGACCACTGATGCCAGAGTCGAGTTTCAACCGCACCGAGCCATTCTCCGAACTCACCGTGTTCGAGGCGTCCGAGATCCCCACGGCCGTCGTGGAGGCCAGGAACGTCGCCATGGAGGACCTTCCGGCACTCTTCGATGCCACGTTCACCGGGCTGTTTCCTACACTGCAGGAGGCCGAGATGGAGATCGCCGGTCCTGCGTTCGCACTGTACACGCGCCAGCCCAGCGACACTGTTGACCTGGAGATCGGGCTTCCGCTGACCTCGGGACTGACCCAGGCCCTGCCTCTGAGCAGGGACCTCATCGCGATCCCCTCTCAGCTGCCTGGGGGATCGATCGCAGCCATGAGTCACACCGGAGGATACGACGGCCTCGGTGAGGCCTGGGCGGTGTTCACGAAGGCTGCCGTCGATGCGGGGCACCATCCCGGGCTGCCGTTCTTCGAGGTCTACGTGACCGAACCGAACCCCGACATGGACCCCGCGGACCTGCGTACAGACCTGTTCATCACCTTGTCCTGAGGGCGGGTGCCCACACCATAGGTGGACAGGCTGGTCGTCAGTTCAACTGGTCGGTTCAGTTGGTCAGTTCAGCTGGCGCTTAAGCTGGCGGCCGGTTCAGCTGGCGTCTGAGAAACCGTCGAACAGGCCGCCCACGTCACCGGGACCCATGGAACTGTCGTCGTCCTTATTATCGTCGTTGCCGCCATTGTCGTTACCACCGCTACCGCCGGTGTCATTGCCCTCATCGTCGCTGCCACCGTCGTCAGACGGTGAGGTGGGGATTCCACCAGGGATCGACGGGATGCTCGGCGACGAAGGCTCCTCCGGTGGCTTCTTGGCAACCTTGACGGTGATCTCCGTGCCCTGCTTGACCTCGCTGCCGCCGCTGGACGACTGCTCGAAGACCTTCTTGGCCGGCTCGTCGGCGGTCTCGACCTCTTCGGTCTTGCACCCCAACTGGTAGTCATCGCCCTCAAGGATCTCGCAGGCTTCCTTTGCGGACTTGCCTGTCACATCGGGGACCTCGACCATTCCCGAGGATACGACCAGGTCGACGTTGGAATCCACATCCACCTCGGAGCCGTTGCCGGGTTTCGTCTCGATGACGACGCCCTTCTCGACGTCCGGAGAGTTCTGTGAGATGTGCGTGCCAGCCTGCAGCTTGGCGTCATTGAGGACCTTGCGAGCGCTCTCCTCAGACTTGCCGGAGACATCGGGGACCTTGACGCTCTCAGGGCCGGAGGAGATGACCAGCTTCACGACGCTGTCCTGCTCAACTCGCTGACCGCCGGCGGGGTCGGTCTTGATGGCCTTGCCCTCGTCGACGTCTTCGCTGTACGCCTCATCACGGTCGACTCTCAGGCCTTGTTCGATCAGGGCGGATTCTGCCTCGTCGGCATTCATATTGGCCACGTCCGTGACCTCGACCTGGATGATGTCCGGTGGTTTGTTGATCTCGTAGACCCACAGTGCGATTGCGGCCAGAGCCAACAGCACGAAGATGCTGCCGATCCAGATCCAGGCACGTGACCGCCTCGGCGGTGGTGCTTCGTCCTGCTTGGCCATGATCGTCGACACGGCACCCGTCTCCGGGTCGACCTCGGAGTCCTGGGCGTACTGCGGGGGACCCATCATGGCCCCGGCCATCGGGAACGCCTGGGTGCGATCCATGTCGTCATCGAAGCTCAGCGGACGGCCGTCACGGGCCGCGAGAACGTCTTCACGGAAGATGTAGGCGTCCTGGTAGCGCTCGTCGCGGTCCTTGAGCAGGGAATGCATGAGGAGGCGATCGACCTCGGGGGGAACATTGGGATTGTAGAAGCTCGGAGGCTTCGGCGTCTCACCCACGTGCTGGTAGGCGACCGCGAGCTGCGAATCACCGACGAACGGGGGACGGCCGACGAGGAGCTCATAGAGCAGGCACGCCGTCGAGTACAGGTCGGAGCGGGCGTCGACGACCTCACCGCGGGCCTGTTCGGGGGACAGGTACTGGGCGGTGCCCACGACGGACTGCGTCTGGGTCAGGCCGCTGTTGTCCTTGAGCGCGCGGGCGATGCCGAAGTCCATCACCTTGATGTCACCCTCGGGGGTGAGCATGACGTTGGCGGGTTTGATGTCGCGGTGGACGATGCCGTTGCGGTGGGAGTACTCGAGCGGCGCGAGCACACCGGCGACGACGTTGAGCGCCTCGTCGATGGTCAGGGTGCCGTGTTCGTTGAGGACCTCGCGCAGGGTCTGACCCTCGACGTATTCCATGACGATGAACGGCACGGAGACGCTGGAGCCGCCGGTTTCGACGAAGTCCTCTTCGCCGGAGTCGTAGACGGCGACGATACCCGGATGGTTCAGCCCTGCGGCGGACTGAGCCTCACGCTTGAGACGTGTGTGGAACGAGGGATCGCGGGCGAGATCGGACCGCAGAAGTTTGATCGCGACGCGTCGACCGAGTCGGTTGTCGACGCCCTCGTGCACTTCTGCCATGCCCCCACGGCCGAGGAGCGCACGAACTTCGTATCGCCCCGACAGCACCTTGGGTTCATTCATTCTGGTCCTCCGCTTGGTTCACCCACGTCGTGGGAAAGTACTCCGCATGTCATGTAGATTACTCGTCTTCTCAGCGCATGATGTCAACCAAAGATCGCCTCGTCCAGGTTCGCTCCGGCACTCGAGTTCCCGTTGTTGCCACTGGATGGGTTCGATCCGCCGTTGCCCGTAGCGTCCGATCCGTTGCCGGATCCGCTGTCCGAACCGCTGTCAGAGCCATTCGAGTTCGATCCGTTGTCGGAACCGTTCGAGCCCGAACCAGAGGTGTCTGAGTCACTTGACGAGCCGTTGCCGGAATCGTTGCTCGATCCGTTGTCGGAACTGGAACCGCTGTCGTTCGAGCTGCTGTTGTCATCGCTCGAGGAGCCGCCGTTGTCGGAGCCGGAACCGTTGTCGGAACCCGAACCATCGTCGCCGCTGGTCTCTGACGGCGTGGGAGTGCTGCTGGGCTCAGGTTCCTCGGTCTCCACCGGTTCCTCGGCCGGACCTGAGGAGATGTAGAGCGTGACGGTGTCGCCCTCTTCGAAGGTGTAGCCGTTCTCGCCCTCGCCGACATCGGCGACCGTGCCCGCAGCGCGGGAGGACTCGATGGTCTGGGTATCGGCTTCCAGGCCCTGCTGTTCGAGGTTCTGAGTCGCCGAGGATTCGGTGAGTCCGATGTAATCGCTCTTGTCGATCTCGATCGTCTTCGCGGCCTCGGAAGTAGTAGGCGCGCTGGTGCTGGGGTCCGGCTCGGGTTCGGCATTGCCCCCGCCGAGGAAGAACCACAGCAGCGAACCGACGGCGATGAGCGCGATGATCGCGAGGATCCAGATGAGGGCGCGGCCCTTCTTCGACTGCTTCTCGTCGAGTTCCTTGTCCTCTGCGTTCTCCGCATCGAGTTCGCTGCCATTCGCAGTCCCAACCCCAGCGGCTCCTGTCGCACCGGCACCGGCGACACCTGCGGCAGCGGCGCCCGGGTAGACGCGAGTCTCCTCATTGGACGCAGTGACCGGCATCGCCTTGGTCGTCGGCACGGGTTCGGGGTTGTTGAAGACCTGGGTCAATGCCTCGGAGGCGGCGCTGCCCAGCACCATCTGCGGCAGAATCTGCTCGGCACCGGCGACATCGCCGGCGGCCAGCGCATCGGCGGCTCGGGACACGGCCATGGCATCCGAGGGCCTGCGCTCGGGCTTCTTCTCCAGGAGGCAGTCGACGAAGCGACGCAGCGGTTCGGACACCGTGTCCGGCAGCGGCGGATGCTGCTGATTGACCTGGGCGATGGCGATCGCGACCTGCGAGTCACCGGTGAACGGACGCTGCCCGGCCAGTGCCTCATAGGCGATGATTCCCAGGGCGTAGAGGTCGGAGCCGGAGCCCGAGCCCTTGCCCGTGGCCTGCTCCGGTGCCAGGTACTGGGCGGTGCCCATGACCTGACCGGTCTTCGTCAGCGGAGCCTGGTCTGTGACTCGGGCGATGCCGAAGTCGGTGATCTTGACCCGGAAGTCCGGTGTCATGAGGATGTTGCCGGGTTTGATGTCGCGGTGGATGACGCCGACCTTGTGGGCCGCACCCAGCGCCTGCGCGGACTGGGAGACGATGCTCAGAGTGTCCGTCTCCGACAGGGGTGCGCTGCGTTCGATGATCGCCGACAGTGCCTCGCCGGGCACGTACTCCATGACGAGATAGGGGGATCCCTGCTCGTCGCCGTAGTCGAAGACGCCGGCGATTCCGGGGTCGGATGCGCGGCCCATGTTCTGCGCCTCGGCGCGGAAGCGTGCGAGGAAGGTGGTGTCCGAGAGGTATTCGTCCTTGAGGATCTTCGCTGCGATCTCACGGCCGAGCACGGAGTCGACGCCCTTCCAGACCTCACCCATACCGCCCACGGCGATGCGAGAGGTGAGCTTGTATCGGTTTCCCAACAGTGTGCCTTCGACGGGTCTCATTTTTCGACCACCGCTTCCATCATGTTCTTGGCGATCGGTCCTGCGACCGTCGCTCCATAAGCTTCGTTGCCCGCGTTTCCGCCGTTCTCCACGACGACCGCCACTGCGATCTTCGGATCATCGGCTGGGGCGAATGAGATGAACCAGGCGTGCGGGGCCGCACCGGGTCCGTGCTGCGCGGTACCGGTCTTCGCGGCGACCTTCGTTCCGTCCATCTTGGCCACCGAGGCGGTTCCATCCTCGACAACGCCTTCCATCATGGTGGTGAGCTGATCGGCGGTTTTGCCTGAGACAGGCCGAGACTTCTGCGCCGGACGCATCTCCTTGATGGGTTCGAGGGTGTTCGCGTTGAGCACCCGGTCGACAAGCTGAGGCTTCATCATCTTGCCGCCGTTGGCGATCCCCGCGGTCATCATCGCCATCTGCATCGGCGTGGACCTGACCTCGTACTGACCCAGCGAGGACTGCGCCAGCTGGGGCGGATTGAGGTTGTCGGGGAACGTGGACGGGCTGACCTTGAGCGGAATCTCCATGTCCTGGCCGAAGCCGAACTTCTCCGCCTGCTCCTTGATCGCGTCCTCGCCCAGATCCATGCCGAGTGAGGCGAACGAGGTGTTGCAGGATTCGGCGAGGGAATCGGCCAGCGTCGGTTGCCCTCCGTTGCGGCAGGCTCCTGGATGGGAGTTGCCGATGGTGGAAGTTGTCTGGGGCAGGTCGAGTTCCGCCGGACCGTTCAGGGTCGAATCCGGCTTGTAGTCGCCTGATTCCAGTGCGGCCGCGGCCACGAGGACCTTGAATGTCGAGCCCGGTGGGTACAGGTTGCCGCCGATCGCGCGGTTGTAGGCAGGCTTGCCCTCAGCGTTGTTGAGCTCCTCGAAGGCGGACTGCGCCGTCTCGGAGTCATGGCTGGCAATCGGGTTGGGATCCCAGCCCGGCGTCGAGGCCATGGCGAGGATCTTGCCGGTCTTCGGGTCCAATGCCACGGCGGCACCGTTCTGGTTGCCCAGGCCGTCCCACGCGGCCTGCTGCACCTTCGGGTCGATCGTGAGCTCCACGGCCGCTCCGCGCGGCTGCTCGCCGGTGAACAGGCTGCCGACCTTGTCGTAGAACAGGGCGTCGGAATCGCCGGAGAGGTAGTCTCCGGACGCGCGTTCCATGCCCGAGGCTCCCGAGACGATGGAGTAGTACCCGGTCATTGAGGCGTACGCGCGGGGGTTGAGGCCCTCAGCGCCGTACTTGCGCTGGAACTTGTACTTGTCGTCGACCGGTTCGGAGTAGGCGATCGGCTTGCCGTCGACGAGGATCGGACCCCGGTCGCGGGCCAGCTGATCGAGGACCTTGCGGTTATTCAGCGCATTGTTGTTCAGCGAGTCGGCGGTGACGAACTGCACCCAGCTCGTGGAGCCGAACAGGAGCGCGAACATGACGAACCCGACGATGCTGATGTGTGTCAGTGGTCTCTTCATCGTTCACCTCCGGTAGTGCCCAGATTCGTCGTCGGGTCCTCATCGGACCCGGTGGTCTTAAGATCGGCGGCGCCGAGGTTGGTCGTCGGTGCGTCGTCACTGGTGGTCCGGTCGGTCGCGAGGCTGCCCGCCGCGTGTTCGCGCGCCCCCTCGACACGTTTCGTGTCGTTGCGGGTTCCGGCTCCCCGCGCCGAGGCGGTGGGTTCCTCGGGATCCTCCGTGATCTTGAGGACGCCGGTGTGGAATTCCTCCACTGGGCGCCTGGCATTGTCGGAGATGCGCAGGAGCAGGGCGATGATCATCCAGTTCGCGATCAGAGACGACCCGCCTTGGGCAAGGAACGGCGTGGTCAGACCCGTGAGGGGGATGAGGCGGGTGACGCCGCCGACGACGACGAAGACCTGCAGGGCGATCGTGAAGCTCAAGCCCGTGGCGAGCAGGGTGCCGAATCCGTCGCGCAGCTGCTGGGCGGTCTTGATGCCGCGTTGGAAGATGAAGAGGTAGCAGAGCAGGATGACGAAGAGTCCGGCCATGCCCAACTCTTCGCCGAGGCTGGCGTAGATGAAGTCAGATTCCGCATAGGGGACCATATTTGGTCGGCCCTCGCCGAGTCCGGTGCCGGTCAGACCGCCGTTGGACATGCCGAACAGGCCTTGGACCAGCTGATACGACCCGCCTGGAGTCTTGTTGTACTCCTCAGCGGTCAGGGCGTTGAGCCAGCCGTCCACGCGCTGCCCGACGTGGTCGAAGAGGAAGGTCGCGGTGACCGCACCGACGGCGAAGAAACCGAGTCCGAGGATGATCCAGGAGACCTTGCTTGTCGCCACATAGAGCATGGCCACAAACAGGCCGAAGAACAGCAGCGAGGTTCCCAAGTCTCTTTCGAAGACAAGGATGCCGACGCTGGCGACCCAGGCGATGACGATGGGGCCGAAGTCTCGCAGGCGCGGGAAGCGGATGCCGAGGATCTTCGGCCCGGCCAGAACCAGCTGGTCACGGTAGGACACGAGGTAGCCAGCGAAGAAGATGGCCAGCAGGATCTTCGCGATCTCACCGGGCTGGAAGGACATCGGGCCGATGCCGATCCAGATGCGTGCGCCGTTGACCGTCTTGCCCAGGCCGGGAATCAGCGGGAGCAGGAGGAAGATCAGCGCAGCGAACCCCGAGAGGAAGGTGTAGCGGCGCAGCCACCGGTGGTCACCTAAGAAGATGATGATGCCGACGGCCAGGGCCACGCCCAAGGTCATCCAGATCAGCTGAGTGACTCCGCTGTTCTGATACTCATCCCGACCCAGGTCGACGCGGTAGATCATGGCCAGGCCCAAGCCGTTGAGCAGGACGGCGATCGGGACGAGGACGGGGTCGGCGTACTTGGCCTTCCACCACACGACGACGTGGATGATGAGGCCCAGCGCGGCCAACCACGCCGCATACTGATAGACGTTGGCGGGAATCGTGTCCTCGGTGCCGAGCCCTACAAGTGCATAGGCGCTCGTGGAGACCGCGATCGCGAGGATGAGGAGGCCGAGCTCAGCAAAGCGATAAGGCCGTGGCCGTGCGCCTTGGTTGGGGTTCTCGGACATTACTGTGACTCCTCAGTGATGGCATCACTGGGATCGACCGCTTGGGAACTCGGCGGTGAGGGCGCGGGATCGCTGGGACTTCCGGCATCCTCGACATTGCCGGAGACGGTACCGGACTTATCGGCTTCCTGTCGCAGGTTATCAATGATGCGATCGGCCTCATCACGGGAATCGGCCTGAATGGAGCCGCGCAGACGATCCTGCGAAAAGCTGTTGAGGGTCCCGACTTCGATGTCGGTGGTGTCTTCGAGCTGACTGAGTTCGATGGGTCCCAGAGTCGTGTCGAGGCCCCGGTAGAGGGTGACCTTTCCATCTTGGTTCGTCAGGTAGTAGTGGTTGCTCACGTAGTTATAGGCGAAGAACCCGCCCACCGCGATTGCGACGATGACGATCGCTGCGATGATCCAGCCCAGGTAGGACCGCTTTTCCACCTCGTCGTCGTCAGCGTCGAGGTCATCCTCCTCGGCGGGTGCGTCCCTGTCGGACGACTCCGAGTCGGTGCGCTGGGAAGGGGGAACCACCTCGGCGGTGGGCTCCTGCTTATCGGAACCGGACACCGTCTGCAGGGGCACGGTGTCGGTGGGAATGTCGCCGTTGCCGTAGTGGGGCTGAGTCTCAGCAGCGGGCTCGTCGACATCGGTGTTCATGCCGATGGTGGCGTACTTCGGGTTGAGGTGGACGGAGCCCACGGAGCTGCCCTGAACGGTGTCGAGGGTGCCTTCGAGCACGTCGCCGATGACGACGGTGACATTGTCGGCGCCGCCGCCGGCCAGGGCCAGATCGATGAGCTGACGGCAGCATTCGTCGGGGTCGGAGACCTCGGAGAGAACGCGGGCGATGTCATCGACGTCGGCGAAGCCTGTGAGCCCGTCCGAGCAGAGCATCCACCGGTCGCCGACGTGAGCCTCACGCAGGGTCAGGTCGAGGTCGGGGGAGGCCCCGACGTCGCCGAGGACCTTCATGACAACGGAACGCTGCGGGTGTGTTTCGGCCTCGTCCGGGGTGATGCGGCCTTCGTCGACGAGCATCTGGACGAAGGTGTGGTCATGGGTGACGGTCTGCAGTTCGCCGTCGCGCAGCACATAGCCGCGGGAGTCGCCGATGTGGGCTAAGGCGAAGCGGTTGCCGGGAGCGCGCAGCAGTGCGGTGACTGTGGTGCCCATGCCGGCGAGCTCGGGCTGTTCGGCGACGCCGCGGCAGATGCGGTCGTTGGCCTCCAGGATCGAGGTGCGCAGGATCTCCAGCGCATCCTCGCCGCTGGGTTCACGATCGAGGTCGGCCAGCCGGGACACGGTGATCGCCGAGGCGACGTCACCGCCGGCGTGTCCGCCCATTCCATCCGCGATGAGCAGAAAATTCGGACCCGCATAGCCGGAGTCCTGGTTGTTCTTACGCACCAGCCCGGTGTGAGACCGGGCTGCTGAGCGGAGGGTGATCGTACCGTCGGTCGTCACGATTGGGTCTCCAACGTCGTATGGCCGATGGTGATCTGGGTGCCGATTCGCAGACTGATGGGCGAATGCATGGGCGAGCCGTCGACGATCGTGCCGTTGGTCGAACCGAGGTCCTCGAGGACCCAGGAGCCGTTGGAGGCCACGATTCGCGCATGATGGCTGGACGCGAAGTCATCGCTGATGACGATCGTATTGTCCGGAGCTCGTCCGAAGGTCACTGGTGCTCCGGAGAGCGTGACCAGTGTCCCGGCCAAGGGCCCACCGGTGACCCGAATGGAGCCCGGATGAGCATGCTGTCGCGCCGGAGAGGGCGTAGGAGCCGGTGCCGGCGCCGGTCTGCTCGGGGCAGGGGTCGGCGCTGCATTACGGGAGGCCCGGCCACCTCGGCGAGACTTCCGGGGACCCTTCCTGGCACCGAAGATGTCGCGGCGCAGGACGCCGGCAACACCGAGGACGAAGAGCCAGAGGATGATGAAGAAGGCGAACCGGAAGACGGTGACGGTGAACTCGCTCACTGGGCGTCCTGTTCGTTCTCGTGGTAGCGCACCTCTGCGTCTCCGGCCATGAGGACATCACCGTCGGAGAGGTTCGCCGAGGTGAGCTTGCGTCCGCGCAGAAGGGTGCCGTTGGTTGATCCGAGGTCGTTGGCGACCGCATGGTCACGTTCGACGGTGATCTCGAAGTGTCGGCGGGAGACGCCGGGGTCATCGATGACGTAGTCGGAGCTGGAGGAGGACCGTCCGAAGACGTTCGTGCCCTGGTGCAGCTCGTAGTCCTGACCGTGGATGGTCACGCTGGCGCTGATGGTGCGCGACCGTGCTGGTGCTGCCTGTCGCACGGGGGCCGATGCCGGGCGGCTGGTGGCCGCCGGTCGGGCCGGTGCTGGTTCGGGTGTGCGTCTGGGTGGGACCGGACGTGATCCGGAGTTGGCCTGTCCTTCGCCCACGATGTTGTGTGAGCGGGACACGGGGTCATAGCCGCCGCGGTTGGCCGGTTGGGCTGCGTGTGAGCCGTCGGGTCGCTGAGTGCTGGAGACGACTCGGTACATTCCGGTGTCGAGGTCTTCTGCCTCGACGAACTCGACGGAGACGGGACCGACGAAGCTGTAGGCCTGCTCGACCGCGTGATCGCCGATGACCTGTCGCAGGTCGGAGCGAAGTTCGTTCTCGAGACCAGAGAGACGGTCGAAATCTGTGGGAGACAGTTCGATGCTGTAGTGGTTTGCCGTCAGTGTTCGTCCGCGTGAGACCACAGCGGCCTTGTTATCGGCTTCGCGTCGCAGCGCGCCGGCCAATTCGACCGGTTCCACCTGTGAGCGGAACGCTTTGGCGAAGGCGCCGTTGACGACATTCTCCAATCCCTTCTCGAAACGATCGAGAATCCCCATGGCACCTCCTCTTCCAGGTGTCGTGCGCGTGACGAACCGTTCGCCACCAGCCCGGACGCATGCGCCCGAACGAGTCTGTCCTGGTGAATCCGAGTTCGGAAAGGAACACCGAAACGGAGACATCAACACCCAATCCTAACGCGGTGAGGCTCTCAACTCACGTCACTAGGTATTTCGGGGCCGAGGTCTGTTCGGATTCCCGGCAGTCGCCCAGTTTAGAGATTGTCGCTGAGTACTCCATGAGCCTGTGACGAGCGCCGATGTTACCGGAAATGAGTGCTGGGTCACGAAACGCGGGTGGTGCAGGGGGTGGTGGGTGTGAGCGTCGACACGTTTTGGGTGTTTCGACCGAACTCGGTTTCATTCTTCCCGGCCGCGATGCTAGAGTTTTCTCTTGTTCGCGCGAGTGGCGGAATTGGTAGACGCGCTGGCTTCAGGTGCCAGTGATCGCAAGGTCGTGGGGGTTCAAGTCCCCCCTCGCGCACAGTGAACAACAGCCCTTCACCGGGACCCTTCGGGGCCAAGGTGGAGGGCTGTTTCGTGTCTGGGTGCTGCGTCGTGCGGGTTCGGGTGCGGGTGGGATGCGTCGCCTCAGAGGTAAGGGATCGATCGAAGTTTCAAAGCTCGACTTTGAAGCAGGGCTCTGAAACTTCGATCGATCCCGTTCCCAGGTGACTTCGATTGTGCGGGTTAGCGGCAGGATTGAGCCTCGAGTGATCGGGCCTCGAGGTAGGCGCGTTCGGCAGGGTCGGTGGTCAGCTCGATGGCACGGCGATAGGCGTTTTGGGCCTCCTGCCCCTGCCCGGCACGGGCGAGCAGGTGTGCGCGCAATGCCCACGTCGGCTGGAACGAGTCGACGCGTGCGGAGGAGAACGCATTCTCTCCGACAGGGGGCTCACCACTACTGGGGCCGTCCAGAGTGTCGAGTTCAGCCAGACCAGCCTTCGGGCCGTCGATCTCAGCAATCACCGCGGCTCTCGCCACAGCTCCGCCGAGGCTGGGCGCCATCCGCTCCACATCGTCGTGCAGGCGCAGCAGCATCGGCCAATCGGTGCTTCCGCTGCGCACACCGGACATGTGGAGGATCTGGATCGCAGCCTGCAGACCGAAGCGACCGATCTCGCCGCTGCCCTGCACTGCCCGCAGATGATCCTCGCCCCTGGCGATGAGTACGGAGTCCCAACTGCCCGGGTCCTGATCGCCGAGGGGTACGAACTCTCCGTCTGGGCTGCGGCGGGCCGGGAACCTGGCGGCAGAGAGGTGGATGAGGGCCGCGAGGCCGTGTGATTCCCCATCGGAGGGACACAGCTCGGCGAGCAGTCGGGAGAGATAGAGGGTCTCGCCGATGATGCCATCGCGTGGTTCGCTCGCCGCATGCACCCAGTCGATGGCGAAGGCACCGTAGATCGCCTCATGGATGTCGGGCAGGCGAGCTTCGAGCTCGGTGCGATCTGGCAGGCCGAAACCGATGCCCAAGGCGGCGATGCGCTTCTTCGCCCGAGTCAGCCGCGCAGCGACCGTCGCTGCAGGCAGGGCCATTCCTGCAGCGATCTGCGTCCCGGTCATGCCCATGACCGCAGAGAGCATGAGCAGCGGCCGGACTCCCGGCTCGATGTCCGGATGAGCACACGCGCCCAGCACTTCGAGACGACGATCGGGCAGGGCATCAGGATCCGCTGGAGCGACCAGGTGGGCTGCAGCCGGCTGGCCTGCGCCGTGGGACGCGGACCTGTCGTGGTTACCTAGATCGGCACCATCATGAACCTCGGGATCCAAGGCCGCCGAGGTGCGGGCCGCGGCCGACTTCCACACGTCGCGTCGTGCATTGAGGGCAACCCGGTAGAGCCACCCCTCGGGATTGGTCGGCACTCCCTGCTCCCGCCACACGCGAACTGCGCGTTCGAGAGCCGAACTCAGGGCATCCTCGGCGCCGGCCAAGTCCCCGTCGGCGGCAGCGATGAGGGCGATGATCCGCCCCCAGCCGTCCTGGGAGAGGATCATCGCCCGATCGATCGGGTCCCGATGTTCGTTCAGGGCTGCACCCAACGTCCGTCTATATAGGAGACTGCCGCCGCTCTGACCTCGATGACTCCGTAGCTCGTGCCGGGGAACTTCTCTGCCCACGCCAGAGCCGCGTCGCGGCTCTCGACGTCGATGACGAAGACTCCGGCCAGGGCCTCCTTCGCTGCTGCGAAGGGACCATCCTCGATGACGACAGAGCCACCTCGGCGGGTGACGGTGGTTGTCGCCTGCTGCGGTTCAAGCATCTCTGCGGCGATGAAGACTCCCGCGGAGTAGAGGGCATCAGCGTAGTCGGACATCAGCTTCTGCATCTCGGCCATCACCTCGGCGGAGGGCTGGGGTCCGCCTTCTTGAGGTTCGGGTGCGTGGAAGACCAGTGAGTAGCGCATGATTGAACTCCGTTCATCTCAGGTGCGATCGCGTTTCGATCGCTCATCATTGAGACGACCGAGTTCACGTCGATTCGACACGTCTGAGAACAATTATTGCCGGAATTCGTCGAAGTGGGTGAGATTCGTGCCGCTGGCGGGCGGAATTCATCCGCCGAGTGAGGGCCTCAGCGCTTCGCAATCGTGCGGCGCAGCAGCGGAGTCACTCGGTATTCCACCATCTGCTTCATCGACACGAGTGTGCGTGTGCGTTTGACGCCGGGGATCGACAGGATCCGCCCGGCGATGCGGTACAGGTCATCGGTGTCCCGGGCGACGACCTGGATGAGGGTGTCGGCAGTGCCCGAGACTCCGATGACCTCGAGGACCTCTGGGATTCGGGCGAGTTCGGCGCCGACCTGATCGAGTTTGCGCTGTTTGAGGTTCGCCAGGACGTGTGCCCGGAGGGGATATCCGAGCCCGGCAGTGTCGACTCGGTGGTCGAAGGAGTGCAGGCCCTCGTCCTCGAGGCGGGTGAGTCTGGCCTGCGCGGTGTTCCTGGCAACCTGGAGCCGTTGGGCGAGACCGGCGACCGTGGATCGTGGCTGTCGCACGAGTTCGAGGAGGATGCGCGCATCGAGAGCGTCGGCGATCCTGCGTGTCTTCTCCGTCATCGTCTGTGACCCCCATTACATGCTCGAAACGTTCAGCCCACTGTACCGACGAATCGCACATTCTGAGCAATCTGCTCAATTTCAAAACTGACTATTGAGCATTTCTTTCAGGCGGGTTGGAATGGGTTCACCGTCGATCATCAACCTGACTGGCGTCACGTTCGACATATCCCGTCGGCGACTCACAGGACGATTCCGTCCTGCGGCGGCAGGTCTCCTGAGCCAACCGGTTCAGGACACCTGCCGCGAATTCGGATCTGCGGGCACAATGCATGCGCGCACACCTCGGGAGGACAACCGTGACCATCGATACAGACACAGACATCAACACCGCCTCAGAAGCCTCGACGTTCGAGACCCTCGATGAGATCCACGATCGGATTCTGTGGCTGTCGACCTCGATCATCCACCATGCCAATCGCGTGCGTCCCAACCGCAGCGGGCTCAAGGTCGGCGGACACCAGGCCTCATGCGCCTCGATCGCCACGATTATGACCGCACTGTGGTTCCACGAACTGCGCGCCGAAGACCGGGTGAGCATCAAACCGCATGCCAGCCCCGTCTGGCACGCCATCAACTACCTCTTCGGTGAACTCGACGAAGCAGACATGACCTCCTTGCGGGCCTTCGGCGGTCTGCAGAGCTACCCGAGTCGCACCAAGGACCCGGTTCCAGCCGACTACTCCACCGGTTCCGTCGGCATCGGAGCCACGGCACCCATCTGGGGCTCGATCGCCCGACGCTACGTCGATTCGACGCTGAAACCCATCGGCCTCGGGCGACAGTACTCCCTGGTTGGAGACGCGGAACTCGACGAGGGTGCCGTGTGGGAGGCCGTCATTGACCCCGACGTCAAACACCTCGGCGAAATCGTCTGGATCGTCGACCTCAACCGCCAGTCACTGGACCGCGTGATCCCCGATATCGCCGCCGGGCGCATCGAAGCGATGTTCGACGCCGCCGGCTGGCAGGTGATCACCGTGAAGTTCGGACGCCTGCTCGACGAACTCTTCGCCCGACCCTGTGGTCCTGAGCTGAGACAGCGGATCCTGACGATGTCGAACCCCGAATACCAGCGTCTGCTGCGATGCACCGCCGCCGAGCTGCGCGAGCGATTGCCCGGTGAGGGGGAGGACGCCCAGGCCCTGCGGGATCTGGTGGGCAGCCTCGATGACGCCACATTGACGGATGCGATCAGAAACCTCGGCGGCCATGACATTCCCGCGCTCCTCGACGCCTTCGCGCGGATCGACGATTCGAAGCCGACGGCCATCATTGCGTACACGATCAAGGGGTTCGGTCTGCCGAGCTCCGGCCACCCGCAGAACCACTCCGCGCTCATCAGCGATGAGGAATACGGTGCTTTGGCCCGGCGCAGCGGCCAGGACACACAGGCACCGTGGACCAGGTTCGACCACGATTCTGCCGCCGGAGAGATCATCGAGGTGAGTGCGAAGCGACTGGCGCGACCGGAGTTCCCTCGTGCTGCCGAGAGCGAGCTGCCGCGTGATCTCGAGCGGGCGCACAAGGGCACCTCCTCGTCGCAGGCCGCGCTGGGCCGCGTTCTCATGGACCTCAGTCGGCAGTCACCGGAGACGGCCCGCCGGGTGGTCACGGTCAGTCCCGATGTGTCATCGACGACCAACCTCGGCGGATGGGTCAACAAGGTCGGGGTGTGGAGTTCCGAAGCCGGCCGCAACTGGTTCGCCGATGACGCCGAGACGATCCTGCAGTGGAACGAATCGGAACAGGGCCAGCACATGGAACTGGGCATCGCCGAGACGAACCTGGTCGGTCTGCTCGGGGAGCTCGGTGCGACCTGGAGCCGGTGGGGAGAGCCGCTCTTCCCGATCGGCGTGATGTACGACCCCTTCGTCAACCGTGCCCTCGAGCCGTGGACCTTCGGCATGTATGCGGGTGGACAGTCGATCCTCGTCGGCACTCCGTCCGGGGTCACGCTGGCACCCGAAGGCGGTGCGCATCAGTCGATCACGACCCCCTCGACGGGCATGGAGGTGCCGGGTCTGGTGACCTATGAGCCCGCGTTCGCCCAGGACGTCGAGTGGACCCTGCTCCACTCCATCACGCGCTTGGGCAGGCCTGATGGTGAATCGGCCTACCTGCGCCTGTCGACCCGGGCGGTCGACCAGTCCCTGGCCGAGGTGCCGAGCGATCCGGTGGCGCGTCGGCGTCGTCGGGAGCAGGTCATCGCCGGAGGATTCCGGCTGCGGGCGACGAAGCAGCCGCGAGTCCAGCTCGTGGGTATGGGTGCCATGATGACAGAGACCCTGGCCGCAGCAGACCGCCTCGAAGCAATGGGCATCGACGCCGATGTCGTGTGCGTGACCAGCCCCGGTCTGCTCTATCGGGCGCTGCGGGCTGCGCAGGGGAATCGCTCGCCTGGTGCAGGAGCTGGTGTCTCTGCTGCCGGTCCGGGATCCGAGTGGATCCTCGACCAGGTGTTCCCCGCCGAGCGCGCCGTGCCGATGGTCACCCTCCTCGACGGCCACCCGCACACGCTGTCGTTCCTCGCCACGATCAACAAGGTCGACCATGTCGCGCTCGGGGTGAGCAGTTTCGGTCAGTCCGGCGATATCGACGACGTCTACCGCTATCACGGGATCGATGTCGACTCGATCGTACGAGCGGCCCTCGACGCGAGCCGGAGCTAGGGCCTCTCGTCGACTCCTCGCGGGGAGAGACTCGGGGGAGCACAGCCACGTCCGCCCCTCGCAGTAGTGTTGAGGTATGACCAACCCAAGCGCTGCCGTGCCTGCGTGGTGCGTGATCGGGCGTGCTCCCGACAGCGCCCTCGGCGGCGTTCGCGGCATGGGTTCGATGATCGCCGTCGTCGACCTCGACGACGCCAGACAGCGGATCGGCAACCACCACCTCGGCGCGGATGAGCTGCCCACGTTCGTCCGCGAACGGGAAGCACAGGGCCGGCCGAGGTGGGTCTTCAGTGACACTCCCAACTGGTACCCGGCCCTGCTGGCTGCCGGCGTGCAGATCGAGCGCTGCTATGACCTGCGGCTGACCCACGCGATCCTCATGCGCTCGGAACTCGTGGCCGACCGAAACGCCGTCGCAAGCGCCGAAGAATGGGACGCGGGCCCGGTGAGCGCACCGACCGCACCCGAGGCGGAGGCGCTCTTCGAGGTCACCGAACGACGCAGCCACATCAAAACGGTCCCGCACGACATCGAGTCCGCGCTCGCCGAATTCGCACGTCAGTCCACCGCCCTGCAGACTGCCTCCGATCCCGGCCGGCTGCGTCTGCTGCTCGCGGCAGAATCAGCCGGTGGACTCGTGGCCGCAGAGATGCAGGCCGCCGGGGTGCCCTGGGACATCGCCGAGCACGATCGGATCCTCGCCGAGGAACTCGGGCCCCGTCCTGCACGGGACGCGAAGCCTGCCAAGATGCTCGCCGTGGCCGAGCAGGTGCGGGCCGCCCTCGGTGACCCGCGAGCCAATCTCGACTCCCACGTCAAACTCCTCCATTCCCTGCACGCGGCCGGAATCAACGTCGCCTCGACCTCGAAATGGGAGCTGCAGGAGAGCAACCACGCGGCGATCGCGCCCCTGCTGGAGTACAAGAAGCAGTCCCGTCTGCTCTCCGCCAACGGGTGGGCGTGGCTCGACGAATGGGTCAGCGAGGGCCGCTACCGTCCCGTCTATGTTCCCGGGGGAGTCGTCACCGGGCGCTGGGCGGCCAGCGGCGGTGGTGCACTTCAGATTCCTCGCCAACTGCGACCCGCCCTGCGCGCCGACCCCGGATGGCGGCTGATCTCGGCCGATGTCGCCCAGCTGGAGCCGCGGGCGCTCGCCGCCATGTCGGGGGACCGGGCCATGGCCGAAGCTGGCCGAGGTCGCGACCTGTACTCGGGTCTTGTCGACGAAGGCATCGTCGCGACCAGGCAGGAGGCGAAGATCGCCGTGCTCGGCGCCATGTACGGGTCCACGACCGGTGACAGCGGCAGGCTCGTGCCGCGACTGCGCACCAGTTTTCCCGCCGCCATGGGCTTGGTTGATTCCGCCGCCGAGGTGGGGGCCGCCGGAGGGGTCGTGTCCACTTGGCTGGGCCGAACCTCACCGGTGCCAGGTGAAGGGTGGCGCCGCGTTCAGTCGGCGGCGAACCAGTTCGACGCCACGCCTGCCGATGAGAACCGGGCCCGTCGCGCCGCCGGTGACCAGGGACGCTTCACCCGCAACTTCGTCGTCCAGGGAACCGCGGCCGAATGGGCCCTGGCCTGGCTGGCCGACCTGAGACTGCGGCTGTCACAGTTGCCGGCCATCGATGACGGGAACCCGGGGACAACCTCGGCGGTTGATGGTGATGGGGGAACCACCTCGGCGGGGGAGACGATGGGGCACGTCGCCGATGCCTCGGGTCCGGTGTTCTCCCGACGCGCTCACCTGGTGTTCTTCCTCCACGATGAGGTCATCGTGCACGCGCCGGCCCAGCACGCCGAAGCCGCAGCGGAGGCGATCAGGGAAGCGGCCGCCTCGGCGGGGACACTCCTATTCGGCAATGCGCCCGTGGACTTCCCTCTCGACCTCACGATCTCCGAGCGGGCAGCCAAGGACTAGGGGGCGGCGACGGGGCTGCGACTGGTCCTGAACGATCGTCTGTTGCAGAGATCACGGGAGGGCCCGGAATAGGCGACAGATAATCAGTGCTGCATGTAAGGTGTCGGCGGCCCCGAAACAGAGCCGCCGCAGCATCCGGAGTCGTCACCGCACAGAGGAGTTTTCATGACTTTCACCGTCAAGGCACTGCAGAAGACCGGCCCCGACCAGCCGTTCAAGGTTGCCAACATCGAACGCCGCGACCCCAGGCCCGATGACGTGGTCATCGACATCAAGGCCGCCGGAATCTGCCACAGCGACATCCACACCATCCGCAACGAATGGGGCGAGGCGCACTTCCCCCTGACCGTCGGCCACGAGATCGCCGGCGTCGTCGAGGCCGTCGGTTCCGATGTCACCGACTGGAAGGTCGGCGACCGCGTGGGCGTGGGCTGCATGGTCAACTCGTGTGGAGAGTGCGAGGAATGCCGGGCTGGGCAGGAGCAGAACTGCCTCAACGGCCAGGTCGGCACCTACAACTCCACCGACGTCGACGACACCATCACACAGGGCGGCTACGCCGAGAAAGTCGTCGTCAACGAACGCTTTGTCTGCCGTATCCCCGACGCTCTCGACTTCGATGTCGCGGCCCCGCTGCTCTGCGCCGGCATCACCACCTACGCACCACTCAACCGCTGGGGCGCAGGCGAGACCAAGGACGGCGCACCCAAGAAGGTCGCCATTCTGGGACTCGGCGGACTCGGCCACATGGGCGTCCAGATCGCCGTCGCCATGGGCGCCGACGTCACCGTCCTTTCCCGCACCCTGAACAAGGAGAAGGCAGCACTCGAGCTCGGCGCGAAGCAGATGCTCGCGACAACTGAGGATGACTTCTTCAGTGACCACCGCGGAGAGTTCGACCTCATCCTCAACACGATCAGCGCCGACATTCCCGTCGACAAGTACCTGAGCCTGCTCAAGCCTCGCGGGGTCATGACCGTCGTCGGTATGCCTCCGGAGAAGCAGCCGCTGTCCTTCGCCTCCGTGATCGGCGGCGCCAAAGTGCTGGCCGGGTCGATGATCGGCGGCATCGCCGAGACCCAGGAGATGCTCGACTTCTGCGCGAAGCACGACATCGCAGCGAAGATCGAGACCGTGAGCATCGACAAGGCGGATGAGACCTACGATCGCGTCGTCGCCGGTGACGTGTACTTCCGTGCCGTCATCGACACCGCCACATTCGAAGGCGCCGAGGTGACCGCTCTCGTTTGAGAGTCGGACTGACCGACAGCCGGACTGACCGACGATCTATGTGACCGTCTGGTGAGGTTCAGGGGCCGTTTCGCTGAAGCAGCGAGGCGGCCCCTCGTCATGGGTTCGATCGGCAGTCGTGTGCTCGATTTGCGAGCTGAACGGCTTATGAGCCGGGTTGCGGGATACCGCAATCCGGGCGCCGTCGTGGGGCATCGGCGGTAGTCTGAATCGCATGACGAGTGGGCAGAGACGAATGGGCGATATGCCCCTGGTGCTGCTGATCCTCTACACCGTCTTCATCGGCTTCATGACGCTGACTCCTTACCAGCTCGACGTCAGCCCAGAAGGTCCGATCGGCAGGCTGCTCCAGTTCTTCGCCGATCATCAGGTGACGTCATGGCTGACCTATACGCTCGTCGAGAAGCTGGCGAACGTCGCCATGTTCGTCCCGTTCGGGTTCCTGCTCGCCCTGCATATGGGGCGTAGGCGCTGGTGGGTCGGCTGGGCGGCGGGCGCGGCCTTCACCTGCCTGATCGAGGGAGCCCAGGTGACCCTGCTCTCGCCGACCCGCTTCGGTACGATCAGCGATCTCATCACGAACACGCTCGGAGCCGGGATCGGTGCCGTCCTCGCCCTTCTCATCATGGTTCTGCTGCCCGAGCGTGACGAACCGGAAGAGGTCGAGCGCGTCGTACGCTGAGGACGATCACCTCGACGACCTCAGCCCTCGTGTGGGCTTCTCGTGTCCTCGCTCTCGAGGGCTCCGATGCACAGATCGAGAGCCTCGCCGAGGTGGCCCTTCAGTTCCTCATCGAGCGAAGAGACCATGAGTGCCGAGATCCGTTCAACTCGTTCGACCGCCTGATCGAGGGCCTTGCCTCCCTCCGCGGTCAGGGTCGTCGGCAGAGCTCTGCCGGTTTCGGCCTTCGTTGCTCTCGTCACCAGGCCACGATCCTGCAGGCCCTTCAGCAGCGTATTCATCGTCTGTCGCGTGACGAAGGCGCCGCGAGCAAGTTCCGAGTTCGATGCGCCCGGGGCTCGGCGCAGCAGTTCGAGGCAGGCGTACTGCGGCGTTGAGAGTCCCAGGGGCCGTAGCGTCTCGTCCATGCGTGAGCGCAGCACCGACTGCAGGTGCTTGAGCTGATATCCGATCATCGCCTCCAGCGCCTGGGGTGATTGGGACTGCTGCGACTGCATCTCTTGACTCATGTAAGTATTCTGACATACATTGGTTATGTCAGAACACTGACATGCAACTGAATGGCAAGAGATGGGAACGATCATGACTGTGACAGGACCGGATTTCCTCGCACTGCAGGTGCGAGACCTGGAGAAGTCGGCCGAATTCTACGAGCAGACGATCGGGCTGCCGCGGGCGCCTGCGGGGCCACCCGGAGCGGTGGTCTTCGCGACATCGCCGATACCGTTCGCCGTGCGTGAGCCATTGCCCGACGTCGATCTCGACTCCATCGATCGTCCCGGCACCGGGGTGGCGCTGTGGTTCAACTGCGATGATTCACAGGCGCTGCACGACAGCCTCGTCGCGGCCGGTGTGGAGATTCTGCGGGGACCAGCGCCGAGTCCCTTCGGCCTGACGTTCACCTTCGTCGATCCCGATGGCTATGCGGTGACGATGCACGACGCGGGCTGAGTCTGCGAGGCAGGACATTTCGAGGCCGGACAGACTCGGGAGTGCCGATCAGTCAGCGGAGGGTGTTCATCCCAGGGAGTCGACGATCTTCGCGATCCGACGCTCCCGTGTGGCCTCGGCCTTGGCCGATTCGACCTGCCGCACATGCTCCTTGCGCTTCGACGGAGCCAGCCCATCGAAGACCTCACGGACACCGGCAGTGCCGAGCGCCTCGGCGAGGTCATCGGGAACCGGAGTCTCGCGGGACGAGGTGTCGTGGGTCAGCGTGACTTCATGAGTCTCGCCGCCGGAGACACCGCTCGCCTCGCGATGCTCTTTGGCCAACGGCAGCAGGAGCTTCCCACCCATCACCGCAGTGGTCGAGGGGTAGGAGTACCCGGCGATCGTGACGATGACCGGGACCCGCTTGCCGACTCCGAAGCCGAGCACGATGTCCTCGGGCACCTCGATGCCGACGTTGTTGCCCAGCTGCAGGAGAGTTGTGCTGAAGGTGACCATGGCCGAATCCTACTCCGGTCCTGGCCGAATCCTACTCCGGTCATGGCCGAATCTTACTCCGGTCCTGGCCGGGCCGGGCACGAGCTCTAGGAGTTGTCGCGCTTGGCGCGGGCTCCGTCGGCGTTGGCATCGTCGGCGCGACCCTCAGCGACCGCGGCCTCATCCTCGTTCTCGTCGCGATCCTCATCGTCATAGTCCTCGTCGGACTGTGAGAACGTCGGAATCCAGCAGGAGACTCGAGCGGCGTACTCGTCGTACTCGGCGCCGAAGCGCTGACGCAGGTCGGCCTCCTCGTGCGGACGGATCAGCCAGTTCCACAGCAGCGAACCGACGATGGCGTAGACGATGACCAACCACGAACCGATGAAGAGTCCGATCGCCACGCCCTGGACGATGCCGGCGATGGCCATCGGATTGCGCACGAAGGCGTAGGGTCCCCGCTGGACGAAATGGTGGGCCATCGCGGAAGGCAGCGGAGTACCGGAACCGAAGTTCGCGATCGCCCGTGCGGACCACACGCCGAGGACGGTGCCGAAGGCGAGAAGGGCGAAGCCGGCGACGATCACGAGGATCGGGAACTTCACGGACAGGTCCCAGCGTTCCTCGAACGCATTGATGATCGCAGGAATGACGATGAGGAAGACTCCCCAGAAGACCATGATCTGGATCGTGGTTCTGATCAGGAGCTGCGACCTCACGCGTGTGTGAGAGCTGCGGAAGGCGAACGGGCCGGTGACGAGACGCTCGGACGGGATCCTGCCGAGGATCATGAGTGTCCCGGCGATGAGGCTGCCGACCGTGGCCAACACCATGAGGACGGCGCCCAGCCCACCCTCGGTGGTGACGGTGGCGTAGATGACCATGAAGACGGCGACGAGGGTGGTCCAGGCGACGGCTCCCCACACGGCCCACCGGAAGTTGAGTGCTGCCAGGGCGGAGCCGATGACGAAGAGCGGGATGTGGATGGCGGAGACGAGCAGCGGATTGAGGCCGCCGAGCGTCGCATCGCGCAGTCCCGGAAGATTGATGATCCCGAGCCACCAGGCAGCCCCGGCGAGAGCCTGCAGGGCGAAGTAGATGCGGCCGTGGAAGATCCGCAGGGGCTTGTCCGGGGCATTGCGCTTGTTGTGCCTGATCCCGGTGACCGGCTTCTTCTCTGTTTGGCTCATGCGAATGCCGTCCCTTTGAAGCATACGGTCGTGGGTCCGCCGACCCAGACCTCATCGTCCTCGTGGGAGATCGAGATGACTCCGGCTCGTCCCAGCGCTGTGCCCTGAGTGGCGGTGTACTTTTCCGGGGCCAGGCCGGATTTGATGAGCCACTGCGCGACCGAGGCATTGAGGCTGCCCGTCACGGGATCCTCGCCGATGGCCGTGCCGGGGACGAACGCCCGGATCTCATACTCGTGGGCGCTGTCGTCGGGGTGTGGGCCGAGGACGCCGAGCTTGGTGTCGGGGATCTGCGAGAAGTCGGGCTCGAGGTCGAGGACCTGCTGCGCGCTCGCGAGTCTGACTGCGGCCCAGCCGGGGCCGTTGTCGACCCATTGGTGACCGAGGATCTCGGTGCGCTCGACGTGGAGGGCGGCGGCGATCTGCTCGACGAAGTCTTCGTCGAGGTCACCGGAGCGGATCGGTTCGGGAGCGGCGAAGGACAGGGTCTGGTCACCTCGGCGCAGGGTGACGAGTCCGAGCCCGCACTCCTGGACGATGGTCCCCTCGTTGCGAGGGACGCCTCCGGCTTCCAGCCAGGCCGCCGCCGATCCGAGGGTGGGGTGGCCGGCGAAGGGGAGTTCGCGGGCGGGGGTGAAGATCCGCAGGCGGTAGTCGGCGTCGGGATTCGTCGGAGGGAGGACGAACGTCGTCTCGGACAGGTTCGTCCAGTTCGCGATCCGGGCCATGTCGGTCTCGCTCAGTCCCTCGGCGTCGAGGATGACCGCGACGGGGTTGCCGCGGTAGGGATCCGCGGAGAAGACGTCGACTTGGGCGAATGCTCGATTATGGGGCAAGTGGGGGACTCCTTCATAGAAAGGGCGCCGCTGTTTGGGGGTGCGCACTTCCTATGATAATGGTGCGAGCTCGCAGATCAGTCACCTGGGACGCTAAGGGCGTGTGGGACGTTCCTCACTGCCGGGACAGGGCGGCGGCGATGCGTTCGGGTGACAGTGCCGCGTCGATGGCCAGATGAGCCGCTCCCAGGATGGCGGCATTGCCCGCCGCATTCGATGGCGCGATCGTGAGATGTTCGGTCGAAAGCGGGATCGACCGTGCGTAGACGACCTCTCGGACGCCGGCGACGAGGTGCTCTGCCGCCTGCGCCATGGCGCCGCCGATGAGGATGAGCGAAGGATTCATGAGACTCACGCACGTGGTCAGCACCTCACCGAGGTCTCGGCCGGCTTGGCGGACGGCCTGTATCGCCTGCAGGTCACCGGCCTTGACGAGCCGGATCACATCGCCGGGCGTTCTGGCCTCGAGCCCGGCCCGGGAGAGTTCGCGGGCGATCGATCTGCCGGAGGCCACAGCCTCCAGGCACCCGCGATTGCCGCAGGCGCAGGGAATGCCCGCGGCCCGGGGCAGGGCGACGTGGCCGATGTCGCCCGCGGCGCCATGCGAGCCGCGACGCAGCGAGCCGCCGGAGATGATGCCGGCGCCGATTCCCGTGGCAACCTTGACGAAGATGAGATCCGTGGTCTCCGGCCAGGCAGAGGTCTGCTCGCCGAGGGCCATGATGTTGACGTCGTTGTCGACGAGAACCGGGGCGGAGAAGGTCTGCTTGAGGGCACCGGGCAGATCGAAGCGATCCCAGCCGGGCATGATCGGCGGATTGATCGGGCGCCCGGTGGAGAACTCGACCGGTCCGGGCAGGCCGATGCCCACCCCGACCACGTCGTCGGCACTGCGATCGGCTTCGGTGAGCAGGGACAGGGCCGAAGATCTCAGCCACTCGATGGCACTGACTGGGCCGTCGGAGATCTCGCGTTCCTCGCCGAGCTCCGCCAGGACGGTGCCGGTCAGGTCCGTCACGGCCAGGCGGGCGTGAGAGGCGCCGAAGTCCGCGGCGACGACGACCCTGGCCTGGGGATTGAACGCGAACTGCGAGCTGGGCCGACCACCGGTCGAGGCGGCGTCACTGACGGGAGTGATGAGTCCGAGGCCCAGGAGCTGGTCGATCCTCTGCGCGATGGTGGGACGTGAGAGGCCGGTCGACTTCGCCAGATCGGCCCGAGTTCGCGGCAGTCCGTCGCGCAGCAGCTGGAACAGCCCGCCGGCATGCGACAGATCGAGGGCGTGCGAAACGGTCACCTGGCTCATTCCCTCAGTAAAGCACATTCGGTAAAGGGGATTATCAGAAGGTGACGATTGACTACAGACTTTTAAAAAGTACTTGACAAAAGTGGTGAAGCCGACATCAGAATGGGTCATGGACACCGTTGCCCAGACCTTCGCCCCTCCACCTCGAATCGGGATGGTGGGTGGTGGCTTCATGGCCCGCACGCACACTCGGGCCGCCCGCGCCGCCGGAGCTCAGCTTCGCGTGATCGCGACCTCGAGCGCAGCCGGCAGTCGAAGAGCCGCAGCTGAACTCGGTTACGAGGCGGCCGCGAACGGCGAGGATCTCTTCGACCACGATCTCGATGTCGTCCACGTCTGCACCCCGAACAGCACCCACGCCGAACACTCGCTGCGCGCCCTGGACGCGGGCTCGAACATCATCTGCGAGAAGCCCCTGGCCACCGATGCCTCCGCTGCGGCCGCCATCCGCGACCGGGCGAAATCACTCGGATTGGGCGGAACCGTTCCGTTCGTCTACCGCTATCATCCGATGGTCCGCGAGGCCCGCGCCCGAATTCGCCGAGGAGACGCCGGAACACTGCTGACCGTCGACGCAAGCTACCTCCAGGACTGGCTGCTGAGCGCCGAGGACGAGAACTGGCGCGTCGATGCCAGCTCCGGAGGACCCTCCCGAGCCTTCGCCGACATCGGCTCCCACCTCGTCGACCTCATCGAATTCATCACCGGCGAACACATCATGTCCGTGGTCGCGACGACGAGAACCGTTCACCCTCGCCGAGGCGGTGCCGAGGTGACCACCGAGGACACCGTTGCGATGACGGTCGAGCTCAGCGGCGGCGGCATCGGATCGATCCTGATCTCCCAGCTCGCACCGGGACGCAAGAATCGACTCGTCATCGAGGTCGGCGGTTCGAAGGAGAGCCTGCGGTTCGCCCAGGAGCAGCCGGAGCAGCTGTGGGTCGGTCGCCGCGTGGGCAGTCAGCTCCTCGATCGTGACCCGGACGCGCTGTCTCCCGACGCCGCTCGGCTGTGCACGGTTCCGCCCGGTCATCCGCAGGGTTATCAGGACGCGTTCAACGCGTTCATCGCCGACTCCTACGCTGTCTTCGCCGGTGAGGTGCGCGAGGGCGTGCCGGCTCTCGACGACGGTGTGCGCGCGGCGCTCGTGACTGAAGCCGTACTCAAATCAGCGGCTGAACGTTCCTGGGTCGAGGTCGAAGCGCGATGACCCAGGCAGCGGTGCTCAGCGCCACAGGGATCCGCAAGCAGTTCTTCGGAGTCGAAGTCCTGCACGACATCTCGCTCGAGGTGCGCGCCGGCACGGTCCACGGCCTCGTCGGGGAGAACGGAGCCGGAAAGTCCACCCTGATGAAGATCATCGCCGGCGTCCACCGCAGAGATGGCGGCGAGGTACGCATCGATGGGCAGGTCGTCGACTTCTCCCATCCCGTCGATGCCGGCAAGGCAGGCGTGGCCACGGTCTTCCAGGAATTCAATCTGCTGCCCGACCGCACCGTGGCGCAGAACGTGTTCTTAGGCAGGGAACCCCGACGCCGTGGTCTCGTCGATGTGGCCACGATGCGAGCCAAGACGCAGACCCTGCTCGATGACCTCGACGTGGAGGGAATCACCCCCGATGCGAAGGTCGGCTGGCTGACCGTGGCCGAACAGCAGATCGTCGAGATCATCAAAGCACTCTCCGTCGATGCCCGGGTGATCTCCATGGACGAACCCACCGCGGCGCTGTCGGACAACGAGGTCGCAGTCCTCTACCGGGTCATCGAGACTCTCAAATCCAAGGGCGTGGCGATCATCTACGTCTCGCACCGACTGCAGGAGGTCTTCGACCTCTGCGACACGATCACCGTGATGAAGGACGGTGCTCTCGTCACCAGTCAACCGGCGTCCCAGATGGATCAGGCGGGGCTCGTGCGCGCCATGGTCGGCAGGCCCATCAGCACGTTCTTTCCCGAGGCCGAGACGGGAACGGAGATCGGTGACACCGTTCTCTCGGTGACCGGCGGAGGCAACGAACAGCTTGACGGCATCACCCTCGACCTTCGTGCCGGTGAGATCCTCGGACTCGCGGGACTGCAGGGATCCGGCCGCTCGGAGCTGCTGTCCGCGATCTTCGGCGCCGAGCCCTTCACTCGTGGCCAGGTGCGCCTCGACGGTGAGGCAGTGCGTATCGCCACCGCCAGGCAAGGTGTCCGGCGCGGTCTGGCTCTGGTCACAGAGGACCGCAAGGGCACTGGCCTGGTGCTCTCCCAATCCATTCTCGATAATGCACTGCTGGCGATCCGCGCAGTCTTCCCCTCCCGCACCTCCGGGATGCGTGCGAAGATCCCCGGGATCCTCGAATCCCTCGAGGTGATCAGCCGCGGTGCGGATCAGGAGGTCAGGGCTCTGTCGGGAGGCAACCAGCAGAAGGTCGTGCTGGCCAAGTGGCTGGCCACCTCGCCACGCGTGGTGCTGCTCGATGAGCCGACTCGAGGAATCGACGTCGGCGCCAAGGTCGCCGTCTACCGTCTGATCCGCAGTCTCGCTCGCCGAGGTGTCGCGATCCTTCTCGTCTCCAGTGAGCTTCCCGAGGTGCTGGGCATGTCTGATCGGGTTCTTGTCATGGCAGATGGTCGCATCGCCGGGGAGCTTCCCCCGAGTTCGACCGAGGAAGAGGTGCTGGCCCTGGCCACGGGAACCGAGGCCCAGGTGGTCAGTGACGATGGGCTGGTTGATGACGATGGGCGGAAGGTGGGGGAGCGATGAGGACACAGCTGCGTCGCCTCGATACGACGGCCCTTGTCTACCTCGCGCTCGTCGGCGTGCTCATCATCGGTGCCGTGCTCGTCGCCACGACCGGTCGCAACTTCTTCAGCCCCGGCAACATCCGCGACATTCTCACCGGGATGAGCGTGTTGGGATTCGTCGCCATCGGACAGACCCTGGTGATCCTCGGCGCCTCCCTGGATCTCTCGGTTCCCTATGTGATGAGCCTGGCCAGTCTGATCGCGGCGCAGACGATGAACGGCAGCGATGCGATGGTGCTGCCCGCGGTGCTGCTGACGCTCGTGGTCACGGCCTGCATCGGTCTGGCCAACGGTCTCATCGTCACCGTCCTCGGAGTTCACGGATTCGTTGCGACCCTTGGGGTCGGACTCATGCTCAAGGGATATCTGGATACGAACTACCAGGGCACCGAAGGCAGCGTTCCCTGGTCCTTCCAACTCTTCGGCGCCACCGGCGTGGGCCCCGTGCCGATCTCGACGATCGTCATGCTCGCCTTGGCCGGGCTGGTGGCATTCATCCTGGTCAGAACCAGTTTCGGGCATCATCTCTTCGCTGTGGGCGGCAACTCGGAGGTCGCTCGACTCTCCGGTGTCCGGCAGCGTCTGCCTCTCATCGGCGCCCATATCGGCAGCTCCGTATTCGCGGGACTGGCGGGTCTGCTGCTGGCCAGCCGCCTGGGTGTGGGCAGCCCGACCGTCGGCTCACAGGGCAGCTACGACCTGCTCTCGATCGCGGCAGTCGTCCTCGGCGGAACGGTTCTCATGGGCGGACGCGGCTCGATCTGGGGCACCATCGGCGGCGTCGCCATCTTCGCCGTCCTCGATAATCTCATGAGCGTCATGCAGTTCAACCCCTTCCTCAAGGACGTCATCCGCGGACTCGTCATCATCATCGCCGTGGCGCTCTATGCTCGCCGCAGAGTCATCGCCCGCAGAATCCGCTTCGCTGATGTGCCCACGGGGCCCAATATCGCGGCAGGGTCCGAACCCGCTCCGGAGTCCGCTTCGGCGGCGATCGGCGGTCCACGGGAAACCGGCGCGCGAAGCGACCAGGAAGGGAGCCTGGGATGAATTCGAGAACTCCCGAGACCCACCTCGGCGATGGGGGACTTCGTCGACTGATCGAGCGAATCGCGGATCCGCGCGGCGCCGTGGTCGTCCTCCTCATCGTGATTCTGATCGCCATCGTCGTCCTCAATCCGAGCTTCGCTGAACCAGGGGCGCTCATGCGCTTCATTCAGCGGGTCTCGCCGGTCGCGATCGTCGCCATCGGCCAGTACTTCGTCATCGTCAGCGGTGAGTTCGACCTGTCGATGGGTGCAGTGGTCACGGCGCAGGTGATGACCGCGGGCCATCTCATCGGCGAGGACGACTCGAAGACGGTGCCGGTGCTCATCATCATGCTCGTCATCGGCGTCGTGGTCGGCATCGTCAACGGGCTGGCAACGACGCTGCTCAAGGTCCCCTCATTCATCGTCACCCTCGGCACGATGCTCGTCATCCACGGGGCGGTCATGTGGTGGACGGGAGGAGCGGCGACGGGCAACCCCGCCGAATCCTTCCGACAGCTGGGCCGCGGAGGAATCGAGGGGATACCGGTCCTTGGCCTCCTGCCCTACGCCGTCCTCATACTGATCGCGGCGATCGTGTTCGCCGTCTGGATCTCACGGAGGCCATTCGGCAGGACCGTGGTCGCCATCGGCGACAACGCCCAGGCGGTGTCCTTCGCCGGCGCGAACGTGTGGAGGACGAAGACTTTGGCCTTCGTTCTGTCCTCTCTCGCCGCCACGGTGGCCGGGGTGCTCCTCGCCGGTTATGCCGGCGTCCATCCCTCGGTCGGTCAGGGCTACGAGTTCACGGCGATCACGGCAGTGGTCCTGGGCGGAGTCGTCCTCGGCGGCGGTCGGGGGACCGTCATCGGGGCACTTATCGGAGCTTTCACCCTCGAGTCCCTGTTCACGCTGCTCAACTTCACCTCGGTGCCGGCGACGATGCGTGATGCGATCCAGGGAGCCATCATCATCGCGGCAGTCGCGTACTCCGGTGTCGTGTTCGCGAAGAAGCGCAAACGACCGACCACCTCGGCGGATTCCACCTCAGCGTCCGACCCAACTGACCCGACCGACCCAACCGACCCGGCAGGCTCAACCGAGCCGCGGGACCCAAGCACAACCTCGGCGGAGGCATCTTCGCCGATCCAACTCACCGGCGGCGACGATGCCGCACGGAAATGACAAGGGAGATTACATCATGAAACGAGGACTGAGGAGCGCGCTCGGCATTGCCAGTGCCGCCGCTCTCATCGCATTGGCGGGGTGCACCACCGACCCGTCCGTGGAACCGGCGGACGAAGGAGACGGGGCGCAGGAGGAAGCGCCGGCCGAGGAATGGTTCGACCAGAAGGTCTATGACCAGCAGTTCAAGCAGCGTGAAGTCGTCCCGGACGGTCCGGAGGACAAGCCCTACCTGCAGATGATCAACCCGAAGATGGGGGACACCTCGGAGTTCAAATCCGATGGCGGGAACAAGATGTGCTTCGCCAACGCCTCGATCTCCAACCCCTGGCGCCAGACCGGGTGGATTTCGATGAACGAGCAGCTCAAGGAGCTGAAGAAGGACGGCGTCATCACCGAGATGGAGACCCGTGATGCCCAGGACAACGATGATACGCAGATCGCGGACATCGACTACTTCATCTCCGAGGGCGACTGCGACGGCTTCATCATCTCCCCGAACTCGACGGCCGCGATCACGCCGGCGGTCGAGCGTGCGTGCAAGACCGACAAACCCGTCATCGTCTTCGACCGCGGAGTCGAAACCGACTGCGCCGTGACGTTCATCCATCCCATCGGCGGCTTCGCCTGGGGCATCGACACCTCGCAGTTCCTCATCGACAACCTCAGCGAAGGCGACAAGGTCGTGGCCCTGCGGATCCTGCCCGGCGTCGACGTGCTCGAACAGCGTTGGGCAGCAGCGGACAAACTCTTCGGTGAGGCCGGAATCGAAGTCGTCGACTACTTCACCGAGGGCGATCCGGCAGAGATCAAGAAGGTCGTCTCCGATGAGCTCGCCAAGGGCGACGTCCAGGGCATCTGGATGGATGCGGGCGACGGTGCCGTGTCCGCCATCGAAGCGTTCGAAGACGCAGGCAAGGACTATCCGGTGATGACCGGAGAGGACGAGCTGAGCTTCCTGCGGAAGTGGAAGGACACCGAGATGACCGCACTGGCTCCCGTCTACTCGAACTTCCAGTGGCGGACCCCGCTGCTGGCCGCGGAGAAGATCTTCAAGGGCGAGGAAGTCCCGACCGAATGGGTGCTGCCGCAGAGTCCGATCACGGCCGAGGACCTCGATGACTACCTTGACCGCACCAAGGGCATGCCCGATGGCCACTATGCGAAGTTCGGCGGCGAGGACATGGCCGGATTCCCGCAGGTGTGGCAGGACCGAGTCATCCCCTGATCGGGGAGTGAAGTCATGACCGACGGTAGCGGAAGCACGGGCATCGTTCGCGAGATCGGGGTCAACACCTGGGTGTGGACCTCGCCGCTGACGACGCAGCACCTCGGCGATCTGGCGGACCGAGCCCGACGATTCGGGTTCGGTCTGTTGGAGTTGCCCGTGGAGAACCCGGATGACTGGGACCCGGCCACCGCCGCCGAGGTGCTGGCTGGGTATGGCATGGGTGCGCGGATCGTCGGAGCGATGGGTCCCGGTCGTGACCTCATCGACCCGCTGTATCGTGCCGATACCCAGGACTATCTCCGGCACTGCGTGGATGTGGCGCTCGCCGTGGGTTCACCCACCGTGGCCGGTCCGTTCACGGCCGCGACCGGGCGGGTGTGGCGGATGGATGCGGGCGAGCGGAGCCGGGTCGTGGAGACACTTCGGGAGGCGCTGCGCCCCGTTGCCGACTACGCCGCCGAACGCGGCGTGACCCTGGCGGTGGAACCTCTCAACCGGTACGAGACCAGCATCATCAATACGGTCGACCAAGCACTTGAGGCACTCGACCCCTTGTTGGATCGAGGCATCGGACTGGCGCTGGACAGCTATCACCTGAACATCGAGGAGCGCCCGCCTGCGGCCGCGATCAGAGCCGCCGGAGACCACTGCAAGGTCGTCCAAGTCTGCGGCAACGATCGGGGCCCGGTGGGCGGGGACCACACAGATTGGGACGCCTTCTTCGATGCCCTAGACGACATCGCCTACGCGGGACCTCTGACAGTGGAGAGCTTCACCGCCGACAACGACACCATCGCCGTGGCCGCCTCAATCTGGCGTCCGCTGGCACCGAGCCAAGACGAGCTCGCCCGGGCCAGTGCCGAATTCCTCACCGACCACCAACGACGCCGGGCTTCAGGTGCGGACGGGGACTCCGGCAAGGGTGGGGACTCCGTTGCGGACGGGGCTTTCGGTACGGACGGGGACTCGGCGGATTGGGCGGCGAAACGAACTGCGAAGGAGCAGCAATGACAGACTCATCTCATCCGGTCACCCTGTTTACGGGTCAGTGGGCCGATCTGCCGTTCGAGGAGGTCGCTCGACTGGCGGCCTCCTGGGGCTATGACGGGCTGGAGATCGCGTGTTCCGGTGACCACCTGGACCTCGCCAGAGCGGACGAGGACCCCGCCTACCTGCAGTCACGTCTCGATGTGCTCGATCGACACGGTCTCAAGGTCTGGGCGATCTCGAACCACCTCGCGGGCCAGGCCGTGTGCGATGATCCGATCGACTTCCGCCATCAGGCGATCGTGCGCGACTATGTCTGGGGCGACGGTGAAGCCGAAGGCGTGCGGCAACGGGCCGCCGAGGACATGAAGCGGGCGGCTCGAGTGGCCCGAAAGCTCGGTGTGGATACGGTCGTCGGGTTCACCGGGTCCAAGATCTGGCCGTATGTGGCGATGTTCCCACCAGTTCCGGCCGGGGTCATCGATGCCGGCTACGAGGACTTCGCCGATCGGTGGAATCCCATCCTCGATGTCTTCGACGGTGAAGGCGTGCGCTTCGCTCACGAGGTCCATCCCTCCGAGATCGCCTACGACTACTGGACGACCGTGCGCGCCCTGGAATCCATCGACCACCGGGAAGCCTTCGGTCTCAACTGGGACCCGAGCCACCTGCTGTGGCAGGGCCTGGACACCATCGGCTTCATCACCGACTTCGCCGACCGCATCTACCACGTCGACTGCAAAGACACACGACTTCGGCCTGCAAGCGGACGAAGCGGAATCCTCGGTTCACATCTTCCCTGGGGAGAACCTCGGCGAGGGTGGGACTTCGTGTCAACGGGGCACGGGGACATGCACTGGGAAGATGCGTTTCGAGCGCTGAGCTCGATCGGCTACACCGGGCCGATCTCCATCGAATGGGAGGATGCCGGGATGGATCGTCTCCATGGAGCCGCCGAGGCGGTCGTGCGGATCCGTGAACTGCTGTGGAAGCGGCCCGACACGTCCTTTGACGCCGCGTTCTCCAACCAGTGAGCGCGGATTCTCGAGCTAGTAGGCTCGATTTCTCGGGCCGGAGCGTCGAGCGATCTCGGATTGTTGGCTGGCGGACTACTGGCTGGCGAAGGCCAGCGTTCCGCCCAGGCCGATGAGCATGCCGCCGCCGATTCCACGGATGCGTGACATCCGCCTCGGCGAGCGAGCGAACCAGCTGCGCGCTGTCCCGGCGATGAAGGCCCAGGATCCGTCCGAGAACAGGGCGAGGCCTTGGAAGAGGAGGCCGAGGATGATCATCTGCAGCGGCACATGCCCGGCCTCGATCGAGACGAACTGGGGGAGGGCGGCGACGAAGAAGATGATCGTCTTCGGGTTCGAGATGCCGACGATGAAGCCCTGCATGAACATCGACCGGTAGCTGAGTTCGCGTCCGGCAGGAACGAACGATTCCACCTCGGCGTCGGCTTCTCGTGCCAGGGCTGGGTCTTCGGGCACCTCATTGCCGATCTTGCGATGCCGGATGCCCTGGACGCCTAAGTAGACGAGGTAGCCTGCGCCGAGGATCTTGACGATCGTGAAGATGACGACCGATTGGGCGACGATGGTGCCCACACCGAAGGCCACGGCCACGATGATCGGGATGATGCCGACGCTGCCGCCGAGCACGCTCGTCAGACCCGAACGTCGACCGTGTGAGAGTGACTGGCCGACGACGAAGAGCACAGTCGGCCCGGGGATCACGATGATGACGAGGGCTGCGGCGAGAAAGGCGAGAAGAGCGTCGGTGGTCGGCACAGAAGAATTCTATGAGCGCGGATGAAGCGCGGGTAAGAGACTGGCGCGGAGACTTCGATCACATGCCCTGATCTGGGTGGCTTGGCAGAGGGGATGACTCCTTTTAGGGGTGGCTCCGCGGACCCTGAAGATGCCACTCAGGGTCGGTTCATAGACTGGGCCGCTATGAACGAGCAATTGTCGGCTGCGGGTGATCAGGTGTCGGCAGCGGGAGAGGAATCGGCGGAGGTGCGTGCATGGATCTGAAGCAGGGTGTATCAACCTGGTGGGAAGCCATCACGGCCGGATTCGGACGTCAGGACGGCCTTGAACCCGACGCCGTTCAGCTGCTCCTCGTCATCGGAATCCCGCTGGTCGTCACGCTGACGCCCGGAATCTGGCGATTCTTCGGCATGTTCGTCACCTTTGTCCACGAGCTCGGCCACGCGTTCGCAGCCTTGATGACCGGTCGGGTCGTCAAGGGAATTTCGCTGAACTTCGACCACTCGGGGCAGATGAATTCCTTCGGCAAGGTCGGATTCTCTGCGACGTGGTCGGGTTTCTGGGGATATCCGGCACCCGGCGTCCTCGGATTGGTTCTCATCACCTCGGCGACTCAGGGGTGGGCTGCGTTGGCACTCTCGGTCGGTGCGCTCATTCTGCTGGTCGCGCTCATCTTCATCCGGAACCTCGCTGGTGCCATGATTGCGGTGGTCACAGCCGTGGCCGCGCAGCTCGTCGTCGTGTTCCTGCCGATCGAATCGATCTCAATCTTCGTCGCCGGCCTGGGAACAGCCTTGGCCATCGGCTCGCTCAAGGACCTCGTCAAGGTCATCCGCGTGCACACTCGCAGGCGCCACATCCAGCAGTCTGATGCCTACATCCTCGCCCAGGGCTCCAGCCTGCCCGCGGGTGCCTGGCTGAGTCTGTTCGCGCTGGTCATCATCGGCTGCGCGCTCTTCTCCGCCTACATCCTGTACTCGGCATCCACGATGTCGGTCGGCTGACTTCGGGCGGCGTGCGACCTAGGGCGAACGCTGTTGAGTCAGTACCGGGTGGCAGAATCAGAGTATGGATTCGAGCCCGAAATATGCTGCTGTGCTGTTCGACTGCGACGGAGTGCTCGTCGACTCCGAGCGTCTCACGAATACGGTTCTGTGGGAGATGCTCAACGAGCTGGGGTGGCAGATCTCGCGGGAGGAATGCATTTCCCGGTTCGTGGGGAAGATGCTCCGCGACGAGGCAGACGTCATCGAAAAGCACACTGGTGTGCGCATCGACGCTGAATGGCTGAGTCATTTTCGTGAGCGTCGCAATGTAGCGCTCGAGGCTTCGTTGGAAGCAATCCCTGGAATCGCCGAGGCGGTCCGTGACCTGGACGCTATCTATCCGGGCCTGCTCGCGTGCGCATCGAGCGCTGATCGTCCCAAGATCCACCTGCAACTGCAGAAGATCGGCCTCTTCGACGTCTTCGATGGCCGGATCTTCTCCGGAATGGAGCTGCCGCATTCGAAGCCGGCTCCGGACGTGTACTTGGCAGCGGCTGCCGCCCTGGGCGTCGACCCGACCGAGACCGCAGTGATCGAGGATTCGCCGACCGGTGTGACAGCGGGCGTTGCCGCGGGTGCACATGTGCTGGGGTTCTGTCCCGACTCGCCAGTGCACCAGCGGCCTGAGGCGTTGGAAGTCGTGGGTGCCCATGAGATCTTCACCGCGATGGACCAATTGCCGGGACTGTTGATTCGGTGAACTGTGACGGATCAACGGGCGGGCATTGGTGAGCGGTCGCGCATTGGTGAGCAGTCGGGTGTGGGGCGGATTGTCGCTATCTCTCTTTCTTCTCCTGTTTCCACCTTCCGTAGTGATGTCCCTAGGCCTTTCATATTAAATGTTTGATCGATTGAAGATCGAACAAGAGTGATGTTTGTTATCTAATCGTAATGTTAAAATATACGGTTTGCGACTAGAATTGAGGTAGGCACTCACAGCGACGTGAAGATCAGGTGACCACCAGTGAAGATTCCCTCCGATTCCGACAACACCGGATCCGAGCCTGGTCGCAATTCCGCTGGCCAGACTGAATCCGACAAGACAGTGCAGGATGCCGCGGCCGAGCAAGCAACCGATGCAGACACCGGCGGACCCGAACCTGAACCCGAGCCTGATGCTGACGGAACGGATACGGGGACTGGCGGGGCGGGTACTGGGCCGACACATTCCGCTCGTCGCCTTCGTATCGATGCTGATTCTCCTTTCGCCGAGGCGGCACAGGTGTTTGCCGCCAGCGATCAGGCTCAGTTGTCGGCTCTAGACGTCTCGGCAGAGCTGTTCTTCAATGAGACCGTCGAGAATCTGCGGCTCTACAATCCCCACCCCGGGCAGCCTTATGCTCATGCGACGATCGCCGAAACCGTCCGCAGATACCACCGTGAGCGCCGTTCTTCCGCGGCCGCGAAGCGCAAGAAACGTAAGAGCAAGCTTCCGCCCTTTCCCCGTTTCCGGTTGGATCAGACCTTCTACGGTTGGGTGCATGAACTTTCGCAGGCCGAAGACATCGCGGAATTCACCACAGTTCTAGGGGCGACAACTGCACGAGCATATGTGCAGATAACTTCGGCGATGACCCTCGTACATGGGTTGCCCAAATTCTTTGCCCGCTGCATTGCCGGCGAGTTCACCATCGAGCACGTCCATGCCACTGCTCATGCTTGCCGCGACGTGAAGTTCGAAAACCTTCCACTCATCGATGAATACCTTGCGCAACGTCGCGCAGACATCACGATTGAAACCTTCAGGAAGTCCTTGGGCATGAAGATCGCAGTCCTCGAACCCCTCGAAGAACGTGTGGAAGAGGCCAGCAAACGTCGACGTGTCGACATCACGACCACCCCCGATGGAACCGCCTATCTCACTCTGGCCGGACCCGCTCCCGAACTGCAGGCCTGCTACCTGCGGATCGCGGCGTTTGCGCGGGCGATCCGATCGGGGAACATCGCAGCATTCAACGACCAGTTGGAGCCAGGCGCCGCGATCGACGACGACCGTGGAATCGATGCCCTCATGTTCGACATCCTCACGCGGACCATCCCGCAGCTGAGCATCCAGGTCACTTCGACCGATACGACGACAGGGGAGACTTCGACGCGCGACATTCCGCTCGATGTGCCCGCTGAACAGACTATGACCCCGGCTGCTGTCGTCAATGCCGTGCAAGAGGGCGTTAACGGGGCCCGTGCTGGCAGCAATGGCAGTGTCGGCAAACTTGGCTCGGATACTGATGAGGACACAAGCGGGCCGGAAGTCGTTCTCACGATGCCCACTCACGAGCAGTGGTTGGACTCGCAGGCGAAGATGATCACCACGGTTCCTTTCCTTACGCTGGCGGGATCCGCAGAACTGCCCGGAACATTCTCCGACGGTTCTCCGATCCCAGCAGAGACCGCGAGGCGCGTTGCCAAGCACGCAAAGTCCTGGACGCGGATTCTCACAGATCCGGCAACCGGCACACCGGTGGATGCCAAGGCGGCGACCTACCAGATACCCGAAAATGTCCGGCAGACTTTGATTGCGAAATGGCAGGCCTGCACGATTCCCGGATGCACACGCAGAGCGGAGACCACGGAGATCGACCATGTCGTGCCGTTCGACCATGAGCATCCGGCGGATGGTGGGCTGACGCGATTCGGCAATCTCCACCCGCTGTGCAAAATGCACCATCAAGCAAAGACAGATCGCAAATACTCGGTGCGAATGAACCGGGCAGGATTCGTTCAATACGTCTTCCGACACGGACTGAGCACCGAGGTGGCGGCAGGTGACCATCCGATCAACGCCGCCCACGCGAAGGTGTTCGAGGAACTGCAACGGCAGGCGGCCCCAACATCTGACCCGCCGAAGTCGACAACCCGGCCAGCAGGCGAGAGATGGCACGGAGACACACAGATCTCTGAGGGGTGCCCCGGACCAGCCGCTGCCGATGGACAGGCAGGGTGGGTGAAGAACACCCCCTTGCTTAGCGGTCGCTCAACCGTGAATGAGAACGAGTGGATCTGGGACTCCGGCGGCCCACCGCCGTTCTGAGCCTCCGGCCCCAGCGGTCAGTTTCGGACCACGGTAGCCAATTTACCGACCCAAACAGCCAGCCGCCGGTGATGTGTGCGTGTGCACCACCACCGGCGGCTGGAACTGCCTGCTTCGTCCGAGAGAGTCAGGCCGTCCTTCGGGCCGTTGACCCGTAAGGGTCAGTCTTCGGTCTCTTTGATCACTCGACGCACGTCATCTTGAGTCTGCGCCTCTCCGCTCTTGATCGCCTCCACGACCTTCTCGTGCTGCTGCTCCGAGACAACAGGAACTTCCTCACCGTTGCAGTCCACGATCTTCCCGTCCTTGACGGTGTCGCCTTCTGCCAACAGTGCTTCATGGTTGATGAGGCGCTCGAGCTCGTCCCTGCGGATGACTCGACCGGTGCCTGCGACAAACACCGAACGCTCGGTGCGGTCCTTGCTTCGCACGCCGATGTGGTTGAAGACCAGGTTGAGCAGCACGGCCATCAGGGTTGCCGAGGAGATTCCCGAGTGGAGGATGATTCCGACCCATGAGGGGAAGGAGTTGTAGAAGTCGGGCTGGACGACCGGGATGATGCCGAACGCCAAGGACACCGCCACCAGGATCATGTTGAGGTTGCCCTCGTACTCGACCTTGGACAGGGTGCGAATGCCCGACGCTGCGACTGTGCCGAAGAGGACGATGCCCGCGCCGCCGAGGACGGGGGAGGGAATCGCGGCAACGACGCCGCCCATGACAGGCAGCAGGCCGAGAACGACGAGGATGACACCACCGGCGGTGACCACGAAACGGGACTTCACCCCGGTGATCGCCACAAGTCCGACGTTCTGGGCGAAGGCCGACTGAGTGAAGGAGTTGAAGATCGGTGACACTGCCGAGGACAGCATGTCCGCACGCAGACCATTCGAGATCCGCTTGGAGTCGACCTTGGTCTTGACGATTTCACCCACCGCGATGATGTCTGCAGTGGTCTCTGCGAAGGTGACGATGATGACGATGAACATCGAGATGATCGCTGCCGCAGAGAACGTCGGCATTCCGAAGGCAAACGGCTCGGGGAACGCGAACACGCCGCGATCGAGGACCTGAGAGAAATCGGCCCAACCGAAGATGAGGCAGACGACAGTACCGACGACGATTGCCAGAAGGATGGACAGGCGGGAGATCGCGGCCACCGGAATCCGGCTGAGGATGAGGACGATGGCCAGGGTGCCGACGGCGATGAGGATATTGCGACCGCTGCCGTAATCGGGTGCCTCGGCGTTTCCGCCCATGGCCCAACCTGCGGCCACCGGCATGAGGGACAGGCCGATCGTCGTGATGACGGTGCCCGTGACAACAGGTGGGAAGAACTTCACAATGAGCGCGAAACCTGGGGCGACGATGAGTCCGATCGCCGAGGCTACAAGGACTGCGCCGAAGACCTCCGGAAGCCCTTCACCTCCCGCGAGGATCGACGTCATGGTGGCAACGCCTGCGAAGGACACTCCCTGGACGAGAGGCAGCTGCGAGCCGAAGAACGGAACGCCGAATGACTGCAGAATCGTGGCCAGCCCGCCCACGAACAGGCATGATGCGATGAGTACGCTGACTCCGGCGCCATCAAGTCCGGCGGCTTTGCCGATGATGAGGGGCACAGCGATGATGCCGCCGTACATGGTCAGAACGTGTTGTAGACCGTAGGCGAATGAGGTGCCGACCGGGAGTCGTTCATCCTCCGGACGGGCAGCCTCTGCCTGTTTGCCCTTGGGTGCCTGCTTTGATGTCGACATCTATCTCTCCGTTGAGTTCTTCCCTGAGCGACAGCCTCGGGTTCCCGGCCTGGGTGGGCGATGCGGGTGGTCGACTGAATGTAAGGGATCGGTTTCCATACTTCCAAGATGTGAAAGTATCTTTCCTTATCGCAAAATGCTAGGTGAATCATCGGGGGATGGCAAACTCATTTCGTGATCTGCCACACATGCTAGAGTGCAGTCTTGCCGGTACATGCTTCGGGGACAAATCAGAGCCACCTGAAGTGTATGACGTGTGGTTGCAGCGCAGTCGGTTCGGGGTCGGAAAGACCCCTTGCCGATACATCCGCTTCGTGACTTGTTCGTCATCGCACGCGCCGGACGGCGGAGCAGCAGACGCCGATAAACCTGAGCTGGTGGCGCTTCGCCCCCAGTGAAGTCGCCACAGAGCAGTCGATCGGATGATTCGATCGACACCAGCACTGAAAGGCGGCAAGAATGACCACAGGCACTCGGTTCACAGGCACCAGTTCCACAGCAGCGACGACCAACCCGACCGGCTCCACGCTGTGGCTGCGCAATCCCATGGCTGTCCATCTCGGGCGCGACGTCGACGCGGCGCAGGCTTCCGGCGGCATCGTCATCGACAAACAGTCCGGAACCATCGTTGAACTCGTCCCTGCAGGTGGTGAGCCCACCGGTGGGGCGCAGTCCGTCGCCGAGGTGGTCGATGCAAGCGCGCACGTGATCACTCCGGGTCTGATCAACACCCACCATCACTTCTACCAAACCCTGACGCGAGCGTGGGCTCCCGTGGCGGACCTGCCGCTCTTCGGGTGGCTGACGAACCTCTATCCGGTCTGGGCCCGGCTGACGCCGAAGGCCCTCGAACTGGCCACCACTGTGGCCATGGCCGAACTCCTCGAATCCGGATGCACCACAGCCGCCGACCACCACTACCTGTTCCCGACAGGTATGGACGACGCGATCGACATCCAGGTCGAGGTGACCAGAAAACTCGGCATGCGGGCCATGCTCACTCGCGGATCCATGTCCCTGGGGGAGAAGGACGGCGGGCTGCCGCCGCAGCAGACCGTGCAGGATGCAGACGTCATCCTCGCCGACTCCCGCCGCTTGGTCGAGGCCTACCACGAGCGTGGAGAGGGTGCGCAGGTCCAGATCGGCTTCGCTCCCTGCTCACCCTTCTCCGTGACCACCGAACTCATGCGCGACAGCGCGATCCTCGCCGAGGAGCTCGACGTCCGACTCCACACGCACCTCGCGGAGACCTTGGACGAAGAGGAATTCTGCCGGGAACGATTCGGGCTGCGCACCGTCGACTATCTCGAGTCCGTGGGGTGGCTCAGTGACCGATCCTGGCTGGCACACGGTGTCCACTTCGATACGGATGAGATCACCCGCCTCGGCGAGGCAGGAGCCTCCGTGGCGCACTGCCCGACCTCGAACATGCGCCTGGCCTCGGGCATCGCCCGAGCCGTCGAACTCGAGGATGCCGGGGTCAACGTGGGTCTCGGTGTCGACGGATCGGCGTCGAACGATGCCTCGAACCTCATCCGCGAGGTCCGGCAGGCTCTCTACATTCAGCGTCTGCGCTACGGTTCGGAGGATGTCACCTGCGCTCGCGTCCTCGACTGGGCCACCAGCGGATCCGCTGGTGCTTTGGGCCGTGAGGACATCGGAAGCATCGAGGTCGGAAAGCAGGCCGATCTGGCGATGTTCCGCCTCGACGGACTTGCCTTCTCCGGCTCACACGATCCGATTCCTGCCCTCGTGCTCTGCGGAGCGGAGAAGGCGGACAAGGTCATGGTCGCTGGTCAGTGGCGCGTTCTCGACGGCAATGCGATCGGGAGCAGCGGTGAACAGCTGGACAAGGAGGCGCTCATCGCGGCCCACCAGGAGGAGGCCCGCAAGCTCGTGGCCGGCTGAGACTCACCCCCGAGCTGAACCCAGCCCAGCCTGCCCGGCCCTGATCTCAGCTCTCGGGCTTCCGGAACACCTCGCGCATGTGATCGCCGGTGAGGAAATCGCCGACGCCGATCATGATGAGGCTGAAGACGATCTGCTCGGTGATCATCCAGATCGGGTAGAGGCCGGGGATGGCCGCCATGACGAGGGTGATGACCGGGAAGATCTGGGCGAAGAGGCGCAGCCGCTGGTAGCCCCAGTAGTAGCCCTTCGTCGAGCGCCAGAAGAAGTAGAACAGTGTGGCGGTCATCGCGAGGACGACGACGGTGCGCATCCAGACTGCGAACGGCACGGGTTCGCCGTTGCCGGCGATGATGACAGCGACGACGACCGCGCCGACGCCGAGGACCAATTCGAAGGCAAGCAGCCCCGTGATCCACGCGAACGCGCGTTTCGTCTTCGGATGGGCGAGCCCCTCGGCGGGAACGATGAGTCCTGCTTTGCTGCCGCCGGCGATGCGGTCGATCTTTGCGAACAGATTCTCCTTGGACATGCCTTCAGGCTAGCCGTCCTTGACCCGGATTCCCTGCGAAATCGGGAGGTTTGAGGGTGTGAGGACGAACATCAATCAAAAGTTGGGAACAGAGTTCAATCCTCTGGGTCAGGATTCGAATGCCGGATCTTGATGAAGTAGAAGCATGAAGAAAATATTTAACGCGGCATTCGCATACATGATCATCGGCGTCCTCTCCGGCCTGTTCTACCGGGAGTTCACCAAGGCCAACGACTTCCCAGAAGGAGGCTTCACTCAGCTCAGCGTCGTCCACACCCACCTGCTCACGCTCGGCTTCATCGTCCTGCTCATCGTCCTCGTCCTCGACAAGGTCTTCGGTCTCTCGGGCACCAAGATGTTCTCCTGGTTCTTCTGGACCTACAACGCCGGCATCATCCTCACCGCCGGCATGATGGTCTGGCACGGAATGCTCACCGTCCTCGGCCAGGAGTCCAGCGCCATGATCTCCGGCATCGCCGGGCTCGGACACATCGCGCTCTCCGTCGGCATGGTTCTGCTCTTCCTGTCACTGCGCAAGGCCATCGTCGCCGACAAGGCCGTCACCACGGCCACCGCTTCGTCAATCGCCAACTGACCACTCAAACACCGCCGCCGAGGTGGTGCCGGGGTCCGCGTTCAACGACATCATCGTTGAGCACGGGCCCCGTTTCGTGTGCCTAGCGGGTGATCGGCTGCTGGAGTTCGACCACCCAGTCAGAACCGTCGCCGTCGTCTTCCTCCAGATAGATCTCTCGACAAGGACCGTTGAGCGAATAACCTTGGTTGAGACACCACTCGCTCAGGTGCTGCCAGCTCGCACCGATTCTGCTCATCGAACCCTCGTGGATGAGAGTGGCAGCAGTGCATGGCGGCAACTCGATGGTGTCCAGTTCGGTGCTGGTGGGGCCGGTTGTGTTGAGACCGTTGCCATCGGCCGAGTTCATGCGGTAACCGCATGTGACCTCGGTGCCCGCCTCGGAATCGGAGTAGAGCCCGACGCCGACATCGAGGTCGCCACCGGCAGCTATGATCTGACCAGCGACTTTGCCGGATAGTGGGCCGATCTCCGAGGTATCAAACGGGGGTTCGCCGAGCAGGACAGTCGTGCCGATGATTCTCTCTGCCGGCAATTCCTTGATGACGGAGTCCGGGAACTTCATGGTCGTCCTTTCGATGAGGGCCAATCGAAACTCGATTTCGGCCAGAGATGCTGCCGCGACCTCTTGTTCGGTCTGCAGCTAATGGCGACGGAGAGTGAGCATGTCGACCAATTCGCTGGTACTCGGCTCGGAATCGAGGAGAACACTGATTCTCTTCAGTGAAATCCCCAGCGAGCTCAGCGCCATGATTCGGTTCAATCTGGTCAACTGCGCCACCGAGTAGCTGCGGTGGCCGCTGAAGCGATCGACGTGCTGCGGGATGAGCAGGTCCAGCGCCTCGTAGTGCCGGAGCATCCGGATTGACACCTGGCCGAGCCTGGCGAATTCACCGATCCTCATGCGGTGTTCACTTCGTCCCATGTCACCTACTCGTGTCGTCATCACCATTGACCCACCTGACACGATGTCAGATTCAAGACTCTGCCAAAACTAATCCAATCTCAGCTCCAAGACTATGTCGACGGCACCGATTCGCATCGGTGACAATGACTCCATGAGCGAATTGAGAATCCTGGTCATCGAGCACGAAGACGGCGCGGGGCCGAAGCGGTTCGGCGACTGGCTGAGAGAGGCCGGCGCCGAGGTGGATGTCCTTCGCCCCTACCTCGGCGACGAAATCCCTACCGCGCTTCAGAGCTCAGCCGCGCTTCACGGCTCAGCCGCGCTTCACGGCTCAGCTGCCGATGACGGCTATGCCGCTCTCCTCGTTCTGGGAGGATCCGCAGGGCCTCTCGAGGACACGGTCAACCCGTGGCTGCCCAAGGTCAGGAGCCTGCTGCGAGACTCGGCGGCGGGGGAGTTTCCCAGCTTCAACATCTGCCTCGGTGGCGAGCTGTTGGCAGCAGCCAGCTCGGCGAGGATCTTCCGACGTGATCGCCCCCAGATCGGGATCTACGATCTGCACACCACCTCGGCGGGGGAGAAGGATCCTGTGTTCGCGGCCATCGCCGGCGGACCGGGAGAGACGATTCCCGCGGTCCTCTTCCACCAGGAGGAGATGGAGCTGCCCGAGGGCGCAGAACTCCTGCTTACCGGCTCCGACGCACCCGTGCAGGGGTACCGGGTCGGCGAATTCGCGTGGGGCACCCAGTTCCATCCCGAGTCCGATGCCGCGCAGGTCGCACAGTGGCTGAGTTCGGACCCCCTCCAACTGCCCGAGGGCAAGACCAACGAATCCATCAGGGCCGAGGTCGCCGAGGCGGACGCCGGGCTGGTGAGAATCAACCGGGCAATCGCGCACAGCTTCGTCGACTTCCTGCGCCGACGCCAGTGACCTCGGGAAAGCCCGGTGACCTTGGAGTTTGTTGAAAGCTGAACGTTAGCTGACAGCTCGTGGAGTTCTTGCTAGGTTGTTTTCAGGCGCCGGTGCCGGACCGATCCTCCGGACGAATCGCAACCAAGCGCCCGTGAGAATGAACTCCATAATTGAAAATTCTGACCAGATCCACGACATCGCCGTCCTGGATTCCATCCCGATCAATGCCGACCGGATGACCACCGCTTCCCACGCCGTGGCCGAAACCCAGGCGGCCGCAGACATCACGGCCGCTTCGGGCATCGACCAGGCGATCGAATCGTTCGTCGGTCCGATCGCCCAAGCCTTCAGCAACGTCGTGTTCTTCGAGCTCTCCATCGGCGGAGTCGGCATCCCCCTCATCGTCGTCTGGCTCATGGCGGCGGCGGTATTCCTCACCGTCTACCTGCGCTTCCAGCCCATCAGGGGATTGAAGTACTCGATCGGCATCATCCGCGGGCGCTTCACCCGCAAAACGGATCCGGGCCAGGTATCGAGCTTCCAAGCCCTCGCGACCGAACTCTCCGGGACGGTGGGGCTGGGCAACATTGCCGGCGTCGCTGTCGCGATCACCGTCGGCGGACCCGGAGCCGCCCTGTGGATCATCATCTTCGGCTTCTTCGCCATGACCGTGAAGATGGCCGAGGCGACTCTCGGCGTGAAGTATCGGAAGATCCAGGCAGACGGCACCGTCTCCGGTGGGCCGATGTACTACCTGCGCGACGGTCTGGCCGAAATCGGGCGCCCCAAGCTCGGCAAGTTCCTCGCGGTCTTCTACGCGATCGCCACCGTCATCGGAGTCATCGGTGCGGGCAATCTGTTCCAGGCCAACCAGGCCGCGGCGATCCTGGTCAAAGCCACGGGCGGGGACAGCAGCTTCCTCGCCGACAAGCTGTGGCTCATCGGCGCCGTCGTCGCGGCGCTGACGGCACTGGTCATCCTCGGCGGGATCAAGAAGATCGGCCAGTGGACGTCGAAGCTGACTCCGATGATGGCGATTCTCTACTTCCTCAGCATCCTCGTCATCCTCGTCATGAATATCGGTGAGATCCCGCATGCCTTCGCACTCATGTTCACCGGTGCCTTCACCCCTGATGGTCTCACCGGCGGAGTCATCGGTGTGGCCATCGTCGGTATTCAGAGGGCCCTGTTCTCGAACGCCGCCGGCATCGGTTCGGCGGCCATGGCCCACGCAGCATCGAAGACGACGAAGCCTGCGACCGAGGGCTTCGTGGCGATGTGGGAGCCGCTCATCGACTCCGTCATCATCTGCACCCTGACCTCATTGGCGATCATCACCACCGGTCTCTACGGGTCGAGCTCGGAGGATGGGATCGGTCTGACCTCCGAGGCGTTCGCGACGGTGGCCGGATGGTTCCCGATCCTGCTCACCATCTGTGTGGTGCTCTTCGCCTTCTCGACGATCCTCGCCTACGGATACTACGGCCAGCAGGCCCTGGGATATCTGACGGGGAATTCGAAGAAGGCCGATAAGGCCTATCAGATCTTCTGGATCCTGGCCGTCATCGTCGGTGCCTCCATGTCGCTGGAATCGGTCATCGCGTTCTCCGATGCCATCTTCTTCCTCATGGCCTTCCCCAACCTGCTGGGCCTGTACTTCCTGTCCCGGATTCTGCGCCTTGAGATTCTGCGGCTGCGCAAACGCATCGACGTCGGCGTGATGCGTGAGATCACACCGGCCGAGCTGCAGGTCGGCATGGGTGATCATGAACCGACCGCGGAGCAGATCAAGGCCGCCGAGGCGGGACGTCGTCGTAAGCGCGACAAACTACGTGGGGTGCGGGATTCGCTCAAAGCCAAGAAGCTGGAGCGTGCGAAGAGGGGCGACTGAGCAGGGACGAATGAAGATGAGCAAGGACGGATGAAGAGGCCCGCCGTTTCCCAGCAGTACGCAATGCTGGGAAACGACGGGCCTCTTGTAGGTGACGCGTGTGCGACGAACGAGTCGACGCGGTCGTGATCAGGCTTCCTTGAGCTCCTGGTCGGTGTTCGAGTAGTTGATCGATTCGGCGGTGGAACCGACCAATCCCATCGTGACTCGCAGGAGTCCAGGTTCGACATCGTCCATGGTCGGCGGCGTTTCGGGACCCAGGGTCAGCGAATCGCCGTTCTTCGTCGTGGCGGTGATCGAACCGATGTACACCGTGACATCGCCCTTGAGCGTCATCGTGTCAGCGGTGGTCAACAGTCCTTCCTTCTCCTCCGGCGGACGCACCGTGAGGGAGAACCCGTCGATAGAGATCTCCTCGGCCTGGATCTTCAGCGTGGTGATCTTCCCGCCGTCGGCGGTCGGAACAGCTGCGAACGAGATCCCTTTGAGCCCCTTGAATGACAGTGACTCAGAGCCCATGGCCGCGGGAGTCTTAGTGAAGATCGGAGCGTTCTCATCGAGCTGAGCATCCTTCGGGAAATCGCCGTTCAGCTCCTCATCATCCGGCTCTTCATCTGGATCCTTGACCCCCAACCCACCTGGATCGGTGGGCTCGTCTGACGGTTCGTCTGTAGGCGTCTCGGAAGGTTCATCCGTCGGCGTCTCAGTCGGTTCGTCTGTCGGTTCGTCGGTGGGTCCCGGCGACTTCGGATCCTTCGGCTTCACGGGAATCTCCGGAGAGATCGGTGCCGTGGGCTTCACATCCGGACTCGGCTCCTTCGATTCCGAATCCTCACATCCGAACAGCGGATTGCACAGTGGAGATGAGTGAGCCGGTGCTGCCGCTGTCACTCCCACAGCAGACGGGACGATGAGGGCAGCTGCCGCCAGGAGCGACGCCGTGCGGCGGCTGGGCGCCCTCATGCAACGCCCTCTTCACCTGCGGATTGAGTGTCTTCCCTCCGCCCGGCAGCTGGTGCCTGAGCGTCCGAGCTTGGAGCGTCGGACTTCGGCTTCCGAGGTCCCATCCAGGCGACAATGAGAATCGATCCGATCGAGGACAGCAGCATTCCGAGGATGAACCCGCCGAGGTTGACCCCGATGAGCGAGTAGACCGAAAGAACGAGAGCGATGATCCCGTAGAACACGTGATGCGTGGGCCTGAACATCGACAGGAGCCCGAGCACCACGAGAGCGATCGGAATGACCGTGGCCTGCAGACCCTCGATGCCGAACTGAACCTGCAGGTTGCCGGTGTCGAGCTGCCCGGAGAAGAAGAGCTCGACTCCGCCGAGCACGGCCAGCACTCCGCCGATGAAGGGACGCTGGCGACGCCAGTTCCGGAAGCGGTGACGCTTTGGGGCATCCTCGCGACCGGTTCCCTTGCGACCGGTTCCTTCACGAGCAGCATCTTCACTAGCAGCATCTTCGCGATCGGCTGCTTCGTGACCCGCCGCTTCGCTACCGGTCGCTTCGTGACCGGCTGCTTCGTTGGTGGCATCCTCACGATTGGCATCGTCACGACCGGATGTCGCAGCGGCGAATTCGGCCGTCTCAACGGTCGATTCGGGCTGGGCCTCCACGCGCTCACTGTTGCGGCGTGATCGGCGGGACAACGCGAGCAGATTCGTACGCTGCACGGAGTCCTCCTGCCTGTCGGTCTGCTGATCGTTGATTGCGGCTTCCTTCATCAGAAGCACGTCTCGGATCCGTCAGTGAGCTTCAGCTCCATGTCCTTCAGGGTGAACACGGAGGCTGTGGTGCTCCACGAGTCCTGTTCCAGCTTCTTGATCGAGATTGTGTCGGCGTCCTGGGCGAAGTCGCCCTTGGTCCCCTTCTCCGCAGTGTTGACGTCGGATGCGTCGACGCCGATGCGGATGTTCTTGAACTCGGCGTCGCCACGGAGTCCCGTCATGCCGATCTGCAGGTCCTTGGCCGATGCAGGAGTTCCCTTACCGCCGGCCTTGATGAGCACACCCACCTTGCCCATCGGCGTGTCCGCGACTGCCGACTGGCAGAGGTTCTCCAGCGTGGCGTCCTTGATGTTGGCGGTCACAACCGAGTGCTTTCCACCCTCTGCGTCCTTGGCGTACCCGCTGTACTGGGAGAAGCCTGTTCCCTCGAGCTGCGAGGAGGTGATCTGGAACTGAGTTCCTGACACCGCGAATGAAACTGGAACAGCGCCCTGAGCTACCCCGCCCATCAAAATGGCGGAGACGACACCCGTAGGAATCGCGACTAGGGCGATTCGACCTGTGTGTGATCTGCCGATCTTGCGGATGCTGTTGCTGAGCTTCGGGAACTTCATTGATCCTCCTCCGGAGGCCGACAGCTATGTCGGCGTCGCACCGTGACGTATCTCGTCTCGTTGTGATGTATGTTACTGCGGGGTGTTACCGACGAGTATATCGGTCATTTATATCGAGTCAATAACTTTTCTGGGCGCTTTTTCGACAACGCCTGTGGAAATACCCCTTGTGCTATCGGTGCCGAGGGTGGAAACAAGGTTCCTGACCAGGAGTGGAACCATTTCGGTGAACCATTGTGCAGGTGTACCTGCTGCGGAGTGTCGAGCGAATGTCATTCGCAGTCTCTCGCGCGCCAGATCATCACCGTACGGGGGCGTCCGGTCCGAGTGGAATTCCCAGGCCCCACCAGAGGAAGAACAGCAGGCTCCACATGATCGTCATACACACCGCCAGCGGCAGGGTGTGGGAGGCGAGGGTGCCGATGCCTGCGGACTTCTGATAGCGCTGCATGAAGCCGAGGGCCAGGATGAAGTAGGGGCTCATCGGGGTGATCGAAGTCGAACCCGAGTCGGCGATGCGGAAGAGGGCCTGCGAGGTCTCGGGTGGGACGTCGAGGAGCATGAGCATCGGCACGATGACCGGGGCCATGATCGCCCACATCGCCGAGCCTGAGGTGATGAGGACGTTGACGATCGAGAGAACGATCAGCACGAGGATGAAGATCACCCACGTCGGCAGCCCCAGGCCGGTGAACAGTTCCGAGCTCGACACGGACACGAGCATGCCGATGTTCGTCCACGCGAAGTACTCGAGGAACTGGGCGATCGCGAAGAACAGGACGAGGACGGGGGCCATGGACACGATGCCCTGGCTCATGAGCTTGGGGACGTCGGCGAACTTCTCAATCGTGCCCTCACGGAACCCGTAGACCATTCCGCCGACGCCGAAGATCATGGCGATGATGAATGCGATGCCGGTGAGGAACGGGGACTCGCCGATGGGGCCGTCCCCGCGCAGGGGAGCGTTGTCCGGGACGACGAGGACGACGACGAAGAGGAGCATCGCGATCACTGCGAACATCGAGTACCGCAGCGCCGACCGCTCCTTGGCGGTGATGACCAGGTCTTCGTGTTCGGCGTCCTCGTCAGCTTCGAGGTTCTGACGCTTGGTGAGCACGAGTTCGGTGACGATGGTGATGACGATGGCCAGCAGGATGGAGCTGGCGATGTTGAAGTACCAGTTGCCGATCGGAGTGACGATGTAGTCCGGATCGATGATGTTCGCCGCCGCCGAGGTGATTCCTGCGAAGATCGCATCATTTGGAGTCGGGATGGGGCTGGCGTCGTATCCCGAGGCGATCGAGGTGTAGGCGACGATGACGCCGAGGACGGGGGAGCGCCCGACCGCCTTGAACACCATGCCGCCCAAGGGGACGAGGATGACGTAGGCCGCTGCCGAGGCCACGTGGGAGACCGTGCCCATGAAGGCGACGGTGAAGACGATGAGAGACGCGGGGACCTTCGCGATCGAGACCTTCATCGCTGTGGACAGCAACCCGGTGCGCTCGGCCAGGGCCACTCCCATGATGACGACCATGATCGTGATCAGCGGCGGGAAGGACTGGTAGGCGGCGAGCGAGGTGCTCACCGCCATCGCGATCCCGTCGCCGCTGAGCAGATTGTTCACCGGCGTCCATTCCCCGGTGCCGGGGTCGTTGACCCCGACTCCCATGGAGGAGAGAACGAGGCTGAGGACGGCGAGGATTCCGGCCAGGATCCAGAACAGCCAGAAGGGGTGCGGGAGTCTGTTGCCGACGTTCTCGATGACGTTGAGGAAGCGGATGACTGCTGGGAGGCGTTCCTGAGTGGGCTTGTCCGTGGTGGTCGTTTCCATGTCTGGCTCCTGTTTTTCCAGGTGGTGAAGGAGCATTTGGGCACGACTCGGCGCGACCCGTGAACTCCATTGGTCAGAGAGATGGGACTGAGGTGGTGAAGGTGTGACTGAAGTGAAAGGTGTAGCTGCGGTGAAAGGTGTGGCTGCGGATCGTTGGTGGGATCAGGTGCGGGCGGCTGTCATAGACGCAGCATCTCCTTGGAGTAGGAGACGAGTTTCGCAATGATCTCGCCGAGGATGTCCTCCCCGGCCGTGACCGTGGCCGTGCGAGGGTCGCCCAGAACACCGTTGTCGGCGTATCGGTCGAAGGTGACCGCGCTGGACGGTGATTTGGTCCGGGTCAGGCGTGCTCGCGGAGACAGCTCGTCGAGTGCCGTGGCACCGGCAGTGAGTCGAGATGAGTCGACGAGGCTGTCGTCGATGGCCAGCATCTGCGAGGTCTCCGATTCACCCGAATGCCCACTGACCTCGGTGCGTGGCAGCTGGGCGGTCGTCTCGGTGGCTAGGCCGCTGACCGGTGAGTAGGCGAAGGCGAGATCCGGGTGGGAGCTCAGCAGCACCTGTTGGGCGACCCCGAGAGCGGCGATGTTGCCTCCGTGGCCGGTGACCACGAGGATGCGGGTGAAGCCGGAGTCGCAGAGCTGACCGGCCACGGTGGTCACGATGTCGACGAAGGTACGAGGGTCGAGGCTGATCGTGCCGGGCAGGTTCCCGTGATGAGGAGACACCCCGTAGTCGATGCTGGGGAGGACGAAGGCGTTGGGGGATTCGGTGCTGCCGGCGAGCTCCTCGGCCACGGCCATGGCCACGTGGTCGGCCCGGATGCTGTCGGTGCTCAGCGGCAGCCCGTCGCCGTGCTGCTCGCAGGCGCCGACCGGCAGGATGAGGAGGGCGTCATTCGCCTTGGCAACCTCGACCTCGAGTGAGGTCAGCTCTCCGTACTTGCGGACCTGTGGTCGGATCTCGGCCACGCTCTGCCGGGTCACTGTTCGGTTCCTTCAGTGGTGGTGGACTCCGACGAATCGGCTGCAGACTGTTCCGACCAATCGGCCAGCACCGCGGCTTTGATGCTCTCGAGGTGTTTGCGCGTCCGGTGCGATGCTTCGAGGCCATCGCCGCGCTTGATCGCATCGAGGATGTCGGCGTGCTCGTCGTGGTCGCGGAGGCGATCGTAGGTGAAGCGGGCCGCCTGCTGAGTGCGGGAGTGAATGGCAAGCAGGGAGACGAGCATTTCGTGCAGCGCCCGATTCCCCGAGGCCTTGGCCAGCTCGACGTGGAAGTGACCCGCGGGCACCTCGGTGTGCAGCTGCAGGGCGTTGTCGACCGCGGTCTCCATCGTCTCCACGGCACTGTCACCTTGGACGCTGGCCGCGAGTTCCGCGATGCCGGGTTCGATGGCGATGCGTGCATCGAGAAGCTCGATGGCTGCGGCGAGATCCACGGGCACGTAGTGCGGATTGTCGAGGATGCGACGGTTGATCGCCTCTCGCACATAGGTGCCGGAACCGTGCTTGAGCTCGACCGATCCTGTGGCCTCGAGGCGGCGCAGGGCCTCGCGGACGGTGGGGACGGTGACCTCGAAGCGCTCAGCCAGGGCCTTTGCCGAGGGCAGGGTCTGACCGGGCTGCAGGTTCTGGGTGCGAATCGTGCCGACGATCTCGCGGGTGAGTCGTTCGACGAGTCCGATGGGTGCTGTCATGGCACTCTCCTTCAAGTGTTTAAGTCATCTAATCACTTAGTGAATCGTGTGTCAAGGGTCACTCGTGGGCAGGTTCGGCCCTCGGATGGTCCTTGAAGAACTCCCACAGGGTGTCCGTGGCGGAGAAATCCTGCGTGACATATCCACCACCGCTGTACATGGTCTCACCTGGCCAGACGTGACCGCCGTCGGCAACAGAATAGAGTTCGACATCGACTCCGTCCCGGCAGTTCTGCCACTTGGTGCGCACGACCTTCTCACCCCTCTTGCCGACCTTCCGATCCTTCGAGCCGGTGCAGTCCGCGGCCTCGGCCCAGGGCTCCAGCCAGGTGCGCACCGATGGGTAGGTCTCGCCCTGGCGCTCGCCTCCCTCGTAGTGCATGGTGGCGTCGCCCGTGCCGTGGATGGCGAGCATCGGCGTCGGTTCGGAGTAGTCGCAGCCGTCGAAGGACTGCGGGTAGTAGGCGCCGGCGATCGTGGCAAAGGCGGAGAATCGGTCCCGCAGCTGGCAGGCGAGGACCGAGACCATGCCGCCTCCGTTGGATTTTCCGGTTGCGAAGACGCGGTTGAGGTCGATGCAGAGGTCGTCCTCTAGCGAGTCGAGGAGGTCGGCGACGAAGCGAACGTCATCGGCGCCGCTGGCGTAGGGCGCGCCCTGCCAGGAGCGTTTTCCGTCCTCGGCGATGCCGTCGGGGAAGACCGTGATGGCAGGCAGTTCGGGAAGTCCGGTGTAGTTCTGAAACTCCGCCCCATCGGAGCCGCGGCCGTGAAAGCCGAGGATGAGCGGCATCGGCGAGGTGATGTCGTAGTCGCGGGGGATGTTGATCCGGTAGGTGCGATCCTCTCCCGCCGAGGTGATCGTTCCCTGGTCGTTTCCGGGCTTCTGCTCGACTCCGCATCCGGGTGAGGAGCGGCTGTCTGCTTGGTTCGGCGGGGTGGCGGCCGCGGTCAATCGTGGGGTGAGGGCGAGGGCCAGGCTGAGCAGGAGCGCCAGAGTCAGGCCGATGGACAGTATGCGTTTCGTCGTCGAATGCATTGTTCTTCCTTTGATCGTCGGTGATCGTGGGCGCCACTCTACACGAGACATCTAATCACTTGATGACTTACTGTGGGTGCGATCGACCCAGGGGCGTCATCGGGCTGTGTTGGCAGGCGGAAGTGGCGGGGGAGTCAGCAGGCTCAGTCAGTCGGCGCCGTGGCTGGTCAGCGTCGACCAGTTCTCGCAGGTCAGAGCCATTGCTCGATCGGCCTCGCCCGTTCGGACGGCGGCAATGATCTGGTCATGCTGCTCGGGTGAGGCCGAGCCCTTGACGGAGTCGAAGTGCAGATATTCGGCTCGCCGGAGTGTCGCGGTGACGACCTCGAGGTGTTCGGGAATGAGGGGATTGCCGCTGCGGACCAGGGCCACCTCGTGGAATGCGTCATCGGCGGCGATGGCCGCGTCGATGTCGGAGTCTCTCAGTGCCGATCTCAGCTCATTGTTGGCGGCTTCCATTGCGGAGACATCGGATACGTTGAGGTTCGGGAAGGCCAGGCTCATGGCCAGGGCGTGCAGTTGGGCCGCGATCTGGCGAGCGTGGACGACTGCCTCGGGATTCTCCGGCGCCACGCGGGTCATGCGTCCGGGCTCTGCCACGACCAGTCCAGCCTGTGCCAGGCGTTGAAGCGCCTCCCGGACGGGGGTGCGCGAGACCTGCAGCCAGGCCCCCAGCTCCTGGTCGCGCAGCTGTTCCCCGGGTGCCAGCTGGCCTCGGACGATGGCGTCGCGGATCGAGCGGTAGACGTCGTCGCGCAGCAGTCTGCGCTGGGGAATCGGTGCATTCGTGGGAATCGGCACTCTCGACCTCTCTCGATCCTGTCGTTGGGGTGATCTGCTCGGCGGTCCTGGCATATGGGATATCGTGCTCGACCCATTGTAGTCCTTCGCAGAATGCAATATATTGCATATCGCAAGGACTCATCACCGGCTTCACCAGACGACTCCAGTTTCACCAGACCACACCGGCTTCACCAAACGAAGAGGGCACCATGGCAATCACCGATTTCGAACGTTACCCATTGACCTTCGGGCCCAGCCCGGTCCACGAGCTGAAGCGACTCAGTGACCGCCTCGGCGGGGCCCGGGTATGGGCCAAGCGCGAAGACGTGAACTCCGGACTCGCGTTCGGCGGCAACAAGACCCGCAAGCTCGAATACATCGTTCCCGACATCCTCGCCTCTGACGCGGACACGCTCGTCTCGATCGGCGGCTACCAGTCGAACCACACGCGGCAGGTCGCGGCCGTCGCGGCACACCTGGGACTGAAGTCGCGGCTCGTCCAGGAACGCTGGGTCGACTGGGACGATCCGGTCAACGACAAAGTCGGCAACATCGAACTCTCCCGCATCATGGGCGCCGATGTGCACCTCGACTCCGCTGGATTCGACATCGGCATCCGCTCGAGCTGGGAGAACGCCATCGCCGAGGTGGAGGCCGCAGGTGGCAGGCCCTACCCCATTCCGGCCGGTGCCTCGGAGCACAAATTCGGTGCACTCGGCTTCGTCAACTGGGCCTACGAGGTCGCAGAACAGGAGAGGGAGCTCGGCGTCTTCTTCGACACGATCATCGTCTGCACGGTCACCGGCTCCACTCACGCGGGAATGATCGCAGGCTTCGCCGCGCTCGAGGCGGCCGGAGGTCCCAAGCGCCAGGTCATCGGCATCGACGCCTCTGCGACCCTGGACAAGACCCGTGACCAGGTCAAACGCATCGCGAACAATGCCGCTGACCTCATCGGCCTCGGTCGGGAGATCACCGATGCTGACGTCGACATCCGCTCCGGCTGGGAAGGCCCTGCCTACGGCATCCCCGACGAGACGACCGTCAACGCGATCCGCACCACCGCCGAACTCGAAGGCGTCATCCTCGACCCCGTCTACGAGGGCAAGTCGATGGCGGGGCTGCTCGACCTCGTCGGAAGCGGCACGGTGGCGAAGGATTCGACGGTCCTCTACGCCCACCTCGGCGGACAGCTGGCGCTCAACGCCTACAGCTCCATCTTCTGAGGCTCTCTGTCTCGACGCGGCGTTGAACGAGCGCCGCAGGGCGGTGCAGAAACCGTGAGTACGACCTGCCGAGGATGCGGATTTCGTGACATTGTCCGCGAAATCCGCACAACCTCGGCGAGACCGCTCCAGGTCGTCACGCACTGATGATTCCCCCAGGTTCCGGCACTTGTTGCACACGTCACGTGTTGATAGCGTGAGAGGCAGGCATACGCGATCCGTCGATTTCGGCGGCAACAGCGATGCAAACGCCTTATCCGGCGCTACAAGGGCGTCGCTAGTCAAAGGAGTCTGGAATGAGCAATGTAGGCAGTGCTGCAGGCGGCTACCGTGTCGAGAACCCGGCCACGGGCGAGGTCGTCGAATCGTTCGACAACGCCACCGATGCGCAGATCGAGGAGGTCCTCGACGCGGCTCACAAGGGCTACCTGGCCTGGCGCGAGAAGACCATCGAAGAGCGCGGCGCGATCGTGAACAAGGTCGCCGCCCTGTTCGGTGAGCGCAAGGAAGAACTCGCAACGGTCATCGCCTTGGAGATGGGCAAGCCCGTCGCCGAAGGCATCGAGGAAGCCGAGTTCTGCGAGGCCATCTTCAACTACTACGCGGACAACGGACCCAAGTTCGCCGCGGACGAGCCCATCGAATCGATGTCGGGCGGCAAGGCCTTCATCCAGCGCCGACCCGTCGGAGCACTCCTGGGCATCATGCCCTGGAACTTCCCCTACTACCAGGTTGCGCGCTTCGCTGCGCCGAACCTGGTGCTGGGCAACACGATCATCCTCAAGCATGCGGAGATCTGCCCCCGGTCATCGGCGATCATCGCCGACATGATGAAGGAAGCCGGCATCCCGGAGGGCGTGTACAACAACATCTACGCCACACACGAGCAGATCGAGACCATCATCGCCGATGACCGCGTCGAAGGTGTGTCGCTGACAGGCTCCGAGCGGGCCGGCTCGGCCGTGGCCGCGACTGCAGGCAAGAACCTCAAGAAGGCCGTCCTCGAACTCGGCGGATCCGATCCCTACATCGTCCTCGACACGGACAACATGGACGAGGCCGTCGACCCCGCATGGGGCACCCGCCTCTACAACACCGGCCAGGTCTGCAACGCGAACAAGCGCATGATCGTCATGGACGACATCTACGAGGACTTCGTGTCCGGGCTGACTAAGCGCGCCCAGGATTGGACGAAGGGCACCCCCGACGAGGCGGGCGACGGCAAATATTCGCCGATGTCCTCGCGTGGTGCCGCGGAAAACCTGCGCAAGCAGCTCGACCGTGCAGTCGAACAGGGCGCGACCCTCGTTGGCGGCGAACTTGCCGACGACGGTTCGGCCTATGTCTCTCCTGCCGTGCTGACCGGAGTCACCTCGGACATGGACGCCTACCGTGAGGAGCTCTTCGGCCCCGTGGCCACCGTGTACAAGGTGGGCAGCGACGATGACGCTTTGAAGCTGGCCAATGACACCCGCTTCGGCCTCGGCGGCGCCGTGTTCGCGAAGGACCCCGAGCGTGCTGCGAAGCTGGCTCAGCGTCTCGACGTGGGCATGACGAACGTCAACACCCCAGGTGGCGAAGGTGCGGAGATTCCATTCGGCGGCACCAAGCGTTCGGGCTTCGGCCGCGAACTGGGCCCCTACGGCATGGACGAATTCGTCAACAAGCGCATGTACTACGTGGCTGACTGACTACAGCGCTGACTGATGCTGAGTCGGTAGCCTGATCCCAGCTGGAGGCCAGAAAGTCTGCGGCGCGGGGCATGACATTGAGGAACTTTTGGTGCGGAATCCGAGGTGATTTCCGCACCAAAAGTTCCTCTTTTTGTGCTGGGATATGATTTCGCGGGCAGCGGATGTGAGTCTTGTCCGACCCTCGACACGCGTGAGAGGGCGCCGATAGCGTCGGTGCATGCCGAAACTGCTTGTCCTCGGCCTCTGCGCCGGGTACTTCCTCGTCCTCCTGGATGTGACTGTCGTCAACGTCGCACTGCCGCAGATTAACGCTGATCTGCAGGCGGGACAGGCCGGGATGGCCGGGGTCGTCAACGCCTATACCTTTGTCCTCGCCGCCCTGCTGCTGGCCTTCGGCGCGATCGGGGACCGCTGGGGCCATCGTCGGATCGTGATCGTCGGGTTCCTCTGCTTCTTCGCCGGCTCATTGGCCTGCTCGCTGTCGCCGACGATCGAGGCACTCGTGGCCTCACGCGGACTGCAGGGTGTTGGCGCCGCCGCAACGATGACCGGCACCCTGGCGATGCTCTCGGAGTCGGCCGCCGATGACCGGGGGCGCAACAAGCTCGTCGGACTGTGGGCGGCACTGGGCGGGGTCGCGCTGCCGATCGGGCCCCTGCTGGGCGGGCTGCTCGTCGAACTGGACAGCTGGCGGGCCGTGTTCTGGCTGAACCTGCCCATCATCCTCGTAGCCCTCATTCCCATCGTCGTGTTCTCCTCGCCGAGGCGGGACCTGGGTGCCGCCGAAAGCTCGGATTCCGATGCACGGCCAGACCACGCTGGCTCCTCGGGCGCATCGCGATCGAGACTCCTGCTCGCCTGCATCGTCGCCGCACTGATGAACGTCTGTGTCCTCGGCTCCCTGTTCCTGCTCACCCAGTTCTTCCAAGACGATCGCGGACTGAGCCCCCTCCAAGCGGGGCTGGCCACTCTTCCCGCACTGCTGCCGATGCCGATATTCGGGGCATTGTCGGGGAAGATCAGTAACCGCCTCGGCGTATGGAGGACGAGCGCACTCGGGCTCATCATCGCCGGCGTGGGACTCGGGCTGATGGGGTTGACCGTGTCAGGGCCGAGCCTGTGGGGGCTGTGGCTTGCGCTGGTTGTGTGGGCGATCGGGGTCGGGATCCTCACCCCGGCGATTGTTGCCGCGGCGATGCATGCGCTGCCACAGCGACCGGGATTCGCCTCGGGCGCGGGAAGCACCGCCCGCAACGTCGGCGGAGCCGTGGGTGTGACGGTCTTCGCCGCTCTCTACACGGTCGACACCGGAATCCTGATGGCAGGAGCCGGTGTCGTGATGCTCGCCGCCTCGTTCATCTGTCTGGGAGTGCAGCGCTGGTCGCGAGTCAGCCGCCCGGCTTTGCCCGCAGGCGATGTTGGAGCTGAGGTCAGGCAGTGAACCGTTCGACGTGACTAGGTCTGCGACGTGATCCCACTCCTCCTATACTGACTCGTGTGTCGGGGGTGACGATCCCGGCGGCTGACCGAGGACCCCGGATCCAGCCAGATCGCAGAAGACTGGAGGCTGCACGTGCCGATTACCTCGACGATCCTCGATGTCGCCGACAGCCACCCCGAGCAGCTTGCCCTCGTCGGCTCCGGCGAGGCGCTGACGTACGCTGAGCTCTTCGAGGACTCCCGGTCGATGTTCGCCGTCGTCGATGAGCTGCATCGGGCGCAGTCTGTCCCGCCGACTCCCGCGCCGGAGACCGAGGGCATCCCCATCACCGCGATCAGTGCCACCTCGGCGTTCGACACCTCGCGCATCATCGCCGGCCTCGCCGGCTATCGCGCCGTGTCCGCGACCATCGATCCGCGCTGGCCCATGGCCCACCAGCTCGGCATCATCCGGGCCACCGGAATCGGCCTCGTCATCAGCGACTCCACCGCCCTCGCCGAGGCGCTCGCCGCCTCCACCTGGACCGGCACAGTCATCGGTCTCGCCGACTTCCGAGCCCGCGAAGCCGCCGTCGCAGCGAAAGTGACTGCACCTCTCGCGCCCGCACCTCCCGCCCCTGCGCCCACCGTCCGCGATGCGTCCGAGCCCTTCCTCATGCTTTTCTCCTCTGGGACGACGAGCAATCCAAAGGCCTTCATCAAGACCCGCCAGCAGTACCGCGACAACGTCGCAGTCTCCTCGGCCCACCTCGAACCGCTGCCCGGCGTCGCAACCCTGGCACCCGGTCCGGTGTCCTACAGCCTCACGCTCTACGCCGTCATCGAGAGCCTCGCGACCGGGGGCAGCGTGCACGTTGCCGACGAGTTCGACCCGATCACGATGGGCAGACGCATCGCCGCCGAGGCCATCACCCGCGTCGTCGCCGTCCCCGCAGTCGTCCGTGCCCTCGCCGAGGCGGCCCGCCGTGACCCCGAACGTTTCACCGAGTTGGATCTCGTCGTCACAGGCGGAGCCAACCTGCCCGCGAGCATCCGCAACCGCCTCGGCGAAATCCTTCCGAACACGCGCCTGATCAGCTATTACGGTGCCGCGGAGATCGGATTCATCGGTGACAGCCGCGATGGTGACGGCACCTGGATCACCATCTATCCGAGCATCGGCGCCCAGATCCGCAGCGAGTCCGGCGGCGAGGTCCCCGAGGGGGAAATCGGCACCCTGTGGATCCAGGCTGCGGCCTGCTCCTATGGCTACGTCACCGGCACCACCGACGCAGTGCTGCGCGGTCAGGACGGCTGGGCCAGCGTCGATGATCAGGGCCGCATGGTGGACGGGATGCTGCAGCTGGCCGGGCGGGCCGGGGACATTGCGATCACCGGTGGGCACAAGGTCTCCCTGCCGGAGGTCGAGCGGGCATTCGAGACCTACGACAACCTCGGCGAGGTCTGCGCGATCGCCCTCGACGACCCCGCATTGGGCAGCATCATCGTCCTCGTGATCGAAACCGGCCCCGGCACACCGGGGCCCGTTGCCGGCACAGCGCGACCCATTATCAACAAGGCTGCGCTGTTCAACCATGCGCGCACTCACCTGGCACCCCAGTTCGTTCCGCGTCGCATCTATCGGCTCGAACAGCTGCCCAGAACCGTGGGCGGGAAGATTCGGCGCGCCGAGACCGTTGACCTCATCATGGACGGACAGGGACAGCGACTGTGAGCGCATCGACACCCGAGGCTCGGCACGTGCAGAGCACGGCGAGCCGCCGCGTCGTCATCACCGGTTTGGGCGCAATCACGCCCAGCGGCAACGACGTCGACTCCCTGTGGAAATCCGTCGTCGACGGTCACAGCGCGATCGGCGTGCTCGAAGGCGAAGAGTTCACGGATTTGGCCGTGCGCATCGGCGGCCAGGTGAAGGACTTCGACGCCGAGGCGGTGCTGCCCCGAGCGCTCGCCCGCCGACTCAGCCCGGTTCAGCACTGGGCCATCGCCGCCGGCGGCCAAGCTCTCGCCCAGGCCGGGATCGCTCGGCCGGATGCAGGGACTGCACGGTCGGGAGCCGCGGCGGGAGCGCAGACCGATGAGGCTGACGAGCTCCCCTGGGACCGATCCCGTGTCGCTGTCATCGCCGCCACCGGTTCCGGGCCTGTCGACTCCATGCAGAATGCCACACGCTCACTCGTCGACGGTGGACCCCGCTCGGTGCCCCTGACATTGGCGATCCACGGCGCACCCGACTCCGCCGCGGCACTGCTGAGCCAGCGCTTCGACTTCCGCGGACCGGGACAGGGAGTCTCGGCCACCTGCGCCAGCGGGGCGATCGGCCTCGGCGAAGGAATGCGACGCATCCGCCACGGCTACGCCGACGCGGTCCTCGTCGTCGGAATGGAGGACTGCCTCAACCCGGTCAACCTGGCCTCGAATGCGAACATGCGAGCCCTCGCCGCCGGTTTCGAAGGCGATCCCACCCATGCCAGCAGACCCTTCGACAAGGACCGAAACGGATTCGTCATGAGCCAAGGCGCCGCGGCGATCCTCCTCGAATCCGAAGAGAGTGCCGCTGCTCGTGGGGCGAGTGTGCTCGCCGAGCTCGCGGGATTCGGCGCCGCCAGCGACGCCCACCATCCGACGAACCCGCACCCCGAGGGGCGAGGTGCCGCCTCGGCGGTGACCCAGGCCCTGGCTGATGCCGGCCTCGGGGCCGACGACATCGACCACATCAATGCCCACGCCACCGGCACCCCTGCCGGAGATGCCGCCGAACTCAAGGCCTTCGAATCCGCGCTCGGGGAGACCGCGCACTCGATTCCGATCAGCGCCACGAAGTCGTCCACTGGCCACCTCCTCGGCGCCTCCGGAGTCGTCGAGGCCATCATCGCCATCCGCACGATGGCGGAACAGAGGCTGCCGCCGACGCTCAACCTCGGCGATCCGGAATTCGACGGCTGGGACATCGTCGCAGGTCAGGCGCGCACCTCTGGGGACTCGATCAATACGGTGCTGTCGACCTCCTTCGGCTTCGGCGGGCACAACGGCGCCATCATTCTGCGCAGGCCCCACTGAGCAACCTGAACCGGTAAACAACCCGACCCCGTGAACGAGGAGACATGATGACGGACCGCGAGACCCACCTCGGCGAACTGGCCGAGAAATACCTCCCCGCCGAGGTGCTCGAGCGCTTCCGCGAACGCGCCGGCGTCTACGACCGGGAGAACCGGTTCTTCGACGAAGACCTCGAAGAACTGAAATCCCTGGGCTACCTCACCCTGTTCGTCCCCGACGCCTACGGGGGTCCAGGACTGAGCCTGCACGAGGTCTCCCGACTCCAGCAGCGCCTGGCCTCGGCGGCACCTGCCACCGCGCTGGCCATCAACATGCACCTCATGTGCACCGGCGTCGTCAAGGCACTCAACGACCGCGGCGACGCCTCCCTGAATTGGGTGTTCGAAGAGGCGATGGCCGGGGAGATCTTCGCCTTCGGCATCTCCGAACCCTCCAACGACTGGGTCATGCAGGGCTCGAACACGGTGGCCGAACCGACCGCTGACGGCGGCTACCTGCTCACCGGCGTGAAGATCTTCACCTCCCTCTCACCCGTGTGGACGCGACTCATCGTCCATGGGGCGATCGAACATGATGACGCGAGCTTCGCAGGTCCCGATGCGGATGAACCCGCCGAGGGACAGCTGGTCTACGGCTTCATCGAACGCAGCGCTCAGGGCATCACGGTCTCCGAACACTGGGACGTCATGGGCATGCGGGCCTCGCAGTCGCGGGCGACGATCCTCGACAAGGTCCCCATGCGCCCCGAACGCGTCTCACGCACCATCCCCGCCGGCAAGCACCCCGACCCGCTGACCTTCGCGATCACGAGCAACTTCCAGCTGCTCATCGCCTCCGTCTATGCCGGTGTGGCCGCTCGCGCTCTGGAACTCGGGGCCGCAGGACTGAATAAGCGCAAGTCAGCGAAGGCCGGAACCACCTTCGCCGAGGTGCCCGAGACCCGCGCTCGCCTCGCCGACGCGCACCTCGACTACCTGTCCGTTCCCGCCATGCTCGATGCCTACACCAGGGACTTCGACGCCCTGGTCGACCATGGTTCCGGTTGGCCGCTGCGCCTGGTGGGAGCACGGATCAAGGCGTCCGATGCGGCTCGTCACGCTGCCGAGACAGCGCTCATGTGCTCCGGAGGCAGCGGCTTCGACAACAGCCACGAACTCTCACGCCTCTACCGAGATGCGACCGCCGGGCTGTTCCACCCGCCGAGCGCCGATGCCGCCCGCCCCATGTACGCTGCTGCCCTGCTCGACGACTGAGACGACTGGGACGACTGAGCGGCGTTCGTCCGGGAATCTCGGCGGTCGTTGGTCCACGGTGTTGGGTGCTGTGAGGTGGCACGATGGTGGGTAACTCACACCAGCTGCAGAGACGGAGCATCCCATGGAGGAGAGAACACCGACGATCGTGCGCGCGAAGGCGATCGCGGCACAGGCAGGTTCAGCGTCGGCTCCCAAGCCAGACCCCGAGGCACTGGCCGTCACCGGTGAGATGATCACTGCCACCGGCGCACTGTCAGAGCTGCGCGACAGGTTCCCCCGCGCCGAGGTGCTCGACTTCGGTGACTCGACCATCATCCCCGGCCTCAACGACGCCCACATCCACCTGGCGATGACCGCCGGCGATGCCCTCCACCTCGACCTCTCGCACGCGGCAGTGGGAACGGTCCCCGCACTTCTGGACACGATCGCCGCCGAGGTGAGCGCCACCTCGGCGGGGGTGTGGGTCAAGGGCAGCCGCTATGACGATGAGAAGACCGGGATCATCCTCCGCGATGACCTCGACCGGATCGCCCCGGAGACCCCGGTAGTCGTCAGCCATGTCGCCGGACACTGGGGTGTGGTCAACTCCGCGGGACTGCGGTGGTTGGGCATAGAGGAGTCCTCGCCCGACCCGGACGGCGGGCGCTATGACCGGTATTCCGATGGTCGGCTCAACGGGAAGCTCATCGAACGGGCGCTGATGAATGTGCTGATGCCTGCCACTGCCCGCGGGGAGCGGTTCATTACCGGCGACACGGTTGAGGACCTGCAGCTGGGAGCGGCACGGACCATCGCGCAGTGGAACGCCGCCGGACTGACGTCGATCTGCGACGCCCTCATCAGTCCACAGGACATCTCGATTCTCTCGGCCGTGCGCGATGCCGGCGATCTGAGCATGCGCATCGGCATGCTCCTGTCCATCGACCACTACGACAAGGCCGTCGACCTCGGGGTGGGCAGCGGATTCGGCGATGATCGGCTCAAGCTGATCGGCGTCAAGGCATTCCTCGACGGAGCCATCGGCGGGCGGACCTGCCTGCTCTCCGAACCCTTCACCGACCCGAACTACCAGGGCGTGCAGACCACCTCGACCGAGGAGCTGCGGGCCAACGTCGAACGTGTCCATACCGACGGCAACCGCGTCGGCGTCCACGCCAACGGTGACGCCGCGATCCGCCTCGTCCTCGACGCCCTCGAAGACGTTGCCGCCCGGATCCCGCGCCCGGGACTGCGGCACCGGATCGAACATTGCAGCCTCATCGACGACGACATTCTGAAGCGGATGCACCGCCTCGGCGCCATCGCGGTCCCCTTCGCCGGCTACCCCGGCTATCACGGCGGGGCGCTGAATTCCTGGTACGGCGAGGAGCGGATGGGGCGGATGTTCGCCCACCGGGCATTCCTCGACGCCGGTGTCACGGTCGCCGGGTCCTCGGACTATCCGTGCGGGCCCTACCAGCCGCTGTCCGGACTGCAGTCCCTGGTCACCCGCACGGGCGTCGACGACGGGATCACTGTCGGAGCCTCGCAGAAGGTCACGGCCGCCGAGGCGCTGTCGATCTTCACCCTCGGATCTGCCGAAGCCTCAGGGGAGGAGTCCTACAAGGGTCGGCTGGCACCGGGATACCTCGCCGACTTCACCGTCCTCGGCGACAACCCACTGACTATCGACCCGCACGGGATCGCGGACATCGACGTGCGCGCGACATATGTCGGTGGGGACGCGGTGTATTCGGCCTGAGCCGTTAGACGATCTAGTTCAGATCCGAGATCTGCTGCTCGAGCACCATCTGGCGAAGCATATCGAGACGGATTGAGCGCGCTGTGGTGAAATGGCCGCGGGCGATCTCGCGAGCCCGACCGGAATCTCTGTTCTCGATGGCGCCGATCAGAGCCTCGTGCTCGTCGAGCGCTTCTGCCCAGCGATTGCCGATGGACAAAGTGGACTGCGGTGCGTGGACGAGGTGGGTCGTCAGCCTGTTGAGCAGATCTTCGAGCACGGGATTGTGAGCAGCCGACCACACCGCGGCGTGGAATTCCAGATTGCTGCGAATCAAGGTGCGGTCACTGGCGTCGACCAGTGTGCGGTCTCGTTCGAGCAGTGCCTGCAGCTGGAACACGTCGCGAATCGAGCGCTCCATGGCGGCCTGTCCGGCCACTTCCTCTTCCAGCAGGATCCGTGTGTCATAGACCTGGACGATCTTCTCGGTGTCGATGGCAGCGACCTCGAGGCCGCGCGCCTTACGAGAGACGAGGCTGGCTTCTTCCAGTCGGCTCAGCACTTCCCGGATAGGGGTCCGTGAGACTCCGAAGCGCTCGGCAAGGGCAACTTCCTTGAGCTGAGTTCCCGGTGGGATGGTTCCGTCAAGAATGTCCATCCTGACCGCTTCGAAGATCGAATCGCGATCTGTCAGTTGAGCGGCAGCGGAGTTCTTCATACGACCGCACGTCCCTTCTGGCTGGTTTGTATCACATTCGAGCACTATGTATACAGTACGCCATGGCTCCTGCCTCGACAGTGCGAGAACGAGAAGCCATGGCGTACCAAACGACTGGTTCCAGAGCGACCCGGCGGGCGCATCACCCTGAGATCGGTGCGATCCTGATCAGGCGATGGAACCGGCGCGGCGACCGAAGACGCAGCCTGCGGCCAGTCCGGAACCGCCGGGATAGTTGAGGCTGAAGAGGCCACCGAGCATCTCGCCGGCCACCATCAGTCCGGGAATCGGCTGACCCGATTCGTTGAGCACGCGTCCCTCGAGGTCGGACTTCAGCCCACCGAAGGTGAAGGTGATTCCGCAGGTGACCGGGTAGGCGTAGAAGGGACCCGACTCGATCGGTGCTGCCCAGTTGCTCTTGACCGGTGTGACGTCAGAGCTCTTTCCGTCCTTGATCGTGGGGTCGAAGTCGACGTCGCGAAGAACTCCTGCGTTGAATTCCTCGATTGTGGCGCTGAACGCGGCCGGATCGATGTTCAGCTTCTCTGCGAGCTCGGGCAGAGTGTCGGCGATGACCTCAGAGATCTCTGGCATTTCGTACTCTTCGCTGCGCAGCATCGGGCGCAGATCGCGGTCGAAGATCTGATAGGCGGTGGAATCCGGCTGCTCGAGAATCACCTTGCCGTACTTCGCATAGGTGTAGTTGCGGAAGTCCGCGCCCTCATCGAGGAACCGCTGGCCCTCGTTGTTGACAAGAACGCCGAGGTGGTAGGACTGCCGGGTGAGACGGTTCGTGAGTTCCCGGTTGGATTCGTTCTTCGGGGTGAACGCGTCCCACTGGACGCTGTGGCAGGACGACCAGTCCCCGCCGCGTGCGGCTCCCAGATCGAGTGCGGCGCGGAGCATGTCTCCCTTGTTGAGGGGAGTGCCGCGGACCTTGGCATTGGCCCAGCGCTCGCCCATGTGCTCGGCGCGCATCTCGGCATTGGCTTCGAATCCGCCTGCGGTGAGGACGATGGATTCTGCGCGCAGTGTGACCGTCCCGTCCGGGGTCTCGGCGCTGACTCCGCGCACCTGACCGTCTTCGACGAGCAGCTCCGTGGCGCGATGACCGTATCGGACGTCGGTGCCCATCCGCTTTGCGACTGCGGTGTGGTCGGCGATGAGGCCCTGGCCGCCGTCGACATTGCCCACGTGCAGTCCGCCCCAGAACAGGTAGGAGCCGTCGGGACGCTCATAGGCCTGGCGCTCATACATCAGGCGGTACTTCAGGCCCAGCGACTTCAGCCAGCTGAGAGTCGAGTGAGACTCCTCGGCGAGGACGTCGGCGAGCTCGAGGTCGGTTCGTCCTTCGGTGACCCGGACCAGGTCGGCGATGTACTCGTCCTTCGAATAGGGCGGGACCTCACTGACGGAGTGGCGGTCATCGGCCTCCACCAGGTCGGTCAGGTCGTCGATCCCGTTGTGGACGATGCGGGTGGCACCGGCAGTGTAGAAGCTGTTTCCGCCGGCACTGTCGTCGCTCCCCGCCTCGAGAAGTATGACCGATCGTCCTCTTTCGCGGGCAGCGTGTGCTGCGGTGAAGCCGGCGTTGCCCCCTCCGACGACGATCACCTCAGCATCGAGTTCCTGATTCTCCGTGCTCACAACGAGCCTCCTTGTATGTGTATCAGTGGTCTGAGGAAAATACAGACGCTTCATGAAAAGTACTTGCAGTATACGAGTGTACTCAATTACGCTTCAATGTATACACCAAGTTCGGATGGCGCTGCAGGTGCCGCCCGAACGAACGGCAATGGAACGAGGAGGTTCCCTACGACATGATCAAGACACGATGGGTACAGACAGGGTTCGCCGCAGTCGCTGCAGTCGTGACTGTGTTGGCCGGCGTCAGTGCAGCGACATCGGCAGGTGAAGCCTCAGCGAGGAGCAACCTCACTGCGATCGTTCCAGCAGCCACTGGCGGAGGATGGGACGGATTCACCCGCGAGGCACAGCAGGTGCTGCGCTCCGATGGAATCGTCAACAATGTTCAGGTCGTCAACATCCCCGGTGCCGGCGGAACGATCGGACTGAGCCAGTTCGTCCAGCAGGAGGGCAGCGATGACACGCTGATGACCAGCGGCGGAGTGATGGTCGGTGCGATCGCGCTCAATGACAGTGAGTACGACCTCAGCGATGTCACACCGATCGCCAGGATGGCCGACGACTTCTCCGCTTTGGTCGTTCCCGCTGATTCGGACATTGAGACACTCGATGACTTCATCGCCCAGTGGAAGAAGGATCCGCACGGACTCTCCATCTCGGGCGGATCCCTGGGATCGATCGACCATCTGCTCTCAGGCATGTTGGCGAAGGAAGTCGGCATCGATCCGGCGCAGGTCAATTACATCGCCTACTCCGGGGGCGGCGAAGCGCTCAACTCACTGCTGTCGCACTCGACGACTGTGGGAGTCTCCGGCTACAACGAGGTTGCCGACCAGATCGACGCCGGCACCCTTCGCGCCATCGCGATCTCCTCAGATGAGAGAGTCCCGGGAGTCGATGTGCCGACCTTCAAGGAGTTGGGCGCCGATGTGTCGATGGCGAACTGGCGCGGTTTCGTGGCTGCTCCCGGAATCTCGGCCGAGGCCAAGGCCGAATACCTTGAAATCATCGACGAACTCCATTCGAGCAAGGCATGGAAAGAGACATTGAAGCGAAACAGCTGGACGGACTCGTACATGGTCGGTGATGAACTCGACCGCTTCATCGCAGACGAGACCGAAACCGCCGAACGCACCGTCGACGAACTGGGAATGTGATGAGTACGAAGACTAAGACCACAGGCAAGGCGACGGACTCAAAGCCCGCCGCGACCACCTTCTTCTGGCGCCGCAGCGAGTTCGTCATCGTCGGCATTCTCCTGGCCATCGGCATCACCCTGATAGTGGGGTCGCTGACCATGGACATCCTCGGTGACTCGGTTCCCGGACCCGAATTCGTGCCCAGGATACTCGGAGTGCTCCTCATCGCGAATGCTCTGGTGCTCGCTGTCGACGTGTATCGACGGCCCGAACCCGATGAGTCCTCCGGTGTGCCCGATCGCGCGAACTTCTCCACAGACATGCTCCACGACTTAGGACGTATGGAGGATTCAGAAGACTCGGTGCACCGGGTGGGCGACCGCGAAGACCCTGCCGATAAGCGGATGCACAGTGACTGGAAGACCATCGGCATCGTCGTGGCGGCATGCATCGGATTCGTCGTTCTGCTCCAACCCCTCGGCTGGATTCTGACCGCAGCGGCCCTGTTCTGGATGATCGCCCGCGCCTTGGGCTCTGTGCACCCGATCATGGACATCTGGGTTGCGGTGTTCCTGTCCTCGACGGTTCAGCTGCTGTTCGGCGGTCTGCTGGGCCTGCCATTGCCTGTCGGATTCATCGGAGGTCTGTGATGGAACAGCTGCATCTTCTTCTGGACGGGTTCGGCGCCGCGCTCACGCCCGCGAATCTGCTCTTCGTCTTCATCGGTGCCGTCTTGGGCACAGCAGTCGGTGTGCTCCCGGGACTGGGATCGTCGATGGCGGTCGCCCTCCTCCTGCCGATCACCTTCTCACTCGACCCGACGGCGGCGTTCATCATGTTCGCCGGGGTCTACTTCGGCGGTCTGTTCGGTGACTCCACCGCAGGAATCCTGCTGAATACTCCGGGACAGTCCTCAGCGATCGCCTCGACCTTCGAAGGTCACCGCATGGCCAAGAGCGGTCGTGCGGCGGCGGCCCTGGCCACTGCCGCGATCGGAGCGTTCATCGGTGGTCTGATCTCGACGACGATCGTTGTGTTCTTCTCGCCCTACCTGGTCAAACTGGCGACCATGTTCGGGCCCGCCGAATACTTCGCCCTGGCTGTCTTCGCGTTCATCGCGGTGAGCTCTGTCGTATCGGAGTCTGTGGTTCGCGGCCTGGCATCGCTGGGCATCGGTGTCTCACTGGCATTCGTCGGCATCGACGGACCGTCGGGAACATCGCGTTTCACCTTCGATGTTCCGCAGCTCTTCGACGGCATCAACATCGTCGTCATCACCATCGGGCTGCTCGCCCTCGGCGAGGTCTTCCATGTGGCCTCGCGGATCCACCGGGATCCGGAATCGCTCAAGGTTTCATCGGAGGGAATCGCTCGACTGAGCCGCAAGGATTTCCGTGCCGCACTGCCGGCATGGCTGCGCGGTGCCGCGTTCGGGGCCCCGTTCGGGCTCATCCCGGCCGGCGGAGCCGAGGTTCCCACCTTCCTGGCCTATGGCACGGAGAAGCGCCTGGCCGCCATGCGCGGTGACAAGGAGTTCGGCACCGTCGGCTCGATCAAGGGGCTGGCGGCACCTGAGGCTGCTGGCAATGCCACCGCTGGAACGGCAATGGGCACGATGCTGGCACTTGGCCTGCCGGTCTCTGCCACCGCGGCCATCATGCTCGCGGCATTTCAGCAGTACGGTCTGCAGCCAGGACCGCTGCTGTTCGAGCGTTCAGGTGATCTTGTCTGGACTCTGTTGGCCTCACTCTTCATCGGCCTCGTCGTCCTTCTCGTGATCAACCTGCTGGCAGCCCCGGCCTGGGCCCGACTGCTCCGCGTTCCACAGCACTATCTCTACGCGGGAATCACGGTCATCGCCATGTTCGGCGCCTATGCCATCTCGGCGTCGCTGGTCGATCTGATCATCCTCATCGTCCTGGGATTCCTCGGTCTGCTCATGCGTCGTTACGCGATCCCCGTTGCGCCACTGCTCATCGGCGTCATCCTCGGACCCCTTGCCGAGACCGAGCTGCGGCGCGCGCTGGCAGTCGCTGACGGCGATGCGGCCGTGCTCGTGGGCAGTCCGCTGACAATTGGAATCTACGCCGTGCTCGCCATTGCGGTGCTGTTCACGCTGGTGCAGCACGTCCGGCACTCACGGTCGGCGAAGAAGCAGCAGGAACCGGCACTGACTGAAGTCGGCACTGACTGAAACCGTGTGACGATCACCCTCGCCGAGGTGGACCCCAACTGAGGGCCCACCTCGGCGGTGGATGGTTTGACTTGGTCACGTCCTCAGGCGGCCACCTTCGCCCGCTCGGCGGCCGGGACCCAGCGTGGGTCCGGCTTGGCCAGGGTGACGATGACGACGACGATGAGGTTGGCCGCGACCGCCCACAGGCCGCCGTTGATACCCAGCAGCGGATCGTGTCCGGTGTAGTGCAGGGCCACCATGGTCACCGAACCGACGATGAGACCGGCGGCAGCTGCCTGCTTGCTCATCCGCGGCCAGTAGAGGGCGAGCAGAGCGGCGGGAACAACCTGCGCGAGACCCTCATAGCTGAGCACCGAGAGCTCGACGAGGGCATCGGGCATGAGCAGGCTCATCACCAGCGCAATCACGCCGACGATGAGGCATACCCACTGTGACAGCGTCTTCTGCCGCAGACCCCGAGCCGACGCCTGTTCGGCAGTCATCGACGCGGAGTTCTTCGGGCCAGACAGCCCACCACCGAGGACGGTGCGTCCCCACATCGACCCGATTGAGAGCATGTACACGCTCATCGGGACGATGGCCGACAGGGCACCGGCGACACCGATGAGTGCGACCAGAGGTGCTGGCAGTGAGTCGATGACCACGGAGAACAGAGCCAGGTCGGCGTCTTTGAGGGCAGGGACGACGAAGAGTGCAGCCACCCCGACCATCATCGGCACGAGGAGCAGCAGCTGATACCAGGGCAGAATGATCGAGTTGCGTCGCAGAGCATTCGCCGAGGTGCCCGACAGGTAGCCGGCGATCGACGTGGGGAACACGGTGATCGTGATCCCGTTGAGGATGATCGTCGAGATGAACCATGCACCCCCGTAGATGCCATCGCCTGCACCGGGGAAGGTCAGCCACTGAGATTTCTCACTCACGACGCGGTCAAGCAGAGGAGCCAGGCCGTCGAAATAGTGCAGCGGTACGTAGATCGCGAGGAACGCAACAGCGAGGATGACCAGTCCGTCCTTGAGGACGCTGACCCAGGCGGAACCGCGCAGTCCGGAGAAGAGGATGAACGCCTCGGCAACGATGAAGGAGACGATGGCGGCGACCTTGAGGTCGATCGCGCCGTAGCTCATGGCGTTGACGACTGCACCCATGCCCTGAATCTGCAGCTGGATGTAGGGGACGATGAAGATCGTCGCGAGGACAGCCACGAGGATCGCCAACCCACGCGAGCGGAACCGGTGTTCGACGATGTCGGAGAGACTGACGAGCTTGTGCCGGGCGGCATAGGTCCAGAACAGAGGGCCGACGAGGTAGGCGACGACGAGACCGATGCTCAGGTACCCGATGAGGTAGAGGATCGGCACACCGTAGGAGTAGGACCAACCGGCCGTGCCGAGGAACGAAAAGCTCGTATACGTTTCGCCTGCCATGAGCAGCAGGATGAAGACGAAGCCGAGCCCCCGCCCGGACACCGACCATTCGTCCAGCGACCTCTCCCGGCCGCGGCCGGACCAGATGCCGATGCCGATGGTCGCGAGCATTGCGAGGCCGAAGATGATGCAGGCGATGATCGCGGGGGTGCTCATTTCGCGGCCTCTTCGATCTCGTGGTCCTCACCGAATGCGACATCGGAGGGGATGTGCTCGGGCAGATCGTGCCGGTAGTACCGGTCGCCGCGAGCGGTCATCCACACGAAGAGCCAGGTGAGGATCGTGACCGCGATCGTATAGGCGAGGATGAACGGCAATCCGGCGACACGCGGCTCGACCGAGTTCGCCACGACCGGGGTGAGGACGTAGAGAATGACGGGAACGATGAGGAGGACCAGCGAATACCGCCGCCGAGGTGGCCCTGACGTTGGGGCCGAATCGTCACATTGCGACATGAGCGACCTTCTTTCACTCGACACCGGCAGCCGGTCGGCAGCCTCGGCAAGGTTAGTGCCATGAATCACAGATGAAATGGCCGTCCGAAGTGTGGAATCGGAGAGCTATGCTGACGGAGATGACCGAGCAGTCAGCTGACAATGCGGACCCTGGTGCAGCGCAAAAGTGTCAGATATAATCGACACGTGGCTGTTGTTCGAACTACCCGAACATTTGATCGTTGGCTCAAGGGCCTCAAGGATGAGAAAGCTCGTGTCCGCATTCTGCTTCGACTGGATCGGCTTGCGCACGGGAATCCTGGCCAGGTGGCACCGATCGGAAACGGGTTGTCTGAACTCAAGATCAATTCCGGTCCCGGTTACAGGATCTATTTCCTTCAGAGCGGGTCTGAGCTGATCGTGCTGCTCTGCGGTGGTGACAAGTCGACGCAGGGTAAGGACATAGCCGCTGCGAAGAAGCTTGCTGATACTTGGAAGCTGGACCAGAGGAAGGAGGGTGGACATGACTGACGACGTGAAGTATCCGATCTTCGACGCCGCTGATCACATTGCCACTGCCGATGATGCCGCGATCTTGCTGGAGACGGCCCTTGAAGATGCCGCGGATGACCCGGGTGCCCTTCCGGCGGCGCTCGGGATCATCGCTCGATCAGGAAATATGAGCGACCTGGCTCGCCGAGTCGGCATGAGCCGCGACGGCCTCTACAGGGCGTTGTCGGAGGATGGAAATCCGACTTGGTCAACAGTCCTGCAAGTGACCAAGGCGCTGAACCTGCGGGTTGAGATCCATCCGGAGCCGCGCTCGGCCTGATCGTCTGGACCTGGAATGGCTGGAACTTCGACCACACCGCTCGCCCTGTCGTTTGGGACGACTCCGCCAGTGGCTCGCTGTCCCCGGGACTAATACAGAAATATCCCGCTGTTAGAATTGGTGCCATGAATTCGGTATGCCCTCCAGAAGGCTCCGTAGCCGCCGCTGACGGCGGCGGGACCCTTCACATCACTCTCGTGCGCCGTCCTGGCCCTCGCCGGACGGTGGTTTCATGCTGTCCGGCTCCACGACGAGCTGAAAGACCACGATGCCGAAATCAACATCTTCATCCCCCGAACTCGACCTGCCCGCAGGATCTTCCGCACACATCCGCGCCGAGAACATTCACATCATGCGCGGCGACCGCGAGATCCTCACCGGTCTCTACTTGACGGTCTCCGCCGGTTCGCGACTGGCCGTCGTCGGTGAGAACGGCAGCGGAAAGACGACCCTGCTGCATGTCCTCGCCGGTACCCTTCCACCCGATCAGGGAGAGCTGCGGCGATCAGGTACCGTCACCCTGCTCGAGCAGGCGCTCGACGCCGACGACAACCGCACGGTCGGCGATCTCATCAATGAGTCCCTGCGCCAGGAGAAGGCCGCGCTGGCCGCTCTCGACGCCGCCGGCGAGGCAATGGCGCGGGACGAGCCCGGAGCAGACGAAGCCTTCACGCAGGCCCTCGACCTGGCGACCCGCCTCGACGCATGGGGCGGCGAGCGGCGCATCGACACGGCACTGGCGGGACTCTCCGCGTGCTCGGACCGGACGCGGAGCCTCGCGAGCCTCTCGGTCGGCCAGCGCTATCGAGTGCGTCTGGCCGTCGTCCTCGGCTCGAGTACCGACATCCTGTTGCTCGACGAACCGACGAACCACCTCGACGCCCAGTCACTGGCGTTCCTCACCGAGCGACTGCGCACCCGACACGGCGGATTCGCCCTGGTCAGCCATGACAGGGCGCTGCTTCACGATGTTGCCGACGAATTCCTCGATCTCGACCGGAGTCGCGACGGACGCCCCCGGAACTACTCCGGCGGCTACCGCGGATGGGTGGCGGGGAAACGTCGGGACCGTGAGAACTGGGAGCAGGACTACCTCGCCGAGGTGGCCGAGCACGCCCGACTGTCCGAAGCCGCCGATGACGCCCGATCCCGATTGAGCACGGGGTGGCGTCCGCCGAAGGGAACCGGCAAGCACACTCGCGCGACGAGGACCGCCGGCGTCGTGCAGGCCTTCAACCGTCGCGTCGAAGACCTCGAACGGCACGCCGTGGAAGTGCCCGAACCGCCTCTGCGTCTGCAGTGGCCGGACGTATCGGAATCCGATGACGAGCGGTGGGAAGCGGAAGGCGGCTCACCGCTGGCAGCGGAATCGGTCACCGTTGAAGGGCGGATGAGGCAGACGGTGTCTCTGAGCATCGCTCCCGGCGACCGCCTGCTCATCACCGGCGCGAACGGCACCGGCAAGTCGACGCTTCTCGACATCCTCACCGGCCGTCTCGATCCGAGTTCCGGAGAGGTGCACAGACATCCGCAGGCACGGGTCGAGCTGCTCAGTCAGGAGGTGCCCGAATGGAACGCCGCCGACACCGCCGCCCGTGTGTTCGAGGACTATGCACTACGGTCGTCGCTGTCCGGCGACCTTACCCTGCAGGACCTCGGGCTGCTCTCGGCGGATGACTCGACAACACCGGTTCACCGACTTTCGCAGGGTCAGCAGCGCAGACTCCAGCTGGCGATGTGTCTGGCGGTCGAACCCGACGTGCTCATCCTCGATGAACCGACGAATCATCTGTCCGCCTCGCTGGTCGACGAACTCACGGAGTCCTTCGGGACCGCCACGGCGGCGCTCATCGTCGTCACCCACGACCGGCAGATGTTGGCGGATCTCGCGGACTGGCCGCGTCTCGACATCGGAAGAGCAGCGGCGCCGCTCGGTGCCTGAGTTCGTCCCCGCTCAGTCAACGCGAAACTCGAAAAAGTCGTCGCGGGTGACGACTTTTTCGAGCTTCGAGTTGATCGAGAGCGCTCGTCAGAGCTCGGGCAGCAGCGAGATCGGGTTCTCGATGCAGTCGGCGACGAAGGTGAGGAACTCGCTCGGCTCCTGACCGTCGCACGCCCGGTGGTCGAAGACGAACGACAGGTACATCACTTTGCGTACCGTGAGCTCGCCGTCGACAACCCACGGGCGGTCCTTGATCCGACCGAGACCGAGCATGGCCACCTCGGGGAGATTGATGATCGGGGCCGAACCGTCGACGCCGAACACCCCGTAGTTGTTCAGCGTGAACGTGCCGCCGGAGAGCTCGGACGGATCGAACTTGCCCGAGGCGGCCTTCCCGACGGTCTCGGACACGGAGTCGCGCATCTGCCTCAGACTCATCTCGCCGGCCCCGTGGACAACGGGAACCATGAGCCCGCGCGGGGTCTGCGCGGCCAAGCCGAGGTTGATGTCGCCGTGGGTGACGATCTCGCCGGCGGCCGTGTCGATCGAAGAATTGATGATCGGGTACTTCTTCAACCCGGCCACGACGAAGCGGGCGACGAGGGACAGCAGCGAATACTTCTCACCCGTGCGCGCCTCGAGCGCGCGCTTCGTGCCCAGCAGCTCGGTGGCGTCGACATCGAGCCAGATCGTCGCCTCGGGGATCTCCTGCCGCGACTTCGTGAGACGTTCGGACACGACCTTCCGCAGCCCCGTGATCGGGGTGCGGGTATCGCGGTCGGCCCGCCCGACAGGCGAAGGTGCCCCCACCGAGGTGGCGCTGCGTTGCGTGGTCGACTGAGGTTCGCCGGTTGGTGACGTCCCCGCGGGGACGTGAGCGCTCGCCGCTTCGACGTTCGCAGCCGTGCCCGACTCGATCGCGGCGAGGACATCGGCCCTGGTCACGACCCCACCCGGACCCGTGCCGGGCATGTGTTTGGCGCTGATGCCGTGGTCCTTCGCGAGCTTGCGCACAAGTGGGGAAGAGACGGGGGAGACGCGCTCGCTTGCCTCCGTCGATGACTCATCGGTGGAGGTCGACGTCTCTGCCGGCGGCTGCGATGGGGCGTCCGGGGCGACGGTCGGAACAGCGGGCGCTTCAGCCGGGCTCGGAGTGGATGCCGCACCAAATTCGGCCGCACCAGGCCCGGCCGTGTGCTTGCCGCCGAACGAGCGCTTCTTCGTCGACCGGGTCTTCGGCTCCGATGTACCGTAGCCGATGAGGTTCGCGCCGCTCGATTCGCCGGCACCAGTTTCGCCGCCGTCCACAGGCCCGGCGCCCGCGCCCGCCTCAGCGCCTGCCTCAGCGCCTGCCTCAGCGCTCGCCTCGGCGCTCGCCTCGGCGACGGAGAGCAAGGGCTGACCTGCGCTGACGGTGTCCCCGGCGTTCGCGTGAAGGCTGACGATCCGCCCGGCGTACGGGCAGGGGAGTTCGACGACGGACTTCGCGGACTCGACCTCGACGACCATCTGATCGACGTGGACCTCGTCCCCGATCTCGACCTTCCAGGAGATCAGCTCCGCCTCGGTGAGGCCTTCGCCGAGGTCGGGAAGGATGAACTCGCGCGTGCCCGTATTCAGATCAGCACTCATCACAGCTCCCAATCCCAGGACTCGAGCGCATCGAGCACGCGTTCGACGGTGGGCAAATAGAACTCCTCAAGCTTCGGCGACGGATACGGCACATCGAATCCAGCGACCCTCAGGATCGGGGCCGACAGGTGGGTGAAGTTGCGCTCGGTGAGGCGGGCGGCCACCTCGGCGCCGTATCCGCCGAACTGCGCGGCCTCGTGGATGATCGCCGCGCGCGAGGTCTTGCGCACGGACTCGGACACCGTCTCATCATCGAACGGCGACAGCGTGCGCAGGTCGATGACCTCGATGGACAGTCCGTGCTCGGCCCCGGCCTCGGCGGAATCGAGCGCCGTCCGCACCGTCGGACCATAGGCGAGCAGGGTGACGTCGGTGCCCTCGCGGATGACCTGGGCCCGATTCATCGGCGCCGTCGTCACCGGCAGAGACAGGGTCTCCTTCATCCAGTACCGCGACTTCGGCTCCATGAACACGACCGGATCATCGGAGGCGATCGACTCGCGCAGCAGCGAATACGCATCGGCCGGATTCGACGGCGTGACGACGGTCAGACCCGGCGTCGACGTCCAATAGGCCTCGGACGAGTCCGAGTGGTGTTCGACTCCGCCGATGTCGCCGGCATAGGGAATCCGGATCGTGATCGGCAGGCTGACCCGGCCTTTCGTCCGGTTCCGCATCTTCGCCACATGGGACACGATCTGCTCGAACGCGGGGTAGGCGTAGGCGTCGAACTGCATCTCGACCACCGGGCGCATGCCGTTCATCGCCATGCCGATTGCGGTGCCGATGATGCCCGACTCCGCAAGCGGGGAATCCCAGACCCGGTTCGACCCGAATTCGGCCCTCAGTCCTTCGGTGACGCGGAAGACCCCGCCGAGGCGGCCGACATCCTCACCGAAGACGAGCACAGTGTCGTCGTCGGCCAGAGAATCGCGCAGCGCCTGGTTGAGGGCCTTCGTCATCGTCACCGATGACGGTGCGGCCATTGTCGCCGGTTCGGTGCTCGCCGAGGCGGCCGGTGCTGTTTCGTCGTTCACCGCGGTCGGATCGGACGTCGGGTCGGTGCCTGTTTCGACGCTCATGCGTGGCCTGCCGCGGCGAGTTCGGCTTCGAGGACCTGCTGCTGTTCGGCAAGGGCCGTGCGCGGGGTCGCATAGACGTGGGCGAAGAGTTCGCGCGGGTCGACCTCGGCCTCTTGGTTCATCGCATCGCGCACGGACGCGGCCAGGGTCTCAGCCGCCTCGGCGACCTCTGCGACCGTCGAATCGTCGAGGGCACCGGTCGTTCGCAGATACTTCTCGAGACGGTCGATGGGATCGAACTGCTTCCAGTGCTCGACCTCTTCGGAGTCGCGGTACTTCGTCGGATCGTCGGAGTTCGTGTGCGACTCCATCCGGTAGGTGAGGCACTCGATGAGGGTCGGACCGTCCCCGTTCCGACCGCGCTCGAGTGCCGCGGCGACGGCGGCGAACACGGCAGCGACATCATTGCCGTCGACGCGCAGGCCCGGCATTCCGTATCCGGCGGCGCGATCGGCGAGCATCGTCGCGTTCGTCTGCTCCCGCAGGGGAGTGGAGATCGCGTACTGGTTGTTCTGCAGCACGAAGACCGTCGGGGTCTGCCACACGGAGGCGAAGTTGAAGGCCTCGTGGGTGTCGCCTTCGCTGCTGGCGCCGTCGCCGAGGAAGGTCAGAGTCGCTGCATCCTCGCCTTTGAGCTTCGCGGCCATCGCGAATCCGGTGGCATGCAGAGTCTGCGTTGCCAGCGGTGTCGCCGCAGGTGAGGCGTGATACTCACACGGGTCGAAACCGCAGTGCCAGTCCCCGCGGAAGGCGGCGAGGATCTCGGCGACGGGCACTCCGCGGGTCAGCAGCGCTGCCGAGTCGCGGTAGGTGGGGAAGAGCCAGTCGTTCGGGGCCAGCGCGGTGGTGGCCCCCACCTCGGCGGCTTCCTGTCCTGCCGCGGAGGGGTAGGTTGCAAGTCGACCCTGCCGGGTCAGATGCGTGACCTGCGCTTCGAACCGGCGGACGAGGACCATCTGCCGGTAGAGACCGGTGAGGGCGGCATCGCTGGGGATCCGCAGCCCTTCGGTCGGAGTGTCGGTGAGCCGGCCATCTGCGCCGATGAAGCTGATCGGCTGCAGCTGGGGCAGTGAGCGGCCTGTGGTGGGAACGTCAATGGTCATGGCCCCATGGTGGCGTGAGCCGAGTCACGATTCCATGGCTTAGGTGCAGGTGAGGACGGGCGGCCAAACGTGTCGCGAACTCGGGACGAAGGGGCCGGTTCCGGCAGGTCGAGTGGACGTTTGGCTGGACGGTGAGGGCTCTTTCACACAGCCGTGCGTGCAAGTCCAGCGCAGTAGATCAACATTTCTTGTGCAATTTCGTCTTTTTGGGGGATGTGCGGAGGCCGAGTATGAACATAACCTCTATACCGGCTGAGGACTACCGGAGTTCCAGCAGAGAGGAATCATGTGAAGAAGATGCTCATTGCAGGGGTAGCGGCAGCGGCCCTGACGCTGGGGGGTTTCAACCAACGCGGAAGCAGCAAGCTACACCTGGTATAACGCGGGATATAACGACGTGCAGAACGGCTCTCTCAACGCCCAGGTCTACTCCAATGGCAACCGTGTCTCGAAGGCCAAAGTCACGTACAAGAAGACGAAAGGTTCGGGGGTTTCGGTTAAGTTCGGATTCCAGGCGGTCAACAAGAAGGGCGGAGCTCAAGGCCCGGTGTCGTGGTCCGGAACCTACAAGATGAAGTCGAAGCAAACAAAGACAGCGACGTTCTCGGGCTCTGCGTCGTTGAGCAGCAAACGGCCATGCGCTCGTGCTCTGATGAAAGACACGATTTCGGGCAAGAACTACTACACGAGAACGACGTTCTGTACAGGACTGTAAATGCTTAGATATCTAACTGCACTGCCCTACGCACTTCCGGTCGCGGCAGTTGGTGCGATCGTTGCAGCAGTAATCGCAAAGCCTGTTGGCCGACGGCTTCGAGAGCATCCAGTAATCGTGTTCTTCTGGATGGCGAGCGTGTCCGTTGTGATCGCTGCGACAGTGACACCGTCAGGGCACGCGCCGGGATTGAACGATGGTTTGACGACGACCCGAGTCTGGGCCTGGTCGTTCCCGGCCCCAGGGGCGCTATTCTCGGTCAATTGGCAGTCGATGAACCTGCTGCTTTTTGCGCCATTAGGGGTAGCTAGTGGACTGTTCCTTCGGTTCCGCCACATTGTCGGGGCCGCTTCCATTGCGGCGTTACTGTCGCTTGCTGTCGAACTTGTCCAGTACATGGTTATCCCGCTGGGCAGAGTACAGTTCAACTCAGCGACGGTCGTAATCGGATGGGTCGGGATTGTAGTGGGAATGCTGGTGGGAAGACTGGTAGCGAGCCAGATTCGGAAGACTAAACAAAAAGGGGATCAAGGCCAGCTGCAGAGCTGACTATGCCCCAAGTGTCAATACTTCAGACACGCAGATAGGGAACGAACATAGATGGGTCGAGTCGAATACGATGATTGGACTCCGGCCACACTGGATAGAACGGATAATTATGAAGAAGCTTGTCTCAATTGTTGGTGGGCTTGCCCTGGTCGCCGGTTCAACGTTCGCCGCGGGACCAGCATCGGCAGTGTTGAGTGAAGACATCCAGCCGGTAGAGTCTTCGCCTGCAGATGAAGACGCTCGAGTTGATTCGCTACTGAAAGACGGTGCCGAAGCAGACCCGCTGGAGCTTGTACCCGGTGCGACCACCGACCCTGACAAGGTCAAAGAGATTGACGAGTCGGGAGCTCCGGCAACTGTAGTGGTCGATCCTGACAACGGGAAGATCGTCGCAGCAAAACTGGAAACCACAATCTCGGCCCACAAGATATCAATTGTCGGCCCTGGGTGTTCGGCGGCGAGCGGATATTTCTGTATGAGGGGCTCTAATTACTACGGGTTCAAAGGAACTGGCTCTCTGTCCGGGAAGTGGAAGAGCATCAAGTGGTTCCACACCGGCAATAAGCAGGGTGCAGTTCGATATGGAGGAAAGTGGCAGGGCTGGCACCCGAAGAACCGGGCCGTGCAACTGACGAAAGCCGTTACAGTGACTGGGCTAAAACGGCAGTAAAAGAAAGAAACGCAACTGTCACACTAAACACAGCTGAAGCCATGGACTATTCAGCTTTCGGCATCGAATTATGCGCGTTGTATTTGGGAACGTCCTCAGCGCTAGATGCTTTCGGGGTCTCTGCCCTGGTTCGCGGATAAGTGGCTCTTCCCAGATGAGGGTGTAGGTCGGCCGGGCGCGTCGGTCCGCAGATAGACGTCGAGATCTCCCGACGATGGAGGTTCCTACGCCATCCATCCGAAAGACCTCGACGTGTCCGACGCTACCCCGCCGGCCGGCTTCGGCCGCCCTGAACTGACCGCCTTCGCGTCTTATCCCAATCGACTCTGATCGGGTCTGCTGATCCTCTCGACGAGAACGCAGCGACATCACAGCCACCCAACCCAGACCGTTCGGGAAGCCGGGACACGTCACATGGCCTGTGCTGCGGGCGTGTCGAGTAGGTCGCCCAGGGGCGACGCAGGAGCGGCTACGCGACGTGCTGAGAGGTGGTTCCAGTCGAGCACTAGCACACCGGCTACAGGCATGGCGATAGGTCAGGAACGGCGTCGCTCCCTACGCAGGAGGGAGCGCAGAGTCTCGGCGTTCGCGTAGCCGACCCGTAGCGCGATCTCGGCGGAGGTGAGGTCCGTGGTTGCTGAGAGGTGCCGAGCTCGTTCGATGCGAAGCCGTTGGACGAAGCCGAGCGGAGTGAGGTTGAGCGCCGCACGGACTCGTCGTTCGAGGGTGCGCCGGCTGGTGCCGAGCGACTGCGCGACGAAGGCGACGTTGAACGGTTCGTCCAGGCGGGCGCGCACGAAGCGTTCGAACTCGACGACGATCGGGTCCTCGTGCCGGAGATGTTCGTAGGCGACGAAGGCCGCCTGCGACGGGCGCTCGTCGATGATGAGGAGCTTGGCGACGTGTTGGGCCAGGTCGGGGCTGATCGATCGCACGAGTGAGAGCGCGAGGTCGATGTGGGCGAACGCGGCGCCGGCGGTGACGAGGTTCCCGTCGACCACGACCATGGTGTCGAGATCGAGGGCGACGGTCGGATAGCGCTTCAGGAACTCCGGCCCCAGGAACCAGCTGGTCGTCGCCCGCCGATGATGCATCCGTCCGGTCTCGGCGACAGCGAACACGCCGGTGCACGCCGCGGCGATCCGGGTGGTCGCCTCGTCGAGGCGCCCGAGCGAGGCGATGACCGAACGAGCATCTCGGCTCTGGAGGGCGTCGTTGGTAGCGGCGGCCGTAAGGGTTCCAAGCGCAGGGACGACGACCACGTCGAACTCTGCGGACTCCGACAGTGGGTGGTCCACCGACAGGGTCATCGATGCCGTCGTGGCCACTCGCCGTTTCGGTCCGAGGATGGCGAGTTCGATCGGGTCGATCCGCGGGTCGACATCGCCGCGGGCTCCGTCGGCCACCCGCACGATGTCGATGATCGACGCGATAGCCGAACCGAAGCAGCCGTCAATCGCGATCAGTCCAATACGCATGACGTAAACAATAGCAATACTGCCGTATACGCCACTACCCACCGGCCCTCGCTCGTCATATGCTGAACTCGTCACACGAAGAAACACGACTTCAAGGAGAGTCCCTCATGTCAACACCCGCATCACTTCCGTATGCCTTCGTCGCCAAGATCGTCGCGGCCGATGGACAGCACGACGCGCTCGCCGATCTGCTCGCCGGCGCTGTCGCACTCGCCAACGAAGAAGTAGGAACGATTGTCTGGTTCGCGGTCAGGACCGACGCCGACACCTTCTGGATCTTCGATGCATTCCCCGACGAGGCCGCTCGCGACGCCCACGCCAACGGCGCCATCGTCGCAGCCCTGATGGCCAACCAGCACCTCCTCAGCGCAGCACCCGAGATCCTGGCGGCCGACGTCCTCGCGTCCAAGCTCCCGTAGTCCGCCAACGCACGAGACGATCGCGCCCCGCCGAGCCGTCGCCAGGTCGCGACGCAACGCCATGCGGCGTTGCCGAGCGGCGCGAGGCCTATCGGCACACGGACAGGATGCCGGCCGCGAGCGCTCAGCCGGCGAGGGTCCGTCGCAGAGGAGAGCGACGTCGGTGTCGGGCAGAGCCGTGAGGCCAGCGCATCGCGCGACCACCAGAACCGAACAGCCCCTGCCCTGCGTTTCCGCAGGTCAGGGGCTGTTCGCCGGAGCCGCCTGTCGGAATCGAACCGACGACCTAATCACGTCGGCTTTGCGTCTATCGCTTGATGCGCCCACTGGGCGAACGAACCGCTGACCTGCGCAAACGCCGAGCGTGGGGGACGCCGCCATCCGGTGGTGACCGACGACGACCGACCAGTACCGATCGTTTCACCGGAGCTTGCGGCGGCGTCGAAGCCGAGCAAGCTCCATTCCTTTAGCTCACCGCGCCCTCCTCCTCGCCGGTCCCGTCGTCGTCGAAGACGTTTCAGGGGTCTTCTCAGATGAGGGTGTAGGTCGGCCGGGCGCGTCGGTCCGCAGATAGACATCGAGATCTCGCGACGACGGAGGTTCCTACGCCATCCATCCGAAAGACCTCGACGTGTCCGACGCTACCCCGCCGGCCGGCTTCGGCCGCCTTGACCTGACCGCCTTCGCTCGACTCGACGGCCTCGGTCTGAGCGTGACCGGACAACGACTTGAACCGGATCGTGCGGTCCTCGCGTGCCGCGTGGTGGAACCAGATCAGTGGTGCCGACGGTGCGGCAGCGAAGGCGCTGCTCGTGACGCCGTGATCCGGCGGTTGGCCCACGAGCCGCTGGGCTGGCGACCGACCGTGCTGGAAGTTGTAGTGCGCCGCTACCGCTGTGCCGACTGTGGACACGTGTGGCGCCGAGACACCAGCGCCGCGGCGGAGCCACGCGCGAAGCTCTCGCGCACCGGGCTGCGGTGGGCGCTGGAAGGGATCGTGGTCGCACACCTCACCGTCGCCCGTGTCGCCGAGGGACTCGGGGTCGCGTGGGACACCGCCACCAACGCGGTCCTGGGCGAAGGCAAGCGGCTGCTGATCAACGACCCCACGCGGTTTGAGGGCGTGAAGGTCATTGGCGTCGATGAGCACGTCTGGCGCCACACCAGGCGTGGCGACAAGTACGTCACCGTGATCATCGACCTCACCCGGTCCGCGATGGCGCCGGCCCAGCAAGGCTGCTGGACATGGTCGAGGGCCGGTCGAAGGCGGCGTTCAAGACCTGGCTCGCCGACCGCGACGACGCCTTCCGTGACGCGGTCGAGGTGGTGGCGATGGACGGGTTCACCGGGTTCAAGACCGCCGCTGCAGAGGAGATCCCGGACGCAGTCACGGTGATGGATCCCTTCCACGTCGTGCGCCTGGCCGGTGACGCCCTCGACAGGTGCCGGCGCCGGGTCCAACTCGCGATCCACGGGCACCGTGGGTTCAGGGACGACCCGCTCTACAAGTCGCGGCGCACGCTGCACACCGGCGCGGACCTGCTCACCGACAAGCAGAGCGACAGGCTACGCGCGCTGTTCGTTGATGACGCTCACGTCGAGGTCGAGGCGACCTGGGGTGTCTACCAGCGCATGATCGCCGCCTATCGCCACGAGGACCGGCAACGTGGCCGCGAGCTCTTGGAGAAGCTGATCACCGACCTCAGCGCCGGCGTCCCCAAGGTGCTCACCGAGCTCACCGCCCTGGGCCGGACCCTGAAGAAGCGAGCCACTGACGTGCTCGCCTACTTCGAACGACCCGGCACCAGCAACGGGCCGACCGAGGCGCTCAACGGACGGCTCGAACACCTGCGCGGCTCCGCACTCGGGTTCCGCAACCTGACCAACTACATCGCCCGAAGCCTGCTCGAGACCGGCGGCTTCAGACCCCAACTCCTACACCCCCGATTGGGATGAGCCGGATAAGTCTGAAACCGGGACGTTGCGTCTAGCAAGCATGTGGACGCGTATGAGAGATTGCGTTTTTGCCGCGTGGTTGCCTGCGTTCCCACATTGTTAATCGGCCTCGGAGAACTATATTTCGGGGCCGATTCTCATTCGTGCCGACGAGAGAGCGGCGGTGTCGGCTTGGCTCGGCATTCTTCGTTGTCGCGGTTGTGGACGACGACCGCAGGGTTGGCATCGAGGACGTTGAAAAGCCTTATCGATATCGCCCTCGCCAGCTCGTCACTTCTGGATTACTTCCTCCCGTCGATCGCATCAGCTCTCGGTGAGAAGTCCTCTCCGAGCGGGGCGATGTACGCCGTCCCAACCTTCGGCGCCGCGGCCCTCAGATCTCGCCCCAGCGATATCCGCGGGAGGTGAAGGCCTCGGCAATCGCGGTCTTTTTGCCTTCGGCATCTCCTTTGAAGGCCTGGTGCCCGCCCTCGGTGACGACGACGAGCTTGCCGTCGGTGAAGTACGCGGTCGAGAACGAGGCGCGGGAGATGCGCAGCGGGTGGTCGTCGTCTCGGCCGATGGTGATTCCGTGTTCATCGACGACCAGGGGAGTCGTCGATGCGGCGATGAAGAAGGCGGCGATGAGTCCGAGCAACCCGCCGATGATCGGTCGGGCGATGACGACCCACGCCTGGTCGAAGCGGCTGAGCTTCTCGATGACGTCACCGAAAGGGATGGGGAAAGTCGCGGCAATCGAGCCGAGGGCTGGAAGGAAGAAGCCGAGCGCCACCCCGATGCCGATGCAGACGAGGCCGATGACGACGACGTCGCTCCGACTGAGCGCGAACGTCGCGGGGGCGTGGGGCTGCTGGGTTGCGAAGTCGATCTTCTGCTGGGGCTGATCCATCACGTGCTCGATCCTCGAAGGCATTGTCGGTACTCAATGATACCAAAGTGGAACAACGCTGTTCCACAAGTAGACTGCTCTGTATCGTTCGCAGAGTCAGGGAGGGGTTGTGCCGGTGCAGGGAATGCGTCGATTGGGCCGAGAGGCGCTGGTCAGCGAGGCACTGACCCACCTTGCCGCGAACCCGCAGGCGTCGATGATCGAACTTTCACAGTCGATCGGCGTCGGTCGCACCACTCTTTACCGACATTTCGGTGATCGGGAGGCGCTCGTCGGTGCGGCGGCCCTGCTCGGTGCCCGGCGATTCGGTGAGGCGGTCATGAAGGCCCGTCCCGGCGAAGGGACCGGGCTGGCTGCGCTCGAGCGGATCTGTGCGGAGCTGTTCACTCTGCCCGATGTGCTCACCCTGCTCTTCGCCGACAACCCGATCATCACCGATGAATCCTTCGCCGAGGCGGCCGCCGAGTCCCGGTCAGGCGCTGAGTCCAGCACGTGCGCTGAATCTGCGGATGCCGAGGATGATCCCCTCGAGGCCGTCATCGCGAAAGGGCAGGCGGACGGTTCCATCGATGAAGGCGTGCCCATCGGATGGGCGGCGGCGTTCGTCTACCTCACCATCGGCTCCGGACACCTCTACAGCGTGAGCGTCGGCGTCGACGATCCGACCGCGCGCGCCCAGTCTCTCGAGCTGACCATCAGGGCGGTGCGGAAGACCCTCGCTTCTCCGGGAGGCTGAGCGCTGACCAGGGCGTGAACACCGACCGGGCCCGCAGAGCTGTGTGCGGTACCGCCGACTCCCGAAATGTGATCTCGGTGAAGCCGCGGGGCCATGCCGGGGCAGTTGTGGGGCCGACGAGGTCTGATTTGTTACCGTTATTTCTTCAGTTCATCCTCGGCAGGAGCAATGCGTGTCTACTTTCTTCGACGGTCCCGAATTCCACGGAATGGCAGCGGGCGGCAAAATCAGCCACAACCCCGGCATGGGCGACGGGATGATGCGGGAGCTGGCGCCGTTCCTCAAGGCCGAAGGCATTGACGTCGATGATCCGAATGCGGACTTCACCGAGGCCGAATTCCACGCAGCCATGGAGAAGGCGCAGGAGGAATACAACCGCCGCCTGTTCACCCCGGTCGGTGCCCACCGCGGACTGGCTCTGGGGAAGCTGCGGTCGTTCTCCGTGACCTTTGCCGAAGGCGACATCAAAACCGCCGAGGCTGTTGTGGCCTCCCTGCCCTCTGACCCCCAGGACTTCAACCCGAGCGTCGCGCAGGTGACCGGGGCAGCGATGGACCTCCTCGACGAATGGTTCACCGACGACGTGCACGGACCGAAGCTCGGCGGAGTGATGGCACCGAAGTGGTCGGCGAAGAAGTCCCGTGCCGTGGCCCGCGACATCCTGGCCCTGGCACATAAGGGCCGCGTCGTCGACAGCCTCGATCGCCTCATCGCCAGCAACAGCGGACGTCCAGTCCTCGAGGGCTCCATGCTCGCCGTAGCCGCCGCGGTCGCGCGGTTGGCCAAACGAAACAAGGTCTTGGAGCAGCAATTCGTCGACGAGCTCATGCCGCTCGACGGCTATCCGGAACCGGTTGCGGGCACCTACGGTTCCACCGACCGAGTGTTCCAGGACGACCAGGACGACCAGGACGTCCAGGACGGCCCTGCCGCAGAACAGGACCTGCCTGAGTGGCTCGGCGGATCGAGCGCCGAGGCGAGCGCACAGGCGAATCCCCACGCCGACCCGCAGAGCGTCGACGAACGAATGGACGCGGTCGAGAAGACCGTCTACGAGATGCCGCTCTATCAGCGCTTCCGCGACTGGCTGGCCGAGACCTACGACGACGTCGACGAGGACTCAGAGGTCTTCGACATCGCCCACCTCCTGTTCTGCATCGCCGTGTCCTCCCGCGCAGATATCGACGAACCGGAGGGAATCGACGACCTCCTCGACGTCCTTGAAAGCTTCGCAGTCGACGGACAGGAGGAGGCCGAGAAGACCGATGGCGAATCGCCGTCGACGGTGATCTTCCTCGACAGCCTAGAAGCTCTCGACAACTATCTCCGCTTCCGCATGGACACCGACGAGAACCCCGAACGCTGGAACGCCGCCCGCGCCCGAGCCGAGGCCGCGAGCATGCGCACCGACCCGCTGCCCTCGGCCCTGATGGCCGCAGTCGAAGCCAATGCCCTGAGTGAGGAGCAGCTCGCGCAGCCGTTGTCGGACAACCGCCTCGTTTCAGGTGTGGCCGGCATTCTCGAATGGATCGGCGACTCCCGCCCGTTGACCGGTACGGGACGGGTGAAGCGGGCCGATATCGCCGAGGCGGCCGAAAAGTTCGGCATCGACGCCGTCGGGGTTGCGTCGAACGCCCGGTACGAAGACGGCGTGAACTATGCGCGCAGCGCCGATGAGGTGCCCGTCCTCGAAGCAATGTGGGCCGTGATGCAGAGTGCTGAGATCACCGAGATCACCGGCACCAAGGTCCGCCCGGGAAGCGCCGCCGACGAGTGGAAGAAGGGTGAGGTGAGCGCGGATACCGCACTGCCGGTCATCGGCGCCTTCATCTACGAGCGGCTGCTCGACGTGATCAACCTCGTTCCCGGAGAGGACTACGGCGCCCCGGCGATCACGATCGCCCAACGCCTCATCGAGATCCTCACTCCTGACTCGGCACCCGAACGCCCCGACCTCGACCTCGGCGAGGTGCGCGCCGAGCGACTCTCCACGCTCTTGGCAGACGAGCTGCAGGAACTCACCGAGTTCGGGCTCCTCACAGCCGGCGGAGACACGCTGTCTGTCGAGCCGGTGTACAAGCGCATCGTCGCCGGTGCCGCGCTCATGCTGCTGTCGGGACCGCGCGAATAAGACGAGGCGAGACCAGGGGTGTCGGAGCGAACTGAGGTGGCGGTCTCTGGTCGGTGTTGAAAATAAGTGGTTGCACCTGCTGCGATCCCAGGTTAGGCTCACCTATGAGATATAGGGAACATCGGTCTTGCCTAAGGCAGTTGACACACCTGCTTGAAGTTGTGGGTCCGGCTTCTCTGTTTCTCGCTGTTTCATACGTCAAGAACCCTCGGAGCTGAATACATGCCGCGTACTTCCAGGCCTCTGCAGGTGTTGCCGATCATCCTGCGAGAAGTGGAAGTCACCGGCATCGTCGACATCACCCCGAACATGCGACGCCTGACAGTGGCAGGCGATCAATTGGCGGCCGGTGGGGTCGGCGAGGCTGCACGGCCTGCATTCCGCTCCGAGGGTTTCGACGATCACGTGAAACTCGTCATTCCCCCGCCCGACGGCTCATCCCTCGATATCGGCGAGCAGGAGGAGTTCCGCTTCAACTGGAATCGGGAAGCGCTCAACCGTGCCCGCGACTACACTGTTCGCAGCGTCGACCACGAGACGAACTCCTTCAGCATCGACATCGTGCGCCATGACTCCGGACTGGCCTCTGACTGGGCTTTCGGCGTCGCGGTCGGTGATCGGATCAGCTTCGCCGGACCGAAGACCTGCGCCGGGCTGGCCGACGACATCGATTTCCACCTCCTCGTTGCCGACGAGACGGCGCTGCCCGCTGTCGGGCGCTGGCTCGAAGAGGCACCTGTTGGCACCCGCGGTCACATCATCATCGAAGTACCCACCTCCGACGACATTCAAGACATCCCCACCGAAGCCGATGTCGAAATCGACTGGCTCATCCGCGGATCCACCGCACCGGGCGAATCGCGCCTGATGTTCGACGCTGTGAAGAATCTCGATCTGCCCGAAGGACGCACTTTCGCCTGGTGCGCGGGCGAGACGCTGACCATCGCCCCCATCCGCCGCTACCTGCGCCGGGAGATCGGCCTTCCCAAAGAGGACGTCGAGGTCGTCGGCTACTGGCGGAAGATGCCGACTCGTCCCGCCGCGCCCAGTGCGGCAGTCGCCTCCACGCCCGAGGCCACGCTCGAGGGGTCTGGGGCCGAGTACGCCCCGGCCGATGATTCGGCCCCTTCTGCAGCAGCCGGCAGCGAGGGCAGCGCCGAACCGGACGGAACTCTCGAGGTCCTCCACCAGGTCCACGAAATGACCGAACTGCTCCCCGCGATCATCACCCGGACGGCCGTCACCCTCGGCATCAACGACCTCATCGCTGGCGGAGTCGCCACCGCCGAGGCGATCGCCGCCGAACTCGGCCTCGACACCGACCGTGTGCGCCCGGTGCTGACGGCTATGTGCTCCCTCGGGCTCCTTGCGCGTGAGGAGGAGAACTACCGCAACACCCCGACCGGAGCGGTCCTCACAGGCGACGGTGCCTCCGACGGACTTGACCTGAGCGATGCGGCGCTGCTCGACCTTTTCTCCCTCGTCGACCTCATCGATGTGCTCAGAGGCGGGTTCGCCTCCCGCTCCTCCCGCGCCTCGACGATTCAGGCTCCCACCTGGCATGCCCAGCGCGACGCCGATTCCGAACTCGACTCCGCCCACCGGCGACGCAGCCTCGACCACCTGCAGTATGTCCTCGATCTCATCCTCGACCTCGAACCCGTGGCATCGGCCGAGAGCCTCGCCGTCGTCGGTGATGTCGACGCCGAGGCGGCCGCCGCCTTGACGAGGAAGGCCTCGCATTCGGGGCGGACGATCCACACTCCCGGCGCACAGGGCCTGTCCGGTCGACGACCCTGGCCGGACGTCGACTGCACCCTCGTGATCGCCGGATTGACGGGGCGATCGCGGACAGAGGTGACCTCGTTGTTGGACCGGATGTTCGCCGCGAGCCGGACAGTAGTGATCGTCGAACCCTTCACCGACGATGCCGAGACCGATGACCATCAGGCCGAAGAGCTCATCACGGTCCTGGCCACCACCGGGAATCCGTCGCTGACCAGCGGCGAGCTCGTCACGGATCTGCACAGGCTCGGAGCCGCGCACGTGCAGGTGAGAGACATCGGATGGGGGTTCGGCCGGTTCCGATCGGCCGTGATCGCCGCACGCTCCTGAACTGCCTCTCCGGGGCCCGGCCGCCTCACCCGGACGTTCACCAGATCAAAGAAGAATAAGGACAAACGTATGACATTGACGCGCCTGACCGCTGCTGCCATCGCCGGAGCCACCGGCCTCGCTCTCCTCGCCGGATGCGCAGGCGGCAGTGAGGAAGCGAACCCGGGCACTGCCTCCGAGACGCGCACCGTCACCGATGCGACCGGCGCGGAGGTCGAAGTGCCCGCGGCTCCGAAGGCCGTCGCGACACTGCACTACGCCGCCACCGAGACCCTCATGGATCTTGACGCGCCTCCCGTGGCGCAGGGCGAGTACCAGGATCCGGCCGTGCCCGAGGTGTGGCTCGATGAACTCGAGGGGATCCCCACAGTCAGTCAGCAGGAGCCGGACCTCGAGAAGCTCGCCGAGGCCGAACCCGACCTCATCCTGTCCCCGAACATCTTCGAACCGGAGATGATCGAGCAGCTCGAGGAGATCGCACCCGTCTACCAGTTCACCCTGCGCGGCGGAGACCGCGCGAATTGGCAGCAGCGTGTTGGGGAAGTCGCAGACGCCGTCAACAAGACCGATCAGCTCGACGAACTCGACAGAGAATTCACGGCTCGGCAGAAGCAGCTCGGCGAAAAGCATTCCGAGGTCACCGAGGGCACCACGATCGGAGTGGTGTCCTCCTTCGAGGAGAACTCGGCATATCTGTGGGGCAGTGAGAACATGCTCGGCACGATTCTGTTCCCACTCGGGTTCGATTGGTCGGCCGACGAGGACGCCATGGTGAAGAAGTACGGCAAGGCCGAACAGGGAGGCAATAAGTCAGGGACCGTCGAGCCCGAAGCTCAGATCTCGCTGGAAGTCCTCGACCGCAGTCTGTCCGATGCCGACATCATCTTCGTCAACTCGGACCTGCGCGGCGACTATGACTCGTTGACGAAGGCGCTCATGGACTCCGCTGTGTTCAAAGACCTCCCGGCTGTCCGGGCCGGACACGTCTATCCGATCGGCAAAGCCACAATCGCCGGATACGCCGACGCGGATTACGGTCTCGACCTTGCCGAGAAAGCCATCACCGAATACCAGAAGGACTGAGCCGCACTACTCAGCCGGCGCCCGGCCTGTGGCCCTCGGCCTCATCGAGGATGAGGAGCGAGCGGGAGGACACGACGCCCGGGACTTCGTGGATGCGGCGCAGGATTACCTGCGACAGCGCAGTGTTATCCGGGGCATTGACCGTCACCAGGGCGTCAATGTCCCCGCTGACGGCTTGGACCTTCTCGACGAAGGGAAGGGCTGCCAGGTCATCGCGGACCTGCGGCCAGGGGCGCTCGCCGATCTTGACGACGACGACCGCGGTCACGGTCATGCCGAGAGCCTCGCGGTCCACCTCGGCGGTGAATTTTCTGATCGCACCCGATTCGATGAGGGTGGTGAAGCGCTTATGTGCGGCGGAGCGGGAGATGTGGACACGTTCGGCCAGCTGGCGCACGCTCAGGCGCGAGTCCTCGACGAGGGCGGCGATGATGCTGCGGTCGATGTCGTCGAGGTCGAATGCCACGGGGCGCTCCTTCACCGTTGATGTCTGCGTCTTGCCTGCGACCTCTGCGTTCAACCTGCCCTGATGCACTCGCGCGGAGAGGCGGCGATGGGCACCGGGAGGAATGGTCGGTCTCCTTCCCATTCTAGGGCCCCGCCTCGGCGAGGGGATGGCCCTGCGTCGAGGTCCCGTCGTCGACGACAGGGGGACCGCCTCGGCGAGGAAAGTCCGCATGGTTGCGGAGTCCGGCGCACTGGACAAATTCTGTCGATCGTTCGTACAGTTACGGAGATATCTGTGGTGCTTACCACGTACCATGGGTGATGGACATGATCGGTTCCAACCCGGACCCGGTCAACGGACGGAAATCAGCCACCTGTAGATTATGAGACGAAAGTCTCACGCAGCTGGAACTGCTTCACGAACCTAAGGAGTCATCCTTGAAGATCGCGGTGTTGGTCAAAGAGGTCCCGGATACGTACGGCGACCGCAAGTTGAACTTGGAAACCGGGCTCGCCGATCGCGGCGCCTCGGAAGCCGTCCTCGATGAGATCGGTGAGCGTGCCCTCGAGGTCGCCCTGACGCAGAAGGACTCCGACGGCGACACCGAGGTGACCGTCATCTCCATGGCGCCCGATACCGCGACTGCGACGATCCGCAAGGGTCTGGCCATGGGTGCCGACAATGCCGTGCACGTGGCCGATGAAGGCTTGGCCGGTGCGGATCTGGGCCTGACCGCCGAGGTGCTCGCCGCCGCTCTGCGCCGCGGTGAGTTCGACCTCGTCGTGACCGGCAACTTCTCCACCGACGGCAACGGCGGCATGATGCCGGCGATGCTCGCCGAGCACCTCGACTACCCGCACGTGACCGGCCTGACGACCGTCGAACTGGGCGACGGCAAGGTCTCCGGCACCCGCGCGGTCGAAAGCGGCAAGCAGCAGGTCTCGGCCGAACTGCCCGCCGTCATCTCCATCACCGAGGCGCTTCCCGAAGCCCGATTCCCGAACTTCAAGGGCATCATGGCGGCGAAGAAGAAGCCCTTCGAGGTCATCAGCCTGTCCGATCTCGACATCGATGCCGAGGACCTGTCCGTGGCCCGCTCGATCATGGTCACCGTCGCCGAGAAGCCGCCGCGCGAAGCCGGCGAGAAGGTCGTCGACGAAGGCAATGGCGGAGCCGAACTCGCCGAATACCTCACCAAGAACCGTCTGGCCTAAGGAGAATCGTCATGTCAGAATTCCCGCAGGACTCCATTCTCGTCGTCCTCACCGCCGATGCCGAAGGCCAGCTGGAGAAGCCGGCCGCCGAACTGCTCGGCGGAGCCGCTGAGATCGGCTCGCCCGTCGCCCTCGTGCTCGCCGCCGGCAGCGCCGACGCCGCTGCCGAGAAGGCCGCCGAACTCGGCGCCGTGGCAACCCTGACCGCCGCAGCCGCCGAGGGCAACCTCGGCACCGCGGCCGTCGACGCCGTCGCCGCAGCCGCGGAGCTCACCGCTCCCGACGTCGTGCTCGTGCCCAACACTCTCGACGGTCGCGACATCGCCGGTCGCTACGCTGTGCGCAGCGGATCGTCCGTGTCCGTCGACGCCACCGGACTCGAACGCGACTCCGAGGGCATTGTGGCCAACCACTCCGTTTACGGCGGCGGCTACACCGCCTCGTCGGCCCCGACCTTCGGCGCGCCCATCGTCACCGTGCGTCTGGGCTCGATCGAAGCCCGCGCCGAGGCACAGGCCGCGAACACGCAGGCCCTCGAGGTTGCCGATTCCGGTAAGCGCTCGGCTGCGATCGATTCGTTCGAAGCTGTTGTCGAAACCTCCTCGCGTCCCGAGCTGCGCGGCGCGCAGAAGGTCGTCTCCGGTGGTCGCGGCGTCGGTTCGGAGGAGTCCTTCGAGCTCGTCGGCGAATTCGCCGACACCCTCGGCGCTGCCGTCGGTGCCTCCCGTGCGGCCGTTGACGCCGGTTACATCGCCCAGTCGCACCAGGTCGGCCAGACCGGTGTGTCGGTGTCCCCGCAGCTCTATGTGGCTCTCGGCATCTCCGGCGCGATTCAGCACAAGGCCGGCATGCAGACCTCGAAGACCATCGTCGCGGTCAACAAGGACGCCGAAGCCCCGATCTTCGACATCGCCGATTTCGGCGTCGTCGGCGACCTGTTCAAGGTCGTTCCCCAGGCCATCGAATCACTGAACGAGAACAAGTCCTGATATGGCAACCTATTCCAGTTCGCTGCGCTCGGGTCTGCCACGGGTCGAAGGCGGAGACCCCTGGCCCCCGGAGGGCACCATCGGTGAACCCTTGGAAGAGGGCGCGTCATGGCTGCCGAAGACTGCCGAGACGGAGGAACTGGATGAAGGTTCCCCCGCCGAGGCGGCCGAGTCCGATGTGACCGAGGCTGAGGAATCGACGGGGACCGTCGATGACTCGGTCGAGGAATCCGCCGAGGATTCGTCGACCGGTGCTGCTGTTGCGGCGGGCACCGGCGCTGCCGGAATTGCTGGCGGTGCGGCCGCTGCTGCGACGGCGGGCGATGACGACGATGCAGCCGATGTCTCTCCTGCTGAAGCCGCTCCTGCGGCCGAAGTTCCGCTGCGCCGGGGACTGCCGCGCGTCGAAGGTGGAGAACCCTGGCCCCCGGAAGGTCTCGCTCCTGCCGGGGTGAAGGCCACCGGTGCGTCTGCCGCGCCCGCCGCGTCAGCCGAAGCGCCTGCTTCCGCAGAGCCTGCGGTCGAAGACGACGCTCCTGTCGAGGATTCGACCGAGGACGCGGCGTCCGTCGAGTCGGACGAAGAGTCCTCGGCTGCCCCGGCTGCCGCCGCTGCAACGGCCGGTGTCGGAGCTGCGGCTGGCGCTGCCGTTGCCGCCCCTGAATCTGCTCCCTCCGACGAGGTTCCGTTGCGCCGTGGTCTGCCGCGCGTTGAGGGCGGAGACCCCTGGCCGCCGGAAGGCTTCGCGCCCGCCGGGGTCAAGGCTGCAGGTGGCTCGGCCGCCGGTGCTGCTCCGGCAGCGGCTGTATCCGCTCCTGTCGAGAGCACAGCGGACGAATCTGCGGCTCAGCCCGATTCCGCCGAAGCCGCCTCGACTGATACGTCAGCCGATTCCACGTCTGAATCGACATCCGCTGCTCCCGCGGCCGCCGCTGCTGGCGCGGGTGCTGCTGGCACGGGTGCTGCCGGTGCCGGTGTGGCCGCAGCTGCTGCTGGCCGCTCGGGCTCCGGAGAGCTTTCCGATGTTCCGCTGCGTCGCGGACTTCCCCGCACTGCCGGGGGAGACCCCTGGCCGCCGGAAGGGTTCGCACCTGCACACGCTGCGAAACCTGCCGCAGGCTCGGCTGCCGTTTCGGCTCCGACCGAGGACAAGGCCGCTGAGACCACGTCGACCGATGCCGCATCTGCCGAGGCCGGCAATCCTGCCGAGGATGCACAATCGACGGCCGAGGCGAAGCAGAGTGCGACGCCGGCCGCCGCTGACGGATCCGGTGAGAAGAAGCCCCAGGGTCGACGCGCCGGAATCGGTGGTGTCGGTGCCGGTGCGGGAGCCGCCGGTGCGGGAGCCGCTGCCGGTGCAGGTGCTGTGGCAGCGGGAGCCGCCGCGGCGTCGGACAAGTCCTCCGACGGAGCCGAGAAGAAGCCCGCTCAGCGCAAGCCGATGGCCAAGCCTGCGGCGAAGGCGGCGGACAAGCCCGCTCAGCGCAAACCGATGGCCAAGCCCGCCGCGAAGGCCGACGACAAGGCTGCCGCACGCACCGCGGACAAGCCGGCTGCGAAGACGGCACCGGCTGCGAAGGCCACATCGTCCGGTTCGGGCAGCACTGCCTCGGCGAAGCCCGCAGTGAAGAAGGAACCGGTCATGATCGGTTCGAAGTCGCTGGGACAGTGGTCCAAACTCGTCGGGCTGGGACTCGGCGGACTCATCGTCGTGGCCGGGATCCTCATCCTCGCCGCTCGTGGTGTCACGACACTGCCGGGTGTGCCGGAGTTCCTCGAGCGCTACCCGGGCGAATACCACATCCCGGAATTCGTCGATCCCGGTTTCCCGGGCTGGGTGCGGTGGACGCACTTCCTCAACATCTTCTTCATGGTGCTCATCATCCGTTCGGGTCTGCAGGTGCGTCACCAGCAGAAGCCGCCGGCGTTCTACACCCCGAAGAAGGGTGGGAAGAAGATCAGCATCAACCTCTGGCTGCACACGAGCCTCGATCTGCTGTGGCTGGCCAATGGTGTGGTCTTCGTCGTGCTGCTCTTCGTCTCCGGGCACTGGGCGCGCATCGTGCCGACCAGTTGGGAAGTGTTCCCCAACGCGCTGTCGGCGGCGCTGCAGTACGGAACGATGGAATGGCCGATGGAAGATGCATGGGTCAACTACAACGCTCTCCAGCAGCTGATGTACTTCATCATCGTGTTCATCGCCGCCCCGCTGGCCGCGATCACGGGTGTGCGGATGAGCGAATGGTGGCCGAAGAACGCCACGACGCTGAACAAGATCTACCCGGCGCCGCTGGCGCGGGCGATCCACTTCCCGACGATGCTGTTCTTCGTGTTCTTCATCCTCGTCCACGTGTTCCTCGTGTTCACGACCGGACTGCGGCACAACCTCGGCTACATGTTCGCGGGTACCGAGATGCTCGGTTGGGCCGGACTCGTCTGGTTCCTCATCGCGATGGTCGTGGTCGTGGCCGGTTGGTTCGCCGCCAGGCCGCTGCTGCTGGCCCCGATCGCGAACGCGTTCGGACGGGTGTCGAGCCGCTAGGCCTCAACTCGTCGGCGCCTGGCCGCTGGGCCTCGAGTCCGAAGCTGGTGCCGTTGCCTAATTAACGAAGCCCCCGCAGAATCAACTGATTCTGCGGGGGCTTCGTCGTGTCCTTCTGCGGTGCGAGCCCCCTCAGCGCAGGGCGGCGCGCAGGGTCGTGTCGAAGTCGCGGACGTGTTCGGCCGCGTGTGCCTCGACCGCTGACTCCTTGCCTTCGAGGATCGCTTCGAGCAGATCGATGTGCTCGCGGATATGGCCGATGAGGTCGGGAATGCGGGGGATGACGAGGCACCAGATCCGAGTCGCCAGATCGTCGAGGCGCACGAGAGTCTCCATGAGGTGGGGGTTGTCCACCGAGGAGTAGATGAGGCGGTGGACCTCGAGGTCGCGCTCCATGAGAGCGCGCGGTTCGTCGGTCTCCTTCAGCTCCCGCAGGTCGGCGATCGTGGCTTCGAAGGCTCGTCGGCGCTCGGGGGTGATGTTGCGGGCGGCCTTGCGGGCGGCGATGGGCTCGAGAACCTCACGCATCTCGGAGATCGTGGATAGATCCTTGAGATCGACGTTGCTCGCGAACGTGCCCCGGCGCGGGTAGGAGACGACGAGGTGGTCGCTCTCCAGGCGCTTGAGCGCCTCCCTGATAGGCGTCCGTCCGACGTCGAGCTCGGCGCTCAGAGCTGCCTCGTTGATGGGGTCGCCGGGAGCGATGTCGAGCATGATGAGGCGGTGGCGCAGGATCTCGTAGGCACGCGCGGCCAGGGACATCTTCTGCGACACTGCGTCAGCCGTCGAATCCATTTCCACACTCCCGAGAATTCCTATTGCGCATTTGCTTTTCCTCGTCATAGACTACAGGAACACACCTGATATATTAGTTGATGATCAAACGGTCGAAGGAGATCGCATGGCCGACCAGCTCCCCGAGCATCCCGACTTCCTGTGGCGCAATCCGGAGCCGAAGAAGTCCTACGAAGCCGTCATTATCGGTGGCGGCGGACACGGACTCGCCACCGCGTACTACCTGGCCAAGAACCATGGCATGACCAACATCGCCATCCTCGAGCGCGGTTGGCTGGCCGGCGGGAACATGGCCCGCAACACGACCATCATCCGGTCGAACTACCTCTGGGACGAGTCCGCGGCGATCTACGAGAAGTCGCTCAAACTCTGGGAGCAGCTGCCGGAAGAACTCGACTACGACTTCCTGTTCTCCCAGCGCGGGGTCCTCAACCTCGCCCACACACTCCAGGACGTGCGCGAATCCCAACGCCGCGTCAACGCGAATGCCCTCAACGGCATCGACGCCGAATGGCTCGACCCCAAACAGGTCAAGGAAGTCTGCCCGATCATCAACATCGGCGACGACCTGCGCTACCCGGTGATGGGCGCGACCTATCAGCCGCGAGCCGGCATCGCCAAGCACGATCACGTCGCCTGGGCCTTCGCCCGCAAGTGCGATGAGATGGGCGTCGACATCATCCAGAACTGCGAGGTCACCGGGATCGAACGCATCGGCGACAAGGTCATCGGCGTCGAAACCACCCGCGGCAGCATCGCCACCGAGAAGGTCGCCATGTGCGTGGCCGGAGACTCCTCGGTGCTGGCAGACATGGCCGGCATCCGCCTGCCGATCCAGTCCCACCCACTCCAGGCACTCGTGTCCGAGCTCTTCGAACCCGTGCACCCGACCGTCGTCATGTCCAACCACGTCCACGTCTACGTCTCCCAGGCGCACAAGGGCGAACTCGTCATGGGCGCCGGCGTCGACTCCTACAACGGCTATGGCCAACGAGGCGGCTTCCACGTCATCGAAGAACAGCTGGCCGCCGCTGTCGAACTGTTCCCGATCTTCGCCCGTGCCCATGTGCTGCGCACCTGGGGCGGCATCGTCGACGTCACCCTCGATGCCTCACCGATCGTGTCGAAGACCGAGGTCCAGGGTCTCTACGCTAACTGCGGTTGGGGCACGGGCGGCTTCAAGGGCACACCCGCGGCCGGACTGACCTTCGCCCACACCATCGCCAATGACGAACCCCACCCGCTCAATGCCCCCTACGCCCTCGACCGGTTCGAAACCGGTCACCTCATCGACGAGCACGGCGCCGCAGCCGTGGCGCACTGAGCGAACCCGAGACCAAAGGATCAGCCATGCTCCTCATCAGCTGCCCGAACTGCGGGCCACGCGACGAAACCGAATTCCACTACGGCGGCCAGGCACACGTGCCCTACCCGGCCGACCCTCACGCACTCAGTGACAGAGAGTGGGCCGAATTCCTCTTCTACCGCGACAACGACCGCGGCGCCTATGCCGAACGATGGAGCCACAGCCTCGGCTGCCGCAAATGGTTCAACGCCATCCGCGACACCGTCACCTACGACTTCACCACCATCTACCCCATGGGCCAGCCCCGACCCGACACCCTCGCCGAGGCTGCTCCACAGTCCCCGTCCACCGCCGATTCTGCAGGAGGAGTCCGATGACGCACTCCACCCATCCGTCCGGTTCGCCCCGCTTCGATCACGCCACCGGCATCGACCGCACGCGACCCGTCAGCTTCCGCGTGGAAGGAACGCAGTACTCGGGCTTCGCCGGGGACACGATCGCCAGCGCCCTCATCGCCGCCGGACGCATCGACTGCGGCAACTCGACCTATTTGGGCCGGGCGCGCGGCGTCCTCAGCGCCGGAATCGAAGAGTCCAACGCCCTGGTCCGCGTCAAGGGTCGCATCCCCGGCGACGTCAGCGAATCCATGCTGCCGGCCACCCGTGTGCCCATCACCGAAGGCCTCGAAGCCGACTACCTGGCAGGGCTGGGCATTCTCGACCCAGGTCAGGATGGACTCGTCTACGAGCACAAGCACGTGCACACCGACGTGCTCGTCATCGGTGCCGGACCCGCCGGTCTGGCCGCCGCCCGCGAGGCCGGAAAGACCGGGGCCCGGACGCTGCTGCTCGATGACAGAGCCGCCCCCGGTGGATCGCTGCTGTCGAGTTCGTCAGAGACCATCGACGGTGTGCCCGCGAGCGAGTGGATCGCGTCCACCGTTGCCTCCTTCGCCGAGGCGGAGGAACTCACGTACCGAGCGAACACGACCGTGTTCGGCAGCTACGACTCGAACTACTTCGTCGCCCTCGAGGACCGCACCCTTGAGCTCGTCGAAAACGGAGGAGAGAGTGCGCAGGGCAGCACCAGGTCCCGCCCCGGCACACGCCAACGGGTCTGGCACATCCGAGCCCAGCAGGTCGTGCTGGCCACCGGAGCCCACGAACGCCCGATCGTATTCGCCGACAACGACCGTCCGGGCATCATGCTCGCCTCCGCCGTGCGCACCTACCTCAACCGCTTCGGTGTCGCCGCTGGGCAGTCCGTCGCGATCGCCGCGACGAACGACTCTGCCTACGAACTGCTGGCCGATCTGCACGCGGCAGGCATCGAGGTGCCGGCGATCATCGACTCCCGCACCACCGCCTCGGCGATGGCAGAATCTGTTGCTCGGGACACGGGAACCCGGCTCATCCTCGGCTCCGCGGTCAGCGACACCGCAGGTGAGGGGCCTGCCGGACGCATCAGCCAGGTCACCGTCTCGGGCCTCGACGTCGACGGTGTGGCCACCGGCGAGTCCGAGGTCATCGACGTGGACCTGCTGGCCGTGGCCGGCGGATTCTCACCCGTGATCCACCTGCACGGACAGCGCAAGGGGCCGATCGAGTGGCGGAAAGACATCGCTGCCTTCGTCCCGAGCAGGCCCGTGCGCGATCAGTTCACGGTCGGCGCAGTCAACGGCGACTACTCGCTCGAGGCAGCTCTCAAACAGGGCGCCGAGGCCGGGCATGCGGCCGCGAAGCGCACCGGTTTCGCCGGTCCGCTCGACATTCCCGCGGCCGAGCCGATGACCTACGCGCCGGCTCGCCCACTGTGGCTGGTCACCTCGGCGGATGATGATCACACGGCGCTGACCACGCACTTCATCGACTTTCAGCGCGACCAGTCCGTGGCCGACGTGCAGCGGGCGATGGACGCGGGCATGCGCTCGGTCGAGCACATCAAGCGCTACACCTCGATCTCGACGGGCGGCGATCAGGGCAAGACGAGTGCGGTCAACGCCATCGGCGCCATCGCGACTGTGCTGGGGGAGTCGGATCTCGGCGCAGTCGGGCACACGACCTTCCGCGCACCGTTTGCCCCAGTGCCCTTCGCGGCACTGGCCGGACGACGCAAGGGCGAGCTCTTCGACCCGGCCCGGATCACCTCGATCCACCCATGGCATGTCGACCACGGTGCCGAATTCGAAGACGTCGGCCAGTGGAAGCGACCCTGGTACTACCCGCAGGACGGGGAGGACATGGACGCGGCGGTGCTGCGCGAATGCAAGGCCGTGCGGGAATCCGTCGGCTTCCAGGACGCGTCGACACTGGGCAAGATCGAGATCCGCGGCACCGACGCCGGTGCGTTCCTCGGCCAGATCTACACCAACGGCTTCGCCAAGCTCAAGGTCGGCAAGGGCCGCTACGGACTCATGTGCAAACCCGACGGCATGGTCTTCGACGACGGCGTCACCCTGCGCGTGGCAGACGACCGCTACTACATGACCACGACGACAGGAGGCGCGGCCACCGTCCTCGAATGGCTGGAGGAATGGCACCAGACCGAATGGCCCGAGCTCGACGTCGTCTTCACCTCGGTGACGGAAGAATGGTCGACCGTCGCGGTCGCCGGACCCAAATCCCGCGAGGTCATCGCCAAGCTCGCCCCGCACCTGGATGTGTCCAACGAGGCCTTCGAGTTCATGGGCTTTCGGGAGACGACCCTGGCGGGCGGGATTCCGGCCCGCATCTGCCGCATCTCGTTCTCCGGTGAGCTCGCCTTCGAGATCAATGTGGAGAACTTCTATGGTCTGGCCGTGTGGGAGGCCGTCGCCGAGGCGGGTGCTGAGTTCGACATCACCCCGTACGGCACCGAGACCATGCACGTCCTCCGCGCGGAGAAGGGCTTCATCATCGTCGGTCAGGACACCGACGGCACCGTGACCCCACAGGATGCCGGCATGGAGTGGATCGTCTCGAAGCTCAAGGACTTCATCGGCAAACGCTCCTACTCGCGCATCGACACGGCACGCGAGGACCGCAAGCACCTCGTCGGGGTCCTACCCGTCGACGGCACGACCCGTCTGGCCGAAGGTGCTCAGCTCATCACCTCGGGCACACCGATCACCCCGGAGGCGGGCCCGGTCCCGATGATCGGGCACGTCACCTCGTCCTACATCTCACCGAGCATGGACAGGCCCTTTGGCCTGGCGATGGTCGAGAACGGCCGGAACCGGACCGGCGAGATCATCCAGTCCCCGGTCGGCGGGACACTCGTCGACGTCGAGATCACCTCACCCGTCTTCTACGATCCAGAAGGGAACCGCCGCGATGGCTGACACCACACAGACGACCCAGCAGAGTCAGACCCAGTCCTCCACTGCGCAGCACAGCTTCGAGACCGACGCCGAGGTGCTCGATAGCTTGCGTACCTCACCGGCAGCCCACCTCGGCGAGGACATGGCCCGCGCCACCGAACTCGGCGGGCAGGCCGTTGGCCTGCGCGAACGCAGCTTCGCTGTCCAGCTCGGATTGCGCGCCACCCCGGGAACAGCCTCGGCGGAGGCGCTCGAATCTGCTCTTGGGATCACCCTGCCCGGTCGGGTCGGCGAGGTCACCGGGGACGAGGCCGGCCTGCACACCCTGTGGCTGAGCCCCGACGAATTCCTCACCGTCGACGTCTCCCGGCGGCAGCGACCGGGGGAGACCCTCGTCGCCGAGGCGGCCCTTGAGGGACTGCCCGGGCAGGCCGTGGATCTCTCGGCCAACCGCACGATCCTCGAACTCACCGGCGTGAAGGCCCGTGAGGTGCTGGAGAAGAGCGTGCGCGCGGATCTGCACCCGCGTGCCTTCGGCGTCGGCCAGGCGATCTCGACTCAGATGGGGCCGGTGCCGGTCATCCTCCACCATTCGGCTGAACTCGAGTACCGGGTCTACCCGCGGGCGAGCTTCGCGGACTTCGCGGTCCGGTGGCTGCTCGACGGCATGGCGGAGTTCCTCAGCAACGGCTGACGGTGACTGACGGTTGAAGGTGACGGGCGGTTGAAGGTGACCAATGTGAGCCTCTCAACCAATGATTGAGTACACCCATCGAGCAAGGAAGCAGTGGATATGCAGGATTACGTCTTCACCCTGGAATGCGACGAACGGCCGGGAATCACCCACGCCGTGACCGGAGCCCTCCTCACTCACAGCGGTGACATCAAGGAGCTCAAGCAGTTCGACGATCAGTACACCGAGCGTCTGTTCCTCAGGATCGACTTCAGTCTCCAGGACGAGTCGCAGGGCGCGATCGAGGCACTGCGCGCGGACTTCGAAGGCATCGGCACCGATTTCGAGGCGTCGTGGAAGCTGTGGCCGGAGGGGGAGAAGCGTCGGGTCCTCATCATGGTCTCGAAGTTCGAGCACTGCCTCAACGATCTGCTCTTCCGCGCCCAGGTCGGTGAGCTGCCCATCGAGATCGCGGCCGTGGTGTCCAATCACCCCGACCACCGTGAACTCGTCGAATGGCACCACATCCCGTTCTTCCGCATCCCGGTGACCAAGGAGACGAAGCCGGAGGCGGAGGCGAAGCTGCTCGAACTCGTCGACCGCTTCGAAATCGACCTCGTCGTCCTCGCCCGCTACATGCAGGTCCTCTCCGACGACCTGGCACGGGAGCTGACAGGCAAGGCCAACAACATCCACCACTCGTTCCTGCCCTCGTTCAAGGGCGCCAAGCCCTATCACCAGGCATGGGAGCGGGGAGTCAAGACCGTCGGGGCGACCGCACACTTCGTCGACAGCGAACTCGACGAGGGCCCGATCATCGCCCAGCAGCTCGTCGAGGTCGACCACTCCTTCGGCCCCAAGGACCTCGTGGCCGCCGGTCGTGACGCCGAGTGCAAGGCCCTGTCCAACGCCGTGAAGTGGCACTGCGACGGCCGCGTGTTCCTCGCCGGGAAGAGGACTGTCGTCCTGCGGTGAGGCTGCGGATCTAGCGAGCGGCGCGTTCGAGCAGTGCGGTGTGGAGGTTCTGGGGCAGGTCGATGACTGCGTCATCGCGTTTGCGTCCGAAGTCGATGCCGAAGTCGCGATCGATTCTGGCCAGGTGCTCTTCGACCCGGTGCGTGTACTCCGGGTCGAAGGCATCAGCGCTGATGGCGATGACGAAGAGACCGGTCCCGGGAGTCGTCGTACCCTCATCGATGGGTGGTGCATCCACCGAGAATTTCGCGCCCCCGTGGGCGGCGAGGAGTTCGATCATGAGCGCGAGATTGCTGCCCTTGACCCCACCGAAGGGAAGCAGTGAGCCGGCAAGGCCCGCCTCGGAGTCCGTCGTCGCAGTCCCATCCGGAGCCTGAGCCCACCCCTCGGGGATCGACTCCCCACGGTCGGCCGCATCACGGATGTTGACCCAGGCCGTCGCGCTGCTGGCCTGATCAAACATGCGCGGCCCCTGCGGGTGAGGGAGCGCGAAGGACAGCGGGTTCGTCCCGGTGACCGTGTCGCGGCTGCCGAAGAGCGACATCAGCGCCGGGGAGTTCCCTCCGGCAAGGGCGATGAGTCCACGACGGGCCAAGCGCATCGTGTAGTAGCCGAGCTCGCCGGCAGGAAACGCGTTCATGATGTTGAGGATCGAGATGCCCAGATCCGTCGCCGACTGAGCGAAGCGATCGAACACCTCGTCGAAGGCGAGCTGGACGATGCCGCCGTCGGCGTCGACGAGGTGGGCCGCCGGCAATCTGTTGACCGAGTGCGGAACGGCAGCACCGTTGATCCGACCGGCCTCGAGCCCGTCGAGGTAGTCGAAGAGGTGCGCCGTGCCGACCTGGATCTTGCCGCGCCGATCCGCCGCGACCGTGGCAGCTGCCAGTGACCTCGCCAGTTTCTCCGAGCTTCCGGCGGCAAGAATCGTCGAGGTGCAGAGGCGCTCAAGCTCGGTCGCGGGCAGGGAAACGGTGGGCGAATCGTCGGAGGCGGGCATATTCTCCACGGTACCGCAGTGCCACGCGCGTATTCGCTGGTGGGACTGCCGCCCAAGGGTCGGCTCAGCTCGCCTCGGGTCAGTTCAGCTCGGCTCAGCTGAGGTCAGTTGAGCTCGGCTCAGCCACGACGGCGAAAGTGTCCATGCGCGAATCCTGGGCGCCACGGACATAGCCCGAGGGCGCCGCCGCGGTCGCACGGAGGAAGTCGACGGCCTTCGCACTGAGCACCTCACCAGGGAGGACATTGGGCACACCTGGCGGGTACGCAGCCAGAGAATCCGCGGACGCCCGGCCGACCGCCTCGGCGAAGGGGACCGTCTGGGACTCGGCGAAGTAGGCATCGCTGATGTCCAGACGCTTCTGGCAGCTGCCGGGCAGCACGATGGGACGCTCCGGCTCGGCCTCCGAGCGCGGCAGCTCCTGCAGAGCCGTCCAGAAGCGATCCACGTCGACGGGCGAGGTCGCGCCGATGAGCAGCAGCAGCGCCGAGGGAGTGGCCAGCTCACAGTAGATCCGATGGTCCCGGATGAGCTGATACTGGGCCTCGGACCCGGTGATTCCGGCACCGCGGGTGTCGATGACGACCTTGAACGGATCGTTGTCGATCGCATCATGACCGCCGAGGATGTCGGGAGTCGCATCGCGGAACCGGGTGTCGTTCTTGACCCGGGTGCGGATCTCCTCGGCCGTGTCCAGGGCCGTCTCGATCGCCTCCGGGTGGGTGACGAGATGACGACGTGCCTCGTCGAGGGAGGACAGCAGGATCGCACTCGAGGAGGTCGACTGATAGGACTTCACGACCCGATCGACGAGCGTCTCGATGCGCTTGGCCTGCGGTCCGTGCCCGAGATGGACCATCGCCGACTGTGCGAGGGAGCCTGCACCCTTGTGAGTGCTGGATATGACGAGGTCGGCGCCCAGGCGCACTGCGTTGACCGGCAGCTTCGGGTGCATGCCGAAGTGGGAGCCCCAGGCCTCATCGACGATGAGGGGAACATCGTGGCGGTGGGCCACCTCGGCGATGGCGGCGATGTCGGCGACAGCACCGAAGTAGCTGGGGGAGACGAGGTAGACGGCGGCGGAGTTCGGGTGCTCACGCAGGGCGAAGTCGACCTCGGCCGGGGTGACGCCGTGGGAGGAGCCGAGCCCGGGATCGACGCGGCCGTGGACGAAATGAGGGCGCAGTTCGGCATGGGTGACGCCGTCGATGACGGAGGAATGGACGCTGCGCTGGAGGACGAACTCGCGGCCCAGGCCCCGCACGACGGTCGTGCCGATGTGATTGCCGCCCGATGCTCCGTTGGTGATGAACCAGGTCCGCGAAGCACCCCAGGCCTCGGCGGCGAGCTGCTGGGCGGCCATGATCGGAGTCACGCGATCATGGTTGATCATGCGCCAGTTGTCCTGGTCGACGCCGCTGAAGAGCATGGGGAAGTCGATGCTCATGCCGGCCTCCCCGACGACCTCGGCCAGGCCCGGGGCATGATCAGGACTGCCCTGATGAGCGGGCACGTGCAGACGCTGCCAGTCCTCGGCGGCCAGGGACCGCAGGGCTTCGGCATAGGGTGCGGTGTGTTGGCGGGGGTCGATGGCGGTGTTCGCTTGCGTGGGCGCGGGGGTTGTCGCGGTGCGGTTCGCGGTGTCTGGGTGCAGGTGTGTGTCAGCGAGCATGTGTCCCACACTAGGGATCATTGGTCGCCTAGGATATAGCAAGAAATCGTTCACAGTGTCATAGTGTCTATATCATGATGAATCTGCAGCAGTTCCGGGTTCTCCTGGCCATTCGGGACGAGGGAAGTCTCAATCGGGCCGCCGAGGTGCTCGACCATGGGGTGCCGACCGTGACCCATCATCTGCGCACCCTCGAATCCCATCTGCGGATCAAGCTCGTCGATCGCTCCCGCAACGGGACGAGGCTGACACCGCTCGGGGAGTCCTTCGCCGAGGAGATCGAACCGGTCCTTGCCCGCATCGACCGGGCCGAGCAGCTTGTCACGGCCCAGCGTGATGCCGGTGTCGTGTCCCTGCGCGTCGGTTCCTTCTCCTCGATCGGCTCACGGCTGCTGCCCGCTGCGATCGCCGAACTCCAGCAGCGCACCTCGGTGCGCGTCGAGGTCGTCGAGGCCGAACCCAGCGAGGTGGTGCGGATGCTGCACAGCGGTGAGGTCCACGCCGGGCTCATCTACGACATCCCCGAACTGCCCGAATTCGCGGGCCCCGAGCTGCGGCTGCGGACCCTGCTGGACGAACCCTACCGGGTGATGGTCTCCCGCGATGGGGAGCTCGCAGCCCACGAGGTTCTCGACTTCGCAACGATGAGCGACGTCGACTGGGTGCTCAGCCACAACGAAGCGGAGGCCTCGGTGCGGGTGCTGCGGCGCATCTCCCGGGGACTGGGATACGAACTGCGCGAACTCATGCGCAGCGACGACCTCTACATGATCCACGGGCTCGTGGCCGAGGGTCTCGGCTGCGCTCTGACCACCGAGGTGGCCGTGGACACCGACTTCGACGTCGTTCTCAGGCCGGCCAAGCAGGACCTGGGTCAGCGCCGTGTATCCTTCGTGACCAGGCCCGGGCCGAACCCGGCCGCGGTGGGGTGGCTGGGGGAGATCCTCGGTGCGGTGGCCGCGCGGCTCGGGGCCGCCTCGTCGGAGTGAGCGGGCTGGCGGCAATCGAGGAACTTTTGGTGTGAGATCAGCGGTCGATGCCACACCAAAAGTTCCTCCATCCGAGCCTGAGCCGGTGCGGCGGGGAATGGCGAGCTGGTCAGGGATCTGCGTGGTCGCTGAGGGCCTCGGCGATGGTCTTCGCCTCGCGGCGGAGCAGGGCGACGAGTCGTTCGACGCGGGCGCCGGTGACACGGTCGGGGACGCTGGCGATCGACAGTGCCGCGCGAGATCGGCTGTCGCGGACCTTCAGCGGCACACCCACGGCCCATGATCCTTGGGCGAAGAGTCCGGGATTGTGCACGAAGCCGTCGACGCGGGCGCGGTCGATGATGTCGCGCAGTGCTGCGATGGAGACCTTGGGGTACCGTTCGGCGAAGATCTGCGCGTTGGCCTCGAACTGGGCGTCCACCTCGGCGGGGGAGAGCTCGGAGAGGATCGCGAGGCTGCCGGCGCCGATGCCCAGCGGATGGCGATCACCTACGGACAGGGCATTGTTGAGGATCTCGCCGAAGCCCTCCTCGCGGCGGGCGCAGATCGAATAGCTGCCGGTGCGCAGGGTCAGGAAGGCCGTGTCCTGGCTCAGTTCGGCCAGGCGCAGCAGGCTCGACTCCGACTCGGTGACCAGGGGGTCGACCGATTTCTGGGCGAGCTGACCGAGAATCTGAGACTGCACGCCGAGGCGGTAGCCGCCCTCGTCGAGGCGTTCGACGTAGCCCATGGCGATGAGCGCCTGGAGCATGCGGTGGACGCTGGCCTTGGGGCGGCCGCTGATGGAGGCGACCTCGGACAGGCTGGCACCGTTGCTGCGCTCGCCAGCAATGAGGCCGACGAGGTTGAGCAGGGTCAGGGCTCGCTGGATGCTCTGGGCCCCGGTGCCGGGTTCGAGGTCGTCGACGGCGTGGGCGACGTTGAACGATGCGGAGCGGCGCAGGATCTTCCCGCGCATCTTCATCCGGTGTTCGTCTTGAGGGTCGCCGCCGTTGTGCATGCCTCCATTATGGTCCGTCTCGGTTTCGTCTGCTGGAGGTGGGTCTGGTCATCGCCGGCAGTCGAGCGCACACTGAATTCACCGTCTATGCTCTGTGAGGAGCAGCCATGAGTGCCACATATACGTTCGACGTGTTCTCGAGCCTCGACGGGTTCGCCTCGGTCAGTCCCGACGGCGACTGGGGAGGCTACTGGGGCAAGCAGGGCCCGGAGCTCCTCGACCATCGGCTGGAGCTCTACAACGCGGACACTCGAATGGTCTTCGGGGCCCAGACATTCCGTGATTTCGTCGGCATGCTCGCGGAATCCGACATCTACACCGACGTGCTCGACCCCTGGGTCACCGCCATGCGCAATTGCCCGGCAACCGTCATCTCACAGACTTTGAGCGAGCCGCTCGATTGGCCCAACGCAGTCGTCGCCGCAGGTGACGCGGTTGACGTGGTGGGGGAGATGAAGGAGGAATCCGAAGTCCCGATTCGTTCGCATGGCAGTCTGTCGATGAACCGGGCGCTCATGGAGGCGGGACTTGTTGACCGACTGCAGGTCACGATCTACCCGGTCATCACCGGGCGCACAGGTGTCCAGCCCATCTTCGCCCGAACGCAGGATTTCGATCTCGAACTTCTCGACTCCACTCTGCTCGACGGAAGAACCCAGGAACTCGTTTACCGGCCGACCCTGCACTGAACTCTTCAGGCTGACGTCTTCCGCTGGTCGCGACTCGGCGATCCAGGATGTGGAACATGGGTGTGTCCGGGGAGGACCACCTCGGCGAGGCCCGGATCTAGAATCGACAACGGCTCCCTGACGGAGCCGACTCCCGAGCGGAGCCGAGCGATCTCGATGTGGGAAGAGAGTGTGGACGACGTGGCAAAGACGGTCCTGAAGTTGGACGATGTGACGTTCCGACGTGGGGAGACGAAGATCCTCCACGGCATCGATCTGGCGATCGGTCAGGGCGAGCACTGGGTTCTCATCGGGCCGAACGGAGCCGGGAAGTCGACGATCCTCAGCTTCGCCTCGGCGCAGGTGTTCCCGACGTCGGGGACCGTGGACATCCTCGGCGAGAGGATGGGTCGGGTCGAACTTCAAGCCCTACGTCGCCACATCGGCCACGTGAATCCGCGCCATCCGCTGCGCTCGAATCTGTCCGTGCGCGACGTCGTCCTCACCGGACTGACCGGCACGGTCGAGCGCCCCTTCCGCTGGGAGGCAAGTGCCGAGCAGGTTGCGAAGGCCGATGATCTCATCGCCGAGGTGGGGCTGACCTCCCGTACGGACGCGGGCTGGAAGGTGCTGTCACAGGGGGAACGAGGCCGAGCCCTGGTGGCTCGGGCGCTCATCGCCGATCCGCAGCTCCTCCTCTTCGACGAGCCGAACATGCTCAAGGGTGATACGTATCGTACTTCGTATCTCCAGTGTACCGACTTCAAGCTGGCGGCATGACGAAGACAGTTGAGCTGTGCGAAGCCCGGGGTGTGAGCGATGTGTCGCTCACACCCCGGGTTCGACGGTGGCTGGGTTACTTGTACTCACCCACAACCTGGTAAAGACCAGGGCTCGCCTTCGCGATGCCCGCGGTCTTCTTCGCGTACTCAGCCGCCTCCGGGTCGGACTGGGTCGCCTTGACATCATCGGCAGACTCCCACTGGGCCACGTTGAGCACGCGCGTCTTGTCGGCGCTGGCGAGCAGGGTGACAGAGATGAAACCGGGCCGGTGCTTCATCACCTTCTCGGTACCCTCCTTCAGCAGCTCGACGAGTTCCGGCTGCTTCTCCGGCTCGACGTCGATGACGTTGACGAAAGTGACTGGATTGGACATTGCGATCCTCCGTTGGGTTCGAGTTCGACCGGAGTCGACTCACATGGAGCCGAGTTCCGGGGGCACTGCTTCCGTGCCTAGTAGACAGACGAGCTAGCTGACGAGAGTGTGAGGCGTGTAGGACGTCTCGCTGCTCTTCGACGGTCAGAGCGGGCTAGAGCGACCCCGTTGCGCGTCAGTGACGACGCACCCCGAAGCCCGCGGATGTGCGACCGAGACTGTAGGCAACGCGCTCAGTCTTGACCCTCACTCCTGGCAAGAACCCCCACCGGCTTAGATGAGTAACCCGGAGATCGGACCGCAGTTCGGGGCAGGAATCAGAATTGTCACCCAACTTCCCCCAGGTCACAGATATGTGCGGATCAAACCCATGGAACTTGAACGTATTATCCTTCCGGCGAACCAGGCCGGTCCTAAATTCAGCTAGTGCTCCAGGAACACTGACAACAAGGCTGACCTCCACGTGTTCTGGAACTGCATGCAACGCAGCCAACGCAGCCAACGCGAGATCTTCGTGCTCCCAGTCTACGTAGATAGCGACATGACGAACCGACCGACTCAATACACGACTGAAACGAGCATTGGCGAGGAGGGATACGAGGTAGCCCGGCGATGTTGATATGTACCGGACTTGAGCGTCCGGCATAGCAGTCCAGCATCGACGCGCACCCTCGTCACAGGAACCAATGGGGACTTCCCGAAGGGTCGCCTCATGGGGGTCTACAAGGTACGGACGCGTCCCCAACCTCCTAGCTCGCTCGGCACTCACGGCAATAGCAAATTGAGCGTCCGGCGCTAACGCAATTAGCGTGCAATCCCCTCCAAGGGCAGGTGGTTTGCTGTATCCCGATACGCGCCAGGTCACCAACTGATCAAGCCAACGCTCCAGCAAGGGCAGACCTGCGCCTCGATAACCAGCCCTGACGATACGCTCCGCACGAGGAAGCCCAGCCGGAATGAGACTCAAGCCCTTAGCCTCGTCAGGCACTCCTGTCCAGTCGGTGAACATATCCAACTGCTCCGGGGTTCGTACATCCTTCAGCGGGTCAAAAGGCAATGACGGACGAGACGCAACCCAAAATGGCGAGCCCGTACGCGGTGAAAAGTGCCACTTCATCAGGCGACGCACTGAGAGCGCAGCCTTACGTTCATCAGAACGTCTGCCCAGATCGTTCGTCTGTGACGCGCAGGAGTTCACGGCTGAAGCCTCGAAACCGCCCAGCCAGATCCCCGGCGTGAGAAGAGCAGTCGCTCATGCAGCCTGTCACGGCCGTTCGCCCAGAACTCGATGTCGGAAGGTTGAATCTCGAAAGCCCTATAGGTTACCGGTCTCGGCAATGGGGCATCCTCGGCGAGTTGCACGGCCGTCTGGCGGAGGCCTTCAACATCATCTAGAGGACGGCTTTGACAGGAGGCAACGGACATCGCGTGTGTGCCGAGCGGGCGTCGTTGCCACATCCTGTCGGCAACGGTCTCGTCTAGGCATTGGATAGAACCGCGGATGCACACCTGCTCGCTGGTTTCACGCCAGTAAAACAGCGCTGCCACCTTCGGATTCGCCAGAGCCTCCTGGCCTTTAGGGGAGTTGGAGTGAGACGTGAAAATGAGACCAGCGGTCGTGAGCTCCGCCAATGCTACTGTTCTGATCGACGGCTGGCCCGCATTTGTAGAGGTAGCCAACGCCATTGCTAGCGGTTCGCGGACCCCGAGACGCACGGCGCGTTTCAGCCATGAGGTCAGTAGCTCGAAAGGCTCGCCAGGTGGATCTAGATACTCAGGGAAATCTACCTCGATATGGCCTGTGAGGGTCTCCGAAAGATTGTCATTCATTGCTTCGATCCGTTCTGGTTTATACGAGTAGCGTGCCGTGAGCGACAAGAGCCGTAGCTCCCGATAAGGAGACAGCGCATTGCGGCTCTTGATCCTGTCGAATCGAAACTGTCATCCGACAATCTTTGCCGAGCTTGTGCCCTTGTCGGACTTCAACCCGGAGTAGTGAGTCATGGAGTCCGATCGACACCGCATGTAGCGCTATTGGTGCGCAGGCTGATCCGGTGGCCGCATCTTCTTGGACACCATATGCCGGGGAGAACATTCGATTGAACAGGACTCCGTTTTCTGCGGCATAGCAGTTGATCGCCATGTCCTCGAAAATAGAGAGACGGCGCTGATCTGGGCGTATCGCCATCAACTCATTTACGGTCCTGATGGGTACTACGAGATGTCTGGCACCCGCGTCGTAAAGCGCTGGCGGGCCAGCGAAGCTCGATGTGCCTAGAGCGGCTTTCAGCTCAGCTGCATGTTCGGTTGCGACCTCAGTGGGCATGGCTTGGGTGATCTGCACGCTACTCGTATCAGCCGGATCTTTGGAGATCCTTACCGCCCCGGACGGAGTTGTGAACGTTGCGTTAGAGAGTTGATGACGGTCCAGATGCACTCGCGCTGCACCGATGAGCGGGTGGCCCGCGAACGGCAGTTCGTTCACAGGGGTGAATATTCTGCATTGCACCCGCGTCGGATCGCTCCTCGGTCTGTCGACAAAGACGACTTCCGATAGTTGAAACTCGGCGGCGATGTCTTGCATCGTCCTTTGGTCCAAGTCGAACGAGTCGAGGAACACAGCAACTGGGTTACCGACCAGGGGTCTGGTGGCGAACGCGTCAACTAATTGGTACTGATGTTCCACGGTCCACCTTCTTGGTCGTCCTCGTTTCGGAACGGCTGAGTACACCCTCGATGAGTTCAGCGAGCAGCCAATCATTGTTGTGAGTCAGAACTGACTCAATGTGGAACTGGGTCGAGGCAAACGCCGTACCGCTGAGTACTGCGACGTCCTCGGAGTCAGGGTGCAGGATCGCCCGGACATGCCTTGCGGGACTGGAATGGACGAAGGGGGTTAGGGAACGAGCGGTGTATGTGTTGTAGAACCCCAGTGTCGCTTGTCGATTCCAGAGCGGAAGTTCGATCTGCTCACCTTGGTGCGGTTGCGCTAGTCGAGCTATGGGCAAGCCAAGCTCTAGCGCGAGTATCTGATGGCTCAAACACTCGGCGAGGAACGGTCGCCGTTGCAACAGCGCGGACCGGATGAGCCGGTGAAGAGAAACGATGCGCTGATCGGTCTTGTTCTCGGGGTTGCCGGGACCAGGGCCGAACAGAATCAGATCACGGTCAGCCGGGAGTTCGTCCACGTCGAGGGCTGGTTGTTCGTCCACGTAGAATCCCAAGGATCTGAGTAGTACAGCCAGCATGTGTGTAAAGTCGTCTTCGGCGGTCACTATGAGGCATGTCCGGCCGCTGAATCGATGTCGGTTCAGTGCGCGCTCAGTTGTGCTCTTGAGCCAGAAGTCGGACACTACGGCGCGGCGAACTGTCATGGCCTGGCCAATGGAGGCGTCAAGGGAAGCCTCAGCCTCAAAGACCTGTCGCAATCCCGCAGTCTTGGCACGAGTCTCCTGCGCTTCGGAGTCGGGATCTGAATGGCGCACAATAGTTGAGCCAGCCGAAATACTTACGTCGCCGTATCGCGATATCTCGGCGGTTCGGATGAGGATGGCTGAATCGAGAGATTGTCCGCCGCCGCCGTCGGGTTCGACCAGAGCCACCACGCCGCTGTAGTAGCCGCGCGGCGAGGGCTCCCGTTTGTGGATGACGCGAGTAGCGCTCTCCAGGGGGCTCCCCACGACTGTTGGAGCTAGGAGGGTCGATCTGAGCACTCGGCCGATGTTGGCGGAGGTCCGACCGGAGATTTCGAACTCCGTGTGGACGACGTTAGACATTCGACGAATGCGTGGACCGATTACGGCGGCCCCTTCCGGGCAGAGTGAGGCCATCATCTTCAGCTCCTCATCCAGCACCATGAGGAGTTCATCGGCTTCCTTCTGGTCTGCTAAGAACGCTTGGACCTCGCGTGTTGTCGGTCGACGCCCTTCCGCTCTTAGAGTTCCGCTGATGGGGGTCATCGCTACGATTGAGTCATGAAGCGACACGTGGCGCTCAGGAGAAGCCCCCAGGAAGACTCTGTCTTCCAACGAGACTAGAAAGGTCCAATAGGCGCCTGCTTCGCGTTGGAGCAGCCGCTTGTAGAGTCCGAGTAGTGAGGCGTTACTGCTATCGCTCAGCGTTCCTTGAAGCGTTCGTTTTAGGACGAAGTTTGACCCGAGGCCGCTGCCGATGTCTTCGACAATGGAGGCGGAGGCAATGTCCGCGTATTCCGCATCGCTGATATCGAACTCGAAATTCTCCACGTGGCCTATTGGTCCCGCGACCAGGCTCTCGAATTCGTCGCGGTCTGTGACATAGTGCTGGGACACCGTGCAGGTCAAGATTGGTTGCTTGTCGTCTTGAGCGGAGAATCCACGTTCTTCGATCGAACGGTAAGGAAGGAGTACGAGTTTGGTGGCTTCATCGTCGGTGGCGATCTGAGTCGTGTCCTCAACGGTGCTGGCGTCGAAGATGAGCAGGTCGATATAGTCCGGGGTCGCTTGTCGCAGTATCAGGGCGTAGCTGGTCTCGTGTTCGCTGATTATCTGCAACGCCTGGCTGGCGGAAACCTGGCAGTTCATATCAGGTCGCTTCCAATGAACGTGATCTGTCCGCATCGATCGCCGATATATTCCAGCGTGTCGATGTGGAGAGTTCGATTGAAGTCTGCGGTTGCATCTCCGATCACGAAGCACTGGATGTCTTCGGCGACGCAGTCGATGGCAGTTGCCAGGATGCCCACATGTAGGTAGATCCCACAGACGATCAGCTGATCTTTGCCGAAACCCGAGAGGAGTTCTGCCAAGCCGGTGTGGGTGAAGGCGCTATAGCGCCGTTTCGTAATTCGGGAGTCCTGCTCCGTAGGCTCAACAGAGTCGACCAAGCGGCGGTCCTCCTCGTCTGCGTCCATCCCAGGCCCCCAGAAGTCCGTCATGAGTCCTCGTTCTTCCAAGGTCATCCCGCCACGCTGACCGCTGTAGATCAGCGGCGCTCCTCGATCTCTGGCGAGACGTACGAGCCGGCTGACGTTGCTTTGCAACTGATGAGATGGCTCAGCTGGCAGTGCTCGGACGAAGTACTCCTGCATGTCATGGACGAGCAGTGCCGCGCGGGTCCAATCGAGTGCCCATCCGGGTCCGCGCGTCTTCACATCAGCGATAGTGACTTGCGCGTATGACGTAGTTGTGAATGTATGTTTCATGTCAGCGGCCCTCCGTCCAAGCGGTTAGGACTTCGGCAGTTTGGATTCGATTGAGACGCGGGTCGCAGAGGCTCCGGTAGCTGTTAGACCCACGTCGGCTATCGACACTCGTGGTGCACTCTTCGATCCCATAGTCTCCGGTGGCTTCCAGATGGATACCTGCGGAGTGGAGGTCAAAGGTCTTGAGAATTTCGTTGAAGGCGGTTACCTCGTCCAGGACATCAGGCATCAGTCGTGTCTTGGCTCCATCATCAGCACTTCTCGTGTTGCCGTGAAGAGGATCCACCATCCAATTAACTTCAAGGCCGGCGGTGCATAGTGCCGAGACGACGGCGGGAAAGTCATCTCTGATCCGTGAACGACCGAATCGCGCAATGAGCGAGAGGCGCCCCTTTTCGTTATGCGGATTAAGGGTCCTGACAAGCCGTTCAGCTTCGCTCGTTGATACACCTGGTCCAATCTTGCAAGACACCGGATTGCGAATGACCTCCATGAGCGATAAGTGGGCACCGTCGAGCTGCCGGGTACGGTTGCCTATCCAGGGCCAGTGCGTCGATGTCAGGTAACGATCATGTCCCTGGAATCGAACCTGCGGGTGTTCGTAGTCCATCAGCAGCGCCTCATGGCTCGTCCAGATCTTTCGTCCGGTCGTGCTGTTGTGGTGACGTATGGCCTCCGTCGCCCGCTGGGCCAAACGATGACCTCTCAAGAGCCGGAACGGGTCCGGCTCGCGTTCTTCAGGAGTTGATCCAGGCCCGTTGACTGCGTCGCCCATGTACGTTGGAATGTCTTGTCCGGCGACGGTCTCGGTCGGATTGCTGCGGGGCTTCGCGAACTGACCCGCGACCCGACCGATAGCGATCACCCCCTGGCCGGTGGCTCCAGCGACCAGGTCAGCGGCTTCATCTATGAAGTCCAGCTTCCGGTCGACGGCCTGCGGTGATAGCTCGACGAACGGCTCAGCGCAGTCGCCAAGCTGAACGACGGTTGCGTGGCCGCTGGCGACAACTGCCAGACAGACTCGCAGCTCCTCGATTTCCTCTGGGGTCACGAGGGACTGTGCCGCCTCCAGCCGGTGCCGCACCTGCTCGACTAGGTGCGGTTGGGGCCATGTGGGCTGATGCGCTGCGGAGGAGTATCGAGTGAGAGTGGACTGATGCGTGTGGCTTCTGGTCGGCGTAGTCATTACTGGGGGATGCCTTTGCGTTCAATTCGCGGCACCGGGAGGCCGAGGGCCTTGAGCTGCAAGATGGGGTTCATGAATTCGCGGCACCGGACGATCAGGCCGCCGTCCATCTCGAACGAAAACAGGAAGTGGTTTTCGTAGTATCCCTCGTCATACCCCTCGAACCGGATGGCACCGTGACCATCGCATTCGACCCAGAAATGGTTGGGATCGGTCTCAGGGTGGACTGTGATGTTGTACCACTCCCAGTCAGGGAAGCACTGGAGCGACCAGTGCGCATGCCGCTCAAGCGCCGACTTGCCTCGGATCTCGATTGCTTGTCCCGATTCGGTGGTCCAGAGACCCCCGATCCCTTCCTCGACAAACAGGTTGTGTCGGTGGTATCGGTCCTCGCCTTTGGTATGCATGTACCGTTCGACGGTTTGGAGGTTCTTGTTGCGGAGGTCATCGTTCTCACTGATGGACATGGTGTGCTCCTTCTCTCTGTTGAGTCAGCCGCGACCGGGTGGACAGCTGGAAACTTGGAAGTCGATTGTCGATCTCGTTGCGAAGTCGTTGGCGGTATGAGCCGAGGCCGCCGAAGTAGAAGAGTGCTCGGGGGCTGTCGGTGTGAACATTTGACCCAAAGATCCACGATTTAACTTCGGCGAAAACGGAGCCCTGGGCCATCTCCGTGGACTCAACCGCCCAACGATTCACAGCGTCTGGATGTACTTCGATGGTGGCGGCCTCGGTAGAGTCGGCTACCGCGATCACCTCTGCGATGAAATCGACCTGTGCCTCGATGCCTGGCGGCAAGTTCGAAAAGACCCCCAAAGGTCCAAGTACGGTGAAGAAGTTCGGGAACTTCGGCGTAGCAATCCCTAAGTACGACGAAGGAGCATCGCCCCAGTGTTCGAGCAGGTTCGTGCCTTCTCGCCCTTGGACGTGGAAATCGCGGTATGCCCCGTCTACTGCCTCGAACCCGGTGGCGAACACGATGACATCGACTTCGAAGAAGCGTCCGTCGTCGAGGGTGATTCCGTGCGGCGTAACGGATCGGATAGGGTTCCGTCTGCTGTTCACCAGGGATACGTTCTCGCGGTTGAAGGTCTCGTAGTAGTTGTCTACAGCGACGGGGCGCCTGGCGTACGGCTCGGTGGGAGTCAGATCCTTCACCGTGTCGCTGTCCCTGACGATGACGTTGATCTTCTGCTTGATGAAGTCAGCGGCGGCGTTGTTGGAGACGCGATTGAACGCAAGATCGGAGAACGTCCCGAACATGAAATTGAAGCCTCCGCCTTCCTCCCAGGCGTTCTCAAAGACTTCTTCTCGCGTCTTCTCATCGACATCTTGCGCCCCGGTTTGTGGCTCCTCGAAACCGCACGCAAGTCTCGTCAGCCGCCAGGCATCCCAGAGTTCGGCGAAGGACTCTTCATAGTGGTGAGATTCGCTGTCGGTCCACCGTCGTTGCCCCGCCGGGACGACGTACTGGGCTGTGCGTTGGAAGACGACCATCTCTTCGACCTCGGTCGCTGCATTGGCGATGAGCTGGCAACCAGTTGATCCGGTGCCAAACACCGCGACTCTTGCTCCGGCGAGACTCACGCCTTCAGGCCATCGAGCCGTGTGGATGGTCTGCCCGGTGAACGATGCAAGGCCGGGGATGTTGGGGAGGACCGGCTTCGAGAGGACGCCGGCGGCTCCGATGAGATACCGAGCCGAGAACGTCTGGCCTCTGTCCGTCCGCGCTTCCCACCGTGCTTGCTCTTCTTTGAAGTCAGCCGTAGTTGCGGTCGTCTCGAAGTGGAAGATCTTGTCCAAGTCTTGCCGCTTCATGAAATCCTGAAGATAGTCACGAATCTGGCTGCCCTTCTGATATCGCGCGGCGCGATCCCAGGAGGGCGATACGGTCGGATCACCGGAGTACCGATAGACATGGCTATCCGTGTCAGCCTGAACTCCTGGGTATCTGTTCCAGTACCAGGTTCCTCCCGCATCGCTGCCCTTCTCGATGCCGACAACGTCGAGACCGAGGTCGTTGGAGAGCTTATGGGCCGCATAGATCCCTGAGACTCCGGCTCCAATGATGATTACGTCGCACTTCAGATAGCTCACGTCGGTTACCTTTCGATGGTGTTGTGGCCGACGCTGCTTGAGTGCGGCCGAGTTCTATCGCGGACAGCTTGGCGATAGTTCGAGGTTGTGGTTCGAAACTTTTCGGATCGGGTGCTACTGGCGGTGCCGACATGTTCGAGTTCTTCGCGGTTCATCTTTCGATTCGCGAGCACGACGTTGTTGGTCTGAGGAAGCCTGGCGGACACGAACTCCGCAATGGCGATGAATGGGTCGGCTTCGGTCTTGATTGCCCCGGCAAGACAGGCGGCGTCGACGATAGTTTGCGAGGCACCCTGTGCCCCAATGGGGTACATCGGGTGTGCCGCGTCGCCAAGTAATACGACTCGTGAGCGGGACCACTGATTGATTGGGTCACGGTCACGGAGGCGGTCCGACTTGATGGTCGGGGACTTCTCGATCATCGCTTCGATGTCTAGGAAGTCGAGGGCCCAGTTTCCGATGAGGGACCCCAGTATGCGCCGCACGGCTTCTTGGCTCTCGCCGAGGACCGGAGTTTGTCCCTCGTAGACTCTGTCAGGGACGAGGAGCACCCAGTTGATCCGGCTCGATCCGCTTCTAGCAATGGGCGCGGAGACCGGGTAGGCGATGAGTCGACAGCCATCGTCGGCTGTGACGAGGATGAAGGTCTCTCCGTCGAGCATCTTGGGGAGGTCCGCGACTCCGCGATAGAGAGTCATGCCGCCATCGTGAAGCGCGGTGGCTCCTACGGTGTAGGTACGGGTGACGGAGTTGATGCCGTCCGCTCCGACGAGAGGTATTGTCAAGACTTGTGGATCGGGGTGTCGAACCCAGTCCGTCAATCAACGTCTCCAGTTGGCACAGCGACAGCCTCAGCGTTCATCAGCCACCACGTCCGTCGGGACGGTTTCGCTGGCGAGCGATGCGCGGTAGGAGAGGTATAGCGGGATTGCGAATAGCAGCAGGACCGCTGCGCCGACCCACCCGCTGATCCCGCCAAGGCTTGGGAGCCAGAACAACGAGACTGTGCCGACTGCGACGAGTACCCCAGCCAAGGCTCCATAGAGCCACATCCCGTAGAGGGAGATAAACGTGAGGTAGTGGGCTCCGACGATGATGAGCGATGCAGGGAAGAACAGGGCTGGTTCGTAGATCCCGACCGCGATCGCGACAAGCATGCCCAAGGGCACGGTGAAGGCGGACTGCATCGCCAACGAGATCGACGGATGCCCCTTCGGGAGAGCGGTGGGGCCTCCCAGAATCTTCAGAATAAGCGTCGCTAGCGGAAAGATGAACATCCCACCGAAGAACAGCACGGCCATCGCCGCATCTGATGAAACCCACTGATAGACGGCTGCGGCAGCGAACCAGGTGAGCGCTGCAGCGAGGGGACCGGAGAACCCTCCCCGGTAGACGCGGCGGACATCCTCTTGTGCTTCCTCAACCTGCATGAGTTCATGCTGGCATGACCCTCAGAGGTATTGTCCGTACGTGCGGTCCGGCGTGTCATGCGACGTGTTGATCGCCTCCTGATTCCTCGTGCTGGTTCTGCTCGTCGGGGCGCTCGACGAGCTCTCCCTTGTCGAAGACCGCTCCGGCGCGCACGAGGGCGACGAGGTGGGGTGCGTTGACTGCTCGCCAGCGTGCTTGTGCGGACTCGATGAGTTTGAACGCCATCGCTATGCCCGCGGCCCTGGATCCGGGTCCCTTGGTGACGCGCTGACGAAGGCGCACGGTGGCGAAGGTCGACTCGATCGGGTTTGTGGTGCGTAGGTGGATCCAGTGCTCGGCCGGGTAGTCGTAGAACTCCAGGAGCACGTCGAGGTCGTCGGTGATCTTCGCGGCGGCCTTGGGCCACTTGACCCCGTACTCGGCGGCGAACGACTTGGCGGCGGCTTCAGCGTGTTCGCGGTCTTCGGCCTGCCAGATCTCGGCGAGGGCCTTCTTCGCGCCCGGCTGGGCCGACTTCGGCAGGCAGTTGAGCACGTTCGCGATTTTGTGGAACCAGCAGCGCTGTTCGCGAGTGGTGGGGAAGACGTCGCGCACGGCGGCCCAGAACCCCAGCGCGCCGTCCCCGACGGCCAGGACCGGGGCGTGCATGCCGCGGCGTTTGCAGTCGCGCAGCAGGTCGGCCCAGGACTCGGTGGACTCGCGGTGCCCGTCATCCAGGGCGATCAGCTCCTTGGTGCCGTCCGCTCGCACGCCGATCATCACCAGTAGGCAGACCTTGTCCTGCTCCAGGCGCACCTTCAGGTGGATCCCGTCGACCCACACGTACACGTAGTCCGTGCCGGCCAGGGAGCGCTTGTTGAACGAGCGGGCCTGGTCCTGCCAGTCCTTCGTCAACCGCGTGATCGTGGCCGGCGACAGACCGGCCGCCGAGCCGAGGAACTGCTCGAGCGCCGGCGCGAAGTCGTTGCTGGACATCCCGTGCAGGTACAGCAGTGGCAGCACCTCGGCTACCTGCGGGGACTTGCGGGCCCACGCGGGCAGGATCTTCGAGGAGAACCGCGCCCGCTGCCCGGTGGTCTCGTCGACGCGCTTGTCGTTCACGCGCGGCGCGGTCACCGGTACCGCACCAGAGGAGGTGGTCACTTCCCGCGACTGGTGGTGGCCGTTGCGCACCACCAGTCGATGCCCGTCCTCGTCGATCTCGTGCGCGTGGGCCTCGATGTAGGCGGCGACCTCGGCCTGCAACGCCGCGGCGAGCATCTGCTTCGCGCCGTCGCGCACGATCTCATCCAGCAGTGACCCGCCGCCGGCGTTCGGCTCGTCGTCGTGGTTGGCCTCGTTCTCCTCGTGGACTACCTTGAGCATCGGCGTACCTTCCCGAACCAGCGCGCCAACGCCGGTCCTTGATCAGACTCTTCGTTCCTTGTAGATCATCCTCGGGAAGGTGCGCCACACTCATGCCGCCCCACCGAGGGCCGTCCACAGGTTCTGATCATTCCTCCTCCGACGATGAGGTCATATGGTGCAGGAGATTGCCTATCCCACCGTTCTAAGTCTTCGATCGTGATCGTGGCGCTCGTGTGTATCCGGCAACTACCGGGCAGCTGGGCGAGCAGGATCGAAACCAGATCGTGTCGGAGGATCGATAGTTGGGGCATCTCTTCCCCAGCGAACCGTCCCCGAGGTTCTTCCATGATCTGTTGTCCGTCTGAGGATAGGTACCGGTGTGCGCGAGTCTGTATTCCGAGGCTGCACAAGCGAGACAGGAGCCCGAGGCCAGCGAGTTCCGTTACTGCAATAGGCTGGATGTTGAGTCCGTAGCCGTCACCGTTCAGCGAGCTCCGATGATCGAAGAGGTCGATCTGGTAGTCCTCGCCGAGGGAAGCCGCGAGCATGAGTCCGCCGATACCGGCTCCCACTATTGCGATTCGAGTTGCTTTTTCAGGCAATGCGCAAGACATGAGGCTCACCTTCAGAGAGTTCGTTGTGCCAGAGGTGGAGCTTCTCGGGGTTTCTAACGGCCCAGATGTTGCTAATTCGGGTCCCAGTGATCTGCGTGGCTACGACAGCAATCACGCGCCCATGCGACGACCCGATCAAGCCGGGCTGATAGTTGACGACAGCCTCGGAGACGATCAGGTCGGGTTGCTTGATCATGACTGCCTTGAAGAAGGCGGCGACTTGCTCTGCACCGACCATTGGGTCAATTGCTGCGCTCACGATTCCCCCCCCATCTGTGACGGTGGTAACGCTTGGATCGAGTACGTTAAGAAGCTTCGTGAGACTGCCTTGCTGCCATGCCTCTTTGAAAGCTTGGTTAACACGCCGATGTTCGTCCTGTTCGACGCGTCCAGAGGTGGCGCTCTTTGCTCGTTTCCTCGCTGACGAAGCGAGTTGGCGGCACGCATGAGGGGTACGCCCGACGATCTCCGCGATCTCGGCGAAGGAGTATTGGAACACGTCATGCAGGACGAAGCTGACGCGTTCGGCGGGTGACATCTTGTCGAGGACGATCAGGAGCGCCATGGAAACCGACTCATCAAGTGATATGCGGTCGGCAGGGTCGGCGGATGTGGTCTCCGAAGGTTCGGCAACTCTGACATCGAAGGCAGGGATCGGCTCGGGAAGCCATTCGCCAACGTATACTTCGCGTCGTTTGCGGGCCGACCGTAGTTGGTCGAGGCAAATTCGGGTGATGACTTTAGTGAGCCAAGCTCCCGGCGTCTTGATCGCATTCCGCTCTGACGGCGGTTGGCGGTACCAGCGGAGATAGGCCTCTTGTACTGCGTCTTCTGCGTCAGATGCTGATCCGAGCAGGTTGTAGGCGACGGACAGCAGGCGAAGCCGCTCGCCTTGTACGACTTCGAGGAAAGACCTGGCGGATTCGGTGTGGCTGTCACGGGGAACCATGGCGATCACTCGTGCTTCCGTCGTACCCGAAGTCGGGTGTGGTCTGATCCTTGGCGGTATGCGGGACTACTGTCTGCATGTGCGGGCTCCTTCGGCGGTGTGGTCCGTCCGGTGTGACTCTGGTAACACTTCGACGGAGCAGCGGTTCAAAACGTCAGGTGCGCTGGTCATCGCGGCTCCCCGCGGCGGCATTGGGTGGGGGACGGTCGCTTCGAAGCCCCCCTACGGGCCAGGTCAAGGACGGTGCTATGGGCCGGTCCCGCCGGTCGCAGTCCGAGGCCCGGGACCGCCCGCTCCGGCTGCGTTGCGACTCGCCTTAGTCGCTGAAGTGCGGGAGTCCCGCCTCACAGATCGCAGCGCCGCGTCGTCTCTTAGTTGGTCAGCTGAAGTGCCACGGGCCAACGAAAGGGATACTTGTGCCACGCGAACATTCGCCGAGAACGAGAGCCGTCGACCGGGTCGGCAGTTGGATAGACAAGCGCGTCGGAGCAAGCACTTGGCTGGCAAAGCTTAGGACCAGGGTGTTTCCCGATCATTGGTCGTTTTTCTTTATCCATATCGCCCTGGCGTCATTCATCGTCTGCATGTTGTCGGGCGTCTTCCTGATGTTCTTCTATGACCCGTCAGTCGAAACAGTCACGTACCAAGGCCCATATGAGCCGTTACGAGGTGTAGAAGCCTCGCGAGCATTCACATCGACCATGGAGCTGTCCTTTGAGGTCCGCGGTGGGTTGCTCATGCGCCAACTGCATTCCTGGAGCGCATCGCTCATGATCGCGGCTCTGATTCTTCAGATCTTGCGAGTCTTCTTTACCGCCGAGTTTCGCAAGCCGCGGGAAATAGCTTGGATAGCTCTGTTCGGCTGCCTCATGACGGCGATGATGGCGGGACTGACAGGGCACTTCCTTCCGGATGACATGCTCTCAGGCAGCAGTCTTGCAGTCCTCGACGGCGTCCTAAAGGCCATACCAGTGATTGGTACGACTCTTTCATCACTCTTCTTTCAAGGCAGCTTTCCATCCGGAGCGATAGCAACGGTGCACCCGATGCATGTCCTCATCCTTCCGGCACTGATCGCCCTATTCGGTCTTGTCATCGCTTTTCAAACATTCCGTCACAAGCCCACTCAGTTCCCTTTGCCAGGGAGGTCCGAGAACAACGTGGTCGGGAAATCGCTCGCCCCCGCCGCAGTCAAGCGATTCGGTCTGATGCTCATGGTGTCTGGCATCCTGTTCCTCATCGCCGCCACTGTGACGATCAATCCGATCTGGACCTATGGCCCCGCTGACCCAGGTAATGCTTCGGCCGGGGGCGGCGCTCTCTGGTTTGTCGCGTTCCTGGACGGGGCGCAGCGACTCGTACCGCCAGGATGGGAGATCGTCTTGAGTGGCTATACGCTCACTCTTGCGATCCTCGTTCCCGTCGCCGTATGTGGGTTGTTCTTCGTCGCTGCAATCCTCTACCCATTTATCGAATCGTGGATTTCCGCCGATAAACGCGATCATCATCTGCTGGTCCGCCCCAGGAATGCACCCGCACGTACCGGTATAGGCATTGCCGCAATCGTCTTCTACGCGGTTCTATGGATAGCTGCCGGTTCTGACGTCATCGCTTTGCACTTTTCTCTCAGCAACGAGGACGTCATTCTTGCGCTCCAGGTGTCACTGTTCCTCGGACCCATCGTTGGCTTCAGTATCGCTCGACGGATCTGCCTCGGCCTGCAGAGAAAGGACAAGGAGATCGCACTGCACGGTTTCGAAACGGGGAGGATCGTGCGTCTACCGAGCGGCGAATACCAGGAGATACACGCACCGGTTGATGAGTTCCAACGATGGGAGCTTGTCAACTATGAGTCTCCCTCTCCACTGCATCCGCGGCCAGATGAGTCTGGGCGGATTCGAATCAGGGAGAGGGCGCGAGCGTTCTTCTCTCGCAGGTTCTTTGAGGATCGTATCGTTCCGCCTTCGCCTGACGAGGTTCGGGAGCTTCGCGGTCACTCATCTGCTGAGCCACAAGCGACGGAATCCTCTGAGAACCCCCGGACTGACGGTTCTCCTGTACGCGACGACACCACTCGACGTTCTGGTGGAGCAGACCTCACACTCTGATCGTGTGCTTCGTCTTCCCTGTAGGGGGTGGTCTGCCCCCGCTGTATAGTCTCAATCAAGAGCCGCCTTGCCTGCTCGAGCTGGCCGGTGGCGAGAAGGAGGGATCATGCCGGACGCCACTGAGTCGGCTGTGACTGAGCCGCCGAGCCTTGGGGACGCCGTCGAAGAGCGCAGTATCCTACTCGGCCTGTGCTATCGACTCCTCGGGTCGCTCAGCGATGCTGAAGACGCTGTTCAAGATACGTACATTCGCTGGTATCGGCTTGAGGATTCTGCTCGCGAGGACGTGCGATCGCCACGCGCTTGGCTAATTACGACCGCGAGCCGAATCTGTTTCGATCTTCTCGGCAGTGCGCGCGTTCGTCGAGAGCTTTACGTCGGCGAGTGGCTCCCTGAACCTATCCCCGATCCAAGTGCCTGGACTAGCAGCTCATCTCAAGCTTCGATCGACCCAGCAGATCGAGTAAGTATGGACGAGTCCGTCTCGATGGCCCTCTTAGTTGTGCTGGAGTCGATGACGCCAGCTGAACGCGTGGCTTTCGTTCTGCATGACGTCTTTCGATTCACCTTCGCAGAGGTCGCTGAGATCGTCGGAAGATCACCGGTAGCTTGCCGTCAGTTGGCGTCTTCCGCACGAAAGCGGATTCGAGATTCGCGCCAGATTGCGGTGCCGAGTGAAGAGCATGCTGCCGTCGTCCGTTCATTCAAGAACGCATGGAGCGAAGGCGACATTGGGGGGCTTATTGAGCTGCTGGACCCCAATGTCACGGCGGTCACCGATGGTGGCGGTCTCGTTTCTGCTGCTTTGGAGCCGTTGTATGGCCCGGAGGAAGTGGCTCGTTTCTTCATTGGCGCGTTTGGCCGCCAACCGGGCCTCCATATCGAAGAACAGGTTGTCAACGGAGAGGCTGGCCTGGTGGCCACCTCCGAGGGGAAGATCGTCGCAGTCATTTCTGTGAATGTGAGTTCGGGAATGGTGGATCATATCTGGGCCGTGCGGAATCCGGAAAAGCTAGCAGCGTGGGAGTGAGGAGCACACACGGTCCTCAGACGCCAGAATGTTCGCAAGGCCGCACTTCTCTCAGATCTCCATGGAGCCCTGCGCGACTGGAAACCAGTACTTCAATTATAAAATGAGATGCACATGGCCCGACATCGCAGACGGAAGAAGCACCATCCCGCTCAGAGCCGCGCACTGTGTCTCGATACCGGCAAACGTCAGTACGGAGACTATGGTGACGCCGCGCGGGTCGCTTTGCGCCGCTCACGTTATGCCGGTCCGTTGCGGATCTATGAGTGCCCGTCGTGCGGGGCCTGGCACCTGACCAAGCGGCGCATCTGGGGCAAGCCGCCTGCCTCCTAGAGACCGCGTGCCGGACCCTCTCGGCGAGGAGTGCTCCGGGCGGGGTGTTGCTCGTCGGGGAGCTGCCGCTGCCGTTCCCGGAGCGCTGTCTCGTGGGCTTCGGCGGTGGCGCGTTTGATCTCGATGAGATCCGCCGCCTGATCCGACGGCAGGCCACGAAGCTCGGCGGCGTCGGCCCGCGCTTCTTCCGCCGACGCCCTCCACTTTGCCGCCTCCCTGCGGGGGCTCGTGCGCAGGTAGCGGTCGGGGTCACGGCGGACGTTGTCCACCCCGTGGAGGCGCGCCAATAGCGTCAGCCGGTCGCGGCGCTGTCGCTCCTGCAACCCGGTACGCGCCTGCCGCGCCTCGACCACGGCCTCGCCAGCCTCCACCACCTCGGGAGACTCCTCGGCCCGTTGAGCGGCGACACGATCCACCCACTCGTCGAGGTCGCCCCCATGCCGCGGGAGAGTGCCCCACTCCGAGGACAGGCGACCGCGCAGGGCCTGGGTGTGCTCGCGGGCGGTGTCGTGCTCGCGCTGGGCGCGCCGCTTGCCGAACCAGCCAGCCGTCGCGAGCCGTCCGGCGGCCTGGGCTTCCTCGCCCACGGCGTCAAGGTATTCCTGGCCTTCGGTTTCGGCGCGGGCCTCCAGGGGTGCGAGAGTGTCGGCCCCCACGGTGGTGGCGTGCTCCTCTGCCGTGGCGAGGGCGCTGGTGCTCTCATCCGTCTCATCCCGATGCCGGGCCGACAGCCCAGTGAGCTGGTCGCCGACGTTCTCCCACCAGGCGGCCCGCTGCTCCGCCTTCTCCGCCAGCCCGTCGAGCCGCGCCAGCTCCTCCGAGACCATCGAGATAGGTCCGTCCTTGACCAGACCGGCGATGGCCTCGTTCGCGCGGGCGGTGGCATCGGTCAGGCCCCGGTCGGCGCGGTCGCGACCCATCGCCTCCACGAACTGCGCCCTCGCCCCTGCGAGGTCCGCAGCGATCACGTGGAGTTCGTTGCGTCCGCTGCCACGGGTGAGGCCCACATAGACGGCTGCCGCGTCGAGAGCGTCTGAGAGCACCGTGTGCGCACTGTCGACGGTGGTGCCTTGGACGCCGTAGGCGGTGGAGGCGTAGGCCAGATGCACGTGCTCGGCCACATACCCCGGCGGGAGGGTGACCGTGACGTTGTGCTTCCGGTCGGTGCCGGTCTCGATGGCATGCACCGTACCGTCCTCGCTGATCTGTTGGACGGTGAAGGTCTGCCGGTTCGCCACCCGCAACTCGGCATCGTTCTGCCGCGCCTGCACCAGATCACCCACACCGATCGCCAGGCCATCAGAACCGGTCACGGTGCGGGCGTCGTCGACCTCGCCAGCTTCGATGCGGACGGTGCGGATGCGCTCGTTGAGCGCGGTGGCCTCGTCGTTGGTCGCCACCGTGACCGCATCCTCGGGGATCGTGTTCTGGGCGATGTGCTCGCGCATGGCGTCATCGTCGGCATGCAACCGGACCAGACCCATCGCCTGCAACACGTCGAAGATCGCCGCGGGGTTCCTCCCGTCGCGCATCCGCAACGTCAGCGCCGCGTACTGCTCGTCGTCGAAGCGGTGCAGCTCGCTCATGTCCACGGTTGCACCACGGATGTGCGCGGCCATGTCGAGCACCCCGCCACGCCCGACCGCGGGCAGCTGGGCACGGTCGCCGACCAGCGCCACCGACGCCTTGGCCTCGCGGACGATGGTGAGGAGGGCGAGGGCGGTGTCCTGGTCGAGCATTCCTGCCTCGTCCACGATCACTCGCTCACCCCGCACCAACCGTGGTCCCTTGGGCGGGCCGGTGTAGGTCTGGCCCGTGGCGGGGTCGGCGTCGCCCGGATTGAGGCGGGTCCAGACACCGTCGTCGTTCCACCTGAACCCGTGCGCGTAGACGAGCGCGGCTACGGAATCCGCGGGCACCTTCAGGGTCTCGGCTGCGACTTGGGCGGCCTTCTTCGTCGGGGTGACCACCCGCACCGACCGTCCGTCGTGGTCGAGGGCTTCGATGGCGGTGGCGAGCATGGTGGTCTTCCCGGACCCGGCGGCCCCTTCAACCACGACGAGCGGGTCAGGGGAGGCGACCGCGGCCGCAGCCTCGGCCTGCCCGGCATCGAGACCGTGCTCGGCGGCGAGCTCGGTCAGGTCGGGACGGGGCGGCTCGCGGTTCGGTGCCTGCGCTTCGAGCCGGTCACGCAACTGCGTCTCGGCCTCCACCACCCGCAGACTGGTGAGGTGTGCAACATGCTCGGGGTGCACGGCACCGGGCGGCAGCACGGAGAAGCAATCCCCTATTGCGAGATCGGTGGCGAGTTGCACGAACTCGCGCAACTCCGTAGGTGTCGCTTGCGCGCCGTGGTCGGTGGTGATGCGGGTGACGTGCTCGCGGATGGTGTGCACCGTCCACGTCGACCCACCCGCCGCACTGCGGTCGAGGGCACGGTTGGCGACTTCCTGCACGCTGAGGTCATCGACGGACACCCGCTCGGGTGCTGGTGCACGGGTGAGGGTCTCGGGGTTGTAACCGGCCTCGACCAGCTCTTGCTTCCAAGCATCTTCGTCGCCGAGGTCGGACGGTTTCTTGTTCGGCCGCTCATGCGCCCACGCCTTGTGCAGCAGCCGCGCGCGGACGACGGGGCCGGGCTCCTCGCCGGGATGCGCGGACTCCCACTCGGCCTCCAACCGCTTCAGGTTGCGTTCGACCTGATGGGCACGCTTGCTCATCACCGGGTTGAACGTCTCCAGCTCCGTGACCTCCCCGGTGACGGGGTCGAGGGTGAGCCCGAGCCGGTACAGGGTTGCAGCCAGGTGCGGGTGCGCGGCGATCACCGCAGCGCCGAGTGCACGGATGGCGCCCTGTTGCTTGAACAGGACCGCGGTATCGAGGGCACGCCACTTGCCCGCGGCGGGCACGCGGGTGCCGATCTGGAAGTGCACGTGCCGGTGCGGATCACCGGCACGACTGGTGCGGTGCACCACGGCGACGGTCTGCACCGACTCGACCGGGATGATTTCCTGCTGCCCGCGCGGGCCGACTCGCGTGTAGGCGTGCTGTGCCAGCCACCGCCGAATCTCGGCCACCGCGTCCTGCTGCGCGGCATCGAGGGCGTCAGAGACCTCCGGGTGCAGGGCGGCAGCGATCGACAGGGACTTGGGGGTGTTGACGACCATCTCCGCGAACCGCGGGGAGCCCTTCCGGACCTCGCCAGCCTCCCGCGGGATGCCCATCCGCTCCCCGGTCAGCGGATGGACCCAGTCCACCCAGCCTGCGTACTGCTCCGGGTCCAGCCCGGTGTTCGAGACGACCTCACCGCGACTGTTGGTGATGGTGAAGTCCGCGAGGGCGGTGCCGCCTTCGAGGTAGTAGTCATCCGCGGTGGACCGGTCGGATTCGAGGTACCGGCGGGCGGCAGTGCCCGGTCCGCGGAAGAGGGTCACGCCGCCTTTCATGCCGGTCACCGCCTTCCTCACGAGTCGCTTCGTGAGGAAGGTGTGCGGGCACTACCGCAGGTAACATGCGTCCATTTATTTGTGTCTTCAGGCGGCGGGGCTGATCGGGGAGGCCATCGCGAGGGTGAGTTGCCGGGCTGGAGCCGATGAGTCGAGACAGCTCTGGGTGGTCCAGCGATCCGGTATGGAGGAGTCAGGGTGAGGGCGGAGACGAGTGTTGAGACTGTGGCGAGGTCGAACAGACACTAGGACCAGGAGGAAGGGGCGGGGAGGCTCGCCTCCTGAAACGCGTGTCGCTCGAGTGGTAGTCTGGGATCATCGGAAGTAAAAACGTGCGTCGCTGTTGAAGACGAGGCTCTCTACAGAGCGCACGAGCACACACGGGACGAACGGCCCGTCACTTCTTCACCGAGAAGGAGTGACCCATGATTCGTCGTCCCAGCCACCAGTCCGAGGCCGCGCAGCCGCCTCACACGCTGAAGGACGCGTGGATCGCGCTGGCCGGGCTGTCGGCCGTGTTCCTGTTCGAGATGCTCGACAACTCGATCCTCAATGTCGCCTTGCCCACCATAGGCCGGGAACTACAGGCCACCGCCACCGCATTGCAATGGGTGACTGGCGTGTACTCCGTCGTGTTCGGCGGATTGATGCTCGCGCTCAGCGCCGTCGCCGACCGCATCGGCCGACGCAAGATGATGCTGGCCGGGCTCGTGCTGCTCGGGATGACGAGTCTCGCGACAGCCTTCGTGGCCACTGCCGGGCAGCTCATCGCCGTTCGCGCGGCGATGGGGGTGGCCGCCGCGATGACCACGCCGGGCTCCCTGGCTCTCGCGTTCCGGCTCTTCGCCGATGACCGCCTCCGGGTACGCGCGATGACGGTGATCTCCACCGTAGGACTCATCGGCCTTGCCGTCGGCCCGATCGCCGGCGGCTTCGTCCTCGCCATCGCACCGTGGCAGACCCTGCTGCTGGTCAACGTGCCGATCGCAGCCATCGCCTTCATCGCGATCCGCAAAGGCATTCCCGCCGACCGGCCAGAAGAGCTTCACCGCGATCCTGTCGATATCTGGGGAGCCATCCTGGGCACCGCGGCCATCGCATCCGCATTGCTCGCCCCCGCCCTCTTCGTCGAAGTGGGCGCAGACACCTGGTTCCCCTGGGCCGGGGTGGCCGCGACCATCGCTTTCGCGGCAGCATTCGCCTGGCGCGAGCGCTCGTTCCAATACCCCCTGCTGGACCTGCAGCTGATCGCGAGCCCGCTCGTGTCCAGCGGACTGGCCTTCAAAGGCGCAGCCAACCTCGCCGTCGCAGGTATCGGGTACCTCGTTGCACTTCAGCTCCAGCTCGACTGGGGATGGACGCCCGCCCAGGCAGCACTGGGCATGCTTCCGCAAGTGATCGTCCTCGTCGCCGGCGGCGCCGTCATCTCGATCCTCGTCGACAAGCTCGGACTCGATCGAGCGGCCTGGCTCAGCGCCTCTGCCGTCGTCGTGGGCCTGGCCGTCTACGCGCTTCTGGGACGCGTCGGATACGTCTGGATCGCTGTGGCCCTCGTGCTCGTCGCGGCGGGAATGCGGGTCGTCGGCGTCGTCGCGGGAACCAACGTCATGAAAGGAGTTCCAGAAGACCGGACCACCGTCGGCGCGGCCCTGGCCGATACAGCCGGCGAGTTCGCAACCGCCGTGGGCATCGCCCTGAGCGGAACCTTCCTCGCCGCCATCTTCACCGGGCACCTCACCGCATCGGCCTGGCCGACCGAGCAGACCGCGGAGTTCCGACTCGCGGTCACCTGGGGCGGAATCGCTCTGACCGTGCTCGCGGCGGGCCTCGTCGCCTTCGGCATGCTCCGAGCCCACGGAGAGAAGAGCGCCCCAGAAATCTAGACCGAAGGGTGTTGACGGCGTGTCCGTCAAGGGAATGAACGGGGCTTCTGCAGGGGCTCTGCTTAAACGAAGAGTGAGATGAGAGAGGCGTGGTCACGGTGTTCAGGGACGAGGCGCAGTCGGTCGTTGCGCTGCACGACGTGGCGGTGACCACCAGGCCGCGCTGCGATGACCGACACCGTGGATGAAGAGGTTGAAGTGGGCCTGCTTGCCTTCCACGCCGCTCACCCCTTGACGAGTCCGCCGTCGACGATGAGGTTCTGACCCGTCACACCCCTGGCCCACGGGGAAGCGAAGAATACGACTGGGTCGGCGAGCTGATCCGGCGTCGTCACCGCCCGCAGCGGGGTGCCCGCGGCGATGCCCTCGAAGACCGCCTCAGGGGTCGCCGCCGAGGCGTCGGTGGTCAGCGGCAGCCCCCCGGAGACCATGTTCACCGTGATGGCCTGCGGGCCGAGATCGTCGGCGAAGGTGCGTGTCAGGGACAGCAGCGCTGCTTTCGCCGCGGTGTAGTCGTGGTAGGGCACGACGGGGTGCTGGAAGAGGTTCGTACCGATGTTGACGATCCGGCCGAAGCCCGCCTCGACCATGCCGGGAAGGGTGGCCTGGATGACGTTGAGAGGCCCATGCACGGAGCCGGTGAACTGTGCGGTGATCTCCTCGTAGGAGATCTGGTCCGCGTGGGAGCGGGCGTCGCCGTTGAAGGAGAAGTCAGCCAGCGCGTTGTTCACGACCGTGGTGATCGGACCGCCAAAGCGATCGGCGGCCTCAGCGACGAGGGCATCGACCTGGGCGCGGTCGCGGACATCAGCCCGGATTGCGATCGCCTTTCCGGGGTGGGCGGCGGCGAGGTCCTCCGCGGCGTCCTGGGAGGTGTGGTAGTCGATGACCACTCGCGCACCCTGGGCCAGGAACGCGCGAGTGATCGCAGCTCGGAGTCCGCGGGCGCCGCCGGTGACGAGGACGATCTGCTCGGTGAGGGGGAGAATAGTGTGTGCCATGTGTATGCCTCTCGATATCGAGGCGAAGGCAACCCGTGCGCACCGAAGAGCGAAAGTTGCTCTTCGGTGCGCTGACACCGCCAACATTGTCGGCGGGTGAAAGTCCGGACATTCCCTTCGCCAGTGCTAACTGGATCAGGTTCAACGGGTGTCATCTCAGCCGACCACGTCCCGTGCTCGAAAGCTGGAACGGGCGGCGCCCCGTGTCACGCCACCATCACATCACGGAAACCACACTCTCCACAAGCTTCGGACGGCCTGATTCTTCGTTACTGGAATCGCTGTCACAGAACACCTGATATCACTACGTGCTATCCGGCAAATGGGCATTCTGGCTTCTTGAGTGTTCCTGTTGCTTGCGTTCCAGCTCGAGCGCGGTTTGGGCGATAGCGCGGACGTTGAATGTTTCCGCGACCGGTATCGCAGCCATTTCCTCGAGGGTGAACCATGCCGCTTCGAGTGCGTCATCGTCCGGGACCGGTTCCCCTCGTTCCCATCGGCAGAGCACTGCGATCAGGACGTAATGCAGATTGTGGTCGGCATCGATGACGTCGACAGCATCGAAGACATCACCGGGTGTGGCGAGGACTCCTGTTTCCTCGGCGAGTTCGCGCGCGGTCGCGGCGGTCAGGGTCTCGCCGGGTTCGATCTTGCCCCCGGGGAATGCCCAGCGCTCGGCGTCGGGCATGTGGGCACGCCGGATAAGGAGTACACGTCCTTTTCGGACCACTGCCGCCAGCGTCGCCGGCTTCGGGTAGGAAGCGTCGCGCGTCATCTACCCCGCCCCGATCGTCGACTCGGAGTGGTCTTGGAGGTGGGCTGTGATCTGCATGAACGGTGGATGGTCGATAGGTGCCTGGGAGCCGACGTCTTCTACGGTTTGTGCTCCGCGGTCGGTGACCTTGTCGACTGTGAAGCCGGCCTCGGTCAGCACCGCCTCGTAGGTGCTGATGAACCAGTGCCGGTCGACAAGCTCGAGGATCCCGGTGCCGGGGATCTGCAAGCTGACCTTGCGTTCGTCTCCGTCACGGTAGCCTCTGCCGGGCTCGCCGCTGCGGAAGGTCGGGAACGGTACTCCTGTGGCCGCCGGGTTGCTATCGACGATGAAGAGTCTGCCGGTCGGTGTAAGCACTCGGGCGAGCTCGCGGGCGATCGCTCTCAGTTCCTCGCGTGTGGGCACGTTGATGAATACGAAGCAGCACACGATCGCATCGAATGTGTCATCCGGGTAGGGAACGTGGCCGCTGTCGATGGTGTGGAATCGCGCGGCCGGTTGCGGGGTCTGCGCCCGGGCGAGGGTGATCATGTCGGTGCTGATGTCGACTCCGACGACCTGTGCTGCGGCTCCGGCGTCGAGGAGGCGTCGTGAGACTTTTCCGCTGCCGCACCCATAATCGAGCACGATCCCCCCTCGGCCGCAAGCAGTTTGGAGGTCATTGACGAGCGGGGTATAAGCCAGTCGGTTTTCGACATAGTCGTCATAGGCATCGAACCCTGCTGAGACTGCCGGAGTCGTCCATGATGTCGTCACTGCTGCACCGCCCTCACACGCGCGTTTTCGATGCTGGGCCATCGGCTCACGACCAGCTCCCGGTGGAGGGGATGGAGGTCGCCGATAATCGATGGGTCGACTGGTCGTTGGTATTGGAGTTGCCGGTGGATCCAGAACAGGCGGACAATGTCGACCCACGCTTCCGGAAGATCAAGGGTCGCCAGTGCGCGGCCTGGGAGCTCGTCTGCACGGATCGACTTCTCCAGGGCGAGGACCTGGTGCACCTGGTCCAGGCTCGCCCCCGAGGGCAGCCGTGGAAGAGTGCTGGGTTCCTCCACGATCGTCTGATCATCGCCGCCGAGGAGGGTGTGCACCTTGGTGAGGTCTTTTTCGTAGATGTGGATCGAGCCGACGTTGTGGATGTACACACCCGGGGTCAGGCCCAGCATCGAGGCGAGAAATTCTTGGATGAACGTGAAGGAGAACGTGTCGTTGAGCAGTCCCATGTACGCGTCGTTGGCGCGCATGAACGCGACCATGTGCAGACGGTCCTCACGGCGCAACAGCTGGAGAGCCAGCGTGCAGGAGACGTCGATGTTGCGGCGGTAGATGTCTTCGGAGTCGTCGAAGATCTGCAGAACGGCACGCTTGCTCGCAGGGTCATCCTCGCGGAGGATGTTCACGATTCGTTCGATCGCAGTCTCGTCGCCGACGTGTCTGAGCAGTTTGGGACCATACCCGGTGCCCGGCAGGCTGAGGCCGTCGGGACTGTACCGGCTCATCGAGGGTGCGTAGGTGCGGATGAAGTCGAGGTCGTTCTTCCCTGAGAGGTACCACAGTGCTTCGGCGTAGTTGAAGATGATGTTCTGCCGACGAGACCTGGCCAAGCAGTACCGCCGGGCCGGGTTGGTCAGGCGTGCGGTGTAGCCGATGATTTCGCGTTCGTCCTGCCCGCGGGGACTGTTCTGGTATTCGAACCCGGTGTAGACCTGTCGCAGGGAATCCAGGTAGAGCGTGTGGAGGTCGGGATACTCAGGCTTCACTGACGGCTCCTGCCTGCGCGTGCTCGATCGCGGTGAGGATGCGTGGTCCGGTGGGCTGCTCGGGATCGATGGTGATCATCTGGACGTCGGCGACCGCTGAGAGGCCTCGGACGAGGAACGCGTACTCGGCTCCCTCGTCGAGGAGTAAGACGATGGGTTTGTTCCAGGCGGAGGCCCACCCGATCTCGATGTGCGTGCCCGGGGATGCCGGTGCGCCGGGGAACGCGACGAAGACGTCGCAGGCGGCGATCTCCGTGTAGTCGATGCGTGTGCATTCGCTGGGTTCCATGAACTCACGGCCCCAGTGCTCTCTGCGGTGGGCGCAGTGCACATCCCACCCCTGGGTTTCGAAGAAGTCGATGATCGAGGTGTACTTGTCGATCGCGGCGTCGCCCATCACATGGGTGTCGGCGTCGACGAGAGCTTTGAACGGGCCGGCGAGAAACATCTTTCGCGTCATCGTCACGGCTCCTTTCATGAGTCGAAGTGGTTAGCTCTACCGATCGGAACGAGGAGGGGCTGTTCTGCATCCCTACCCGCGCGGCCAGAGCTGGTGGAAGTGATGCAGGGGACCGTGACCTTGGCCGACGTCGAGGCGGTCGCTGGCAACGAGAGCGCCGTGCAGGTAGGTCTTCGCCCGTTCAACGCTTTCGGGCACGGTGTGGTCAGGCAGCAGTGCGGTGATCGCCGAGGACAAGGTGCAGCCGGTGCCGTGGTCGTTGAGGGTTTCGATCCTGGGAGAGGTGTAGGTGGAGATCCCGTCGGGGCCGGCGAGGTAGTCGACACTGACCGTCTCGTTCGTGAGATGCCCGCCTTTGAGTAGCGCCCACTGACAGCCAAGGCCACGCAGCCCGGTGGCCTGGTCCTCCATCTGCCCCAAGCGGGTGACATCTGTGGTGTCGAGGAGCACGGCGGCTTCGGGAAGGTTCGGGGTGATGATCGTGGCCAGTGGCACGAGCGTGTCTCGGATGGCTGCGACCGCATCGTCGTCCAACAGCCTGTCGCCGCTCTTGGCGACCATCACCGGATCAAGGACCACGGTCTCGGCTTCGTGGTATTGCAGGCGCTCGGCGATGACCTCGGCGATGACCTCGGCGATCGCGGCGTTGGCGACCATACCGATCTTTACCGCGTCGACGCGCACATCGTCGAACACTGCATCGATCTGCTCACCGACGAAAGAGGGATCAAGGGGCATGAACGAGCGCACACCGCGCGTGTTCTGTGCCACGACCGCGGTGATCGCGGCCATACCGTAGGTGCCCCTCGCTGAGAAGGCTTTGAGATCGGCGTGGATGCCCGCCCCGCCAGTGGGGTCGGTGCCTGCGATGGATAGGACGTTCTTGATCGTCATGCGTGCACTTCCTTCTGCTGCTGTGTGGCGGCGTAGCGGGCGACCTCGGCGACATCCTTGCTCAGAGTCAGGCGGGCCTCGTCGACCTCGTCGAGGGGGAACCAGCGTGCTTCGAGGGCGTCGTCGCCAGCGTGGGGTTGCCCCGAGCGCCACTGGCAGAGCACGGCGATAAGCACGTAGTGACTGTCCAACCGTCCAGTCTCGTCTCGGCTGAACGCGTCAACGGAAGTCAAAACACCGGTCGCCTGACCGATGATGCTGGTTTCTTCACCGAGTTCGCGTTCGGCGGCTTTGGTGATCGTTTCTCCGAATTCGATCTTCCCGCCCGGGAATCCCCAGAATCCTGCATCAGGAGGGTTCGCGCGACGCACCAAGAGGACATGGTCATCTTTGATGAGGACGGAAATGACCGCGACCCTCGGGCGCACCTCGACTGAGGACGTCGCGGGGCCGACAACAGAATGGGACACTGTAACCTCCTAATGGGGAGGCCAGCGAAGGAAAGAAGCCCTGCTAGACCAGTCCCTTCGCCGGCATGATCCGGATCAGGTTCTAGGGTCACCACGCTGACAACGTCCAGTGGTATCTCAGCCCCTTGACGGGACACCCCTCGGTGCAACCCGAATCTACCAGAATGCCGTCACAGATACACCCTGCGCGGATTGCCCGCTGCGGGATGCTGGTGTTGGGATCGGCTGCGCACCTATCCAGTGCTGCGACTGTGCCCGATGGAGCAAGTGCCCGTCTCACGGGTGGAGTCACTGGTCGGTGTCGGCCTTGGACGGTAGAATGGAAGGTGTCGGGCGAGCATGAAGGAGGACAGGTCATGGCGACGACGAAGGCCCTGGAACAGGCCGAGATCGACCGGCTCGAAGCGCAGGTCACTGCGAGCCAGCGGATGGCTAGCGAAGAGGAGACTGACGCCGACCGTGCCCTGGGCCGCAAGGTGCTCACTGGAGAGATGTCCGCCGATGACGCCATCGCCGTCCGGCTGGCGCAGATCGACGCGAAGCACGGCATCACCCGGTAACACGCCGCGGGCCAATGTCTCGGGCGGGGGTGGACGGTGATGCCGGATCATTACACGTATCCCGGCACCGAGGTGCTCGTCAACATCCCCGGCTACACCGACCCGGCGGCGTGGAAGGAAGCCGAGACCGCCCACGGCGCGAGATAGGTGCCCTGGATCACGAGCTGCGAGCGGCGTTGCAGCGGCGAGCACACCGCCTCGACCCCGACCCGCCGTTCGGTCCACCAGACCAGGGGCGGGGGCCACATGACCGAGGACTCGGACTATGAACACTCAACGTACCGCCACAGGCGAGCGGAACGAGAGCAGCGTGCGGGCGGCCCGGTCACGTCCGGGCGAGGAGAACGGGTCCGCAAAATGGGCGGACCCGTTGATCACGACGCAGGCCAACCTCTCAGGGCGAAACCCCTGGCACGGTGGGAGGAAATTTCCTCCCACCGTGCCAGGGGGACGCCCACGGTGCCGCCACTGTGGCGGCGCCGTACGCCTCGCGCGGGCAGGCCATGGTGGTGCCGAATCGGCACCACCATGCCATCCGCAGGTGCGAACCGTGCAGGGGCAACGGGGCCGGAAAATTTCCGGAGCCGTTCACCGGCCCCCGGCGCGGGCACGGTCCTGCAAAATTTGCGGGACCGTTGGCTTGGGCACGGGGGTGGAAAATTTTCACCCCCGTGGGCTCGAGCCGACCGTGGTGCCACCGTGGCACCACCGTCAAGAACGAGGGCAGGTCGACGGTGGTGGCAAATTGCCACAACCGTGCTGCCGGAGACGACGACAGCGGGCTGACGGTGGTGCACAATTTTCACCACCGTGACGTTCCGCTGGTGACTGCTCCGGGGGCGCCGAATCGGCACCCCCCGTGCCCGACCCCGTTTTCGGGGCCTCCAAGGGCACGACAGCACTGACCATCCACATATAGTAGCTCGCTCCTGCGCGGATGGCTAGATGCAGTGATTGCTGTTTTTGAACCTCGGGTGTATGGGCGTACCTGTCGGGTATGAACAGTATCCCGACACCCCAGACCCATACGCCCACCACGACGACGAGGCCGCGCCTGGCGATCGACGACGAGGCCCTGACCGACACCGACCGGGAGACGATCCGGCAGGCCGCGAAGACCACAGCCTCCCGGTTCCCGCCCATGAGTGCCGAGCAGGCCGAGCTGATCCGCCACCAACTCCGCGGCGACGCCACCTGACCCACCCGGCATCCTGACCGTCTCGGCATCGAGCCCCACGTCCTTTAGAGTGCGCGGGGCTCGATGAGTACCCGCTCGGGCTCGAAGGCGTTCTGGCCCCGGTTCTGAGTCTGCTGGATGCGGACGTTGAACGTGGCCTTGATGATCTTCCTCCGCTCCAACAGTGGCAGGCCCGCCCACGCGGCAGGCACATCCTCGGCGGTGACCAGGGCACGCACCCGCTCGTCGGTCACCGGGGGGATGAGCGCCTGCTCGGCCTCGGCGATCTGGGGCCGCAACGCGGCTTCCAGCTTCGTGAGCGTGTCGAGGTTCAGACTCCCGGCCGCGTACTGGGCGATGACCTCGTCCAGGCGGGCCTGCAACGCCGCCCGCTTCTGCTCGGCAGCCTCGGCAACCTTGAGCCAGTCGCCGTCGTCGTCGCCGGTGAGCCAGGCGAGGTTGGTCGGGTTCTGGAACCACTCCAGCACGACCTGCTCGACATAGGCGTCCAGGCCCGGCTGGGAGATCATCGTCTTATAGCACCCCCGGAACTGGCACTGGTACTTCACCGCCGGAGTCCTCTCCTTCTTCCGCATCGTGGCCCGCTTCAAAGGGCGGCCGCAGTAGTGGCAGCGGGCGATGTGGACCATGAGCGTCTTCGCGGCCATCCCGCCACCGCCCTTGACGAGACGTCCGGGATCGGCGAACAGGCGCTGGATCTTCTGGAAGTCCTCCCACTCGATCAACGCCTCCCACTGCGCCTGGCCGATGACCTCACCGCGGTAGACGCGCTTGCCGGCGATGGTGGGGTTCTGGAGCACCTGGCGGACGGTGTAGGTATCCCAGCCGCGGGGACTCTCGGCCCACGGCTTCTTCGGTGTCGGCTCCCCAGCATCCTGCAACCGCATCGCTATCGAGTACATGGACTTACCAGCCAGCACATCACGGGCGGCATCGCGGACGATCTGCCCGGTGTGGGGGTCGGGTTCCTGGCGCAGCAGGACACCGGTGTGCTGGTCGTAGACCCGCCGGTATCCGTACGGGAGGCGACCGTGGGGGCGGCCCTTGTCCGCGTTGAGCTTGACTGTGCGCAACTGCCGCTCGCGCATCGTGTTCGCGTCCGCTTCGGCGCGGAGGAACTCGAAGCCCATCATGAACGTGTCATCGGAGCGGGAGAAGTCATACACCCTGCCGTGGGTGAGGTAGAGGACCCCGGCGCGCTGGCAGGCCTTGCGCAGCTGCACGTAAACCTCCATATCGCGCCCGGCACGAGACGGCTCCCAAGAGGCAAAGCCGCCATACCTGCCGGACTCGATCAAGGCCATGGCCTCGTCGAAGCCCTCGCGTTCGCGCCTGCGCCACTGCGAGGCCGACCGGTCAGCATCGCGGACGATCGCCTCCGGGTACCATTCGATCGGCAGGCACCAGCCGACCATGTCAGTGAGCTGGTCATCGATCGAGCGCATCAGCTTGTGCCGGTCCTGTGAGGCCCGCCCATACAGGATCGAAGCGGTCCAGTCGTCCTCGGCCATCTCCCGGAGTCGCTCGACCGCGGCCCGCAACTCCGGCGTGAGCAGCGGTAGCTCCAAGAGCCTGTTCGTCGTGGTCGTGTTGGTGTTCGTTGTGGTGGTGTTCATGGACATCAGGTGCGTCTGCCTTCCCTCTGCCCCTTGAACTTGATCGACGAACCGACCACCGGCCTTGATGTCGCCGCCCGCGAGCAGCTGCTTGAGACCATCGACTCGCTGTCCGTGACCTCACCGCAGCTGACGACGCTCCTGGTCACCCACCATCTCGAGGAGATCCCGGAGTCCACGTCGCACGCGATGCTCATCTCCCACGGTCGCCTCACCGCGTCAGGCGAAATCGCCGAGGTCCTCACGACTGACAAGGTCAGTGCGGCCTTCGAGCATCCGATCGAAGTCGGCTTCGCCGATGAACGGTGGTCTGCCCGGGCGATTAGGCAACGGGCTGTGGCTGTGTAGAGGCTCATGTTCCGGGGCAGCCGTGACGCGCGTCATTGCGCGCTCAGACCACGCGGCATAGTCTTGAAGCATGAAGATGAGTACCGTATGGAGCATCGTTGGCGCGATCATCGCCATCATCATCGCGTGGTGGGTCGTCAACGTCGCGTTCTCGATCGCCTGGTTCCTCGTCAAGGCGATCATCGCCCTCGTCGTCGCGGTCGCCATCTTCGCCCTGATCAAACAGGCTTTCAGGTCGAAGGACAAGCAGCGCAGCTAGCGCCGAACTCTGCGTTCTTCAGAGATCGCCGAGGCTGGTGTTCGCCCCGCATAGGACGACGCAGACCTTTTCGTCCGGTCCCGGCACGTAGACGCCTGAGTCCTCAGAGCCGTGGATTCCCGCCAGCGCCGTCGCCGCCGCATGTTCAAGCGCCAGACGGTGCTCACTCCACAGGTGACGCCGGGCGCTGACGATCTGCTCATCGTCGACGAGCACCGAGGTGACCAGGTCACTCTGCGCGGCAGCCACCGCCAGGGGAGTGGCTCTCCGGGCACCCAAAGAGTCCGCGGCCACCGAATCGACCGGCACGTCCACGGGTTCGCCCGCCTCCAAAGCAGCATTGAACGCCCGACAGTTCCGCGGTTCGACGGCGACAGTGCGCACCCCATGGAACGTCGCAGCCGTGGCCACGCCCGCGAACAGACCCCCACCGCCGACGGAGACGACGATCGTATCGAGGTCAGGGATCTGAGAGAGGATCTCGGTCATCATCGTCCCAGCACCGGCGGCGATGAGCGGATTGTCGTACGCGTGTGAAGCCAGCGCCCCTGAAGACTTGACGAATTCCTCGCAGGCCAGGGCAGCCTCGGCGAATTCGGAACCGATCAGACGCACTTCGGCGCCATAGCCGCGCAGCCGCTCGACCTTGACTGCGGGCGCATTCTCGGGCAGGAACACGGTCGCCGGAACCCCGGCATCGCGAGCTGCCCACGCGCAGGCCAGTCCCGCGTTCCCGCCCGAGGCGATCGTGACACCGGCATCGGGGAGAGTGCCTTCAGCCAAGTGGGTCTGGATGAAGTTCTGCGCTCCGCGGGCCTTGAACGATCCCGTGTACTGCATGAATTCGAGAGCGAAGTGGACTCCCGAACCAGCCGGGTCGCTGCTTGGCGGGGCACTCCACGTCGCGGCCGTCGGCGTCGGCGCAGCGGGTGCCTGGCCGGGCTGGGCGGAGGCCACCGTCACCGGACGCACTCGACCGGCGATCCGGGCGGCCGCTGCTTCGATATCGGGGTAGGACAACTGCGTCACTGGAGCCTCCTCAGTTGGTGAGAATGGACAGGCTGATCACTTTTGATGCAACGAGCCAGTCTGCAGACTGGCCTGCTGCACCAAAAGTGATCGGTTCCGACCCCCACCCTACGGGCATGCCGCCCTACGGGCTATGCGCGTTCAGCTTGTGTGCTTGACGATGCCCAGGGACGCGCCCTTGGTCTCCTTGACCAGGCTGACGGCGATGAGCGAGATGATGCAGACGACGATCATGTAGGCCGCGATCGACAGTGAGGAGCCGGTCCGAGCCAGCAGGGTCTCGGCGATCGTCGGCGCGAAGGCACCACCGAGGATCGCACCCAGGGCATAGCCGATCGAGACGCCGGAGTAACGGACCTGGGGTGGGAACATCTCCGCGTACATCGCAGACATCGGGCCGTAGCTCAGGCCCATGCCGACGGTGAGGACGAAGATGCCGATGCCGTACATCCAGATATTGGCCATGTCGATCATGAGGAACGTCGGGACCAGCCACAGGATGAGCAGGATGTAGCCGACCTGGAAGGTGCGCACGCGACCCAACTTGTCCGACAGGGCACCGCCCCACATGGTGAAGACCAGCCAGCCGAAGCTCGCCAGGGTCGTGGCCAGGAGCACGGGTGCCCGGTCGAGGCCGACGGTGCCGCCCTGGTCGATGGGCCGCGAGGCATAGGCGGCGAAGAACGCGATGATCATGTAGCCCACGGCGTTGTTGCCGATGAAGATGAGAGCGGAGAGGATGACTTCCTTCGTGTTCTTCTTGAACAGCGTCGACAGCGGTGCTGAGGACTCGGCCTTACGTTCGGCCAGCTCGGCGAAGATCGGGCTTTCTTCGACCTGGCGGCGAATGTAATAGCCGACGATGACGAGGACGACGGAGAACAGGAACGGGATCCTCCAGCCGAAGCTCGCGAACTGTTCGGTGGTGAGAACCGTGGTCAGGATCCAGATCACGCCGGTGGCGAGGATCATGCCCACGGGCACGCCGATCTGCGGATAGGCGCCGAAGAGCCCGCGTTTGTTCACCGGTGCGTGTTCGACGGAGAGTAGTGCAGCACCGCCCCATTCGCCGCCGGCGGAGAAGCCCTGCAGGATCCGCAGCAGCGTGAGCAGGATGGGTGCGCCGATTCCGATGGCCGCATAGTTGGGCAGGAGCCCGATGAGTGAGGTGGCCAGGCCCATGAGGATGAGCGTGAGGACGAGCATCTTCTTGCGTCCGATGCGGTCGCCGAGGTGGCCGGCGATGATCGCGCCCAGTGGCCTGAACAGGAAGGAGATTCCCAGCGAGGCCCAGGCCATGATCTGTCCGAGGGCCGGGTTGTCCGAAGCCAGCGGGCCGAAGTACTGGACGGAGAGGATGAGGCCGGCGGCCTGTGCGTAGATGAAGAAGTCGTACCACTCGATGGTGGTGCCGACGAGGGTTCCGGCCAGGACCCGGCGTTCCTCGCGGGTGATCGAGGCGGGGGCTGCCGTTGCGGGCGAAGCTGTGGACATGAGAGATCTCTCCCGGGGGTGATGTGGTGCGACACGGTGCGGCGTACGCGGTGGTCCTCGACTCTGAGTGATCGCCGGCGCGTTCGGGCAGGTGACTGAATGGTCAGTAATTGTCTTCGAGCATAGTGCACATGGTGATCGGTGTCACCTGCCGGGCCGGGCAATGACAATAACCGACCGATTGGTTAGTATTGCTGTCAGGAAGCGGCAGCGGGGCCGATAATGGCCGCCGTGCACCGGGAGACACAGTTCGACCAGGGAGAGACGACATGACCGAGATTCTCAGTTCGTATGTGGCAGGCGACTGGCACACCCCCAGTGGGAGCCCCGAGGACGCCCGAGCCGTCCACGACGCGACGAACGGGCAGCTGACCCACCACGTCTCCTCGTCCGGCATCGACTTCGCCGCCGTCGACGAGTACGCGCGGACCACCGGCGTCGCGGAACTGCAGAAGCTGACCTTCCACCAGCGCGGCGTGATCTTGAAGAAGCTCGGCGCCTACCTCATGGAGCGGGCCAAGGACTACCACGAGATCTCGTTCACCACCGGCACGACCAAGCGTGACGGATTCGTCGACATCGAAGGCGGCATCGGCACCCTCTTCACCTACTCCGGCGTGGCACGTCGGCAGATGCCCAACTCCACGGTCCACCTCGACGGAGGAATCGAGCGCCTGTCGAAGAACGGCACCTTCGTCGGCCGCCATATCCTCACCTCCCGGCAGGGTCTGGCACTCCAGATCAACGCCTTCAACTTCCCCGTCTGGGGCATGCTCGAGAAGTTCGGCCCCATGTTCGTCGCCGGTGTCCCCGTCATCGTCAAACCCGCCACCGACACTGCCCACCTGACCCGCGCCGTCGTGGCCGACATGGTCGAGTCCGGTCTGCTGCCTGATGGTGCCATCCAGCTCATCGCCGGGGACGCCACTCCGCTCTTCGACCATCTGGCCGAACAGGACGCCATCGCCTTCACCGGTTCTGCGAATACGGCCAAGCATCTCGGCGGCCTGGACTGCGTGCGCGATCGCGGCACCCGCTTCTTCGCCGAGGCGGACTCCCTGAACTTTTCCCTGCTCGGACCCGATGCCGCCCCCGGCACCGAGGAATTCGACCTCTTCATCTCCGGCGTCGTCGCCGAGATGACCATCAAGGCCGGCCAGAAGTGCACCGCGATCCGCCGCACCTTCGTGCCCGAACAGCACAAAGAAGCTGTCGCCGAGGCACTCCTCGCGAAGCTGGAGACCCAAGGTGTCGGCGATCCACGTGAGATGTCGACACGGCTGGGACCGGTCGTGTCTGACAAGCAGCGCAACGACGTTCTCGATGCCATCGATGAGATCACCTCGGCGGGGGCCCACGTCCTCACCGGCGGTCGCGAGGCCTCCGACGAACTGGCGCAGAACCTCGGCGGGGCCTATGTCGCAGCCACCGTACTCCAGGCCGACGATCCCTGGGTCGATGCCGTCCACGACGTCGAGGCCTTCGGTCCGGTGACCTCGCTGATTACTTATTCCTCCACCGCCGAGGCTGTGCGTCTCGCCGCTCGCGGGCGCGGTTCCCTGGTCGGCTCGGTCGTCACCCACGATGCCGAGTTCGCCACCGAATTCGTTCGCCAGGTCGCCCCCTGGCACGGGCGCATCCTCGTCCTCGACCGCGATGATGCCGAAGAGTCGACCGGGCACGGTTCGCCGCTGCCCAACCTCATCCACGGCGGCCCCGGACGCGCCGGCGGCGGCGAGGAGATGGGCGGACTGCGCGGCGTCGAGCACTTCATGCAGCGCACCGCGATCCAGGCCTCGCCCGACATGCTCACCGCGATCGGCGGCGAATGGGTCGCCGGAGCGCAGCGCCGCACCGGGCAGCATCCGTTCACGAAGACCCTGGCTGATCTGCGCGTCGGCGATGCCCTCGAATCCGAGCGCCGGACCGTCACGCTCGAGGACATCTCGCACTTCGCGGAGTTCACCGGTGACACCTTCTACGCCCACACCGACGAGGAGGCTGCGGCCGCGAACCCGTTCTTCCCCGGACGCGTGGCGCACGGCTACCTCATCGTGTCCTTCGCCGCCGGTCTCTTCGTCCAGCCGGACCCCGGCCCGGTCCTCGCGAACTACGGCCTCGAGGGACTGACATTCATCACACCGGTCTCACCAGGGGATTCGCTCAAGGTCACGCTGACCGCCAAGCGCATCACCCCGCGTGAGACCGATGAGTACGGCGAGGTCCGCTGGGATGCCGAAGTCGTCAATCAGAACGACGAACCCGTGGCGAAGTACGACGTGCTCACCCTGGTTGCGAAGGAGTAGGAGCGACACGCACCCGCAGTGAGGCCGCGGGCGCCCGGTTTCGCGCGCGGAGGCCAACGGTTGGTAGATTCGTCTCGAAATTTTGCAAGCGGTCGAGGCGAACTTACCAACCGTTTGCGCTGTGAGTGCGTGAATCAGGGCGAACATGGCCGATGAGTTCAATGTGACATCGAGCGGCTGGGTGGTGTGCTCATCGTGCACGCTGTGCCATGTCTAATAGTCGGGCCTCGCGGGCGCCAATCAACTCACGTCGGTTCGCCTCTTCGACCAGCGACCGCCAGCGTTCGGGCGGCATCTCTGTGCGCAGGTCTGTCAAGCCCCGGGTTTCATAGAGGGCTATTTTCCTGGTTATCTAAGCAGCCACCGACTCGGTATCACTCTGGTTGATCCATTCAGAATGAACTTCGACCGGCGGCCGATAAGCAATGGCTGAATGC
>NZ_FXZB01000070.1 GCF_900169065.1 Brevibacterium aurantiacum | reverse complement strand
GGTGGTGATAGTGGTGGGGAAACGCCCGGTTAACCGTTCCGATCCCGGTAGCTAAGCCCATTCGCGCTGATGGTACTGCAACTTGGTGGTTGTGGGAGAGTAGGTGACTGCCGCAATATTCTTTAAGAGTGAAGGCCACTCCCTTTGTGGGGGTGGCCTTCACTTGTTTGTGGTGGTGTGGATTTCGGCCCTTTTGACGGGGTGGGGTCCGCACCACCACTTTTTGCATTCACGACCGTGAGATATTCCGTTGATCGGGCGTTGCTGCCGGACCCGGCATCGCTGCTGGCGACGTCCCACGGGACAGGCTGACTCTGAGTGAATGGATATAGGAGAGTCAGTGCTTCGCGTTACGCTGGAAGCCGAACAGTCCTACGGATTCTGCACTGTTCACGTATGCACAGGAGGCTGAGGAGCACAGTGGAAACCAACAGACGCACGATCATGAAATCCGCCGGCATGGTCGGCTCCGCAGCTGTCGTCGGTTCGTCGGTGGCGTTGACCTCGGCGTGCGGGTCCGAGGACTCGTCCGAGGCACCGACAAGTGGTTCAGCAGAAGATGCCAGCGTCGCAGCGGGAGACGTTCCCGTCGGTTCTGGAACCGTCATTGACGAAACGTATGTGGTCACCCAGCCGAAGGAAGGTGAGTTCCATGCGTTCTCCTCTGTCTGCACTCATCAGGGCTGCCAGGTCCGTACGATCACCGAAGACAAGATCACCTGCCCCTGCCATTCTTCACAGTTCTCGACGTCCACCGGTGAGGTCCTCGCTGGCCCTGCGACCGATCCATTGCCGAAATTTTCTGTCACCGACTCTGACGGGACGTTGACGATCTCAGGATCCTCCTGACGTCTCATATCGGTCGCAGCAACCAGTCGTTTGGCTGCACGTGGAGGAAAATAGGCTCTTCACTATAGATCTTGTGGACTAGTTAGTCTGACTTCTCGAAGGACGTGGCGGTCTCTACCAAACGGATCGATGATGGTCTTGTGGTCGGGTCTGACTCATGGCTCTTCTGACACCCCGCTG
>NZ_FXZB01000043.1 GCF_900169065.1 Brevibacterium aurantiacum | reverse complement strand
TTTGCCTACGTCAAGCAATGGCGGGGGTTAGCGACGAGATACGACAAGCTCGCCATCACCTATCGAGCGGCCGTCGTGATCAGCGCGATCCTGACATGGCTCCGCCAATAAAGGAGACATGCCCTAGCTCAGGCGCGTGCCTTCGGTTGCGAGACCGTCGATGTGTCCAAGGGTGACCCGAAGGATCAGATCGAGCAGATCCTCGGCACTCCCGAGGTCGACTGCGGCATCGACGCGGTGGGCTTCGAGGCCCGCGGCCACGGTAAGGATGCGGCTACGGAAGCCCCGGCGACCGTGCTCAACTCGCTCATGGACATCACCCGTGCAGGCGGCAGCCTGGGCATCCCGGGCCTCTACGTCACCGGCGACCCAGGTGCGGCCGACGAAGCGGCTCAGCAGGGATCACTGTCGATGCGCTTCGGGCTCGGCTTCGCAAAGTCACATGTCTTCGTCACCGGCCAATGCCCGGTCATGAAGTACAACCGTGGCCTGATGCACGCGATCCTCAACGACAAGGTCACGATCGCCAAGAACGTCAACGCCACCCCGATCGCCCTCGACGATGCCCCGCAGGGCTACGCCGACTTCGACTCAGGTGTGGCCAAGAAGTTCGTCCTCGATCCCCACGGGATGATCAGCGACTAACTTCGCAGGTACGACGCCACCAGTCTCCGTCGAGCTGGGCCCGCTGCACCAGCAGCGGGCCCAACGTCATCCTCAGCCCAGCTCATCCACCAACCGCGCGAACGCCAGGTAGGCCAGGGCTGCGGCCTGATCACCAAGCAGCCCATCGTCGAAAACGACCCGGGGCGAATGGTTCGTCTCCGCGTTCGGGTCCACGCCCTCTGGAGTGGCTCCGAGGAACACGAACGTGCCCGGCACGTTCTGAAGCACATAGGAGAAGTCTTCGGATCCCATCCGCGGCGCGGCCATCTCCTCGACGTGCTCGGCTCCGAAGACCTCGCTGAGGCGGTCGATGACCGTGCTTGTCTCGGCGGGGTTATTCACGGTCACAGGGAAGCCGATCGGGAAGTCCACCTCGGCGGTGCACCGGTGTGCCCGGGCGATGCTCTCGGCAATCTCAGGCACACGCTCCTGCAGCAGAGCGATCGAGTCGGCCGAGAGGTAGCGGACAGAGGCGGTGAGCTTCGCGGTGTCAGGAATGATGTTGCTGGCCTGCGAGCCTTCCAACTGCGTCACGGAGACGACGACCGGATCGAAGATGTCGAATGACCGGGACACCATCGTGTTCAGGGCGAGCGCGATCTCAGCGACGGCGGGCACGGGGTCGCGGGTGGCCTGCGGCTGGGAGCTGTGGCCTCCGGCGCCGTGGACCTTCAGGTTGAGGTCGGCGAACCCAGCCATGAGCGGCCCGCCCTTGGTGGTGAACCGTCCTCGCTCGTCGGCTTCGACGTGGATTCCGTACGCAGCGACAAGGGGCACGCCTGCCGCCTCGAGGAGGCCCTCGGCGATCATCGGCTCGGCGCCTCCTTCGACTTCCTCGGCCGGCTGGAACATGAACACGATGGACCCGGGCAGCTCGTCACGGTGCGCGGCGAGCAGACGAGCGGCACCGACGAGGCCAGCAGTGTGCATGTCATGGCCACAAGCGTGCATGTTGCCGTTCGTCGAGGCGTAGTCGAGTCCGGTGTCCTCAGCGACGGGCAGGGCATCCATGTCCCCCCGCAGCAGCACCGCAGGTCCGGGACGTCCGCCCTTGAGCACGGCGACGATCGAGGTCAGCGACTCTCCGGTGGTGATTTCGAGGCCCAGGTCGGCGAGTTCTTCGAGGACGGTCTTCTGGGTGAAGGGCAGTTGGTAGCCGAGCTCTGGGTTGGCGTGCAGGGCGCGACGCAGTGTCACAAGATCGTCTTGCAGATCCTGAGCCTCGGTGCGGAAATCGGGGACAGCTGAGGATGATGAGGCAGATGATGCGGACATGGACGCGGTTCTCCTTCGGGCCGAATGAACTGTGAGTCCGACTCTACTGAGAAAGCCGCGGTCGTGCGCGAGGAAGCCATCGACTCGCTCATCGAGACCTCGGAGCATGCCGAGGCCACAGCCTGACCATGGACGGCGAGCCTTGTCGTGCGTACCGTGGTCGGTGACGCCACCACTCGACGAGGAGCCCTCCGTGCGCATCATCATCACCCAGAACATGACTCTCGACGGCCGAGCCGAGATGCTCGATGACTGGTTCGACCCGCAGGCTCAGGACGAGGAGCTGTCTGCTGAGCTGATGCGGCAGTCTGACAATGAGGATGTGCTGCTGCTCGGGCGGCAGACCTTCGAGGATTTCCGCGACTACTGGCCGTTGCAGACCGATGACGTCACCGGGGTCGCCGATCATCTCAATCAGGTCGACAAGCGCGTCGTCTCAACAACGCTGACCGGCGACCCGGGGTGGGAGAACACGAGCATCATCAGCGGCGATCCCGTCGAAGCCGTCATCGCCCTGCGCGATGAGCCCGGGCGCGACGTCATCGTCACCGGCAGCATCACCTTGGCACATACGCTCATCACCGCCGAGGTGGTCGATGAGTTCCGGATGTTCACCTATCCCGTGTGGCAGGGTCGCGGACGGCCCTTCTTCCCTGATGACGCTCGGCCGCGACTGCGGCTCGTTGACTCGAAACCGTTCCCCAGCGGAGTCGTCTACTCGTCCTACGCGCCGAAGAGCTGAGCCCAGCGTCCTCGGCTCTCGGGCACCGTTCAGGCAGTGCCGAACATGACCTTCCGACCGTCGGGGTCTTGAACGGTGACGACAACGTCATCGACGTCGACCAGCGGTGCGCCGACGCTTCTTACATCCTCGAGGAAAGCCTGTTGATCCTCGATGCGGAAATACAGATGAGTGAGGTTCGACTCGCTGTTCGGTGGAAAGCTGTAGTCGGCGAAGGCTTGAGCATCGTGGAGGGCGATCTGGATTCCGTCGACCTCGAGGACATAGTAGGTGTACTCGTCATTGCCTGCCTCTTCCAGCGGCACACCGGCCAGATCCCGGTAGAATGCCGCAGTTCTCACGCTGTCCTGACAGGTCAGGAAGACTCCTCTGAATCGTGCAGTCATGATCGGGCTCCTTCGCCGCTCGCGTCTTCTCAGTGTCCCCGTCTTGCCAAGCGACGGTCAAGGTCCACTCAGGCTCCGAGGACGTCAACCTGTTAGCCTGGCGGGCTGATGCCGAAAGCAGGAGTGAGTGTGCAGAAGAGCAAATGGCTATTGGGCCTCGTCGTCGCGACAGCAGTGGGATCACTGGCTGCCTGCGGCTCAGCCGAAGAAGAGCCGAAGGCCCAGGAGACATCCGCCTCGGCGAAGCAGGAGGCTGGTAGCGACGCGTCCGGCCAAGGCCAGGACCAGAGCGGAAAGCCGAACACCGACGGCATCCCCAAGGTCGTCGCCGAGGTCAACGGCGAGAAGATCACCAAGGATGACTTCGTTCCCCTCTACGAGACCCAGTATCAGCAGATGCAGATGCAGTCACAGCAGTCGGGTCAGCAGGTCGATGAGAAGCAGCTCAAGACGCAGACTGCTGAGAACCTGGTGAGCACCGAGCTTCTCAGCCAGGAAGCCGACAAACGCGACATCAAGGTCTCGGACAAGGATGTCGACAAGGGTCTCGAAGAGTCCGCGAAGTCCAGCCAGATGAGTAAGAAGGACTTCCTCGCCGCCATGAAGAAGCAGGGCATGGACGAGAAGAAGGTCCATGCTGAGCTGAAGACCCAGCTGGCGATCGAAGGACTCATCAAGGATGAGTACGGCGAGTTCAAGGCCAGCGGCGAAGACATCGGACAGGCCTACCAGCAGGCGAAGACTCAGCAGGAGCAGATGGCCCAGCAGAGTGGTCAGCAGGCCCAGGAAGTTCCTTCACTTGAGGAGATGCGCCCGCAGCTCGAGGAGCAGGTGAAGAGCCAGAAGTCGACCGAGGCGACCCAGAAGTTCGCCAAGAAGCTTCGCAAGCAGGGCGACGTCACGATCAACCTCTGAGTGCTGGCCGTCAACCTCTGAGAGGTGACGGCCCGCCCCGAGTCCCAAACTTGGGGAATTTCTGAGAATTTCTCGCGAAATCCTTGCGTGCGCTCTAATCTGTAGAAGAACAGAAACGTGTCGTTCTGACACGCTCGTCCTCACAGCACGTCCGGCCGTTGATGGCCGCACGCAGAGCACACCAATCGAAGGATCCCTCCATGGCTTCCGTCCTCACGCGTTCGGCGATCGTCGCGCCGAAGAGCTTCAATCGGTGGCTGATTCCACCGGCAGCGCTGGCGATCCACCTGTGCATCGGGCAGGTCTACGCGTTCAGCGTCTTCAAGATCCCCTTCATGTCGCACTTCGATGCCGGTGAGGTCTCGATCGGCTGGATCTTCTCGATCGCCATTCTCATGCTCGGCATCTCCTCTGCCATCTTCGGCCCCTGGGTGGAGAAGAACGGCCCACGTGCATCAATGGTCGCCGCCGGCACCTGCTGGGTCATCGGATTCTTCGTCGCCTCCCTGGGGATCATGACCGGTCAGCTGTGGCTGGTCTACCTCGGCTACGGCGTGATCGGCGGCATCGGCCTGGGCATCGGCTACATCTCCCCGGTCTCGACGCTGATGAAGTGGTTCCCGGATCGTCCTGGCCTGGCCACCGGCCTGGCCATCATGGGCTTCGGCGGCGGCGCACTCATCGCCAGCCCAATGTCGAACCAGCTGATGAGCCTCTACGGAGGCGGCCCGGAACCGGAGAATCTCGTTGCCGGACTGACTCCGACCTTCGTCACCCTCGGCATCGTCTACGCCGTGGTCATCGCCGCCGGCGCCTTCGTCATCCGCGTCCCCCACCCCGAGTGGACTCCGAAGAACTTCGACCCCGCCAAAGCGACGACCAAGCCCATGCAGACCACGGGCAATGTCTCTGTGCGCAATGCGATCCGCACACCGCAGTTCTGGCTGCTGTGGGTCGCTCTCTTCCTCAACGTCACTGCTGGCATCGGCATCCTCGAGAACGCGGCCCCGATGATCCAGTCCTACTTCGGCATCACGGCAGCAGCCGCCGCCGGCTTCGTGGGGCTGCTGTCGATCGGCAACATGGGCGGTCGCTTCATCTGGTCGACAACTTCGGACTACCTGGGCCGGAAGAACAACTACATGCTCTACCTCGGCGGTGGGCTCCTGCTCTACCTGATCGTCGCGCTGTTCGGCGGAAGCTCCATCGTGCTCTTCATCCTCGCGACGCTGGTCATCATCTCGTTCTACGGCGGCGGATTCTCGACCATTCCCGCCTACCTCAAGGATCTCTTCGGCGTCTACCAGGTCGGCGCAATCCATGGTGCTCTGCTCACCGCATGGTCTGCCGCGGGCGTGGCAGGTCCCCTCATCGTCAACTCCGTCGTCGAGGCAGGCGAAAAGGCCGGCAAGACGGGGCCTGAACTCTACACGCCGGGGATGTACATCATGGTCGGCGTGCTGGTCGTCGGCTTCATCGCCAACGTCCTGGTCCGCCCGGTCAGCGAACGATTCTTCGAACGCGAAGAGGACGTCAAGGCCAAGCAGGCCGCCGCCCTCTAAGACGACAACTGAAAGCAGGGAAGGACATCATGAGCAATTCCACACCCACAGCACACGTCCCGCCCGAGGGCTCCCCTCAGTCACCTGTCGGCGGCGCCTACAAGGCAGTTGGTTCAACCCTGACCGTCGTCGTAGTCGGCGGCCTCCTCTGGGGCCTGTCGCTGACCGTGATCAAGGCCGTCGCGATCTTCACCGGTTAAGGATCCTGGAACCGGGCTAATCTCAGACCATGAGCCTCAACGACCCTGCCCTCGGATTCTTCCACCAGAAATCCAAGGTCAGGGTCGTTTCCATTGCCTTATGGTGTCTAGTCGTCTTCTTCGCGTTCCTCACCGGGTGGGCAGCAGTCGACGCGGGGTCGGGCACAGGTGGAAGTGCTGCAGACCGCGTCCCGGCTCTGCCCATTCTCCAAGCCAGCACATTCGTCCTCGGTTTCGGCACAATGCTCATCGACTTCGCCACTGCAAAAGTACGCGGGGATTTGGCTGGCTGGGCCTTCCTTCGCCTCGTCGGGACCCTGTGCCTCGGCCTGGCCGCAGGTTGGTCCGCCTCGTTGATTGCTCTGCGGGAATTCCCCATCTGGTGGCTGCTGATGATGGTCCTCAGCATCGCCATCCTGTGCATTCCGGCGGGAATCTCCCGATTGCTGCGCCACCGTGAACGTGAACAGTTGCGGGTCCGTTCCACCTTTCGCCCGGTGCCGGCAACTGTGACGAACGTTCAGCTCGTCAAAGAGATGGACATGCTCAAACACAAGGTCACCGTGTCATTCATCGATGACGCAGGACGTCGACGCTGGCACATTGTCAGAACACAACATTCGGGCACACCAGTGAAAATAGGCGATGCCTGTCGCGTGCAATTCGATCCGGCTCGGCTACGCAGGCACAGCTCAATCGTCGTCAGTTTCGCCTGAGCACTCTGATCAGAACCATCCCAATCGGAGCCGGTCTCCTACCGGTCATGGCGTAGGTGAGTCCGCAATATGGGGCGCCTCCTCGGTGATCTGCTTCAACGCCTCCGCGATCGACTCGACCACCGTCGACACCGGCAGCCTGAGGCCAGCGGCGTGTGCTCGATGCGCTGTCTGAGCTTGTGGGGAAGTAGGATCGAGTCATGCCGAACGACGAGAACCCCGCACTGAACCCGGGCTCTCACGGCACATCCAAGGTGCCCTGGGGATCGATCCTGCGCAATGTGGCATTGGCGCTGGCGGTGCTCGCCGGATTGTGGCTGGTCTTCAACGTGCACCTGCCCTCACTCGACGGCATTCAGAAGCAGATCGCCGATGCCGGCTTCTGGGGATTCGGCATCTTCATCATCCTCTATGCGCTCGTCGCGGCCACGCCGATCCCGGTGACCATCATGGCCGTGGCCGGTGGTCTTGCCTTCGGCCTCATCTTCGGCACGATCCTGTCGATGATCGGAGTCGTGGCCGGCTGCGTCGGCGGCTACTGGGTCGCACGCGGACTAGGCCGCGACACCGTGATGAAGCTCTTGGGCAATCACGCAGCGGCGATCGAATCACGACTGACCAACGGCGGGTTCTATGCGGTGTGCATCCTTCGCCTCATGCCGGGCTTTCCCTACTGGCCGGTGAACTACGGCAGCGGGGCAATGGGGATCAAGAGCCGCACATTCCTCATCGCCACTGTGATCTCGGCCCTGCCGGGTCAGCTGTCCCTAGTCGCGGTCGGCGCCTTCATCGGCAATCCCGGCATCGTCACGGGCACCGCCGTCGGCATCTCGTGGGCCCTGGTCATCGTGCTGACGATCCTCACCTTCCGCCGCTGGAAGTCAGAGCAGAAAGACTCGACGACACCAGAGACCGAAGATGGATACCAGGTTAAAGGTCAGAAGACCGAGGTCGAGCAGCGCCCCGAGATCGAGAGCAAGCCTGAGGAAAAGCCCGAGAGCTGATCAGGCCCTGGTCTCCAGGGCTTCACATCAGGAGAGCCGCAGGTCGGTGATGCAGGTCGCGGCGTCTTCTGCAGTCGAGAAGCCAACAGAACCGGACTTCCCCTCGTGAGTGATGTCGATGGTTCCTTCGAAGTCGCTCGGAACCCAGAAGCCAGCGAAGCCATTGTCGAACGTGGTCACCTGGTCGTCGATGACACGATCACCGGTGGCGCTGTCAGTGATCTGCACGTCAAGCTTCTCGTTGGCCAGCTCCCCACGACAGGTTGTCAGACTGTGATAGAAGCAGTCGTGGGTGGTACTCACATACGGAGCAATCGACACGTACGACTTCTCCTCCGGCAGATCTAAAGTCACCTCTTGCGCTTCACCGGCCAGCACCACCTCGTCGGGGTAGACCGATGCCATGAGATCACTCGGGCGATCATCCACCGCCTGCTGGTCGAGGTGGTCGATGACTTCAACGGCGTCCATGCCACCCAAGCCGTGCTCGGAGAGGAACTCCTCCGTCGACATCGGATCACTCCCCGACCCGGAGCTCGATTCCGCGGCTCCACAGCCCGCCAACACCAAGGTCAGAGCCGCTATGGCGACCCCTCGCCTCAGGTTCACTACGCCCTTCGTCTCTGTACCAATCACGTTGACAACTATACCCCCTCTAGGTATAGCGTCGGCATCGGGTGCCTTCGCGCAGCCCGCGATCGGACCGCCAGTGCCACGGATACCCCGGGAGAGATATGAAGACGTCCAAATCTTTGACGACCATCGCCGCGGTTGCCGCCGCATCAGCGCTGCTGCTGTCGGGATGCGCCAGCTCCGAAGGCGACGAGGCCACTCAGCACTCACAGCATGAGACACCGTCCGAGACGGCATCGAGTGAAGACCACAGCGAGAACCATGAGCACGCCGCGGACGGCGGCCAGCCGCCCACAGGCATCGAAGAGGCGTCCGATCCCACATACGCCGTCGGAGACGAGGTCACTCTCACCGCTGACCATGTGCCCGGAATGAAAGGGGCGAAGGCGAGGATCTCGGGCGCCTTCGATTCCACGACGTATTCGGTCAGCTACACGCCCACCGATGGCAGCGATCCGGTCAAGGACCACAAGTGGGTCGTCCACGAAGAACTGGAGAGCCCCGGCAAGGCTCCCCTCAAGGACGGAACGAAGGTGACTCTCAACGCAGACCACATGCCCGGAATGAAAGGCGCCGAAGCAACGATCGACAGCTCGACCGAGGACACCGTCTACATGGTCGATCTCGACATGGATGGAATGACAATGACAAACCACAAATGGGTCGTCGAGGACGAGGTCCAGCCCGCCGAGTGATCACAGCGTTCGGTGCAGAGCCCAAACGCAGGAACAGCCCCGACGCCTGATCAGCCGAAGTTCGGTGCTCGTCGCTCCTGGAAGGCTGTGAACCCTTCGGCATAGTCCGGGGTCTGACGCGCGGTCTCCTGGAGATTGGCCTCCTCGGCAAGCACCTGCGCCAGGGTCGGGCGATCATCGGCGAGCTTCTGCACGAAGCCCTTCTCCATCGCGAATGCCTCGGCCGGCCCGGTCACGATCTTCGCCAGCTTCGACTCGACGAAGTCGGACAGTTCCTCAGCTGGGACCGCGCGGGACACGATGCCCGCCGCTGCCGCCTCGGCGCCGGTCATGAAGTCACCGGTGATGATGAGATCCATTGTCCGGTGGTATCCCACCCGGTCGAGGAAGACGTGGTGGGCACCGGAATCGAGCATCGCCCCGATCGCGGCGAACGGCGACCCGAACTTCGCGTTGTCAGCGGCGAAGATGATGTCCGCGGCTGCCGCGACCCCGAAGCCCAAGCCCAGCGCAGCCCCCTGGACCTGCGAGATCACGGGGATCGGCAGGGCGCGGATGGCCTGGAATACAGGCGTGAAGACCTCGGCGAGGAAGGCGTGGGCGTCATCGGTCTCGACGTCGACGGCCGAGATGTCACGACCGGAGCTGAAGACCTTGCCCTCTCCCCTGATCAGCAGGGCACGGACGTTCGGGATCGCCTCGGCGACCTTGGCCACTGCCGCCGCGAGGTCGCGGAGGTTGTCAGCGTCAAGGGCGTTGCGGGAATCGGGGCCGTCGAGAACGATCTCTGCGATGTTTCCCCGGTTGGACAGTCGGATCTCGGTCACGTGTGCTCCCTTGCAGCTGACGGTGTTGCTGATGACGGTGTAACAAGCAGGCTTGTTGCCTGCCTGGTCACCAAGTATAGAATCCCTGGCCGGATTTGCGACCCAATTGGCCCGCAGCGACCTTGTCCTTCAGCAGCTGAGGCGGCGCGAACCTGGGCCCCAGCTCTGCCTCGAGATGTTCGGCGATGCCGAGGCGGACGTCGAGGCCGACGATGTCCGTGGTCTTCAGCGGTCCGGCTGGGTGGCGGTAGCCCAGGGTCATCGCATTGTCGATGTCCTCGGCGCTGGCCACCTCCTCCTCGACCATCCGCATGGCTTCCAGGGCCAGGGCCACGCCGAGGCGGCTGGAGGCGAATCCGGGTGAGTCCTTGACCGTGATCGCCGTCTTCCCCAGACCTGCGACCCAGGACTTCGCCACATCGACAAGCGCAGGCTGGGTGTGGGTGCCGACGACGACCTCGACGAGGTCTGAGACCGGGACCGGGTTGAAGAAGTGGAGTCCGATGAGGGCCTGGGGCCTGGGCAGTGCAACCGCGAGCTCATCGATGGACAGGGCCGAGGTGTTCGTGGCGATGCTCGCAGCCGGCGCGTACTTCGCAATGGCGGCCAGGATCTCCTGCTTGAGTTCGACGATCTCCGGGACTGCTTCGACGACGAGCAGTGCCTGATCGAGCAGCGTGGGGTCGCGCACGACTTCGACGCTTCCTCTGACCTCGAGGCCCTTGGACTTCGACTTCTCGATCGAGGCGTCGACGCGTTCCTTGGCTGCGGCCACGGTCTCATCGGTGTTCTCGATGATGATGACGCGGGCTCCGGCGCTGGCGAATGCGTGGGCGATGCCGGCACCCATCCGTCCGCCGCCGTAGACGCCGACGGTCTCCGGGACCTTGGCTGCGTTGTCTGAGTCCGTTGCCGAGTTCGGGGTGTGTACGGCGTCGGGTTCGTGTGCTGTCTGCTCGCTCATTCTGCGGTGCCTTCCTGTTCAGCCTTCTTCCGCTTCTTGGCTTCTCGTTTGGCGAGGAACGCATCCATGCGGGTGTACTTCTCCTCGGTCTCGAAGAGCACGGCCTGAGCGAGGTTGTCGATGAGCGGGTGAGCCTCGCGGGGTGCGTGGAATGCGGACTTGCTCAGTCTCACGGCCAACGGGGCGAAGCTGGCGATTCGGTCGGCCAGTGCCTCGCCGGCAAGTTCGAGGTCTTCGGGGTCGACGACGTCGTTGAGCAGTCCGATCGACTTCGCCTCGTCGGCCTGGAGGGTGCGGCCGGCCAGGAGAATCTCCTTGGCTCGTGGTTCTCCGACGAGTTCGCGCAGACGCCAGGCGGCTCCGGCAGCGGCGAGGATGCCGAGTCCGGCCTCTGGGTTGCCGATCTTCGTCGTCGGTGTCCCGATGCGGAAGTCACAGGCGAAGGCGAGCTCCGCTCCTCCACCCAGGGCAAAGCCTTCGACCAGGGCGATGGTGGGCATCGGCAGTTCTTGGATACGGGTGAAGACCTTCGAGTTGATGCCGGCCAAGGCTTCCTCACGGCCGCGATTGCGCAGCTGCCCGATATCGGCTCCGGCGGCGAAGACGCCGTTCGAACCGGTGAGGATGGCGACCTTCGGATCGGCTTCGAGTTCGGCACACACCTCGTGGAGGGCATCGGCCATGTTCTGGTCGATGGCGTTGCGAACCTCGGGCCGGTTCAGTCGGATGATGACCCGATCGGTGTGGCGCTCGATGAGCAGTGGGGAGTTCGACGCTGCGGTCTCGGCGCTGCTCGCTGCGCCCTCGGCGCCGCCGGCGCTCATGCTCGCTCCAGCAGGAGTGCCGAGCCTTGGCCGACGCCGACGCACATCGTCGCCAGTCCGCGTTTGGCATCGGCCTGTTCGAGGCGGTTGAGCAGTGTCAGGGTGATGCGTGCGCCCGAGCAGCCCAGCGGGTGGCCCAACGCGATCGCGCCGCCGAAGCCGTTGACGGTCTCCGGGTCCAGGCCCAGGTCGCCGATGCAGGCCAGGGACTGGGAGGCGAAGGCCTCGTTGAGTTCGACGGCGTCGAGCTGATCGACGGACCAGCCGACACGGTCCAGTGCCTTGCGGGTGGCAGGGACCGGGCCGATGCCCATGATCTCCGGGGCGACGCCGGCACTGGCACCGGTGACGACGCGTGCTCGGGGGCTCAGTCCGTGCTTCTCGGCGTAGCGTTCGCTGACGAGAATCGTCACCGCGGCACCGTCGTTGAGGGAAGAGGAGTTGCCGGCGGTGATGACGCCGCCGGGGCCGTGGATCGCGCGCAGCTTGGCGAGCTTCTCCACGGTGGTGTCCGCGCGTGGTCCCTCATCGGCGCTGACGTCGCCGATGGGCAGGATCTCGGGATCGAACTTGCCTGCTTCCTGCGCTGCGAGTGCCTTCTGGTGTGAGGCGTAGGCGAAGGCGTCGAGCTCTTCGCGGCCCAGCTTCCATTTCTCGGCCACGCGTTCGGCGGTCTGGGGCATCGACAGGGTCGTGTCCTCGCCGAAGGCGGGGTTGGTGAAGCGCCAGCCGATCGAGGTGTCCCAGGACTTACCCGGCTTCGCCCACGGACGCTGCGGCTTCTCGGTCACCCAGGGGGCGCGGGTCATCGACTCGACGCCACCGGCGACAACCACATCGGCGTCACCAGCTGCGATCATCTGCCGAGCCGTCGTGATCGCGGTCAGCCCGGAGGCACACAGGCGGTTGACGGTGAAGCCAGGAACGGACTCGGGCAGACCCGCCAGCAGCACGGCCATGCGGGCGACGTTGCGGTTGTCCTCACCGGCCTGATTCGCCGAGCCGAGGATCACCTCGTCGATGTCGGACGGGTCGATTCCCGACCGTTCGACAACGGCCTTGAGCGTGGTCGCAACCAGGTCATCGGGGCGCTGATCTGCGAGGACTCCCCCGTAGCGGCCGATGGGTGTGCGCAGTCCGTCCAGGATGAAAGCCTCGGGCATGGGTCTCCTCAGGTGTGATGTGTGGTGCAGCGTCGGCGCTTCTCAAGCCTAGCGACCGAAAGCGCCAGACGCTCGGAAGTCTCGACGATCACGAGTCGCATTCGACCGTGACTATGAGTCGTAGTCGACCGTGACCTCGTCGCTGACGGGGAAGGTCTGGCAGGTGAGGACGAAGTTCGCCTCCACCTCGGTGTCTTCGAGGGCGTAGTTGCGCACCATGTCGACTTCGCCGCCGCAGATCTTGGCGCGGCAGGTCCCGCAGACGCCGCCCTTGCAGGCGAAGGGCAGGTCGGTCCGCGATTCCTGTGCTGAGTCGAGGATCGTCTTGCCCTGCGACATCGCCGAGGTGGTCCGTCGTCCGTCGAGGACGATCGTGACGTCGCTGGTGGCACCTTCGAGCACCTTGTCGGCGTGGACGACCTCCGGTGGCGGTTCGTCGACGTAGAAGAGTTCGAAGTGGACCTTGTCCTTGGGCACGTCGAATTCGTCGAGGACCTTGCGGGCGTCGTTGAGCATGCCGAAGGGCCCGCACAGCCACACATGATCCATGTCGCCGATGGGCACCAGGTTCGACAGAAGCTGGCGCAGCTTGTCCTCGTCGAGTCGGCCGGAGAAGAGTTCGACTTCGCGGGGTTCGCGGGAGAGGACGTGGATGAGGTCGAGCTGCTGGTTGCGGGCGTCCTTGAGGTCCGCGAGCTCCTCGGCGAACATCACGGTGTTCGTGTTCCGGTTGCCGTAGAGCAGAGTGACTGAGGCATCCGGGTTGGACAGCACGGTTGTCGCGATCGAGAGCATCGGGGTGATGCCGGAGCCTGCGGCGATGCACAGGTGCCGTCCGCCGACGTCCGGATCGGCCTGGAAGCTGCCACTGGGCGGTTGAACCTCGATGGTCTCACCAGCGCGGACATCATGCACGAGCCACTGGGAGAAGAGCCCCTCGGGGATCTCGCGGACGCCGATGCGCGGATCGGTTCCTGCCGGGGAGCAGATGGAGTAGGAGCGGCGGTGCTCTGCCCCGTCGATCATCCGACGCAGAGTCAGGGACTGCCCGGCGGCGAAGTCGAAGAGCTCGGCGTACTCGTCCGGGACGTCGAAGGTCACTGCCGCCGAGTCGTCGGTGAGGTGGTCGACAGACTTCACGGTCAGCGGGTAGAAGCTCGACCGGGAGGCGCCCTCGCCCTTGACGGCCGGGTCGGTCGGCTGGGTTCCGTCGGTCGGCTGGGTCGGGGAAGCCGCCTCGGCGCTCTGATTGATCGTCTCGGTCATCTCAGATCTCCTTCACGTGTTCGAACGGTTCGAGGCAGTCGTCGCACTGGTACATGGCCTTGCACGCAGTCGGCCCGAATTCCGAGGACAGCTTCACATTCGCCGATCCGCACAGGGTGCAGACCAGTGCCCGCTTCGTGGGCATCAGGGTCAGTGCCACTGGCCCCGTGTGCCGGGGTGCCTGCCCGGGTGGGGAGATGCCGGCGCCCTTGAGTGCCTGCCGCCCTTCCTCGGTGATCCAGTCACTGGTCCAGGCCGGCGTCAGGGACACCCGCACCTCGGCGTCGGGGAAGCCAGCGTCCTGGAGTTCGCGCTGCAGGTCATCGCGCATCGTCGCCATCGCCGGGCATCCCGAGTAGGTGGGTGTGATGGTCGTGACGACGTGGTCGTCCTCAATCGTGACATCACGAAGCACGCCGAGGTCGACGAGCGTGAGCATCGGCATCTCCGGGTCGGTTACGCGAGCTGCGGCTGCGCGAGCACGATCGAGCGCCTCGGCGTCGGTGGTGTTCTGGGTGGCGGACATCCGGGTCTCGAGTGTTGCGGTCACCATTGTCCTTTCGGGTACTGGCGGGCGACGACCTGCATGTCGGCGAGCATCTTCGACAGTGCTTCGGTGTGCAGTCCGTCGCGGCCCTTCTGTCCTCGCACTCCGGCCAGCGTGCCCCGTTCGGGGCGGTCGATGCCGGCGGCGGCGAAGACCTGGTCGAGGATGACTCCGGCCTCATCGGCCACCTCGGCGGGATCGACACCGATTCCGGCGGCCGCCACCGAGGCTTCGATCGGGTGGGTCTCGAAGAGTTCGTTCCACAGTGGCCAGAGTCCATCAAGTGCCTTCAGGAGGCGAGCCTTCGACTCTTCCGTTCCGCGGGCCAGGGTGAGGACCCAGCGGCCTGCGAAGTCGCGGTGATAGGACATCTCCTTGACGCCCTTGACCGCGATGGCCGAGAGCACGGAGTCGCGGCTGGCCTGGAGGCGTTCGAAGATCGCCAGGCGCCAGGTGGAGTAGATGAGGATCTTCGCGACCGCCTCGGCGAAGTCACCGTTGGGCACCTCGGCGAGGCGGACGTTGCGGAACTGCAGGTCCTCGCGGAAGTACGCGAGGCGGTCCTCATCGGGAACCGGGGAGCCTTCGGGCAGCTCGGGCACGAGACTCGGATCGGCTGCCGCCGTGCGGGCGAGCAGGAGCCGGGACTGGCCGAGCAGGTCGAGGGCGATGTTGGCCAGCGCGATGTCCTCTTCGAGGTCAGGCGCGTTGGAGCACCATTCGGAGATCCGCTGGGAGAAGACGAGGGCGTCGTCGCCGAGCATGAGGCAGTAGGCGGCGAGGTCCTTCGGGTCGACACCGGAGGGCACGGTGGTGTCGACGCCGGCCAGGGGGTCTTCGAAGTCGGTGCCGAAGGCCCAGTGCGCGTCGTTGACGAGCAGGCCCGAATAGGCGTTCTCGTGGTCGCCGTGCTCGATGTTGGCGCCGGCCTCGTCGTGGTCGACGTTGATGGAAGGTTCGTTGGTCATCGTCAGACCCTCCTCACATGTGGGGGACATCGTCGGGGATGTCGTAGAAGGTCGGGTGGCGGTAGACCTTGTCGCCTGCGGGGGCGAACATGGGGTCCTTCTCATCGGGGCTCGAGGCCGTGATCGACGAGGAGCGCACGACCCACAGGCTCACGCCTTCGTTGCGGCGGGTGTACACGTCGCGGGCGTGGCGCAGGGCCATCTGGTCATCGGGAGCGTGCAGCGATCCGACGTGGACGTGGTTGAGTCCGCGCTTGCCGCGCACGAAGACCTCATAGAGGGGCCATTCGCCGCGGACGCTCGGGGTTCCTGCGGTGCCGGAGTTGGTGTCTGCGCTCATTTGGCGGCCTCCTCGGAGGTGGTGTTTGTGGTGTTCTCAGCGAAGGCGAGCGCGGCTTCACGCACCCATGCTCCTTCGTCCCAGGCACGCTTGCGGTGGGCCACACGCTGTTCGTTGCAGGGGCCATTGCCCTTGACGACGGCCCAGAACTCGTCCCAGTCAGGGGTCGAGAAGTCGTAGTGGCCGCGTTCTTCGTTCCACTTCAGGCCCTCGTCAGGGAAGGTCACGCCCAGGGCTTCGGCCTGCGGGACGGACATGTCGACGAATTTCTGGCGCAGCTCGTCGTTGGTGTGGGTCTTGATGCCCCATTCCATCGACTGCTCGGTGTTGGGTGAGTCATCATCGGGTGGGCCGAACATCATCAGCGAGGGCCACCAGAAACGATTGACCGATTCCTGGACCGAGGCGCGCTGCTCTTCGGTGCCGCGCATCATGGTCATCAGCAGTTCGTAACCCTGGCGCTGGTGGAAGGACTCTTCCTTGCAGACGCGGATCATGGCGCGACCATAGGGGCCGAACGAGGTCCGGCACAGCGGCACCTGGTTGCAGATCGCCGCACCGTCGACGAGCCAGCCGATCGTGCCGACGTCGGTGTAGGACAGCGTCGGGTAGTTGAAGATCGAGGAGTACTTCTGCTTGCCAGCGATGAGCTTCTCGGTGAGCTCGTTGCGGGTTGCGCCGAGGGTCTCGGCGGCGGAGTAGAGGTAGAGGCCGTGACCGGCCTCGTCCTGAACCTTGGCCAGCAGGATCGCCTTGCGGCGCAGCGAGGGCGCGCGGGAGATCCAGTTACCCTCGGGCTGCATGCCGATGATCTCCGAGTGCGCGTGCTGGGCCACCTGCCGCACGAGAGTCTTGCGGTAGTTCTCCGGCATCCAGTCGCGCGGTTCGATCCGGTCTTTGGCTTTGATCGTCACCTCGAACTGAGCCTCGAGCTCTTCGGCGTCGAACTGGTTCTCATTGATCTGCGTTGTCATGACCACTCCACCCTTGGACGTGCCCTTCCGGCTTCTGCGTTCGGTCCGCCCATCGTAAGTCCGACGCACCGGCGAAACCATTTACTGACCATTTGTTCTGTATTGTTCACTATCAGTGTGGCACACCGCACGCCAAGGTGCAACGCACTGAGCGGCAGCAGCGACGCTTGCGGCATCTCCCTCGACACACCGGCGTCGCTCCGAGGCAACGACGCAGGCACAGTGGCCTCGGCGCTCCGTCGATGTCTCGAGCTTCAGGCCCGCCCACCTCAGGGTTCCAATCCGCCAGTTTTGGCGAGAACTGGCCGTCCGACTTGACAGAGACGCCGATCACAACCATATTTATTGACCAGATGGTCGTTTATTCTTCGAAGGTGCCACGACCGGGAACTTCGGACTGCTGACAGCCATCGTCCACATAAGGTCACCACTGCCCAGCGAGTGATCACCACAGCAATCAGCGACTCGAAGGGGAGCCTGACATGGGAGAGCCCAGTCCCGAGGCAACGACAACCGCTCGCACGGCGACGTCTGCCGACAGTACGAGCGCCGAATCGGGCACGGACAGCGAGCAGCTGACCGGTGCTGCGGCGATGTTCGCCAACGATCGCGCATCTCAGCACCTGGGCATCACCGTCGATGACCACGGCCCCGGCTGGGCGCAGTGTTCGATGACGATCACCGACATCATGGCCAACGGGCACGAGATCACCCACGGCGGCTACATCTTCCTCTTCGCCGACACCACCTTCGCGATGGCCTGCAACTACCCCGGCTCGATCACCGTCGCCTCGGGCGGCGACATCGACTTCCTCAAGCCCACATACGTCGGCGACAAACTCATCGCCCGCGGCAAAGAGATCGTCAAACAGGGTCGCTCAGGCATCTACGACATCGAAGTCACTCGCGGCGACGAGATCGTTGCCACCTATCGCGGACGCTCCCGCACCCTGCCCCCACCGAAGCCCGCGACACCTTCGACCTGACCCCTCCCCTTACCCGGCACTCCCCCGAAACGGCGCCCCACCTCGGCGCCCCACGAATTGCGAAGCACAACAGGATTGACCAAGGAGACAACGATGACTGACACCGAACTCGACGCCGGACAGCGCATGAGCCTCGACGAGCTGCGCGCCGACCAGCTCGCGAACCTCAAATCCACGGTCACGAAGGTCTATGAGAAGGTCCCGTTCTACAAAAAGGCCTTCGACGACCTCGGCGTGACTCCCGCGGACATCACCAGTCTCGACGACATCTCCAAGCTGCCGTTTACGAACAAGCAGGACCTGCGTGACAACTACCCGTTCGGGATGTTCGCCGTTCCGCGCGAAGAAGTCGCCCGTGTCCATGCCTCCTCGGGCACGACCGGACTGCCGACCGTCGTCGGCTACACACTGGGTGACCTCGACAAATGGGGCAGCCTCATCGCCCGTTCGATCCTCGGCGCCGGCGGCAAGCGCGGCCAGATGATGCACAATGCCTACGGCTACGGCCTGTTCACCGGCGGCCTGGGCGTCCACGGCGCCGAGCGCCACGGATTCACCGTCATCCCGATCTCCGGCGGCCAGACGCAGCGCCAGGTGCAGCTGATCCAGGACTTCAAGCCCGACATCATCACGGCCACGCCGACCTACCTGCTCACGATCCTCGACGAATTCCACAAGCAGGGCATCGACCCGACCACGACGAGCCTGAAGACCGCGATCTGCGGCGCCGAACCGTGGACCGATGAGATGCGCAAGGAGATCGAGAAGTCCTTCAACATCAACGCCGTCGACATCTACGGACTCTCCGAGGTCATGGGCCCCGGCGTGGCCTGCGAATCCGCAGTCACGAAGGACGGACCGACCATCTGGGAAGACCACTTCTACCCGGAGATCGTCGACCCCTACACCGGCGAGGTTCTGCCCGACGGCGAAGAGGGCGAACTCGTCTTCACCTCGCTGACGAAGGAAGCCCTGCCGATCATCCGCTACCGCACCCACGACCTGGCGAGCCTGCTGCCAGGCACCGCGAACCCGAACTTCCGTCGCATCTCACGCATCACCGGCCGCTCCGATGACCTCATCATCATCCGCGGCGTCAACGTCTACCCGGCCAACGTCGAGTCCGTGCTCTTCGAGTTCGCCCACCTCAGCCCCCACTTCCAGCTCGTCCTCACCCGCCCCGGCCGAATGGACGAGGTCACCGTCGAGGTCGAGTGCCGCGAAGGAGTCGGCGCCGCCGAACTCGACGGCCTGGGCGGATTGGTCGCCGCTCGGATCAAGGAGCGCCTCGGCGTCTCCTCGACCGTGACGGTGCTCCAGCCCGGCGAGCTGCCCCGTTCGGTCGGCAAGCTCAAGCGCATCATCGATCGCCGCGAGGGCCTGCGGTGATCAGTCCGGTACAGGCTGACTAGACTGGTGCGCATGCCGAAAACGACTTCACCTGCGCAGACACCGGACCTCGAGTCAGGTGTCGATGCTGCTGTGGACGCAGCACCCAAGCGCAACCGTCGCGGACGGCCCGGTTATGACCGGGAGACGCTGATCAACAAGGCCACCGAGGTCTTCGTCACGCGCGGCTATGACGGCACATCGATGGACACCGTGGCCCGCGAGCTCGGCATCACGAAGTCTGCAATCTACCATCACGTGAAGTCGAAGGAAGAGCTGCTGCATCTGGCGATCAACCGCGGCATTCGCGCCCTCGACTCAGCAGTTGAGGCCGAGAGTCAGCGCCCGGGACTGGACGCCCTCGAGCGTCTGCGTGCCGCCGTCCATGCCAGCGTTGTCATCCTCATCGAGTACCACCACTCCGTGACGCTGCTGCTGCGAGTGCGCGGAAATTCGGCCGTCGAGGTCGAAGCTCTCGAGCAGCGACGCAAGATCGACGACAAGATTCGCGTCCTCGTCGCCGCGGCGATCGAGGAGGGCGGGCTGCGCTCGGACTTCACACCCGGTCTGATCACCCGCCTGCTCTTCGGCATGGTCAACTCCATCACCGAGTGGTATCGCCCCAGCTACCCTGTCGATCCTGAGAGGATCGCCGACGCCGTCACTTCTATGGCGTTCAACGGCCTCGAGGTCTGAGAGTCGGCCGACTGAGAATCGGCCAGCTGACAGTCGGCCAGCTGAGAACGACCGTGACTCCTACCCCGCGAACTCGCGGATCGGCAGTCCGGCCACACCCACCTCGGCGACGAACAGGGCACCCGCCAGTGGATCTGCCGCTGTGTCCACATTCTCCTGCGAGGTGGTGATGAAGAGCCGATCGAGGTTCTCCCCACCGAACGTGCAGGCAGTGACCTTGCCGGCGCCGACTTCGATGATTCCGTCCAGGGTGCCATCGGGCCGGTAGCGGTGAACCGCTCCTCCGTTGACCACGGCCGTCCACACACAGCCTTCGCTGTCGACGGTGAGCCCATCGGGACGACCGCCGTCGGGGAGTTCGACGAGGATCCGACGGTTGTGCAGTCCCTCTTCGGGGTCGAAGTCGAAGACGGCAACCTGGCCCGTAGGTGTGTCGTTGTAGTAGGCGAGTGAACCGTCGGGACTCCATTCGAGGCCGTTGGATACGGTCACGCCCTCGAGCATGATGTCGACTCGGCCTTCGGGACTGAGACGATAAAGCGATGCCGCGCCGGGGCTCTGGTCGTAGGCCATCGATCCGCACCAGAAGTTCCCCTGCGGATCGCAGCCGCCCTCGTTCATGCGGATGCCCGGCGAAGTCCACACTTCGGGCAGGGGGTCGATCTGCCCGTCGGGACTTTCGAGGGCGAAACCGCGCTCGATTCCGATGACCGCGCCACCGCCTCGGCGAGGGCGGACTGCCGCGGCGACCTCGGCGACGTGCTGGCGTTCGATCCGGTCATCACGCAGCGTCAGGATGTCGCCGGCGAGCATGTCGACCCAGCGCAGGCCGCCCCAGGACGGCGACCACGCGGGGCCTTCGCCGTGATAGGCGATCGGATCGGTGATCTGCTCGGCTCTCATGGCTGCTCCTCTACGCCTGGCTGTGACTGTGGTCCTGGCGGTGGCTGCGGTCCTGGCGGTGGCTCCGAATCCGGGCCCGAGCTGCCCGCGGGATAGTCCTCCATCGGCACGGACCCATCTGCCCAGGCTTCGAGGACCGGGGTGAGGATCTGCCAGGCCAGTGTCGATTCCTCCGGTCCGGCGGCCAGGTCAGACTCTCCATCGAGGATGTTCTTGAGCACATGTCCGTACGGGGAGAGCTCCGGTTTCGGCTGCTCACCGATCAGACTCATCGGGGTCAATCTGTCTCGGGAGCTGCTCGAATTGAGAGCGAGCTCGATGTCGAAGGGTCCGTCGAGGCCGATCCACAAGCGCGCACCCTGCTGTGCAGCACCGACGGGGCGGAAGAGGATTTCGATGCCCTTGCGTGTGCAGTCGATAGCCTTTCCCGTGCGCAGACGGAACCGGGTACCTGCCCAGCGGGGAGAGTCGATCTGCAGGACAACCTCGGCGAAGGTCTCGGTGTCGCGGTTCCCATCGACACCGTCTTCGTCGATGTAGTCAGGCACCATCTTCCCCGCGGCCTCCGGTTCGTCGGCGAGCGTCCCGGCGGTGTAGCGGGCGCGACGGGTGGAGGTCAGAACGTCAGCGGGCGACAACGGTCGAACGGCGGACAGGAGTTCGACTTTGCGGGCGTGCAGTTCTGCCGCGCTCGGCCACCCCGATTCGATTCCCTCGGGCCGCTCCATGGCACTCATCGTCAGCACCTGCATCAGGTGGTTCTGCAGGACGTCCTTGAGGGCGCCCGTGCTGTCGTAGAACCGGGCTCGCCCCTCGAGCGCGATGGCCTCATCCCACAGCAGCCGGAACTCCTCGATGTGTTCACCGTTCCAGACCGCCTCGGGCAGGGGGTTGGCGAATCGCAGTGCCAGCATCGCCTGCAGCGGAGCCATCCCGAGGGCATGGTCGACGTTGAAGACGATCGTGGCAGCTTCATCAGCGAAGAGCTCGCCGAGGAGGTCGTCCAGTTCCTCGGCACCGCTGAGGTCATCGCCGAAGGGCTTCTCCATCGCGATCCGACTGCCTGCGGGAAGGTCCGCTGCCGCCACGGCTCGCAGCGCATCGGGCATGAGACCGGTGGGCAGTGCGAGATAGACGGTCACCGGAGAATCCTGTGCATTGCCGGTTGCTGCGGACGCGTTGCCGGTCGCTGCAATGAGGTCGGCCATATCGGTCGGGTCGGTGAATCGCCCCGGGGATAATAGAGGCAGGGAGATTGGAAGAAGGAGATTCTCTCATGCCAGTGAAGTACACCGACGAGCTCAAGGCTCGTGCCGTCGAGCTCGTCATCCATGCTCAAGCGGATCCGA
>NZ_FXZB01000064.1 GCF_900169065.1 Brevibacterium aurantiacum | reverse complement strand
TGAATCGCCCCGGGGATAATAGAGGCAGGGAGATTGGAAGAAGGAGATTCTCTCATGCCAGTGAAGTACACCGACGAGCTCAAGGCTCGTGCCGTCGAGCTCGTCATCCATGCTCAAGCGGATCCGAACACCGCAAACGGAGCGATTGCCCGTGTAGCCAAAGAGCTCGGGGTGAGCAAGGAAGCGCTGCGGGTGTGGGTGCGTAAGCACAAAGACTCGGGCACAGCGACGCCGGCGGACTCCGTTGATCTTGAGGCTGAGAACCGTAGGTTGCGGGCTGAGTTGGCTGAATCGAAACGGGCAAACGAGATTCTTCGCCGTGCCTCGGCTTTCTTCGCGGCGGAGCTCGACCGCCCATCAAAGTAATCGTCACCTTCATCGACGATCATCGCGACGAGTTCGGAGTCGAGCCAATCGTGCGCGCCCTGAAGAGGACGGCGGCACGGATTGCTGTGAGCTCGTATTACGCGTTCAAGAAGCGTCAGCCATCGGCTAGGGCCCGTCGGGATCAGGCGCTGATGGTGGTGATCCAGGACGTCTATGAGGCGAACTACTCCTGCTACGGGGTGCGGAAGATGTGGAAGGCGATCAACCGCGAGTACACCGATCGGTTCGGGCATGTTGCTCGGTGCACGGTGGAGCGGTTGATGCGCCAGTTGGGCATCGACGGGATCCGGCGGAAGCGGAAGCGTCCGAAGACGGCTTCGGCTAGGGCTGAGGAGTGTCCGGATGATCTTGTCGAGCGTGAGTTCGCAGCACCGGCACCCAATTGTCTATGGGTCGCTGACATCACCTATGTTCCGACGTCTGCTGGGTGGGTGTACACGACGTTCATCCTTGATGTGTTCCACCGGGAGATCGTCGGCTGGCAGGTGACGAACCATATGCGGGAGTCTCTGGCCAGGGACGCTCTGACGATGGCTCTGGCGGCGAAATATAGGGGTGGTGAAGATGTCTCCGGGCTTGTCCACCACAGCGACCGCGGCGTTCAATTCCGATCGATTCGCTACGGCGAGACCCTGGCGGAATCCGAGGTCGTGGCGTCGGTGGGGTCACGTGGAGACTCGTACGACAATGCCATGGCCGAGGCTCTGAACTCGGTCTACAAGGCAGAGTTGATTGACCGGAAGGTGTGGTCGGGGTTGATCGAGGTGATGGCGGAGACGTCGAAGTGGGTGGCCTGGTACAACCAGACACGGTTGCATTCAGCGATTGACTACCGCCCGCCGTTCGAGGTCCATTCGGAATGGATCAACCAGTCCGCGATTGAACCCGCGGCTGCTTAGGAAACCAAGAAAAGGAGCCTCTACGAAACCCGGTGCTTGACA
>NZ_FXZB01000011.1 GCF_900169065.1 Brevibacterium aurantiacum | reverse complement strand
TTTGAACCAGTGACGATGAGCTGATGGGCGGCCAGTGGCCCCGACGTCCACGGCTGCTGGCCCCCACAGGCAATATCGGTGGCCCCCAACCGCACGATCGGGTGGCCCCCAAAGCTTCAAATACTCAGTCATCGGCACGCTCGAGAGCGCAGCTGATAACGCCGCGGTCTCTCTCGTTCCCGGCCTTGTCCAGAAGGGCAAGCTGGACACGGCAAATGGTCGGATCTCGGCCGCGCAACTCATAGCCGACGAATTCGCTGGTCCGCCACTCGGCGGGTTCCTCTTCGCGATCGCTGCAGCTGCCCCCGTCTACGCAATGGGCGGGCTTTGGGCAGCTGCGGGCTTGATCGCGCTTGCACTACCCGTGCATCGGGGCAGACCATCTGAGGCGGTTGCGCCCAGGGCGCGCGCCTCGGTATGGCGAGAAGCCGTGGCGGGAGCAACGTGGCTCGTGCACCACCGCCTCGTCGGGGGATTGGCATTGATTGGAGCCTTGGCGAGCATCGGCTACATGCTTCCGTTCTCCATCCTCGTCATTTTCGCTCAGGAGCAGCTGGGGGTCGATGGCGTTGGGTACGGGCTCATCCTGGCCGTGTCCGCGCTCGGTGGGCTCGTCGGCTCCTTCGCGACAGCTCGTATCCGCTCACGGATCGGTTACCGCTGGACGATCGTTGCAAGTTTGCTCACCGGGGCCGCCTCATTGCTGGCCCTCGCTGTAACTGGCAATGCAGTGGTTGCCTCGGTGCTACTGGCGATCTATATTCTCCACGCCGTGGTGTGGGGGATCTGTGCGACGTCGCTTCGCCAGCGTCTCGTGCCAGATGCGCTCCTCGGGCGGGTCAATGCCGCGTCGCGCGTCCTTGGGTTGATCGGCCTTGCCCTTGGATCATTAATCGGCGGGCTTCTCGCTGGCGTGCATCTCGCGTTGCCCGTGGCGATGGGTGGTGCGGTGTTCGTGATCTGCGCCGGCTTTGCTCTCGCCGTCGTCCGGACCATCGATACCGACTGAACCGTATGGTTGTGCGTGGTGTGGTCTAGCGCGCGGAGGCTTCTCTGCCGCGGCTGCGAAACCGGTGCAATCAGAGGTTGCTATTTGCGGCGACGTGGTGGAGTTCCGTTTCAATGTCTGATCAGCTGCCTTCGTGCCCTGAATGCTCGGAGTCGTACACCTACGAACAGGGCGCGCTTCTCGTGTGCCCGATGTGCGGCCACGAATGGACGCCCGCTTCGGACAGTGATGATGAGTCGTCGTCTGCCGAAGGCGAGGTTATCCGTGATGCCGTCGGCAATCTGCTCGCCGACGGCGATGCGGTGACAGTCGTGAAGGGTTTGAAGGTCGCCGGCAGCGGCGGTGGTACCATCAAGGTCGGGACCAAGGTCAAAAGCATTCGGCTGCTCGAGCAACCGGTGAACGGCCACGACATCGACGCCTCTGTGCCCAGCCTCGGGCGGATCTACCTGAAGTCCTCGGTGGTCAAGAAAGCCTGAGGAGACATTCGCCGTCATTCTTCCTCAACGGTGAGGGGGATGACGCCACGAATTGTGCGGCCTGACGGCATGGCAGGGGACTGCGCCGTCGTTCCACCCGATTGAGTTGGGGGTCCGGCTAGTTGCGCCAGCACAAACCCGGCATACACGACTCGGTTCTCCCTCATCAATGGCGTGAACGAGGATAACTCGAGGCCTAATTCATTCGTCGCAACGGTGGCTAAAGTCGAGCTGTGCGTCACGATGGACAGTGATGACAGTCAGCGCCACCGGTCGGGAAGACTCGCACTGAAAAGAGCGTCTTGAGGCTCAGTGCATGCCTAGCAAATCCGAGCTGATAATTGTCTCGCAGATATGCCGTATGAGCCCGGCTACAGGCCGGGCTCTGGATTCCGAATCTGTTGTACATCCAGCCACCCGAAAGCTTTCGCATCAGCTTCAGTGAGTGGTGCGGGTCCGATAATGTCCGTGCGGAAGGTAACTACCGTGCCCGACCCCCTGCTGCCTGCGACTGAGGCCAAGGCACGGTCGGGAATGCCAAACCGATAAGTCTGTGACCACGAACCGTTTTCGCGATAGTTTTCGTGAACGAGTACGGAGCTCAGTGCCGCGACCGTCGACATGCCTCTTCTTGGTAGTCCATCGCATAGGAAGTGCTGCGGAGATCCTGGCGTGAATCGCACATCTGGAGTAGCCATTACGGGCTTGCGGATCGCAATCCCATCGGTGTCCCGTCTCGTATCGGTACCACGTCCATCGTCCGCGACCGTGACCCATCCGTTTGGCAGGTGGGTGACAGTCGTGAACCCTTTCCGTCCCTGACTTTTGGCCTCGTCGTTGGCATAAGCAAGGATTTCAAGGATGAGGTGACGACTGCCTCCCGCGAGATAGGGCTTTTCGAGACGTGCCCTGACTTCAGCGAGATGCTCAATATCAAGGTCAGCGTCCCAATTGTGTGTGGTAGTCTCCCAGCTCGAACGATGGCTCATTTGCCCATTTTAGTGACTGGGCATGGAAGAGACAGATGAAGCTGCGCTTTGTCGAGTGGGACTGAAGCATTGGAATGTGCCGGAACTTGATGAATTACCGATTTAACGTATGGCGTTATTGACGCGTTCCGTTATAAACTGGATGGCGTGATCAGATCGTTTGCCGACCGCGACACCGAGCGTGTGTGGCGTCGTGAACCGGCGAGGCGACTTGATCCTCGTATTCACAAGACTGCGAATCGGAAGTTGCATCAGCTGGATGCAGCGGTGTCGCTCGATTCCATGCGTGTTCCGCCCGGTAATCGTCTGGAGTCACTCAGAGGTGATCGGGCTGGTCAGCATAGCATTCGCATCAACGATCAGTGGCGGATCTGCTTTAGGTGGACCGGTGCCGGTGCAGAAGAAGTCGAGATCGTGGACTATCACTGAGGAGGGGCGATGTCCGAGAAGCTTTACCCGCCGATCCATCCGGGGGAAGTCCTCATGGAGGATTTCATCGAGGGGTTCGGTATCACGCAGAATAAGCTCGCTGTGTCGATCGGTGTGCCACCTCGGCGTATCAATGAAATAGTGCACGGAAAGCGTGCCATCACTGCCGACACAGCTTTGCGTTTGGGGCGGTATTTCGGTGTGGAGCCGCAATTCTGGCTTAACCTGCAGAGTCGTTATGATCTGGAGCTTGCAGAGGAACGCGTGTCCGACCAGGTCGCGGCAATCACGCCGCTTAAGGTTGCGTAACTACAACCGAGACCGGACGGATAGCATTGGCCCATGGCCATACGACCCTCGGACATGAACAACTTCGTAACGGCGCTTCTACCTTCGCTGTCGCAGAGCCTGGCCGAACAATTCAACATTTTTCGGGTGATGCATCATGGCACGCACGAGAAGCAGCTTTCCAACGTATTCGTATGGCTGCTGGATGCTGATGCGACTCACGAGTTCGGTGACAAAGTTCAACGCGCCTTCCTTTCGAGGGTCAATGCAACACGATCGGTTGATTCGCAGTTGCCGTTGTCCGGTTATCACGTAGTGCAGGAAGTTGACACGAGAGCGCAGCAGGAGATCGCTGACGAGAGCAGTATGGATATTGCGGATATCGTCCTTTCCCGTCCAGAGGCCGCAGTCGTCATTGAAAACTACGGGACCTCGGATGGCCACGGACATGACTTTCACAGATACCTTGCACACGGAGCTGCCGGAGGTCGATCAGCTGCGGTTGTCCTGCTGTGCCATCGTTATGAGGCGCACCTGCAGCGAGAGGGTTGGGAACAGGCAACCGTCGTCACATACGCCGAGATACTGAGTGACCTTCAGAATTACATTGATCGAGACAAGAATTGGTCCCGACGACATCCCGAGCAGCTCTTCTTCATCCGGCAGATGATGGAGCATTTTGTGGAAGGCGCAGCAGCAGTGGACATTGATGATCAGATTTCCTTTATCAAAGCTATGTGCGAGACAGGGGAATCGGCGAGATACGGATATCGGCCTCGGGACCGAGCAGCACAAGAATTTGCTGAATCTGTTGCTGAGCATGCGCGCCGTCAGTTCGATGACAGCCGTTCGACGCTCGCGGCGGTCAAAGACGGACTGCGAAGGTATGCACGAACGGTATTGACCGATCAAGTGAATGAGAGCACCGAACTCGGGCGCATCCAGAAAGTCGTGACCCGATTCGTTGGACAGTGGGAGTGGTGCGTTGAACTGCAGCGCGCAGATGCGCAGCCTACGATCTTCCTCGAGTTCGGGCCTACCGCCGCAGTTGAGAATGGACGGGTAGCTGACCCCCTGGATGCTCCTGACTATTCTCGTATTTTCTTGACCCTTCAAGATGCCCGGCGAGACGGTATCGCGCTCATCATAGAGACGGAAGTCAGTCTCGGCGAGATCATTGAAGGTCTGTCTCGAGATGATGTGCGCTTGCGGGATGCAGTGCTTGCTATGACGGCAGAAGTCTGACCCGTACAAAGCATACCTCTCGCTGACGGCCCCCGCCTGAGGACCGTCAGCCACGCGGTATCTATGCAGCCAGGAGTCAGGGCTTAGCCGCGGCGAGTTCCTCGCGAACGATGCTTGTTCCCGCGCTCAGTGCGCTCAGCTTTTCGAAGGCAACATCCCGCGAAAAGGGCGCCATGCCGCAGTTCGTGCTCGGGACGAGCTTGTCCGAGTCGACGAATCTGAGAGCCCGGCGAAGGGTGTCGGCGACCTCCTCTGGAGTTTCGATGGTCTCATTGGCCACGTCGATGGCTCCGAGCATGACCTTCTTGCCGCGGATGAGCTCGATGAGGTCCAACGGGACACGGGAGTTGTGGCACTCCAGTGAGACGATGTCGATGGTCGACTGCTGCAGGAGCGGGAATGATTCCTCGTACTGGCGCCATTCGGACCCGAGGGTAGCTTTCCAGTCGTTGTTTGCGGTGATCCCGTAGCCGTAGCAGATGTGAACCGCCGTCTCCGCGCGCAGTCCTTCCGCAGCTCGCTCCAGCGTGGCAATTCCCCAGTCCTTCATCTCGTCGAAGAAGACGTTGAAGGCAGGCTCGTCGAACTGGATGATGTCCACTCCGGCCGCTTCCAAATCCCGCGCCTCCTGATTGAGGACAGCGGCGAACTCCCAGGCCAACTTCTCGCGACTCTTGTAATAGCCGTCGTAGAGCGTGTCGATCATTGTCATCGGGCCCGGGAGCGCCCACTTGATCGGTTGGTCGGTCTGCTGACGGAGGAACTTGGCGTCGTCGACGAACACTGGCTTCTCACGGCTCACGGCGCCGACCACAGTGGGCACGCTCGCGTCATAACGATCACGGATTCGAACCGTTTCGCGCTTCTCGAAATCGACTCCGCTGAGGTGTTCGATGAACGTGGTGACGAAGTGCTGGCGGGTCTGTTCTCCGTCACTGACGATGTCGATGCCGCGGTTGGTCTGTTCGTGGACTGCGATTCGCAGAGCATCCTGTCGTCCCTCGGACAAGGCCTCGCCTCGCAGATTCCATGGTGACCAGAGGGTCTCAGGCTGGGCGAGCCACGTCGGCTTCGGCATGCTGCCGACGATCGAAGTGGGCAATAGAGTCGGCTTCATTGATTCTTCTCCGGTGGTCATGCGGCTGGAACGGGATAGTTGGCGGCCCACTGATCGAGCATGTCCCGGTGTGGGTTGACGAACGTCTCTGCGGTGTACTTTCCCTGCTTGACTGCGAGCTGGCTGCGTTCGACGCGATCGTAGGTGATCGGTGTCTCCGAGAAGTCGTCCCGTTCCAGTGTCGGCCGATAGATGTCTTCGGCGGCCACGTGCGCGTTGTAGATCTCCGGTCGATAGATCCTCTGGAAGGTCTCCATCGTGCTGATCGTGCCGATGAGCTGCAGATTGGAGTAGTCGTTGAGGAGATCGCCGCGGAAATAGAAGGCGAGGGGCGCGACGCTGCCTGGCGGCATGAAGTATCTCACCTGCAGTCCCATCTTTCCGAAGTAGTCATCGGTCAGCGAATATTCGTCTTGCTGGTACTCCACGCCGAGAACCGGATGGTGATTCGCGGTCCGATGGTAGGTCTTGCTCGTCGACACACTGATGCAGACGACGGGTGTCATCTGGAACCGTTCCCGATACGCTGCGGAATCGAGGAAGTGCTGGAACAGCTTGCCGTGCAGTTCACCGAAGTCATCAGGGACCGTGAATTCGCTCGCGGACTCGTTGGCAGCCGGAAGTCGCACGCTGAAATCGAAATCGCGAACATAGGACGAGAAGTTGTTTCCCACGATCCCGGGATGGCGGTCACCAGTCGCTCGATCAAGGATCTGGACATCCAGAACCTCGAGCAAGGGGAATTCCTGTTCGTTGCCGGCGGCGGTGAACTGCAGCTGTCCAGAGACGATCTCGAGGTCGACAGCGTAGCGGTCCCCGGCGGGGTTATCCCAATGGGCGAGGTCGTTGAACCGGCGATTGATCGTCGTCAGGGTGTTGCGGAGGTTCTGCTGACGGTGTTCGCCCCTGGCGAGGTTCGCGAAGTTCGTCGTGGCCCGTGAACTATCCGACGGGGAGTAGTGCTCGTCGAATCGGGTGGTGGTGATGTTGAATGTGAATTCGGTTGTCATGGACGTCCAATTCGGTGTCTGATCGGCCGGGATCGGCCTTGCGGAGGTCTTCGAAATCCATCCTGCAGGCAACGGCTGGTTATCGGGTAACTTGGTTGAACTATGGGTTCATATAGTCTTTATCTATGTCCCGAGGATTGAGAAGCATCACACTGCTGCAGCTCCACTACTTCATCGAGGTTGCGGCGGAAGGGTCGATCACAGCCGCTGCCGATCTGCTCTATGTCTCCCAACCGACGATGTCGGCGGCAATGAAAGATCTTGAGACCCGCGTAGGTCGGGCGCTGCTCTTCCGATCAGCCCGCGGCGTGACACTGACTGTGGACGGCGCGGAGTTCCTCGGCTATGCGCGGCAGGTCGTTGAGCAGGCGGAGCTCCTTGAGCAGCACTATCTCGGTCGGCCCCCGTCGCGACGCCTGCTCGGTGTATCGGCGCAGCACTACTCATTCGTGGTTGATGCGTTCGTGCGGATGGTCAAGGCCAGCGATGCGGCCGAGTATGAGTTCTCGCTTCGAGAGACTCGCACTTGGGACATCATCGAAGATGTTCGCACGCTCCGCAGCGAGCTCGGCATTCTCTATCGGAACGACTTCAACCAGAAGGTCATCGACAAACTGCTGCGAGATTCCGGGCTTGTCTTTCACCCGCTTTTCCTTGCAACGCCGCACATCTTCATCTCCCGGAAGAATCCGCTTGCCGCCCGAGATCGCGTCACCCTTGACGACTTGGCCGAGGTGCCACGACTGACCTTCGATCAGGGAGCGAACAACTCCTTCTACTTCGCCGAGGAGATTCTCTCCACTTTGTCGAGCAAGCAGGAGATCAGGGTCTCCGACCGTGCGACGATCTTCAATCTCATGATCGGGCTCGACGGCTATACGATCTCGACGGGCATCATCAGCGATGACCTCGATCCAGAGATCGTCGCGATTCCACTCGACGTCGACGAACGCATCGAGATCGGGTGGATCGACCATTCCGGCATTCCGCTCACCGAACAGGCCCGTCGCTACCTCGAGGAAGTGCGTGCCGTTGTCACGGGATTCGAACTCGAGCTGATCGGCTGACTCTGACGAGGTGAGTCTCACGCGCACGGGTGATTGCTCACGTATCCGTGCCAGGCCCTGCGCTAGAGTGTCCTCTGGCGTCAGCATGTGATCGCAACGATGAGATCTGATGCAGGTGGAATGTCAACTTGGAAGATCGAAAGTTGAGGACCGAATATGGCCGACAGCACGAGTTTGCAACAGCACTCGAAAAGTGGGGGAGTCGCAAAGGCGTTCTGGGTCGTGGTGCTCGTCCTCGGGCTCATACTGGGCGCAATCGCTGCGATCTTCGGACTCGCGTCGCTGATTCCCGGGCTTGGGTCCCTCAGTACGTTTGCCGCTCGGTTCGCGCCTACTGTGGCGCCGATAGCGGCTCTTGTGGGCTTGATCGTGGTCTTCGTCGGAATCATGGCTGTGCGCAGAAATCGTCGGCGCACCGGAACCGTCACGACGGTGCTCGGCGGGATCGGTGCGGTCGCGAACATCGCTGTGGTCATCGTTCTCGTCGGCGCCATCACCTCGGCCGGCGGATCGGTCAACTTGCTCACTGCGACGTTCGGGCTCTCCGCAATGGATTCGGAGTCGCCCGACCGCTACGAGGTGTACGACACGACAAGCTCGGGGGACGACCTGTCCTTGTCGATCTACGAGCCGAAGAATGCGAAAGGCTCGACACCGACCATTATGGTCGTCCACGGTGGCGGTTGGATCGCGGGTGAACCAGATGCAGTGAGCTCAGAGCTTCGCACCCTGGCTGACCACGGCTATTTGGTTGTAGCGGTCGAGTACGAACTTGCCACCAAGGACAACGCGACCTGGAATAAGGCACCTGCGCAGGTGGCGTGCGCGGCGAGCTGGATTCAGTCTCACGCCGACACGCTCGGTGCAGATATGGATCGTCTCGCGTTCTGGGGTGAGAGCTCCGGCGGCAACCTGGTCGCCAACACCGCGGGCGCCGCGGCGGACGGTACCGCCGAGTCGTCGTGCGGTGGAAAGGTTCCCGCTCCAGCTGCCGTTGTCACCGACTACCCCGCGTTCGACGTGACTGGTCTCTACGAGAACGCCCCTGCGGGCCCGGGCGCGGGCACAGGCTCGCGCATATTCGCGACCAGCTACACGGGTGGCACGCCCGAGGAATTCCCGAAACGCTACGCCGCGGCGGATTCCGCCACGCACCTGACTGCTGCGGCCCCGCCGACACTCGTGATGACTGCGATGCGTGATGACGTCATCATTCCTGCTGACCAGTTCGAATGGGTCGACGCGGCCCGAGACCGTGGAGTCGACGTCGAGACGGTGCAGATTCCGCTCGCAAACCACGCCTACTCGCAGAAGGCGAAGAACTCCATCGGCAGCCAGGGACACCTCAGCATCGGAGAGGCCTACCTGTCCGAACGACTTCGCTAGCCCTGCAGCTGCGGCTCTTTGGCCGCTGCGGTGCGTGTGCCCCGGCTGATTGCGAAGCCGAATGCCGTAGCGAGGATGTACATGAGGATCGAATAGATGACGGCCGGGATAGCCACCTCGGTGCTGTTGAGCACGCTGAGGGCGATGGTCAGGGCGATGGTCGTGTTGTGGATGCCGATCTCCATCGATGTCGCGATTGCCTGCGGTGCACCCAACTTCAGCAGACGGGCGCCGAGGTAGCCGAGAGTGAGGCTGATCAGGCAGAAGAGTCCGGTGGCCAGGCCGACCTGCTGGAAGTAGTCGACGAGGTTCTCCCGCTCGCCGAGCAGGGCGCCGACGGCGACCACGACGAGGACGATGATCGAGAAGATCCGCACCGGTCGGTCCGCCCGCTCCGCGAAGCTGCGGGCGTAACGACGTACCACCATGCCGAGAGCAACAGGGATCAGCACGATGACCATCACCTGGATCAATTTGCCCAACTGCAGGCCCAGCTCTCCGTCGGCGTCGAAGTAGCCGATGGCCAGGTTGGTGATCACGGGGATGGTGAATGCCGCGAGCACCGAGTTGACTGCTGTGAGGGTGATGTTGAGCGCCACATCACCGCGGAAGAGATGGCTGAAAAGGTTCGCAGTGGGGCCACCGGGAGAAGCCGCCAGCAGCATCAGCCCGACCGCCAGGCGCGGATCGACATTGAACCCGACGACCAGACCGAAGGCAATCAGCGGCAGGACGAGGATCTGCAGGACGAGAGCGATGCCGGCAGCCTGCGGGGATCGGACGACTCGGCGGAAGTCGTTGACTGTCAGAGAGAGGCCGAGGCCGAACATGATGATGGCCAGGGCAATGGGCAGGCCGACAGAGATGAGCGCAGAATCATTCATTGATGCGGAGTCCTTGAATTCGAGTTGGTCACGCTCAAGGTGGCCACCGGGAACACCGCATGCGGGTTACTGGCGGGTAGTTGCGTTGTATGACCAGTATCAGGTGAGAAATGTCACAGCTCAAATTTCTGACGGGACAATTTTTCGCGATCTGCAGGTGCTCGCGATCTTTCCAACAAGGTCCATTTGCACGTAGGCACAGCGTCCGACCCGACGACCGACGCCGGTACATTCGCGGCTAAACGTTGATGCGAGAACGCAGTGCTATCGTGCCGTATGGCCATCATCACAGTGAACGGCGTCGAACTTGGAGTTGAGAGTTTCGGGCGCGAAGAAGATCCCCTCGTGCTGCTCGCGGGCGGAACCACGATGTTGTCGTGGCCGGACTCGCTCTGCGTAATGCTGGCCGAAGGCGGACGCAGAGTCGTTCGCTACGACCTGCGTGATTCCGGTGCTTCAACCACAAAGGACCCGGAGAACCCGTCATATGACCTACGAGATCTCGCCGCCGATGCAGCGGAGCTCGTCACAGCTCTCGGCGCGGAATCCGCCCACCTCGGCGGACACGGAGTCGGAGGCATGGCCGCCCAAGTTGCCGCACTGGATCATCCGGAGTCATTTTCAGCACTGACGCTGGTGAGTACCCGCCCGGTTGCGCCCGGTCCTGTCGATGATGACCTGCCAGACCATGATCAGTCGGTGATGTCCGATGTATTCTCGCGTCCTCAGCCGGATTGGACGAACCGTCACGCCGTCGCCGAGTACGCAGCCGAGAGCGCCGCTATTCTGGGCAACGATCCCGCACAGGCTCAGGAGATCGCTGTTCGGATCTGGGACCGAACTCCGACATCGGACCCCTCGGTCCACCAGGCGAATCAGCTGGGTATGGTCTTCTCCCGAATAGACTGTTCACCACGATGGCGCGAGGGCCTCGGTGACCTGCGAGTACCGAGTCTGGTCGTCCACGGCAGGGCGGACCCATTCTTTCCCGTCGGCAATGGTCAAGCACTTGCCGCAGCGATCCCAGCAGCACAGCTGTTGACCTACGAGGATATGGGAACGCAGATACCGGAATGGGCGACCGACGGTATCGCGACCGCCATGCTTCGCCTCTGAACCCGAAAGGAAACCCGTGCGCATACTGCTTCCCGAATCGCTCATTCCTGTCTATCTCAAGGCCACCGGCGCGAACCGTCCATTCGTGACTGAGGACGGAGCACGCCGACGCATCGCTGAGCGCTTTCTCCGACCAGTCTCCTACGGTCCGCCCTCTCGTTTGGAGGGTGTGCGAGTGAAGCGTCGCCTGCCCGATCCGAACGGGTGGCCGGTCTATGACGTTGAACCAACGGCTCCCGCCAGCCACAGGGCTGCACCGAAGTCTGTTGTCGTCTACGTCCACGGCGGAGGTTGGGTCAACGAGATCGCTCCCCAGCATTGGACGCTCATCGCCCGTATCGCTCGTGAGACGAACCAGCGCGTCATCGTCCCGATCTACCCACTTCTGCCCTTCGGCACCGCCCGCGAGGTCCGCGACGGAGTCGTTGAACTCATTCGAGTCGAACTCGACTCCGATCATCAGGTGCGGCTGGCCGGAGACTCCTCCGGCGGCCAGATTTCGCTGTCCGCAGCCCTGCGGCTTCGTGACGAGGGCGTGACGCTGCCGGCCACGACGCTGTTGGCTCCGGCCTTGGACCTGACGTGGAAGAATCCGCAGATCGATGTGGTCCAACCCTCCGACCCCTGGCTGGGCCGTCCCGGTGGCCGCATCCTGGCTGAGCACTGGAGCGGAGAAGACGAACTTATCGACCCGGTGGTCAGCCCCCTGTACGGCGACCTGGACGGACTCGGGCCGCTGACGATCATCACCGGCACACGAGACGTGCTCAACCCGGATGCGCATGTGCTCAAGGACAAAGCTCGCTCCGCCGGAGTGCCGGTGGAGTGGCACGAAGGCGAAGGCCAGCTGCACGTCTATGCCCTCCTGCCGACGAAGGCAGGGGAGCAAGGGGCGAAGGCCATCGTGGAGAGCCTGAGACCGAGCACGTGAATCAGTCCCGCTCGAGATCGTGGACTCAGCCCACCTCGGCGATTTGGGCGTAGGGGTACTCAGACTCCCGGTTCTGAAAACTCAGGATGCTCGGATTCTTGATCTCACCGTTCTGGATCTCGATCGCCCGGGAGATGGTGGGGACCTGTGACCACGCATCCGGCCCCTCCAGAACTGTGCGCAGATACGGCAGAATCGCTTCGCTGATCTCCCACGTCGCCGAGTTCCACAGGTACGACGGGGTGTGATCGACGGCGTAGTAGTTGACGCCTTGTCCGACGGTGAACATCGGATTCTCGAACCCGGTGGGCTTTGCCCATTCGAAGCCCATGCCCTCATCGCAGGAGACATCGATGATGAGACTGCCGGGAGCGAACTCCTTCAGATCTTCGGTGCGCAGGTAGGTCATCGGCGCGGAAACGTCTTGGAGCGTGCAGTTGAGCACGATGTCGTGTGAGGCGAGGAAGGTCGGGAGGAGCACGTCGCCATTGTCCGTGACCACAGTTGACAGGTGGGTCGGACCGTCGCCGGTGTTGAGCTGGGTGATGTGCGCGCTGTGAATCGGCGAACCCACTGCCGAGGCCCCTCTTTGAGTGAGGACCTGGATGTCGTAGATTCCCTGGGCCTTCAGCGCAGTGACAGCTCCTCTGGCGGTGGCACCGAACCCGATGACGACCGCACTCATTCGTGGACCATAGTCACCGGTCGAACCTCGAAGGCTCAACGCGTGCTGAACAGAACAGTAGCCGGCGAGTTCGTTGTTCTTGTGGAAGACGTGCAGGCTGAAGTCTCCCTGACGAGTCCAATGGTTCATCGCTTCGAATGCGATGAGTGTGAGCCGGCGGTCGATCGCGGTCTGCGCCATGGCCACGTCCTGCACGCAGTGCGGCCAGCCCCACAGAACGCGGCCTTCGGGAATCGCCTCGACGTCCGCAGCCTGCGGTTTCGGCAGGAGGAGGACCTCAGCGGCCGCAATCACTTCGGAACGTGCCGCGACTCGTCCGACCCGAGACTCGATGTAGCCGGGCTCCAGCTGAAAGTCCTCAGCGTAGCCGCGTTCGACGATCATGCGAGCTCGCACTTCGGGGTCGATGCGATCGAGGTGGTGAGGGTGAATCGGGAGTCGGCGTTCGTTCTCCATCGAGGACTCGGCGAGCAGGCCGAGGGTGAGGAGACCGTTGGTGGGTGGTCCATCATTCGCCGAGGCGGTGGAGTCGGCAGTGGTCATGTGAGCGGTGCCGGTCATCCGGCCTCCCATCGTTGGGGAACCAGAGTCAGCTCCGCCTTCGACTATACGCTGAACCCGCCCGGAACCGACTTTCCGCGCAATCAACGACACTGCTGAGCCTTGATCGTGCTCAGGACAGCGATCGTGCGAAGTTTGTCAGAGCTTGGCGTCCAACCAATTCTCCTGGCACCAACGGGAGTTCGGACAGAGGGATGTCGGGCAGCATCTGCCGCACTCGTTCAATCTGTGAGTCTTCGACGTCACGGCGATCCTTGAGCAGTTGCCCCGCGTCCGAGGGGGAACGCCGATTGGCGACGAGCGCCGCCAACGGAACTTTGATGTCCTTGAGCGATTCCGCCAGCTCCAAGGTCTCCGCAACCGGCATCCTCTCGGGAGTGAATACGACGAGGAATCCGGTGCGCAAACGGTCAGTGACGACCTTTCGCAGATTCTCGAAACGGTCTCTGCGGCGAATGAGCGTGCGACGGAGCTCAGCATCCGCCTCGGCGGCGGGATCAGCGCTGGAGGTGCCCGCGATGCTGCGCATCGCCGCGGAGTAGCGTTCTGAGCGATCACGATTCTTCAGCAGCGACTCGGTCCAGGTCGTCAGCTGCGCGGGCAGGGTGAGGAGCCTGAGCGTGTGGCCGGTCGGAGCTGTGTCGAAGACGACGAGGTCGTACTCCTCCAAGCCCAATGCGACTGCGTCGGCCACCCGTTCGAGGACCGCTGATTCGAAGCTGCCAGGCGCTTCCCGCGCGAGGGCGAGATGACGCTGCGCATGAGGGCGCATGCGTTCGGGCAGCATCCGCCTCATAGTGCGTTCGACGGAAGCCAGATGGCGTTCGAGCGTGGCCTTCGGATCGATCTCCATTCCATCGACGATGCCGCCGGAAGCATCACCGTCGGTGAAGGCAATCAGCCGCTCGGGCGCATCGCCGACCTCACGGTCCCAGAGATGTCCGAGATTGTGCGCCGGATCCGTGGAGACGACGAGGACGCGGTGTCCCTTGAGCGCATGCGCGATGGCCAGGGACGAAGCTACCGTGGTCTTGCCGACACCGCCCTTTCCGCCGACGAAGACTACGCGAAGACCGTCTATCGAGTTCAACAGCATGCGATGTGGTCCAGAGGAGAGTCGGGCATGCCCATGCGGCGATGCCAGGCATGGAAGTCCTGGTAGAGGCTGGGGAGGAACTCCGCAGTGTAGTAGGCGGCAGGATCCGGTACACCTAGTGCCTCGCCCAGAACGATCAGGGTGAAGAAGTCGTCCTCATTCTGCTTCTCCCGGGCAAACATCTGACGGTACGGTCCCTTGTAGAACTCCTCCAGGCCGTCGCGGAACGCGGCCCAGCGCTGGGCGAATTCCTTCGTCCAGGGCTGGGCCGCGTTCATACCGCTGTCATCGGGCAAGGATCAGACCTCTTCGCGTACGGCTTCGATCTTCTCGTCGGCGTCCTCGGGCTCCGGCGGGTCCGATCGAGCTCGGATGATCGCTCTGATGCCTTCGATCGCTACGAACACGCTGCTGACGATGATGATGCAGTCGATGGCGAAGAGCAGCCAGTCCGCGCTTCCCGGGGTCGCGAAGCTGAAGAGCTGGTCGATCGCGGCCCAGAACGACATGACGAATACGATGGCCAACGGTATGAGCGCCGGCCACGGATTGCGCCGCTTTCGGATGAGCATGACCGCGAGGATCATCAACGTCAACGATGCCATCAGCTGATTGGTCGTACCGAAGAGCGGCCAGATGCGCAGACCGCCTTCTCCTCCCAGCCCCTGTGAGAATGTGAGGCCCATGCCGAGTACGACGACGACTCCTGTCGCCGTGTACTTGCCGATCCTGAGGTTGACGCGTTCGCCCATCTCTTGAACGACGAATCGCATGAGACGGAATCCGGTGTCGAGCGAGGTTGCGGCGAACAGCACTGCCATCGTGGCGAGCACCGTGGTGCTCAATGACGCAGGCAGGCCCAGACCGGATTCCATGAGCATGCCGCCGCCCTGGACGAACGACTGCACACCGGCTTCACCGAACTTGCTGTAAAGCTCTTCCCACTCAGCCACGGTGCGAAGTCCGGCGGAGATCGCGATGATTGTTCCCAGAGCCAGGAGGCCCTCACCGACTGCGCCGAAATAACCGACGAAACGGGAGTCCGTCTCCTTGTCCAGCTGTTTGGAGCTGGTTCCTGAGGAGACCATGCCGTGGAAACCTGAGATAGCGCCACAGGCGATTGTGACGAAGAGCAGCGGCACGATGCTGGGGGTGCCCTCCGGGACATTCATGTTGATGGCCGGGGTCACGATGTCGTGGGCACCGTCGGCGACGAACATGCCGATGACCACAGCCCCGTAGAGGAGGATGAGTCCGATGAACAGCTGCACGCCATTGATGTAATCGCGCGGCTGCAGCAGCACCCACACCGGCAGCAGAGAAGCGAACGCTCCGTAGATGAACAGCGTCAGGATCCAGAATACAGTCGGCGTCATGCCGAGGAAGGTCTCCGGCAGGACCACGGGTACAGCATCGCCGAGGACGATGAGTCCGTAGAGCGCGACGACGCCGACGATGGTCACCGCCACCAACGGCATACGCAGACGGTATACGGCCACGCCGACGAGCAGAGCAACGCCGATCGCGCCCCACGTCGGAATGACCGCGGTCGGAGTGGAGATGAGGAGTCCCGTGATGACAACAGCGAATGCTGCGATCACCATCAGAAGCAGGATGAAGATTACAATCAGGAACAGACCAGCGCCGCGTTTGCCGATATAGCGGCCGGACAGCGCACCGATTGACTGGCCCTTGTTGCGAACTGAGGCCCATAGCGCGCCGAAGTCGTGCATACCGGCGAAGAAGACAGTGCCGAGTGTGACCCAGAGGAACGCAGGCACCCAGCCCCAGATCAGCGCGACGGCTGGCCCGACGATGGGCGCGGCGCCTGCAACCGAAGTGAAGTGGTGGCCCCAGAGGATGAATTTGTTCGTGGGGACGTAGTCGACCCCGTCGGTAAGTTCGTGGGAGGGTGTGCGGAAATCGTCATTCAGGCGATAGACGCGTTTCGCGAGGTACTTGGAATACACAAGGTATCCGAGTGCCAGGATCGCGAGACCGATCACCATCAGGAGGACGGGACTCATCAAGTGTGCCTTTCGTCATTGCGTCATTGCGCAGACAAATTGAAGTTCAGTCGTTGCTGTCCTCCAGTGTATCAACGTCAGCGTTTCGTTTGAACTTCCTCAGTATTCAGTGTGAATGGTTGAGGGCACCTGCTGCGTAGGCGGCCTGACCGACGTGAACGGCAGCGTCATCGATGATCGACGCCAGGCGCACCCCGCGAGTGACCGGGGGAGTCCAGTTCTCGTCGATGATTTCGCCGAGGTCGGTCTCCGAAAGTTTACCGACGTAGCGGCCCAGCGCACTGAGCGTGGCTTCCACATAGTCGATGAGCAGCTGCTGATCATCGACCTTGATCTCAGCCGCCTGCTCGGGTGTGTGCCCGAGACCGACCGCATCGCCGGGTTCTCCGAGTTCGAAGCGATCTCGGAACTTGATCCACACCTGCTCGTCACCAGTGAGGTCGGAGAGCTGGACATCGACCTCACGCCCGCTGTGCCAGAGCAGCCAGGCAATCGAATTGGGATGGCCACCGGGGTGGGCGTTGAGCTGATCGGCGGAGAGTGCCGGCAGATTATTTGCTGCATCGACAGGACGGTGGGCGAAATCGGTGAGGATCTCAATGCTGTTCATAAGGCCCATTGTGCTCTTCGTGATCGCACATGTCACCAGGCGAAGATGTCAGTCGAATCGGGGCCGTCTGCGGTTCTGCTTGATCTCGGAACGACGTTGCTCGGTCCGGACTCTGCGGCGGCGCGAGTTCCGTGATGGTTTGGTGGCGCGGCGCTCCACGGGTGGGGCGAGTGCCTCTCGCAGGAGCTCGGCGAGTCGCTGCCTGGCGGCATTGCGATTCCTCAGCTGCGAGCGCTGTCCTTCGGAACTGACCGTCAGCACGGTGCCCGCGAGCCTGGCTGAGAGGCGCTCGAGCACCCGGGAACGCTGCGTCTCGGTCAGTGCGGTGGTCGCGCCGAGGTCGAGGCTGAGTTGAACTCGGGAGTCTGAGGTGTTGACGTGTTGCCCACCGGGTCCGGACGAACGCGAGAACTGCTCCGCGAGATCTCTTGCTGGGACCACGAGTCCGACGGGTATGCCGGGGCCGGCAGGGACTCTCAGGTCATCCACGGAATTGGTCTCCTCATGTGCCGATCAGCGGTGGCCGCCGGAGATCATCTGGTTGAGGGAGTCGACGAACTCCCGTGCGTTGATCTCCCAGTTGTACATCATGCGGAGGAACGTGCCGCGATGAGAGCTGACGATGATTCTGCCGGAGAACATGGCCCCCTTCAACGTCGCTCCTGAGACGTCACGGGCAGCGACTTCACCCCGCTTGCGCCAGAAGCCGAGCACACCACTGCGAAGCAGGAGAACGCGTCGATCGGTGACGAGCATCAGAGGATCGACCCACGTCCACCCGTTTCCTTCGAGCGCGAGATGAACGAATTCACCGTCGTCGAGGAAACGGTCGACGACGACCTTGAATGCACTGAGCGGAGCCGGCTTCTCCCGGTGGCGGTTGAGTGCTGCAAGCAGGGAGGATGCAGTGCGAGACGAGCCGTTCATGATCTCAATTTAGAGTTCGAGCTCTTCACACAGTCGCGGCACAACCTGCTTTTCCGGCCTGATACCTGACTTATCGGCGTAGAAGGCACGGATGCGATCCATATCGGCAGCGATATCACCTGTGATGTCGATCGTGGGTCCGAGCCCGGTGGTCATCGTGGTCCGATCGACGTAGCCGAGTGTGACCGGCATGCCGGTCTTCTCGGCAATCCGATAGAAACCGGACTTCCAATGAGTATGTCCACCGCGAGTGCCATCAGGGGTGACGACCAGGCCGAAGACCTCGCCGGCATGGACACGTTCGATCACCTCGGTGACAATACGGCTGGGATCGGAACGGTCAACTGGAATGCCGCCGAGCCCGCGCATGATCGGTCCACGCCAGCCTTTGAACAGACTGTGCTTTCCCAGCCAATGCATCTCGATTCGCTGAGTCCAGGCGATCGAGAGCATGAGGACGAAATCCCAGTTGGATGTGTGAGGGGCGCCGATGAGCACGGTGGGACGATTCGGGGCAGGCTGGGTGACCAGCTTCCAGCGGCTGAATGTCCAGAAGGCGCGGGCGGCAAGGCGTCGAAGCATAGTGACTACGTTAGAGGACGCCGGCGGCGTTCCTTCACAGGAGGGACCACATGTTCGGGTGGGGACCGCCGCATGATTGGCCGGCTGGGACCCACCAGGCGTCAGCTGCGTCACCCAGCAGCCGTGCGAGTGCCCGATTCTCTGCGATTCCGGGAAGAGCTGACCGGGGAACAACTCGCGTCCATCCGGCGACCTCGCCAGCGACGAAGGCCAACAAGCCGATCGGCACGGTGCGTAAGCATAAAGCCCACTGGCTGCATCAACGTGCAGGAGAGGCAGGGAAGAATTGGTACGTTGGCATCATGGGATTCAATACAGCCATCCTCATCGCCGATTCCGTATTGACTGACGACACCGTGAAAACGCTCAATCTCGTCCCTGTAGGGGGGGGGGGGGCAGATCACCGCCGAGGCTGTTCTGCTCACTCCATCTGACACCCGTGCCTGCGTGGTCAGGGAGGGTGGATCGACGATCATTCTTGACGGCGGCGAGTCGCTTACGACCGCCGCAGACGAGGGCAGACTCGGCATACCGGGCACAGTCCACTTCGCCGCCACCGTTTCAAGTGTCGACTTCAGCGAATTCACCGTGGTGAGCAACGGCGAAATCGTGCGTCACCTGTGTTACGAGGACGGGGAGACGACGATTGACGTCGGCGAACCTGTCCCCGGAGAATCGCGTTGGCTGATCACGGCCGACGACGGCGACGATGAGACCCGAACTGGTGAACCGGCCGAGGCTGAGATCGAAGTCGACGGTGACATCCTGATCCAGAAACTTCCAGAGATGGCCGGGCTGTCCCCAGACCTTGACGTCTTCGCTCTAGTTGGAGCCGCGTACGACGCGTTTGAGGAGCAGGGAGAAACGACAGACCCCGGTGCCCTCGAAGGCGAAGAGACCGGGGAAGAAGGCAGTGCAAAGCGGCCTGGGTTCTTCGGACGTCTCTTCGGCCGGTGAACCACGGAGGATTCAGCGGAATCGCAGTGCAACCTCGGCGATGGGGACGTGAGTCCGATTGAGGGGACCCCTGGTTATGGGCGAATCATCGGATCTGCCTCGCATACCGTGCGTGCGCTGCAGTTAAGAGCTCAAACAGTTGCCTGTGTGAGAACTCGAAACCGTTGCGGAGAGTGATCCGTCGAGCGAAGAGGCCGGTGCGGCCACGTCGCTGGACGGAATCTCGAGTCAGGTAGTAGATGACGTACTTGGGTCCTGGCCTCGGGGTGACCGTGTCGAGGGTGATCCGTTCGATCTCATTCCACGACACGAACGACGCCGGCAGAACCGCCCCTCGGTGGGACTCCACGAGACCGGCATTGGACACCACGAGCGCATCTGCCCGGCGGAGGCGATAACCGACTGCGATCGGAGCCACGACAAGACAGCCGACGATGCCGATAGCGAACGCCCACATCCGCGGATTGAAGGCGAAGAGCACCCAGCTGACATTGCGTTCCACACTGCCCGAGACGATGAGGACCGAGAGTCCGACGAGTACCGCGCCAATCACGAGTGCTAAGCACAGAATGACGATGAGTTTCCGGGACGAGGTTCCCACGACGACACTTCGCCCACGATCCATGGCATGCAGGGCAGCAGCAGTGTTCAGGGGCCTCGACATGGCTATGAGAATACCCGGTGTGGAATAAATCGCCGCCATTCGGGGCTGTTCCCAATGACAGTGCCACCAGCACACCGACGAAGGAGGAACACATGTCTGATGCAGACCGCGTAGTCATTCTCGGAGGCCACGGAAAGATCGCACTCATGGCCGCACCCAAGTTCAAAGAAGCCGGATACTCGGTGGATTCCGTCATCCGCAACCCGGATCAGAGCGCCGAAGTCGAGGCAGCAGGCGCAAACGCTGTCGTCCTCGACATCGAATCGGCGGAGACGGACAAGCTCGCGGAGCTCTTTACCGGAGCAAAGGCCGTGGTCTTCTCGGCAGGCGCCGGCGGCGGCAATCCTGACCGGACCCGTGCTGTGGATCTTGAGGCAGCGAAACGCTCCATCGATGCCAGCGCGCAAGCGGGAGTCGATCGCTACGTCATCGTGTCCTATGCCAGCGCGGGCGTCGACCTCGACCGGGTCGACCCGGAGAGCTCGTTCTACCCTTACGTTGAAGCGAAGCACGGAGCAGATGAGCACCTGCGTGCAAGCTCCCTGAATTACACGATCCTCGGGCCCGGCGGTCTGACCTCGGAGCCGTCGACGGGCAGCGTGCTGCTGGCCGATGACTCCGGTGACGTCGACGGCACGACCCCGGACAGTGACACCCGAGTGACCTCACGTGAACTCGTCGCCGATGTCATGACCCATGTCATCGCCAACGATGCCGCGAAGCGAGAGACCGTGAACTTCTACGACGGTGACACCCCGATCGCCGAGGCTGTGAAGTAAGGCTTCGCAACACATAGACTTCGCGACACACAGATGGGGAGATCGAACTCAGCGTTCGGTCTCCCCATTGTCGTTCTTACGACGTTGTCACCCTCGATCTTTCCTGTTCCAGAGCTGGTGCGTCAGCCCGCTGGATGAGCCGATGGTCTCGATCGTGAAGCGGTCTTCGATGCCGCTGATGCCCTCCCACAGCGAAACCCCCGTGCCCAGCGTGATCGGCACGATCGCCACATGCATGAAGTCGATGAGGTCGGCGGCGAGGAATTGGCGAATGGTCGACGGACCACCGCCGATGCGCACGTCAAGGCCGTTCGCGGCGTCGACCGCCTGACTCAGGACCGCCTCGGCGGTGGCATCGACGAAATGAAAGCTCGTCCCATTGGGGAATTCCATCGACTCCCGAGGATGGTGAGTAAGGACAAAGCACGGAGTCTTGAACGGCGGTTCCTCGCCCCACCAGCCGCGCCACCCATCATCGGGCCACGGCCCCTCCTGCGGCCCGAACTTCTTCCGACCCATGATCTCGGCGCCGATGCCCTGACCCCACATCGCGAACAGCGCACGATCAAGTGTCACGGGTCCATCGACTCCGCCGATCCCTTCGATTCCTTGTCCGTCGAACCAGCCGAAGAGAGCTTGGGCACCGCCGATCGGCTCGTCGAACGTCACATAGTCACCGGCGGAATAGCCGTCGAGTGAGACGAATTGACTGTGGACGCGTACTCGAACCATGATCACTCCGATGTGATTGTCAGCGATGATTGAGTCAAGCGTAGAATGTAGTGATTGCTGATTGCAACCACTTGGGAGGATGAATTGCGAAGCGAACCGCGCTCGGGCTGTGCGATCAATGCGGCCGTCGAAGTCCTCGGTGATTCCTGGAGCCTCATCGTGCTCCGCGACATCGTTTTCGGCAATCGGCGTCATTTCCGCGAGCTCCTCACGCTCAACGACGAGTCAATCGCCTCGAATATGCTCTCCAGCCGTCTGAAGAAGCTGGTCGACGAAGGCCTGCTGACTCGGGCGGACACGGTTCGCGGTCAAAAGGCCGCCTATTCCCTCACCGAGGCGGGGATCCAAGTCGTGCCCGTCATGGTCGCACTCGGCACCTGGGGAATGAACCACCGCCCGACCTCTCCCGAGCTGACGGTGAGATCCCGAATTCTCGCTGAGTCGCCCGAGCTGGTCGATGATCTCATGGACGAACTTCGGGAGGCCCACCTCGGCGCTGTCCTTCCTGAATCACCTCGGCCACGGGCTTCGGAGCGTCTGCAGGCCGAGTATGAGGCTGCGCTCGGAAAGATGTGATCAATCTTCTGACCTTCGCATTCCTCGCCTGGGGCTGCTTCTCACTGACGCCATCTGGAATGTGAGTGCGTAGAAGGCCTTGTCTGAGCCGGGGCTGTGTGCTTCTATGGAGTGAGTAGTTGCACTATGCAATTGCTTTGCGTATGGAATCGACTCATCGATCTCAAAGGAGCGATCATGTTCACCGGACTGATGGCCAGCATCATCGTCAACTATCAGGACCAGGCGCACGACTGGTACTCGAAGGTCTTCGAACGTGACCCCGATGCCTCGCCGATGCCGGGACTGCTCGAATGGCATTTCGGAAGCGAGTTCGGAGTCCAGGTCTGGGCCGAGCCGCAGCGTGCAGGATACTCGACCGCGGTGATCGCGGAGTCGGACATCGGTGCACTTGCTGAGCGGCTGACGGCTGCTGGTGTCGACTACGGTGGACCAGAGCCGGGCGGTGGACAGCGGATTCTGCAGATCGCTGACCCAGACGGCAATCGAATCGTCTTCTCCGGTGAGTGAGGCAAGAGCTCCAATGAATCCCACGACCGACACCATTCGACTGAGCACGGAGATCGCACGTCCCCGCGGGGACGTCTGGGAGGCCTTCGCTGACACCGAAGCCAGGCAGCAGTGGAGTGCCCCAGCCGGCGAAAGGGTCCTCTACGACTGCGATGACTTCCGGACCGGAGGCCGTGCGGAATATCGTTGTGGGAGCCCCGAAGGGCTCGAGTTCAGTGCGGCCATCGACTATATCCACGTCGAAGTGGAGAACTTTGCCGTTCACACCGACACGGTGTGGCGTGGGGACGAGCTTCTCGCCACAGGGGTGGTCACCTGGTCCTTCACCGACGTCCCCGCAAGCACGCTGGTGACGATCGTGAACCAGGTGGTGTCGTTCGTCGGCGCCGACATGATCGACGGCAGCCGGAACGGTCACCGAATCGCCATCGAGCAGTTAGGCGCCTTCTTCGCCGGCCCAGGGGAGGTCCGCTCCAGCACGACTGACGGTGATGGCCGCCCGTCGTGAGGCATTCTCGCCGAGGTCGGCGAGCACGACCTCATCCACGTTCTCGAAATGGCTGCCTGCGCCCTGCAGATCGTGCACAAGAGAAGCCATGAAGGTATCTCCGGCACCGATCGTGTCCCTCACCTTCACTGCTCCTGCCGGAACTCTCACCCTCGACGATGCGGTCGAGAGGATCGAGTCCTGCGATCCGCAGGTGAGTGCGACCAGTTTGGCCCCGAGGCGAAGGATCCGATCGATCTGGGCATCGGCACTCTGTCCGGGATAGAGCCAGTCCGCGTCGACATCACTGAGCTTGACGACATCGACACGTGTAGCAAGTGACTCGAACCGAGCCAGCGCCAGTTGTCGGTCTCCGATGATGGAGGGCCGGATATTGGGGTCGAAACTCAGCAGTGCTGAGGAGTCTCCTCCACGCTGGAGGAGAGAATCGACCGCAGCGGCACCGGGGGAGAGGAACGCTGCGATCGAGCCGACATGAATTGCCGTCCATTCGCCGCTGTCGACCAGTGACGCATCGGGGTCCCAGCGCAGTGAGAACTCGTATTCGGCAGAGCCGTCCGTCGACAGCAGGGCTCGTGCCGTCGAGGTCGAACCGGTCGGGCGTGCATGCACACGGACGTGCGACTCCCGCAGGTGAGCCAGAAGGAACCCACCGTGAAAGTCATCTCCGACATCGGTGAGCAGCTCGGCATCGGCACCGAGGCGCCCCAGGCCGAGAGCGACATTCGCCGGCGCACCGCCCGGAGCATACCGATCCGGTGATCCGGCCGAACTGACGATGTCGATGAGAGCCTCACCGATGACAAGAATGCTCATGGGCTCGATTCTATGCGCACACGACCGTTCGGGTCCCTCATCAGCACGAATAGTACGCATATAGTTCAGAGACAGACTTTGCCATCAGTTCATGTCAGTGCCGTCTGGAATCGTTGCCGCATGGACAAAGACACCATGGAATCAGAAGTCAGAACGATCGTCGATGCAGCCTCAGCCCGCATCCTCACACCGAGGGCAGGCGAATGCTTGGTCTGCTACGTCTTTCGCCAGCTCGGCGAATTCGGCTGCGACGGAACACATCGCTTCGCCCTGACATTTCGGGACCGAACAGCTCCTCGGGCCACAGCGCTGATGGAACGCTTGGGAAGCATGGGCGCCTGCTGCTGTGACTGCGAGGTATTCAACAACGCCTACACCTTCTCAGAACGTCCATGGATCACCGGGGCAGCATTCGGTGCAGACATCGGCACAGGGTTCGAATCCCACGAGCCGGTCGACCTGCGTGAGGAGTTCGGCGTCAACGAACCGCCTGCAAAGATCTTCTATCTGTGCTGCCAGTTCGTACGTCGAGGCTCGACACAGCCGTGCCCGAACTGGGTGCGAATGAGTCGGTGGTGAGGAGCAGCGAGACGAGATTCCGGCAGAATAGGGCACATGCCTCCACACCTGCCGCTGTTCCTCGACTGTGATCCCGGAATCGACGACGCCATCGCCCTCGGATACCTGCTGTGCCAAGACGATGTCGATATCATCGGCATCGCGGCCTCAGGCGGTAATGTCTCCACTGCACAGGTCAGCGTCAACGCTCAAGGCTGGCTTGAACTTGCCGGGCGCACGGACATCCCCATCCACCCGGGAAGCGAGTTCCCCACAGCTTGGTCCGTCGGCGACCTCGCCCGAGATCCAGTCGACGGATCCCCGGCAGAGCCTGAATACGCCGACCTCACGCACGGCCCCACCGGGGCCGGTTACGCGCACCTTCCCACCCCAACAGCAACGGCGAGCTCCACCAGCGCCGCGCAGGCCTGGGTCGACGCGGCACGTGCTCACCCCGGGGAGCTCATCGGCGTCGTCATCGGACCGGCGACGAACCTGGCCCTGGCCCTTGCCATCGAGCCCGAACTGCCCCGCCTGATGGGCCGTCTCTTCATCATGGGCGGAGCCTTCAACTATCGCGGCAACACCCACCCGACCACCGAGTGGAACGTCACCTTCGATCCCGAGGCGACGGCGACCGTCATCAACGCCTTCGACCACGCCCACAGCCAGGGCACTCATCGAGCGCTGCCGGTCATCGCCCCCATCGAAGCTACTGAGGCGCTTGAGATGACACCCGCACGGTTGAGCACAATCCTCGACAGAGCTGCGTCACTCCACGAGAGGGCAGGAGAATCATCTGCTGCTGGTGGGACATGGGATGCCTGGCTGGCCCAGATGGCAGAAGCTCTGCGGTTCTACTTCGAATTCCATGAATGGGACGGTCTGGGATACATCGCACACATCCATGACCCCTTCGTCCTTGCCTGCGCACTCGAATGGGCACGCGGAGACCAGGGCAGACCCACCTCGGCGGGCAGGGAAGAGCCCATTGCGAACGGAACCCGAGGCACACTGCCCTGGGCGAGCACGATCTGTGCGCCCGTCGACGTCGAACTCACCGGTAAACTCACACGTGGCGAAACCGTCGCCGATTGGCTGGGACGGTGGGGGAAGGGCGTCAACGCCGAGATCATCCGCACGATCGATGCGCAGACCTTCCTCGACCACCTCGGCGAAACCCTGAGCAAAGGACCCCAACATGACCATGACGCCCAAGCAGTCTGGGCAGGGGCCGACACGCACCGTCGGTCCCGCACAAACCCAGAGCGATAAGAGCTTCAAGAGCCACACACTGCCCCTGACACTGACGTTTCTCGGTACGATCGTCATCCTCGGCACCTACCTTGCCGTCATTCTGACGCAGCCGGCCAATCTCGGCACCGACCTGGGCCACACGACACTGTGGGTCATGCTCGGCTACCTGGCCGGGGGACTCCTCCTCGCAGCCGGCACACTCCCGCTCATCCCGCGCAGCATCCTCGCCCTCATTCCCGTGGCCATCGCCGCCAACATCGTCATCGGCCAGGTCGTCGGGACCATCACCCCCATTCCGCTCTACCTCGACTCGATCGGGACCGTGATGATCGGCGTCCTCGCCGGTCCCGCAGCCGGAGCATTCACCGGCATCATCTCGAACCTCATCTGGGGTGTGACTCTGAGCCCCAGCGTCATCGCCTTCAGCTCTGGTGCGGCCTTCATCGGTGCAGCCGCCGGTTGGGCTGCGCGGCTCGGAGCCTTCCGTACCCCCTGGTTCGCCGTCATCGCCGGTGCGCTGGCAGGAATCCCTGCCGGAGCTCTCGGGGCACCCGTGGCCGCCTACGTCTTCGGCGGCGGACTCGGCTCGGGTACCGGCGGCGTTGTCGCCGTCCTGCAGGCCGCGGGCCTGGAGATGCTCAATGCGACTTTGGCGCAGAGCCTGTTCTCCGACATCATCGACAAGGCACTCATCTTCGCTCTGGCCTACGTCATCGTGCGCACACTGCCCCGCCGGATCCGTGACCGCTATCCGTTCACCGACCACAGTCGTGCGCGCAGCTCCCGAGCAGCGGTGCGGGTCGGCTGAATGCCCGCGACTGTTCTCCACCGGGAACAGCAGGCCACCCGCCGTTGGCATCCAGCCACAGAGATCATCGTCCTCGCATGCGCTCTGCTGCTCGTCTTCGGCATCCCGTCCCCGGTCGTGCCCATCACCATCATCGGCGCCACGCTCATCACCGCGACGGTCTCACCGACAGTGAGGCTGCGTTCCTGGGTGATCGGCGTCGGTGTGGTGTGCCTGCCTACGCTGCTCGTCCTCTGCGTCGTCCAAGGCCTGTTCTACCCCGGCGCCGAGGTGATCGTGCTGTGGCAGTTGGGACCGGCCAGGCTCACAGTCGAAGGGCTCGCCATTGCGGTCCAGATCTGGCTGCGGGTCGCTGCGCTCGTGTCCCTGTGCGCGCTCTTCGGCCTCGGGGCCGACTCGGCACGCCTGTTCGACGGGCTGCGGGCACTTCGGCTGCCGACCTCCGTGGCCTATATCTGCGCCTCGACGATCGGCCTCGTCCCACTCATCCGTGCCCGTACGCAGCAGATCGTGGAGGCGCGCGCCAGTCACGGCTGGGATGTCAGCAGCTGGAGGGTCCGCACGACGTTGCTCCCGGGCATCGTCACCGGCCTGTTCACCTCCGTGCTCATCGAGGTCGAACAGCGCCACGAAGTGCTCGAGCAACGCGGCCTGACTGAATCGACAGCAGCGACATCACTGCAGGACCACAGCGACGGGCCGGACCAATGGCTCCTGCGCCGAGGCGTCCCCATCATCACCGTCGTCCTCGTCGTGTGCTCCGTGGCCGGTGTCCTGCCCCTGCCTACCGCCGACCAGCTGATCGGAGGTGTCTGAAACGGTGGTTCTCGAACTGATCGGGGCAGGCTTCACCTACCGCGGAAGTACCCGGCCAGCGTTGACGAGCATCGATCTTCGTCTGGAGCCGGGGCAGATGCATGCGATCCTCGGGCCAGTGGGCGCCGGCGCCTCGACATTGGTTCGACTGATCACAGGACTGTTGGGCGAGCGCGGAACCAGCGTCGGGCAGGTCCGCCTCGAAGGGACGGCGGTGATGCTCGGTGACGATCCCGAGGCTCAGCTGAGCGGAATGACGAGCCTCGTCGGCGATGAAGTGCAGCTGTCGGGACGGCTGCACGGTGACGAGGCCACACAGGTCGACAAGCGTGCACGAGAGACCTTGGACTCGCTGGGCATCGGCGACCTGTGGGGACGACGACTCGAGACCCTGTCCGGTGGCCAACGGCAGCTCGTGGCTCTGTCCGGGCTGCTCAGTCAGCGACCGTCGCTGCTGGCCCTCGACCAGCCCTCACTGTCCTTGGATCCGGACGCTCGACGTCGCCTTGGCCACGTGTTGCAGGACTACTGCACCTCCGGAGGAACGGTGCTCATCACCGCTCATCAGCTCGACGAAGTTGCTGCCGCCTGCCGTGATTTCAGCGTTCTGGCATCCGGACGCCTACATGCGAGACAACGACGACTGACTGTCCGGGACTGCGACCACGAAGGAATCTGGGATACACGAGAACAGGATCGTGTCGAACAGGCTGAGGTATCTGCACCAACCGCTGTTGCGCTCTCCGTGCGCGACCTGACGGTCTCCCGAGCCGGTGCCGCCGTCCTCGATCATGTGGACCTCGATGTCGCAACCGGTGAGATCGTGACGATCATGGGTCCCAACGGTGCGGGAAAGTCGACTCTCCTGCGCAGCCTGGCTGGTCTCCTCGAGCGTGGCGCCGACATTACGGGCGCGATCACGGTCGATGATGACGGGAGGGCGGTCAGCCTCGGCGACACCCCAGCACATCAGCGAGCCGCCCACCTCGGGTGGGTGGGGCAGGATCCGGGCAGCCAGCTCTCGGCTGCCACCGTGCGTGAGGAACTCACACGCTCGGCCCCGTTGCCCACCCACAGGCGCCGGAACAGAACAGCCATCAGAGCCCAACGGCAGGAGGCAGTGGCTTCGGCGATGGCGCAGGCACAGCTTGAAGCAGTGAGCGAGACCCATCCCTACGATCTGAGCATCGACCTCCGCAAGGATCTGGTGATGGCCGCGGCACTCATCGTGGGCTCTCGGATCCTCCTCCTCGACGAACCGACGTTAGGCAGGGACCGCCAGGCCATCGGTCGACTGAACAAGTTCATTCAAGACTTCGTTCGCCGAGGTGGGTCCGTCCTTGCCACCACCCACGACCGACGATGGGCTGCGCAAACCGCCGATCGCATCCTGTCCGTGGACAGGGGCCGACTCTATGAAGACCGGCAGACAGGTGGCACGCCCTGGTGCGAATGAGCCGGCTGAGTCCTCTGCGGTTCAGAAGTCGTATGTGGAGTCCGTAGTCGGGGTTTCGGGTCCGCGGATCTTCTGCAGGTGCAGGTGTCTGATCAGGCGGATGACAGGACGGATGAGCATCTCAACGCTGCCGAGGACGAACAGGCAGGTGCCGGTGAAGACCCACTCGTCGGAGAAGAACATGAAGCTTCCGATGAGGAACCAGATGCCGATGAGGACATCGTTGATGATGCTCAGCACCTGATATCGCTGGCGGATGACCAGCTCATCAGGTCCGATGCGGATCGTCAGGTTGTTGTCGCCAACTGTCATGTCGTCCTCCTGGGCCGAGCTCGAGTGGGATCGTCTCGCTGGTGAGCGCCCCCGGAGCGTCCTATTGCTGATGCTAAGCGCGGTCCGTGTCGCATGACCAGGTCCCGTGCCGCTGAGTCTGCCGTGTCAGTGCCGCATCGTAGCGTGAGGTCATGGATAAGAACGTGAATTCGTTTGATGCACTGTATGCCGAAGCCGGCAGCCACAGATCCGTGATGCCATGGGATGAACTGCTGGGCTTCGTCCGCCGATTTCCGCAGATTGCGGCGTTCAACGCAGCCCTCATCGCACAGCAGAATGCCGGAGCGATCTTTGTCGAAACCGAACACGCCTGGCAGCAGAAGTACGGCAGGCTGCTCACTGACGATGCAGTGGCGCTGATCGTGCTCCACCCCTTTGCTCCCGTGCGCTTCGTCTACGATGTCGAAGACACCCACGGCCCACCAGTTCCCGACTCCTCGATCAGCCCATTCAAGGCAGTCGGTGCACCCACTTGGGACGGGCATCGTCTCGTCATGGATGTCCTGCACCGCAAGGGTCTGGATCTGCCCGGGCTTCCGAAGACGCAGAGTCCTACGGTGATGTTGGGACATGTCCTCTATGAGCTTGCCCTGGTCTATGCCGGCCATCGTGGAGAATTCCCGAAGCTGGGAATCTCTGCCAGCGAAACTGACATCGACGGACGGCAGGTCCGCTTCGAAGCCGAATGCATCACCTGGCTGATCGCTGGACGACTCGGACTGAAGATGGCGGCAACCGGATCGTTGAAGGGGTATCTCAAACACGGCGAGCTGCTGCCCCCACTGTCCAGGGATCGTGTTCTGCATGCGGTGAATGCCATTGAGAAGCTCTTCGGTGGAGCGCTGCACTTCGGGCAGATGGTGCGCGAAGATGTGCCGAGCCTGTTTCCACTGACCGAACAGTGGACACTCTCACCTCGGTAGAGTGCATCCGGGCTCCGAGTTCGGGCGTCGACAATCGGTGCAAATTCTGCAGGCCGGATTCCGTACAAGCCTGGTCAACGCCTCCTCGGAGGCGCAGAATGCCTATATGTCGACAACTCCGAACCGATGGACAAAGCCAGCGTCTACCCGGACATGTGGGTCGACCCCGGTGACGATCCGCGCAATACCGACGGCAGGAGCCCCGATGGTGAGGCCGAGACGCAGCTCGAGTTCATCCGTGACTACCGCTCCACCTTGAGGATGAAGTGCGAGGGGCTCGACGCTGAGCAGCTGGCGATGCGGTCGGTTCCACCATCAATGATGTCTCTGCTCGGGCTGCTCAGACACATGGTCGAGGTCGAACGTGACTGGTGCAATTGGATCACTGCGGACGAGACACGACCTTCACTCTACGGTGGCCTCGACGCGGCCTTCAGCACGTCGGGCGCAGATGCGGACATGCTGGCAAGGACCTGGTCAGACCTCGCAGCCGAACAGGCGACCACCGATGCCGAGGTCGCGAAGTACGAAGACCTGGGCACCCGCCTCGGTGAATCACAGATCGCGGTACGGGAGCTCCAGATCCACCGAATCGAGGAATATGCCAGGCATTGCGGACATGCGGACCTGCTGCGCGAATGCATCGACGGCAGAACCGGGCAGTGACCACACCGCAAAAGCAGGTATCCTTGATTGAACTATCTCAATGAGGAGACGCCATGAGTCGCGCAGTTCAGATCACCTTCGATTGTCATGACCCGATCGGGCAGGCCACCTTCTGGGCCGAGGTACTCGGATATGTCGTGCCCGGCCCGCCGGGAGTCAAACTTGAAGCCGGTGGCGATCCTTTTGCCGCGTGGAAGGAATTCATCGCCGGCATGGGCATCGACATGAAACCAGAAGACTTCCGAGCCGCGATCGAAGACCCAAACGGACGCGGCCCCCGGGTGTTCTTCCAGATCGTGCCCGAGGGCAAAACCGTCAAGAACAGGGTCCATCTCGATGTCCGTGCGGCTCCCGGGCTGCAGAACCACGAACGGATGCAGGCATTGGAAGACGAATGTCAGCGCCTGCTGGAGTTGGGTGCTCAACGACTCGAGCGGGTTGACCCCAACCCGCCGATGGAGACCGGATTCATCGTCATGGCCGACCCTGAGGGCAACGAGTTCTGTCTGGACTGACCAGGCCCCTCACCAGCATGAGAATCCTCTTAGCAAGGGGGCAGAAAGCCTCGCCCGTTGTTACGGTGGCGGTATGAAGACTCAGAGATTGGCCACACGGGCCGCCGCAGGGACCATGATTCTCGCCTTCGCCCTCGCCGGTTGCTCCAGCGGAGAATCGGACGCCGATCAGGCACCAGGAGGTGAGGGTCAGACAGCAGAGACAGCCGGGGCCCAGGAATCGGCCGACGACGGTGCTGAAGAGTCGACGACAGGGGACCCGAGCCCTGACGACTCGTCTGCCTCGGCATCCGCCGGACTGCCCCAGGATGCTGATCTGAGCAAGGAATCGCCATCTGTGGCCCCCGAAGACGCCATCGCTACGGCGAAGAAGGAGGCCAAGGACGGCGACGTCCACGCCATCGAACTCGACTTCGATGATCGCGACGAGGCCTGGCAGTACGAGGTGAAGATCATCGACGGCACAACTGAATTCGACGTGGAGATCGATGCTGAGACCGGCGATGTCGTCGACGTGGAGAAGGACTCCACGGATGACAAGGAGAAGGCGGTCGATCTCAAGGATCCGATGGCCTTCGATGAGGCGCTCAAGCTAGCTCAGGAGAAGGCCTCAGGCCGACTCGACGGGTGGAAGCTCGACTCGGACGACGATCGTATCGAATACCAGTTCGATTTCGATGACGATGACGAGGAGATCGAGGTTTCCGTCGACGTCGAATCAAAGAAAGTCTCTGTCGACGACTGACCGCGGTGACGGTTGACCGTGGTGACGTGCTGACACGGTGCATGCGCGAGCTGATCGAAGTTGAGTGACCCATATCGGTACGACGGGATCGCGGCGTAGGCTGGCCCCATGCCTATGAACCCCGTTGCTTCGCCACGGCAGGCAGGTCGTCTCGACGTCATTGCCGGCCCCATGTTCTCCGGAAAGTCTGAGGAGCTCATGCGCCGGGTCCGGCGGGCAAAGATCGCCGGGGTCAACGTCCTCGTCCTCAGCCACTCTCTTGATACCCGTTCGACGCTGTCGGCGATCACCTCGCACACCGGTGTCAATATCCCCGCCGTGCCCGTCGGCGACGTCGAGTCCCTCGCGGAGGTGGCCCACGCCGAGGACTACGATCTGATCGCCATCGACGAAGCGCAGTTCTTCGGCCCGGACCTCGTGGTGACCGTATTCGAACTTGTCGAACGCGGTGCCACCGTCATTGTCGAAGGGCTGAGTGTGACGTTCGACGGTGATCCCTTCGAACCGATGCCGACGTTCATGGCCGTGGCCGAAGACGTTCTCAAGCTGACAGCAGTGTGCACAATCTGCGGCAGAGACGCGGTCTTCCACCAGCGTGTGGGCGCACCCGGGCACACAGATGACGAGTCGGACGCTCCTGCCACAGACATCGATGCCAGCCATATCGGCGGCCTCGAAGCCTATGTCGCGCGCTGCCGAGAGCATTTCGCTCCACCACACTAGAAGCGAGGCTCCACGTTCGTGCCACGGTCGGCAATCTTGGGCTGTAAGCCCGGTCAGGCTTCGATGCTCTCCCACACTTGCCGCCAGATTCGGGCCAGATCAGGCACCTGGTAGTGGGCATTGAGGCCGCTGGGCTGGGGGACGACGTGCAGCGGAATGTCCTCGGGCCACCCCTCGATGAGTGACGAGTCCTGTAAGCCGAGTTGGGCCTTGGGCTGTGAGTACCCGATTCGGAACGAGGTGATTCCTGCGATCGCGACCACCTTGGGGCGGATGTCGTCGAGTCGGTGAACCAATCGGGCCGCCCCGTCGCGCAGCTCCTGATTGTCCAGTTCATCTGCCCTGGCGGTGGCCCGACCGACGAGGTTGGTGATCCCGATGCCCCGGGCCAAGAGCTGTGCTTCATCTGCGGCGGCAAGGCCCAGTGAGGCATCGACAAGGTGATCGGTCAGACCCGCCTGATGCAGTGAGGGCCAGAAGCGGTTGCCCGGTCTGGCAAAGGGCGCATTGACCGCGGCGGTCCACAGCCCAGGGTTGATTCCCACGATGAGCATCGACAGCTCTCCCGGACGCCCGGGCAGGACATCATCGATGGCATCGGGATCGTCGGTGGCGAACTCTGCGAGGTCGTCCTTCGTCGGCTTACGTCCTCCCAGAGGCGAAGGTCGGCGGGAGCTGATGAAACTTTCCTCAATCACAGTCTCCACAGTACCGTCGAGTCAGAACGGGTTTATCAGCGCCCGTCGATCCACGAACACCAGGGGATCCATGACGAACGATCACCAGCTCTCACTCCACCACCTTGTCCGACCGCAGGCCGGTGAGTCAGCACCATTCCACTTCGAGAATCGGTGGAGGGTCAATGCCTCTGTGCGGGATGTGTGGTCAGTGCTCAGTGACATCGAGGCGTGGCCGCAATGGTGGCCCAGCCTTCCCGTGGCTGTGCCCATCGATGACACGATCGCCCCCGGAAGCCGAGCCGACATCCAGGTCGACAGCCCGATCGGTGTGACGTTGAGCTTCAGCATCGAACTTCAGGAAACTGAGGCACCGTACTTCGTGATCTTCTCCGCCGCCGGTGATCTGAGGGGGACCGGAGCTTGGTCGCTGCAGCAGACCGGCCCCATCACCACGATCAGCTCAGTGTGGTGCGTGACCACTCGTCGGCGGTCGATTCGGCTGCTGCGGCCGGTGGCGACGTCGATGCACTCACGAGTGATGAGAGCCGGACACTGCGGTCTGGCCAGGCGCCTGAACCGTCTCGTGTCCTGAAGCCCACCAAGCGTCGATGCCACCGCGCAGCGAACGCAGACGCACGGCCCCCGGCGCACCCTCCTTGAGCAGAGCCACGGCCTGAGCAGACCGTGCCCCCGACTTGCAGTGGATGATGACCTCGCGTGGCGGAAGAGCAGTCGCGGCTTCCACCGCCTTCCATCCCTGGACCTGCAGCACGCTCAGCGGCAGGTGGACGGAGCCGGGAATGGTCGAAATCTGCCGTTCCCACCCGTCACGCACATCGATGAGGATGGCAGGGGAGGACTCGGCCAGATACTCCTCAATGCTGACCTCATCGTCCCGTCGCGCGCACTGACCTTCGGCACCTGAGCCCTTCGCATTCTGGCGCCCTAGTCCTTGGTCGGCAGCGGCGCAGGCCACCGCCACCTCGGCGAGGTCGGTGACTGGCGGGCGATCAGGATCCGGTGAGAACCGAAGCGTCGAGTAGTCGGCCTCCAACGCGTCATAGCGCAGCAGACGACCGATCAGCGGTGTGCCGATGCCGCAGATGAGTTTCACGGCCTCTGTGGCCATGGCGGAGCCGACGGTGCCGCACAGAACCCCGAGCACCCCTCCCTCAGCGCAGTTGGGGACCGAATCGGCCTCAGGAATATCGGGAAACAGGTCACGCAGCATCGGCCCAGGCCCGGGGACGAACGTGCTCACCTGACCTGCGAAGCGAAATATCGTGCCCCAGACCAGCGGGGTGCCGGTGAGCTCGGCGGCATCATTGGACAGGTAGCGGGTCGCGAAATTGTCGGCTCCGTCGAGGACGACATCATGGGAGCGAAACAGCTCAAGTGCATTGTCAGGACTCAACCGTTCGCTGATCGCGGTGATTGCAAGCTCCGGATCGAGACGAAGCAGAGCATCACGGGCGGAATCGACCTTGGCCCGGCCGATATCGGCATCGCGGTGGAGGACCTGGCGCTGCAGATTCGAGGCCTCGACCACATCGTCGTCGATGATCGTCATCGACCCGATCCCCGCCGCGGCCAGGTAGTGCAGGACCGGTGCTCCCAGTCCGCCCGCACCGATGACCAGCACCGAGGCGGCCCGCAGTCGCCGCTGCCCCTCGATGCCGATCCCCGGCAGGCTCAGATGCCTGGCGTAGCGTTCGAGTTCCCGTGGGCTCAGAGAATCGGTCGGTGCGACCAGTGGACCCGGATTGCTCGCGGTGCTCATGCCGGAGTCACCATCCCCTCGAAGGTCGACGAGGCCAGGGCCAACGGACGCTTCGGAATCCGGCCAGCGTGGGCAGCCAGATGACCGGACTCAACGGCCAGGGACATCGCTCGGGCCATGGCGGTCGCATCATGTGCCCGAGTCACAGCCGATGCCAACAGGACCGCGGTGCAGCCGAGCTCCATCGCGAGGGCCGCATCGGAGGCGGTGCCGATGCCGGCATCAAGGATCACCGGCACCTGGGCACGGTTGACGATCGTCTCGATGTTGTGGGGGTTGAGGATGCCCAATCCGCTGCCGATCGGAGCACCGGCCGGCATCACCACGGCGACACCGGCGTCCTCGAGCCTCTTAGCCAACGCCGGATCATCGTTCGTATAGGCGAAGACCGTGAACCCGTCGAGGACGAGTTCCTCCGCGGCCCTGAACAGCTCAACCGGATCCGGCAACAGAGTCTCCTCATCGGCGATGACCTCGAGCTTCACCCAGTTCGTCTCGAGTGCCTCCCGGGCCAGCTGGGCAGTCAGCACAGCATCACGAGCCGTATAGCATCCGGCAGTGTTGGGCAGAATACGGATGCCCATACGGTTGAGCATGGCGAACACCGAGTCCCGGGCCGTCCCGTCATATCGGCGCAGGGCCACAGTCGTCAGTTCGGTGCCCGAGGCTTCCAGGGCCTGTTCGAGGATGCTCAGCGAACTGGCGCCCCCGGTGCCCATGACCAGTCGGGAGTTCAGGGTCACCTCGTCGACGTTCCAACTCATGTCAGCCTCCCTGCACAGCGGTGACGATGTCGACACTGTGCCCCTCGGCCAAGGTGAAGTCGGACCACTTCCCGCGCCTGATCACCTCACCGTCAACGGCGAGCGCTATGCCCAGACGACTGCCGTCGACGGGTGTGCCATCGACGGCGATGTCCTTGTCAACGAGACCGGAGACGAGGTCCTTGGCCGTGGTGGGACGGGCGAGTACATGGCGCTCGCCGTTGAGCGTGATGCTGATCGTGTCGGTCACAGTCGACTCCCTGTCGGTTGCTGAAACATTTCGTTCGGTGTGGTCTGGAGCTGCTGAGCATGAGCGGCTTCGGTGAATCGGTCGGGCGCCACCGCGGCGAGTGTCCCCGGCGGCCCCGCCAGGGTTTCGCTCCCGCACGCAAGGTCGGCGGTGAGGTTCGCACCCAGCGGGGCGAGGAGGATGCCGTGCCGGAAGAAGCCGGTGGACACCACACAGCCGGGATCGATGCGCCCGATGATCGGCACGTCATCGGGTGAGCCCGGCCTGGCGCGGGTGGTGATGTCGGTGATCTCGGCCTCGAGGATGGCAGGGACGAGACGTTCGGCGTCGCGCAGCAGCTGGTGGACGCCTCCGGCGTTGATCCCGGACCGACCGTCCTCACGACTCGTGGCACCGAGGACGAGTTCACCGTCGGGACGAGGCACAACGTAGACGGGCCGACCTTTGACCAGCCCACGGATCGTGCGTGTGAGAAGCGGGGTCAGAGTCTCGGGCGCCCGCAGTCTGATCACCTCGCCCCATACCTGGCGCAGGGGCAGCGCGGGAACTCCGGAGATGTCGTTGCAGGAACCGCCCGCGGCCACGACGACCTGATCGGCCTGCAGTCTCGTCCCATCCTCGAGTTCGACACCGACGGTCCGATCCGCCTGAGAGAGCAGACCGGTCACTCGGGCACGGACAACGGCGTCGCCGAGGACGGCCAGCAGTGCGCCGGTGAGCCGTCGGGGATCGATCGAATGATCCCCGGGAATGGTGACCGCACCGCATACCCCGGGTGAGAGCGCCGGTTCCAGATCCCTGGCTCTTGACCCGGGAACGAGGGAGACGTCGAAACCGGCTGCGCGCTGCAGGTCGATGAGTTCGCGCAGAGAGGCGAGATCGGCCCGGTCACCGGCACACACAAAGGTCTCGGCGCTCGAATACCCCAGATCATGGCCAGACGCGGCAGCCAGCTCGGCGGCGAAGTCCGGGTACAGGTCTGCTGAGGCACGCATCAGCGGGTACAGGGGAGACTGCCCCCACACCACCTCGGCGGCCGGAGCCAGCATCCCCGCCGCAGCATGGGAGGCACCCATGGCGGGAGCCGGATCGATGATGGTGACGCTGACGCCGCGACGGCGCAGATTCCAGGCAGTGGACAAGCCGATGATCCCGGCCCCCACAACAATGACGTGCACGTGCTTCTCCCTCCGGCGGCATGATCCGCATCAGGTTGAACGGTCGGCACAAAGCCCTCTCAGCCCCCTTTATGAGGCTCCCGCGAACTCCTCTACTCTAGGAGCATGGCCGCAGATATGACAATGGACGCCGCAGTCCACGACACAGACAGAGCCGCACGACTGGACCGGCTTCACGCGTCCAGGCTCTATGTCTGCACCGATTCCCGCAGCGCGCAGGGCGATCTCCCCGAGTTCCTTGATGCCGCCTATGCCGGTGGCGTCGACATCATCCAGCTGCGCGACAAGGGCCTCGAAGCCCGCGCTGAGATCGAAGCACTCGAAGTCCTCAGGGAGGCAGCCCATCGTCACGGGAAGCTGTTCTCCGTCAACGACCGTGCCGATGTGGCCCTCCTCGTCGGCGCCGACGTCTTCCACATCGGCCAGGGCGACCTCACCAGCGAACAGGCACGCACGGTCCTCGGCCCCGACGTGATCCTGGGCCGCTCGACACACTCCATCGAACAGGCCCACGCCGCCGAGGCGGACCCCGAGATCGACTATTTCTGTCTCGGCCCCGTGTGGGAGACCCCCACCAAACCCGGCCGGGCCGCCATCGGAGTCGAACCCCTGCGTGCGCTCGCCACCACCGCAGCCAAACCCTGGTTTGCGATCGGTGGGATCTCCGCTGGTGAGCGGCAGGCGGAAGTCCAGGCCACCGGAGCACAGCGCATCGTCGTCGTCCGCGCAGTGACCGCAGCAGATGACCCCGCGGCGGCAGCTACGGAACTCAAACAGGCATTGTGACAGCGCACAACGCAAACGCCACGGAATCCATCTGACATGGGAGAGCACACAGTGAAGATACTCATTGCCGGAGCCGGCGCAACCGGCGGAGCGTTCGGCACCCGCCTGTTCGAAGCAGGACGCGATGTCACATTCTTCGTCCGCGAGGCCCGAGCACAGACGATGAGGGCCAACGGTCTGCGATTCGTTGCACCCGGGGAGGACCGGACGAACCACATCCCCGTCCTCACCGCAGCCGAACTCGCCACTGCCAACGGCTCGAGTTCGACGTCTTTCGACCTGGTGATCGTCGCGGTCAAGGCCAACGGTCTGGAGTCGATCATCGACGACATCAGACCCGCAGTGGGGGAGGACACCCTCATCATTCCGTTCCTCAATGGCATGGCTCAGATCGAACGATTGGTCGAGGAGTTCCCCGGCCAGGTGCTGGGCGGTCTGGTCAAGATCGTCGGGACGATCATGGACGGTGCCGTCCACCAGATGACGGACCTCGCCGTTATGACCATCGGCGATCTCGACGGAACGGGCGTCCCGGATTCCATCGCCCAGGCCCTCGATGTTCCCGGCTTTAAGCTGCAGATTCTGGACAACATCACCGACGCCCTGTGGGAGAAGTGGATCTTCATCGCCGCAGCCGGGGTCGTCACCTGCCTGTTCCGGGCACCCGTCGGGGCGATCATGGCGGCCGGAGGGCATGCGCACATTGTTCGGATCGTCGACGAGCTCGAGGCCGTCGCGGCTGCGGGCGGACACCCGGTCTCGGCCAAGGCCAGGGAGATGACCTTGTCCATGCTCACCGCCGAGGGCTCGTCGTTCACCTCATCGCTCTACCGTGACGTGACTTCGGGCCTGCCCAGCGAAACCGAGCACATCCTCGGACACCTTGCGAGAACGGCAGCGGATCTGTCTGTGGCGACGCCGCTGCTCGACCTCACACTCGTGCAGCTGCGGGCTGGGGAGTCGCTGCGGCAGAGCTGAGCTCCGACGCTGAACTGAGCTCCGATTCAAAGTTGAGCTCCGAGGCTGAACTGAGCGTCGTCACGGACCTGACCTCCTCTGCGCCGAGGCGCAGCATCGTCAGATACGGTTCGTTGGGAACGGTGTGGGGGACTGCCTCGGATCCGTGCGGGGCCGTAAAGGTCACCAGCGGGATCGAGTCCCTGCGGTCGAGGACGAGGAGCGTCTCGTACTTGCCCGGTCCCACCGAATGGGCGGAACCGACGGGAAGTTCGCAGGCCAAAGTCTCCAGCGGATTCGCGGATGACGGTGGGCGGTTCATCTCCTGATCAGCGACATCGGCGAACTGCTCGGCAGTGATGAGATACGCCTTTGCCGGAGTGGGGCCTGGGACCTGATGGTCATAGAAGGCCATTCCGCCGCCGCCCCACACGGTGGAGCTGCCGGCGAAGTAGATGGATCCGGGAAGTTCGATGCCCATTTCTGCCAGCGGCGGATCGGTGTTTCTCGCGCCGGGATAGGTGACGAGTGCACCTGGAGGACGGCCGCCCTGCAGGTAACAGGCGAGCCTGTCACGATGCATGTTCGACCCATAGCTGACATACCACACGAGCGCTTGAGACATCCCATTCATCATGCCACGTCAACGGCTGCGGCTGTCCAATCTGCAGGGTCTCGGTGCGCCGCTGGATCCTGGTCTGCACGGGCTTTCCTCCTGGCCAGCAGTCTGCGCGTGAGTTCCGCTACACCGGTGATGGCCAGGGCGATGCCGATGCCCAATCCCACGCCGAGCAGAGGCTGGTCCTCAAACAGCACACCGCCGAGCAGACCGACCCCGATGGAATAGATCGCCCAGGCCAGACAGCCGAGAGCGTCGAAGATGAGGAAGCGGGTGCGTGGATACTTCAGAATCCCGGAGCTCAGGGTTGTGGCCGAACGCCCACCGGGAATGAAACGTCCCGCGATCAGGACGACCCCACCTCGGCGGGCAAAGATCTCCTCGGTGTGCGCAAGCAATCGCTTGGCCCTCGAAGACCTGGTCCACCGCTGCACCAGGGAACCCCCTCCACGCCCCACGAGGTGGTCGGCGAAGTCGCCGATGAGGGCTCCGACCACGGCTGCCAGGAGCAGGCCCAGGGGACTCGGGATGCCGGCGGCGGCATAGGCGGCGGCCGTGATGAGCACGGTGTCCGAGGGCACGATGGGGAACAGGGAATCCATGCCCGCGATGACGAAGACGAGGAGGTACACCCACGGGGATTCGACGGTGGTGCGGAGGATATCAGGGGCAAGGTCCATGTCCACAGACGCTATCGAAGCGCGACCGCACCCGGAACGCGGCGCAGTGCACACCTGCGGGACGGCGCCCCGAAGAGATGATGCGGAAAACCGGAAGAAAGGACTGCGGTCGATCCTCTGGGCGACCGTATAAGGCATTGCTACGATCAACTCATGCCCTGGCCGACGTCGCTGACCGCGAGGATTCCCCGAGAATCCCGCATGTTCGTCACCCGTTGGGCCACCTCGGTGCTGGGCATCCTCTGGGGAGTGGCCCTGTGCCTTCCGCTTCTGCTTGCAGCCGTCCCCTCGTCAACATCTCGGCTGAGCCGTCGAGTCCTCGGCTGGGAGAGGTCCCGGCAGGCGAAGTGCTTCGGCATCGTCATGGGCCAGCTCCCGGTCAGGAGAGGCTTCTTCGTCCTCACCGGCGCCCTCGCCGGGATCATCGCCGTGCCCATGCTCAATCTGCTCACCGGTTTCCTGCTTGTGACCATCGGCTCCCTCATCCAGGGCCTGTTCATCGGCGGCAGCATCACCATCGGCTTCGATTTCTGGACCATCAGCCAGCCGACGCTGTTCGTCGGAGTGCTCTACGGTGCCGCGAACCTCATCGGAGTCATCATTCTCGCCGAGGTGGCCAATTGGCTCCACGGCATCATCGACGCCAGGTTCACCCAGGTCAGCCGCCCCAACGCACCTCACACGCGTATCACCCAGCTCCTCATGACCCGGCACGGAGTGGTCATGGCCATCGACGAGGAGAGGCGCCGCATCGAACGCGACCTCCACGACGGGGTGCAGCAGAACGTCGTCTCCCTGTCCGTGCTCATCGCCCGCGCCCAACGTGCGAAGGACCAGGACAAGGCCAGCGCCCTCCTCGACGACGCTCTCGTCCAATCCCAGGACCTCATCGACGAAATGCGCGAGGTCGCCTGGCGGGTCTACCCCACAGCATTGGATGAGCACGGGTTGGGCACCGTCCTCAACCGGGTGGCCGATCACTGCCCGATACCGGTCGAGCTCACCGCAGTCCCGTCTCGGCGAGTGTCCCAGGCCACCGAGTCTGCTGCATACTTCGTCGTCCGAGAGGCGGTGACCAACGTCGTCAAACACGCGAATGCCACGAGCATCAGAATCAGCGTCATCGACGAGGAGCAGGCACTGATCGCCGAGGTGGTCGATGACGGTTCCGGTGGTGCCGATCCCACCGGCGGTGGGCTGAAAGGATTGAATCGTCGGGTCGGAGCGTTGGATGGAACACTGACTGTGACGAGCACGGAAACAACCGGAACCACTGTGAGAGCGGAGATCCCCTATGTCTGAACCCGGCGTGACCGAATCCGGCATGTCCGAATCCGCGGTCGAGGCCATCAACGAGGTTCCCATGCGAGTGGTATTGGCCGATGACTCCGTGCTGCTGCGAGAAGGGGTGAGGAGCCTGCTCGAAGACGAGGGCATCTCCGTCGTCGCCTCGGTCGACGACGGTCACCAGCTGCTGGCGGCAGTCGCGGACACCCGTCCAGACCTGGCGATCGTCGATGTGCGAATGCCGCCCACGCACACCACCGAAGGACTCGAAGCGGCCCTGGCGATCAAACGTCGCTTCCCCGACATCGGGGTGCTTGTCCTCAGCCAGTACGTGCTGCGCGAATACGCGACCGAGCTGCTGAGCACCGAGACCGTGGGCGTGGGCTACCTGCTGAAGAACCGGGTTACCGACATCGACCGTTTCCTCGATTCCGTCAACCGGATTGCTGAAGGCGGAACTGTCATCGACCCCGAGGTGGTCCGACAATTGCTGAGCTCGTCCGAGAAGCAGAACTCACTGTCGGCACTCACACCCCGAGAGAACGAGGTCCTCGAGACCATGGCCGAGGGGTTGTCGAATCGCGGCATCGCTGAACGCCTCTATGTGTCCATCAGCTCGGTGGAGAAGGCCATCAGCTCGATCTTCGACAAGCTCGGACTCCATGCCGGACAGACCACGAGCCGGCGAGTCGCAGCAGTCCTGCACTACCTCGACCAATCCTGAGCGCAGTCAGGTGCGGCAGCGCTGACCGGCGCGGCATACCCTCAGAGTTCGGAACGGGCTCGGGCACCGATGCGCAGGTTGAGGTCTTCGAGTTCGGCGAGCACATCGCCAGCACCCCAGATCTGATTGCGCTTGCGACTGGTCAGGCCGCGCAGGACCCCGGCTTCCGTCAGCGCGGAGACCGCTCTGTTCGCGGAGGAGCTGGACAGCTTCAACGAGTCCTCAAGATCGTCGATGGTGAACACCGGGTCCGATGCAAGGTAGGTCAGGATCCTGGCTGCGGCGCTGTTCTCACGCCTATGGCCGAGGAGGTCGGCCCACTCATCAGGCAGTCCAGCCAGCCGATGTGCGGTCAGTTGAGCTTCCTCCGCCGCGATCACCGAAGACTTAGACCACAGCGATATGACCGGTCCGGCATCACCTGAGTGATAGGAATTCAACGCCGCGAAGTAGCGGTCTCGAACCTCGACCAGGGCAGCAGCCAGGGGAACAGTGATCCCGGTCGTGACACCTCGAGAGTGGAGGATCCCAGCCGCCAAGGCTCGTCCGATCCGCCCGTTCCCGTCGGTGAAGGGATGGATCGCTTCGAACTGCGAATGGGCGACGGCCGCCTGCGCGATCGTGGGAATGTCCTCGCGCAGTGAGAAGGTCAGCAGATCGTCCATGAGCTCGGGGACGAGCTCCGGGGGAGGAGGAACGTAGAGTGCACCGCGAGGCGAATGATCCGAGCCGCCGATCCAGTTCTGCATCGGACGATGTCGGCCCGCCAGATGAGCCTCGCCGGCATCGTCCTTGAGCAGCAGCCGATGGGCGCGAGAAACCGAATCGGCACTGATCGCTCCCGATGTCAGCAGATCCAGCGCACCCGTTGCGGCAGCCATCGCAGTGGCCGAGGAATTGGACTTCGCACCGTGGAGGGCCCGGACGAAGTCGTCGATGGGTGCCTCTTCGGCTTCGATCTTCGATGAGGCGATCGATTCGCTGCGCAGCAGCAGGTACGACAGTGGAATCAGGGTGCGACCGTGCTCGGCATCGAGCCGGGAGATCGCACGGACCGCGGTTTCCGAGCGTGCGGCGAGCTCGGAGGGCAGTCGCAGGTCGACCGAGCCGATGCGGGCTGGAATGGAGACGGACACCTCGGCGAATTTTCTGTCGTCGATCGTTCCGCCGCGAAACTCCTGGCGCCACGGTCTGGTCTCTGTCTGCGCTGCGGGCACAGGAACTGCAGAATCGGACAGGGGACCAGCGGAGTCGGACATGGGAACAGTCTAAACGATAAGCCCACATAGGGAAATAAACGGGAATATCTCTCATGGTGATCCCAGTTCCAGTGACGACGACCCCCTCGCTAGACTCGCAGGCGTCTCGAACCCGATGAGATTCAGTGTCGAATATGAGGAGAACGATGAAACGGCAACTGCCTGACGTGAAGGAACTCGCCCCTCTCCTGCAGTTCGGTCTGCCTAGACTTGACCGGGTAGGTGCGCGACTCGACTCCGCAGCCGATATCTGGGATCTGCGCAAGATCGCCAAACGGGTGACACCCACAGCCCCCTTCGACTACGTCGACGGTGGGGCCCTTGACGAGCACACCCTGCGGAAGAACCGGCAGGTCTTCGCCGACGTCGAACTCCTCCCACGCATCCTGCACGGAGTCGACGCCCCGAACACATCGACGACTATCGCCGGTCAGGACGTTTCGCTTCCATTCGGCATCGCCCCGACAGGCTATACGCGGATGATGCACTCGGAAGGAGAGATCGGAGGAGTGAGGGCCGCGACGAAGGCCGGCATTCCCTTCTCCCTGTCGACGATGGGCACCCGCTCCATCGAAGAGGTCGCACAGGCCGCACCGTCCTCGACTCGCTGGTTCCAGCTCTACCTGTGGAAGGACCGCGTACGCAGCCTCGACCTGCTCCAACGAGCCCAGGCGAGTGGGTACGAGACGCTGCTCGTCACCGTCGACACCCCGATCACCGGTCAGCGACTGCGCGACAACCGCAACGGGCTCTCCATCCCGCCGAAGCTGACATTGAAGACGATCGCCGACGCCTCCTACCGGCCCGGCTGGTGGTTCAACTTCCTCACCACCGAGCCGCCGAAATACGCGTCCCTGTCCAACACGTCTCAATCACTGGCTGAGATGACCCGGACCATGTTCGATCCGACGCTGGATCTCGATGACCTCAAATGGATCCGCGAACAGTGGCAGGGCAAACTCTTCGTCAAGGGAGTCCTCACTGCCGAGGATGCCAACAGGGCCCGGTCCGTCGGGGCTGACGGTTTGGTCGTATCCAATCACGGAGGCCGCCAGCTCGACCGCGCACCCGATTCCCTGACCGCACTGGCAGAAGTGCGGGCAGCGGTCGGTGACGATATGGAACTCATCCTCGACTCCGGAATCATGTCCGGCACCGATGTCGTGACGGCCCTGTGCGCCGGAGCGGACTTCGTGCTCATCGGCCGGGCCTACCTCTACGGGCTCATGGCCGGTGGACAGCGCGGCGTGGAGCGGGCCATCGACCTCATCAAGGCCGAAATACTGACCGCCATGGGACTGATGGGTGCCCGGACCATCGCCGACCTCGGACCGCAGCTGGCCAGGGGGCTGCCCACTGCGGCAATTGCGAAGACCGACACCTGAATGTGGTAAGAATGGCCGGGGCCCGAACAGGATCCCGCCGGTACGACAGTCAAGGAACACGATGAACGAAGCAGCCACCTCGGCGGGGGAGAGTCGCGAACTCAAGCGGGGGCTGAAGTCTCGTCACCTGCAGATGATCGCCATCGGAGGTGCCCTCGGCACCGGCCTCTTCCTCGGTTCGGGCGGCACGATCTCGCAGGCGGGCCCCGGCGGCGCACTGTTGGCCTACGCCGTCATCGGAATCATGGTTCTCTTCGTCATGCAGTCGCTGGGGGAGATGTCGACCCACCTGCCGGTCGCCGGCTCCTTCCACACCTACGGATCGAAGTACGTCAGCCCCTCGTTCGGCTTCGCCATGGGGTGGAACTACTGGTTCAACTGGGCGATCACCCTCGCGGCTGAACTCGTTGCCGCCGGGGTCATCATGTCCTTCTGGCTGCCAGATGTCCCGTCCTGGGTGTGGGCGGCGATCTTCCTCGCCCTGCTCACCGGACTGAACTTCCTCTCGGCCAAGGCCTTCGGCGAGGGCGAATTCTGGTTCGCCGCCATCAAGGTCACCGCAGTGCTTGCGTTCCTCGTCCTCGGCGTGCTCATGATCGCAGGCATCATCGGCGGCGAATCGCCGGGCATGAGCAACTGGACGAGAGACGAAGCACCGTTTGTCGGCGGCTGGGTCTCGATCATCAGCGTGTTCATGATCGCCGGCTTCTCCTTCCAAGGCACGGAGCTCGTCGGCGTCACCGCCGGCGAGTCGGCCAACCCGCGCCGCGACATGCCCCGGGCCATCCGCACCGTGTTCTGGCGCATCATGCTCTTCTACATCGGCGCGATCATCATCATCGGCTTCCTCCTGCCCTACTCCGACCCCTCGCTGCTGGCCTCGGCGAACAACGAGGACGTCACCGCCTCACCCTTCACCCTCGTCTTCGAGCGTGCCGGAATCGCAGTGGCCGCATCGGTGATGAACGCCGTCATCCTCACCGCGATCCTCTCCGCCGGAAACTCCGGACTCTACGCCTCCACCCGCATGCTCTATGCAATGGCCAAGGAGGGGACCGCGCCGAGGCTGTTCGCCCGCCTGAATGAACGCGGCGTTCCCGTCATGGCGCTGCTGGCCACCGCCGTCATCGGACTCTTCGGCTTCCTCTCCGAGGTGATGGGCGACGGCGGTGCCTACACCTGGCTGATCAACGTCTCCGGGCTCTCCGGGTTCATCGTCTGGGTCGGCATCGCGTGTTGTCACTTCCGTTTTCGGCGGGCCTACGTCAAGCAGGGCCATGACATCGCAGACCTGCCGTATCGTGCCCCGCTGTTCCCAGTCGGGCCGATCATCGCGCTCGTCATGTTGGTCATCGTCATCATCGGCCAGAACGTCGAAGCCGTCGTCAACGGACGAGTCCTCGAGGTCGCCTCGGCCTACATCGGGCTGCCGGCGTTCCTTCTGCTGTGGCTCATCCACCGCCTGGTCACCGGTCGCCGCTCCCGCACCGTGCCCCTCAACGACATGGACGTCGAAGGACTCGAGATCAAACCCTGAATGGGCTCAGAGGCCGATAGGCGGATGCGGTCAGTCGCAGCGACCCCGCGCATGGGTTAAGCTAGGCTCGCCTAACTACTCAAGAAGGATCTCATGCGCCGAATTCTCGCTCCCGTGCTCGCCTCCGTCCTCCTGCTCGCTGCCTGTGGTGGTGGCGGTGGTGAAGAGGAAGCGGCCTCGGGCATCAGCATCGACACCAAATTCGGCTCCGTTGAGGTCCCGAAAGACCCGAAGAAGGTCGTGGCCCTGGGGTGGGGCGACGCGGAGACCGCGCTGGCAGTCGGCGTGCAGCCGGTCGGCGCCTCCGATTGGGTGGAGTTCGGCGGCAAGGGTGTCGGTCCCTGGGCCGAGGACCTCTACGATCAGGCTCCGGAGATCATCGACACGATGGAACCCGACTTCGAGAAGATCGCGGCCCTCGAACCCGACCTCATCCTCGACACCAAGAGCTCCGGTGAACAGGAGCGCTACGACCGACTCTCAGAGATCGCCCCGACCGTGGGAGCACCTGAAGGCGGCGACAATTACCTGACCACGATGGACCAGCAGGTCAACCTGGTCTCCCAGGCGCTGGGCAAGGAAGACGAAGGCAAGAAGGTCCTCGAAGAGCTCGATAAGAAGTACGAAGCCGCTCGCAAGGCCCATCCGGAGTTCGACGGGAAATCCGTGAGCGTGGCCGCGAAGACCTCGGAAGGCTGGGGAGCCTATGTCGAAGGATCCGAGCGCGTGCAGTTCATGGAACAGCTCGGATTCAAACAGTCGGAGAAGGTCGCGGCACTCAAACCGGAAGGCTTCACCGCCACAGTGTCCGAGGAGAAGCTCGACGATCTCGATGCGGACCTGCTCGTGGCGTTTCCGATCTACATCCCCGACACCGAGGTGACTAAGGACGCTGCCTTCAAGCGCATCCCGGCGGTCGAAGACGGTCGGAGCCTCGTACTGACCGAGGACCTCAATGATGTGCGCCAGGCATTCTCACTCAACTCGGTGCTCTCCGCATCCTTCGCGGCAGAGAAGATGCCCGACCTCGTGGCCGATAAGGTCAAATAGCCGACGAGCTCAGACGGCTGTGCGCCACGCATCCAATCCGATGTCGATGATCCGAGCGTGGCGCACCTCGGCCAGCGAATCGAGTGCCAGCCATTCGGCCCGGTCCGTGGTCCCATCGACCTCGAGAGTTCCCAGTGTCCCGCCGGTGATCCGAGCCTCATAGACGACGCGGACACCTTTGAACGGTCGTGAGACCGTCCTGCGGCGCGACGAGCTGCTCCGGTTCTCCGTGAAGGTGTGCGTCGTCAACGGACGCACCAGCTCGGCATCGAAGCCCGTCTCCTCCTTGATCTCACGAATCGTTCCGGTCTCGATGCTCTCGTGGAACTCGATCCCGCCACCGGGAAGGGTCCACAGTGCATGAGCCGGTTCGTTGCCGCCGTTGAACCAACTGAGCAGGATTTCTCTGTCGTCGTTGACGATCACCGCATAGCCGGCCAGTCGTGTGTCGTAATCGGAGAAGTGCATGGACTCACCCTACCTGTGGGTATCACTTCCCAAGCCGAGGTCGGGTGAATAGGCTGGTCGCATGGCCGAAGCAGCGAAGTATCCCAACGAGCACATCGTCCGCACACGTACGATCGACGCCTCCTCCGACGCGATCTTCGCGGTGTTGGCCGACCCCACCCGGCACCGTGACACCGAACCCACAGACTGGGTGCGTGATGCCATCGATGCGCAGCCGATCACGGCCACCGGACAGATCTTCTCCATGAACATGCACTTCAACGACGAGAACGGTGACTATCGAATTGACAACACGGTGACCACCTTCGAACCCGATCACGCAATCGCCTGGGATCCCGGCCAAGCCGATGAGGACGGACACGTGGAACCCGGAGGTTGGCGGTGGCGCTACGACCTCGAAGGGACCGAGTCCGGCACCGAGGTGACCCTGACCTATGACTGGTCACGCACGACGCAGGAGATCCGCGAGGCGTTCGGCGGATTCCCCGTCGTCAGCCCCGAATATCTCGACCGGTCACTGCAGGCCCTCGACCAGGCGGTCACCGACAAATGACCCGGTGAGAGGTCCCGGGTAGGCTGGTGACGTGACTGACATCGCCAGCAAACTCATCGGCAGCACCGGTAAGCGCATCGTCTTCCTCCACGGACTCTTCGGCCGCGGCAAGAACTTCACGTCGATCGCCAAAGCACTCGAGCCCGACTACTCGAGCCTGCTCGTCGACCTGCCCAACCACGGGGATTCGGAGTGGACCGAGGACTTCAGCTATGTGGACATGGCCGACTCCGTGGCCGCGATGATCGCCGAGATGACCGCACCCGATGATCTGCCCGTGCACCTGGTCGGACATTCCCTGGGAGGCAAGGTCGCGATGGTCCTGGCCCTGCGCCACCCAGAGCTCATCGACCGTCTCGTCGTCGTCGACATCGCCCCCACCGCAGGCGGATCCCTCGGAGTCTTTGAGCACCTGCTCTCCAGTCTGGCCGAAGTCGATCTCGACGAGATCGAATCACGCACCGGTGCCAACGAGGCATTGCAGGCGAAGATCCCCGAGGACACGATCAGGGGATTCCTGCTCCAGAACCTGCGCACCACCTCGGCGGGATATGCCTGGCAGCCCAACCTCACCCTGCTCCATGAAAGCCTGCCGACTATCGGAGACTTCCCCGACATGGGGGAGGCGAGCTTCGACGGTCCCGTCCTGTGGATGGCCGGCGAGAATTCGGATTACGTCTCCCGTGAGGATCTGCCGCTCATGCGCTCCCTCTTTCCCCGGGCCACACTGCTCACCGTCAAAGGTTCAGGCCATTGGGTCCACTCGGAGCAGCCGAAGACGTTTATCTCCGCCCTGCAGACATTCTTCTCACGCGACTAGCGTCCCGAACTCGTCGGTGACACCCGCATCTCACCAGCAATACCCCTGCATCGGGACGTGCCTGTGGAGGAATATGCTGGTGGGCGGTGGCGTTGACCCGCACAGAGGCCCGAAGAGCCACACCATCACAAGGAGGAACGAGTGAGCACAGCGATCCCGGCTGATTCCACGGCCAAATTCGCCGAATACGCAGACGGATCACGTCTGGTCAGCACCGAATGGGTGGCTGAGCATGCCGGTGAACCCGGACTGGTCATCGTCGAAAGCGATGAGGACGTCCTCCTCTACGAGACCGGGCACATCCCCGGCGCGGTGAAGGTCGATTGGCACACCGAACTCAATGACAGGGTCACCCGCGACTACGTCGACGGCGAAGGATTCGCCGCACTCATGTCCGCCAAGGGCATCTCCCGGGAGGACACCATCGTCTTCTACGGCGACAAATCCAACTGGTGGGCAGCCTACGCCCTGTGGGTCTTCTCCCTGTTCGGCCACGAAGACGTCCGCCTCATGGACGGAGGCCGTGCCAAATGGCAGGCCGAAGATCGTGAACTGACCACGGACAAGCCACGCCCGGAGCCGACCGAATACCCGGTCATCGAGCGTGATGACACGAGCTTGCGGGCATTCCTGCCCGAGGTCAGAGACAGCATCGGCACGCGTCCCCTCATCGATGTGCGCAGCCCCGAGGAATACACCGGCGAACGCACACACATGCCCGCCTACCCCGAAGAGGGCGCACTGCGCGGAGGACACATCCCCACCGCAGCCTCGGTGCCCTGGGCAAAGGCCGCAAACGAGGACGGCACCTTCAAGTCGGCAGCTGAACTCAAGGCCATCTACACCGATGAGGCCGGACTCGGCACCGCCGACGAGGTCATCGCCTACTGCCGCATCGGCGAACGCTCCAGCCACACCTGGTTCGTTCTCCAGCACCTGCTCGGCTACACCAACGTCCGCAACTACGACGGGTCCTGGACCGAATGGGGCAACGTCGTCGGTGTTCCCATCGTCACTGGAGCAGAGGCCGGGGAGGTGCCCAACCGCTGATGAGCGCCGCAACAGACACCCCAGAGTCCTCGGACCTGCCGGAGAGCCTGGCCGAGATCGTCACCGATTTCGCGGAGACCGATTCCAGTGACCGGCTGCAGCTTCTGCTCGAGCTCGCCTCCGAGCTGCCCGAGCTGCCACCGCGCTACAGCGAGCACCCCGAGCTGCTCGAACCTGTCCCCGAATGCCAGTCTCCGATCTTCCTCGTCACCGAGGTGGAGAACCCCGAGCAGGGGGGTGCCGCGATCGTGAAGCTGCATTTCTCCGCACCTCCCGAGGCGCCGACGACCCGTGGTTTCGCCGGAATCCTTCACGAAGGACTCAACGGACAGACCGCCGAGGTGGTCCTGTCCATCCCGTCTGACCTGCCGTTGCGTCTGTCGATGACGGACCTCGTGAGCCCGCTGCGGCTGCGGGGGATGAGCGGAATGCTCTCCCGAATTCAGCGCCAGACGTCCGAAAGGATCGGCAAGATCACAGCTCAGTGAACGAGAAATCGTTTGGATGAGCCGCCGTTTTCGACTAGATTGTGGTTAGCCTGCCCTTAATTAGTCGATACTAAGGAACCCTCCGATGACCGGTCTCGCCACCACAGCCTCGGCGAAGCCCTCTGAGGTCACCGGTCAGAAGGCGACACGGGCGCTGAAGGTCAGACGCACCCTCGGGCTCATCATCGCGGTCATCGTCTTGGTCCTCGTGGTGCTGGCCTCACTGGCCATCGGCACCCGTGACATGCCGGTCTCGGAAGTACTGGGCGCATTCTTCGATCCCAGCGGAAGCGACGACCAGCTGGTCGTCCTCGAACTGCGCTTCCCGCGAACCGTGTTGGGCATACTCGTCGGTATGGGACTGGGTCTGGCTGGCGGACTGATCCAGGCGCTGACGCGCAACCCGCTGGCCGACCCGGGCATCCTCGGCGTCAACGCAGGGGCCTCCTTCGCCGTCGCCATCGGGATCGGGTTCTTCGGAATCACCTCGATCAACGGCTACATCTGGTTCGCCTTCCTCGGTGCCCTCGTCGCCACGGCAGGCGTGTACATCATCGGGTCCTCCGGTCGAAACCACAGCGTGGATCCGATCCGGCTGACCTTGGCTGGAGTCGCCGTGGCAGCTGTGCTGACTGGATTGACCAAAGGCGTGCTGCTGACGAATGAACGAGCCTTCGACGCCTTCCGTGCCTGGGATGTCGGAGCCATCGCCGGTCGTGGTTTCGACACGGTCTACGCCGTGGCTCCATTCATCATCGGCGGCATCGTCCTCGCACTCTTCTTGGCCCACTCGCTCAACGCAGTGGCACTCGGCGACGATCTGGCTGCCAGTCTGGGCACCTCGGTCAACCGCACCCGCATCCTCACCATCCTCGCGGTCACCCTCCTGGCCGGCGGTGCCACCGCTGCCGCCGGGCCGATCGGGTTCATCGGACTGATGATTCCCCACATCGCGCGCTGGATCGTCGGCCCCGATCAGAGATGGATCTTAAGCTATTCCGTCATCCTCTCGCCCATTCTGCTCCTCGTCTCCGATGTGCTCGGACGGGTGGTGATGAAACCGGGTGAACTCCAGGTCGGCGTCGTCACCGCCTTCGTCGGTGCACCGGTGCTCATCGCCCTCGTTCGCAGAAAGAAGGCGAGCGGACTGTGAAATCGTCGCACTCACCGATCGGAGACGCCACCGAATTCGTTCCCGGCCAGCGGGTCCTGCCGGGGGAGAAGGTCGACTTCGGCCGTCCGATGCTGCGAGCCTTCGGCTTCCGCATCGATCTGCGCGTCGTCGTCACGAGCGCCATCGTCGCTGTGCTGGCGTTGGGCTGCGGATTCCTGGGACTGCTCCTCGGAGAGTTCTCGCTTACCCCCGGCGAGGTCTTCCAAGGGCTGTTCGGCCAGGCCGACAAACGCATCGTCAACACCGTCGTCGGCGAATGGCGGGCACCACGCATCATCGCCGGAATCGTCCTCGGAGCCGGACTGGGCATCTCGGGTGCAGTCTTCCAATCACTGACCCGCAACCCACTGGGCAGCCCCGACATCATCGGCTTCTCCACCGGTGCCTACACCGGCGGAATCGTCACCATCATCGTCTTCGGCTCCAGCTTCGTCTCCACAGCCTTCGGTGCGATCATCGGCGGCCTCCTCACCGCCATCGTGGTCTACCTTCTGACGTGGAAGGGCGGGGTCCAAGGCTTCCGCCTCATCATCGTCGGCATCGCCCTGACCGCCATGCTCAACGCCTTCAACACCTGGCTGATCATGCGCGCCGACCTCGACCTCGCGATGGCGGCAGCCACCTGGGGAGCCGGAACACTCAACGGCATGGGCTGGTCGACACTGCTGCCAGCAGCCATCGGCACGGTGCTCCTGGGGCTGGGATGCGGCCTCTTCTCCCGCGGCCTGGGCACACTCGAACTCGGCGACGACACCGCCAAGGCGCTAGGGGTGCGCAACGAACCCCTGCGAGCCGGCCTCATTCTCGTAGCCGTGGCGCTCGTCGCCGTGGTCACGGCCGCCGCCGGACCCATCGCCTTCGTCGCCCTTGCCGCCCCACAGATCGGACGCAGGATCGCAAAGTCCCAAGGCACCAGCCTGCTGTCGGCTGCAGCCGTTGGAGCGCTCCTGCTCGTCGCTGCCGATCTCATCGCTCAGCACGCCCTGGGCGAAACCCAACTTCCCGTCGGAGTCGTCACCGTGTGCATCGGCGGCATCTACCTGATCTGGCTCCTCATCCAAGAAGCTCGGAAGGCACAATGAGCATCTCATCCGATATGACCGATCACGCTGATACGACTGGCAAGTCCGGGACGACCGGCAATGTCGGCAAAGCTGGCGCGACCGATACGGCGACGTCGACCGCGACGCCGTTGGCGGCCCAGAACCTCGACCTGGCCTATGACCATCGCCAGGTCATCACCGACCTCAACGTAGAGATCGCTCCGGGCAAGTTCACCGTCATCGTCGGCCCCAACGCCTGCGGCAAGTCGACGCTGCTGCGGGCACTGGCCAGACTGATGACCCCGGCGAAGGGCACGGTTCTCCTCGACGGCGGAAATATCGCGAAACTGAAGACGAAGCAGATCGCCAAAAGGCTGGGACTGCTCCCACAGACATCGATCGCCCCAGACGGCATCACCGTGGCCGAGCTCGTGGCTCGCGGGCGCCACCCGCACCAGTCGTTCCTCAAACAGTGGACAGACCAGGACGAAACTGCCGTGCTCTCAGCGCTGCGGGCAACGAACACCGAAGACCTCTCGGGCCGCCAGGTCGACGAACTCTCCGGCGGTCAGCGGCAACGGGTCTGGGTGGCGATGGTCCTCGCACAGGAAACACCGCTGATGCTGCTTGACGAACCCACCACGTTCTTGGACCTGGCCTTCCAGATCGACCTGCTCGATCTGTTCGCACAGCTCAATCACGAACACGGCCACACCTTCGTCGCCGTTCTCCACGACCTCAACCAGGCCTGCCGCTACGCCGACGAGATCATCGCGATGAAGGACGGGGCAATCGTCGCCCAGGGCCCACCAGCCCAGATCATCACATCGGAGTTGGTGGACCGGGTCTTCGGCATCGACTGCACCATCATCGACGACCCCGTCACTGGTGCACCCATGATCGTTCCCGGCAGGCCGAAGAAGACCTTCGCAGACCGCTGACCAGCAGACTGCCGCCCTGACCGAAAGTGCATCATGAAGAGAAGCAACATCGTCGTTGTCGCTCTCACCGTGGGGGCTATGACCCTCAACGGCTGTTCGAGTGCCTCACCCGGCAGTCCCTCCGAAGGCGATGAGAGCGGATCGGGCGGGCCGGTGAGCGTCGATACGCTCAAAGGGACGGTCGAAGTTCCGGCGAACCCGGAGACTGTAGTCGCTCTCAATACCCCGTCGGCGGACGTTTCCGCGCAATTGGGCACCACGCCCGTGGCAGTCGGCACCAGTGCCGATGAGCTCAATGCGTGGCAACAGGGTGTCCTCGACGAGGTCGCAGACGATTCATTGGTCAGTGACAGCTACGACGTCGACGTTGAGAAGGTGGCCTCCTATGAGCCTGACGTCATCTTTGCGGCTCCTTGGAACGTCACCGATGATGCCGTCTATGACCATCTTTCGGACATTGCCCCGGTCGTGGTGCCGAAGTCGGAGTCGACCAATCCCGATTGGGATGTCAGTGCTCAAGTCGTTGGTGAGGCGTTGGGTAAGAAGGACGAGGTCGAAGAGGCCATCGCGGCGACCAAGGAATCCATGAAGTCACTGGGGGAGGAACTCGAGGTGGAGGGGAAGACCTATCAGGTCATCTCACCGAGATCCGATGGGATCTACTTCGGAAATGCGGCACCTCTTGAACTCCTCGGTCTGAAGCCGGGCCAGCATCAGACTCCGGAAGAGGTCAATAGGTTCACCCTCTCAGCGGAGGAGCTCAATCAGCTCGATGCCGACTACCTCTTCATCTGGGCTATGGATGAGGACGCGAAATCGATGGTTGAGGACAATCCCAGCTACGACTCCCTGCCCGCGGTGAAGAACGGGACCGCGAAATTCGTCGACGCCGACTTCACGACCGCGATCAACGGAGCGAGTCCGGCCAGCCTTGACTGGCTCATCAACGACAGCGGCATCGAGGACGTGCTGGAGAAGTAGTACTCAACTTCCCGACGAGTCCTTACCCGGATTCGGGGCGTAGTTCGGCTTAGGTCCCGCACCGTGATCTGCGCTTCCCGCGCCGTGATCTGCAGTTGAGGTCGAGTCCGCGGTTGAGGACGCATCGGCGGCAGAGCTTTCTGCAGCAGCCATATCGGCGGGTACCTCGTCGTCCTCCTGCCCGGTGGAGTCCTTGTGGTCCTTGTCGTCCTTGTTCCCCGACTTCAGCAGAGCAGTGAAGCCGATGGCGATGCCAGCCACGATTCCGCCCCAGATGGCGCCGAGGATGAGCGAGAAGAACGTATTGACCAGCCAGCCCAGGAAGCCTCCGACTCCGGCGATCGCGGCCACGGGTTCTTCGAGATGGTGGACGAAATCATAGAGGGCGTTGAATCCGAGTTCGTCGGTACCCACGAGGATGATGTGTCCGCCGACCCACAGCATGGCGAACGTGCCGATGACCGAGAGACCGGCAAGAAGTTTGGGCATCGCTTTGACGAGGAAGCGGCCGAACTTCTGTGTGCCCGGTTTGTCCTTCTTCGCCATGTGCAGGCCGATGTCGTCCATCTTTACGATGAGGCCGACAGTGCCGTAGATGCCGACTGTGATGCCCAGGGCCACGATGACGAGGATGATGGCACGTGAGAGCAGCGTCTCGTCGGCTACCTCATTGAGTGCGATGACCATGATCTCGCAGCTGAGGACGAAGTCGGTGGTGATGGCGGAGCGGACTATCTTCTTTTCCGCGTCGCCGTCGTCTTTCTTGCCGTGCTTGGATTCCTTCTTCGGCTCTTCGTGGTGTTTGATCCACCCGAGCTTCTCGAGGATCTTCTCTGCACCTTCGAAGCACAGGTAGGTGCCGCCCACCATGAGGAGCGGAGTCAGCAGCCAGGGGAGGAACTGACTGAGCAGCAGGATGATGGGCAAGATGATGAGGATCTTGTTGACCAGAGAGCCGAGAGCGATGCGTTTGATGATGGGCAGCTCTCGCTTCGGACCGACGCCTTCGACGAACTTCGGCGTGACCGCAGCATCATCGACGACGACTCCCGCAGCCTTGATGCTCGATCGTGAGGCTCCGGCGGCAACGTCGTCGAGACTGGCCGCGGAGAGCTTTACCAGCGCTGCGACGTCGTCGAGGAGGGCAAACAGACCGCCGGCCATCTATCGTCCTTCGTCGGGTTCGTTCGAACCGGTGTCTTTGGCCAACTCGCCGAGGTGGTTGCCGCCGTGGTCGAAGACGGTGAGTACGTCACCGTCGGCCTCAACACGGTGAACTCGGCCCACCCAGGCCTCCATGCCCATGACGGCGCGCTGCGTGGTGGCGAAGGGTTTGATGACCGCTCCCGAACCTTCCGACCCCCAGGTGGTCGCGATTCGGTTTCCGCCATCGCTGCCTGTCAGTGTTCCGTCTTCGTCGAACTTGAGGAACGCTGAGGATCCGTCTTTGGAGCTGACCCATTTGCCGTTGACTGAATTGCTCATTTCTCCTCCTTCTCCAAACCGCCGATGACCTTGCCTTTACCGTCCATCACCTTCATGACGTTGCCATCGATCGTCGCCGACACGGCACCTGACAACCACGTGTCGACTCCCGCACAGGCTTTCTGAGTCGACGTGAACGAGGTGATGATGACCTTGTCACCATCGACTTCCCATGTTGTCTTGATCGGATTGCAACCATCGGTTCCCTTGACCTGTCCGTCCGCAGAGAACTCCAGGAAAGGCTCTCCCGCCTCAGGAGAAGCCCATTTGCCTGTCGGGTCAAGTGCAGTGGAATCCGCGGAATCCGAGGGAGTGTTGGATTCTGTGGGTGCAGAGCTGGTTGGCTCGCTGGGTTCGGAACCTGGTCCGCACGCGGCAAGCGGCAGAGCGAGACCAAGGACAGCTACTCCCAAGGCACGTCGTAACGTTGCGGAAGGTCTGTTTGAAGTGAGGTTGAGCATGCTCCGATCATAACGGCCACCCTTGACAGGTCCATGGACAACTCGGAAGATTGCTTGCCAACTCAGGTTTTGTAAGTTGTGTTCACGACCAACACGCATTGTGGTTGCTTCCCATCGTTGCCAAACCGTAACCTTTCATGTGGTTGAAAGACTGTTCTCAGAAACATCCGCACTGTTGTTGAGGTGCGGGGCGAAGAGTACACAGACAATTGCAACAGTGATTACGATCAAGGGAACCCAAGAGTATGCAGAAGAAACTCGTTCAGAGTTCGCTGGCACTGACCGCCGCAGCGGCGCTCGGTCTTGGCAGTGCGTTCGTCGCATCCCCAGCCATAGCCGACGGCCCGCAGAAACTCGATGTGCAGAACGACGCTCAGGTGCAGAAGGCACTGTCCGACATCGATGGCGTCAATGCCTACGGTGCAAAGGGCGGAGAGCTCAATCTCGGTGTTGAGAAGAAGACAGCGGAAATGAGGGACCTCGAGAAGAAGTATGAGAACGTCAACTTCACTGAGGGCATCAAGGAACTTGAAGCATATGCCGGCAACGATGTTGTCGGTGGCGCTGGCTACACCGTCGGCGAAGCCAGCAGTGCCACCGGCGTTTGCTCGACCGGGTTCTCCGGGTGGGACGGCGACGGCAATCCTGTTGTCCTGACCGCGGGCCACTGCGCGAAGATCATGGACAAGGCTGCTGTAATTACCGGTGACAGCATCGTCAACGACACCGAGAGGCCCTCCACGGCTCCCGCAGCCGGTTCAGAGCAGTCTGAGCTGTCCGGAATCGGTGTTCTCGGTAAGTGGGAATTCACCAGCTTCGGTGAGAGCGGGCAGCACGACACCTCGGAGAATCCCAATAACGCTCAGAGCAGCGACATCGACTTCGCAGTCATCAACGTTGACAAGTCGAAGTACGGAGTGAAGAACGGTGTGACCGACTGGACGACAGCCGGCGACGACGACCTCTCGAAGAGCCTCGCGACTGAGATCACCAAGGTGGGTGCTCACACGGACGGTAAGATTCAGAAGTCCGGCCGCACCACAGGCCTGACCGAGGGTGAAGTCGACGCCGAGTACAACGAGATCTTCGAGTACGCCAACATCAGTGGATACTGGGTACACGGCTTCGCAGTGACCTCCCCAGCCGACAAGCCCTTCTCCCAGCCGGGCGACTCAGGTGGAGCTGTGTTCCAGGGTGACACCGCTGTTGGCGTCATCTCCGGTGGCGGACCTACAGCCGACGGCAGCCAGTTCGGTTGGGTAGCCGACCTCGACCACTCGATCACAGAGTCGGGCGTTGACTTCAACCTCGAAAAGCCGAATGAAGAGCCCCCGGGCGACGACGATGCAAACGCTGACGGTGGTGCCGACGCGAAGGATGCCGGCTCTGACGCTGGCGCCGATGCCAAGGATGCTGACTCCGATGCTGGCGCCGACGCCAAGGACGCAAACGCTGACTCCGATGCTGGCGCCGACGCCAAGGACGCAAACGCTGACTCCGATGCTGGCGCCGACGCCAAGGACGCTGACTCCGATGCAGGTGCCGATGCCAAGGACGCAAATGCTGACTCCGACGCAGACGCTCCTGAGGCGCCTGAAGCACCAGTAGTCGAGGACCAGAAGGTCGACGAAGGCGGTCAGATCACTGGCAAGACTGAGGCCGATGCCAAGGTGAAGCTTGACTGGAAGCCTGTTGCTGCAAACGGCGAACAGGCAGCGCTTCAGGCTCAGGCCGCAGCTGAAGGTTCCGTGACTGTCACTGCGGATGCCGAGGGCAACTTCACAGCCGAGGCTCCTTCAGAGACTGGCACGTACGCATACACCGCTACCGCGACCACCGTTGCCGGAACCTCGGAATCAACCGAGTTCACAGTGACCGTGGAAGCTGACGATGCTGCAGACGACGCTGCAGACGACGCTGGCGCGGACGGAGCAGACGCTGGTGCAGACGGTGCCGAAGCCGATGCCGATGGCAACGACTCGGACGCCGGTGCAGCTGCCGATGCTAAGAACGCAGAGTCAAATGCTGACTCCGATGGTTCGAAGGACGGCGAAGCTCCCGAAGAGCGCAAGCTCTCGATCGAGCCTAAGGAAGTTTCTGCTTCTGACTTCGTGAAGCAGGACAAGGGCGTGCAGATCATGGCTGCAGGCTTCGAAGAGGGCGAAAAGGTCTCACTCGAAGTCGTTGCTGGTCCTGAAAACGTTGAGGGCATCACCCTTGATGAGACTGCCAACGCCGACGGTGTTGCCGCATTCTCGATCTACGGAACAAGCGCATCCGACCCGTCGGTCTATCTCGGCAAGTACAACGTTGAGGTGACCGGTGCCAATGACACTGAGGATGAGTCGGCTCTGACCGGATCATTCGAGGTTGTTGCTGACGAAGACGGCAACGGCGGCGGCGGAAACGACGACGGCGACAATGGCAACAATGACGATGACGGCAATGGTGACGGCGGATCTGATCTGCCACGTACCGGTGCTGAACTGACCGGCCTCGCAGCCGGTGCGGGACTCCTCGTTGTCGGTGGAGCCGCAGTCGTTCTGACCATGCGTCGCAAGAAGAACAACTGAGGGTAGCTCACACGATCAGCAAATGATCGCCTGAGTGCTCAGCAGAGTGCCCCTGGTCTTCGGACCAGGGGCACTCTGTGTATTTTTCCGGCCTTAGGGAAAATCGTGCCAATTGACGTCAACCGAGACCCCAGATTCCCATTCCTCGCGCAGAATGGCATAGGCGACCGAGTCCTGAGGGGTATGGCCCGCGACCGGCCACGCGCGGCGATAGTGAGCCTCTTTCGACCAACCGGCACGAAGGAACACAGATCGCATTGCGATATTGTCAGCGCGAGTATGACCTTCGAATCGTTTGACGTCCTTGGTCTCGAACACGTGGTCAGTGACAGCACTCAGGCACGCGACGCCGAGTCCTCGACCGCGAAACTCGGTGGACAGACGCAGGTCAAACATGGGTGTGTCATCGTTGAGATCTTCTATCCGGACGTAGCCGACGACACCCAAATCGTCATCGAAAATCCAGAAGGAGTCGTTGTCATCATTGCAGAAGGCGCCAGTGCCGATCATTTCCACGACTTTGTCGGCCGTCCAGGGCGCAGGCCGAACATGGAACGGGAAGTCATTGCCGGTGAAGAATTCGATGAGTCCGGAACGATCGGCACCATTGGGATCGAGGCGTGACAGGGATATGCTCATGGTCACCAGGCTAACCGGCTGCGTCAGGACAGGGGAGTGATGACGTTGAGCCTCGAAGACGACCCGTTCGACTACCGCATCACGAAATCAGGAATGCTGATCATTGCGCGTAACGGTCGAACCGTGATGGAGATCGGGGGTAAGAAGGCCGCCGCACTGATTCCGAAACTTGGGGTCAGCGAAGATGCTGACCAACAGCTGCTCGCCCGGGCAACCGGCAACTACCGCCGCGGCAATGAACGGCACGTCAATCGCCCGCACTGACCGGACGATTGTTCAGCTCTTGGTAATGTGAGTCACATGAGCCCAACGAGTATCAACGAAACGCATGAAAGCGAATTCGCCTCCGCCATCGCCGTAGAACGCCAGTCCGATACGAGCTTCACTGCCGACATCGACGGGGACTGGAGTGTCGCCGGCGCGGTCAACGGGGGATACCTCCTCAGCGTTGCCGGACTGGCACTGCGCAACAACAGCGCGAAAGCACCCGACCCATTAGTGCTCTCCACCTACTACCTGGGCCCCAGCCAGGGCGGCAGAGCCGAAATTACCACGCGCCTGATTCGTGAGGGCCGGTCGAGTGCCACCTTCGCCGTCGACCTGTCCCAGAACACAGAACCGAAGATCACAGCCTTGGCGACGATGGGCAACCTTGCTGCCCTGCCCGACGATGTCGCGACAACAGCGATTCCACCTGAGCTGCCCGATCCGGATCAATGCATCAACGTCGCCGAGGCGCCCGGAGACTTCATAGAGTCCGCGCCCTTGATGAAACGCTATGACATGAGACTTGACCCCGAGACTGCCGGCTTCGCAACCGGTCGACCCAGCGGCCGCGGCCTGTTGCAGGGCTGGATTCGCCTGGCAGACGGAACCGCACCAGACGCGCTGTCCCTGTTGGCATTCCTCGATGCCTTCCCGCCGGTGATGTTCGACCTCGGCCGTTTCAACTGGGCACCGACCATGGAGCTGACCGCCCACCTGCGTGCTGAGCCGGCACCGGGCTGGATCCGAGCAAAGCTGTAAACCCGCAACATCGCCGGCGGCATGTTCGAAGAAGACTGCGAGCTCTGGGACTCCGCCGGCCGGTTGGTCGCACAGTCCCGACAGTTGGCCAGACAGCCACGAGACTGAGGAACGAAGTATGTCGCGACGCCCACCTCGTGTCAGATCCAGCGTCTAGAGTGTGGTCCACGCAGACATCTTCACGAAAGGACCATCAGCCATGGCGTCTTTGTCCTCGCTGAGCATCACCTTCGACTGCAAAGACGTCGAAACCCAATCGCTGTTCTGGGCTGAACTTCTCCAGGTCGACCTCGACGAGGGCGCGAACGAATTCGTCGCCAGCATCGGCGGCGTCCACAACGGTGAATCCACGACGCCAGGCATGCTCTTCCTCAAGGTCGAAGACCGCGATGAGGGAAAGAACCCCCTTCACATCGACCTCGACGATCCGCACTATCCTGCCGACGTCGAACGTGCCGTGGCACTAGGTGCAGAGAAGGTGGCGGGATTTGCCGAGTACGGAATCGAATGGACCACGTTGACCGACCCCGAAGGCAACGTCTTCGACATCGGCAGGAAAGTACCCACAGATGAGAATGAGGACCCCGCATGAGCCAGCCACCGGTCGAGCCCACTGAAGCCCCGAATGAACGACAGGGACTCGAAGAGTTCCTCGACTACTACCGAGAAGTGATGCGCAGAAAGGTCATCGGACTCGACTCGACTGCACTCAATAAGACTGTGGCCGCCTCGAGCCTGACCCTAGGCGGGATCATCAAACACCTGAGTCTGGTCGAAGAACAATGGTTCGTCGAAGACATTCTGGGCCAGGAACTCTCTGAGCCGTGGGGGAGTGTTGACTGGCAAGGAGATCGTGACTGGGACTTCGAGAGCGCATCCGCTGATACGCCGGACTATCTACTGACACTCCATGCCGAAGCCTGTGAGCAGTCGAGGCAGATCCTCGCGGGAATCGATGACCTTGACACCCTGGTGGCGCGGGAGCCGTCCTCCGGCGATCGATTCAACGTGCGCTGGGTGCTGATCCACATGATCGAGGAATACGCTCGACACGTCGGCCATGCCGACCTCATCCGTGAGAGCATCGACGGAGCCACCGGCGACTGAGAAGTCGAATCGGTGACTTCGGCCCTATTTTTCGTATGAGAAAGCCGGAATCTCGTAGGGTGGAGGCACTATGACTAACCCCAGCCCCGAGGTGGCCGCACACGTGGAATCCACCCGTTCGAAAGCTCTGATTCCCCTCGATCTGCTCCGCGGTTTCCTGATCGGGTCGGCCGAACTCGTGCCTGGGGTCTCAGGCGGAACGATCGCCCTCGTCACCGGCGTCTACGACCAACTCATCGATTCCGCCGCCCACGTCGTCAAGGCCGCAAAGACCGTGGTCACCGGCCCAGACCGGTGGCATGGCGCGGTTGCCGAGCTGCGTCGAACCGATTGGTTCCTCGTCATCCCCGTTCTGCTGGGTATGGTGACAGCGGTCTTCACCATTGCCGGAATGTTGGAGAGCTTCGTCACCGGCAACCCAGAACTCTCCCGCGGCCTGTTCTTCGGCCTCGTCGCGGCCAGCATCGCTGTCCCACTGCGCATGCTGCCGGCCCGAACAGGGCAACCGCTGCTGCTGGGAATACTCGTCTTCCTCGCCGCTGCTGCCCTTGCCTTTTGGATGACCGGGCTTGCCGGAGGCTCAGACGTTGAGAATCCACCACTCATCGCAGTCTTCTTCGTCGCCTCCATCGCCATCTGCGCCTTGGTCGTTCCCGGAGTCTCAGGATCGTTCTTCCTCCTCGCAGTCGGCCTCTACGCCACCACTCTGCGTGCGGTGAACGACCGCGACCTCGTCTACATCGCTGTGTTCGGGCTCGGCGCGATTCTCGGTCTCGCACTCTTCGTCAACATCTTGCGTTATTTCCTCCACAATCACCGGTGGTGGACGCTGGTGGCGATGGCAGGACTGATGCTCGGCTCCCTGCGTGCGCTGTGGCCATGGCAGTCCACCACCGATACCGGTGGTCTGCTCGCGCCGGCCGATCCGGTGTGGATGCCGATTGTCCTCGCCGCCATCGGTGCGGCAGTTGTGGTTGTCCTCATCATCATCGAATCCACCCTTGGTGCGAAGACAGGGAAGGGCAACCTCGGCGAGAAATAGTGTCAACACAGTTTGTGCAGATTTCGCTCAGGATTTGCTCAGATTCGCGATGTTTCGGAATAGAGTGGGAGATCTGAATCACAACGACATCTGGAGACTCATGCGCTTGCGAACCCTGGCCTCGTCCACATTGGCACTGACACTCATCGTTGCGGGACCGGCAGCCGCCTCGGCGTCGGGACTGGGCAGCGGACCTCCGGACGAGGAACAGGCAGCAAGCGCGGGGGAGCTCACGCTTCTGGCGACGACCGATGTCCACGGTCACGTCCTCAACTGGGACTACTTCGCCAACGCACCCTACCCGGCCGGGGAGGAGCTGGGCATGTCGCGTGCCTCCACCCTGATCAAGGGTGTGAAGGAAGCCAAGGGTGAGGACTCGGTGCTTCTCGTCGACAACGGTGACACGATCCAAGGCACCCCGTTGACCTACTTCTACGCACAACAGGAGCGCATCACCGAAACCGGTGAGACACATCCGATGGCCAAGACCTTCAACAACGTCGGCTACGACGCACAGGTCGTGGGCAACCATGAGTTCAACTACGGACTTGACCTGCTCGCCAAATACAAGGAACAGGTGGACTTCCCAGTCCTGGGCGCCAACGTCATCAATGACGACGATGGGCAGTCCCACCTTGACCCCTACACCATGGTGAAGAAGCGCGTCTCCGGTCAGGAGATCACCATCGGCGTCCTGGGAGTCACGACCCCCGGCAGTCGGATCTGGGACAAGAACAATCTCTCCGGCAAAGTTCATTTCGACGACCCGGTCGAGACTGCGAAGAAGTACGTCCCACAGATGAAAGAGGCCGGTGCAGACATCGTCGTCGTCCTCTCCCACTCGGGTAAGGATCCGGAAGGCCAGGCTTGGGATCCTTCGGAACTGCAGGAAAACGTGAGCACCTCAGTCGCGAAGGTGCCGGGAGTCGACGTCCTCGTCGCCGGGCACACGCATCAGAACGAGCCCACCCAGGTGGTCTCACGCGAAGACGGCACGAAGGCCCTCATCACTCAGCCCAACTACTGGGCACGGTCGGTCTCCGAGGTAGACCTGCCCATCGATCTCGAGGACATGGGCATCGACTGGGGCAGTGCCGAGCCCGAAGCCACACCGCTGGCAACACAGGGCGACGTCGCCGAGGACCCCGAGATCAAGGACCTCATCGACTCCCAGCACAAGAAGACGATCGACTACGTCAACACGAAGATCGGCTCCGTGACCGAGACCATGAGCGCCTCGACCTCGTACTACGAGGACACCGCAATCCTCGACTTCATCTCGAAGGTGCAGTCTCAGACGGTGGAGTCGGCATTGGCAGGCACCGAATACGAGGACGTGCCGATCATCTCCCAGGCATCACCATTCAGTCGAACTGCCGAATTCCCTGCAGGTGACATCACCATCCGCGACGTCGCCGGACTCTATGTCTTCGACAACACGCTCGGCGGGGTAGAGATCAACGGTTCACAGCTGCGTGACTACCTGGAGTTCTCCGCCCGCTACTTCAAACAGACAGAAGAAGGGGCCGACTTCGACCCAGCCACCGGAACCAATGCCATCGACGACGTACTCGATCGGCCGATTCCCGATTACAACTACGACGCGCTGTCGGGCATCGACTACGACATCAACGTGTCCAAACCAGTAGGTGAACGCATCGAGAACCTCACCGATAAGAGTGGCAAGACCATTGGTGATGACGACACCTTCATTCTCGCGATCAACAACTATCGTCAGTCCGGAGGCGGCGACTACCCAGTAGGTGACCTGAAAGAGGTCTACAACGAACAGGTCGAGGTTCGTCAGGCGCTCATCGACTGGGTGAAGGACAACGAGGTGGTTGACCCCACTGACTTCTACGACGAGAACTGGCAGGTCGTCACGTCCACACAGGACCCAGGCGATGAGGACGAGGCATCTTCCGATGACACCGCCGAGCCGGACGCCACGGCCGAAACCGACTCGGACGCGACGGCAGATGGCGGAAACGCTGACGCTGCCGATGGCACCGACAGTGCCGACGGTGACGACAGCGGTGCGAATGCCGATGTCGAAGCTGGTGCCAACGACAGTGCCGATTCCACAGCCGACGAGAATGCCACATCCGATGCCGACGGTGGGACCGCCTCGGCGAACGGATCCGATTCAGCTGGCGGAACCGATTCGGCCAGCGGATCTGACTCTGCCGACGGCAGCGGGGATGCCAATGCCGGTGGAGATCTGCCACGCACCGGTGTGGAACTTGGAAGCACGATCGGTATTGCGGCAGCCATCATCGCAATGGGTGCTGGACTCGTCTGGATCGCGCGCCGCCGTCGCATCTGAGCAGCCGATTCTCATGTCGGTCACTTCACGTAGGGTGGGGTCTGACAGCAATGATCACGAAAGAAAGTGAGAACCAAGCATGGCCACCACGGCATTCCAGGGCACACCGGTCAAGACTGTTGGAGACCTCCCGGAGAAGGGTGCGCAGGCACCGGCGTTCAGCCTCGTGGGCAACGACCTCGGTGAGGTGAGCTCTGCAGACACGGCAGGCAAGCGTGTTGTCCTCAACATCTTCCCCAGCGTGGACACCGAAGTCTGTGCCGCCTCGGTGCGCAAGTTCAACGAACTCGCCGCGAGCCTGGAGAACACCACCGTTCTGTGCGTGTCTAACGATCTGCCCTTTGCCCAGGCTCGCTTCTGCGGCGCCGAAGGCATTGAGAACGTCGTCGCCGCATCAGGTTTCCGCAGCGCCTTCGGCAAGGAATTCGGTGTGACCATGGTTGACGGTCCTCTTGCCGGGCTGCTGGCCCGCTCTGTCGTCGTCCTCGACGAAGAGGGCACTGTCATTCACAAGCAGCTCGTCGACGAGATCGGGACCGAACCGGACTACGACTCGGCGGTCGCGGCACTCAGCGCATAATTGCGTCGAACCCGACCACCGAATCGGTGGGCCGGGAGCTACATGTCAAACACCTGCACGGGCAGCGCGTACTTCACGCCTGCCCGTGTTCCGGCTTCCGAGGTGATTCCGGGAATCATCTCCGATGGAACCGGATGGTCGGGCAGTGCCTCCAGATAGACGGTATGGGCCTCCAGTGAACGCACTGCCCGGTCGACGTGTTCATCGTCGAGGACCACGGCATGGGTGGCGTCAGCGCCATTGACCAGCAGCTTGTCTGCCTTCCACGCGTCGAGGCCAGCCTCCTTGAGGTCGGTGAAGACCCACGGATTGTCGGCGTCTCGGATCGCATCGACAGTGGCAATACCAGCGGCCCGGTGGTCGACATGGTTGAGACCCCACGGCATGTTGAGTTCCCACTTGGTGACCATGACGGCGTCGGGTTTGAATTGGCGGATCTTCTTCGCGATCGCATGCCTGAGCTCGAGGTTCGGTTCGAGGAGTCCGTCGGGGAACTCGAGGATCTCAAGGTCTTCGACCCCAACGATCGTGCACGCCTGTCGCTGCTCATCTGCGCGCAGCGGGGCGACCTTCTCAGGGTTCATGTCCCTGATTCCCGCCTCGCCACGGGTCAGCAGCAGGTAGGACACGGGCTTACCTTGGTCTGTCCATTTTGCGACGGCCGCGGAGGCGCCGTATTCCATGTCATCGGGGTGGGCGACGATGCACAGGAGTCGGGTCACATCATCGTCGTTGAAGATCGGGAGTTCAGTCATGGTCCCAGGCTAAGGCCCCGGCGGCGCTTGTGCCAGAGCAGTCGGCGGGTCCTGTGGGTACTATGTGTATGGCGTTGTCGACGCAGTGCCGTTCCCTGATTCGAAAGCAGGCCCATGTATCGGAGTCTCCTCCTGGCATCCGTGGTGGTGCTGGGTCTGTTCCTCTCCGGATGCTCTGCGCTGCGCATCAGCACCGCTGAGGGCGATTCGAAGCCGATCGCCGTCGGTATCGATGACGGCTCCGAAGCGCAGTCGTCGCAGGATTCCGAGACTCCTGCGATCCCGTCCGGCATGTCTCAGGTGACGGCTGATCTGGGCCCGGAGTGCCCGATCAAGGTGCAACTGGCCATGGATGGGCAGTGGAACGACGATCTCGCCTACGACAGTTATCAGCTCTACAGCCGCGACAACGGTGCCATCATCACCGTCAACTGCTATGAAGCCGGCGACGACACGGCACAGTCCGTCGTCGCCTCGGCCCAGGAACAGACCTTCGGTGAGTCCGGTTCCAGCATTCTAGAAGAGAAGACCGGGACGGTGACCGGTGGTCAATACTGGACAGTCCACGGGCTGCTCGCAGGTCAGGAGGTCCGAGCCATCGACCAAACCGACTCTGTGCTCTTCGGTGCTGTGGCCGGGATCTCCGACAACGGTCGACTCTACAAAGTCAGCGTCGAAATGGTCACGCTTGCCAGCGACGAAACCACTGCTGAACTCTTCGCACAGATGCTGCCGACCGTTCGTTTCGCCGATCAGGGTCTCGATACGCCGGCTTTCTCCTGAGCCGGTGCGTGCTGTGCTCGTGCGCGCCGTTTCAGCAGCTCTCGTGCCGCGATCCTGCCAGCGCGAGTAGCACCGACGGTTGAGCTCGCGGACCCGTAGCCGACGAGGAAGATTCGACGGTCGTCTTTGACCGCGACCTCGGTCTCCATGGAGATTCCCCCGTCGGGTGTGCGCAGACGCAGCGGTGCCAGATGGTTCAGAGCGGCCCGGAAACCGGTGTTCCAAAAGATTACGTCGACCTCCTCGACACGTTCGTCTTCGAAGGGATGCCAGGATTCGGGCAGCGCCAGGTGATCGCTTGCCGAGGGACCAAGCCCCTCCGAGGTGGACTGTTCTTCGGCGGACTGCCCCGGGAAATGGACTCCATGAGGCATGATCGCGTCGATCATTCCGCGTGAGACGAACACACCGGATTCGACGCCGTCGAGAAAGTCCTGGCGGACAGGAAGTCCAGTGGTGCGAACGACGCTGGCTGGGGCGAGGCCAGCCAATGTGCGAGACCGCACGGCTCGTTCAACCTCGAGGCCCCAATTGCCGTCAAACTCCCGTGAGGTGAAATTCGGGGGACGACGGGTAGCCCACAAAGTCTCGGTGACCTTCGCCAGCTCGAGCAGGAACTGTGTGGCAGAGATGCCACCGCCGATCACCAGGGTCCGCAGTCCTCGGAAGTCCTCGACGTTACGGAAGTTCGCTGTGTGCAGTTGCCGGCCCTCGAATTCAGCGATGCCCGGGACGAACGGAACGTACGGATGGGTCCAGGTTCCGGTCGCGTTGATCAGGTACCGGCTTGAGAGTTGAACACGTTCACCATCGATATCTGCCGTGATCTCGAGAGGTCCGGAGCCGGGGGTGGGGGATTTGACCGTGACCACCTCGGCGGGGCGGACGACGCAGAGTTCGAGTTCACGTTCGAAACGCGAGTAGTAATCGGAGACCACCGCCGAGGCGGGTACTGAGGGGTCTGGCGTACCCAGTGGAAAGCCCGGTAGATCCGCCACGTGGTTCGTTGAACCCAGCGTCAGGGAATCCCATCTCTCGCGCCACGCACCGCCGGGCCCAGCTCCGGCGTCGAGGATGATGAAATCCTTTCCCGGCACCAGCCCGTCGCGCCATAGATAATGAGCTGCCGAAAGACCAGCTTGACCTGCGCCGATGATGACAATCGGCCAATGGGAATCGACGAGCAACTCCGAAATGCGGCACACCATGTGGCCATTGTTTCAGGTTCCTGCCGTATTTGCCCTGGGAGGTTGGTGGAGTTGTTTCCGCCCCTTGTGAACGACGGTCAGGCCTTCTGCCTTCGGGCTGGATTGAAGATCCGAGCTGAGGGTGAAGATCAGTTGCAGTCTGGACCCTGTGGGTTCATGTAGCAGTCCTCGTCGACGAGATAGCGGTGGTAGCGGTAGACATCGATGGAGATCTCGTTGCTTGCTACGTGTGCAAAACCGTCGATGGGCAGCCAAGGTCCACCGTCCACGGAGAATTCCCCGCTGAACGTCGCGGTCATGTCGACAGTCTTCGCTCCTGTCTTCTGATAGTCGTGTCCGATCTGCGGTTCGTCGCCGGGGCGTGGCTTGGATCCGGTCTTCGTCGTTGTCCCGCCGGTGTCGTCGCCGAAATCCCAGTAGAACTTCTCAGGAGTGACCTTGACCGTAACGGCGTATGTCAGCAGTGTCATATCGATGTAGCTGGTGTCTGCATCGGTCCAGAAGGCAGCCGGTTTGCCGATGACGGACCAGTCCTTGGGCCAGGCATGAATCGTCGGAGCTGGTATGTCGAAAGTCTGAAACTGGGACTCTGGAATCCGGGTGGGTGGTTCTGGCCTGACGGGTGCACCGCCGCCGCCCCCTCCGGGACCGGGGCCCGGACCCGGGAGGTCTGCACAGATATGTCCGACTTCCTCGAGAATGCAATCGGGCATATCGGCCCCGCCGCCTCCGCCGGAACCGCCACCTCCGGAACCGCCACCAGAGCCACCCCCGGAGCCTCCTCCGTCGGAACCGCCGGAGCCTCCGCCTCCGCCGCCTCCTCCTGGTCCCGGAGGAGGCGGAGGCTTTACAACGTCACATTTGCTGGTGTCGCCAATGCTGCAACCGGGCCCGGCCAGCGCTGGGGTCGAAAAAGACAGAAAAATCATCATCGCGGCGAAACCAGCAATGATGATTTTGAACCCTCTGAGTATTAGCACTTACGCTCCCATAACGATTGTTTATCAACCGTCCATGAGCCGTCTTCAAACAAAATTTCGTGTTCCATCATCACCAGACCGTCAGGATTTGTTGTCGGTTTGGCACCAGCTTGTGTAAGAGACCACTGACTAGTGTCTACACAGAAGTGAACTGTTACGTTTGATGAGGGTCGGCGATCAGGTGAGTCAGATATTTTGAATATCTCGACAGATAGTGGATTGATTTCTCCTTCGAATGTTGCCTGTTGGTTCTTTATAGATTCGGCTTCATCGCTGATAGACGCGAGCGCTTCGCCACTTGAAAATTTGGAAAAGTCCTCCACCTTTTCATAATGGCCTGAGTAGGCTCCATTGATTGATACTAAGAACCCCTCAAACGCAACCAGCGCCCCTTCTACGGCTTCCGTCTCCTCTGAACTCAGATTCAGGTCAGTTTCGTAGGCGGGGATTGTGGGTTGCGGGTCAGCGGCCGGTGACGCCGTTGCGGAGTCTTTGGCAGGCAGGGTTGAGGTTGGCGCGGCTACGGGGGAATGGTCTTCGCATCCTGACAGCAATAGGGGCACTGAGAGTGCAGCGGTCAAAGTCAGAGCTGTTGCAGCTCGAACGCGGACACGTCTGTCAAGTCCGATTTTCATTCCACGCCTCTGTGGTCGACAACTCCGGCGCCGATGTATCAATCGCGCCCGGAATCTCTACATTATGCGAGAACCGTGACTTTGAGAACAGGCGAAGTTGAATCTGTGGATAACCTGCCCGTCAGTGGAAGAGCCTGCTTCTTGGCTGCTTTAGCGGCTGACTTCTGCTGTTTCTTGAATGCCCGAACTTCCAACAAGGTGTCCTCATCGACCACGTCTGCGATGGAGCGACGGCTGTCTTTCGTCCCGTAGTCGCCAGCAGCCTCTCGCCATCCATCGGCGTTGAAATCGAACTGTTTGCCGAGGAGGGCTAGGAAGATCTTCGCCTTCTGCTCTCCGAATCCGGGCAGTTTCTTCAGGCGTTTGAGGAGTTCCGGTCCTGTCGGATCGCCCGAGGTCCAAATCGCAGCTGTGTCGCCGTCATATTCGTCAACGATCTCTGTTGCGAGCTTCTGCACTCGCGTGGCCATCGACTTCGGGAAACGGTGGACTGCCGGCTTGATTGAGAACTTCTCCAGGAACTCGTCGGGCTCCATCTCAGCAATGTCAACGACATCCAGCTTGCCCAGACGCTCAGCAAGCTTCGCCGGACCGGCGAATGCGACCTCCATCGGCACCTGCTGGTCAAGCAACATGCCCATCAGCAGGGCAAAGGGATCGCGTGCTAGAAGTTCGTCGGATGCTGGATCACCAGACAGGTAGACAGAATTGGTAGTCATGCATCCAATTTTGCCGTAGTCCGCACCTGGATGCCAGGACGGGGGCATCTGCTGGCAGTGCAGGCGGCTGAGCAATCACCGTGTAGGGATTTACAACTGAAAGTCTTCATCTCTTTCGTCCACAATGACTGCGTATCCGCTGAGCTGCTCTTTCAACTCGTGGATAAGACGGGACCCTTCGGCCGCAAAATGGGCCCGAGACGATTCTGAATCCCAGTCGTCGAACGGGTCGAAGTGGTCGCCCCAGAAATCCATGTAACTATGAAGATCATGGGCGAGTTCCATCGAAATCGGAAGGTCGGAGGTCCTGACTGCAATGTCCCAGGTGTCATGACTCCAGAGCGGTTCCTTCCGACCCCAATCAGGAAAAAAGCGGATCTCGATTTCATTCTTCACGGTGCGCATCTGAGCTCTTGGGTCGGGAACGGCTGGATTGTCCGTAAGTGTTGTGGGTTTCCGATCTGCTGGTCAAGCAGTACGCCCATCAGCAGGGCAAAGGGGTCATCGGCGAGAAGGGCGTCGGCTTCGGCATTGCCGAAGAGGAATACTGAACTTGTGCGTCCATAGTGGCACGTAACCTGCTTGCAAGCACCCCGGAGATACCATCGAAATATGATCTGCCCCTGCTCCGGAATGCCACCCGGCACCGACTATGACAATTGCTGCCGTCCCGCCTTGGACGGACTGATTTGGCCGACTACTGCCGAGGCGCTCATGCGCTCCCGCTACACCGCATTCGCACGCGGACACAAAGACCACCTCTTTCGCACCTGGCACGCTAAGACGCGGCCCAGCGACATCGGCGTGGATGCTGACACCGAGTGGCTGGGCCTGGAGATCGTGGACACAACCGGCGGATCGGAATCCGACGAAACAGGAATGGTACGTTTTCGGGCAACCTACCGGGACCACCTCGGCGAGCACACACTGGAAGAGAACTCATCATTCGTCCGCAGGGCGGGCCGGTGGGTATATCTAGACGCCCTCGACTGAGCGGGCTTCGCACGCGCTGGACTGTGTCTATACTGTTGGCAGCGGCGCATCCATCGCCCAGCCACGGTCGTGATCCCAGCTCACCGATCAATCGGCGAAGGGGAGAGAATCCTCGGACGAACCTGTCACGGTGATCTCCTGACCAGGTTTCGTGCTGGGGGAGACTTGGTCGTTGAGGAACGAACGCCATGACCAAGCACAAAGATTTCAAACAGCTCGTCCGCCACCGTATGTCCGTGACCGGGGAGAACTTCACCTCCGCCCGTGCGGCACTACTGGACGACCAGGGCCGCCACCGGGCAGCAGCGACCGCACCCGAGGCGGAGGCATTCAGGGCCAAAACGCTGAGAACATTCATGCGCGAGGGCCGACTGGAATCAATTCCCACGAAGCGCAAGGCGCTCGTCGTGATCCTGCTTCAGCTGCTCGCAGCCTTCGACTCCGACCGGACCTACAGCGAGAAGGACGTCAACTCGATCCTCAGCGCCTTCCACCCGGACTTTGCACGTCTGCGGCGGGAACTCATCGACTACCGGTACTTGGAACGCAATGCTCACACCGGCCAGTACTGGGTGAACTCGGCGCTGCCCGAGCGCCGAGGCAACCAGCTCCAGGAGACAGCCGTATTCGAGGAGTTTCTGCGCTGAGTCGGCAACCGCGTATCCTTGAAGCTCGGGTCAACACCGGGCAAACACAAGGAGCATCCATGGGCCAGGCATACCACGCCGATTCGACCGATCTCAACGACAAAGAGATCCTCACGTGGGACACATTCGGTACGTCGGCCAGGGAGATGGCACAGACCATCGCCGACTCCGACTACGACCCCGAGATCGTCATCGCGATCGCCCGTGGCGGCCTGCTGCCAGCCGGGGCACTGGCCTATGCGCTCGGCCTCAAACTCTCCGACGCCATCAACGTCGAGTTCTACACCGATGTCCACGAGACTCTGCCCGACCCGATTCTTCTGGCCCCGATGCTCGACATCGATGCCATCAAGGGCAAGAAGCTGCTCGTCGTCGACGACGTCGCGGATTCGGGCCGCACGCTCGCACTCGTCCTCGAGCTGCTCAAGAAGCACGGCGCCGAAGCTCAGTCCGCAGTCATCTACGCAAAGTCGGCATCCATCATCGACCCGGACTTCGTGTGGAAGCGCACCGATCAGTGGATCGTCTTCCCATGGTCGGCCGAGCCACCGGTCGTCGCCTCCAAATAGGCAGCAGACGGTGATGCACGATTGGCGGGATGTCGACGCCCCGTGCGGTCGGGTCAGAGCCTACGTCGACGGCAAAGTGATCCGTGCACGGGGCATTCGCTATGCCCGCGCGCAGCGGTTCGCCCATCCCGTCGACGAGCCACCCGTCGAGACCATCGACGGCAAAGACCCCGGCCCTGGAAGCCCGCAGTACCGCCGAGATCCGAACGCGGGAATGACCTTCGACCAGCTCGGCGGCCTTCCCACCAGCGAAGACTGCCTGCGGGTGAGTGTGACCATGCCCTCCGAGGCGGGTGGACACGACTCCGAACTCCCCGTGCTCGTGTGGATCCACGGCGGTGCCTACGTCGCCGGTGCCGGAGATGCCGATATCTACGATCCGCACACCCTCGTCGAAGAACAGAACATCATCGTCGTCTCAGGCACCTACCGCCTCGGCGTGCTGGGGTTCTTGGGCACGGGCAAACCCGAACATTCCAATCTCGGTCTCCTCGACCAGATCTCGGCCCTGCGCTGGGTTCAGCGCAACATTTCCGCCTTCGGGGGAGACCCCAGCAATGTCACAATCGCGGGACAGAGCGCAGGTGCCGACTCCTGTGCACACCTCATGATCGCCGAGGCGACCGAGGGTCTCTTCCACCGTGTGATCTTGGCATCAGCACCCCTGGGACTTGCCGGTGGCACCGAACCGATGAACTGGGCCATGGCGAAGGTCGCCGAGAAGATTGACCCCGACGCCAGCGTCGCAGACATCCTGGCCGCGCAGGACGAAGTGCACAAGGCCGCCATGGTCGGTGGACTGCACGCAGGCATGTGCTTCGGCGTCCACTACGGGGACTACCCGTTGCCGGCGAAGTCCGACACCGGAGCCGCATGGTCAGAAGCCGCACGCAAATACGACGCGCTCATGACCCGCACAGAACGCGAGATCGCGTTCTTCGCCGGTTTCGTTCCCGCCTTCCGACGTCTGCACAACCGGCATCTGACCTCTCCGATGCTTGAATCGCTGATCTCGGGCATCACCTCGGCGGTGTACACGCGTGCGGCCAAGGAATTCTACGATCGCCACCGCATGTCGGGAGGCCAAGGCACACGCCTCCTCATCGTCTCCCGCGGAGATGGCAGCTTCTTCGATGCCGCGCATTCGGGCGACCTTCCGCTGCTGTTCCCCGGCGACGTCTGGCACGACAGCTTCCTCGACTACGGTGAGACGGCACAGATCGCCGGCCCGGAACTGCGCACCATCTGGGGGCGCTTCGCAACCTCCGGTGCCCTGCCACGGGTTCCCGTGCCCGGACTCATCGACATTCTGGGCTGAATTCGGGCCGAATCCAGGTCAAATCCGGGTCGGTGAAGAGCCCGAGCCCCGACAGTTGTTTCCCACTCGGGTCAGTGCCGTGGACTATCGTGAAGTCATGGACTCACACGAAGTCTCGGCTGCCCGACTGATCGCCCAAGGACTCACCGATTCGTCGCACTCCACGAGTGCCACGACGCTGTCGGTGGTCAGCCATCTCGGCTGCGTCCAGGCTCAGGCTCTGGGAGGTGCACTGGTCTCGATCGCTCTGCGCACCGGCACCTCGGTCACAGCCGTCCGTGAGGCCATGAACGCCGGAGACATCGTCAGGACGTGGACACAGCGGGGCACAATCCATCTGGTCGCCGCCGAGGATCTCGGATGGGTTCTCCAACTGACGGGACAGCGCACACTCAAAGCCGTGGCAAAGCGGCGCGAGGTCTTCGGCATCACTGACGCGATGGTCGATTCCGCCGCACTACTGGCCGAAGAGACGATTCGTGAGCGCGGTCCGGTCACCCGTCAGGAACTGCTCGATGCCTTTGCACCACTGCAGGCGGGCAAGGAATACGGGCACGAACGCTACCTCATCACCACCCTGGCCCTGCGCAACATCATCGCCCAAGGTCCAATGGTCGAGGACAAGGACGACATGAAGTACGTCCTCACCGCGGACTGGATCCCGAACCCTGTCGATCTCGACGCAGAGGCGGCCCTGCACGAATGGATGCGACGCTATGTCCTCAGCCATGGGCCCGTCACAGTCGACGACGCCGCACGCTGGACCGGGCTGCCCAAGACCCCGGTGCGCCAGGCCCTTGCCGCTGCCGTCGCCGAGACAGAGATCGTCGAAATAAGCATCGACGGCCGTAACTATTACCAGGCGCCCGATCTGGACGATCGTGTGCACGAGAACCGCAAGCAGGCCAGCGAACTCCTGCTGCTGCCCGGCTTCGACGAGATCATTTTGGGATACAAAGACCGCAGCGCCACCCTCGACCCGACACACGAGAAGCTCGTCGTCCCCGGCGGCAACGGCATGTTCAAGAACACTCTCATCCACGGCACCCGAGCGCGGGCAACATGGAAGCGTTCACCGCGCAAGACCGGGCCCCGCCTGATCATCGAACCCTTCGACGACGAAACCGTCGACGTCGCCCGCGCCGAGGTTGTGGCCGCCACCCACCCAGCCTTCGTCTGAGTCAGTGATGAAGGTCGGAATCCTCATCAATCCCAAACACGGGCACACCATGCGTGCCTACAGCGAACTTGTCGAGATCATCAGACGAAGTCACACCAGGTATCGCAGTGCCACAACGACAAAGCAGTGGCCAGGTGTCGAGCAGGCCTCGAAGCTGCTTGACTGGGGTGCCGATCTCATCGTCATCCTCGGCGGCGATGGCACGCTGCGTGTGAGTGCTCCGGTGCTGGCGTCGGCGAATGTTCCTGTCCTCATCATTCCGACCGGAACCGCAAACGTCCTGTCCAGGCACCTTGGGATCAGGTCGACTCGGCAGGCACTGCAGCTGGTCCAGAAGTATTTGGACTCACCGTTCGCACCGCGTTGCGAGGTGCCCGTCAACGTCGCTGACTGTTTCACCGAGGCGGGCCCACGACGCGAGCATTTTCTGTCGCTGGCTGGGATCGGGGGAGACGCGCGGGCAGTCTCCGGGCGCACTCGACTCCCGACAGGTCTCGGATGGGGAATTCTCGGCTATGCCTATGGCGCCGGACGGGCACTCTTCGCCCCATTGATCAGTGCGCACCTGACCACTCCTCAGAGCTCCGGTCCACCGAGGCAGAGCTCCGGTCCACCGAGGCAGAGCCCCGGTGGACATGCAGCCCCGGGGGCGGAGTCGGATTCGCAGCCAAATGAGCTTCCGCTCGAGACCACGACTGCGAACTATGTGTGGTCGGTCATGGCCTCGAAGACGGCACGACCAGCCGGCCCGATCCCGGTGTTCGACCGCGCGAGGCCCACCGCCGCGAAATTCGAGCTTCTCGCCGTGGAGCTGAGCACGACGAAACCCGGCGACCGCCTCGGCGAATGGGCACTCATCGGGTGGAGCTGCGTGAACCGACGTCCGGCGGCTCACGCAGCGATGCACTACTGGCAGGGGACTGAAGCCAGCATCACCCTTGATGATCCGGCTCCGGTCCAACTCGACGGCGACCTCATCGGGGACTGCCGTCGATTGGACCTGCGAGCCGGAACGACCTCACTGACGATCATCACACCGAATTAGCGTCGACGACGTGAGGTTCCGAAGATTCCGCGTGTGATCTCCCGGACCGCGGTGCGAGTGAGCTGCTTGAACGCAGAGGACTTCACGACCTTGGAGAACATGCTGTCCTCCTCCTTCTGGCCCGCCCCCGAACCCGATCGAGAATCCGAACGTGAACCCGATCCGGACTGGGATCCCTTCGACGAGTCCTCGGGGAACGCCACCTTGTTCCCGGCCGCCTGCTCCTCGTCGTGGGCCTCGGAGCCGGACTCCAGGCGCTTCGTGAGAATCTCACGCGCCGACTCATTGTCGATGGCGGTCCCGTACTTCTCGTGCTGCGGAGATGCTGCGACGGCCGATTTGATCTCGTCCTCTGACATCGGACCCATCTGCGACTCGGGCGCGCGTATCCTCGTGGGCGCCACGGGCGTGGGTGCACCCTCGGGGTCCATCATCGTCACGACAGCCTCGCCGATGCCCAGCGTCGTCAGCAGCGATTCGAGATCGTAGTCGGACTTCGGGAATGTCTGCACGGTCGACTTCAGAGCCTTGGCATCGTTGGGAGTATGCGCCCGCAGCTGATGCTGAATACGCGAACCCAATTGGGCGAGCACATCTTCGGGCACGTCCTTCGGTGTCTGCGTGACGAAGAAGACGCCGACTCCCTTGGACCGGATGAGACGCACGGTCTGCGTCACCGACTGCAGGAACGCCTTCGACGCATCGGCGAAGAGGAGATGGGCCTCGTCGAAGAAGAACACGAGCGAGGGCTTGTCGGCATCGCCGACCTCCGGCAGATCCTGGAACAGGTCGGCCAGCAGCCACATCAGGAACGTGGAGAACAGTGCCGGTGACTGATTGAGCTTCTGCAATTCGAGGACCGAGATGATGCCGGCCCCATTGTCGTCGAGGCGCAGCAGGTCCGCGGTGTCGAACTCGGGTTCGCCGAAGAAGACATCGCCGCCCTGTGCGGAGAGTTCGGAGATCTTGCGCAGGATGACGCCGACGGTGGCCTTCGACGCCCCACCGATGTCCTCGAGATCGGCCTTGCCCTCATCAGAGGTGAGGAAGTTCAGCACCGCGCGTAGGTCAGAGAGATCGAGCAGCGCGAGACCGGCGGTGTCGGCGTAGTGGAAGACCAGCGAAAGCACGGATTCCTGCGTGTCATTGAGCTCGAGGACCTTCGACAGCAGGATCGGTCCGAACGAGGTGACCGTGGCCCGCAGCGGAGTCCCCAGTCCCGAATCTCCCAAGGTGTAGAACTCGGTGGGGTTGGCCGAGGCATTCCACTCCTGCCCCGAGGCCTCGAGACGCTTGCTCAACTTGTCGGAAGGTTTGCCCGCGGAACCGATGCCCGAGAGGTCGCCCTTGATGTCAGAGGCGAAGACCGGAACACCGGCGCGGGAGAGCTGTTCGGCCAGGACCTGCAGGGTCACGGTCTTGCCGGTGCCCGTTGCTCCGGCAACCAGACCGTGCCGGTTGAGCATCGACAGCGGGATCGAGATCGGGGTGTCCTTGTCGGGCTCATCCTCGTTCAGCGCCACCCCCCAATTGCAGTGTCGGAGCATCGAAGGTGTATCCGGACTTGAGTTTCTGCAGCGTCTCGTTTGTCATGGTTCAATCTTTACACGGTCACGCTGAGGCTGTGCAGGAATTCTCTGTGGATCCTGGTATCGGCACCGAGTTCCGGGTGGAAGCTGCCGCCCCAGATATTGCCCTGCCGCACCAGCACCGGTGAACCGTCGTGCTCCGCGAGGACCTCGACATCATCCCCGTGTTCCATGATCTGCGGAGCACGGATGAAGGTGGCTTCGAAGTCTTCGGCGAACCCGCTCACATGGACGGGGGTGCTGAAGGACTCACGCTGCCTGCCGTAGGCGTTGCGGGCCACCGTGATATCGAGCCCGCCGAGGCGGTCGAAGCCGTCCAGCGAATCATCCGTGAGTCGATCGGCGAGGAGGATGAGTCCCGCACACGTGCCGAAGATCGGCAGACCGGACTGGATCTTGTCACTGAGTGTGGGGAAGAGTCCGGTTCCGGCGGCAATGCGGACCATGGCCGATGACTCGCCTCCGGGCACGATGAGCGAATCGATGGAATCAAGGTGCTCGGGCCTCGTGACCTTGCTGGAGCTGACCCCCAGGGAGTCGAGCACGCCGAGGTGCTCGCGAAAGGCTCCCTGGAGGCTGAGGACGCCGACTCTCACCAGCCGCGCTCTGCCAGGCGGTGGGGTGCAGCGACGTCGGTGACATTGATGCCGACCATCGCATCGCCGAGCCCACGTGAGGCCTTCGCAACGGCGATGGGATCGTCGAAGTGAGTGGTCGCCTCGACGATGGCCTTGGCTCGTGCCTCAGGGTTGCCGGACTTGAAGATGCCGGAACCGACGAAGACGCCGTCAGCGCCGAGCTGCATCATCATGGCCGCGTCGGCGGGAGTGGCGATGCCGCCGGCAACGAAGGTCACGACGGGCAGACGTCCGAGGCCTGCGACCTGCTTGACCAGCTGGTACGGGGCTGCAATCTCCTTCGCAGCAACATAGAGCTCGTCTTCGCTCTTGGCTCCCAGCGCCCTGATCTCGGAGTTGATGGTCCGCAGATGGCGCATCGCCTCGGAGACGTCGCCGGTGCCTGCCTCACCCTTCGAGCGGATCATCGATGCGCCCTCTGTGATGCGGCGCAGCGCCTCGCCGAGGTTGGTCGCACCACAGACGAAGGGAACCTTGAAGACGGACTTGTCGATGTGATTGACGTAGTCGGCGGGGGAGAGGACCTCCGATTCGTCGATGTAGTCCACTCCTAGGGTCTCGAGGATCTGTGCCTCGACGAAATGTCCGATCCGGGCCTTGGCCATGACGGGAATCGACACGGCGGCCGTGATGCCGTCGATGAGGTCGGGATCGCTCATTCGGGCCACTCCGCCCTGAGCGCGGATGTCCGCGGGGACGCGTTCGAGCGCCATGACCGCCGAGGCGCCGGCGGCCTCCGCTATGCGGGCCTGCTCCTCGTTGACGACGTCCATGATGACGCCGCCCTTGAGCATCTGTGCCAAGCCGGTGTTGAGCAGGGTCTGTGTCTGAGTCATTGGTGTGGTGCTTTCCGTTCGAGGTGTGCCTGATGGAGGCGAATTGATCGGTGAGAACGGCCGTTCACCACAAGACTAGAACGACCTGTGGCCCAAGAAGAGTGCCAGAAAGTATTAAAAGTTTTAGGCCAGTATGATCGTGTCATGTCTCCAGCTCAGCCGACGGACTCCGCAGCCGCCCCACCAGACGTGGTCCTGCCGCGGGCCGACGGGATCGCACTGTCCATCGCGATCGACCGCGAGACGTCGACTCCGCTGCCGGATCAGCTGGTGGCCGAGATCAGACGACTCATCGCTGCCGGGGCCGTGCGCCCGGGAGAGCCGGTGCCCGCCAGCAGACGCCTGGCTGCCCATCTTCATGTCTCCCGGGGGACTGTCGAGACCGCCTACGCCCAGCTCGTCGTCGAGGGTTTTCTCATCACTGCCGAGCGCTCGGCCACACGGGTGAACCCGGAGCTGCCGAGCACTCCGCGAGCGTCCGGGCCACAGAGCCGTCCGCCCCAGGTGCCCCGGCGCCGGCTGCGCAGCTTCGTCGACCTGCGTCCCGGGTTCGGAGGTGACAACCCATTGCAGGAACCGGCCTTCCGGAGAGCCTGGCGTGATTCCCTCGACCTCGATCCCGGTCCGATCGATGCGCTGGGACAACCGCAGGCCAGGTGGGCGATCGCTGATCACCTGCGCCTGACTCGGGGGATGAGCGTCGATCCCGACGACATCATCCTCACCAGCGGATCGAGAGACGGGCTGCGCCTGCTCCTGACAACGGGCGTTGACGGCGCCATCGGCGTTGAGAACCCAGGGTTTCCAGGCCTGCGACAGGCAATGACCGATCGTGAACTCATCCCCATCGACACGGCGCACCTGTCCGGTGCCGCTTCTGCCCACCTCGGCGCGGTCGTGGTGACTCCCAACCATCAGTTTCCGCACGGAACCACGATGCCCATCGACCAGCGGGTCAGACTCCTGGAATGGGCACAGGCCGCCGGCGTCATCGTCATCGAGGACGACTACGACAGCGAGGCCCGCTACGCCCGCACCGTGGTGCCGACTCTCTACGACCTCGCGGTATCGACCGATGCCCCCGCCCAGGTGGTCCACATCGGCACGTTTTCGACTCTGCTGACCTCGGCCGTGTCCACCGGGTACATCATCGCCCACGGGGAGCTGGGGAAGCGCTTGAGCCGGATGCGCACCGCCTTGGGGCCGGCGTTCTCCCCGGTCATGCAGTCCGCGATCGCGGCCTATCTCACCTCGGGAGGGCTGCGTCGCAGAATCTCCCGGGGTCGACGCAGGATCAGAGCCGCCGAGGCGGTCCTGGCCCAGATCGGTGAGGTTCCCGGTCTTGTCCACGAAGGTCGCACCCTCGTCATCGAGACGAGCGCGCACACGGCAGCACGGCTGCGCACCGACCTGGCCGAGCGCGGAATCCTCGTGGCATCGTTGGCGGCCGGTTGGAGTGCCGACAGTGATGTCCGGCACGGAATCGTCATCGCCCACTCCAACGTCGAAGCGACCGTGCTGCGTCAGGCGCTGGAGACGGTGCAGTCAATGCTCAGTGAGGCCGACCACCGGTGACTTTCGTACAGGGTCGGTTGAGTAGGATCGGAGCATGATGAAATTCGGGTTCGTCGCCGATGGCGTGTTCAAACTGCTCGTCGCGGTCGCACTCTGCGCGTTTCTTCCCGCGGTCGAATCGTTTCTGCTGGCACCCAGGTGGTTGGCGATCACGGCAATCGTCCTGCTCTTCCTCAGCGCTGCCACGGAGATCTCCTATGGCGCCCGCAGAGGTGAGAAGCGCTATGTGAAGTACCTGGCGATATTCGATTCGCTCTGGGTGGTGTCGACGATCATCGCCGTGATCCTCGCCCTTGTCGGAAGTCCGGCGGCGGGCCTCGTCTGGTTCGGCTACACGGCTCTCGGCTCTTTGGCCATCGCCATCGTGTTCACCACCGGGGCCAATGGCCCCGATTTCGCCGAGGACGAGGCATTCGGTGGGTCCACACCGGCGAGCGACTGAGAGTGGCTGTCAGCGGTTGAACGCGATGGCCGCGTGGTATCCCTCGGGCAGACCCGATTCCAGGTCGAAGATCTCGACGTCGGGGTGCGGGGAGTTCGGTGCGGTTCCGGCTCCGATGTAGTCCATGCCGGGATCGCGGGCCAAGCCTGTGCTCAGAGCCTTGAGGAAGGCCTCTTTGCGGGCCCACACACGGACGAAGTCGGTCGCCAGCTCAGATGCTGGCACCTGCTCGAGCTCGGCTCGCTCCTTCGGGTGCAGCAGCGACATCGCCTCGGCGGCAACCGCGTGTTCGGGCACGGCCTCGAGATCGACCCCTATGGGATCATCGGCAACGGCGACCAGGACCAGTCGCCTGGCTCTGGTGACGGAGAATTCGCATTCCTCGACCCGGGGCTTGCCCGCAGAGTCGAGACGAATCTCGATGCCGGCGGGGTCGCGGTCCAGATGCGTGCCGAGAACATGGCGGAGAATGACCCGACCGGCAGCCCAAGTGGCTGCCGCATCGGGTTCGAACTCCGTCGCATAGTTCATCTCCTGCTTCGTCAGCGAGGAGAGATCGATGCGCGCCCATTCGGCCTCGGCGTCAGTGTCGGCGAGGACGATGGTCGAATCGAGCTGGGTGGGCAGGAGGGTGAAACCGGGGTGGGACTCCATGTATCAGCGGCCCAGAGCCTTCGAAATCTTCTTCAGCTTGCGGTTGAGCACGAAGATGCGCACGGATCCGATGATGCCGGCGATGAAGATGCCGCCGATTGCGGCGAAGAGCATGGCAACGCCCAGCGGCAGCTGGAACTGCCAACCGAAGTACTGGAATTCGGCGGGGACGTTGTTCTGCAGGATGAAGATGAGCAGGAGCACGACGATGGCGGCACCGAGGATGAGCGACGCCCACATTCCCGCCGACATGCCGGACCCGCCCTTGAGCTGTGACAGGTCCGCGTCCTTGCCTGCAGGAGTCGGCTCCTGGCGTTGCTCAGGTTCGGTCTGCTGTGCGGGCTCGATGCGCTGCGTCGGATCCACTTGCTGAGTCGGTGCGACCTCGCGGGTGTTGCCGGTCGCCGGATCCTCGTCGCCGAGCACGGACTGCGTCTCGGCCAGCAGCTCGTCGGGCGTCTGTGATTCGCCACGTGGGTCTTGAGTACTCATGCGCCCATCATAGTCGCTGATGGGCGCATGAGTGTGGTGTTGCATTCTCTGACCTGAAGAAGTGAGATCAGAGACGTGTGCTGGTCAGATCAGACCTGAGATCAGACCTTGGCGCTCAGGGTGGAGATGATCTCGTTGAGCGTGGCCGAGGGGCGCATGGCCGCGTCGAGCTTGGCCTCTTCCGGGTAGTAGTAGCCACCCAGATCGACCGGGCTGCCCTGGACTTCGAGGAGTTCGGCCGAGATCTTCTCAGCGTTGGTCTCCAGAGCCTCGGCAACAGGCTTGATGGCCTCGGACAGCGGTTCGTCCGTCGTCTGCTCGGCCAGGTTCTGTGCCCAGTAGAGGGTCAGGAAGAAGTGGCTGCCGCGGTTGTCGATCTCGCCGACCTTGCGCGAAGGCGACTTGTTCTCTTCGAGGAACTTGCCGGTCGCTGCATCGAGCGTATCGGCGAGCACACCGGCACGGGCGTTGCCGTGGACGTTGAACTCGTGACGGAACGATTCGGCCAGGGCGAGGAACTCACCGAGTGAGTCCCAGCGCAGGTGGTTCTCTTCCACCAGCTGCTGAACGTGCTTCGGAGCCGAACCACCGGCACCGGTTTCGAACAGACCGCCACCGGCGATGAGCGGAACCACGGAGAGCATCTTCGCCGAGGTGCCCAGTTCCAGGATCGGGAACAGGTCGGTGTTGTAGTCGCGCAGCACGTTGCCGGTCACCGAGATGGTGTCCTTGCCCTGACGAATGCGATCGATCGAGAACTGAGTCGCCTCGACCGGGTTCATGATGCGGATGTCGAGACCTTCGGTGTCGTGATCGCCGAGGTAGGCCTCGACCTTGGCCCGCAGGTTGCGGTCATGGGCGCGGGTCTCATCGAGCCAGAACACGGCAGGGGTCTCGGAGAGACGGGCACGGGTGACGGCCAGCTTGACCCAGTCGCGGACCGGGATGTCCTTGGTCTGGCAAGCGCGCCAGATGTCACCGGCGGCGACCTTGTGGGACAGGATGACCTCACCGGCAGAGTTGACGACCTCGACGACGCCGTCCTGGGCGATCTCGAAGGTCTTGTCGTGGCTGCCGTATTCTTCGGCCTTCTGCGCCATGAGTCCGACGTTGGGGACGGTGCCCATCGTGGTCGGATCGAAGGCACCGTTGGCGCGGCAGTCCTCGATCACGGTCTGGTAGACACCGGCGTAGGAGGAGTCGGGGATGACGGCCAGGGCGTCCTGGGTCGCGTCGTCCTTGTTCCACATCTTGCCGCCGACGCGGATCATCGCGGGCATCGAAGCATCAACGATCACGTCGGAGGGCACGTGCAGGTTCGTGATGCCCTTATCTGAGTTGACCATGGCCAAGGAGGGGCCCTCGGCGATGCCCTTCTCGATTCCGTCCTTGACACCCTTGGCCACATCGGCCGGGAGGGCGTCGAGTCCGCCGAGGATGGCGGCCAGTCCGTTGTCGGAGGTCAGGCCCGCCTCGGCGAGGGCAACACCGTATTCGGCGTAGACCTCGGGGAAGAACGCCTCGATGACGTGGCCGAAGAGAATCGGGTCGGAGACCTTCATCATGGTCGCCTTGAGGTGGACGGAGAAGAGGATTCCCTCCTCCTTGGCGCGTACGATCTGCGCCTTGAGGAACTTGTGGAGTTCTGCGACGTCCATCTTGGTGGCGTCGATGACCTCATCGGCGAGGACAGGCAGAGATTCCTTGAGGACAACGGTCTCGCCCGAGGCGGGACGCAGACGGATCTGCAGGGTGTCATCGGCCGGGATGACGACTGACTTCTCGTTGTCGCGGAAGTCACCGGCAGCCATGGTGGCCACATTGGTCTTCGAATCAGCGGACCAGTCACCCATCGAGTGCGGGTGGGCCTTCGCGAAGTTCTTCACGGCCTGCGGGGCACGACGATCGGAGTTGCCCTCACGCAGGACGGGGTTGACGGCTGAGCCCTTGACCTTGTCGTAGCGAGCCTTGGCATCGCGTTCCTCATCGGTCGATGGCTCGTCCGGGTAGTCGGGCAGTTCGTAGCCCTGTGACTGGAGCTCGGCGATGGTGGCCTTGAGCTGGGGGACGGACGCCGAGATATTGGGCAGCTTGATGATGTTGGCTTCAGGCTTCTTGGCCAGCTCGCCCAGCTCGGCCAGGGAATCAGCGACCTGCTGATCTTCGGGGAGGCGATCAGTGAACTGTGCCAGTACACGCGCGGCCAGAGAGATGTCTCGGGTCTCGACCTCGACACCCGCCGAGGTGGCGAAGGCCTCGATGATCGGCTTGAGCGAGTACGTCGCCAGAAGAGGCGCTTCATCGGTGCGCGTATAAATGATTTTGGCCATGGTGATGGACTACTCCACATCGTCTCGGGGTTTGACCTCACCATCCTACCGTTGACCCGGATGCGCTCAGCTTCCCGGTAGGGTTCTGTTTCGTCACACACAACAGGACACCCATCACGAACAACAGCAAAATCATCACGAACGACTCAGAGAGGACGAAGGTGGCAAAGCTCTACTTCCGTTACGGGGCGATGAATTCCGGAAAATCGACCGCCCTGCTGCAGGCCGCCTTCAACTACGAGGAACGCGGCCAACGAGTGCTGCTGGCCAAACCCCACATCGACACGAAGGGTGCTGGCGAGATCGTCTCCCGCCTCGGCGTCACCCGCGAAGTCGACTTCCTCATCCCCGCCGGCTCCGACGTTGAGACCATCTACCGCGAACACGCCGACTACGTCGATCATGATGCTCTGCTCGAATCCATCGACACCCCTAAGGCAAGCGTGGCCTGCCTGCTCATCGACGAGGCCCAGTTCCTCGAACCGCTCCAAGTCGATTCGCTCATGCGCATCGCCACTGCTATCTCGGTGCCGGTGATGTGCTACGGAATCCGCACCGACTTCCGCACCAGGGCATTCCCTGGTTCTGCCCGATTGCTTGAGATTGCTCACACTCTGGAAGAGCTGAAGACCATCTGCAGGTGCGGCCGCAAGGCCATGTTCAACGGACGCCTCGTCGATGGCCAGTTCATCTTCGACGGTGATCAGGTGGCTATCGACGGCAATGCCGTGACCTATGAATCACTGTGCCCACGCTGTTATCTCCAGTACTCGGGCGGTAGGCTGAGTGCGGTGGTCTCCTGACCTTCCGACAGCACTCCTGACCTCGAACATCTCATCTGATCTCGAACCTCGCTAGGAGCACTCTTGCGCATTGCAGTCCACCCCCTCAACGACAATCCGGGTTCACCGGCCATCGTCTTCGGAAACGCCCTCGGCACCAGGGTCTCCCTCTGGGCCGCGGTCGCGGCCAGATTCGCCGATGACTACCAGATCTACCTCAGCGATCTTCCCGGTCACACACTTCCTCGAACCGATGACGGCGCGGACTTCACGGTCTCCGATCTCGCAGCCGGGCTCGTGACCAGCCTGGCTGAACTGGGCGTGGAGAAGTTCACCTACTGCGGTGTCTCGATCTCGGGCGGCATCGGACTGACGTTGGCACTCGAACACCCTGACTCGCTGACCGGTCTTGTGGCTTGTGCGACGGCGACGAAGTTCGGCACCGACGAATCCTGGGCCGAGCGAATCAAGGACGTCGCCGAGGACGGCACCCGCGGCCAGCTCGACGACACCGCCGACCGGTGGTTCGCCGCCGGTTTCCTCACCGAGGACATCGCATCGGGACCGGCCATCCTCACGGACCTGGCAATGGTCGATGATGCTGCCTATATCGCCTGTGCAAGGGCTGTGACGCAATACGACGTGACTGGGCGCCTTGAGGCCGTGACCACGCCGACCCTGTTCATCGCCGGATCACAGGATCCGGGCTGCACCCCCGAGGCCATGACCGAGCTGTCGGCACAGGTGGCCGACTCAGCGATGGTCGTCATCCCTGATGCGGCTCATCTGCCGATGGCCGAACATCCCGACATCGTATTCGACCACATCGAGGCGTTCTTGAGTAGGGTGTAGATGTAGTCCACAGCATCCGACCTTGCTCAATGAGGAGCGCAGATGACTCAGGAACAGCACTCACGAAGCGAGACCTCGACCGACCTCCGCGAACTGTCACCCGGTGAGAGAGCGCCTGGGCTGTCCAGACAGACGGTGCGCATCCGCTGGACCGGCTTCCTCCTCGGGCTCATCCTGTCGACCCTCGTCTACGCGATCATGCCGGACGGGGTCGAACACGGCGCGAAGCTGACGGCCGCCGTTGCTGTGCTCATGGCGGTGTGGTGGATGACCGAGGCACTGCCGATCCCTGCCACCTCCCTGCTGCCGCTTGTGGCTTTCCCCGTATTCGGCACCGAGGTCGAGATGGACACTGTCGGTGCCTCCTACGGAAACCCGATCATCTTCCTGTTCCTCGGCGGTTTCCTCATCGCTTTAGCCATGCAGCGCTGGAACCTGCACCGGCGAATCGCCCTCATCACCCTGTCCATCATGGGCAACAAGCCGGGACCGATGATTGCAGGCTTCATGATCGCCACCGGATTCGTCTCCATGTGGGTCTCGAACACCGCCACAGCGGTGATGATGCTGCCCATCGGGATCTCGGTGCTGATGATCGTGAGCAAAGTCGTCGGCGGCGCCATCACCGATGCGGCAGAAACCGCGGACTCCGATACCGCGGACTCGGCCGCCGAGGCGCCAGAGACAGGGGAGGACGACTCCGGCCTCGGGGCGGTGGTGAAGTCCAACTTCGGCACCGCACTCATGCTCGGCATCGCCTATTCCGCCTCCATCGGGTCTCTCGGCACCATCATCGGCACACCGCCGAATCTCTTCCTCGTCGGCTACCTCAAGGACAACCACGACATCTCCATCGGCTTCGGTCAGTGGATGCTCGTCGGAGTCCCACTGGCGATCGTGATGATGATCATCGCCTGGTTCCTCCTCGTCAAAGTGCTGTTCAAGCCTGAGATCGATGAGATCCCAGGGGGTCGCGAGCTCATCCGCGACGAATTGGAAAAGCTCGGCCCGATGTCGACCGGGGAAAAGCTGGTGCTGGGCATGTTCATCCTCGCCGCGGTCAGCTGGATCTCCCTGCCGCTGATCTTCGAGGAGCCACCGATCAGCGATGAGGGCATCGCCATAGTCATCGGCCTCCTCCTCTTCCTCATTCCCGGAGGAGCCAATCGCGGAGTCCGCCTCCTCGACTGGGACACCGCGGAGAAGCTGCCCTGGGGTGTGTTACTTCTCTTCGGCGGCGGCCTGGCCTTGTCTGCACAGTTCTCCTCCTCAGGACTGACCGAATGGATCGGCAAATCCACGAGCGGTCTGGGAGTACTGCCGACGGTCTTCGTTGTCGCGATCTTCGCCACGATCATCCTGTTCCTCACGGAGCTGACCTCGAACACCGCGACCGCAGCCACCTTCGTTCCCGTTGTCGGCGGCGTGGCGATGGGGCTCGACCTCGACCCGCTGCTTCTCACCATTCCGGTGGCCCTGGCTGCGACCTGCGCCTTCATGCTTCCGGTGGCAACACCACCCAACGCTGTTGCCTACGGTTCGGGCTACGTGACAGTGGCGCAGATGGTCAAGGGCGGACTATGGCTCAACGTCATCGGAATCGTCCTCATCACGATCACCGTCTACGTACTCGCCGTACCAGTATTCAACATCATGCTGTGATCGACGAGGAACCTTGGCAGACTGACGACATGACTCATCTCTTCTCACCCATGACAATGCGCGGCACCGAGATCGCCAACCGCATCTGGCTGGCCCCGATGTGCCAGTACTCCTGCGAGTCCGAAGACGGCGTGCCCGGCACCTGGCACCTCGTTCACCTGGGTGCCCGTGCCCAGGGCGGGTTCGGACTCATTCTCACCGAGGCCTCCGCTGTCCTGCCCGAAGGGCGGATCTCGCCTCAGGACGCCGGCATCTGGAATGACGATCAGGCCGACGCCTGGTCCTCGATCACCGAGTTCGTCCATTCGCAGGGCAGTCGGATCGGTGTGCAGTTGGCCCACGCGGGTCGCAAAGCGAGCACATACCGTCCCTTCGAAGGCAATCCTCGGGGCAGCGTGCCCGAGGCCGAGGGCGGCTGGCCGACCCTCGGTGCCAGTGCCGTCGCCTACCCCGGATATGAGGCCCCGGAAGAGATGACGAAGGACGACATCGCCGAGGTGGTCGAGGCCTTCGCCGCGGCCGCCGTTCGAGCCATCGATGCCGGATTCGACCTGGTCGAACTTCACGCCGCCCACGGCTACCTGCTCCATTCGTTCCTGTCTCCGCTGTCAAACGTGCGCACCGATGAGTACGGCGGAGACCTAGCCGGACGTTCGCGAATTCTGATCGAGACCTACCAAGCCGTGCGCGCCGCAGTGGGGGAGGACGTGCCCGTCTTCGTCCGCCTCTCCGCCAGCGAGTGGCGCGAAGGCGGCTTCGACATCGCCGAGGCGGTTGAGGTCTCGCGTGACCTGAACGAATGCGGCGTCGACCTCATCGACGTCTCCTCCGGAGGCAACTTCCCCGTCAAGGTCCCCGTCGGTCCTGGCTACCAGGTGCCGCTGTCGGCCGCGATCCGCGCAGAGGGTGTGAGCACCGGAACCGTGGGCCTCATCACCGATCCGGAACAGGCGGAGACGATCCTGGCCTCCGAACAGGCAGACGCGATCTTCCTGGCCAGAGCAGCTCTGCGCGAACCGGCATGGCCACAGAGAGCAGCCCACGATCTCGGAGTCGAACCGGGACCGTATCCACCGCAGTACACACGAGGAGCATGGTGAACTGATAATGACGAAGACAATCGAGACCGAACACGTCGTCATCCGCAGCATTGCGGTGTCCGACATGGCCAACAACGTCTACCTCATCACCGCCAAGGAATCGGGGGCACAGGTGCTCATCGATGCCGCCGACGATGCCGATGCGATCACAGCACTCATCGCCTCAGGCGGTGACGACACCTCCGCGGAACCGATCCTGGAGGCGATCATTACGACTCACCAGCATTGGGATCATATTCGGGCACTGCCGGCCACCTCGGCGGCATTCCCTGATGCGATGACGATCGCCGGCAGCGCCGACGCGGAGGCGATCACCTCGGCCGAAGGGGTCGAGATCGCACGCTCCGTCGACCATCTCGACGTCGGCGACTTCGGCGGGTTCGTCCTGCAGGCGATCGGCCTGCGCGGGCACACACCCGGATCGATCGCTCTGCTGCTGCGTGATGGGGGAGAGACCATCCTGTTCTCCGGTGATTCGCTGTTCCCCGGGGGACCGGGCAAGACCTGGAAACCAGAGGACTTCACCTCGCTCATGGACGATCTGGAAGAGCGCGTCTTCGATCAGCTGCCTAACGAGACCCGGGTGCTGCCCGGACATGGTGATGCCACCACGCTGGGCGCGGAGCGTCCAAAGCTGAGCGAATGGCGCGAACGCGGCTGGTGAACAGTCGCGGCGGCTGAAAAGCCGACTGTCTGATCATCCAAGCGGCTGATCAGCTGGGCAGAGCCGCGAAGCCGAAGCCTGCCCAGATGACGGCGACCACGAGCGCGGCGATGATGCCGAAGTTCCACGAGCTGGAGATCGTGCGTTCCCCGCGAGGGTTCGACAGTTCCTCATCGCTGAGCTTGGAATGACGGTCGAGCACGGTGTCGACAGCAGGATTCGGATTGTCCATCAGCCTGCGGATGCCGTGTTCGTCCTTCTCCATCTTCTTACCCTTGCTGGCCAGGGGCCAAGAGGAGAAGACCTTCCCATGGGTGCGCACCCCGAGTCCGAAGTGGATGTCGAACCCGTCGACGAGGTTCCAGGGGATGTGCACCGACTGCATCGGATTGATCAGTGCGATCTCCTTGTGCCGCAGCTCGACGCGCGGAAACCGGTAGAGGGCGTAGACGACGGTGATGATGGCGACCGGTATGCCCGCCACGGCCAGGCCCCGTGCGGTGAAGTCTCCGACGATGATCGAACCCAGGCCGACCACGCAGAGTCCAGCGATGACGAAGAAGAGCACCGTGGAGCTTGTCGTCCTCACGATCGTCGGCTGTTCGTTCCCTGAATTGCGATCTATCTCACTGTTAACCACCTGAACATCCTATCCACTGAGACTCCGTGTTGTGTGCATGTTTCCTTGGTCTCGAAACAGTAACGATTATGAAATTTGCTCAGTATGTGGACTGTGTCACAGTGTCGCGTGAATTAACTTTGAGGCATTCCATGTGAAAAACATGAACGCGGTCCCGCTCCCGACCAGGGAGTGATCGAGCGCATCACGCCCCGGATTGTGGGCGTGGCTACACGGGCGAAACAGCCTCATGACTACAAGGAGAGAACGTGAACAAGCGCTTCCTCGCGGCCGGAGCCTCAGTTGCCGCAGCAGCAATGGTGCTCACTGCGTGCACACCCCCCGGCGGCGGAGACGATGAGAAGTCGTCAGAGAAATCGAACCTCAATATTGGTTGGAACGAGTCCTTCCGTTCGATGAATACTCAGTCAGCGAACGGTAATGCTGTCTCGAACGCCATTCTCACCTACATGATGAATGACAACTTCGGGTATTACGACGACAGCCTCGAGGTGCAGGACGGTGCGCTTGGCAAGCTCGAGAAGGTCGCTGATGATCCATTGAAGATCAAGTACACCTTCAATGATGATGCGAAGTGGTCTGACGGCACCCCTGTGGACGCCGCCGACCTGGCGCTCACATGGGCTGCTACGTCGTCGAACTTCAACACCGTCGATCAGAACAACAACGACGACGGTTCGGTTAAGGAGAACGATGCGAAGACCGTGTACTTCGACTCGGCCTCGATCGGTCCGAAGCTCGTGAAGGACTTCCCTGAGATTTCCGATGACGGCTCCGAAGCTACTTTTGAGTTTTCCAAGCCCTTCGCTGATTGGCAGGTCGGCTTTGCTGGAATCGGCCCTAACGGGGTAGGGCTCCCTTCCCACATCGTTGCGAAGAAGGCATTGGGAATTGATGACCCTGAAAAGGGCAAACAGGCGATACTCAAGGCGATTAAGGACAAGGATACGGAGAAGCTTTCCAAGATCTCGAACACTTGGAACACCGGATTTGACTTCACCTCGATGCCCGAAGACGAGGACCTCCTCGTCCACAACGGTCCGTACAAGATGACCAAGTTCGAGGAGGGGCAGTACGTCACACTTGAACTTGACGATAAGTACACCGGCCCAACGAAGCCGAAGGTCGACACCGTCACAGTTCGTTACAACGGTGACCCAATGGCTATGGTGCAAGCAATCGAAAACGGTGAGGTCGACTTCACCCAGCCTCAGGCGACCGCCGATGTTCTCTCTGCAGCCGAAGACATCGACGGCGTCAATGTCGATTCAGCCGACGGTGCGACTTACGAACATGTGGACTTCACCTTTGACAACAAGGGGCCCTTTGACCCGGCTGCCAATGGCGGCGATGAAGAGAAGGCGAAGAAGGTGCGTCAGGCGTTCCTCAAGACCCTGCCTCGCCAGGACATCGTCGATAAGATCATTAAACCGCTCAACCCTGAGGCGGTGACACGTGACTCCTTCAACCAGGTTCCCGGCTCGCCGATGTACGACGAGATCATCAAGGGCAATGGGATGGAAGACCTCAAAGAGGTTGACCTGAAGGGTGCTAAGAAGCTGCTCAAGGATGCAGGTGTCGATGCTCCTAAGGTGCGCGTGATGTATGACAACACGAACTCACGCCGTCAGCAGGAGTTCCAACTGATCAAGGAATCGGCGGAGAAGGCCGGTTTCAAGATTGAGGACGTCGGAGACGTCAACTGGGGCACCCGCCTCGGCGATGGCACCTATGACGTCTCGCTGTTCGGCTGGCAGTCCGGATCGACAGGAATTTCTGACTCGGATGCGAACTACCGCACAGGGGCCCAGAACAACTACGGCGGCTACTCGAGCAAGAAGACTGACAAAATTCTTGACAAGATCGTCGGTGCGCCGGAGTCTGAACACGCCAAACTGTCAACAGAGTTGGAAAAACAGTTGACTACTGACGCATTCGGTGCGCCGCTGTTCCAGCACCCGGAGCTGGTTATCTACCGAGACAAATTGAAGAATGCGAAATCGACTACCGTGTCGCCGACCATCTTCTGGAACTACTGGGAGTGGGAGACCAACTGATCCGCGACTGACGCGATCGGTTCTCCTTCACCCCCAGATGCTGTGGGGATCACTCTGTGATCCCCACAGCGGCGTTTTCGGAAGATTGAAACGGACACCCAATGACAAGATTCATCCTCAGACGACTACTCTCGACTGCACTCGTGCTCCTGGTCGTGACATTCGTCCTCTACCTCCTGCTCAACGTCGCCCTCGATTTCTTCTGGGATCTGCGTTCGAGCACCTCTCCCAACATCGAGGCACTCTACGAGTCCCGCCGCAGGCTCCTCGACCTCGATACCCCGGCGATCGTGCGCTACTTCAAGTGGCTGGCCGGCGTAGGCGGCTGCGTGGTCGGGCAGTGTGACTTCGGCATCGCTTGGAAATCGGGCCAAGAGGTCACCTCGCAGCTTCAGGGCGCAATCGTCAACACGGTCAAGCTCATCACCGCCTCGACGATCGTGGCCATCGTGCTCGGCATCGCCGTCGGAATGGTCTCGGCGATTCGTCAGTACTCGGGCTTCGACTACTTCATCACCTTCGTCTCGTTCCTCCTCTACTCGCTGCCTGTGTTCTGGGTCGCGGTTCTGCTCAAGCAGTACGGCGCGATCGAGATCAACAACTTCATCAACGACCCGACGCTGAGCAGCTGGGTGCCGATCATCCTCGTCTGCATTGCGATGGGACTGTTCTGGATGGGTGCTCTGGGCGGCAGCGGCAAACGCAGACTCATCACCTTCCTCGCTGCCACAGTGATCACCTTCGCCACGATCTACTACATTCTGGCCAGCGGTTGGCTGCAGCACCCGAGCATCGGCATCGTGGGAATCGTCGTCATCGGCCTCGGCGATGCCGTTGTCATGACCTTCCTGTCGACGGGCCTGAAGAACAAGCGAGTCCTCTACGCGTCTCTGACGATGGCCGTCATCGGAGCCCTGCTCTATATGCCGCTGCAGTACCTCTTCTACTACCAGGAGATGAACTGGCTGTGGATGCTCGGACTCCTCATCGTCACGATCGGTGTGGCCGTCGGCGTGGGTCTGGCCTTCCGCGGTCCCGATCCCTGGGACACGGTCCGCACGACGTTCTTCACCGGCCTGATCATCGCCGTCCTCATCTTCGCCGACCGTGTGCTGCAGGGGTGGGGGGACTACTCCGACCAGCCTGCGATCAACAACCGACCGATTGCGACGATCGGCGCATCGACGCCGAACCTTGAGGGCGATTTCTGGATAGCGAACCTTGACACGTTCACTCACCTGCTCCTCCCGTCGATCGCCCTGATCCTCATCTCCTTCGCTTCATACACCCGCTACACACGCGGTTCGATGCTCGAGGTCATGGGACAGGACTACATCCGCACGGCACGGGCCAAGGGCCTCAACGAGCGTACGGTCGTCATGCGCCACGCACTGCGCAATGCTCTGCTGCCGTTGGCATCGATCATTCCCGTCGACATCATCACCATGATCGGCGGTGCCGTCATCACGGAGACGATCTTCGGCTGGAACGGTATGGGCAAGCTCTTCATCGATTCGATGAGACAGTCCGAACTCGATCCGATCATGGCCTACATCCTCATCACCGGCCTGCTCGCCATCATCGCCAACCTCGTCGCGGACTTCCTCTACGCAGTCCTCGACCCCAGAATCCGAGTGAACGCATGAGTACCAACAACGATAATCAGAATGCTCTCGCCTCCGACGACGTCGGGGACAATGCGATCGAAGCCAAGGAAACCGAAGGTCTGTCTCAGGGCAAGATCGTCTTCCGCAAGTTCCTCCGCCACAAGGGCGCGATGATCAGCATCGGAGTCTTCGCCTTCGTCGCCCTCTTCGCCTTCTCATCGGTGGGCTTCGGTCCGATCCCCGGATGGTGGATCTACAATCACACCGCCTCGGGCCCGATCGTCAACGCCGGAGGCGCGCCGACCTGGTCCTTCTCGAACTTCTTCTCGCTGGGTGACCATCCCTTCGGGCAGGACGAGATCGGACGTGACAACTTCGCCCGGGTGATGAAGGGGACGCAGATCTCCATCATCGTCATGATCATCATCGGCCTGGTCTGCCTAGTCATCGGCACAATCGTGGGTGCAGTCGCCGGTTACTATCGCGGGTGGATCGATTCCCTGCTGATGCGCATCACGGATGGTTTCATCATCTTGCCCGTCATCGTCATCGGCTCGATCCTCGGCAAGATGGTCGGGGGCGCGAACGGGCCACTGCTCGGCCTGGCCTTGGGTGCGATCCTGTGGACCGGCCTGGCACGACTCGTCCGCGGTGACTTCATGTCCCTGCGCGAACGCGAATTCGTCGATTCGGCTCGCGTGGCCGGAGCCAGCGACTTCCGCATCATGTTCAAACACATGTTGCCCAACGCCATGGGGGTCATCATCGTCAATACGACGCTGGTGATGAGCCAGGCGATCGTGCTTGAAGCGGCGCTGAGCTATCTCGGCTTCGGCATCCAGGCGCCCGGAATCTCCCTGGGCCAGCTCATCAGCGAATACCAGACCTCCTTCGCCACTCGTCCGTGGCTGTTCTGGTGGCCAGGTCTGTTCATCATCGTCATTGCTCTGTGTGTGAACTTCATCGGCGACGGTCTACGCGATGCGTTCGACCCCCGAATGAAGACCATTCCGAGCTGGAGGAAGATGAAGAAGGCCGAGCGCATGACCCAGAAAGAGGCGAAGTGATGACTGAACAGACAAACACAGCTAAATCACCGGTCCTCGACGTCAAGGACCTGGGAGTGAACTTCTGGGTCAACGACGAATGGTGGATGGCCGCCGAAGATCTCAACTACACAGTTAACGCTGGTGAAGTGCTGGCGATCGTGGGAGAGTCGGGTTCCGGCAAATCACAGTCGAGCATGTCACTGCTCGGTCTGCTGCCCAGCAACGGCAGGGCCACCGGCTCGGCGAAGATGGGCGGGACCGAACTCATCGGCATGCCGCCGGAGAAGATGCAGCAGATCCGCGGAAACGAGATCTCGGTCATCTTCCAGGAGCCGATGACCGCACTCAACCCGGTCTACACTGCGGGCTTCCAGATCGTGGAGACGCTGCGCGTCCACCTCGACGTCGGACCCACAGAGGCCAAAGAGCGCGCTCTCGAGCTCATGCGTCTCGTCGAGATCCCGGACCCGGAGGAGCGGTTCCATTCGTTCCCCCACCAGCTTTCGGGCGGGCAGCGTCAGCGCATCATGATCGCTCAGGCTCTGGCCTGCCAGCCCAAGCTGCTCATCGCCGATGAGCCGACGACGGCTCTGGACGTCACCGTCCAGGCTGAGATCCTCAAGCTCATGCGTGAGCTGAAGTCGAAGCTCGATGCCGGCATCATCCTCATCACCCATGACATGGGTGTGGTCGCCGATATGGCTGATCGCATGATTGTGATGAAGGCTGGTCGTGTCGTCGAATCTGGCAATGCGGAAGAGATCTTCTACAACCCGCAGCATCCGTACACGAAGCAGCTCCTCGAAGCTGTGCCGCACCTCGGCACGGCGATTGAGGGGGAGGCCTTCGGTGCCGATCCCGCCGGTGTCGAGGACTCGGCCGTAGTCCACGAAACGGAAGCCTCCCACGGCACCGCCGACGACGTCACGACGGGCGGCAATGACGGTGGAGCGCACCCGCCGAAGTCGACTCTCAGCCCGATGGTGACCGAGGGCGGAACAGACCGGGTCTCGGGCCTGGCCGAGGCCGCGGAGGCAGCCGGGGAGTCCAAGCATGCCCACGACATCGAGATGGACTCCACGGAGACCTACTACCATCCCGGGTCTCAGGCTGACTTCTCGAAGCCTTCTGCACTGCAGCTGCGCGATGCTGCGATCGAATATCCGGCGATCGGACGGAAGAAGGCCTTCCGCGCCGCACACCACATCAATCTGATGATCGCTCCCGGCGAGGTCGTGGGATTGGTCGGTGAATCCGGTTCGGGCAAAACGACGATCGGTCGTGCTGCCTTGGGACTTCTGCCCACCGTCGAAGGCGATATGGTCGTCAACGGCAAGAGCATCAAGGGCCTGAGCAACAAGGCGATGCGACCGCTGCGCAAGGAAGTCGGGATCGTGTTCCAGGACCCTGGTTCCTCGCTCAACCCGCGTCTGCCCGTCGGTGAGTCCATCGGGGAACCTCTCTACCTCCACGAGGGGATGAAGGGGCCAGCACTGAGCAAGCGCGTCGAAGAGCTGCTCACCGCCGTCGAGCTGCCCACATCGATGCGCAACCGCTATCCGCACGAGCTCTCCGGCGGTCAACGGCAGCGCATCGGCATCGCCCGTGCGCTGACTCTGAGGCCGAAGCTGCTCATCGCCGATGAGCCGACATCGGCCCTCGACGTTTCGGTGCAGGCCAAGGTCCTCGACCTGTTCGAGGGTCTGCAGCAGGAATACGGATTCGCGTGCCTGTTCATCAGCCACGACCTGGCAGTCATCGAACGCATCGCCTCGCGTATCGCCGTGATGCGTCACGGGTACTTGGTCGAGATCGGGAAGAGCTCGCAGGTCGTCGCCAACCCGGTTCATCCCTACACCCAGCGGCTGCTGTCCGCGGTCCCAGTTCCGGACCCGCGCGAACAGCGCAAGCGACGCGAAGCCAGGGACGCTGTTCTGGAGGCCACGGCCAACGCCTGATCCTCAGGCAGTCCAGCTGGCCTACGTGATAATTCGGTGGTCGCAGCGGACGAGTCAGATGCGCTTTCGGGCGGATTCTCACTCGCCGCTGCGACCACCGAATGCATTCACGCTCGCATTCTTCATGCCCGACTTTGAACACCACCTGTCATTTCCGGTAAGCGTGTGGCCGTATAATGGTCTGTTGGGTCCGCACCGGACCAATCTCTCTAGCTCATAAGGTTCTTGATGACTGAAGCCATCACGCGTCGGGAAAACCGCCGCAACGTCGCAATCGTCGCCCACGTCGACCACGGCAAGACCACTCTGGTCGATGCCATGCTCCGCCAGACCGGTGTGTTCAGCGAACACGGTGATTTTGCTGAACGCGTCATGGACTCCGGCGACCTCGAACGCGAGAAGGGCATCACCATTCTCGCGAAGAACACCTCGGTTCTCTACAACGGACCGTCAGCCGGTGACGACCCCATCGTCATCAACGTCATCGACACGCCGGGTCACGCTGACTTCGGCGGAGAGGTCGAGCGCGGCCTGTCCATGGTCGACGGCGTGGTTCTCCTCGTCGACGCATCCGAGGGCCCTCTGCCCCAGACCCGCTTCGTGCTGCGCAAGGCGCTGGCCGCGAAGTTGCCGGTCATCCTCTTGATCAACAAGACCGACCGTGCCGATGCTCGCATCGACGGAGTCGTCGAAGAGGCCCAGGACCTGCTCCTCGGTCTCGCCTCCGACCTCGCGGACGAAGTTCCCGACCTCGATGTCGACTCGGTCCTCGACGTGCCTACCGTCTTCGCTGCGGCCAAGGTCGGCGCCGCTTCGCTCGAGCAGCCCGCTGATGGAGAAGCTCCGTCGAACCCGGACCTCGAGCCGCTGTTCAAGACGATCCTCGAGACCATCCCGGCTCCTGAGATCAACGATGACGACATCCTTCAGGCCCACGTGACCAACCTGGATGCCTCGCCGTTCCTCGGCCGTCTTGCTCTGCTGCGTATCTTCGGCGGCACCTTGCGCAAGGGCCAGCAGGTCGCCTGGGCTCGTGGCGATGACATCAGCTCGGTCAAGATCACCGAGCTCCTGGAGACTCAGGGCCTCGACCGTGTCCCGGCCACCGAGGCATCTGCCGGCGATATCGTCGCCGTGGCAGGCATCCCCGACATCATGATCGGTGACACGCTCACCGACCTGAACAACCCGAAGCCCCTGCCTGCGATCACAATCGATGATCCTGCGATCTCGATGACCATCGGCATCAACACCTCGCCTCTGGCAGGTCGCGAAAAGGGCACCAAGGTCACCGCACGCATGGTCAAGGATCGTCTTGACCAGGAACTCGTCGGCAACGTCTCGCTCAAGGTTCTGCCCACCGAACGTCCCGACGCCTGGGAAGTCCAGGGACGCGGCGAGCTCGCGCTGGCCATCCTCGTCGAGCAGATGCGTCGTGAAGGCTTCGAACTCACCGTCGGCAAGCCTCAGGTTGTCACCAAGAAGATTGACGGCAAGGTCCACGAGCCGTTCGAAGAGCTGCAGATCGACGTGCCTGAGGACTACCTCGGTGCCGTCACGCAGCTCCTGGCCAGCCGCAAGGGTGTCATGTCGACCATGACCAACCACGGCACCGGCTGGGTCCGCATGGAATTCACCGTCCCCGCACGCGGGCTCATCGGCTTCCGTACCCGGTTCCTCACCGAGACCCGCGGAACCGGCATCGCCAACTCCTTCTCCGCAGGCTATGGACCCTGGGCCGGCAACATCGAGTTCCGCACCAACGGATCCCTCGTGGCCGACCGCCCAGGTTCTGTGACTCCCTACGCGATGATCAACCTGCAGGAACGCGGCACCTTCTTCGTCCAGCCCACTTCGGAGGTCTATACCGGCCAGATCGTCGGCGAGAACTCCCGCGCAGATGACATGGACGTCAACATCACGAAGGAGAAGAAGCTGACGAACATGCGTTCGGCCTCGGCGGACTCCTTCGAGAACCTCGTCCCGCCGCGCAAGCTGACGCTTGAGGAAAGCCTCGAATTCGCCCGTGAGGACGAATGCGTCGAGGTCACCCCAGGGACAGTGCGCATCCGCAAGCTGGAACTCGACCCGAAGGAACGCGCGAAGACCTACGCCAAGCTGCGTAAACAGAACGCGTGAGTTCCACCAACCCAGCATGACCACAAGCACTCAGGACCCCATGGCCGTCGTTCCCCGCATCCTCTTCGTGCACGCTCATCCCGATGATGAGACGATCACGACCGGAGGCACAATCGCCGCACTTGTCGGCGAGGGAGCGCGGGTCACGGTCCTGAGTGCCACTCGTGGTGAGGACGGCGAGGTCATCCCCGCCGACCTCAAAGGCTTGGAAGGCAATCGTGCCGGACTCGCCCGCGTCCGGGAAGCCGAGGTCGCTGAGGCGATGGCTGCCTTGGGCGTGCGTGAGCACCTGTTCCTGGGCGGCAGCGCCCACACCTTCGAAGACTCCGGGATGGAGTGGGGCCCTGACGGTCATGCCGTCGCCGCCTCGACCATGCCCGCCAACGCACTCTGCGCTGCCGAACTTTCGACCGTGTCCCGCTACATCGCCGCCGTCATCGACGAGGTCCGCCCCCATGCGGTCATCACCTATGCCGCCAACGGCGGTTACGGCCACCCCGACCACGTGCGCGTTCACGAGGCTACTGTGGCCGCCGTCGACCTCGCAGCTTGGAGAGCCGGACGGCTGCTGTTCGTCGATGTCCCCGCCGAGGTGGCTCACGAGACATTCGACGCGAATCAGCCCGGATTCGCCGAAACCGGCTTCTCGCCAGCTCAGACGATCCCCACCAAACCGCCCGTGAGCGAGATCGTCATCGCCCAGGACATCTCCTCGGTTCTCGGCGCCAAACGCAGCGCCTTGGCCGCTCACCGCACCCAGGTGGCGGTCTCCGGCGGGTTCTTCGCACTGTCGAACGGCATCGGCATGAAGATCGTCGACCATGAGTACTACTCCATCGGTGCCGGAACACCCATCTCGGCCCAGAGGCTTCGATCAGGACCTGCACCTCATGTGCTCACGGACCTCGACATCGCTGCCTGCGAAACCCAGACCCCCAGCGCTGTCGGTGCAGCACCCCTGCGCCGGCGACGTCGAGAGCCCAAGAAGCCAGGGTTCTTCGCCTATGCCCATGCTGTTGTCTTAGCTGTGCTCATCGGCTTCCTCGGGGCCATGCAGCACCTCAACGTGAGCGTGTTCGACCTCGCCGGTGCCACGGTCATCCTGCCCTGGGGACTCGTACTGTCCCTGCTGCTGGCCGCCTGCGGACTCTGGCACCTCAAGACCATGTACTTAAGCTCCTCTCCGATGCTTGTGGCCGCACTTGTCATCGTCATCCTCTCCTATGTCCTCGGCCAGCCGACGTGGCTGCCTGGCGCGGACATCATCGTGACCGGAACGCTGCGCTCGGCGGCCTGGCTGATCGGTCCGATGTTCATCGCCGCAATCCTCGCGTTCATCAAGGTGCGGCGGCCCACAGCAGCCCGTTAGAATCGGGAGAACTATGCCGACGCAGACACTGTCCCACCCCTCACCGAACCCCGGCGGCCGCCCGCAGGGCACCGCGGAGACTCCGAAGCGGAGACCGTGGCTCATCGCCGGGTTCATCGTGCTGGTCCTGGCCGTCCTCTACCTGGTCATCGGATTCCTCACCGGACGCGTGCTGTCGCCCGGAACGACTGTCGCCGGCGTCGACATCGGCGGCAAGTCCACCACCTCCGCGGAATCGACCCTGCGTGAAGAGCTGGGTGAGACAGCGGGGGAGAAGATCGAACTCAAGGCGGGCAAGCCCACTGCCGCCCTCGACCCTGAGAAAGCCGGGGTCGGCTTCGACATCTCGGAGACCATCAGCCGAGCCACCGGCTTCACCCTCAACCCCGTCATCATCTGGGACCGCCTCTTCGGCGATAACGAAATCGAACCGGTCATCAGCATCGCCGATGAGAAATTCGAGGACGCCACCGGCAAGGTCACGGAATCACTCAAGTTCGAACCCGTCGACGCCGAAGTCAGCTACGTCAAAGCCAAGCCCGAGGTCAAGGACGGCACCGATGGTCAGAGCGTCGACGCCGAACAGGTGCGCACAGCCATCGAGGACTCGTGGCTGCGTACCGAAGGGCCGCTGCCGGTCACAGCTGCCGACGTCGAACCCGACATCACCACTGCCGAGGCGAAAGACGTCGCCGACGGCTTCGCCAAGGATGCAGTGAGTGGAGACCTGACCGTGCGAGCCGAACCCGCGAAAGACGCCTCCTCGGATGTCGACGCCGGAGATATGACGATCAGCCCCGCGACGATCGCGAAGACACTGACCTTCGAGCCCAAGGACTCGAAGCTCACTCCCGTCTTCGACGAGGAGGACCTGCAGAAACGGGTCCTGGCGGCCAACAAGGATGTCGGGAAGCCCGCGAAGGATGCAAGCTTCACGATCAAAGACGGCAAGCCTCAGGTCGTGAAGTCGGAAACGGGAATCGGGATCAAAAAGGACGAGCTGACCACAGCCGTCACTGACGCCGTCTCGGGCAAGACCGACAAACCAACCGTCACCCTCGCCTCGGTGGAACCGGACTTCACCACGAAGGATGCGGAGAAGGCTGATGTCTCCGACGTGATGTCCGAATACTCAACCGGCTACTCATCCGAACCCAACCGCGACACCAATCTCAAGGTCGCGGCAAAAAAGGTCTCCGGGACGGTCGTTCAGCCCGGGGAGCAGTTCTCCCTCAACGAGGCCATCGGACAGCGCACAGCAGCAAACGGGTACAAGGCCGCCGGCGTCATCTCGGACGGGCAGATGAAGGAGGACTTCGGAGGGGGAGTCTCGCAGGTATCGACGACACTGTTCAACGCCGCCTTCTTCGCCGGTTTCGAACTGGACGAACACCAAGCTCATTCGCGTTACATCTCCCGCTACCCAGAGGGCCGGGAGGCCACGCTGGACTGGTCGACGATCGACATGAAGTTCACGAACACCTCGAAGCAGCCGGTGGTCCTCGACATGTACCTCTCCGATGGTGAGGTCCACGCAAAGGTATTCGGCGACAAGAAGCTCAAGGTCAAGTCCGATTCCTCTGACCGCTACAACTACAGTTCACCCGGGTCCGTGACCGAGTCGGGACCTGAATGCACGCCTCAGACTCCCAAACAGGGTTGGTCGATCAAGATCACGCGGACGATGGAGGACATCGCCTCGGGCAAGACGACCAGGGACTCATTCGTCACCGTCTACCGTCCGGTGAACAAGGTGGAGTGCAAGGACTGAATCGCTTCAGCCGGAGTCGTTGACGCGACTCAACCGCGACTGGCGTACCAGGACCGGTGACGAACCGTGGCTCCCAGGGATGTGAAGAGGTTCAGGGACGCTTCGTTGCTCGCCTCCACATCAACGAGATACGAACGCACTCCCCGCTGGGACAGCAGTGCCGCCGCGGCGCGGGCCACCGACCGACCTGCTCCTCGCCGGCGCAGGTCGGGGTGGGTGACGAGGTTCGTCAGCACGCCCCATTTGCTGCGTTCGACGATCCGGGCGCTGGCCACCATGGTCCTGCTGCCATCGGGGTGATCGGCATAGGCCGTGACGAACTGACACGGATCGGAAGCTTCGATGAGGCTGCGGAAAGCGTCGGCCGAACCGGGGTCGCGCTCACTCGTCCACGCCGCGTAGTGCATGGGGCTCGGCTCCTCGCTGAAGTCGATAGACAGGCCTGGAGCGGCTGCGTCACCGGGATGAGCGGCCCCAGCGGCCGCCTCGGCGGTGGAACCGGCCAGCAGGAAGACGGGCTCACAGGGGGAGTAGCCGCGGGCGGAGAGCAGGGGGGCCAGCCCTTCGCATGCCGGCGCCAGAGTACTGGAGTCATCGGCAGAATAGATCTGGACGCAGCTGGGCTTCTCCCGGGCCGAGTACCAGGCTTCGACGGCGTCGAGGCTCTGCTCCCAGTCCATTCCGGTGTCGGTGACGGGCAGGCAGCTGTTGGCACGTCTGGTCACCGAGTCGGAGCTGCGCAGCAGCCAGCCCTTCTGCAGCAGTCCGATGTCGGCATCGGATTCGGAACTCTCATTGCGCAGGTTCTCCATATGCAGCCAGGAGATGTCAGCAGGTAGCCATGCTGCTGCTGAGATCCGACGCAGATCGACGGCGGAGACGATCTCGTGGGTGCGACCTGATTTGGTCGGTGCCGGGGGCACCTCGTGGACGAGCATGATCTGCTCGCGGGCGATGCGGATCGGTCCGCGTTTGGTCCCGATCTCCACGAACGACTCGTCGGCACTGTTGACGACGCCGAGGGCATCCGAGGTCGAATGCGAATCACCGGGTTCGAGCGAATACCGCACGACCACTCTTTTGCCGGGCTGCAGATCGTCCACTTATCGCCTTCCGCCGAAACGTCCTTGAAGTTCTTGCCACCCCAGCCTAATCCAGCCCCCATCCCCACCGCCGCCGACGTGACCGAGGACACGAATGTGAAAGAAGGATCACGTCGACCCGATGGGACCTGACCGGACCGGAAGGCGTAGTCTTAGGCTGTATACGTGCAATCTCGTTGAGTCTTTATAGGAGTCGTACTCGTGACGTACATCATTGCCCAGCCTTGTGTCGATCTGAAGGACAAGGCCTGCGTCGACGAATGTCCGGTCGACTGCATCTATGAAGGTGAGCGCAGCCTCTACATCCACCCGGACGAATGTGTCGATTGTGGCGCCTGCGAACCGGTCTGCCCGGTTGAAGCGATCTTCTACGAAGACGACACACCGGAGGAATGGTCGGAGTACTACAAGGCCAACGTCGAATTCTTCGACGAGCTGGGCTCACCCGGCGGCGCCGCGAAGCTGGGCAACACCGGCTTGGATCACCCGATCATCGCCGCCCTGCCTCTGCAAGCTCACGACTGAGCCATGTCTTCACGCTTCGACTCGTCGCGCTTCGGCCTCAATCTGCCCGACTACCCGTGGGACCGACTCACCGAGTTCCGCGATCGGGCCGCACAGCACCCTGATGGGGTCTGCGACCTCTCGATCGGCACACCGGTCGATCCCACTCCTCAGGTGATCCAGTCAGCACTGGCCGCCGCCGGAGACGCCCATGGCTATCCGACGACGGCGGGCACGACCGAACTGCGCGAAGCCATCGCCTGGTGGTATCAGAATTGGCATGGGGTCACACTCGATCCCGCCGCCGAGGTGCTGCCCACGGTCGGTTCGAAGGAGCTTGTCGCGTGGCTGCCCACACTGCTGGGACTGCGCCAGGCTGGTCTGGAAGTGGCCTGCCCATCGGCGGCCTACCCGACCTATGAGATGGGTGCCACGATCGCCGGTGTCGGCTGTCGTCGTCTCGACGCGGCAGACGTTGCCGCCGGTGCCTCCCTGGACGGAATCGGACTGCTGTGGATCAACACCCCTGGCAATCCCACGGGTGAGGTGCTGGACACCGACACCCTCGCCGAGGTGGTCCGCCGTACCCGTGAATCTGGAGTCGTCCTTGCCTCCGATGAGTGCTACGGACTGCTCAACTGGGAATCCGAATCACCGGCTCCGAGCATCCTCAACGTCACCGGCGGAGATCACCACGGTGTTCTCAGCGTGTACTCGATGTCGAAGCAGTCCAACCTCGCCGGGTACCGCGCGGCCTTCGTGACCGGTGACCGCGACCTCATCGGCGACCTCACCAAGTCACGCAAGCACGCCGGAATGATCGTGCCGTTCCCAGTCCAGGCGGCGATGATCGCCGGTCTGCGAGACACTGCTCACGTCACTGAACAGAAGGAGCGCTACCGGGCTCGTCGGGTCCTGCTGCGCAGCGGTCTCGAAGACTACGGATTCCGCATCGATCACTCGAGCGCGGGCCTCTATCTGTGGTCGAGTGCCGACATCAACTGCTGGGATTCGCTGTCCGGGCTGGCCGACATCGGCATCATCGCCGGTCCCGGCGAATTCTATGGTGAGGCGGCTACGGACCATGTGCGCATTGCCCTGACGGCAAGTGATGAGCGCATCGAGGCGGCCGCACGACGGTTGCATGCGGCGGCAGAATGAGCGGTTCTGAGGTCCAAAAGGGTGGACGCTGAGCCTACCGAAATTTGGTTCGAAGAAGCCCAGTAGAGCCAGATCAGACGGGTTACCGAGCAGTTTGAGGGTAGTGCTGGGATTTTCTGATTCTGGCAGTTATCGGTAGTCTTTGAGGGAATTGTGCAAGACACCTCAGGAAGTTCTTGAGGTGGGTCAAAGCTGAGGAGAACATATGCCATCGGATGCGAGTCTGCAGGTCGGGGACACGGAGCTGACGCTGCCCGAGGTGGCATCCTCAGCGGGCAACAACGGATATCGCATCGGTTCGCTGCTGAAAGACACTGGCGCGGTCACCTATGATCCAGGTTTCGCCAATACTGCTTCAAGCTCCTCGTCGATCACCTACATCGACGGTGACACAGGTGTTCTGCAGTATCGCGGCTATCCCATCGAACAGCTCGCCGAGCATTCCAACTTCGTCGAAGTCAGCTACCTCCTCATTCATGGTGAACTTCCGACACAGGAACAGTACGACGCGTTCGACGGTCGACTGCGCGGACACACCATCGTCCACGAAGACCTGCGTCGCTTCTTCCGCGCCTTCCCCTACGATGCGCATCCGATGCCCATGGTGGCAGCCGCGGTCGCCGCTTTGTCGACTTTCTACCAAGATGACCTCGATGTCTTTGACGAAGGTCAGGTCGACACCTCGACGTTCCGTCTGCTCGCGAAGATGCCGACGATCGCTGCACTGGCCCACCGCAAGAACATGGGTCTGCCGGTCATCCACCCGGACAACTCCCTGAGCCTCGTGGAGAACTTCCTGCGCGTGAACTTCGGAGTGCCGGCAGAGGACTACGAGCCCGATCCGCTGGCCGTCAAAGCCATGGACCAGCTCTTCATCCTCCACGCCGACCACGAGCAGAACTGCTCGACCTCGACGGTTCGTCTCGTCGGCTCGTCACAGGCCAACCTGTTCCAGTCGATCTCGGCCGGCGTCAACGCTCTGGCCGGCCCGCTGCACGGTGGCGCCAACTCTGCTGTGCTGACGATGCTCGAGGAGATCTCGGCTTCTGATGACGGACCCGAGAAGTTCATGGAACGCGTGAAGAACAAGGAAGACGGCGTTCGTCTCATGGGCTTCGGACACCGCGTGTACAAGAACTACGACCCGCGTGCGAAGATCATCAAGAAGACCGCTGATGAGGTCCTGGCACGCTCCGGCGGTGACCCGCTGCTTGAGGTGGCTCAGAAGCTCGAAGAGATCGCTCTGGCCGATGACTACTTCGTCGAGCGCAAGCTCTACCCGAACGTGGACTTCTACACCGGTCTGATCTACAAGGCTCTCGGATTCCCCACCAACATGTTCACGGTGCTCTTCGCCGTCGGCCGTCTGCCGGGCTGGATCGCACAGTGGCGCGAGATGATCAACGATCCCGAGACCAAGATCGGCCGTCCGCGCCAGATCTACACGGGTGCCTACTCCCGCGACTACAAGGAAATGAACGAGCGCTGATCGCATCCGCGATCGCGCGGCTGGTCTCAACCAGTATCGCGACTCGTAATGCATACCGCGACTCTTAACCGGCACCGCCGTTCGCAATAGGCACCGCCGGTCATATACGCCCTACACTCAGCACCGCTTCACCCCTTTGGGAGAAGGTGGTTTGCAGCCGAGTGTAGGGCGTATTGTCATGTCTGCTCGAGCCGCACGCTCACGACGACAGCGCGGGGCTGACGTACGACACACGCTCACCACGGGTTGAGGCACGACGTAAGACTGGCCGAGACAGCACGAGGGCGCACCCACTTTCGTGGACGCGCCCGAGTTGATGTTGCTGTTGCTCAGTGCAGGTCGGGGTTGAGCTCGATTCCCTTGGATGTGCGTGAGATCGCCTCGACGGCTCCGGTGACGGAGTTGCGGCGGAACAGGATGTTGTTCTGGCCGCTGAGTTCGGAGGCCTTGACGACCGACTCGTCTTCACCGGGAACGGTGACGCGAGTTCCGGCCGTGATGTAGAGACCAGCTTCGACGATGCAGTCATCGCCGATGGAGATACCCACACCGGAGTTGGCGCCCAGCAGGCTGCCGTTGCCGATCGAGATGCGGTGTGTACCGCCGCCGGAGAGCGTGCCCATGATGGAGGCACCGCCGCCGATGTCGGAGCCGTCGCCGACGACGACACCCTGGGAGATGCGTCCCTCGACCATGGCCGAGCCCAATGTGCCGGCGTTGAAGTTGACGAAGCCCTCATGCATGACGGTCGTCCCCGCAGCCAGGTGTGCGCCGAGGCGAACACGGTCCGCATCGGCGATACGCACACCGGAGGGGATGACGAAGTCGGTCATGCGCGGGAACTTGTCGAGTCCGTAGACGGCGACGGGGCCTTTGGCCATCAGCTTCGCGCGGGTGGCTTCAAAATCCTCCGGCGAGCAGGCGCCAGCGGAGGTCCACACGATATTCGCGAGGTGACCGAAGATGCCGTCGAGGTTGACGTCGTTGGGAACGACCACACGGTGGGAGAGCGCGTGCAGGCGCAGGTAGGCATCGGCTGCCGAAGCGGGACCGGCGTCGAGGTCGATGGTGGTGGTGACGACCTCGGTCCGGGTGCCCCGAGCCTCGTCGGCGGACACGAGGGCATCGAGCCCGTCAGCGTCCGCGCGGGAGGCGGCGGCCGCCTCGGCGGCTTCGAAGGAATCGGCCGTGCTCAGGGTGGGGTACCAGGCGGTGAGGACGGAGTCGTTGTGCAGGGTGGCCAGGCCACGTGCGGAAACTATGCGTTCTGTCATGCCTCCAAGACTAGTCGGTGGCGGCAGTACTAGGCTAAGCGGTATGACTGTCGATCCATCTGCTGAGACCGAATCCCGTTTCGCCCCCACCGGTGACCTGTCCGAATACCTGTTTGCGGCCCTCGGTGACCCGGCCGATCTCACCGGTCGCCTGTGCGCCGTCGAATCCGTCTCAGGCAATGAGACAACCATCACCGACGCCGTCGCAACAGTGCTCGAGCGCATCGGGGCAGGCCCTGGCCCGGACCTGGAGATCCTGCGCGACGGAGACACTCTCGTGGCCCGCACCCACCTGGGACGAGCCGAGCGCATCGTCGTGGCCGGCCACTTGGACACGGTTCCAGTCGAGGACAACCTGCCGCCTCGGCGCACCCACATGGATGGTGAGAACTACACCGATGACGAGGTCATCTGGGGCAGGGGTGCCTGCGATATGAAGGCCGGAGTCGCGATGGCACTGGTCACCGCCGCGGCCCTGCGCGAACCTACGCGCGACGTCAGCTGGGTCTTCTACGACCACGAGGAGGTCGACGCCTCCCTCAACGGTCTCGGCCGCGTCTCCCGCAACCACCCCGACTGGCTGGGAGGGGACTTCGCGATCCTCGGTGAACCCTCGAACGCCTCGGTCGAGGGCGGCTGCAACGGCACCATCAGGGTCAACGTCTCGACGACCGGAGTTCGCGCCCACTCGGCACGCGCATTCATGGGAGTCAATGCCATCCACGCCGCAGCAGAGGTGCTCCAGCGCCTGGCCGACCATGAGACCGGGACCGTGAACGTCGACGGACTCGACTACCGTGAATCGCTGTCGGCAGTGTCGATCAGCGGGGGAGTCGCCGGCAACGTCGTGCCCGATGCCTGCACAGTGGCCGTGAACTACCGGTTCGCACCGAGCAAGTCCGCCGCCGAGGCCGAGGGCTTCCTCCGCGAGTTCTTCACCGGCTTCGACGTCGTCGTCACCGACGCAGCCGAAGGGGCACGGCCCGGCCTTGATCGCGCCATCGCTCAGGACTTCATCGACACGCTTGGGCTCTCACCGGCACCGAAGCTGGGTTGGACCGATGTTTCGAGGTTCAGCGCACTCGGTGTCCCGGCGGTGAACTTCGGACCCGGCAATCCTCTCTACGCCCACAAGTCGGATGAGCATGTGTCGGTCACCGAGGTCGACGAGGCCACCCGGACACTGCACGCCTACCTCGAAGGCCGCTGAGACCGATGACCGACCATGACTCAACCGCCGAGGTTCCAGCTTCGGCTGAGGACAATGTCTACAGCCAGGGTCCGCTGCGCCTGCGCGGATCACAGGTGCCGGAGACGACCGCAGACCAGAGCCTGCTCGATTCTCGCGGACCCTCGGACTGGACACACGAAGATCCGTGGCGGGTGCTGCGGATCCAGGGCGAGTTCGTCGAAGGCTTCGACTCCTTGGCGAAGATCGGTCCTGCCGTGTCGATCTTCGGCTCCGCCCGCGATCAAGGGAGAACAGCAGTGAGGGACACAGCCGAGCCCAGTCCCCACCTCGGCGGCTTTCAACTGGCACAGGCCCGGTCCGGCGGCCCAGCCATCATGGCCGTGATCAACCGGACCACGGATTCGTTCTACGAATCGGCGGCCACTGCCGAGGAAGCCATCGCAGCCGTCGAAGGCGCCGTGCAGAACGGGGCGCACATCGTCGACATCGGAGGCGTGAGGGCCGGCCGCGGGCGGGAGATCTCCAGCGCCGAGGAGATCGACCGTGTCTGCCCAGTCATCGAGGCCGTCGCGCACAGCCACCCCGACGTGCTCATCAGCGTCGACACCTGGCGCCACGAAGTCGCCCAGGCCGCCTGCACCGCGGGTGCGGGCCTGCTCAATGACACCTGGGCCGGAGTCGATCCCGAACTGGCCTCCGTGGCGGCGAAGAACGACGTGGGCATCGTCTGCTCACACACGGGCGGACTGGCCCCACGCACCGACGCCCACCGCAACCGGTACGGGCTGAGCGCCGGCGAGGTCGTCGAACGGACCCTGGACGGAGTGATCGGACTGGCCGAAGCCGCCCTGGACGCTGGAGTCGCCGCTGAGAAGATCATCATCGATCCGACACCGGACTTCGGAAAGAACACCTACCAGTCGCTGCGCCTGCTGCGGGAGCTCGAGACCTTCACCGACACCGGATTCCGGGTGCTGCTGGCGATCTCGCGGAAGGACTTCGTCGGCGAGGCCATCGGTGACGTGGCACCGGGGGAGCGTCTCAACGGAACGATCGCGGCCACCGCGCTTGCGGTGGCGAAGGGGGCTGCGATGATCCGCACTCACGACGTTCGCGCCACCGCTGACGCCATCGCGGTGACGCTGGCGATCACCGGTGACGCAGCTCCCAAACACACCGTGCGCGGCCTGCGCTGAGCAGATGCGCTCACTGTGAGAAAATGACGTTATGCCATTGTGGATTGTGATCGGAGTGGCCGCAGCGATCTTCGTGCTCGTGATCGTGCTGGCGGCGACGTTCAACGTCTTCTCCGCCGAGTCCGCTGAGGAGACTGAGGCCGACTGGCAGCCCCTGCCGCAGGACTTCACACCTGAGGATCTCGAGGGGCTCTCGTTCCGCCCCGCCCTGCGCGGCTACCGCATGGAGGACGTCGACAGCGCGGTGACAGCTCTGCGCACCCGAATCACCGAGCTGGAAGCCGCACGCGAGCAGCAATGAGCAAAGCCCACGACCTGCCCGGAATCACACTCGCTCCCGAAGTCTTCAGCTCCTCCAGGCTGTCGCGCCTGAGCACCCTGTTCCTCACCCTGCCGGTGTGGGTGCAGGCCATCGCGGTCTACTTCGTCTCACGAGTCGTGAGCATCTCGATCTTCGCCGCCGTCCTCAAACGTCAGGATCCGGCGAACTGGTCCTCCAGCCCGGTGACCACCACACTCAACGACTTCCTCAACTTCTGGGACGGCGGCTGGTACGGCCGGGTGGCGAAGGAGGGCTACCCGAACATCCTGCCGATCGATGAGACCGGCGCGGTGGCCGAGAACCAATGGGCGTTCTATCCGCTGCATCCGGCGATCGTCGGCAACCTCTCGAGCGTGACCGGACTGAGCTACGAAGTGATCTCACCGATCGTGTCGACACTCGCAGCGGGCCTCGCCGCCATTGTCATCCTGGTGCTGTTTCGCAGATACGTCGACCCCGGCCAGGCCCTGACCGGTCTGGCCCTCGTCATGTTCTTTCCCCCGGCGGCCATCTTCTCCACCGGGTACGCGGAGTCGCTGACGCTGCTGCTGCAGGCCACAGCGCTCCTCCTCGTCGTCGAACGCCGCTATCTCAGTGCGATTCCCGTCGTGTTCCTCATGGATCTCTCGCGCCCGATCGGCGTGGCCTTCGCCTTCTTCATGCTGCTGCACCTCATCGACCGCTTCATGCGTCGCAGGCACGACCCCTATCCCACCGCCGAGGTGGTGCGGTCCTGGACCTTGGGTGTGCTCTCGTGCGTCGCGGCATTGGTCCATCCCATCCACGCCTGGTTGTCAACGGGGTCGATGACCGCGTATACGGACACCGAAGCGGCTTGGCACACCGGTGAGTCGACGTACGTGGTGCAGTGGTTGGCTCAGGCCAACAGCCTCATCGGTCCGCTGGGCCCGGTGCTACTGTTCGTCGTCATTGCAGGAATGCTGGCTCTCATCTTCTCCCCGGCGGGCGCCAAGATGGGCAGAACTCTGCAGTACTTCTGTCTGGCCTACGGCGTGTACCTGCTCATCTTCTTCACTCCGCAGACGTCGACCCTGCGGCTGCTGCTGCCGCTGTTCCCGATGGCGCTGACATTGGCTCTCGTGCGCTCTCGCGGGTACAGGGCGGCTGTTCTGTGCGCGTTCATCCTGCTCCAGATCGTCTGGGTCGCCTACCTGTGGCACTTCACCCCACCGGCGGATCTGCCGCCCTGATGATGAGGTCCAGATGTCAGAATTCGGTCGGGTTACCCGTGGGTGACCGGATCGTGGAATAATCGGCCATATAACATTCGGTCCATCGAGCGTGAACCGTCTTTGCATAATCAACGGAAGGAAGAGCCCACATGGCAGCCCAGAAACCCCGCACCGGCGACGGACCTCTGGAAGTGACCAAGGAAGGTCGAGGCATGGTGATGCGGCTTCCTGTCGAGGGCGGTGGCCGTCTGGTGATCGAACTCAGCAGAGACGAAGCCGCAGATCTGCATGACACCCTGGCCGAGACTTTGGGCCAGTGATCGACACGGCACACTCCTTCAGCTGAGCAGTCAGCGCGGCTGAACGAACAGCAGAGACTTCGCAGAGTCTCTGCTGTTTTTGCAATCAACTGTCTTTGCATTCAGCGCCGCTGTCGACGCAGCAGCCAGGGTTTCCTGGTTTTCTACGGTGTCGTCGGCCTGTTCAGCGACGAGTCTTCTGGATCATGAGCAGACCTTGGCCGATGGGCAGCAGGACGCGTTCGAGGCGGTCCTGTTCGGCCAGACGGTTGAGCAGGCCACGTGCCGCCTGGGTGCGCGGCGAACGGTCAACGGGATCGGCCACCCCGCCCTTGAGCAATGTCTGGTGGATGACGAGGAGTCCGTTGGCATCGAGAAGCCGGAGAGCGGGCTCGATCATGCGTTCGAGGTTCGTTGGCTCCGAGTCGAGGAAGACCATGTCGTAGGCCCCTGGCGCCAGACGCAGCAGGACATCCTCGGCACGCCCGCTCATCAGGCGCAGACGGCTGTGCCTGATGCCTGCCATGTCGATGAGATCACGAGCCGCAGCCTGGGCTGTGGAGTTCGTGTCGATCGAGGTCAGGATCCCTGCATTGGGCATTCCCCGCAGCAGGGCCAACGTCGAGGTGCCGGCACCGGTGCCGACTTCGACTGCGGCAACCGGAGTGAGCAGCCGGGCGAGAAGGGTCAGCGTCGACGCCGTAGTCTGCGACACCGGGGCCAAACCGTTCTCGTGGGAGAGGGCTCGCGCGGCATCCAACAAGGGGTCGGGCCCGTTGTACTGTTCGGCGAAGGTGAGATCACCTGCATTCTCGCGTGACAATCGACCCTCCCTTTCGGCTGACATGTGGACTTCAGTCTAACTGCATGCGGGGTCGATTCCGTGGGTGCGCCACAGCTGCGCGAGATCATCGATGTCAACGAAGGCCGACTTGGAGACCTTCTCATGCGTGTGCGTAGTGCCCTCGTCCTCCCAGTGCTCACGCGCGGTGGGCAGCAGAGCCTCCGGCAGCACTCCAGCGGCGTTGACCACCCTCCACCAGGTGACGTTCGAGCCGAACTCCTTCATCACACGTCCGACGTAGCGCGCCGAGCAGGAGGCGACCAGTCCGACGGTGCCATAGGCGACGACACGCCCCTCGGGGACGAGCGCGACGATGCGCAGGACTCGTTCCACGACCACTTCATCCATCTGCTCCACTCCATCCTGTGCTGACCGTGAGTCGAGCATACTTCTGTGCACGGTAGACTTGTTTCCATGTTGGGTATCAACGGCACCGAGATGTTGATCCTGGTGGTAGTGGCTCTTGTCGTCATCGGGCCCAAACGCCTGCCCGAATACGCGCAGAAGCTGCGTGACCTCGTGCGACAGATGCGTCGGATGGCTGAGGGAGCCAAGGACAGCGTGCGCCGCGACTTCGGCGATGACTTCAATGACGTCGATTGGCAGAAGCTGGATCCACGTCAGTACGACCCCAGGCGTATCGTGCGCGAGGCTCTCGTCGAGGAGGACTCAGCGATCCGCGAGTCCAAGCTTCGGGAATCATCGGCTGCCTCGAGTGACACACCCGCTCAGTCGCTCGATTCAGCGTCCGCAGGCAGCGTCGGTGACGCGGATTCCACGCCGAGTGAGCCCCGCACCAAGACCCTGTCGCCGATCGAGCGATTCCAGGCTCAGTCCGCTCTGCGCGACCGTTCAGCCACTGCACCCTTCGACACCGAAGCCACCTGATCTCAAGCAGGCGAATCTGATCCCAAACAGGCGGATCAGACCAGACTTCAGACCGGGCTGAGACCCAAGGATCGTCCCGACAGGCCGCGTGAGCGATGGGACAGAGTCGACGCCAACGAGGCGAATTCGCGTGCTGCGGGGGAGTCGGGGGAGCCCAACACCACCGGCAGTCCGGAATCCGAGCCTTCGCGGACCTGCGTGTCGAGTGGCACCTGGCCCAGCAGCTTGACCTCGGAACCGATCGTCTCCGAGAGGTTTGCGGCCACCTGGGCGCCGCCTCCGGAGCCGAAGACCTCCATCCGAGTGCCGTCGGGCATCTCCATCCATGACATGTTCTCGATCACTCCGGCCAGGCGCTGATCTGTCTGGGTGGCGATCGATCCCGCGCGCTCGGCGACCTGTGCGGCCGCCTGCTGCGGTGTTGTGATGACGAGAAGCTCTGACCCTGGGAGCAGCTGCGCTACGGAGATCGCAATGTCACCGGTGCCCGGAGGAAGGTCGAGGAGAAGGACGTCGAGGTCGCCCCAGAAGACGTCGGTGAGGAACTGCTGGAGGGCGCGGTGGAGCATGGGTCCCCGCCAGACGACAGCCTGGTTCGGCGGCACGAACATGCCGATGCTCATGACCTTCACGTTGTGAGCGACCTGCGGGATGATCATGTCGTCGACCCGGGTCGGTTTGCCGGAGAGGCCGAGCATTGCCGGAATCGAGAAGCCGTAGATGTCCGCGTCGACGACGCCTACGCGCAGTCCGCTCTGAGCCAGGGAGACGGCGAGGTTCGCGGTGATCGATGACTTGCCGACTCCGCCCTTGCCCGAGGCGATGGCGTAGACCTTCGTCAGTGAGTCGGGCTTGTTGAACGGAACCTCGCGGCTGGTGCCCGGGCCCTGGAGCTTCTCGCGCATCGCGGTGCGCTGCTCTGGAGTCATGGTCCCGAGGATCACGGACACATCGGTGACACCGTCGACCTGCGAGACCGCTGCCGTGGTGTCTTTGGTGATCGTGTCCTTGAGCGGACAGCCGGAGATGGTGAGCAGGACGGTGACGGTGACTTTCCCGCCCTCGATGCTGACGGACTCGACCATGTCGAGTTCGACGATGCTGCGGCGGATCTCCGGATCGATGACACCTGTCAGAGCTTCCCTGACTGCGTCCTCGGATGGCCCACTCATGTGCTCACGTCCTTTCACTTCCCGCTCGGTCTTCGCGGGACCTTCAGCCTACCTGTTCGTCGTCGGACCGGTCACTTCGGACCGGGTCTCTGACGGGCTCCTTCGCGTCCTCTTCGAGCTCCTTGAGCAGGTCTCGGAGTTCGGAGCGGATGAAGTCTCGGGTCGCCACCTCGCGCATGGCGATGCGCAGCGCCGCGACCTCGCGTGCCAGGTATTCGGTGTCGGCGAGGTTGCGCTCGGCCCGCTGCCTGTCGTGTTCGAACTCGACACGGTCACGGTCGGTGCTGCGGTTCTCCGCCAACAGGATCAGCGGGGCGGCGTAGGAGGCCTGCAGCGACAGGATCAGCGTCAGCAAGGTGAAGTTCAACGACCGAGGATCGAACTGCCAGGCCTCGGGGAGGAGCGTGTTCCAAATCAACCAGACAGCGCAGAACACGGTCATCCCCACGAGGAACGCGGGGGTGCCCATGAACCGGGCGAAGCCTTCGGCTCCGCGTCCGAAGGTCTCCGGGGACATCGCAATGTTCGGCAGTCTGCGTCTGCTCGAACGGGGAACGTCGAAATCGTCAGCAGCCACAGCTATCCCCTCCTATGGTCATCGCGCCCGGTGACTCGCCAGTCATCGGGCAGCAGCTCATCGAGGACGTCATCGACGGTGACCACGCCGATGAGGCGGTCGTTCTCGTCGGTGATCGGCACCGACACCAGATTGTACGCCGCGAGCAGCTTCGTGACCTCGCCCAGCGGTGAGTCCGGTGGCAGCGCCTCGACCTCCGTGTCGAGCATGATGCCGACGGCCTCGTGCGGGGGATGGCGCAGCATCTCCTGAATGTGGACGATCCCCAGATATTTCCCCGTCGGCGTCTCGACCGGCTGCCGACAGACGAAGACCGCAGCCGCCAGCGCCGCGGGAAGATCCTCTCTGCGGACGTGAGCGAGCGCCTCGGCGACGGTCGTCTCCGGGGTCAGGATGACGGGTTCCGTGGTCATCAGACCACCGGCGGTGTCGTCGTCGTAGGACAGCAGGGTGCGCACATCCTCGGCGTCGTCAGGTTCCATGAGTGCGAGGAACCGTTCTGCCTGCTCATCGCTGAGCTCGCCGAGGAGGTCGGCCGCGTCATCGGGTTCCATCTCCTCCAGCACCGTCACCGCACGTTCGGTGTCGAGGGCGGAGAGGAGCTCGACCTGTGTCTCATCGGGCAGCTCCTCGATGACGTCGGCCAGGCGTTCGTCGTCGAGGGCGCGGGCGACCTGGAGTCGACGTTCGGGCTTCATCTCGAACAGGACGTCGGCGAGGTCGGCGGGTTTCGTGTCTTGGTACGCGGCAATGAGCTGCGTGGCCTCCTGATCGACGTTTGAGTCGGCCGGGTGCTCGGTGTCGGTCCATGAGATCTGCATGGTCTCACCGCGCCGGCGGAAGGCGGAGAAGGCGCTGCGTTCCTGGACTCTGCGCACGAAGAGCCGGGTGACTTCCCAGTCCTTGTTCACCTGCTGTTCGATGCCGACGTCTTCGATCTGGATGGGGGAGTCGTCTTCGCGCAGCCGCAGGCGCCGGTCGAGGAGGTCGTTGACGACCAGCGTCTCCGAGTGGCGCTGTTCGAAGCGGCGCATGTTCACCAGTCCGGTGGTGATGACCTGACCGGAGTCGATGGAGGTCACACGTCCCATCGGCACGAACACTCGTCGTCTGCCCGGAACCTCGACGACGAGGCCGATGACGCGGGGGAACTGCCGCATGGTTGCGCGGTAGACGATGACGGCGTCTCGCACACGTCCGACCTGATCTCCGAGAGGGTCGAAGACGGGGACGGCGATGAGACGCGCGACGAAGACTCTTTTCGGTGGACCACTCATGCTCTCAAGCCTACGGGGTCAGCCCTATCGGATGCGCGAAGCGCGGCTGTGCGAGCGGCTGTCGGCGGTCGCCATGAGCCCATCACTCTCCGTTCACCAAGCTGTCTTGTCGCATCCATTCAGGATTCTCTCAGGCTCCCTAGGGTCTTTTCTCGGCAGAACTTCCCACTACCGAACACAAGGAGACTTCAATGTCGGAACGACGATTTCGTCCGAACGTGGTGACAGGACTCAGCGCATGTGCCGCCCTCGCCCTGATGGCACCGCTGGTGGGCGCAAGCTCTGCAGCTGCAGCAGATGCTCCCGCCGAACTCTATGAGGGCCACGTGCAGGTGGACCGTGGACAGGCCGATGACCCGGAGACTCTGAAGGGTCAGGTCTTCGATGACGTCAACGACGGCCGTGAGTTCACGGAGACCGTCCGCTTCACCGTTGTCGAGGACGAGGCCGCTGCGGCTCAGACCTCGAAGAAGCAGCTGGCGAAGGACGGCTTCAGCACTCAGCAGGAGAAGAAGGCCGACGCAGACGACCGTAAGGGACTCGACTCGGAAGAGGCTCGCCAGGCGGACTCGAACTGATCGAATCCCCTGAGGGAGACTGCTGACTCCGAGCGAGGCTGTTGAAGCAGATTCGCACAGGAAAGGGGCGGTCGCCGGCATCAATGATGTCGGTGCCCGCCCCAGTCTCTGTCTGCGCCCGGCTGAGGCCAGAGAACCTCAGTCCGGTACGCCTCATTCCAGTGCGGCGAAGGCCTCAGCGAAATCGGGCGCGACATCGCTGAGAGTCGGTGGTTGACCCCACGAGTCCTCCACCGGAGCGGCAGCGACATGAGCATCGATGACGGCCAGGCTCAGGGCATCGGCAGCAGCTGCGGTGATCGCGACCTGGTCGAGTGTCGAGGCCGCGAAGTCCTCCGGCAGGCTCACATCACCGGTGGCGACGGCAAAGACCGTGTCACCGTCGAAGAGCGTATGCGAGGGGTGAATCGCCCGCGCGATTCCGGCATGGGCACCGGAGGCCATACGCGTGACCTGCGCCGGGTTCAGGGCCGCGTCCGTGGCGACGATGGCGATGGTCGTGTTCTTCGCCGAGGTGGCCTCGGCCGTGGACTCGGGAGTGGCCGGCAGATGACCGATCCGCGGCAGATCGAATCCATACGAGTCCAGGAGCGGGCCCGCCCACAGGTTGCCGTCGGGCGTCCCGATCGTGCCCAGCGGGTTGGCCACCACCAGAGCGGCAACGGTGTAGCCGCCGGGCAGACGGATCGCGATCGACCCCGTGGAGCTGCGCATGGTCTGCTGTCCCGAACGTGCACCCAGACCCGCGCCGAGGCTGCCCCTGACGCCGGGTGCCTGTGTCCTATCGTGTGCTGAGCGAAGGGCTGCCCGTGCCGCGGCCTCACCGTCGACATCCGTAGGAGGACGCGCGGTCCCGTCGCCTCGGCCGAGGTCGAAGATCGCGGCGGCGGGGACGAGTGGAATGACGGTGTCGGCAAGTCCAGGAGCAGGGAAACCGCGCCCCGCCTCGGCGAGGGCGCGCACCACACCGCTGACCGACTGCAGACCCAATGCGGATCCACCGGTGACGACGATCGCATCGGCACCATAGGAATGGGTGCCGGGGGCGATGACATCGGTCTCATGAGTGGCCGGACCGCCACCACGGACGTCCACCCCGACCTGCGCACCGGGTGGTGGCAGGACGGCGGTGACGCCGGTCAACCGGTCCGGGCCGAACTCGCCGGCGTGGCCCAGCGTGATTCCCGGGATCTCGAGGATGCCCCGGCCCCGGAACGGCCCAGGGGTCATCGTCCCTGGACCCAGGCCTCGACCTCGGCGCGGGTGCGCGGGAATCCTGCCGAAAGGTTCTCGACTCCGTCGGCGGTGACGAGGACGTCGTCTTCGATGCGCACACCGTTGCCGCGGAATTCCTCGGGCAGGAGCAGATCGTCGGTCTTGAAGTACAGGCCAGGTTCGATCGTGAAGACCATGCCAGGTTCGATCGCCGCATCCAAGTACATCTCGGCACGTGCCTGAGCACAGTCGTGGACGTCCAGGCCCAGGTGGTGACTGGTCCCGTGCACCATCCAGCGCCGGTGATGCTGACCCTCCGGTGACAGCGACTGGGCTGCAGAGACCGGCAGGATGCCGAATTCCTCGAGGCGGGCGGCGATGACCTCCATCGCGGCTTCGTGGACCTCGCGGAACTTCACCTCACGGTTGGCATGGTCAGCGGCGACGGCGAAGGCCGCATCCGATGCGTCGAGGACGGCATCATAGATCTTCGCCTGAACGTCGGTGAACGTGCCTGAGACCGGGAGTGTGCGGGTGATATCGGCCGTGTAGAGCGAATCGGCTTCTGCCCCGGCATCGACGAGGACGAGGTCGCCCTCGCGCACCGCACCGTCATTGCGGATCCAGTGCAGGGTGCAGGCATGGTTGCCCGCGGCCGCAATCGTGTCGTAGCCGATGCCGTTGCCCTCGGAGCGGGCGGCGGTTTCAAAGGCGGTCTCGATGATGCGTTCACCGCGTCGATGAGTCACTGCGGTGGGCAGGGCGGCGACGACGTTGTCGAAGCCGGTGCGGGTGATGGCGACGGCTTCGCGCAGGGCGGCGACCTCGTGTTCGTCCTTGATCAGTCGCAGCTCGGACAGCAGCTGGGCCAGCTCGGCATCTCCGGCCTCCGAGGTCTCAAGATCGGCCTGCACCTGAGTGCGGGCGACATCGATGACGGAGTCGATGCGGACATCGGCCTGGCGGACCAGACGCACTGAGATCGCGCCGAGGTCCTTGGTGATCGCGTCGTCGACCGTCGCGGCGCTTTCGGTGGTGATGCCGGTCATCGTCGACATCGCTTCGAGATCGGCGCGGGGACCGACCCAGTATTCGCCGTACCTGGAATCGGAGAAGAACTCGACGGTATCCGAACCCGCGCGGGGCCGGAAATACAGAGTCACAGTGTGAGCATCGTCCTCCGGCTCGAAGACGAGAACGGCGTCCGGCTCGGAATCGGCTTCGAGGCCGGTCAGGTGGATGAACGCCGAATGGGCGCGGAAACGGTAGTCGGTGTCGTTGGACCGGACCTTGTGGCCCCCGGCGGGGATGACGAGTCGTTCTCCGGGGAAGGCGGCGGAGACCTGCGCCCGGCGTGCTGGTGTGAATCCGGCTGCGGCCAGAGCCTGGGCATCGAGTGGTGTACGGTCCCATCCCTCGGCGACGAAATCACGAAATGCCTGGGAGTTGGGGCGATGGGAACGGTTGTTGACTCGATCGTCGAGGGCCTGGGTCTGCTCGGTGCTGTCTTCATTCTGGGTTGTCATGTTTCCATTCTAGGCACTGCTCACGGTGATTGCCGGGACGAGGACGAGCATCCTGTGTGACTGCGGATAGACTGGGTACATGGTCATAGATCTCCATGTGCACACTGCGTTCTCGGACGGGACTCAAACCCCGTCCGAACTCTTATCCGAAGCGTCGATGGAAGGCATCGACGTACTCGGCGTCACGGACCACGACACCACTGCCGGATGGGCCCCAGCGGAAGCAGCCGCACGGGTCTACGGCCTGGGTCTGGTCCGGGGGATGGAGATCTCGTGTCGGCACGAGGGAATCAGCGTGCACCTGCTGTCCTACCTGCATGACCCCTATGACACCGGTTTGGCCGCGGTCGTCGAAGAGACTCGTCGGGCCCGGCTCGATCGCACGCACCTCATCATCGACCGCCTCGCTGAGGACTACCCCGTGGACATGGACGCGGTCCTTGCCGTCTCCGGCGAAGATGCGACGATCGGCCGACCCCATATCGCTGATGCCCTGGTTGCTGCGGGCATCGTCGAATCGCGCACCGAAGCCTTCGGCTCCATCCTGTCCAGCCACGGCAAATACCATGTGAGCCTGCCGACGATCGATCCGATCACGGCCATCGCGCTGATCCGCGAAGCCGGGGGAGTCTCGGTCTTCGCCCACCCTCGCGCCGCGATGCGCGGACTTGTCGTGCCCGACACGGCGATGGCGGATTTCATCGCGGCCGGACTCGACGGACTCGAAGTCGATCACCGCGACAATCCGCAGAGCGAACGCGAGATCATGCGCAGGCTTGCCCACGACCATGATCTGATCATCACCGGTTCGAGTGACTACCACGGCACAGGAAAGCCCAACCGGCTGGGCGAGCACGTGACGACGAGTCACATGTTCGCGAAGCTGCTTGACCGCGCGAACTCCCGACCCGGGGGAGTCGACTTCATCCAGGGGTGAATCGCGGTCGCTGAGCCCGGGTACGGGTGCGGGGCGCTGTCTTTTGGACTCAGCCTCTTGGCCTCAGCCGAGGATGAAGATGTCCGACCAGGCGAAGAGCGGCACGAAATCGGCATCCGCCCGTTCACCGCGTCCGATGAGGACTCCACCGGAATGTCCGACCATGACCGTGAGCCCGGCCAGCACACGCAAGATGAACGAACGGCCCCGACCAGAGGTGGTCGAGGCCGTTCGTTTGAGTCCGGTGGTGGGCTGTTGCCCTATTCTGCGGAGTTCTGGCGGTCGTTGGGGGCAGTCGAGGTGCGCCCCACCGGCTTGCCGCCGCGGGTGCGACGACGTTCCCGGCTGCGTCGCGGCTTCCGAGGTGCGTCATCACCTGATGATGACCCGCCGCGGCCCGAGGATCCGCCTCGGCGCTGTTCGGATTTCTTCGGACCCGCATGGTCGTCCGACTCCTCGGTCTGCTGCCTGCGCAGACGCCCCTTCGTCCCCTTCGGAATGGAGAGATCGGCGAAGAAGTGAGGTGAGGTCGAGTAGGTCTCCGCGGGCTCATCATGGTCAAGACCGAGAGCCTTGTTGATGAGGCGCCACCGAGGCATGTCATCCCAGTCCACGAGCGTCACGGCGATGCCCGTGTTGCCGGCACGCCCGGTGCGGCCGATGCGGTGGACGTAGGTCTTCTCGTCGTCGGGGCACTGGTAGTTGACGACGTGGGTGACATCGTCGATGTCGATTCCGCGTGCGGCAACGTCGGTGGCGACGAGGACGTCGACCTGGCCCTCGCGGAAGGACTTCAGGGCCTTCTCCCGCTGCGCCTGACCGAGGTCTCCGTGCAGAGGTTTGACCTGGAAGCCGCGATCGCCGAGTTCGGCGGCGAGCTTGTCTGCGGTGCGCTTGGTGCGAGTGAAGATGATGGTGCGCCCGCGTCCCTCGGCCTGCAGCATGCGGGCGACGAGTTCGCTCTTGTCCATCGAATGTGCACGGTAGACCAACTGTTCCGTGTTCTTGCCCAACAGAGACAGGTCTTCGTTGTCGTGGGCACGGATGTGGGTGGGTCGGCTCATGTAACGGCGAGCCAGGGTGATGACCGCACCGGGCATGGTGGCGGAGAAGAGCATGGTCTGACGGTGTGCGGGCACCGCGTTGATGATCTTCTCAACGTCGGGCAGGAACCCGAGGTCGAGCATCTCATCGGCCTCATCGAGGACGACCGTGCGGACCTTGTGCAGTCGCAGAACCTTGCGCCCGTACAGGTCGAGGAGGCGACCCGGAGTGCCGACGACGACATCGACGCCGGACTTGAGCTTCTTGATCTGCGGGTCGAAGTCCATGCCGCCGTAGATGGTCATGATGTCGATGTCACGCTGCGTGGAGGCGGTGACGAGATCAGCGGCGACCTGCTTGGCCAGCTCACGAGTCGGTACGACGACCAGGGCCTGGGGAAGGCGTGTCTCGGTGCTGTCGGACACGATCTCCGGAGTATTCTCAGGATCAGCCGGTGCGGCACCATCTTCGTTCTTGCCCACGACACGCTGCAGGAGGGGAATGCCGAAGCCCAGAGTCTTTCCCGTTCCGGTCTTCGCCTGGCCGATGATGTCTGCTCCGGACAGTGCCACGGGCAGCGTCATCGCCTGGATCGGGAAGGGGTGGGTGATGCCCTTGGCAGCCAGCGAGGCCACGATCGGTCCAGCGACTCCCAGTTCTGCGAAATCAGGTTCTGTCTCCGCCATGTTTCAAACTCCTTTTAGCGCCTTCGCGCTCGTCATGGTCGTGAACCGGTACTCTTGAGTTATGCCCGATTCTGCCCCATTGGCCGGTAATAATGCTGCTACGCTCGCGCTTCTGGCGTTCGGCGAGCTGACCGCTTTCGAACGAATGGCCACCAACGCGACCACCGCTGTGCACATGGACGATAAAGTCACTTTGGCGCGGTTGGCCTCTCTGTCCTTTGCGAACTTCGAAGAGCTCTCGCAGCACATCAGTCGATTGGGCCAGGATGCGGTCGAGCTCTGTCAGCATTTCGAGCCGACCTTCACCGTGCTGGCTGAACGGACTCGTCCTCGTGACTGGCACGAAAGCCTCATGAAAGGATTCGTCTTCGACGGAATCATGAATGACTTCTACCGCACGGCCGTGGATGAGCTCAGCGAGCCCGGATACAGCCTGGCAATTACAATTCTTGATGATACACGTGCGACCGATTATGTGCGCAATCGCCTGACAGCCGACGTCGCCGCGGACACTCAGCTGGCCTCTCGTCTGGCGCTGTGGGGACGCAAGCTCGTGGCCGAAACTCTGGGTCGCGGACGCAACCTCCTCACCGACCCCTTCCTCGGCATCGATGAGGAAAGAGTGGTGGCCTCGATACCGGCAGTGACGGCCAATCATTCGAAACGGATGTCGGCACTGGGGCTTGTCGCCTGAGAGCGCCCGTCAACGTTGCGTGAATAGGTTCAGGGTCCGGTGATGTACCGGACCCTGAACCTATTCACGGGGAATTTACCGAGGTTCGGTGTTCACCCGCATGCGATGGTGCGTACTGTCGGTCCTTCAGGCTCCGAAGCCGACGCGGCGGGCAGCCTCGGTGCCGATCTCGACATAGGCGAGTGCGGCCGCAGGAACGAATACCTGGCGTCCCTTCAGGTCCGTGAAGGACAGCAGCGAATCGGCCTTGACGGATTCTTCGATGCGCGCGGCGAGATCCTTGGGTGTCTCGTCGGATTCCATGACGATCTCTCGCGGTGACTGCTTGACGCCGATCTTGATTTCCATTGTGCTCCTTGTGCGGATCGTGTTTGACTCGTCCTCAGCATAACGTCAGCGAGGCCGGGTTTTCTTCCCTCGTCTGGTGGGAGTTCGCAGTCACTTCGTGGTGAAGGACTGCAGTCCGCCCCAGCTCATCTGGGTCAGCAGGCTCACAGCCGTGTCGACGTCGATCTCCGGAGTCGTCTCGAGCTGTTTGACGACGACCTCGGCAGTGCCGATGAGCGTCCGGCACAGCAGCCGAGCCTGGATGTCGTCGAGGTCGGTGTAGCTCTTCAGCGCGGTCAGGACACGGGAGGCGGTCCGTTCGCGCAGACCGCGGATACGGTTCTGAGCCTCGGGCTCGTAGACATCGGAATTGAAGAGGATGACGAATTCCTCACGATGGGACACGATGAACTCGAAGTAGGAACGGTACGTGGCACGAACCTTCTCATGCGGGTCGTTCGTCGACCCGATTGCGGCATCGAGAGTCGTATCGAGGTGCGCTGCGGAATCGTCGATGAGCGCGAGGTAGAGATCCTGCTTCGACGCGAAGTGCTGATAGAGGACCGGCTTCGACACTCCAGCCGCCTCGGCGATTGTGTCCATCGAGGTGGTCCGATATCCACGGGTCGCGAAGACAGAGCGTGCCACCCCCACCAACTGGTCACGGCGCTGTTCACGGGGCAATCTTTGGTGCGGACTCGACATTCCATCATGCTACGCGAAAACCAAGTGGAGGACCTGGCAACGCGCTCGATCATGGCCACTTCGCCCCTATGTCCGTGCCTCATGATGGAATACGAGTATGGATGAAGTGACAGAGGGGATCGGCGCGAAGCTGCTCGCGGGGGAGTCGGTGACGGTCGTGGGCCGTCCCGGTACGGGCAAGACGACGATGCTCGAATCCGTCTACGCCCAGCTGATGTCATCGGTCAGCCCGTCATCGGTGCTGGTCCTCACCCCCAACCGCGATCATGCCGACGTGCTGCGCAACCGTCTCGCGGTACCCAGGGACGCGGTGCTGGCATCCGCGCCTGCGCGCAGCATCTCATCGTTCGCCTACGGAATTGCACGTGCCGCTCATACGACCCAGACCGGTGATGACCTCGAGTTCATCTCGGGCGCCGATCAGGACGTTTTCCTCGCTGATCTCCTTGCCGGGCACGAACTCGGTCATGGCCGTGGGCCCGCCTGGCCAGCTGAGATCACCGCAGAGGTGCGGTCGACCTCCGCGTTTCGGACCGAGGTCCGTGACTTCCTCAATCGGGTGATGGAGTTCGACTTCGGCGTACGGATTCCGGCCCCGAGCGCCGGCGGTGGACCGGAACAGACTCCCGAGTTCGTGTTCGACTTCGGGCGCAGCGCTCTTGACCGGGTGCTTGAACACCATCGCGATCCTCGGTGGGAGGCCGTGGCACAGGTCCTCGAGGAATACCTCGACATTATGAGCATGCCCGGCTACGGCGGCACCGACTCTGCGACGGTTCTTGCGCGGGCCGCGTTCGAAATTCTGCATGAACCCGCCGAGGTGACCGCGGGTCGAGCGTGGACGTTCGCCCCCGATGCGGTGCCCACCGTTGTCCTGGCCGACGGTGTCCAGGACTTCCCTGCCGCAAGCTGGGGACTGCTGGAGCAGCTGCGCGAGCGCGGGAGCGCACTGGCGCTGTTCGGCAGCCCGGAGACCGTGACAGGTCGCTTCCACGGAGCCGATGCCTCGATCATCGATCGCAGCGCCTCCGACGAGCGGTTTACGACCGTGGTTCTGCCGGAGGTGAAGAATACTGCTGACGAGCTCGTTGCCGTCGGTGATGACTTCGGCCGCCGGATCACCACGAGGTGGGGGCTGCAGCACATGCCGCGCCCCGATGGTGCCGCACGCACCGGCGAGTCGGCCGATGGGATCGAACCGGTGGACGCCGGGCCGCAGCAGGGGGAAGGCGAGCCTGAGCCGGTCGCGAGCAGCCCGGACAAGGTGGATACACATGTGTTCGAGGGCGCAGCATCGAGCTACCGATACCTGGCCCGTCGGGTGACGAACTTCGTCGAAGACGGCCACGCGTGGTCAGACGTGGCAGTGCTGTGCCGGAACACGTCCACTGCCCGCGTCGTCGCCAATGAGCTGAGCGCCTCGGGCGTGGCAACGGCGAACATCATGCAACCGTTGAGCATCGACCCCGCCACGGCTCCGCTTCTCGAGCTGCTCGCCCGCACCCCGGATTTCGACGATGACGAATCCATCGCCGCACAGGCACTGTCCCTGGCCGGCAGCATCTACGTGCGCCTCGATCCGGTGCAGATCAGACGCTTCAAACGTGTAGTGCGGAAGCAGTTCCCCGCAGCGAAGAGCTCGAATTCTCTGGCTCAGGCGCTGCGCAGCGACATCGACGAGTCATCTCCTCCGGGACTCGCCACGATCTCGCGCATGCTCCATGCCGCGGCGGAGGTGGGCTCGGTTGATCCGCACGAGGCTCTGTGGGGTATCTGGGAGGCCGCCGGCATCGCAGACAAGTGGCAGACCGACGCATTGAAAGATCCCGAGTCGGTGGCGAATGCGCACCTGGACTCCGTGCTGCGACTGTTCACTCTGGCAGAGAAGATCTCCGATCGTGGCGGGTTCACCGCACGGTCCTTCGCAGGCATTGTGGCCGAACAGGACATCGCCCAGGATTCCTTGGCCGCCCAGGCAGGCACTGACGACCTTGTGCAGGTCGGAACACCGTCGTCCCTGGCCCACCTGAGGGTCCCGCTCGTCATCATCGCCGAGGTGAATGAAGGCGTATGGCCGAACCCGAAGATCCGCGGCGGCATCCTCGGCCTCGACGACCTCAGCGCCGTTCTGCTGACCGGGGAGACCGTCACGAGTGACCCCGGTTACCACTCCCATGCCAAACGCACGAACCTGCGGGAAGAAGGAGAGCTCTTCTACACCGCTCTGACCCGTGCCGAAGAGCACGTCATCGTCACTGCGATCTCCGATGCGGAGAGCAATCCTTCCCCATTCTTCGATGTTCTCGCCGCTGGAACGGCGAAGGGCACGCAGGACGCCGACGGATACGCCATCACACACGAAGACGAGCTTCTGCCTCTGTCGCTGGCCGAGATGGCCGCACACGCGCGGGCACGGCTGCTGAGAGCCGCCGCAGATTCCGAGCAGGAGACAGCAGCCGAGGACGTGGAGGAATGGGCACAGCTGATGGCCGCGCTGTCTGCCACCAGCTCCACGGTCGATCCGCCCGAACGTTGGCGTGAGACCGAAGACATCACCTCCGCCCAGCCCCTCTACGGTGCTGAGGACCTGGTGAAGGTCTCGCCGTCACAGGTCGAATCCTTCACCGACTGCTCACTGCGGTGGTTCCTCACCCGCAACGGCGGAGACCGGCCCGGTTCCCTGGCCCAGAGCCTGGGAACGATCATCCATGCCGCTGCAGAGAATTACCCACAGGGGCCCGCCTCGGCGATCCGAGAATTCGTCGACGAAGAGTTCAAGACGCTGGACTTCGACGCCGAATGGGAACGAGACCGCGAGCACGTTCTGGCTATGAAGATGGCCGACCGACTCGGCGAGTACATCAAGGACTCACCGGGCGAACCCATCGGAGTCGAGGCCCAGGTGTACGCCACCGGCGTCGACGAGAACGGGCAGGAATGGAAGGTCACAGGGCGCCTCGACCGCATCGAGAGAACGCCCGAGGGTATCCGGATCGTTGACTTCAAAACCGGCAAGAACACACCTACAGGCCAGGAGATGCCACGCCATGCCCAGCTCGGGGTCTACCAGGAGGCGATCAACTCCGGCTCGATCACAATCGGCGACGATCAAGTGGTCGATGCCAAGGCCTACGGTGCTGAACTCGTCTTCCTCCGATATACCAAGCAGAAGAAGAGGGAGCAGTCCGCTCTCGAGATCGATGAGGATCCAGGCTGGGCCAGAGACCTCATCAACGACGTATCCGGACGGATGCGTGCCGCGGAGTTCCCGGCACGAGTCGAACCCCAGAAATGTATGAGCTGCCCTGTCCGAACCTCCTGCCCGGCGATCGGGCCCAAGATGTTGGAAGATTCCTGATGCGCTTCTCCGCTGAGCAACTCGCCCGTCTCACCGCTGCCGATCCTGCCCAGGCCTTTCCGCCGAGTGAGGAACAGAGGATCATCATCGAGGCCGACCCGCAGCAGTCGATGAAGGTCACGGCCGGAGCCGGCTCCGGCAAGACGACCGTCATCTCCCAACGGGTCATATGGCTGGTGGCCAACGGCTTCGTCGATCCTGAAGAGATCCTCGGTCTCACCTTCACCCGCAAGGCCGTGGGAGAGCTGGGCGGCAGGATCAGGGTGCTGCTGGCCAGGCTGCGTCACAATCTGGGGCTCGGAAGTGAGATGACGTTGCCCGGGCTCGACAATCCTACGGTGTCGACCTATAACTCATATGCGGCATCGATCGTCAGCGAACACGGTGTGAGCATCGGCATCGAACCTGAGACCGTGCTGCTCGATGAGGCCGCGGCTCACACGATCGCCGGTGGAATCATCGACGCAGCGAGCACAGAGGACATTCCCGGTGACAAGGCGCGGGAGACGATGATTGCCGATATCATCGCGCTGGCGGCCGCAATGAACGATCACGGGCGCAATGTCGACGAGGTCACGGACTACCTCGACCAGTGCCTGCAGGCGCTGGTGTCGAGCAAAGGCAAACCCGTCGACCCCAGCGGCCGACGGGCGAAGCTCGAGGCGAAGATCAAGACGGCGAAGCTCGCCGACGAGTACATGGCCGCGAAGCGACGCAACCTGGCTATGGATTTCTCAGACCAGGTCAGGTTCGCCCAACGCATCCTCGACGAGGTGCCCGCCGCGCGCCGAGCTGAACAGCACCGGTGGAAGATCGTTCTCCTCGACGAGTTCCAGGACACCTCTGTTGCACAGCTGAAGCTTCTGCGCGACCTGTTCCACTCAACAGCGGTGACGGCCGTGGGCGACCCGCGACAGGCCATCTACGGCTGGCGCGGGGCGAGTGCGGACAACATGATCCGCTTCTCCTCGGACTTCCACGACGTCGAGTCACTGACTCTGAGCACAAGTTGGCGCAACGACCACAGAATCCTCACCGTCGCCAACCGCACCGCGAACGGATTGGCGGGCAGCCGGGAGACACCTCTGTCCGCGCGCACCGGCGCCGGCGAGGGAGACGTGGCCATCGACATCAGCTCTGGTGCACATGACCCCGATTTCCTCACCGTGGGACTGCGTTCATTGACCGAATGGGTCGCCAGTCTTCCCGACGGGTCGTCGACGGCGGTTCTGTGCCGCAAACGGGCACATTTCGCGCCGGTGGCCGCAGCTCTGGAGACTGCCGGCTACGCCGTGCATGTGCATGGTTCCTCCGGCCTCCTCAGCGATCCGTTCGTCGCCGACCTGCGGGCCGTGCTCACCGCAGCGGTCGATCCGATGGCCGGGGACAGTCTCATGCGCTTGATCAGCGGTCGACTGCTGGGTCTTGGCGCCACCGATATCGCAGCGCTGCAATCGTTCACCAGACGACAGAACGATTCGCGAGTCACCGAATTCCTGGGCGAGGATCCCGAGAATTCCGGAGTTGTTCCGGAGAACATCGACCAGGCGACGATCGTCGAGGGCCTCGATGAGCTCGTCGATCTCTTCGAAGCACTGTCGGGCTCAGCGAAGTTCCCCGGTGCGCGGGCGATGGTGAGCAACTTCCGCAACTCGGGGCTGAGCGAGCTTGCTCTGAAGCGTCTCGTCAGGTTGGCTCAGGCTCTGCGGCACGTGCGGTCAGGTTCGGGCACCATCGCCTCGATCATCCGTACCGCGATGACCGAGACAGGAGTCGACACCGATATCTGGGGGCTGAGCGATTCGCTGCGCAACCTCCATCGTTCGGCCATCGATTCGTTCCTCTCTGCTGCGAGCCAGTATTCGGCGGCTGATGACCAGCCATCGGTGCCCGGCTTCCTCGAATGGCTGAGCCTGATGGAAGAGAAGGACGCACTCAGCGTGGCCGAGCCGAACTCTGCGGCCGAGGCCATCGACATCATGACCGTCCACGCGTCCAAGGGCCTCGAATTCGAAGCGGTGGCGGTTCCATCGTTGGTGGTCAAGGACTTCCCGACCTCACCGCGCGACCCAGAAGGGTGGATGGAGAGGACGGCTCTGCCCTATCCGCTGCGCGGTGACCGCGCCCATCTCGTCGACTACGATCTGCGCACCGCCGACTTCGACACGAAGAAGGCTCTTGACGAATGGGTCAACGAGTTCATCAAACCCGCTATCGCCGATGCACATGAGGAAGAGGAGCGACGCCTCGCGTACGTGGCGTTCACCCGCGCCAAACACCATCTGTGGCTGGGGGCAGAGCTGATGGGCGCGCGAGCCAACCCCGACGAACCATCCCCGTTCCTGATGGAAGCGATCGAGGAACTGAACCTGGATGTCGACATGCCGGAGCCGGCTGACGAATCAGCTGAGGATCGTGTGGAGACGAGCGTCTGGCCCGTTCCCCGCACAGCCCTCGTCTCGACCGCCCGACGTGCCGCCGAATGGGTCAGTCGTGCCGCACCGACAGGACTCAGTGAACTCGCCCAGAAGCCCACCCCTGTGGGGCAGTATGCGCGTCAAGCCCTGCGAATCAGCAGCCGTCCGGAACGTGAGGGCACCGGAGCAGTCCCGGATCGGCTCTCAGCCACCGCACTCGTGTCGTGGCGTCGCGATCCGAACGACTTCATGAAGCAGACGCTGCGGCCCGTGCCCAGTCCGCCGAGCCGAGCCGCAGAGATCGGCACCACTTTTCACTCCTGGGTCGAGCAGCACTTCGGCCAGGCGAGCATCGACATCGAGGACGAGCAGCAGGTCCGGCCCATCGACACAGCGACCATTGAACGCCTGCAGCAGACGTTCATCGGCTCTGAGTTCGCGAGCAGGCATGCCGACCACATCGAAATGTCGTTCGAACTCGTCCTTGGGAGGTTCAGGGTCCCGGGCAAGATCGACGCGGTCTTCATCACCGGCGATCATGCAGAAGTCGTTGACTGGAAGACTTCGAAACTGCCCGAGGAGAAGACTCTTGAGGTGATGAAGTGGCAGCTGGCTCTGTACCGTTTCGCCATTCAGCGGGTGCATCCCGAAATCACCGAGGTGACCGGAACGTTCTACTTCGTCGGCAGCGACGACATAGTGAGATTCACCCACCTGCCGGAGGAAACCGAGATCATTGCATGGTTAGAGGCCAACGATCGCGCGTGAAGTGCTGGAAAGGGATGACCGGGTGACGAACCGGCTTCTCAGCCGTAGGGTCTGACCAGGTCATCTGATCAGATCAGCTGACAAAGTCAGGGGCGATGAGTGTCGTCTGCCGAGCCGGATTCGTCCGGTGCTGTTCCCTCATCGACGACGTCCTCTGCTTCCGAGGTCAGCTCTGTGTCTGGGGTCGATGGGGGACTGTCTTCGACCGCTTCCGGTTCCGCCGCGTCGTGGGAGAACAGAACGTCGTTGAACGAGGACAGCAGCTCGCCAGCGTCTTGGATCGCCTCTTCGTCACCAGAGTCCACCGCTTCAAGCAGCCAGTCGAGGACAGCAAACTCTGCCAGCAACTCGGCGCGTGTGATCACGTGTTCGTCGGCACGGGGCCGTGAATTGGTGTACTCACTGAAGAAGGTCGGGACTGCGGCCGGATCGATGAGCGCTGAGGCTGCGGCCAGATCAATGGCTGGATCGGAGACTCGCAGGCGCTCGATTCCAGACAGCGCGAGCACACGCTCCTGATCGGTGAAGACGCTCGTCTCATCGATTGCACCGTGAATGGGAGTGGCGAGGAAGCGCCAAAGCGAGACCTTCTCGAATTCCTCTTCCCAGTGTTGGAGCAGGCCCGCAGGCACTCGTCCGGTGGCTGCCGCCTGATCGAGTCGCTCCAAGATCTGAAATTGGAAACGCGATGGGTCTTCGACAGGGAATCCCGCCTCGGAGATCGATTCGGGCGCCGCCGAATGCAGCGTGGCAAGAGCCTGCGCCAAGGAACTCGCCCGTGCAGTGTCGGCGATGGCCTGATCGCCTACGGGGGCACCGGGCAGAGGCTCGATGAGGGTGACTGTCGTCGGTGCAGACGTGCCGAAGTAATCGGCCTCAACCTCGGTGATGGCGCGCAGATGGGGCCAGGTGAACCCGGCATGCGGATACATCGAGTCGTAGATCCGACCAGCTTCAGCAGCAGATCCGGTGTCGGCGGAACGGTCGAGACCCGTCTGTGCCGTCGCCACCAACTGCTGCTGACCGTCGTCGACGAGAACTCTGATTCCCAGTCCCAACGACGGCAGGGGAACCCATTCCGTCGGGGAATAGTCATCGAGCATCGTTGCCGCGACAGCTGCCAACTTGAGCGCCTTGGTATTCACCCTCCCCAATCTACCGTCTGACATGGCCGAAGACCGAGGATTCGGCTGTTGAGCGTGTCAGCACCCGCGCTTCCCACGTCAGTGCCCTGCGTTATCGTGGAAGGCATGAAGCCACTGCCACCCGTGAAGCCGATGAGTCTGGCTCGCCATGGAATCGATCGTGACCATCTCTCACGGGGTCAGGACGGTGACCTGCGTGAACTATGGGCCAGCGGAGCCAGTCCCGTCTTCGAACATCGTGGTTCGCTCCTCGTGGCGGCGGGGGGACTCTTCAGCACTGAGCCGGGAATGGTTCCGGGGAAGCAGACCGAGATCTACCTGGGCCGCGATGCCGACGGCAACCGATACATCGGGGTCTCTCTCGATGACGCAGGCCGCAGCGAGCTGGACACCGCTCTGTCGACATCGCGTGCACGCGATGCCACCGATCTGCTGACCGCCCCAGGGGAAGGCATCGACAGTTCCGAACCCGTATGGCTGCCCCTGCGTCAGCTGGCTGAATCCCTCGACGACGTTCAAGTCTCCCTGGCGTGCGAGATCGTGGGACTGGGCAATTGGCATCGGGCTCACCAATTCTCGCCCCGCACCGGACGAGCGACACATCCCACGCTCGGCGGGTGGGTCAGAACAGACCCAGACAACGGAAGCGAACACTTCCCGCGTACGGATCCTGCCGTCATCGTCCTCATCATCAACACTGACGATGAGGGAATCGAAAGAGTGCTGTTGGGCAACAACGCAGCCTGGGAAGCAGACCGTTACTCCCTGCTGGCTGGGTTCGTGGAACCTGGTGAGACCCTGGAACGCGCAGTGATCCGTGAGGTCTATGAAGAGGCCCACGTCGAAGTTGAGAACCCGAGGTATCTCGGATCCCAGCCTTGGCCCTTCCCCTGCTCGCTCATGCTCGGCTTCTCAGCAGAGGCGCCAAGCCTCGAATTCGCCGCCGACGAAGCGGAGATCGCTACCTTGACCTGGTTCACTCGAGACGAGCTGCGTGCGGCCATCGAGCACGGCAAGGTCCGTGCTCCCGGACTCGTATCGATCGCCGGACAGCTCCTCTACAGCTGGCTGGACAACATTTGAACGCTCAGGCTGCAGCACTGCTCAATGCTCTCGACGAGGAGCAGAGAGAGGTCGCCACACATTTCTCCAGCCCGGTGATCGTCCTCGCCGGAGCAGGGACAGGCAAGACTCGTGCGATGACCCACCGCATCGCCTACGGCATCGCCACCGAGGTGTTTCCTCCCAACCACGTGCTGGCCCTGACCTTTACGGCCAAGGCCGCGGGTGAGATGCGGTCACGTCTGCGCGACCTCGGAGTTCCCGCGGTCCAGGCCCGGACTTTTCACTCCGCGGCACTTCGCCAGCTGCGCTTTTTCTGGGATCGATTCGCAACGGGCGATTTCCCCCGGATCATCGACAACAAGGCCGGAATCCTCGGCTCGGTGCTGCAGGGAATGGGAATCGAGACCAGTCGGGAGCTGAATCGGGACGTGGCCTCTGAACTGGAGTTCGCTGCCGCGTCTCTACTCGGAGTCGACGACTACGCGACTCAGGCAGCCGGCCGCGATCTGCCCGGCCAACTGAGTGTCGAAGATATGGTGCGCATCTTCGAGGCCTACAGCGAAGCGAAGACACGTGGCCGACTCATGGATTTCGAAGACGTGCTGCTCGTCCTCAACGGGGTGCTGGCGGAGTATCCAGCAATCGCAGCGGACATTCGCGAACAATACCGCCACTTCGTCGTCGACGAGTTCCAAGACGTGTCTCCGCTCCAATACGATGTGCTCTCACGCTGGTTGGGGCCACGCGACAATCTGTGTGTCGTCGGCGACCCAGCCCAGACGATCTATTCGTTTGCCGGTGCGGACTCCTCACTGTTGGGAACGCTCGATTCCTCGCTGCCGACGTCGACGACGATCCAACTGGTGCGCAACTATCGTTCGTCGAAGGCGATTGTGTCCACGGCGAACAACCTGCTTCGGCACACCTCCCGGACTGCGTTGACGTTGCGTACCGACAACCCAGACGGCCGACAGCCGGCAATGACTGAGTATCCGACCGACGATGCCGAAGCTGCGGGTGTCATCAAGGCCATCTCCGCCGAGATCAATGCCGGACGGCGGCCGCGAAGCATCGCTGTGCTGTTTCGCACGAATGGTCAGAGTCCCGCCTACGAGCAAGCCCTGGCCACAGCTGGGATTCCCTATGTGCTGCGGGGTGGAGAGAGGTATTTCGCTCGCAAGGAAGTCAAAGAAGCGATTCTCATGCTCAAGGCGGCCCGTGCCACCTCGAGCGGTCGGCCCCTGCCGGAAGTCGTCGCCGAAGTTCTCATCTCCCTGGGATATTCGACCAAGCCGCCCGCCGCCGGGGCCAGCCGGCAGAAGTGGGAGTCTCTGAAGGCTTTGGTCGACTTGGCGGAGACGCTCCAGGCAGGGTCTGAACTGCCAGTGCCGTTGGAGACGTTTCTGGCTGATCTCAGCGATCGGGCCGAGCACCAGTTCGCTCCCGATATCGAAGGTGTCACCTTGGCCTCGTTCCACTCGGCTAAGGGTCTCGAATGGGACAGCGTGCACCTTGTCGGACTCAGCGAGGGACTGTTGCCGATCAGCTACGCACAGACGCCTCGAGCGATCGCTGAGGAGCGGCGCCTGTTCTATGTGGCGCTGACTCGTGCAGGTACAGACCTGAGTATGAGTTGGTCGCTGTCGCGCCACGACTCCAAGCAACGGCCACGCAAACCGTCGCGATTCCTCAGCGAACTCGGCCGTGTCGAGCAGACCGTGGGGCAGGGTCGTCGGACGGCGACATCGGTGGCGATGAACCGCTGCCGATCGTGCGGCAAGGTGCTTGTGTCCCAAGTCGATCGAGCGCTGTCGCGGTGTGCGAACTGTCCTGCCGACCTCGACCTCGAACTCCTTGACCGTCTGCGACGGTGGCGGGCCCGTGTCGGTTTGGAACAGGGGCTTCCCCCCTATCTTGTTCTCACCGACACCTCCATTTCGGCGATCGCAGAAATCAAGCCTCAGGACATGGCGTCATTGGCGCGGATTCCCGGCGTAGGTGCCACCAAGCTCGAACTCTATGGTTCAGGGTTACTGAGCCTGCTCGTCGACTAGATCGAAGTGTGGAACGGGGACGCGGCATTGGCACCGCGGGTGGAACGACAGCGGTTCCTCGGTTCCGATCCCTGTGGCCAGTGAGACCCTCCTGCACACCGGGTCAGCGTCTGGGCACAGCAGAGAACGCCGGAGGATCTGCACGGCGTTGAGTCCGCCGAGCGCCCGTGACAGAGGGTCGCTGAGGTTGTCTCGATCCGGGAGAGCCCGGATGTGGGAGTACTGGTTCAGCCAGGAGTCATCGGCATCCTTCTGTCGCAGGCAGTCACACATGACGCAAGGCGTTGCGCCGGGACGGATGAGACCGGTGACCTCGAGAGAATATTCTCCGATCACAACCTGGCAGTGGGGGACCTCGCGATCCGTGAGCCAGGCGGCCGTGTGGAGATCCGGGACGAGGTAGGAGGTCGTGATCACCAGCGGTGAGGTCAGGAGATCAAGGTCGTCGACGTGATGGTGTGGCGCTATGGCGAAGCCGGAGGCCGACAGATACTGTTCGGTGATGGCTCTCAGCGGACCCATGACCACGACTGGTGAACCACTGAGGAGCCTCGACACACGATCGGGTGAGAGGGCGAATATCTGCGCGGTAGCCAGCAGAGATGAGCTCTTCGTCACCATTGCGGCATCGGAATCATCGGGAACCATGACGCCCGCCTCGTCGAGCAACGTTATCAGGGAGCTCGCGCGACCCAGATCAGCACCGAGATCCTGTGCACGAGAGTAGTACTGCGCCGAACCGACTCCCATTCGCAATTCCTCGATGAGAGCGACATCTGCCGGCAGAAGGCCATCGATGAGGACAGGGTCATCGACACCGAACTGGACACACGCCGACGACCGCCATGTGATCGGCACACTGGGAAAAATCCGGAACATGTCTCCACCTCGCATCGGCTGCCTCAGACTTCCACAGTAGTGAAGGTCGAAGGCGTGCGCCAGAGTCGAGGTGATTCTGTGGAAAAGCCTGTGGAAAACAGTTGAGGGCAGACCGGAATATGCATTCCGACGTGCCCTCAACCGCTTTGAGCCCCAGGCGCTCGCGGAGACTCGTGCAGCTTCCCCTTCCGCACGCATCTCCGGGTTTTCCGGGGTCAATCATAGAACCTATTCTTCATTTGCCTCCCCGTCAATGTCGGTTCTTCCACAGGCAAGTCAACAGCGTGTGGATAACCTGTGGATATGTCGACATGAGTTGTGGAGAAAAGGTGCCTTGAATGATTGCACGATGGCCACAGAGGAGAGTGAAAGCGTAGGTCACTTCCGCTTCCCCTGCTAGCAACGCACAATCCGTCCTGTGGACAGCCTGTTGATTAAGGTGAAATATCGATACTCAGCAAACTCACAAGAAGAGGCCGGTGAATCTGCCGGCGTCGAATTTCCTATGATGGGTGTGTGGTGACTCAACAGCGATGGACCGAAGAGGACGTACTGCGGGCGATCGCCCGTGGGGAGATCGAAGTGCGCCGTTCGGCACGTCGGAAGAAGACCATCTCGGTCTCAAAGGAATTGGGGACGTATGTGCTCAGCACGCCGGTGAGATACAGCGTGGAGCACAACATCAGGTCGTTGACCAATCTGTTCAATCGGCTGGCGGCCAGGGACCATTCATCGGCGGAGGACCTCGTCGGATTGGCAGAGGAGATGAGCCGACGCTACTTCGATGGCCGCCTGCGTCCCCAGTCGATCAGATGGGTGACGAATCAGAACATCAGCCGCTGGGCATCCACAACGACCTCGTCAGGTGATATTCGGGTCTCCCACCGCCTGCAGGCGGTGCCTCGTTGGGTCTTGGAGACGGTCATCGTCCATGAGCTCGCTCACCTGCAGATCGGACCGCATTCCAAGGCCTTTCATGAACTGGCCGACAGACATCCGAGACAGGCAGACGCGAAGCACTATCTTGAAGGCTTCAGCGCGGGGGAGCAGTTCAGCCGCGGTTGATGTCGCTGACCTGCCGCGACTCCACAGCTGCCCGGTAGAGCTTCGGCAGACGGACCACGAGATCAGGCATTAGCGATGCCGGCAGAGAAGTCAGCGGGAACCATTTCACCGCCAAGGACTCCGCCGAGACCGTAGGGGCCTGGTTCACGGAGGCGAATGCTGCGAAGACCACATCGAAGTGGCGTTCGCACGCACCGAACGAAGCCGACAGGTCATGGACATGAAGGTCGATCGGGGTGGGGGAGAACCAAGACAGGTTGCTCAGTCCGCTTTCCTCCGTGGCTTCTCTGTGCGCGGCGGAGCACAGGCTGTCATCCTCGGGCTCGAGATGCCCGCCGAATTGGCACCAAAGATCAGCCTTGCGGTGGTGGTTGAGGAGCACGGACTCGGTGTCGGGATCGATGACCAGACAACTGGCCGTGACATGCTCACCACCTGCATCGCGCCGCAGCGCGGCATCGCCGACAGTGGAGAACAAGTGGTCGAAGTCGCGCGTGAAGCCGGTTGCAGTCGGCGCAGCTCCAACCTCGGCGCGGGCGGTATCGAGACGAATCATTCAGCTCTCGCCGCGGCCGCCGGTACCATCACTGTCATCTGTGCCCTCATCGCCATCGGATTCCGAGCCGGATTCCGACTTGGAATCGGAGCCCGAGTCGGAGTTGGATTCGGAGGTCTCAGTTCCTTCGATTCCCTCGTCGAGAATGCGGCTCAGCGCCTCGTCGAGTGTCGATTCGCTGGTCCATTCGGCGTGACGACGCTCCGAGTAGCCCAAGGGATCATCGAGATCCTGTGTCGTCGGCAGAAGGTCGGGGTGTGAGAACACCTTGTCTCTGGCCTCGGTGCCGCCCTGAGTTTCGAGATACCCGAAGAGTGCGGCAGCATCGCGCAGACGCCGGGGGTTGAACTCCAGGCCCACCAGGGTCGAGAACGTCTTCTCGGCCGGACCTGCAGTAGCCCGGCGGCGGCGCAGCGCCTCCCGGATCTGATCGCGTCCTGGGAGATGCGCACATGCGGAATAGACGACCACGTCGACCCATCCTGCGATGACGGCAAGGAGGTTCTCCAGATTCGTCAGTGCCTTCTTCTGATCTTCAGTGGTCGGAGGGTTGAACAGCCCCTGACGGATGTTGTCACTGAGGTCGGAGATGTTGGACGGGTCGATCTGAGTCGCCATGTCCTCGATCTGAGAAGTATCGACCTTCAGGCCCTGTGCATAGCGAGTCAGTGCAGTCTCGACCTGGGCGCTCAACCATGGGGCGCGCTCGAACAGCGCAAGATGCGCAAGCTCTTGGGCTGCGAGGAAGATGCGAACCTCAGACGCATCGACATCGATCTCCGAGGCGAACTTCTCCACATTGGTCTCCACGAGGACCGCTGTGTCATGAGGCAGAAGTGGCAGACCCACCTCGGTGCCGGTGAGAACGCTCTCCGACAATGCGCCCACGGCCTGTCCGATCTGCATCGCGAACATCGAGTCACTCATCGAACCGAACATCGACGAGGCACCGGCGAGGATGCCCTTCATCTCCGCTGGAACCTGAGTCTCGAGGGTCTCTGTCAGGGCAGAGGACATGTTCGCCTTGATCGGGAGCACGAACTTCTGCCATCCGGGCATCGTCTCGCTGACCCACTCCGCGCGGGTGACAGTGCGGGCCGTGCGATTGGACACGGAGAACTCGGTCGCTTCGGCCAGCCACAGCTCAGCCAGACGGAAGGCATCAGTCGTGGCTTTCACCGCTTCGTCTCCCACAGCGGGATCAGGACTCGGAACCGACTTCTGAGCGATCGATGTTGCCTGGGCCTGGGGATCGGCACCCTGCCCGAAGAGACCCTGCATCTGGTTCATGATGGTTGACATCATCGCCGGGTCGATCTGAAAGCCCTGCGGACCTGCATTGCCGTACTTGTCCTCGCCCTGACCGGAGCCGGGACCATTCGCTCCGAAGAGCATTCCGAAGATCTGTTCGAACGGATTCTGCTCGTTGTTGTTGTCGTCGCTCATTTTCTCAATGCCCCCAAGAATCGGTTTGTCTTCTACGTTAACGGTTCCGGATGTGGGAAGCTTCCCAATTCCGGGAGGTTTCGGAGGATGTTCGCACCAGGCGAAAGGAGTCTGTGAAACTCACGGTCAGGTTTCAACTAGACTGGTGGGGCGGTGCAGCGAAAGGAACACATGACAGATAATGCCCCTCGGGCCGTGCCGGTGCCCGCAGCACCGATGCGTGGCGAAACTCGACGACGCGCTCCACGTCTGACCACGACTTCAGGGGTCATGACATATATCCTCATCGCTCTTGCAGTTCTACTGCCAGTTCCATACATGTTGCAGCTGCCCGGACCCGTGTTCAACACTCTCGGTGACTATCAGGGTAAGCCCATGATCGATGTCTCCGGCGCCAAAACCTACCCGACCGATGGCCGTATCGACATGCTCACCGTGGCCGTGAGCGGCGGTCCGGGGCGTGACACCTACGCTTCTCAGGCACTGGGCGCTCTGCTCCACGGCAAGGAGACCGTCATCCCCACCGAGGCCTACTATCCTCTGGACACGACGCGTGAGGACGTGACCGCTTCGAACGCAGTGGAGATGTCTTCCAGCCAGGATGTGGCCGTGGCCGCAGCGATGGAACAGCTCGACAAGCCGTACAAGGTTCATCTCCTCGTCGGCGACGTGGTTCCCGATTCGCCCGCCGAGGCGGAGCTGCGCAAAGATGATCGCATCATCTCCGTCAATGGGAAGAAGCTGGACTCCGATCCGGCAGCAGCGCAGATCATGAGCGAGACGGTCCAGTCCTCCGATTCCGTGGACCTCGTCGTCGAACGCGGCGACAAGGAAGTCGATGTCGCGTTGAAGCCGGCAACGATCGATGGGCGCAAAGCCATCGGCATCAGCATGAAGCAGGACTTCGAATTCCCCGTCGACGTGGCATTCAACGTCGAAGGCATAGGCGGTCCCTCCGCCGGCACCATGTTCGCATTGGCGATCGTCGACGAACTCACCCCCGGTGCCATGACCGGTGGAAAGCACGTGGCAGGAACCGGGGAGATCGATCCTGCAGGAAATGTGGGGCCCATCGGTGGTGCCCGACAGAAGGTAGCAGCCTCGACGGCGAAGGGAGCCAAGCTCTTCCTCTCGCCCGCAGACAACTGTGCAGAGGTCATCGAAGCTGCCGATCAGTCCAAAATCACGGTGGCACGCATCGACACGCTCGATGACGCGCAGAACGCCGTGGAGCAGTACGCAGCCGGAGACACCTCGAACCTCAAGAAGTGTTCAGCCGGCGGCGCCGACAACAACGAGAAAGGGCAGTAGTGAGCTCTCCGTCCTCACCCACCTCCGCACGAATGCCGACGAACCGGCCCAGACGTTCGCCCCTGTTGCTCACTCTCGTGTCGGTGGCGATTCTGCTCGTCGCCTTCATCGCGTTCACACAGGTGTACACCGAAGTCCTGTGGTTCAAGCAGATCGACGCCTCGCAGGTGTTCCGCACTATGTGGTTCACTCGTGGCCTGACCTTCTTGGCTGGGTTCATCGTCATGGCCGTTCCCGTGTGGCTGAGCCTGCATCTGGCCTTCCGCAGCCGCCCGGTATACGCTCCGACGACTCCGCGACAGGAGAACCTCGACCGGTACCGTGAAGCGATCGAACCCCTGCGCAAGGTTGCGACATTCGCGATCCCAGCGGTGGTCGGTGTGCTCAGCGGAATCACCGCCTCGGCGCATTGGAACACTGTCCTGCAGTGGATGAATTCCACGTCCTTCGGCTCGAAGGATGCCCAGTTCGGGATGGACAAATCCTTCTTCGTCTTCGTCCTGCCGGGCCTGCGGCTCATCGGCGACCAGGTGGGGATGGCGATCCTGCTCTCTCTCATCGCTGCTCTCGTCGGGCACTATCTCTTCGGCGGCATTCGGCCAGGCGAGCAGAAGGGCGTCATCCTCACGAAGACAGCCCAGTGGCAGTTGGGAATCACAGTTGCGGCTCTGATCCTGGTGCAGGCAGGTCGACTGTGGCTTGCCCGCTATGAGCGGCTGACGGGCACCACCGGCATCGTTCCGGGTGTGACCTACACCGACGACAGGGCGGCACTGCCAGCCATGGCCATCGTCGCAATCGCAGCGGTGCTCGTAGCGTTCCTGTTCGTCTACACGGCGTGGAAGGGCAACTGGCGTATCTCGCTCATTGCGACTGCCACGCTCATCGTCCTCGGCGGCATCTCGATCATCGCCTACCCCGCGCTGGTTCAGCAGTTCCAGGTCAGCCCGTCCCAGCAGAGCCTGGAGTCGGAATACATTCAGCACAACATCGATGCGACTCGTGACGGCTTCGACTTCGAAGACATCGACGTGACCCCCTATGAACCGAGCACGACCGGTGAGAAGGGCGCATTGCGTGCGGACGCCGAGACTGCTGCGTCGATTCGTCTGTTGGATCCGAACCTGGTTTCGGATACATTCCGCCAGGCGCAGCAGGTCAGGCCCTACTACTCCTTCCCTGAGCAGCTCGACGTCGATCGCTATAACATCGACGGCGATATGCGCGATACCGTGATCGCGGTGCGCGAACTGGCTCCGGACTCGGTGAACAACCAAAGCTGGTACAACCGCGCGATCGTCTACACTCACGGGTTCGGTGTCGTTGCCGCCAACGGCAACCAGCGCAGTCCTGATGGTGAGCCGCTGTTCATGGAATCCGACATCCCGCCTAAGGGAGAGTTCCCCGAATACGAGCCGCGTGTGTACTTCGGCGAGAGTTCACCGGACTACTCGATCGTCGGCGGTGCGAAGGACGCGACTCCTCGAGAGCTCGACTACCCCTCCGATGAGGACAGCGGTTCGGGCCAGGTGAACAACACGTTCACCGGCGACGGCGGTCCATCTGTGGGAGGCCTCTTCAACCGACTGGCCTATGCACTCAAGTATCAGGATGAGCAGATCCTGCTCTCTGACGCTGTCAACGAGAATTCTCAGATCCTCTACGAGCGCCACCCACGTGAGCGCGTGCAGAAGCTGGCACCGTTCCTCAAGATCGACGGCGACCCCTATCCCGCTGTCGTCGACGGCAAGATCAAGTGGATCCTCGACGGTTACACGACGGCGAAGGACTACCCGTATTCGACCCCTCAGCCTCTGCGGGAGGCTACCGAGGATTCGGTGACGGCGACCGCGCCGAACGCCGTGGCCACACTTCCGGATGAAGAGGTCAACTACATCCGGAACTCGGTCAAGATCACGGTCGACGCCTATGACGGCTCGGTCGACATGTTCCAGTGGGACAAGGAAGACCCCGTCCTCAAAACGTGGATGAAGATCTTCCCAGACCTCATCAAACCGTCCTCCGAGATGTCGGGCGACCTGATGAGCCACGTACGGTATCCCGAAGACCTGTTCAAGGTGCAGCGTGATCTGCTCACGAAGTACCACGTGACCACAGCCAGTGAGTTCTACACCGGCCAGGACTTCTGGACCCTGCCGACGGATCCGACGAAACAGGCCAACAGCGGCCTTACTCAGCCTCCCTTCTACATGACCCTGCAGATGCCGGGGCAGAAGAATCCGTCCTTCTCCCTGACAAGTTCCTATATTCCGGCACGGTCTTCTGAAGGACAGGCCCGGAACAACCTGACCGGGTTCCTCTCAGCTGATGCTGACGCCGGCAGTTCCAAGGGCGAGGTGGCAGACGGCTACGGAAAGCTGAGGCTTCTGCAGCTTCCGCGTAACACGACGGTGCCCGGCCCCGGGCAGGCGCAGAACAACTTCAACACTGCTCCCGATGTGCAGCGCAGCCTCAACCTGCTGCGTCAGGGTGAGTCTGAGGTTCAGAACGGCAACCTGCTGACTCTGCCTGTCGGCGGCGGTCTGCTCTACGTCCAGCCCGTCTACGTCCGGTCCGCCGGCGATACGTCCTACCCGCTGCTTCAGCACGTGCTGGTGGCCTTCGGTGAGGACATCGGATTCGCTCCGACCCTTGACGAGGCTCTCGACCAGGTCTTCGGCGGCGATTCCGGCGCCAAGGCCGGTGACGCAGGCACCGAGGACAGCGGTGCTGCAGGTGAGTCCGGTGGGTCAAGCAGCGGAGGCGACTCCGCCGCGGCGCCGAAGGATGACCAGAACCTCAATGAGGCGCTGCAGGAAGCCAAGAAGGCAATGGAGGATTCCGATGCAGCCCTCAAGGAGGGTGACTTCGAGGAGTACGGTAAGGCCCAGGACCGTCTGAAGAATGCGATTGAAGATGCGGTGGCAGCCGATCCTTCACTCGCCGAGGATGGTTCGAAGGATGGGGCGTCTGCTCCAGCCAGTGCTCCGGCTGATGAAAGCGGAGGCAACTGACGCCGGGCAAGGTCGACACTGAATGAGACTCAGGCCTCTGGGATCCGATCGGATCCCAGAGGCCTGAGTCATCTGTTCAACGGCGGTATTCGGGCCTGAGCGCGGGGGAGCGGCCGATCTGCCGTGAAGTGTTCAGTTCGCGAAGTGGCCTTCGAGGTCATCGACGATCTGGCCGGCTCCGATGGGGCCCAACCCGAGGAACCACACATCGTCGTCGACGCGGAAGGCCCTATCGTCCTCTACGGCCGAGAGACTCTTCCACTGGCTGCCGGAAAGCGCCGCAGTCTCACCGGTGGCATCAGGGTCGCCGTAGCTGGTGTAGAAGACATAGTCGCCACCGGCCTGATCGAGGTTCTCTGGGGAGATCTCGACTGCGAGCTCTTCGACGTCCTGTGCTTTCGGGCGAGCAAGTCCTGCGTCGTCGAGGATGACTCCGATGAGCGATTTATTGCCGTAGAGTCGCAGGCGCTGCGGCATGAAACGCACCAGTGAGATCGTCGGGTTGCCTTCGACTCCATCATCGAGTTCGTCGGTGGCCGTGGCGTAGCCGTTGAGCACGTCGGTCGCTTCCGTCTCCATTCCCAGAGCCTCCCCGACGAGCATGAAGTTCTCTTTCCAAGGGAAGCCCGGGCGAATCGAGAACACCGTGGGTGCGATGGAATCGAGTTCGTCATAGAGCTGATCGGCGCGCAGCTGACTGCCGAGGATCAGGTCCGGTTCGAGCGCGGCAATCGCCTCCAGATCGAGTTCGTTGATCGTTCCCACCGTGTCGACGCCTTTGACACGGTCGGCCAGATAGGACGGGACGGGGTTTGCTCCCTCGGTCGTGACCATACCGACAGGTGTGATGCCCAGGGAGAGGACATCGTCGAGTTCTCCGGTATCCAAGACGACGACCCGCTGGGGCTTCTCAGCAATATCGGTTGTGCCGTTGGCATGTTCGATCGAACGCGGGAAGGCTCCGGGGTCGGCATCGCTGCCCAGCTTCGCAGTCTCCTCATCCGCGGTGGCAAAGGCCTTGCCACCTGTGGCGACATCCTTTTTGCCTGTGCCCTCATTCTTGTCGTTGTCGGTGCCTGGAGAGCAGGCGGTAGTGAGGAGGAGGACGGACAACGCCGTTGCGGCCATTGCTCGGGCGCGGCGGGAAGAAGAGTTCATAAGGTAAGCATAACCTACCCATGCGCTGCCCGAGATTCGCGGGTTAGCGGCATAAATGTGTGTACAGGATAGGCCCCTTCCCCAGTAAACAGTAAGGCAAGACAGGATTAAACATGCTCTGGAAGCATGTTCAGTGTCTCTTCCTAGGAATCAACCCAGGTGTGG